>DASVEE010000076.1:0-6760 GCA_036380735.1 Thermoanaerobaculia bacterium | reverse complement strand
CGCCCCACGCCCCACCGCTGCGCCGGCGTCAGAGCCCCGGGCTGCAGAACGCTCTGCAGATTCAGTTTGATGTCGCGCGCCGCTTCGGGAATGGAGGCGCGGAGCTCTTCGACGGCGCCCATGGTTACGCCACCTTGATGGTGTCTTCGCCCTTCTGCCAGTTGCAGGGGCAGAGCTCGTCCGTCTGCAGCGCGTCGAGGGTGCGGAGCACTTCGCCGACGTTGCGGCCGACCGAGAGGTCGTAGGCGCTGACGGAGCGAATGGTGCCTTCCGGATCGACGACGAACGTCACGCGCAGCGCGACGCCGCCCTCTTTGTGGATGATGCCGAGCTCGTTCGCGAGCGTCGGGTTGATGTGCACCAGCGGGGTCGGGAGATCGGCGAGATCGGCGTGGGCATTGCGCCACGCGAGGTGGGAGAACTCGTTGTCGGTGGAGCCGCCAAGGACGACCGCGTCACGGTCGGCGAAGTCCTGCGTGTGCTTGCCGAACTCGACGATCTCCGTCGGGCAGATGAACGTGAAGTCCTTCGGGTATGCGTAGAAAACGAGCCACTTCCCCGCGTAGTCTTTGTTCGAGACAGTCTTGAACTCTTTGCCCTTCTCGCGCGAAACGTTTGCCTGGGCAGTGAACTGGGGGAACTTATCGCCAACGGTCAACATCGTGATGCTTTCTCCTTTTGTGGTGGTGAAACAGTGTGTGTATGGATGTGAGGGTTACCGGCGCGTTTTCCGGACGCCGCGCATGACGACCATGTAGTCGTGGATCTCGTAGCCGCGCATCGCTTCGATGTTGCAGACCTGCACCTTGTCCCACGCGATGTCGTGGATCTGGCCGGTCTGTTCATCGATGAAGTGATGGTGGTTGTCGAGCTTCGGGTCGAACACCACGCTGTCCTCCGCGAGCTGGAGCCTGCGCAGCAGGCCCTTCTCCACGAAAAGGTTCAGCGTGTTGTAGACCGTGGCCCGTGAGATCCAGGGGAAGCGCTCCTTGACGCGCTTCCACACCACGTCGGCGGAAGGATGCTCTCCGGTGTGCAGGACGTACTCGGCCACCGCGACGCGCTGCGCCGACGGCTGAATGTCGTGCTCGCGGAGCATCTCGGAGGAGTCGTGTTTCGTCATGCTGCGTTTAGACTAAGTCTAAAGTCGGAGGTTGTCAAGACGTGGATGCGATCTGAATGAGACCGGTGGGACGAACACGACGAATCGGACCTATGGGACGGATAGGACAAGAGGCTGATCGCTGGCGGCAGCTGTCCTGTCAGTCCCATTCGTCAGTCGCCGCACTTCCTGCTAGACTCCCGTCCGCAATTCCCTTCTTCAGCAATCGGTCGATCAACAATTGAATGTCGTTGGAGTGACGGAGCCATGCCGCGTCCGGAAGAACTCTTTCTCGACAACCTGAAGCTCGTCGAGCGGATCTGTGCGCATACAGCAGCGCGCGCGGGCCTCTCCGCGGATGACGCGGCCGACTTCACGGCCGACGTGAAGTACAAGCTGATTGAGAACGACTACGCGATCCTTCGGAAATACGAGGGACGCTCCACCCTCTCCACGTACCTCACCACCGTCATCAAGCGGCTGCACTATCAAGCGCTCGACGAGCAGCGCGGCAAATGGCGCGCGTCGGCGGAAGCGATCCGGCTCGGGCCGGTGGCGGTCGCACTCGAGCGGCTCATCACGCGCGACGGCCTGACCTTCAACGAAGCGGTCGAGATGCTGACGACCGGCGACGCCCGAGCCACGAAGCGCCAGCTCGAGGAGTACTACGTCCGGCTGCCGCCCCGTCCTCCGCGCCCGGTCCTCGTCTCCGATGAGCTGACCGGCGAGCTTTCCATCGCCATCGAGAGGGATGAGCGTCTCTCGGCGCCCGAAAGGGTGGAGACCGCGCGCGCCGCGGCCGGGGCGATCGACCGCTTCACCGAGAGCCTGCCGGCCGAGGATCGCCTCATGCTGCGGATGCGTTTCCGCGACGCGATGCTGGTGCCGGAGATCGCGGAGCGGTTGCGTATCGACCCTAAGAGGATCTACAAACGTCTCCAGAAGCACTTCAAGGCCATGAGGAAGCTGCTCGAGGAGGCGGGGGTGAGTCGTGACGACATTCAGGAGATGCTGAATCGCGGCGATCAGGAGGTTCGCGTAGGAATCTTGGCGCCCGACCCGGGAAAAAAGCCTGACGGTCCCACTCACGTAGCAGGCGGGGATGTGAACGGGAGCGGCGAAAGCCGGCTGTCGAAATGAAGTCGAACCATCAGGACTTCCCGTCGGACGAGACGCTGGCCGCTTTCATCGACGGGCGCCTCGACCCCGAAACCCGCCGCCAGGTGATCGAGCACATGGCGAGTTGCGAGGAGTGCTACGCAGTCTTTCAGAGCGCGTCGGAGTTTCACGAAAGTGAGACGCCGGCCGCTGGGGCGCCGGTCATCAACCCCCGCTTTGACCGGCGTCCTTTCGCGGGCCTTCTCGCACTCGCCTCCACGGTCGCCGCGGCGGCGGTTCTGGTCGTCGTCTTTCGGGAGCCGCTTCGGGAGCGGTTCACCGGCCGCGACGATCGCCGCGCCCTCGTCGCCGCGAGCGAGCCGCTGCAGGTCCGCACCATCGAGCCGCGCCTCTCCGGCGACTTTCCCCATCGGCCCTTGCGCTCCGTCACCCGCGGCCCGGGCGGCAGCTCGGGCGAGCTGCTGCGCAATCCCGACTACTGGAAGCTGCTCGCGCTCGCGGGCGAGATCCGGGAGAAGACGAAAGACAAACCGACGGTGGCGAGCCTGCACGCGCTCGGCGTCGTGCAGTTGCTCGTCGGCAACGATGCCGAGGCGCAGGTCGAGCTGGAGAAGGCGCTGCGGCTGGAGACCGGCATCGAGGAAGTCGGTCCCGCGATCGAGAAGTCGCAGAACGTGCCGCTCCTCATCGACCTCGCCGCGACTTACTACTCGCTCCATCAGTCGACCCAGCGGCCCGAGCTCGTCGCCGGCGCCATCTCCGCGTCCCTCCGCGCCACCACGCTCGCCCCGGACAATCCCGCGGCCTGGTTCACGCGCGCTCTGAATCTGCAGCAGATGGACCTCCGCGACGACGCCATTCAGGCGTGGCAGCGGTACCTGGAGCTCGATCCCTCCTCGAGGTGGTCCACCGAAGCGCGCGCGCACCTCGGCGCCTTGCGCGCCGGCGCGTCGTTCGTGCCTGGACCGGCGCCGCCACGAACCTCCACGATTCTGGCGGCAACGACGGTGCCCTGCGCATCGCCAAGCGCCGCGATGGTCAGCCTGCCGCCACGTCAGGACACTACACCGCGCTGACCGGGCGGCGAACGCCCGTTACGCCACCGGCGACACTGGTACGCGTACAGCGGTCGATCATCAGGCCAGGCGGGGGGCCGCCATGTGAAGGGGAACGATAGGACAAATAGGACCTATGGGACGAATAGGACCTAGAGGACGAATCACACCTGTCCGACAGGCTCGGTGAATTACCGGGTCCATCCCGGCGCCACGTGCCCGGCGCCACGTGGCTGCCGTCCTATCTGTCCCATAGGTCCTATTCGTCCTATGGGTCCGATCGTTCCCTGTCCCTCTACCGGATCGGAAACTCCGTCAGGGGCAGCGGCATCTCCACGGTGCGGCGTTTGCGGCGGTACATCTGTTCGTCGCAGCGGGCCAGCAGGTCGACCAGGTCGCCGCGGCCGCAGGCGACGCCGCAGGCGGCGCTGACCATCATCTCGTGGTCGCCGACGCTCCAGCGCAGCTCGCGAATCCTCGTGCCGACGCGCTCCGCGATCTGGCGCGCTTCCTCCAGCTCCGTGTCGGGCAGCAGCAGCACGAACTCGTCGCCGCCGTAGCGGCCGACCACGTCCGCGTAGCGCGTGTGCTCCTTGAACGTCGCGGCCACGCCGGCCAGGATGCGGTCGCCGGTGAGGTGCCCCCACGTGTCGTTGATCTCCTTGAAGCGGTCGAGATCGAACAGCACGACGCTGAGGACGCGGCCGGCGCCGAGGATCTGCTCGGCGGCGCGGAAGAGGGCGCGGCGGTTCGCGATGCCGGTCAGCTCGTCCGTCAGGGCGAGCGTCTGCAGTTCTTCGTTGGCCAGATGAAGCTTGCGCTCCATCTCCAGGCGGCGCGCCGCGCTGCGCAGCTTCGCGAGGATCTCCGACTCCGCCGAGGCTTTCGTCAGGAAGTCGTCGAGCCCGCTGTTGAGCGCGCGCAGCTTCGTCTCCGTCCCTTCCTGCGCCGTCAGCAGGATCGTGTAGAGACCGGGGAAGTGCGCCGCCTCCGCCTGAATCAGTCTCACCGTCTCGATGCCGTCCATGCGCGGCATGGTGAGATCGATGATGAGTATGTCCGCTTCGTTCGCACGTACGTGCTCGATTGCGGACGGGCCGTCGTGAGCGAGCGCGACTTCGAATCCCCCTCGGGTGAGGACGATCTTCAGCCATTCCAGATACGTGCGATCGTCGTCGACGGCAAGGATGCGGACCTTCGACGACGACGACGGTTCCTCGTCGAAGTCGCTTCTACGTCTGCCGGGTTGCTCGTCCGTGGTCGCCACCGCCATCCTCCTCGCTACCGAGCCGCCATGGAGCAATCGCGGTGCCGTGTATCGACGCTCACGTGACGCCCATCACCGGATTGAGGATGGAGAAGTGAGGATTGAGGAAAAAAAGCGACGACGAGCACGCTTTTCCTCAATCCTGCATCCTCAATCCTCAATCCCAGACGTGCTACGCTCCGCCCCGCTTACGCGTGAAGTCCTTCGTCCGCACCTTCGTTCTGCCTCTCAGCGGTCTCGCATTGGGCGTCCTCCTCTGGCATGTCGCGGTCGCGACGTCGCCCGGAACGCTCGTGCCTTCGCCGGCGCAGGCCGCGCTCGCCATCCTCGAGCTCGCGCAGAAGGGCCTCCTCTTCAAGTACATCGTCGCTTCGCTGTTCCGCGTGACGTGGGGCTACCTCACGGCGCTCCTCATCGCCGTCCCTCTCGGAGTCGCCCTCGGGCTGTCGCGGAAAGGGGAGGAAGCGCTCAACCCCGTGCTGCAGCTCCTGCGGCCCATCTCGCCGCTGGCGTGGATCCCGATCGCCATCCTCTGGTTCGGCGTCGGCGATACCTCCGCCATCTTCCTCATCTTCCTCGCGTCGTTTCTGCCGCTGACCGTCACGGCGATGCATGCCGTCCACAACATCGAGAGCGTGCATCTGCGCGCCGGTGAGAACTTCGGCCTGACCGGCGCGCAGCTCGTGCGCAGCGTGATCCTGCCGGCGATCCTGCCGCAGCTCGTCGTCGGCATGCGCATCACCGCGGGGATCGCCTGGCTCGTCGTCGTCGCCGCGGAGATGATCGCCGTCAACTCAGGCCTCGGCTTTCTCATCGTCGACGCGCGCAACGCCGGGAACCGCTACGATCTCGTCGTCGCGGGAATGATCCTCATCGGCCTGATCGGCCTGCTGCTCGATCTGCTGATGCGCCGCCTCGAGCGCCTCGATTCCGTCCAGTGGGGTTACGTCAGCCAATGAAGGTCAGCTTCCGCAACATCAACATGGAGTTCGGGGGGAAGAAGGTCCTCGACGACATCAACCTCGACGTCCGCGAGGGTGAGTTCATCTGCCTCCTCGGGCCCTCCGGTTGCGGCAAGTCGACGCTGCTCAACATCGTCGGCGGCTTCATCAAGCAGACGTCCGGCACCGTGGCCATCGACGGTGAGCCGGTGACGCAGCCCGATCCGCGGCGCATCTTCGTCTTTCAGGAGCGCGGCGTGTTCCCCTGGCTGACGGTCGAGGAGAACATCGGCTTCGGCCTCTTCCGCCTGACACGCGAAGAGCGCAACGCGCGCATATCCCACTACATCCAGATGGTGGGGCTGCTCGGCTTCGAGAAGGCGTATCCGCGCGAGCTCTCCGGCGGCATGAAGCAGCGCCTCGAAGTGGCGCGCGCGCTCGCCGTCAATCCCGACGTGCTCTACCTCGACGAGCCGTTCGGCGCGCTCGACTCCATCACCCGCCTGCAGATGCGGCGCGAGCTGCTGCGCATCTGGCAGGCGGAGAAGAAGACGATCCTCTTCGTGACGCACGACATCGAGGAGTCGGTGCAGCTCGCCGACCGCGTGGTGGTCCTCTCCGCGCGGCCGGGACGCGTGCGGCGCGTCGTCGACATCGACATCCCGCACCCACGCGATCTCTCCGACCCGCGCTACATCGCCCTCCGCGACGAGATCTTCGGCGAGATCGGACTGGCACATCAGGTATGAGGCACGAGGGACGAGGCACGAGATACGAGTCGATTCTCGTGACGGCGGTGCTGGTCGCGCTGTGGCACCTGGCCGTGGTGCTCACGGAGACGAAGATTTTTCCGTCGCCCGTGGGCGTGCTGCGTGGTCTCAACGACCTTCCGCACCTCGGCGCGTACACGCGCGACTCGCTCTTCCGCGTCGCCTGCGGCTACGGTGCGGCGGTGCTGCTCGGCATCCCGGTGGGGCTGGCCCTCGGCTGGTTCTCCGCGGCCGCGCGCGCGGCGAACCCGCTCATTCAGATGCTGCGCCCCATCTCGCCGCTGGCGTGGATGCCGCTGGCCGTGATCTGGTTCGGCGTCAGCAACCTCGCGCCGATCTTCCTGATCTTCCTCGCGTCGTTCTTTCCCGTCGTCCTGGCGACGATGAACGGCGTGCGCAACGTCCCGCCGATGTACGTGCAGGCCGGGCGCAACTTCGGGCTCTCGACCGGCGCCCTGATCGCGCGGGTGATCTTTCCGGCCGTGCTGCCGCGTATCCTGGTCGGA
>DASVEE010000075.1:0-85269 GCA_036380735.1 Thermoanaerobaculia bacterium | reverse complement strand
GTGGAAAACGCACGGCACTCCGTGGAAAACGCACGGCACTCCGTGGAAAACGCACGGCACTCCGTGGAAAACGCACGGCACTCCGTGGAAAACGCACGGCACTCCGTGGAAAACGCACGGCACTCCGTGGAAAACGCACGGCACTCCGTGGCCACCGCCACTTCACTCCGCGGAAATCGCACGGCGCGCTGTGGAAAACGCACGGAACTCGGTGCAAATCGCACGGAACTCCGTGCAAACCGCACGGAACTCGACTCTTGCCGTTACACGCCGGTGCCGGCCAGCGAGGACGACACCGCGCGCAGCAGCAACCGGAAGTCGAGCCATACCGACCAGTCGCACATGTACATCAGGTCGTAGCGCAGCTTGACCTCGGGGCGGGTCTCGTACTCGGCCGAGACCTGGGCCAGGCCGGCGATGCCCGGCTTGATCAGCGAGCGCAGGTCGAAGTCGGGGACTTCGCGGAGGATCTCCCGGACGAGCTCCGGTCGTTCCGGCCGCGGGCCGACGAGGCTCATCTCGCCCGTCAGGACGTTGAGGAGCTGCGGCAGCTCGTCGAGATGGTACGGGCGCAGCCAGGCACCGGCGCGCGTGACCTTCTCGGCGCGCATCGAGCGGAACTTCCACATCGCGTACGGCAGGCCGCCGATGCCGACGCGGTGCTGGCGCATGAGCACCGGACCGCGGTCGTCGAGCCAGATGGCGACCGCGATCGTGAGCCAAACCGGCATACAGGCTAGGATCAGGATGCTGCTGCCGACGATGTCGACCGTGCGTTTGATGGCCGCGCTGAAGCCGTAGCCGCAGCTCACCGAGACCTCGACCAGCGGCTGATCGCCGATCCAGCCGAGCATCGAGGAGGCGAGCAGCGCGTCGGCGTGTGACGCCAGCATGAGGAAGCCGCGCGGGCCGCGGATGCGCAGCAGTTCCAGCCGCACGCGCGCGTCCGCCTCCGGCGAAACACAGATCACTTCCTCCGCCTCGCGGAGCCTTGCGCGCCGCTCGGGCTGGGACAGGTCGTCCAGCCGGGGACGCATGACCTCCACGACGATGATCCTTGCATCGCGGGCGAACTGCAGCCCGGCCATTGCTTCCTCGACCGCGGCCGGCTCGCCGACCAGGATCGTCTCGCGGGGCCGGATCGGCGCGAGCCGGCGGAGCAGCCGGCGCCAGAGCGGCAGCGCCACCAGCTCGAAGAGCGGCACCGCCAGCATCACCGTACGCGGCAACGGGCGCACGAGCACGATCGCGCCGAGGGCCACCAGGGCCGCCTGGATCACGATCGCCGTCAGGATCGACGGCCGCGTGCGCGGCGTGACGCGGTCCTGATAGAAGCCGCTGAGCGCCAGCGCCACGAGCAGCGACAGCGTGAAGAGCAGGACGTTGGTCGCGCTGAGCTCGAATTTCTCGATCGGCAGCAGCGACTCCGTGAACGAGAAATTGAAGTTGCGGCGCAGCTCCACGGCCGCGACGAGCGCGCCCCACCCGAGGAGGAAATCGCCCGCGACGAGGATGGCGGTGCGCAGCCAGCGCTCTTTCGACCGCGGCCGGATCATGCCGCCGCCTCCCGCCGCAGCGCGAGCGCCGCGAGCTGGTCGAGCGTCAATGTGCGTGCGTACTGCGTCTCGACGACGTGCCGCAACGACCGGGCCATGGCCGCCGGCGACGGGAGCAGCGCGAGACGCGCCAGCTCGCCGGCGTGACGGCCGATCGAGGCGTACGGCGTCAGCGACGCCAGGCCGCGGACCGCCTGCGGCGTCGCCACGATGCCGCAGCCGGCTTCCGCCGCTTCCAGCACCTTGTTCGACTGCCCGCTACCGTAGCGGATCGGCAGCAGCGCCACGCGCACCTGCCGCACCAGCGCGGCCATGTCCTCCACCGGCGACTGCACGGTCACGCCGTTCGCACCATGCGCCGCGCGCACGAACGGCGGCGCGTCGGAGCCGGCGAGCAGCAGCGTCGCCTCGGGGCGCTGCGCCCGGACGGCCGGCCAGATCTCCCCGAGCAGCCACGCGGCAGCGTCGGCGTTCGCGAAATACGAGAGCCGCCCCCAGAAGCCGTAGTCGAACGGGCGCGGCGCCTCGACCAGCGGGGCGATGCTCACGCCGTTGGAGATGGTCTCGGCGTCGAGCTCCCCCGCATCGTCGGGGCTGACGACCACGACTCTGTCGTACGTATCGGCGGCGTCGGCTTCGATGCGCCCGACGCGGCGCGACTCCACGCGCCAGAACCAGCGGAGCCACGGCGGCGCCTGGCGCGACCGCTCCTCCATGTTCAGGCGCAGCGAATCGATGGCGTCGAGGACGTGGAAGCCGTCCGGCAGCAGCGCGCGCACCCACGGGTCGAGCCGCGACAGCAGCACGACGGTCGTGTCGATGCGCCCGAGGTCGGCTTCGGCGCGGCGGATGGCGTCAGCCCAGTCGTAAGGCGCGGCGAGGAGCGCGCTCACGGAGCCGCCGCCGAGGAGGCGGAGCGCACCCGCGATCCCCTGACGCACCGAGCGCCGCGCCGCGTGAAAACGGAAAGGCGGCGCTTCCGCCGGGATGCTCCCCTCCGGCGCGACGAGCGCGACGTTGGCGTGAGCG
This sequence comes from Thermoanaerobaculia bacterium, assembly GCA_036380735.1. Taxonomy (GTDB): domain Bacteria; phylum Acidobacteriota; class Thermoanaerobaculia; order Gp7-AA8; family Gp7-AA8; genus DASVEE01. Next base: position 82,684 of record DASVEE010000075.1, on the reverse strand, counting down.
CCGAGAGCTTCGAGCCAGATGGCGGCGCGCAGACGATCGCCTGTATACGCCGGCCAGGGGAAGCGCGAAGAGAGCACCAAAACGTTCATGGGGTACCGCGGACCGTGCTAGCAGGGTAACAGACGCGTGCTATTGTTCACACTGCTCCCATGCCTACCGTCCTCTTCGTCTTCGGCACCCGGCCCGAGGCCATCAAGCTCGCGCCCGTCATCGAGGAACTGCGCCGCGACCCCTCGTTTGCCGTCCGCGTCTGCGTGACCGGACAGCATCGGGAGATGCTCGCGCAGGTGCTCGAGCTCTTCGACATCGTGCCCGATGCCGACCTCGACGTGATGACGCCGAACCAGAATCTGGCTGGCCTGACGGCGGCGATCCTCACCGGAATGAGCGACGTCCTGCGGACCCTGCGGCCGAACGTGGTCGTGGTGCAGGGCGATACGACCAGCGCCTTCGCCGCCGGGCTGGCCGCCTTCTACGCCGGGATCGACGTGGCGCACGTCGAGGCGGGGCTGCGCAGCGGCGACGACACCTCTCCCTGGCCGGAGGAAGTGAACCGCCGGCTGCTGAGCCTCGTCACGAAGCTGCACTTCGCCCCAACCATGGGAGCACGCGACAACCTGATTGCCGAGGGAGTCGACCCGGCGCGCATCCACGTCACCGGCAACACGGTGGTCGATGCGCTGAAGAGCACGATGGTGCGGATCGACGGCGACACGTCGCTGCGCGAGCGGCTGGAGTCCGACTTCTCCTTCGTGGACGACAGCCGGCGCATGATCCTCGTCACCGGCCACCGCCGCGAAAGCTTCGGCGCCGGCTTCGAATCGATCTGCGGCGCGCTGGCGGACATCGCCCGCGACCACGGCGACGCGGAGATCGTCTACCCGGTCCACCTCAACCCGAACGTCCGCCTCCCGGTCAAACGCATCCTCGGCCAGAGCGAGCGCGTGCACCTCATCGACCCGGTCGACTACGTGCAGTTCGTCCACCTGATGACCCGCAGCGATTTCATCCTCACCGACTCCGGCGGCGTGCAGGAAGAGGCGCCGACCATCGGCAAGCCGGTCCTGGTCATGCGCGACACGACCGAACGCCCCGAAGGCGTGAGCGCCGGCAACGTGCGCCTGGTAGGAACGCATCGCGAGACGATCGTGGCCGAGGCCACCAAGCTGCTGTCCGACCCGGCCCACCACCAGACCATGAGCCGCCCCAGCACCGTCTTCGGCGACGGCGCCGCATCCGTCAGGATCGCCGCGGTGCTGCGCCGGGAACGATGGGACGAATAGGACGGATAGGACAGATAGGACGCTGCGCCCAAATCCCCCAAGGGGCGTCGGGCGGCCCCCCCCGTGTCATCCCGACGGGCCGGGTGGCGGCACCCCCCCCTCGTGTCATCCCGAATCCCCCGAGGGGCGGCCGGGCGGGGGCAGGGGGTGAGGGAACTGTGTGGGGGAAAGTGGCTACGCTGCCAATGCCGTGTTTCCCCCGCACAGATCCCTCAGCCCCCTCCTCCACCCACACCCCCATACGGGGGCGTTCGGGATGACACGGAGGGGGCGCCCACCCACACCCCCATACGGGGGCGTTCGGGATGACACGGAAAGGGGCGCCACCCACACCCCATACACGCTTCGCGTCACACGGAGGGGGCGGCACCCACACCCGCGGTCTGCGGGGGATGATACGTAGTGACGGCCGCGCCTGAAACTGATCTGCCGGCGCGGAGACGTCCCATCCGTCCTATTCGTCCTATATAGGTCCTATTCGTCCTATCGTTCCCCTGTCACTACCGCCGCATCCCCACCAGCAGCACAAAGTCGCTGGGCAGCATCCCGGCATCCACCAGGGCGTCTTCGACGTCGATGATGGCCTGCACGTACGCGCTGGCGTCCTTCCGGTCGAGCGTGAAGTTGTGCACGATGCCGTTGTAGAGCAGATGCTGCAGCGTCCCGCCTAAGTTGCGCAGCTCCACCACGCGGAAGTAGCGGCGGAACAGGGGGACGATCTCCGCGGAGCGGATCGACTCGAACGGCGACGCTGCCACGACGTCCGCCACGGTCGGACGTCCTTCGTACGGCTTCACCGCGCCCCAGCGGAGCATCTTGAGGTCGTCCGGCAGCATGGCCATCAGCGTCTTGACCAGCTCGATCTGCCGGTCGGTCCACTGGAACTGCGTCGGCCCCACGAACTCCTCGAGGATGAACAACCCCTCGGGGGTCAGCGCCTCGTGCACCTGCTCCATCACGTGCTCCAGCGCGAGGAAGTGGTGCAGGCTGTGGCTGGAGTAGATCAGGTCGTACGTCTTCGGCGGCAGGATGGCGGTGTTGACGTCGGCGACGCGGAACTCGCCGGGAATGCCGTGCTCGCGGCGCATCCGCTCGGCGGCGGCGATGCGCTCCTCGCTGATATCGAGGCCGTGCGTCTCCACCGTGCTCCCCGCCTTGAAGACGGTCAGGCTCTTCTCGCCGGCGCCGCAGCCGAGATCGAGGCTGCGCGCGGCGGGGCGCCCCAGGCGATGGCCGGCCCACTGCTCCCACGGCAGCCCGTCGAGCAGCGTGCGCGCGTGATAGTGCCGCGACACGACCGGATGATCGAGCCACGCGTGCCACTCGCCCGACGCCTCCACCTGCAGGTGTGCGCCCCACTTGCGGCTCTCGGCGGCCAGCAGCGACTGGTAATCGGTCTCCGACATGACGTGCATTCTACGGCGCAAAGGCCGCAGAGATCGGTTACCGTAACGCCGCCGCATGACCCCGGACGACCTACAGAAGTTGGTGGAAGCCCAGGCGGAGCGCATCCGCGCACTGGAACGGCAGCTCGCCGCGCGCGCCGTGGCGCTCGAAGCAGCGCAGGCGGAGCTGGCGGCGGTGAAAGCGCGGCTGCGCAGCACCGCCACGCAGCAGGCTGCGATCGTCGTCGCGCCACCCCGCCTCCCGTTCCGCGAGCGCGTCCGCAAGAGCATCATCCTCCTCGGCGGTAAGCTGCTCCCCCGCTCCGCCAAGCGCCTGGTCAAGAAGGTGTGGGATCCGTGGGCAGAACCGCGGCCCGTCCGCGTCACCGTGAGCCATCCCGCGAAGAAGGTGGCGGCATCGATTGCGGCACCGCCGGCGTACGACATCCTCTGTTTCTCCATCATCGACTGGAGCTTCCGCTGGCAGCGCCCGCAGCAGTTGCTCTCGCAGTTCGCCGACGCCGGCCATCGCGTCTTCGTCTTCAAGACGACGGAGTTCCTCGACCCGAAGCAGGGCCTCTTCCACATCAGTCAATTGCGCGACAACGTCTGGGAAGTGACGATCGCGCCGCCGGTGCTGATCGACGTGTACGCCGGCACGATCGCGCCGGAGACGGTGGCCTGGTTCCCGACGCTGCTCGACGCGATGCGTCACGAGCTCGACATCGCCGGCGCCGTCTCGGTCGTGCAGGTGGCGACGTGGCGTGCGGTGGCCGAAGAAGCGCGGCGGCGCTACGGGTGGCGCGTCGTGTACGACTGCATGGACGAGTGGAACTCGTTCCCCGGCATGAAGACGGAGCTGCTGGCGGCCGAGGAGCAGCTGGTCGGCGAGGCGGACCTGGTGGCGGTGTCGGCGCAGCGGCTGCTCGACAAATGGCGCGGCCGCAATCCGCGCGTGGAGCTGGTGCGCAACGGCGCCGACTTCGCGCGCTTCGCCGCTCCCGTCACCGAGCATTTCCTCGGCGACGTGCCGCGTCCGATCGCCGGCTACTTCGGCGCCATCGCGTCGTGGATGGATGTCGCCCTGCTCGCCGAAGTCGCGGCGCAGCGGCCGCAGGTCTCGTTCGTCCTGATCGGCGGCGTCTTCGACGTCGACGTCACGCCGCTGCAGCAGCTCCCGAACGTACACCTCCTCGGCCAGCAGCCGTATGCGCGGATGGCCGGTTATCTCGACGACTTCGATGCCTGCCTGATCCCCTTCGCCGTCAACGAGATCACCGCCGCCACCGACCCGGTGAAGTTCTACGAGTACATCTCGCGCGGGAAGCCGGTGGTCTCGACGGCGATGCCGGAGCTCGCGCAGTACGGCGACCTGCTCTACTTCGCGAATGACGCGACGGACTTCGTGCACAAGCTCGACGCGGCGCTCGCCGAACGTGACGAGAGCCTCCGCGCGCGCCGCATCGAAGCCGCACGTGCGAACACCTGGACGCAGCGCGCCAACGTCATGATGGGCGCGATCACCGAGGCGCACCCGAAGGCCAGCGTCATCATCGTCTCGTACAACAACGTCGAGCTGACGCGCGCGTGCGTCGACAGCGTGCTGCGCAACTCGATGCACCCCAATCTCGAAGTGCTGGTCATCGACAACGCATCGACGGACGGCTCGGCGGAGATGCTCGAGCAAATCGACGACCGCCGCGTGCGCGTGCTGCTGAACCGCGAGAACGCCGGCTTCGCCGCGGCGAACAACCAGGGGCTGCGCGTCGCCACCGGCGCGTACCTCGTGCTGCTCAACAACGACACCGTCGTGCCGCGCGGCTGGCTGCCGCGAATGCTGCGGCATCTCGACCTGCCCGAGGTCGGCCTGGGCGTGGCGGTGACGAACTTCTCCGGCAACGAATCGCGCATCAATGTGCCGTACACGTCGATCGAGGAGATGCATCCGTTCGCGGAGCGCTACATGCGCGAGCACGACGGCATCCGCTTCGACATCCGCGTCGCGGCCATGTATTGCGTCGGCATGCGCCGCGACGTCTACGAACGGCTCGGACCGCTCGACGAAGAATTCGGCCTCGGCATGTTCGAGGACGACGACTACTCCCACCGCGCACGGTTGGCGGGGTTTCGCGTCGTGTGCATGGAAGACGTCTTCGTGCACCACATCGGGCAGGCGTCGTTCAAGCGGCTGGACCCCGCGGCGTACGACGCGCTGTGGAAGAAGAACCAGGCGCACTTTGAAAGCAAATGGGGCGTGCAGTGGGAACCGCATCGTTTGCGGTGAGCGACAGGGCGACGATAGGACAGATGGGACCTATACGACGAATAGGACCTATAGGACAACGAGACCTGAATGACACGTCAGTGGCACATCGGCATCACCGGCACGTTCGACGTTGAAAACTACGGAGACCTGCTTTTCCCCCTCATCGCCGAAACCGAACTGACGCAACGCCTCGGCGCGGTGCGGCTTCACCGCTTTTCGTATCACGCCAAATCGGCTGCGGAATGGCCGTACGCTGTGACGTCGGTTGCTGACCTGCCGGCGCTGCTGCCGCGGCTCGACGGGCTGCTCATCGGCGGCGGCTTTCTCATCCGCTTCGACGAGCGCGTCGCCGACGGTTACGGCCCGCCTTCCGCTGACATTCATCATCCGACCGGTTACTGGCTGACGCCCGCGCTGATGGCGCTGGCGGAACGGATTCCCGTGCTGTGGAACGCGCCGGGGATGCACTGCAACGACATCCCCGCGTGGGCGGCGCCGCTGCTGGAGCTGGCGCTGGCGGAGAGCGCGTACATCTCGGTGCGCGACGAGCCGTCGCGTGCGGCGCTCGCGCCATTCGCGAGCGGCACGCAGATCCACGTCATCCCCGACACCGGCTTCGGCCTCGGCCGCCTGCTCCCTCGCGTGCCCTCCGCGGAGCTGCAACGGCTGCGCGAAGCTGCCGGCATCACGAAGCCATACCTCGTCGTGCAGCCGGTGCGCTGGGCCGACGACGGCTTTCCCGAATTCCTGGCGAACAACGCGGAGCAGTTCGCCGGCTACCAGCTCGTCGGCGTCCCGATGGGCCCCGTCCTCGGCGACGACGTCAGCTTCTTTGGCGACGCGCTGCCGCAGTTCGTGCAGTTGCCGGAGTGGCCGTCGCCGCTGCTGCTCGCGGAGCTCATCAGCCACGCCGAGGCGGTGATCGGCTACAGCTATCACCTCGCGATCACGGCGCTGACGGCGGGCGTGCCGGTGTTCACCTCCGTCGACCTCGCGGCCGGCAAGTTCACCGCGCTCGCGCAATTCGACACGCTGCACCGCCTCTCCTCACTGCAGGAGTGGGGAGCGCACGTCTTCTTCTCGCGCATCGGGAAGCGTGAGCCGTCGCCGTCCGTCCAGGCGACGCTGCCGCCGCTCGCCGCGCACTGGGACACGATCGCCGGAGCCATCGCCGCCGGACGACGGTCCAGCTCTCCCTCGTTCGCGCGGTTCTGGCAGAAGCTGCCGGCGCTGCTGGACCACTCCGCCGGAGGCGCGGCATGATCGAGCTCGCACGACTGACCCACGGCACGCTGCAGACGAAGCCCTACCGCTGGGCGACGATCGACGGCCTCTACGCGCCGTCGGATGCCGCCGCGCTGGCGGCGACGTTTCCGCACGACCACTACAAGCTCGTGAGCGCGTACGGCGGCGAGAAGGACTACCACTACGAAGCGCGCGCGCTGATCGGCATGGGTGCCACCACGGTGGCGTACCGCGAGCATCTCAGCGACGCGTGGCAGCGGCTGGCCGATGCGTTTCTCTCCCCTGCTTACCGCGACGCCTTGTCGGCGCTCACCGGCTGCGACCTCTCCACCGCCCCGCTGGAAGTGAACGTCTTCCACTACGGCCCCGGCGCGTCGCTCGGTCCGCACGCCGACCTGCCGGACAAGGTCGTCACACACGTCCTCTACTTCAACGAGACGTGGAACACCGCCGACGGCGGCTGCCTCACCATCCTCGGCGCCAAAGACCCGAACGCGGTCGAGGCGGTGATCCCGCCGGTCGTCGGCAACTCCGCGGTGCTGGTGCGGTCCGATGACTCATGGCACGCCGTGTCGCCGGTCGTGCCGAGTTGCCGGCTGTCGCGAAGAAGCCTGACGGCGACGTTCTACCGGCCAGGATCGGTCAGTTCGATGTGGCCGCCGGGCGAAGAACCCGCGCTGCACGATTACCGCTGAGGGACGAATGGGACTTCCGTACGTCCTAGCCCGCCATTGACCGGCGATAGTCGGCCAGCACTTGCGCCACCGCGCCGTCGCCTCGAATGCGGCCGCCCGACACCCACACCGCCCTCGAGCACAGCGTCTCCAGCGGCTCCAGATCGTGGGAAACGATGACCACCGTCGCGCCGCGGTTCACGAAGCGCTCGATTCTTCCCTGGCATTGCGCGCGGAAGGCGGCGTCGCCGACGGCGAAGATCTCGTCGAGGAGGATGGTCTCGGCGTCGATGGCCGTGGCGACGGCGAACGCGAGCCGCGCGACCATGCCGGTGGAGTACGTGCGCAGCGGGGCGTCGATGAAGGGCTCGATGCCGGAGAACGCGATGATGTCGTCGATGCGGGAGCGCATGTAGGCGCGGGAGAAACCGAGCAGCGCGCCGTTGAAGTAGATGTTCTCGCGGCCGGAGAGCTCCGAGTCGAAGCCGGTGCCGAGCTCCATCACCGGCGCGACCGTGCCGCGCGTGACGACTGCGCCTTCCGACGGCGCGATGATGCCGGCGGCGACGCGGAGCAGCGTCGACTTACCGGCGCCGTTCGGGCCGACGATGCCGACGATCTCGCCGTGGCGGATGGTCAGCGAGACGTCGTGCAGGCTGTAGAAGAAGCCCGACTTCTGGTGCGCCGTGACGCTGCGGATCACCGCCTCCTTCAGGCTGCGGATCTTCGTCTCGCGGTAGCGGACGCTCACCTGCTGCAGTTCGATCACGTTCATCGCTAGAGGTGGGCGTGGAAACGCGGCGCGAGGTGGCGGAAGATCATCCAGCCGATGGCCAGCGACCCGAACGCGAGCACCGTCGCGATGGTGAGCGTCAGCGGCGCCGGCAGGATGCCGTAGTAGATCGGCGCGCGGACGATCTCCACGATGTACACCATCGGATTGATCTTGATCAGCCAGCGGAAGCGGTCCGGCACGATCGCGATCGGATAAATGATCGGCGTCAGGTACATGATCGCCGGCATCCCCGCCTGCACCATCTCCCGCACGTCACCGAAGAAGATCGAGACCGCGGTCAACGCCAGCGACGCGCCGAGCGTGAAGATGCCGAGCAGCAACAGGCTCACCGGCAGGAAGAGCAGCGAGGCGTGAAAAGGGGCGCCGACGACGGCCATGATCGAGAAGAGCACGACCAGCGACAGCATCAGGTTCACCAGGCCCGACACCGTTGTGGCCACGGTGAACAGCGACAGGGGCACGCGCACGCGCTTCATCAGCGGCCCGTTCCACGCCACGCTGGCCATCGCGTTCACCGTCGTCTGCGCGAAGAAGTTCCAGGCGACGTAAGCGGAGAGGAAGTACGTCTCGTAATGCGGCGTGCGCTCCTGGAATATGGCCGAGAAGACCACCACGAAGATCAGCATCAGCAGCAGCGGATGCAGCATCGTCCAGAGAAACCCGAGGACGGAGCGCTTGTAGCGGACGGTGAGGTCGCGGTGGACGAGCTCGTAGAGCAGTGAGGCATGCGCGCGGATGTCGCGCACTTCACCCATCCAGCGCAACGGCTGGCCGGCCACGGTGCGGCGCTCGAGGAAGGCGGACGACACTCGGGCGAGGTTGTACGCCAGCGGCACTGACGATTCAAGCGCAATGTGAAGCGCGCGCCGTGCCTTAGAATGCCGCCCCGCGATGGAGATCAGTCATGGGAAGGCGCCGGCGCGCTGGCGCGACATGGCCAACCTTGCCATCGTCCTGGCCGGCGCCTTCGCCATCCCCCTCGTGGTGAACGTGCGCGACGGCTACGACACCTTCCGCCTGCCGAAAGCGCTCGTGTTCCAGGGGGAGGCGATTCTCCTGGCCTTCGTGCATGTCGGAGCGCTGCTGCTGGGAGCACGGCTGCCGCGGCCGGCGCGGCGCGACCCCTGGTTCTGGGTGCCGTTCGTTGCGTTCGTCGCGATGGTTGGGCTGACTCTGGCGTCAACGAAGTTGGCGCTCAGCATGAGCGCTTTAGGTACGGCGGCGGCCACGTTGATCGTCTTTCTCGCCACGGTGGCTGCGGCGCGCCAGCACACGTGGCTGCTCGTCGGAGTGCCGCTCGCCGCGGCCGTCGGCAACGCGGTGCTGGTGATGGTCGAGGAGGCGCATCTCTGGATGCCGTTCGGGGTCAAACCCGGCGTGCCGCACCACCTGCAGTGCAGCGCGCTGGTGGGGAACCCCAATGAGGTGGGGGCGTATCTCGGTGCTGCGGCTGTCGGCGCGCTGGCGTGGTGGGCGACTGATAGGACGAATAGGACGGATGGGACGAATAGGACCCATGGGACAAAAGCCCTGGCGGTGATTGCCGTGCTTTGCGCCGGGATGCTGGCGTCGCAGTCGTTGACGGCGGCCGGCGCGTTTGTGGCTGCCGCGCTGGTGATGTTTGTGCGCGCTTCGCCGAAGCAGGCGCTGCGTACGATGGGCGTTCTGGCCGTGGGCGTGGTGCTGGTGTTTCTGCTCTACGCGCCGCTACGCACGCGCGTCACGAACATGGTCGAGTGGACGCGGAGCGGCAACTACAACATGCTGCTCACCGATCGGTTGGCGCCGTTCGCCGCGGCGTCGTTGATGTTCGCCGACCATCCGGTCCTCGGCATCGGCCCCGGCACCTTCGCCTGGCATTACTACGACTACAAGCTGCGCGCGGAGGAGCGCTATCCGCTGCTGCGGCTGGCGTACAACCGCGGCGTCAACTACGGCGAGGTGCACAACGACCACCTGCAGGTGCTGGCCGAGGGGGGCTTGGTCGGGTACGCGGCGTTCGTGCTGGCGCTCGTGGCACTGGCGGCGATCTCCATGCGCAGCGGCGACCCCTCTCACCCGACGCAGCACTTCGCCTGGCGCCTGGCGTTGCCGCTGGCGGTGTACTGGCTGGTGCTGTCGCTCGCGCAGTTTCCGCTGGAGACGACGGTCGTGCGCAGCCTCCTGGTGCATTTCGCCGCGCTGTGCGTGGCGTGGAGGAGCGGCGCATGATCGTGGCGCGCGTCGCGGCCTTTCTGCTGCTGCTCGCCGGCACGCTCTACGCGCTCCACCGGCAGGTCTACGTGCCGTTCCGCTGCGCGAGCGCCGTCTCCGCCGGCACCGAAGCTCTCACCGCGGCCGAGCGCCGCGGCACCGCCGAGCGCACGCGTGTGGCGCGCGACGTCCGCAACCGCCTGCACGGCTGCGAGCGCGTCCCTCCCCCGCTGCAGATGCGCACGTTGTACGCGCTGGCCGAAGCGGCGACTGCGCTGGGCGAGCACCGCGTCGCGGTGGCGTACTACGAACGCGCGCTGGCCGTCGACCGCCGCCCGGAGCTCTTCTTCGCCCTCGGCATCGCGCATCTGAACGCGCTCGATCGCGGTGCCGCGATCGAGAACCTCACCCGGGCCTGCGCCTTCGACCCCGCCCGCCTTGCGGAGATTCCCTATGAGGACGTGCGCGCGGAGACCGCGGCGCGGCTACGCGCAACGTACGGCGCGGCGTGGCCAAACTAGCTAGGGGGACGATACGACGAATAGGACCTATAGGACCTATAGGACCTATAGGTAGGCCACCCGCCCCCGGTCGTGGCTTGGGCGGCGGCCTACCTATAGGTCCCATCGGTCCCATTTGTCCTATCGTCTCCCCGTACCCATCACCGCACCCGTCTCACCCGATGCCGCGCGGCGGCCGCTTCCAGCACCCACAACTGCCCGTTCGGCGTCACCACGCCGCCGGTCGGTCCCCATGGCGCGGTGGATCGCGCCACCACGGTCACGTTTCCCGCGGCGTCCAGCCGCTTTACCGCGCGGTTCGTGTAATCCGCAAAGTAAAGGGTTGCCGGCGGGGTCGCTGAACAGCCCCATCACGTCGTGGCGATCGTTCCCGACGTTCGGCAGGACGGTCGTCACGACTCCCTCGCGGGAGATGCGCTTGATCGCCGGCACATCGTGCACGAACAGCGTGCCGTCGCGCAGCGCATGCATGCGGCGGATCTCCGTCAGGCCGCGCGCGAGCACCGTCGTGCGGCCGGCTGGCGTGCGGCGGTGGATCTCCTTCCCCACGGCGATGTACATGTTCCCCGCGTCGTCGCGAACGAACGAGTAGTCCGTCATGGAGAAGCCGGGCCGCCGCGGGATGACCGTGAAGATGCGGCCGCTCGAGGAGCGCCGCCACACCGCGTGGGAGTAGCGGTCGCCTCCTTCGTAGTCCGAGTCCTCGCCGAAGAGGTTGTCGTCCGCGTCGATGTGCAGTTCGTGCGTGTGCACCTTGGGGACGGCCACCGAGCGCACGCCGCGCGGCGTGACGCGGAACACCTGCTCGAGGTCGCTGTAGTAGAGGTTCCCCTGCGAATCGACCACGATCGAGACCGCCGGATGGGCCGCCGCGGGGGTCGCGGAAAGCAGCGCGAAAAGCAAAAGCAGAGCACGCATGGTCTCCACATATAATGCGCCGCCTGAAACTGAACCGGAGGACTCCTTGGCAGAACAGCAATACGACGTCGTGATCATCGGCAGCGGACCGGGCGGCTATGTCGCCGGCATTCGCGCCGGACAGCTCGGCCTGAAGGTCGCGGTCATCGAGAAAGACCCCTTCCTCGGCGGAACCTGTCTCCATCGCGGCTGCATCCCCACCAAATCGCTTCTCGAAAACGCCGACGTCTGGCAGAAGATCCAGAAGGCAAAAGAGTTCGGCATCACCGTCGGTGACGCCAAGATCGACTTCTCGGTCGTCCAGGGCCGCAAGCAGGCCGTCGTCGACCAGAACGCCAAAGGCATCGAGTTCCTCTTCAAGAAGAACAAGGTCGAGAAGATCGTCGGCCTCGGGCGCGTCGCCAAGCCGGGCGTCGTCGAGGTGACGGTCGAAGGCGGCGAGAAGCGCACCCTCGAGACCAAGAACATCATCCTGGCGATGGGCTCCGTCCCGCGCGACCTGCCGCACATCAAGGCGGACGGCACGCACATCATCAACTCCGATCACATCCTCAAGATCGATCGCGTCCCGAAGTCGATGCTCGTCATCGGCGCCGGCGCCGTCGGCTCCGAGTTCGCCTCGATCTTCCAGCGCTTCGGCGCGACCACGACCATCGTCGAGGTCATGCCGCAGCTCCTCCCGATCGAAGACGCCGACGTGGCGAAAGAGTTCACGCGCATCTTCAAGAAGAAGGGGATCAACGTCCTCACCGACGCGAAGGTCCTCTCCTGCGAGATCACCGGCGACGGCGTGAAGTCGGTCGTCGACGTGAAGGGGAAGCAGCAGACGATCGAGACCGAGATCGTGCTCTCCGCGACCGGACGCCGTCCCGTCACCGAGAACGCCGGCCTCGAAGGGACGAAGGTGCAGCTCGACCAGCGCGGCTTCGTGCAGGTCGACAAGTTCATGCGCACCGGCGAGCCGGGCATCTACGCCATCGGCGACATCGTCCCGACGCCTGCGCTCGCGCACTGCGCGTCGGCCGAGGGGATCCTCGCCGTCGAGCACCTCGCGGGCCATGACGTGCGCCCCATCAACTACGACCACGTCCCGAACGCCACGTACACCGACCCCGAGGTTGCTTCGGTCGGCCTGACCGAAGCGAAGGCGAAGGAGCGCGGCTACGACGTCAAGATCGGCAAGTTCGCCTTCACCGCGAACTCGAAAGCCAAGATCATCGGCGAGTCGGGCGGCCTCGTGAAGTACGTGACCGACGCGAAGTACGACGAGCTCCTCGGCGTGCACATCGTCGGACCGAAGGCGACGGAGCTGATCGCCGAGTCGTGCGTCGCGCTGGAGCTCGAAGCGACGGCCGAGTCGATCATGAAGACGATCCACGCGCACCCGACGCTGTCGGAAGCGCTGATGGAAGCGGCCGAGGACGTTCACGGCCACTCGATTCACCAGTAGCGTGCAATGACTGAAGCCATCGTAACGACCAGCAATACTCACGGCCTGTCGAACGAGCAACTGCTCGACATCGACTACTACCTCCGTCTGACCCGCACTCTCGAAGAGCGCCTCGTGGCGCTCTTCCGTCAGGCGAAGGTCATCGGCGGTCTCTATCGCTCGCTCGGCCAGGAAGGCGAGTCCGTCGCCGCGGCGTACGCGCTCGACTACAAGCAGGGCGACGTCGTCCAGCCGCTGATCCGCAACATCGGCTCGATCCTCGTGGCCGGCGCGAAACCGGTCGACATCATCCGCCAGTACATGGCGAAGGGTGACGGTCCGACGCGTGGACGCGAGCTGAACATCCACTTCGGTCACCCGGCGAAGGACGGCTTCATCGGCCAGATCTCGATGCTCGGCGACATGATCCCGGTCATGGCCGGCATCGCGCTCGCCGGACGGATGCAGAAGCGCAACCTCGTCGGCCTGGCATTCATCGGCGACGGCGGTTCGTCCACCGGCGCGTTCTGGGAAGGGATGAACTTCGCGTCCGTGCAGAAGCTGCCGCTCGTCGTCATCGTCGAGGACAACGGCTACGCCTACTCGACGCCGACGTCGAAGCAGACCGCCGCGAAGACGCTCGCCGACAAGTCGGTGGCGTTCGGCTGCTTCGGCGAGACCGTCGACGGCAACGACGTCCTCGCCGTCTACGGCGCCACGCAGCGCGCGGTGGCGCGAGCGCGCAACGGCGAAGGCGTCACGCTGCTCGAGGTGAAGACGTTCCGCATGAAGGGTCACGCGGAGCACGACAACCAGCAGTACGTCCCGCCGGAGCTGATCGAACAGTGGAAGGCGAAGGACCCGCTCGTCCGCTTCGAGCGCGTGCTGCTGGAGCTCGGCGCCGCCGCACCCGGTGACTTCGAGCGCATCCAGGATCGCGTGCGCCGCGAGATCGACACCGCCACCGACGAAGCCGAACGTTCCCCGATGCCCGACCCGGCCGACGCCGGTAAGGGGCTGTTCGCGGGCGACGGCTACTGGGACAAATAAAGGATTGAAGTCAGAACGCAGAACGCAGAATGAAGGATTGAGAAGGGCTGCCGTTCTTCATTCGTCGTTCTGCGTTCTGCGTTCTGACTTCGGGTTTCAACTATGGCTGAACTGACTTACCTGGACGCAATCCGCACCGCCATGCTCGAAGAGATGGAGCGCGATGAAAGCGTCTTCCTCATCGGCGAAGACGTCGGGGCCTACGGCGGCGCCTTCAAGACCAGCGCGGGCATCATCGACCGCTTTCCGGACCGCGTCATCGACACACCCATCTCGGAGATCGCCATCGTCGGCGCCGCCTCCGGCGCCGCGCTCATGGGCCTGCGCCCCATCGCGGAGATGCAGTTCATCGACTTCATCACCTGCGCGTACGACATGCTCGTCAACTTCACGGCGACGAACCGCTACCTCTACGGGCGCTCCTGCCCCATCGTGGTGCGCGGCCCCGCCGGCGGCGGCGTGCACGGCGGGCCGTTCCACTCGCTGAATCCCGAGGCGATGTTCATGAATCGTCCCGGGATCAAGATCGTCTACCCGGCCACCGCGTATGACGCGAAGGGGCTGATGAAGGCGGCGATCCGCGACGACGACCCGGTGCTCTTCATCGAACACAAGTTCCTCTACCGCCGCATCAAGGAGAACCTGCCGGACGAAGACTTCGTCGTCCCGATCGGCAAGGCCAACCGCCGGCGCAAGGGGAAGGACCTCACGATCGTCACGTGGGGCGCGATGGTTTACGTGGCCGAGGAAGCGGCGGACGAGCTGGCGAAAGACGGCACGTCGGTCGAGATCCTCGACCTGCGCTCGATCATTCCGTTCGACGAGGAAGCGATCCTCGAGTCGGTGGCGAAGACCAACCGCTGCATCATCCTCCACGAGGCGCCGCTCACCGGCGGCGCGGGGGCGGAGTTCGCCGCCCGCATCGCGGAGAAGGCATTCGACTACCTCGACGCCCCGATCAAGCGCGTCGCCGCGCTCGACGTGCCCACTCCCTATTCACCGCCGCTGGAAGCCGCCGCGCTGCCGAACAAAGAGAAGGTGCTGGCTGCGGCGCGCGAAGTGTTGAAGTACTAGACGGTTTTCGGTTGTCGGTTTTCGGTTGTTGGTGCTGCGCCGTGCGGGGATCGCCGTGTAGCGCAGCACCAAAAACCGACAACCGACAACCGAAAACCCGCCTCCCCTTTCCCCCTCCGGTTGCTACGCACGCCAATTTGCATTAAAACCCATCCGGTCGCGGGCATCTCCCGCGCAATTCAGGAGCAAATCAAACATGGCCATTGATGTGGTGATGCCCCAGATGGGCGAATCGATCGCCGAAGGGACCGTGTCGCGCTGGATCAAGAAGGTCGGCGACAAGGTCGACCGCGACGAGCCTCTTCTCGAGATTTCGACCGACAAGGTCGACGCCGAAATCCCCTCCCCCGCTGCCGGCACGCTGGTCGAGATCCTCGTCCAGGAAGGAGAGACCGTCCCGGTGAACTCCGTCGTCGCGCGTCTCGCCGCCGAAGGCGAAGCCGCGGCACCGTCGGCACCCGCCGCCGAAGCAGCTGCGCCCGCGCAGGAAGCACCTGCCGCAGCAGCAGAGCAACAGGCAGCGAACCAGTCCACCGCGCAGGAAGTGAAGCAGGAGGCGCCCGCCGTCGCTCCTGCCGCGCCGGCGCAAACGCAGCAGCAGCCTCGAGCCGAGCCGGAAGCGTCGGACGACGAAGACGGCGACGAGAACGTCACCTCGCTCGACGAGCGCCGCAAGACCAAGTCCTCCCCCCTCGTGCGCAAGATCGCCAAAGAGAACGACATCGACATCTCCCAGATCCAGGGAACCGGTGTCTCCGGCCGCGTGACGAAGAACGACATCCTCGACTTCATGCAGCAGCCGAAGCCGGCCGCGCAGGCTCCGGCGCAGCCGCAGCAGCAACAACCGCAGCCGCAGCAGCCGGCGGCGCCGCGTCCGCAGCCCGCCGCTCCCGCGCAGCCGCAGCCGCGCCCGCAGTTCTCCGAGGGTGAGAGCGTGCGCATCGAGCCGCTGTCGATGATGCGCAAGAAGATCGCGCAGCACATGGTCCTCTCGAAGCAGACGTCGGCGCACGTCACCACCGTCTTCGAGATCGACTTCACCGCCATCGACACGCTCCGCAAGAAGCACAAGAGCGCTTACGCCGAGCGCGGCGTCAAGCTGACGTACCTGCCGTTCATCGCTCAGGCCGTCATCAACGGCCTGCGCCAGTTCCCGGTGCTCAACGCCTCGATGGATGAGAGCAACGTCATCTATCACCGCGACTACAACATCGGCATCGCCGTCGCGCTCGACTGGGGCCTGATCGTCCCGGTCCTCAAGCACGCCGACGAGCTGAACATCCTCGGCATCGCCCGCGCCATCAACGACCTCGGCGAGCGCGCGCGGACGAAGAAGCTCAGCCCCGATGACGTCCAGGGCGGCACCTTCACCATCACCAACCCCGGCATCTACGGCGGCCTCTTTGGCACCCCGATCATCAACCAGCCGCAGGTCGCCATCCTCGGCGTCGGCGGCGTCAAGAAGCGCGCGGTCGTCATCGAGGGCGAGCACGGCGACTCCATCGCCATCCGCTCCATGTGCTGGCTCGCGCTGACGTTCGACCACCGCCTCATCGACGGAGCCGTCGCCGATCAGTTCATGGCGTACGTCCGCTCCATCATCGAGAGCGGCCAGTTCACGATGTAGCCATCCCGATGCGAGAAATCTCGAGGACGGGCAATCCTGCCCGTCCTTTTTTGTTTCTCCTGCCGTGATCCTCGCGACCTTTCTGCTAGCGGCGTCGATCTACACGCCCCCGGTTCCCAAAGGCCTCGCCGGCTCGACGGCGATCGGCAACGGCCCCATCCCTTTCCCGAGAACGAAGCAGACGTGGATCCGCGTCCGCTCCGAGAACTTCCACGTCGTCAGCAGCGCCGGTGAGGAGCGCACGCGCGGCATCGTCGAGAACCTCGAGACGCTGGCCGGCGCGCTGCGCCAGACGCATCCGCGCTACGACGGCGTGCGCACCCGCACCCGCGTCTTCTTCTTCGGCCGCCGCGGCGACGTGCAGCCGTACTTCGATCTCCTCCTCGACCGCAAGAGCGCCACGGTCTCCGGCGGCTTCGTCGATCACCATGACGGCCCCGGCACGATGTTCATCGACGCGGGCCGCGCCTGGGTCACGCGCACGCCGTATCACGAGCTCGTGCACAACCTACTCGCGCAGAGCGGCGCCAAGCTGCCGCCGTGGCTGGAGGAAGGGCTGGCCGAGTACTTCAGCAACGCCGACATCCGCGGTACGACGATCGAGCTCGGCCGCCCCGTGCGCGAGCACACCATGTACATGCGCGGCCGTCCGCTCATCCCGCTGGACAAACTGTTCGCTGCGCCTCGCACCTCGGACGTCGCGCTCTCCACCATGTTCTACGCGCAGTCGTGGGGCCTCGTGGACTGGATGATGCGCACCGACCGCGATGCGTTCGACGAGCTCGTGGCCGACATGCAGCGCGGCATGTCCGCCGCCGAGGCGTTCCGGAAGCACTACCGCGTGGATCTCGAATCGCTGGAGCGCGCGCTTCGCGTGCGGTCGATGCCGGGGCAGGAGATCCGCGTCTCCGCGCCGGCGAGTGCGAAACCGGTCATCGAGCCGCTGACCGAAGCCGATACGCTCCACGAGCTCGGCCTCTTCCTCGGCAAGCTCGAAGGGCGCCGCGCGGACGCGGAGCGCCACTTCGAAGCCGCGCTCGCGGCCGAGCCGTCGCGCGGCCGCTCCATCGCCGCAATCGGCCTGCTGCGCGTGCGCGACCGCAAGTACGACGAAGCGACGCCGTTCTTCGAGCGCGCCCTCACCATCAGCCCGAACGATCCCGAGGTGTACCTCAGCTACGCCGAGTCGCTGCTGCGCAACGCGGTGGGGACGTTCGCCGGGACGACCGCGCTGGAGGCCGACGCCCCCGCCCGTTTCCGCCGCGCCCGCGAGCTGGCCCTCAAAGCCCGCGACCTCGGCGCCGACGCCAACGCCGTGATCGGCATCAGCTACCTCATCGAGGACGACGTGACGCCCGGCATCACCGCGCTAAGGGCGGCCGACCGCACGAGAACCGACGTGGCCCTGCACCTCTACGCGATGCTGCTCCGCACCGGCGCCACGGCCGAAGCCGAGGAGGTGCTGACGCGCCTTCCGCCGGACGAGCAGGTGCGCTTCGCCGCGAAGAGCATCTACGTCCGCGAGCAGCTCACCCGAGTGAACCAGTTCATCGCGAAGAACGAGATGCCCGAGGCGATCGCCCTGATGCGCGAAATGAGCGCCAACACCCCCGACGCGCTGGCCAAAGCGGAGCTGGAACGCCAGATCGTCACCCTGACCGCCACCGCCGAGGTCAACCAGCACATCACCACGTACAACGAGGCGATCGCCCTGGCCAACAAGGGCAAGAACCGCGAAGCGCTGACGCTGGTGGAAGAGGTGCTGAAGGTGGCCAAGGATCCGCGTGTGATTGCCGACGCCACCACCCTGCGCGATGAGTTGCGCACACGGTTGCGGCGGAAGTGAGGTGGCCACAGGGGACGATGGGACGAATAGGACCTATGGGACCCCGCCCAGCCGCTGCGCTTCGCGGAGAGCTGCGTGCGTGGCGGCGGGCCCTTCCTGAACACTACGCAGCACGGCGGGCGATCTGCTAAGTCCCATAGGTCCTATTCGTCCCATTCGTCCTATCGTCCCCTGTCGCAACCTCCGCGCGGGGAATATCCCACCCCTGCTTCGCCTCTACCTCAACGGCCATGCGCAAGTGTGAGCTTCACCAGCTTCACCTCGTCACCTACGAAAACGGCATGCAGCTCCAGCAGAAGCTGGTCGAGCTGCGTCAGCGGGAGGAGATCGCCGATCAGCTCCTCATGCTGGAGCATCCGCCCGTCATTACGCTCGGGCGCGGCGGCGACGCCAACAACCTGCTGGCGCCGCCGGAAGCGCTGCAGGCGCAGCGGGTGCGCTTCTTCGAGACCACCCGTGGCGGCGACATCACCTACCACGGGCCGGGGCAGATCGTCGGCTACCCCATCCTCCACCTCGGCGAGGGCAACCGCGACATCCGCAAGTACGTCACGAACCTGGAGGAAGTGCTCATCCGCACGGTCGCGCACTACGGCATCACCGCCGAGCGCATCGAGGGGAAGCGCGGCATCTGGGTCGGGCAGAACAAGATCGCGGCGATCGGCGTGCGCATCGCGCGGTGGGTCACCTCCCATGGCTGGGCGCTGAACGTCAACACGAACCTCGACCACTTCCGCTTCATCACCCCCTGCGGATTGCACGGCATGGGCGTGACCTCGCTGTCGCGCGAGCTCGGCCGCGCCGTCCCGACGCAGGAAGTGCGTGAAGTCCTCGCGCGCACCTTCGCCGAGGTGTTCGGGCGCGAGCTCGTACCGCGGCCCGAGACGCTGCGGCTCGTGAAAGTGCTCGTCCACGACGACGACCGCATCCTCCTGCTCCACCGCAAACCGGAGCGCGGCAACTTCTGGCAGCCGATCACCGGCTCGATCGAAGAGGGCGAGCAGCCGCTCGAGACCGCCCGCCGCGAGCTCGTCGAGGAGACCGGCAACCCTGCCAATCCCGAGGAGCTGGGAATCACGCAGTCGTTCATGATCGAGTCGGCGTACCTCGCCACGCGCTATCCCGCACCGATCATCGCCAGCGAGATCGGCTACGTCGCCGCGCTCGATTCCAAGCTGCCGATCCGCATCGACCCCACGGAGCACGACACCTGGGGATGGTTCACTTTCGCCGAGGCCTATGAAAGGATCCGCTGGCCGGACGACCGCGAAGCGCTGGAGCAACTGCAGCAGCGCCTCGCCGGCCGCCTGAACCCGACCGCCGTCTAACGTATGAACGACCCCAAAGCCGTAGCCGCTCCTCTCGACAAACCCGCGGACAAGCCTCTCAACCGCCGCGCCGGCCACCGGCCGGAGTGGCTGAAGATCCGGATCCCGGGCGACCTCAATCAGCTCCCGGTCTCGCGGCTGATGAACGACCTCGCCCTCAACACGGTGTGTCAGGAAGCGCGCTGCCCGAACATCTTCGAGTGCTGGAGCGCCGGCACCGCCACGTTCATGATCCTCGGCGAGATCTGCACGCGCCGCTGCACGTTCTGCGCGGTCGGCCGTGGCACGCCGCTGCCCGCCGATCTCGACGAGCCGCGCCGCGTCGCCGAAGCGGTGAAGAGGATGGGCGTGAAGCACGCCGTCATCACCATGGTCAACCGCGACGACATGCCGGACGGCGGCGCGCAGCTCGTCGCCGAGACGATCCACGCCGTGCGTGACGTCAGCGGCGCCAACGTGGAAGTGCTCATCTCCGACCTCGACGGCAATCGCGAGGCGCTCCGCACCGTGCTCGCGGCGCAGCCCGACGTCCTCGCGCACAACGTGGAGACCGTGCCGCGGCTCTATCTCCCCGTTCGTCCGGTCGCCAAGTACCAGCGGTCGCTCGACATCCTGCGCTGGGCGCACGAGGAGCGCACCGGCCCGATGCTCACGAAGTCGAGCCTCATCCTCGGGCTCGGCGAAACCGACGACGAGATCCTCGAAACCGCGCAGCATCTGCGCGAGGCCGGCGTCGACATCCTGACGATGGGACAGTATCTCGCCCCGACCGAGCGCAACCATCCGGTGCGCAAGTACTACACGCCCGCGGAGTTCGAGGAGCTCGGCCGCCGCGCCCGTGCCCTCGGCTTCCATCACGTCGAATCCGCGCCGCTCGTCCGCAGCTCGTACATGGCGCACAGGGCGGTGGAGCCTCATGTAGAATCCGCCGACCACGATGCCGCGCGTCACGTTCCTTGATGAAGAGAAGACAGCCGAGTTTGCCGCGGGCAAAACGCTGCTCTCCTGCGCCAGGGAAATGGGCATCCGCATCAGCAGCGTCTGCGGTGGCGACGGTGCGTGCGGGACTTGCAGGATCGCTGTCGTCGAAGGATGGGGCAACCTGACGCCGCCGACGCCGGACGAAACCTACAAAGAGCTCGAAGCGCCGTACCGGCTGAGCTGCCAGGCGAAGCTGACCGGCGACGTAACAGTCAAAGTGGCAAAGATCGAATAGAGGTAAGAATGACGACCGTCGAAACACCAGTCGCCGCGCAGCTCTCCAGGCAGCAGCTCGCGCTCATCTTTCAGTACACCATCGAGGCCTACAAGACCTTCGAGAAGCTCGCCGAAAACCTGCCGAACCCGATGACGGCCACGATGTTCAAGCAGTTCGCCATCGACGAGCGCGGGAACCGCGACCTCATCGAGCTGAAGGCCACGGCCCTCGGCGAGCAGGTGGGCGCCACCGTCGGCGGCGACCTCGGCTTCCAGGACATCATCGAGGGCGAGCTCTCCTGGCGCGAGTCGGCCGAGTTCCTCATCGGCCGCGAACGGACGATGCAGCGGAAACTGCGCGAGTTCATCAAGGCCGTCGGCCCGATGGACCAGAATCTGCTGCTCTATCTCGAGAGCACGAAGAAGTCGCACGCCGTCGAGCTCGAGCGCGAGCTGGAGCTGCTGAAGCTCGACTCCGACTGGTGGAAGCGCGAAGACGCCGAGTGGCGCATCGTGCACGGCGCCCCGAAAGTATGAACCTCTCCCTCTCGAACGAAGCCGCGGAGCACCTCAGCCACGATCTCGACGGGCGGGTGCTCCGCATCGCCTTCACGACCGGCTGCGGCGGCAGCGGCTACCGCCTGAGCTACGCCTCCGAGCCCAACGACGGCGATCACCTCGTCGAAGTCGGCGCGATCAAAGTCGCCCTCGACGACATGGCCGCCAGCCGCCTCGACGGCGCCGTGATCAACTACGACGCCGATGAAGATGGCTACCTCCTGGATCACCCGGATGCCGTGACCGCGGTCTGGTGCGGATAGCGCGCCGGTAGGTACCGGCCCGGGTGCAGCACGGCGCGGTGGGCGCAAATGGGACCTATAGGACGAATGGGACCTATGTGACCCCGCCCGGCCGGGCCCTCGGGTGGGCGGGTCCTATAGGTCCTATCCGTCCTATTCGTCCCAGAGGTCTTATTCGTCCTATCGTTCTTACGCCGCCTCGCTCTTCTGCGGCAGCTTGAACCCCACGTAGGTCCCGGAACTGATTCCCATCAGCGCCAGCATGGTGGCGTCGAACTCCGGCATCGTCAGCTCCCACAGCGCCGTGGCGAAGAACACCGCGCCCAGCACGAGACTCCACGCGACGATCTGAAAACGATCGAGGGCGACGCCGCCGCGATCGTCGGTGACGAGGTCGTTCCAGAAGCCGGCTGACGGAAAGATCGTCGTGACCGTCGACGCCTCGGCGATCACTTTGTCGCGTGCTTTGACGAGGTCTTCGCGGCTCTTCGCCAGCGTCGCCTGCAAGGTAGCGTCGGTGGTGGCGGCTAGATCGGTGTCGATGCGCGCGATCGATTCCTCGAGCGACGTGCGCTGCAGGTCGAGCTCCTTGCGCAGCGCGGCCGCGCGCGTCTCACCGGGCACCGCGACGGCGCGTGCGGCGAGCGCGGTCGCGGCGCTGATGCCCATCAGCCCGAGGAGCGATGCGGGGATCGAATCGCGATCGCCGGCGACGAGCCAGATGAACACGTAGCCGATCACGACGAGCACGAACCACCACGCCATCTGCGTCCGCGCGAGGCTGTACGCCTGCCGGATGCCGCCGGCTTTCGGGCCGCTGCGCAGCATGTCGCTGTTGCGCGCGTAGAGGAGGAACACGCCGATCATCAGCGCGAGGCCAATGAGCATGAGGCTCGTCGACCAGTGCAGCCACAGCTTGTTCAGCGTGACCTGTGTGTTCGCCCCTTCGGCGCGCGTCAGTTGCCGCTCGCCGGCGATGCCGACGCCGATGCGGATCGTCTGCAGGCGGTTGCCCAGCGGGTTGTAGAGCCGGTCGCGCCAGAGCTCCTTGTTGTCGTCCGTGCGCTCCAGGTTGAAGCGGATGCGGCCGGTGTCGCGGTCGACACCGGTGGGGGTGACGCCGCTGTCGATGCCGTCGATGTAGAGCGTGACCTTCTGGTCCTGCTTCGACACGTCGTTGAGGAACGGCGCCAGATGGCAGACCCAGATGTCCACAGCGTCGCCGAGGTAGACCTCGCGCGAGTCGTTGTGGCCGGGGGCGGCCACACCGGCGACGGACGGCTCCTTGCCGCACGGCGCCAGCTTCGCCGCGGCAGCACTGAAAGCAAACAGAAGAAGAAGAACGGAAGCTGCGACTCTCATCAAGAAGGAGAGTAGCCGACGCGGCTGTTCCCTACCACGTTTTCCGAAAGCGCGCGCGCGTCACCGCACCTTCGCTGCAAACTCCATCGCGTGGTACGTGATGATCAGATCGGCCCCGGCGCGCTTGATCGAGGTGAGGATCTCGTTCATGACGCGGTCGCCGTCGATCCAACCTTTGGCGGCAGCGGCTTTGACCATGGCGTATTCGCCGCTGACGTTGTACGCGGCGATGGGGAGATTCACGCGCTCGCGGGCGCCGCGGATGACGTCGAGGTACGACAGCGCCGGCTTGACCATGACCATGTCGGCGCCTTCGGCGACGTCGAGGTCGATCTCGCGCATCGCTTCGCGCGCGTTGGCGGGGTCCATCTGGTAGGTGCGGCGGTCGCCGAACTGCGGCGTGGATTCGGCGGCTTCGCGGAACGGGCCGTAGAAGCCGGAGGCGAACTTGGCCGAGTAGGCCATGATCCCGACGTCGGAGAGCGAGCGCTCGTCGAGCGCGCGGCGGATGGCGCCGATGCGGCCGTCCATCATGTCGGACGGGGCGACGAAGTCGGCGCCGGCGGCGGCGAAGGAGATGGCCTGCTTCATCAGCAGCGGGAGCGTCTGGTCGTTGTCGACGTCCTGCGTCCCGTTGTGGTCGACGATGACGCCGCAGTGTCCGTGGTCGGTGTACTCGCAGAGGCAGACGTCGGCCATGACCGTCATCTCCGGCACCGCGCGCTTGATCCCTTCGATGGCCGACTGCACCGGGCCGGTGGGATCCCATGAGGAGGAGCCGATGGCGTCCTTGTACTCGGGGATGCCGAAGAGCAGCACGGAGCGGATGCCGGCGTCGTACGCGCGCCGCGCGGTGTCGACGGCTTCGCGCACGCGGAGATGGAAGACGCCGGGCATCGACGGGATCTCGATCGAGGGGCGGCTGTTCGGGACGATGAAGAGCGGATAGATGAGGTCGTGCGGCTGCACGATCGTCTCGCGGACCAGCGACCGGATGCCGTCGCTGCGGCGCAACCGCCGCGGGCGCTGCGTCATCGCCGCGGTGCGGCTCGTGGTCTGCGGGGCGGCCTCAGTCGTCGACAGCGTCTTCGTCATCCGGATCTCCAATGAAGTAGTAGTTGCGGGCGCACACGTCCGAGCAGAAGCGGCGGCCGACCGAGCGCACGGCGCAATCGCCGCAGAAGTTGCTGCGGCAGATGGGGCACGGCTCCAGACGCGCCTGGTCGTCGGTGTCCCCGCACCCCACGCAAACCTGATACGGCATCGAGGTCATTTCGAAATATCCCGCGGGCTGTTCTGTTTCCTTGACGCGGCACGCCGGGAGTCCCTACAATCCCGGTCCCTCGCCTGGCGGTGTAGCTCAGATGGTTAGAGCGGGCGTCTCATAAGCGCTAGGTCACTGGTTCGACTCCAGTCACCGCCACCAATTTTTCCCCCACCAAGAGTACACCCGCGGAGCGCGCTGGAGCGTCGCGCCGTCACACGTGCGTGTGATGTGCGGAGGGGCGGTTGTCGGTTGTCGGTTTTCGGTTTTCGGTGCTGCGCTACACGGGGATCTCCGCGCAGCGCAGCACCGAAAACCAAAAACCGACAACCGAAAACCACCCCCGTCCCCCCGCCCCCCCGCCCCCGTCACTTCGTCTGCATCGTGTCGGGATAGATGATGAACGTCCCGTTGGCGTAGACGATGTCGCAGTCCGGATCGTTGGTGAGGCCGGGCGTGTACGTCGTTTCGAACACGCCGTCGCGCCCCGCGGAGCGGATGGCGTAGTCGCTCGCCTGTCCCCCGCCGGCGGCTTCGACCGCGAACTGCAGCGGACGTCCCCAGCCGTCCAGGCGCGGCAGCTCCTTCGTGTAGGTCGGCACCAGCATCGTGCGCAACTGCTCGTACGGGATGTTGGTCGAGGGATACGTGTAGCCGGCGGCGTTGTAGCGCTGCATGTCCGCCTGGCGCGCCTCCCACATCGTGGCGACGGTGCGCATGTCGGCCATCGTCCGCTTCTGCTTCGCGCGGTTGAGACCCCCGAGGTAGTTGGCGATGCCGATGGCGGCGATGATGCCGATGATGGCGATGACCACGAGGATCTCGATGACCGAGAACCCTCGCGTTTGCGGCGAGTTGCGCTGCATGAGGAAAACCTCTCTTTCTGATGGCACCCGGACCAAAGGTACAGTAGTCGCGCATGATCGGCGAGCGCGTGCAGCGCTTCTGCGCGCTGCATCACATCGAAGGGCCGCTTCTGGCCGCGGTTTCGGGAGGCGTCGACTCGACGGCGCTCCTCGTACTGCTCCACGAGCTAGGCTTCGCTGTGTCATGCGCTCATATCAATCACCGGCTACGCGGCAGCGACTCGTATGACGATGAGCAATTCGTTCGTGATTTGTGCGCCCGCCTCGGCATCCCCCTCCACGTGGAGGACGGCACGCTGGAGCCGCGGGCGGTGAAGGACCGCGGCGTCGAGGCCGCCGCGCGCGAGGTGCGCTATGCCCGCCTGCGCGAGCTCCGCGACCGCACCGGCGCCCGCTGGGTGGCCACCGCACATCAGCAGAACGACCAGGCGGAGACGGTGCTGCTGCGTCTCATCAGCGGCGGCGGGATGGGAAGCCTGCGCGGCATCCAGCCCGTCCGCGACGATGGCTTCATCCGTCCCCTCCTCGACGTCCCCCGCGACGAGCTGACCGCTTTCCTCGCGGAGCGCGGCATCACGCCACGCATCGACCGGACGAACGCCGACGACCGCTTCCTCCGCAACCGCCTGCGCAAGGTGCTGGGCGATCTCGGTCCCGCCGCGACGAAGCACCTCGCGGCTGTCTCGGCCGAGGCGCGCGAAAAGTGGCCGGTGATCGAGCGCGCGGTCGACGAGGCGGAGCACGTCGAGGTCACGAACGACGAGACACGTTTCCTCGAGTGGCCGGACGAGGAGTGGCTGCGCGCCTCCCTCCTCCACCGCCACATCCGGCGCATGGACCCGGTGGCGCGCGACGTCGACATCCGGAAACTGGCGTCGCGGATCAGCGTCAGCCGCGAGCTGGAAGTGGTGCTGCGGCGCAGGCCGGTCGTGACGCCGCCGTTCGAGTATCGACTCACCCCTGGTGAACCACTCTACCTTGCTGAGATCGACCGAACGATCCACGTAGCAAACGGAAAACGGACAACGGACAACGGACAACGCTTTCAACTTCCTGCGGTCGCCACGTCGTTCACCGTCCGCAACCGCCGCGAGGGAGACCGCTACGGACACAAAAAGCTGAAGTCGCACCTGATTGATCGTAAAATCCGGCGCGAGATCCGCGACGGTCTGCCGCTGCTCGTCTGGAACGACGAAATCGTCTGGATCGAAGGGGTTGGAGTTGCGGAGAAGTTCCGAGTGAACGGCCCGTCCGGCGAGGGGAACGTGCTGTACGAAGTGTGGATGGAGGGCCCGGGTGAATCAAACCACGATTGAGCCGCTGTTCAGCGCCGACGCGATCGCGTCGCGCATGCGCGAGCTCGGACAGGAGATCCGCGCCCGTTCCGGTGACGCCGAGGTCTTCCTGCTCGGCATCCTGAAAGGGTCGTCGTGCTTCCTGGCCGACCTCCTGCGCGCCGTCCCGGGCGACGTCGGCTACGGCTACATCGACGTCATCCGCGACGTCCCCGATACCATCGCCGGCGAAGCGCTGGAGATCGACTTTCTCCGTTTCACCGACATCCGTAACCGGAACGTGTACGTCCTGAAGGACGTCGTGGCGACCGGCGTCATCGAAAACTGGCTCTTCAACCAGTTGCGCGTCAGCGGGCCGGCGAGCCTCAGCCTGGTGGCGCTGCTCGACCGCGCCGACGTCCGCACGGTCGACGTGACGGCCGACTTCTCCGCCTTCCGTGTCGGCGAAGGGACGTTCGCCGGTTACGGTCTTGAATACGAAGGCAGATACGGGAATCTCCCGTACATTGGGCGTGTCGGCTGACATCAGAATTTCCCCCCGGCCCACCCCGTTACGAGCCGCGATAGTGTGCGAGTGGCACGTCTGACGCATCCGTCACCTGCCGGTCGCACTTTCGGAGGTCACACCGTTGAATTCCACTGTTAAAACCGCACTCCTCTGGGTCGTGATCATCGTGCTGGTCTTCCTTCTCTGGAGCCTTTTCCAGACGACGAAGGGCGCGAGCGATCAGATCGTCTTCAGTACGTTCATGGAGAAAGTCGATGCGGGGCAGGTCGAGAAAGTCATAATCCGTGGTGATGAGATCCGCGGCGAGTTGAAGCCCGCCGCCCCGGGTGCCAAGCGCGAGTTCCACCTGAATGCGCCGACCAATTACCCTGCCTACATCGATGCCCTGCGCGCGAAGAACGTCGACATCGAATTCGAGCCCCAGCGCGACGCACCGTTCATCACCGCTCTGATCACCTGGGCCCCCGTCCTCTTCCTCATCGGCCTCTGGATCTTCTTCATGCGCCAGATGCAGGCCGGCGGCAACAAGGCCCTCTCGTTCGGCAAGTCGAAAGCGAAACTCCTCTCCGGCAGCGCCAAGAAAGTCACGTTCAAGGACGTCGCCGGCGTCGACGAAGCGAAGCTCGAGCTGCACGAGATCATCGAGTTCCTCAAGGAACCGCAGAAGTTCACCAAGCTCGGCGGCAAGATCCCGAAAGGCGTCCTGCTCATGGGGCCCCCGGGAACGGGCAAGACGCTGCTCGCGCGCGCCATCGCCGGCGAAGCGAACGCTCCGTTCTTTTCCATCTCCGGCTCCGACTTCGTCGAGATGTTCGTCGGCGTCGGCGCCTCCCGTGTCCGCGACCTCTTCGAGCAGGGGAAGAAGAACGCCCCCTGCATCATCTTCATCGATGAGATCGACGCGGTCGGCCGCCACCGCGGCGCCGGCCTGGGCGGCGGTCACGATGAGCGCGAGCAGACGCTGAACCAGCTCCTCGTCGAGATGGACGGCTTCGAGTCGAACGACGGCGTCATCCTCGTCGCCGCGACGAACCGTCCGGACGTCCTCGACCCTGCCCTCCTCCGCCCGGGCCGCTTCGACCGCCGCGTCGTCGTCGACCTGCCGGACCTCAAGGGCCGCGAAGGCATCCTCCGCGTCCACACGCGCAACATCCCGCTCGCCGAAGACGTCGATCCGGTGGTGCTCTCGCGCGGTACGCCCGGCTTCTCCGGCGCCGACCTGGCGAACCTCGTCAACGAAGCCGCCCTCAACGCGGCCCGTTACGACAAGAAGAAGGTCCAGATGGTGGACTTCGAGTTCGCCAAGGACAAAGTCATCATGGGCGTCGAGCGCAAGTCGATGGTCATGAGCGAGCGCGAGAAGCGCAACACGTCGTACCACGAGTCGGGTCACACCATCGTGGCGGCGATGCTGCCCGCGGCCGACCCGCTGCACAAGGTCACGATCATCCCGCGCGGCCGCGCGCTCGGCCTCACGCAGCAGCTGCCGACCGAGGACAAGTACTCGTACTCCAAGCGCTACCTCGAAGCGATGCTCGCGGTCCTCATGGGCGGCCGCATCGCCGAAGAGGTGTTCCTCAACGAGCTGACCACCGGTGCCGGCAACGACATCGAGCGCGCCTCGGGCATGGCCCGCCGCATGGTCTGCGAGTGGGGCATGTCCGACCTCGGCCCCGTCACCTTCGGCAAGAAGGAAGAAGCCATCTTCCTCGGACGCGAGTTCGCCCAGCACCAGGACTTCTCCGAAGCCACGGCCGTCGAGATCGACCGCGAAGTGCGCCGCATCCTCGACAAGGCGTACAAGACCGCCCACGAGATCATCACCACCCACAAGACGTCCCTCGACCGCATCGCGCGCAAGCTCCTCGAGCGCGAGACGCTGGAAGGGTGGGAAGTGAACCAGATCATCACCGAGGAAACGGGCATCGACTACATGAAGCTCAAGGAGTACTACCCCGAGGAGTCGAGCCCCGGCGAAAAGATGACCATCGCCCCCGGCAGCGGCCCGTCCACGGACGTCTCCACCCCGGTCCCGCAGCCGACCCCCAGCACCCCACCCGACCGCAACGTGTAAAACGTTAAAACGCCGGCCGCAAGGCCGGCGTTTTTGTTTGTGGGAAAGGGAACGATAGGACGAATAGGACTCATAGGACGGATAGGACTCATAGGACTTCTCTTCGGTCCTAGAGGTCCTGTCGTTCCCCGGCTAAAACACGAAGCTCAGCGTGACCCGGGCAAACAGGTCGTTTTCCAGGTCGTCGTCGTAGGTCACGAATTCCACGTTGGGGATCACGCTGACGTAGCGGTGCAGCTTCCAGTCGACGCCGGCGATGAACAGCGTCGACGCGGACGTCGCGCTGAACGGAAGATACGGGATCTGCTCCCCTTCCGGATTGGCATCGAACATCCGGTCGACGCGCCCCAGCACGCTGACGTTCGGGCGCACGGTCATGGCGCCGAAGGCTGAGGCAAACGCAATGTCGTTGCCGCCGTCGCGCGACTGCTGGCCGTAATGCAGCCCCGCGCGGAAGCGCTTGTTCTGCAAGCCGGCGAAGGCCTGCAGCAGCGTGCGATCCGTCGCGCCGGGACGATCCTCGCGGTCGGCGTAGACCTCGAGCACCGTCTCCGGCGTCGGCGCAAAGTCGACGGCGAGCGTCGCCTTCTTCCCCTCGTTGGTCTCCGTTCCGGTACCGGAGCCGTTGCCGAACGTCGCGAAGTAGCGGACGCGGTTGGCCGCATCGAGCGCACCGGAGAGCGACACGCCGAGGTCGCGGGAGGAGCCCAGACGATGGAGATCGACGGGCGTCTTCTCGACGTTGCGGTAGCCCCAGAAGCGCTCGACGGTGTCGAACGTCGGCGTCGGCACGAGGCCCACGCTGATGTCGAGCCTCGGGCTGCGCTTCCACCGCAGCCACGCGTCCTTGATGTAGGGCTCGAGGGCTCCGTTGGTGGTGAAGTCGCCCGGCTGGTTGACCTCCAGGCGGAGGCGGGCGGAGAAGGCGTCGCCGAGGTCGCGGTCGGCGGTGAGGTAGCCGCGGCGGATCCAGAAGCCGTTCGCCCCTTCGCGGCTCTCGCGGTGGTTGCTGATCACCGAGTAGTAGTCGCCGAAGAGCATCCCGGAGATCGTGACCGGCGGCGGCGTTTTCTCCTGGGCGGAAAGAGAGAGAGCGGCAAAGAGGGCGGCGGCGGCGAGAATTCGTTTCATGGTTGTGTCGTTTGTCAGCGGGATGGACCCGCAGGAGCGCAACGATATGCCACCGGTGCAGGACGAACAATCGTGTCCGTTACCGCCGGCGGAAACGACGGACACCGCGGTTGTTCCGCGCTGGCGCCCCGCCGCGGAGCCGACCTGCTGCGGCTCCGGTTGCGACGACTGTCCGTTCTAGCGCCTCGCTTCAGCCGGGGAGCATCTTGCTCAGCTTCTTCGGCGCGATGGCGCGGTAGCTCTCGTCGATCCACGACTTGAGGAGATCCAGAGGCACCTCACTCACTTTCGCGAAGCGCGCCGTGACCCAGCCGCTCTTACCGAGGCCGTAGCCGGTCGGCTCGGCGAACGGGAGATCGGCGGCCATGTCGCGCGATTGGGGCAGCTTCGCGGAGAGGCTCAGCGCCTCTTCGTTCTTCTCGCCGCCGAGGAAGACGAAGGTCTTCCCTTTGACCTTGATGGCGCGATGCCCCCACGGGCTCTCCTCGACCGCCTCCGGGTACGACATCGCGTGATCGCGCAGTTCGAGCTCCAGCGATTGCAGCGTCTTTTTCGCCATGGACGACATCCTACATCTGTGGCAGTGCCGTCAATGTCGCCCGAAATCCGCGAACTTCGCGGGTTCGTGCGCGAATTTCGCGGATTCGACCGCGAATTTCGCGGGACCGAGCGCGAAGTTCGCGGGATTCGTGCGCGAATTTCGCGGGTTCGTGCGCGAATTTCGCGGGTTCGAGCGCGAACTTCGCGGATTCGAGCGCGAATTTCGCGGGTTCGGGCGCGAACTTCGCGGATTCGAGCGCGAACTTCGCGGATTCGACCGCGAATTTCGCGGATTCGACCGCGAATTTCGCGGCTTCGTGCGCGAACTTCGCGGGTCCGTGCGCGAACTTCGCGGGTTCCCACGCGGATTTCGCGGGTTCGAGCACGAATTTCGCGGGTTCGTGCGCGAATTTCGCGGATTCGTGCGCGAACTTCGCGGATCCTAGCGCGAAGGTTGCCTTTCTGGTGTGCCGCGCCCCCTCACCCGATTCTTCGCTGCGCGAAGAATCACCCACTCCCCGCAAAGGCCGGGGAGAGGGGCGACGGGGGGCGCGAAGCGCCGCCCCGTGAAGGCGGAGACCGGTGGGAACGTACCCGCGAACGGGGTAAGAACGATCGATCATAGGACGAATAGGACCGCTAGGACGAATGGGGCGTTTTCGGGTGGCGCGTAGCGCCCCCGTCGCCCCTCTCCCCGGCCTTTGCGGGGAGAGGGTGGCGCGAATGCGCCGGGTGAGGGGACGCGGCGCACCCGCAAGGCCCCTCAGACTCGATCTCCAGCTTCGCTGCCCGCGGGGTCAGACCTTTGGTCTGCGCCGGACGAGAGCGATCGGCGGCTGCTGGCGAAGGTTGCCTTTTTGGTGTGCCGCGCCCCCTCACCCGATTCTTCGCTGCGCGAAGAATCTCCCTCTCCCCGCAAAGGCCGGGGAGAGGGGCGACGGGGGGCGCGAAGCGCCGCCCCGTGAAGGCAAAGACAAACCGGTTCCCGGACCATAGGCCCCAGGTCCATACGCCCTATTCGTCCCATCTGTCCATTCGTCCTATTCGTCCCATCTGTCCATTCGTCCTACTCCCATTGGTCCCATCCGTCCTATTCGTCCTATCCGTCCCATCCGTCCTATTCGTCCCATTCGTCCTATCCGTCCTATTCGTCCCATTCGTCCTATCCGTCCCATTCGTCCTATTCGTCCCATGCGTCCCATTCGTCCTATCCGTCCTATTCGTCCCATCGTCGCCATCAGATAGAGTGCGGGCCAATGCGTAAACGCGTTTACATCGCGTACACCGGCGGGACCATCGGCATGCGGCACACGGATGACGGCTACAAGCCGGAGCCGGGCTACCTGCAGCAGCAGATGGAGGCCATGCCGGAGCTGCAGCATCCGTCGATGCCGGAGTTCCGGATCCATGAGTACGAGCCGCTGCTCGACTCCTCGAACATGACGCCGCGCGAGTGGGTGAAGATCGCGCACGACGTGGCGGCGCACTACGACGCGTACGACGGCTTCGTCGTACTGCACGGCACCGACACGATGGCGTACACGGCGTCGGCCCTCCCCTTCATGCTGCATGGGCTGCGCAAGCCGGTGATCATCAGCGGCTCGCAGATTCCGCTGTGCGAAGTGCGCAACGATGCGCGCGAGAACCTCATCACGTCGCTGCTGATCGCCTCGAACTACGCGATCCCCGAGGTGTGCCTCTACTTCGGCGGGAAACTGCTGCGTGGGTGCCGCTCCACCAAGGTGAGCGCGGACGGCTTCGCCGCGTTCGACTCGCCGAACTTTCCGCCGCTCGGCAACGTCGGCATCGCCATCGAGATCGACTGGGCGCGGGTGCGGAAGCAGCCGGCGGACGACCGCGCGCTCGAAGTGCGCGAGCTGGCGCGCCCCATCGTCAGTGCGTTGCGCCTCTTCCCCGGCATCACGCACGAGCTCGTGCGCAACGTGCTGCAGCCGCCGCTGCAGGGGCTGGTGCTCGAGGCGTACGGCGTCGGCAACGGGCCGGATCAGGATCGCGAGTTTCTCGATGCGCTCGAAGAAGCGACGGCGCGCGGCGTGGTCATCGTCGACTGCACGCAATGCCTCGAAGGCACGGTGAACCTCGAGGAGTACGCGGCCGGGTCGGCGCTCGCGCGCGCCGGTGTGCTCAGTGGCCGCGACATGACGGCCGAGGCGGCGCTGGCGAAGCTGTATTACCTGTTCAGCCAGGGCATGGGGCCGGACCGCGTGGCCAAAGAGATGCAGCGCGATCTTTGTGGAGAGCTAACATGAAGAAATCATGTTCGGCATCGACACCTTCGTTCCCGTCACGCAGCAGCGCCTCGACGTCGCCCGCCGCCGCCTGGGGATGACGCCGCTGTTCTGGGCGCGCTACTTCAAGCGTCCCGGTTTCGCCGAAGACTTTCAGC
The DNA here is from genome assembly GCA_036380735.1 of Thermoanaerobaculia bacterium. Lineage (GTDB taxonomy): Bacteria > Acidobacteriota > Thermoanaerobaculia > Gp7-AA8 > Gp7-AA8 > DASVEE01. The sequence goes on along the minus strand of DASVEE010000075.1, from coordinate 49,605 downwards.
CGCGCACCGAAGCGAAGATCCTGCGCGACAACCGCATCCGGCTGCTGCCGATCGCACGGCAGACGCGCAACGTCGCCGGCTCCGCGGCCCAGGGAGCGGCCGACGCGATCGAGAACGTCGAAGCGTTCGTCCAGGCGATGGGCGAAGAGCATCTCGCCGGCGTCAAGACGGAGCTGCTGATGTTTCTCGACGTCGAAGGCACCGGCGCCGACCATCCGAACCTCTCCGTCGATTACTACATCGGCTGGTCGGCGTCGCTGGTGCGCCACAGCCGCGCGATCAGCGAAGGGCGCTTCACCGTGCAGCCTGCGGTGTACTGCCGCCAGAACCAGCCCACCACCTGGCGCGCCCTCATCGAAGCGCAACGGCTCGGCTTCCCCTGCGAAGGCGGCTGGGTCTTCCGCATGCGCAGCGGCGCCTGCACCCGCCCCAACCCCGATTGGGACCCGTCGTTCCTGATGCCGGCCGACCCGCTGCCCTTCCCGATCATGATCTGGCAGTACGCCATCGACTGCGACGAAATCGACTACGACTGGATCAACCCCGACCTGGAAGTGGAAGAGTCGCTGCTCGGAAGGCTGGCCATTCCGGCGGGGTGACGGGGGGACCGGGGCTGTTTTCGGTTTTTGGTTTTCGGTTGTTGGTGTCCCCACGCGATGCGGTTCCGCCAAGGAACACCGAAAACCGAAAACCAACAACCGAAAACCAACCCCCGCCGCGGCCACTCCACCGCTTGTAGAGTGGCCGTCCCTTCCCACACCACCGCGTACAATCCAACCGTGGCGAAGAAAGCGGTCATCTACTCCTGCACCGAATGCGGCAACCAGGCAACCAAGTGGCTGGGGCGTTGTCCGGAGTGCAATGCCTGGAACTCCTACGCGCAGGAAGAGCAGCCGGTGGCCGCCGGGCCGGCGACCGCGATGAGCGGCGGCACTGCGCCGATGGCCATTGCGGACGTCGACGGCGACGTCGCGCCGCGCATCTCCACGCACATCCCCAGCCTCGACCGCGTCCTCGGCGGAGGGCTCGTCATCGGCGCGGTGACGCTCGTCGGCGGGGAGCCGGGCATCGGCAAGTCGACGCTGCTGCTGCAGGCCGCGCAGGAGCTGGCGCGGCATGGACCGGTGCTCTATGTCTCCGGCGAAGAGTCGCCGCGGCAGATCGCCATGCGCGCGCGGCGCCTCGGGACGATGAGCGAAAACATCCGCCTCTTCACCGAGACGTCGGTGGAGCGCATCCTGGCCGAGGTGGAGAAACTGAAGCCGGTGGCGGTGATCGTCGACTCGATTCAGACGGTCCACACGTCGTCGAACGGTTCTACACCGGGTAGTGTCGGCCAGGTGCGTGACTCGTCGGGCGTCCTCATGACGGCGGCCAAACGGCTCAACATCCCGATCTTCCTCATCGGCCACATCACCAAGGAAGGGACGATCGCCGGACCGAAGTCGCTGGAGCACATCGTCGACACGGTCCTCTACTTCGAAGGGGAGAAGTTTCAGAACTACCGCGTCATCCGCGCCTACAAGAACCGCTTCGGCCCGGTGAACGAGGTGGCGCTGTTCGAGATGCACGACGACGGACTGGAGGAAGTGCCGAACCCCTCGGCCGCCCTGATCTCGCAGCGCAGCCAGTCGGCCGGCTCCGCGATCGTCGCCGCCGTCGAAGGGACGCGTCCTCTCCTCATCGAGATGCAGGCGCTCGTCGCCCCGACGCATTTCCCCTCGCCGCGGCGGATGGCCATGGGGCTCGACTCGAACCGCGTGTCGCTGCTCCTCGCGGTGCTCGAGCGCAAAGGGGGCGGCAACTTCGCCCAGCACGACATCTACGTCAACATCGCCGGCGGCCTGCAGGTGGACGAGCCGGCGCTCGATCTCGGCGTCATCGCCGCGGTGCTGTCGTCGCAGCACAACCGGCCGCTCCCGCACGACGTCGTCCTGTTCGGCGAAGTCGGTCTCCTCGGCGAGATCCGCAGCGTTTCGCAGGCCGACCTGCGCGCGCGTGAAGCGGCGGCCCTCGGATTCAAACGGGTGATCGTGCCGCAGTCGAACGCCGTGGAGCTGCGCGCCGACATCGAGATCCTGCCGGTGCGGCGCCTGGAAGAAGTCGGCGAAGTTCTGTTCCGCAAATAGACGACGAAACTTTACAAGCGCGGCTTCGCCCGCTTACACTCCACGCGTCGTCAAATTTTGTCCCCAGGTACATTTGATGGAATTCCTTCGCGTGCGCAGTGGGTGGGTCGGCAGGATGGCGCTGCTGAGCACTCCCTTTGTCTTCACCGCCTGCATGACGACGACGACCGTCGTCGAGCCTACCGCTACTCCCGCTGCTGCCGCCGTCACTTCGGCGCCTTCGGCGAGTGACGACGACGAGTTCAGCGCCCTGATCGCGCAGCTTCGCGCCGATCTGAATCGCGCGAACTCGCGCGAGGCGGACCGCACCCCGAAGAAGGCCGACGGCAAGAGCGCGAAGGCGCAGCGCGACCGGGAGTTCGCCGACCGCGCCCGCGAGCTGTTCGCGGATCTCTCCACGATGCGGCTGCAGATGCCGGTCGTCGGGGTTCGCGTCCGGCAGCTTTACGATTCGTGGCACCAGCCGCGCGACGGCGGGAAGCGCAAGCACAAAGGCATCGACATCTTCGCGCCGAAGGGCACCCCGCTCGTGGCCGTGACCGATGGCGTCATCAGCTTCATCGGCGAGCAGCCGAAAGGCGGCCTTTGCCTCTGGCTGACGACGGAGAACGGCACGTCGTTCTACTACGCGCACCTCGATCGCTGGGCCGCCGGCATCTACGAAGGCATGGAAGTGAAAGCCGGCGATCTCCTCGGCTACGTCGGCAACACCGGCAACGCCAAGTCCACCCCGCCCCACCTGCACTTCGCCATCAACGACAACGACGAGATGGTGAACCCCTACCCGGTGCTGACGAACGCCACGTTCGTCGCACGCGCGCAGGTGCACACGCAGTTGGGCGGCGGGTTCGGCACGAAGTAGCCTTAGCGCTGCGCCGCGGCCCCTCACCCGGCGCTACGCGCCACCCTCTCCCCGCAAAAGCCGGGGAGAGGGGCAACAAAGCAAAGTAAAGCGACGCGGCGTCGGTCCCATTCGTCCCATCGTTCCCTATAGCGGTTCGCCGCTGCGCGGGTCGCGCCAGCCCAGACGCAGCTCGCGCAAGGGGGCCATCACGAACTCCCGTTCGCGGTAGCGCGGGTGCGGCACCACCAGGGCGGCGCTGCGGATCAGGTACGCGCCGTAGAGGATCAGGTCCAGGTCGATGGTGCGCGGCGCGTTGCGCACGCCGCGGCGCACGCGGCCGTCGCGGCGCTCGACCTCCAGCAGCGCTTCCATCAAAGCGCGGGCGGACAGCCGCGTCGTCCCGGCGACGACCATGTTGAAGAACGGCGGCGATCCCGCCGGCGCGTCGACCGGCTCGGTCTCGTGAATGGAGCTGACACGTACGACGCGCACGAATGCGCCGAGGGCGTGCACGGCGCGGCGCAGGTGCAGCGCGCGGTCGCCGAGGTTGGAGCCCAGCGCGATGACGACGGGACAGTCGCGTTGCTCAGTGATGATGGTCGTCGTGGTGGTCGATGTTGATGTCGTTGGTGAGCTCGTTGACGTCGTCGGCGGCGCGGGGGAAGTAGTGCCGGAGCTCTTCGCCGGCGCTTTGGATCGCTTCGACGATGCCATCGGTCAGCTCCCCTGCCTTGAAGCGAATCGTGAGTCTGGCCGCGATCTCGTCCCAGAAACCGGCAGGCACCTGGGCGTTGATGCCGCTGTCGCCGAGGATGACGAAGCGCTGTTCCTCGCAGGCGATGAAGAGGAGGACGCCGTTGCGCAGCTCCGTCTTGGCCATGCCGAGGCGCTCGAACGTGCGCTCCGCGACTTCGCGGATCTCGCCGCGGGCGCGCGGCTGGACGTGCACGCGGATCTCACCCGAGGTGAGCCCTTCGGCGTGCGCGATGGCTTCGACGATGCGCGGCTGGTCGAGCTTTTCGAGGAACTCTTTCTGTTTCATTCGATTCTCATCCTGAGATTACCAGCCGCCGGTGGCGCCGCCGCCGCCGAACCTGCCGCCGCCGCCTTCGAAGCCGCCGCCAAATCCGCCGCCTCCGCCACCGAAGCCTCCCCCGCCGCCGCCGAACGTCATGCCGCCTCCTCCGCCGGGAAAGAGAAAGAAGGGGATCATGCAGCCGTTGCAGCCACCGCCACGACGCCGCCGTCCGCCGAGCATCGGCGCGATGACGAAGAAGATGATGAAGAGGATGAAGAGGATGGTGCCGAAACTGACGCCACCTCCTCCGCCGCCGGTCGGAAGCGGCCGGCCCTGCGGCTGCTGGCCACGCGGATTCAGCGGCGCCACGGGCGCTTCTTCACCACGCACCTTGGCGATGACGGCATCGGCACCGGCGCTCAAGCCGGCGTAGTAGTCGTTCTGCTGGAAATGCGGCGCGATGACGTTGCGGATGACCGTCGCGGAAAACGCGTCGGTGATGGCCCCTTCGAGTCCGTACCCGACCTCGAAGCGGATCTTCCTCTCCTGCACGAAGACGAAGATCACCAGGCCGTTGTTGTACTTGCTCTGGCCCGCGCCCCACTGCGTCGCCGCGCGCTGCGTGAACGACTCGATGGAGTCGTTGCCGATCGTCGGCAGCACGTAGATGAGGAACTGCGCACCGGAGGACTGCTCGAAGTCCTGCAGCTTGCGGTCGAGCAGCGACGCCTGCGTGGTGCTGACGACGCCCGCGGTGTCGGTGAACCAGCGGTTCGGGCGCGGCGGGACGTCCAGCGCGAAAAGCGCTGGCGCCACCAGGAAAAGAAACAGGGAAACGAGGTGTCGGCGCACGGATGTGCGCCTCTACCGCGCCGTGGTGGTCGTGTTGCCGAAGTTGTCGAAGTTGACCTCGGGTGCGTTCTGCGACCCGGGCGTACCGCGGAAGTACGCCTTCTGTTTGAAGCTGCCGGCGACGAGGCTCGCCGGGAAGCGCCGCACCGCGGTGTTGAACCGCTGCGCCGCCTCGTTGTAGTTCTGCCGCTCGACGGCGATGCGGTTCTCCGTCCCCTCGAGCTGCGACTGCAGGTTGAGGAAGTTCTCGTTCGAGCGGAGCGTCGGATACGCCTCGCTGACGACGAGCAGCCGCGAGATCGCGCTGCCGAGCTGCGTCTGCGCGGCGGCGTACTGCTGCATCGCCTGTTCGTTGTCGGTGATGCCGCCGGCGACCGGCGGGCCGCCGCCTGCCCCCGCGGGGAGCTGCACCTGGCCCACGCGTGCACGTGCATTGACGACCGCTTCGAGCGTCGACTTCTCGAAGTTGGCCGCGCCCTGCACGGTCCGCACGAGGTTCGGGATCAGGTCATAGCGCCGCTGATACTGGCTCTCGACCTGCGCCCACTGCTGGTTGACCTGTTCGTCCAGGCCGACGATGGTGTTGCGCATGCCGACGAACCAGATGCCGCCGATGATGAGCACAACGAGAATGACGCCGATGCAGCCCAGCAGACCTGCGTTCCGCATGACAACGACCTCCGGATACGACTAGTACTCTTCTTCTTCTTCTTCGGCTTCTTCTTCGCGATCGGCCTCGGGGACGAATTCGCCCTCTTCATCCGACTCGGTCGCGGCCTCGCTCTGTGGCGTGAATTCCTCGTCCTCGACCGGCTCCTCGACGACGCGGCGTCCGCGCGTCGGCGTGTAGAGCGGCGCCTCTTCGGCATCGCGCTGATCGGCACCGCACTTCGGGCAGGTGGGAACGGGCTTGCCGAGGTCGTAAAACTTCGTGTGGCAGCTATAGCAGGTGTACTTTTTCCCCAACTCAGGCATGTTCGTTCAGGATCTCCGTTCGAAAAAGCGGCGACACGTTAACACAAGAATCTCGCCAAAAAAATTAGCGGCTGGCATTACGTCCTGCCAGCCGCCAACTGTCAAGGGACAGACGCAAAAGTCTGTCGAGCGACAGACTCGAAAGTCTGCCGCTCATTCTTTGTGCATCAACGTGTTTTCGGAGCTGCCTGGGCGGCGCGAGCCTGCCGGTCGTTGTTCGCGCGCGGCTCGTGATCGCCGCGTGTACTGGCGGCGACGGTCGCGAGCTTCTGTGCTTCGGGGAAGAGCTCCAGAGCCTTTTCGACCTGCGCGTCGCCCTGCAGACGGTACGGGTACGAGGCGTCGTAGCCGAACTTCGCGGCGACGATCTCCGCCTTCAAAGCGCGCTGGATGTACTTGCGGTCTTCGGGCTTGTTGAGCGTGTCGCGGATCTCGGCGGCCGGCGCGATCTCTTTCTCGACCGCGTAGCGGACGAATTCCTCGACGAGCTGCGGCGTGATCTCCATCTCCTTGGTGAGGCCGGGATGCTTCGCCGCGTACTCGACGGCGTAGTTGAAGATCGCGCTGCGGACTTCGAGCAGCTGCGTGGTGCGCGAGAGCTGCGGCTGTTTGACGATGTAGTCGGGCGTGATGCCGCCGCCGCCGTAGACGACGCGGCCGGTGTCGGTCTTGAACTGCTTGCGTTGCTCGAGCGGCACTTCCGGCCCGTTCTCCGTCTCGTCGGCGACGTAGTAGTCGTAGAACGAGCTGTAGTCGCGCTGGATGTTGCGGCCCGCGGGGGTGAAGTACTTGGAAGTGGTGAGCGCGAGACCGGCGCCGTACTGCAGCGTGTAGACGCTCTGCACGAGGCCCTTGCCCCAGCTCGTCTCACCGACGACGAGACCGCGGTCGTGATCCTGGATGGCGCCGGCGACGATCTCGGAGGCCGAGGCGCTGCCGCGGTTCACGAGGACGACGACGGGGACATCCGTCTTCTCCTGCTTGCCCGGCGCGAGGAACTCCTGCGCCGAATCAGCCGTGCGTCCCTTGGTGTAGACGACCATCTGCCCCTTCTCGAGGAAGTGGTCGGAGACGCCCACGGCCGCGTCGAGGAGGCCGCCCGGGTTGCCGCGGAGGTCGAGCACGAGCTGCTTCATCCCCTGCTCGCGCAGGGTGACGATCGCTTCGTCGAGCTCGCGCACCGTCGTGCTGGTGAAGTCCTTGATGCGGACGTAGCCGACACCCGGACGGATCATCAGCGTGTTGGAGATCGAGTTGGTGGGGATCGCCGCGCGCACGATCGTCAGCGGAATCGGCTCCTGGATGCCGACGCGCTGGATCTTGATGTGGACCGTGGTGCCCTTCGGTCCCTTGAGGCGCTTGACGACGTCGTCGAGCGGCAGGTCGTCCGTCGGGACGCCCTCCACCTCGGCGATGACGTCGCCGGCGCGGACGCCGAGACGCGCCGCGGGCGTGCCTTCGAGCGGCGTGATGACCGTGACCTGGTCATTGCGCTTCGTCACGAGGATGCCGAGGCCGTAGAACGTCCCCTTCTGGCGATCCTGCATGTCCGAATACTCTTTCGGCTCGAGGAACGACGTGTGCGGATCGAGGTTCCGCAGCATGCCGTCGATGGACGCGTACACGAACTTGTCGGACCCGATGTCCTCGGGCGACCAGGCGGTGACGGCGTTCAGAAGATCGGTGTACTCCTTGATCCTCTTGTTGAGCTCACTCTCCATCGGCGCGCCGAACAACCGGTTCCCGTAGAAACCGCCGAACAGCGTGGCGCCGGTGATGGCGACGAGCAGCGTGAGCGAGAAGGTCCACTTCTGTGTCTTTTTGACTGTTGCCATGTTCGTAGTTTCGCTCGGGATAGACTTTTCGTTGGCGTAACCTGATTATAGCGGCGGAGTATTCACCAGGTGGCCTGTGTTCACGCCACCGTCACTTCCGTCCAGAGGTCCAGATAAACATTCATGTTCGGTTCACTCGGCGTTCCGGAGCTCATCCTCATCATGGTCGTGGCGCTGATCGTCTTCGGGCCGCGCAAGCTGCCCGAGATCGGGCGCACGCTGGGTAAAGCGCTGGCGGAGTTCCGGAAGGCGACCGACGATCTGAAATCGACCATCGAGCGCGAAGTGCGGATGGAAGAGTTGAAAAAGATCGGACCGGAGCTGATCACGCCGATCGAATCCGTATCAAGGATTGAGCCAGTGACGGCGCCGCCAGCCGACACATCGGTGACAACACCGCCCGTGGCCTATCCCCTCGCGTCCGAAATGGAGCCGGCGCCGGTCACCGAGCCTGCGGCCGGGCCCGAGGCGGAGCCTGTCCTGACGCCGAACCCGGCGCGCGGCGAGTAGCGTTCATGACCGAGACGACTGTGACGGACGAGTCCACCGTGCCCGATCCGGAAGCCGAGCTGCCGAAGATGTCGTTCCTCGATCACCTCGAGGAGCTGCGCAAGAGGCTGATGTACTCGTTCATCGCGGCGGCGGTGGCGTTCCTCGCCTGCTGGTCGTTCGCCGACCGCATCTTCGAAAAGCTGCAGGAGCCGCTGGCGAAGTTCCTCCCCCCGGGCGACACGCTGGCGTACACACGGCTGACGGCGCCGTTCTTCCTCTACATGAAGGTGGCGTTCTTCGCCGGGCTGTTCCTGGCGGCGCCGTTCATCCTCTCCCAGGTGTGGCTCTTCATCGCCCCCGGCCTTTACAAGAAGGAGCGCAGCCTCGCGCTCCCGTTCATCGTCTTCGCCTCGATCTTCTTCCTCGCCGGCGGCTGGTTCGGCTACACCTTCCTCCTGCCGGCGACGTGCGGCTTCTTCGTCGAGACAGGGAAGCAGTTCAAGCAGATGGTGACGGTCGACGACTACTTCGGCTTCGCCAGCACGATCATTCTGGCCACGGGCGTGGTGTTCGAGACGCCGATCCTCATCTTCTTCCTGGCGCGCCTGGGCATCGTGACCCCGGCGTTCCTGATGCAGAAGTTCAAGTTCGCGGTGCTGCTGTCGTTCATCATCTCCGCGATCGTGACGCCGACCCCGGACATGGTCACCCAGGCAGCGCTGGCCATCCCGATGATCCTGCTGTACCTCATCGGCGTGGGCGTGGCGTACCTGTTTGCCAAGCCGGTGGAATGAGGCGCGGAACAGCGACACGATAGGACGCAGGGGACCTATGGGACAGATAGGACCTATGGGAGCTGCCGGAAACCAGGCCTGGCACTTCCCGTAATCTCTTTACATCTTGGACAATTCACCGGCCGTCGACGCGAAGGCGCTTTTCGCCAGCGACACGAAGGTCAACATCCTCCCGTTTGCCGTCATGGCGGGCGGCTGGCTGGCGCCGCTGCTGAAGTTCTGGGCCCTCGCCTCGGGCTTTCACCGCCCGTACGACTTCCCTGATGGCGACTACGCGCCGCCGCTGGCGCTCTTTGCCGGCGCCGTCCTCGTGAGCTACGCCTGCTGGTGGCTGCCCGCCGGCTGGTACCGCCCCCGCCGCTTCGAGCGCCGCCTCTGGCCGCTCTTCGGCGTCCGCCTGTTCCGCTACCTCGTCCCTGACGGCGACCTGGCCAACCGCTGGCGCCGTCGCAGGGAGCCCGGCTTCCGCGTCGTCCGCAACCGTGCCGCGGCGGAGGTCTTCCTCCGGCGAACCGTCCGCAGCGAGCAAAGCCACCTGATGCTGCTGGTGTTCGGCGCCTTCTCCGCCGTCTGGGCCTGGCACCTCGGGTGGAACGGCTGGGCGCTGTTCCTCACGGTCGGGAACGTGCTCGTAAATCTGTACCCGATCCTGCTGCAGCGCTACACGCGCAGCCGCTTTCCGGCACGCTTTACCGGTTGACTCCGTCTCCACCGCTGCGTACGCTCACGCGCCATGGAAATCCCGGCGAAAGTATCGATCTTCAACCGCACCCTCGAGATCAAGGGGAAGGCCGCGACCCTGATCGCGATCAACGAGGAGGCCTGCTACTACGAGGTCGTGCTGGAAGTGCAGTCGCGCAACCACACGGTGCTCTTCCCGATCGCCGAGACGGTCATCATCTTCAACGAAGCGCTGCCGACCATCACCGCCGACTTTGAAGTGGAACGGTAAGGCGCGGGGGCACGGTTTTCGGTTTTTGGTTCTTGGTGCTCCGCTCGACGACGAATCCCCTCGCAGAGCGGAGCACCGAAAACCAAAAACCGAAAACCGAAAACAAATGAAAAGGCCGGCTTGCGCCGGCCTTTTCACGTTCTCTGGGAACGAGCTCAGTGGTTGTGTCCTTCGTGGCCCTGCGGCTGCGGGGTCTGGCCCTGCGGCGTCGCGCCCGGGGTGCCCGGCGCGGGGGTCGCCGGAGCCTCACCAAAGTACGCCGTGTTGAACGTGACGTTGGCGTTGGTCTTCATGGCCTCGAGCGTCTCCTGCAGCTTCTTCTGGCGCTCCTGGCTGGCGAGCGACTCCTTCACGTCCGCGAACGGGGTGAAGTCGTGCTTCTCGACCTTGATGACGTGGAAGCCGTACTGCGTGCGGACGACCGGGGTCACGTCGCCGACCTTCGCTTCGAAGGCGGCCTTTTCGAACTCCGGCACCATCTGGCCGCGGCTGAACGCGCCCAGCTCACCACCGCGCGAGCCGGAGCCGAGATCGTCCGACTCCTTCTTCGCGAGCTCGTCGAAGTTCGCGCCGGCCGCAAGCTGCTTGCGGATGTCTTCGGCCTTCGCCTTCGCCTGCTCTTCGGTCAGCTCGGCCTTGCCGGGCTGCGCCGCCGGGCTGCCCTTGAAGGCAATCAGGATGTGGCGCGCCGTGACCTGCTCGTACTCGGGTTTCTTCGAGTCGTAGATCTTCTGGAGGTCTGCGTCGGTGACTTTGACGTCCTTCTCCATGCGCGAGAGCTGCGCGTTCGCGACGAGGTTCGCGCGCATCAGCTCGAGCTGCGAGAGGACCTCGGGGTCCTTGTCGAGGCCGGCTTTCATGCCCTGCGCGGCGAGCATCTTCATGCGCAGGAAGTCTTCGGCGAACTGCCGCTTGCCGGGGCCCATCGCGTACTGCTGGTACTCGGCCGGGAGGGTCTTCAGGGCATTCTCGAACTCCGACTTGCGGATCGAGACGTCGCCCGCGGCAACGATGATCGGGTCGCCCGACGCGGTCGTAGCCTGCGTCGCCGTCGCCGGAGCGGCCGGTTTCGCCGGGGCGGGCTGCTGCGCGAACGCCACCGTCGAGGTTGCCAGCGCGAGCGCGAGCATGGTCTTGGTCGTCTTCTTCACGGAATCTCCTTAACTTGTCTGTGGGATGCGAAACGGGAGGGCTGTAGGCGTAATTTCCGACGGCGTTAAAGTCTGGCAAGCGCGTCTTTGATGCGCGCCATCCCTTCGTGCAGCCGTTCCATCGAGGTGGCGTAGCTGATGCGCACGTAGTCGTCCGCACCGAACGCCGCACCGGGGACGACCGCCACGCGCGCCTCGTCGAGGAGGTAGTTCGCGAACGACTGCGAATCGGTGATCCCTCCCTTGCCAAAGTACGCGCTGACGTCGGGGAAGACGTAGAACGCGCCGTCAGGATCGGTGCAGCAGATGCCATCGAGGCCGTTCAGCGCCGGCACCAGCCACTCTCGACGCTCGCAATACGCCTCGTACATCTGGCGGACGTCTTCGTCGACGCCGCTCAGCGCCTCGAGCGCCGCTTCCTGCGCGATGGAGCTGGGGTTCGACGTCGAATGGCTCTGGATCTTGCCCAGCGCCTTGATGATCTCGGGATGGGCGATCGCGTAGCCGAGGCGCCAGCCGGTCATGGCGAACGTCTTCGACATCGAGTTCACCACGATCACCGTCTCCGGATACTGCTCGAAGTACTTCATCGCCGATGCGTGCTTCACGCCCTCGTAGACGAAGAGCTCGTACGTCTCGTCGAAGACGAGGAAGAGCTCGTGCGCGACGCACCACTCGACGATCTTCGCCAGCTCCCCTTCCGTGATGACGGCGCCGGTCGGGTTGCTCGGCGAATTGAGGATGAGACCGCGCGTGCGGCTCGTGAGCAGCGGCTCGAGATCGGAGAGACGCGTGCGGAAGCCGTTGCCGGGATCGAGGCGCGCGAACACGGGACGCCCGCCGGCGAAGACGACCTGGTCGGGGAAGCTGACCCAGTACGGCGACGGGATGATCACTTCATCCCCTTCGCTGACGAGGGCCATCATCAGGTTGAACAGCTCCTGCTTGCCGCCGTTGCCGGCGATGACGTGCTCGAGCCCCAGCGACGTGGAGTAGCGGCGGTTGTAGCGGCCCGCGATCGCCTCGCGGAGGGCTTTGGTGCCGCTCGCGTTGGTGTACTTGGTGAAGCCCTGATCGATCGCCCGTTTCCCTGCCTCGGCGATCGCGCGCGGCGTGTTGAAATCGGGCTCGCCGGGGCCGAAGTCGACGACGTCGATCCCACGCGTGATGAGCGCCGTCGCGCGGTTCAGCACCGCCAGCGTCGGCGACTCCTTCACCGCCAGGACCCGCTCCGAGAAACGGAGGCCAGCTCGCGTCGTGGTCGTCGTCAAATCACTTCTCCCGTCACATCGCCTCCGGCGCAGCCTATCATCGGCGGCGCCCGTTTAGTTTATCCCGACCGTGCAACGTCACCGGGAGGAACCTCGAAAACGATCATGAGAATCATCTCCAGCCGGCAGAACTCCTGGTTCAAGCGAGTCCGTGAAGCAATTCGCGAGCACAACGAAGAGATCGTCATCGAAGGACCGAAGGCGGTGTCGGACGCCGTGGCGGGCGGCTGGACCCCGATCGCGATCTTCGTGCGCTACGTGGGCGACGTCATCCGCCAGCCGGGCGTGCCGGTCATGCAGTTCACGCACGACGTGTTCGACTCCCTCGCCGAGACGCGCTCGCCGCAAGGCGTCATCGGCTTGTTCGAGCGCCCACGAGCGACGCTGGAGTCGATCCTCGCCCGGCGCGACACCGTGGCCGTGGCGCTCGACGGCGTGCAGGATCCGGGGAACGTGGGAACGATCGTCCGGCTCGCCGCGGCATTCGACGCGGCGGGAGTGCTGCTCCTCCCCGGCTGCGCCGATCCGTTCGGACCGAAAGCGATCCGGGCGTCGGTGGGGGCGATCCTCAACGTGCGCGTGGCGGAGGTGACGCCCGAGGAGTTGCTGGCCAGCGGCCGGGTGCTTTACGCCGCCGATGCGCGCGGCACCACGGCCGAGCCGCCCGCGCGTGACGCGATCCTGCTGTTCGGAAACGAAGGCAGCGGCGTGTCGGAAGTGCTGGCGGAACACGCGGCGCCGCTGGCGATTCCGATGTCCGATCGCGTGGAATCGTTGAATGTGGCGTCGAGTGCGGCGATTCTGCTGGCTGGATCGTTTGCACGAAGAACATGAAGTCAGAACGCAGAACGCAGAACGATGAATTGAGAAGCGGTCCCCTTTCAACGTTCTGCGTTCTGCGTTCTGCGTTCTGACTTCTGCCTTTCGTTTATCCTCCCCCGAGTGAGCAAACTCCTCCTGGTCGGCACCCCCATCGGCAACCTCGGTGATTTCCCGCCCCGCGCGGTGGAGGCGCTGAAGTCGGCGGCGCTGATCCTCTGCGAGGACACGCGGCACACGCGGAAGCTGCTGACGCACTTCGGGATCGATCGCCCTACCGACAGCTACCACGAGCACAACGAGGACGCGAAAGCGGAGGCGCTGATCGCGCGCGTGGAGGGTGGCGAGATCCTGGCGCTGGTCAGCGACGCCGGCATGCCGGTGGTCTCGGACCCCGGCTATCGCATCGTGCGGCTGGCGCGCGAGCGCGGCGTGACCGTCGAGCCGATCCCCGGTCCGTTCGCGGGCGTCGTGGCCCTCGCCGCCTCCGGGATCGCCCCGCTCCCCTTCACCTTCCTCGGCTTTACCCCGCACCGTCAGGGGGAGCGGCTCGACTTTTACCGCCGCCTCGCGGAGCTCGGCCACACCGCCATCGTCTACGAATCGCCGGAGCGCGTCGTGGCCTCGCTGGAAGACGCCCTCGAGGTGCTCGGGAACACCGAGGTGACGATGGCGCGGGAGCTGACGAAGATGCACGAGGAGCTGCTGCACGGCTCGATCGAAGAGGTGCTGCTCGACCTCCGCGACCGCACCCGCGTCCACGGCGAGATCACGCTGGTCTTCGCTGCCCCGGTGCGCGTGGCCGAAGAGATCTCGCCGGAGAAAGTGCGCGAAGAGTTCGAACGCTTACGCGGCACCGGCCTGCGCCGCAACGACGCCGTGAAAGCGGTGGCCGAGCGCTTCGGCATGCGCAAGAACGACGTGTACCGCTTGCTGCTCGATTGAGCGCCGCGGCCCTATACGTCCGATTTCTCGTCTTTCGGTTCCAGCAGAATGGCCCGCGTGAACTTCACGAAGTAGTCCACGCCGGACGCCAGCGCGAACAGCATCACCGCCCACAGCGCGATGAGCCCCGTGCGGCGCAATTCGCCGAGCTGGTAGCCGAGGATCAGCAGCGAGATCGCGACCACCTGCGAGACCATCTTGCCCTTGCCCAGCGGTGAGGCGGCAATCGTCACCCCCTGCTGCGCGGCGATGGAGCGAAGGCCGGAAACGGCGAACTCGCGTCCGATGATGATCACGACCATCCAGGCGGGGACGTGCTTCGGGTCGATCTCGACGAGGGAGATGAACGCGGCCGACATCAGCAGCTTGTCGGCGATCGGGTCGAGCAGTGCCCCCATGCGCGTCGTCTTGTTGAAGCGCCGCGCGAACCAGCCGTCGAAGAAGTCGGTGATGGCGGCGACGAGGAAGATCGTCAGCCCGACGAACTCACGTCCCTCGAACTTCGTCAGCAGCACGACGACGAGGAACGGGACGAGGAAGATGCGAAACAGCGTCAGCGAGTTGGGGACGTTCCAGATCTCGCTCGCTACGTTCTCTTTTTTGGGTTTGGGCCGCTCCAGGAGAACATCGGACGCAGCCGGGCCGGGGGTAGACATCGAAGGTTCTTCTCGGTCGCCTTTGCGCCCATCAGGATATTCGTTTCGGCCGGTCGAGGGAAGCATGGTCAGGAATATGGTGTAGGCAATTGACATTCCTTGACGAGTTACTACAATCGCGCACCCTGAAGCGATCTGTACGCGATCGTGAGTCACGCCCAACTGCGAAAGTGGCGGAATTGGTAGACGCGCTAGTCTCAGGAGCTAGTGGCTGAAAGGCTGTGGGGGTTCGAGTCCCCCCTTTCGCACCATCCCTTCCCCCGGCCGCCTCACGGCCCCCTCCTTCCCTCTGGCCCGTGATTCGCACACAATCGGTGGCAATGCAGCGTTTTCTTCTTCTGATTCTCGTCAGTGGTTCGATCGTGGCCTGCCGTCAGGCGCCTCCGGCGTCGCAGCAGGCGTCCGTGCAGGTGCGGACCATCGATTCCGTGCAGCCGCGGCCCGTGGTGCTGGAGCCGCCGCCGATGTTGAGTGACGAAGCGCCGCCGCCGAAGCCGAAGGCGATGCCGTGGGAGACGCCGACGCCCATCGTCTTCACGCCCGAGGACGACAAGGTGCGGTCGGAGCTGCCGTTCACCCCCGCCATCGCCATGGACCCCCTCGACGGCAGCAAGATCTCCATCCGCGCGTCCACGCCGACCTTCGAGTACAAGGGAAAGATCTACTACTTCTCCTCCGAGGCCAACAAGCGGACGTTCGTGGCCAACCCCGAAGGGACGATCAAGGCGGGGAACACCTTTACCAAGCTGTAAGTCCCAGGGAACGATAGGACCTATAGGACGAATAGGACAGAGAGGACTTCACAGGTAGGCCCCCGCCCAACCACGAAGTCTTATTGTTCCCCCGGCGCCCAGCGCTGAAACGCGGCCAGCACCTCTTCATCCACGCGCACCGGCCGCCGCGTTTCGCGGTCCAGCCAGAAGTGTTTGGTGTAGCCGTCGGCGCGCATGGTCGTGCCGGTGGGGTCGAACAGCTCGTACGCAAACGTGATCGACCGGCTGCCCAGTTCTGCGACGCGGGTGCGGATCACGACCTCGTCGTCGTAGCGGAAGGCTTCGCGGTAGCGGCAGTGCACTTCCACCACCACCAGGATGTAGCCGCGCGCTTCGATCTCGGCGTACGGGATGCCGGTCTCGCGGCAGAGGTCCGTCCGCCCGATCTCGAACCAGACGATGTGGTTGGAGTGATGGGCGATCGCCATCTGGTCCGTTTCCTTGTAGCGCACGCGGAGCCGCGATTCGACCGTTTTCGTCACGGTTTCGGAATCTAGCACGGCAACACTCTTGCTCAGCCATACGCTCGATGCGGCGACGGAAACACTGGCCCTGGCTGTTGGCAGCGCTCGCGTTCGTGGCCGCGGACGCCGGCCGGCGTATCTACACGCGCCGCCAGCTCTTCCTCCCCTCACCCGACCCTGTCAAATCGTGGGACCCCGCCGACTACGGGATACCGCGCGACGCCGTGGAAGAGGTCTGGATCGACACCGAGGACGGCGAGCGCCTCCACGGCTGGTACTGCCGGGCGCAGCACCCGCTCGCGTCCGCGCTCTTCTGCCACGGGAACACCGGCAACCTCACGATCAGCGCCGACATCATTCCTCACCTGCTCGCCGCACGAATGAGCGTCCTCTTTTTCGACTATCGCGGCTACGGCAAGAGCACCGGCCGTCCGAGCGTGCGCGGCGTCCTCGGCGACGCCCTCACCGCCGCCCGCTTTCACGACGACATCCGGCCGAAGCACCTTCCCTCGATCCTCTATGGCTTCTCCCTCGGCGGTGCCGTCGCCGCGCAGACGATCCGCACGCACCGCTTCGACGCGCTGATCCTGCAGTCGACGTTCACCACCATGACGCAGCTCACGCGCAACCTCTACCGGCGCCTGCCGCTGCACGTCTTCGCACCGCGTCTGTTCAACACGCTGGAGGTCGTGAAGACGCTCGACGTGCCGCTCCTCGTGCTGCACGGCACCGAGGACGAGGTCGCGCCGTGCTGGATGGCGCACGCTCTGCACGAGGTCTGTCCGACACCGAAACGCATCCACACCGTCGCCGGAGGTCTCCACAAGGATCTCTATGTCCGCGATCCCGACGCCCTCGTCTGGATCCTTTCGCAATTCCTCACGGAACTGCCGTGATAGGCTCTCGCGCCGCTATGAAAGCCGTCGTAAAAACAGCTCCAGTCGGCGGGCCGGAAGGCACCGAAGTCCGCGATTGTCCGACGCCCACGCCCCGGCCGGACGAGATCCTCATCCGTGTCGGCGCCGCCGCCATCTGCGGCACCGACAAGCACATCTACAAGTGGGATCCGTCGATCCAGGACTCGGTGAAGCCGCCGCGCATCTACGGCCACGAGTTCTGCGGATTCGTCGAAGCGATCGGCGACCGCGCCCATCGCGAGAACCTCCACGTCGGCGACTACGTCAGCGCGGAGATGCATGTCATCTGCAACGAGTGTCCGCAGTGCCGCAGCGGCAACGGCCACATCTGCAACAAGACGAAGATCTACGGGCTGCACGAGGACGGCGCGTACGCCGACTTCGTGACGGTGCCGGCGTCGAACGTGATCAAGCTCGGCCCCTACGTCCCGCTGCACGTCGGCGCCTTCCTCGACGCCCTCGGCAACGCCGTGCACACGACGCAGGTGCAGGACCTCGCCGGCAAGTCGGTCGCCATCACCGGCTTCGGCCCCATCGGCGCCATGGCCGCGGCGATCGCGGAGCACAGCGGCGCCGCCACCGTCATCGTCACCGACGTCAGCGATCGCGCGCTGGAGTCGGCGCGGCGCTGGGCCGCGTCGCGCAACTTCGGGAACCTCCACGCCTTCAACGTCCGCACGACGCCGGCGGCCGAGGTGAAGAAAGCCATCGACGCGATCACGGACGGCGTCGGCGTCGACATGGTCTGCGAGATGTCCGGCTCCTCCGCCGCGATCAACTTCGCGCTCGACATCGTCCGCATGGGCGGCTATCTCTCGCTCCTCGGACTCCCGGCGGGCCACTCCGTCACCATCGAGGACTACACGCGCAACGTCATTTTCAAGGGCGTCACGCTGCAGGGGATCATCGGCCGGCGGATGTATTCGACGTGGCAGCGCATGTTGTCGCTGCTGCAATCGGGGCTGGACGTCGAGTGGGTGGTCCAGGCGCAGTTCGATTCTCTACAGGATTTTCACGAAGGCATGGCGCGGTTCGATCGCCAGGAGGCGCTGAAAGTGGTCTTCTTCCCCGAGGGGCGGGACAAGGCCAACGAGCGGCTTCGGGCAGCGAACGAGCGGCGATGAAAAGAAGAGTCGGAATCCTCACCGGGGGCGGCGACGTCCCCGGATTGAACGCGGCGATCAAAGCCTTCGTGTGGCGCCTGCTCGACGAAGGGCACGAGATCCTCGGGCTGCGCCGCGGCTGGGCCGCCCTCCTCAACATCATCCCGGAGAAAGGCGCCGACAACTCCTCGTGGGTGACGTCGCTCAACCGTACGAACACGCGCGCCATCGACCGCAGCGGCGGCACGGTCCTGCACACCTCGCGCATCAATCCGTCGATCCTCCGCTCGGAGCACATCCCGGCGCACCTCGACGCCGACAAAGGGCCGGCGGACGAGCGTGGCCGCTACGACCTGACGAA
Source organism: Thermoanaerobaculia bacterium (assembly GCA_036380735.1). GTDB lineage: Bacteria > Acidobacteriota > Thermoanaerobaculia > Gp7-AA8 > Gp7-AA8 > DASVEE01. The sequence continues at coordinate 31,254 of DASVEE010000075.1, read as the reverse complement.
GGCGACGCTGCGGACGCTCGAGTATCTCGGCCTCGACGCGCTGGTGGCCCTCGGCGGCGACGGCACGCTGACGTTCGCCCGGCGGCTGCAGGCCGAGGGAGTGCCGATGATCGGCATCCCCAAGACGATGGACAACGACGTCTGGGGCACCGACTACTGTCTCGGCTTCTCCACCGCCGTGACGCGCTCCGTCACGTTCATCAACGACCTGCGGACTTCCGCCGGCTCGCACGAGCGCTTCCTCGTCGTGGAGCTGTTCGGGCGCTACTCCGGCGAGACGTGCCTGCTGGCGTCGTATCTTGCCGGTGTCGACCGGGCGCTGCTGGCCGAGGTGCCGTTCGAGCCGGAGAAGCTCTACCAGATGCTGCAGCGCGACCGCGGCGAGAACCCGTCGAACTACGCGGTGGTCGCGATCTCCGAGGGAGCGCAGACCGTTGGCGGCACGACGATCGAGACCGGCGAGGCCGACGCCTTCGGCAACCGCCGCCTCGGCGGCATCGGCGGCGTGCTGTCGGACTACCTCGAGCAGCGCAACCGCGACAAAGTCATCTACCAGCGCCTGGCGTACCTGATGCGCTCCGGCGCCCCCGATTCGCTCGACCAGCTCGTGGCGAACAACTTCGGCAGCATGGCGGCGGACCTCCTCCGCCGCGGCGAAGCGGGACGCATGGTGGCGGTGGTGGACGGCCGCTACAACGCCGTCCCCCTCGAAATGAGCGGCCACGCCCGCAAACGCGTCGACGTCGAACGCTTCTACGATTCAGAGAACTACCGGCCCAAGATCGCCCAGGTAATGGGCATGCCGATGTTCCTGCATTGATAGGACGGATGGGACGAATAGGACCTATAGGACGGATAGGACCCCGTGGCGTTAGGCAGGAACGATAATGTCGATTCCGGCCACTCCGAAGCGTTCGAAGTCGCGCGCGTTGAAGGTCATCAGCATCGTGGCTCCGGCGTCACGCGCCGCCTGCAGTATCACGGCATCGTAGACCGCGCCGCCGACCACGTTGGCAACAGCGGCATTCTGCAGGAACGCCCATACGTGTTCGCCGCGGAAACCTTCCACCGCCACGTCCCGAAATGTTTCGGCCAGCAGAAAATGCGCGTCGGCGCCGCTGAGACGGTGCGGCGCCGGCATCCGCTGAGGACCGAATAGGCTTCCACGAGGCTCGGGACCGGCAACACCACGGCGTTGCGGCGCAGGGCGTCATCGATCGTGCGCGCTGCAAGCTCGTGTCGGGAATGCCAGGCTACCAGGGCGGGGACGATGACACTCGTATCAAAAGCGATGAGACTCACTCTGGATCGCGCTCCCGTAGCTGACGGAGAGTGTCACCGACTACATCCTCGGTAAGCGGCTCACCGGGATCGACGGCCACGGCGACCTGGACGCGGCCTCTGCGCTCGAAGCGCACCGCACGAGGCTTGGGCTCGATCTCGATGCGGCCGTCGCGGTAGCGGATCAGCAGTGGTACTCCCGGTTCGAGGCCGGCGAGATCGCGCACCTCTTTCGGCACAACCAAGCGTCCGGCGCCATCGATAGTCGTCGTTGTATCTGCCGGGCCATTCATGATGTCAGGATACGCCCCACCATACTCGTCGGCTAGCGGTTAATATCCTCCGCCGTATGCGAATGCGTTTCGTGGTTCTCACGCTCCTCTTTGCACTCGTTTCAGGCGTGTTGCTGGCGCAGGACACAACCAAGCAGCTCGATAGTCTCCAGCGCGGGCTCGACCGCGATTTTGAAGATACGCAGCGCAGCATCGATGACGCGATGTGGTACTTCAAGCTGGGCGACGTCGCGGACATTCAGAAGTATGAGATTGCCAGCAGCAAGCCGCGGCGGGAGTCGAATGCGACCGGGCAGAATGCGGGGAATCCGCTCATCTTTCCGGTGTACGTCTTCGCGCCGAAGAACCTGAAGGGACGGGCACCGATGCTGGTGTTCGTGCATGGCGGCGTGCATGGACGGCTCACGTCGAATTACGCGCACATCTTCCGCGAGCTGCTCGAGGACGGCTACGTCATCGTCTCACCGGAGTACCGCGGCTCGATCGGGCATGGTGGCGATCTGTACAGCCAGATCGATTACGGCGGCGCGGAGGTCGACGACGTCCACGACACGCGCAACTGGGCGGTCGAGAACCTGGCCAGCGTCGATCCGAAGCGGATCGGGATCATCGGCTGGAGTCACGGCGGCTATCAGACGTTGCTCAACATCTTCCGCTGGCCGAACGACTACCACGTCGCGTACGCCGGCGTGCCGGTCAGCGATCTGGTGCAACGCATGGGCTACAAGAGCGCCGGCTACCGCGAGCTGTTCGAGGAGTTCATCGGCAAGCAGGCCGAGGACAACGTGATGGAGTACCGGAGACGGTCGCCGGTGTATCACGTGGAGAAGCTCGCGACGCCGCTCCTCATCCACACCACCACGAACGACGAAGACGTGAACGTGCTCGAGGTCGAGCATCTCATCGCCGCGCTGAAAGCGGCGGACAAGAAGTTCGAGTACAAGATCTACGAGAACGCTCCCGGCGGGCATCGCTTCAACCGCATCGACACGCGGCTGGCGCGCGAATCGCGTGAGGAGATGCGCGCGTTCCTCGCGAGGCACCTGAAATGAAACGGCTCACGATCCTCCTGCTCCTGGCCGTGGCCCTCGGCTGTACGACGGCCACGACACCGTCACCCACCGCGCCTCCGGCGCCACGTCCGGCACCATGGGCTGGCGCGAAGCTCGCCGCGGCGCAGGTCCCTGCGGTGTACCGCACGGAATGGCGCAACGCGCAGAACCGCACAACGTGCGCTTTGATCGCGCCTGCGTCGTTGGGCGTGCCTGAAGCGACGCCGCGCAGCGCCTACTTCGCGGGCGGCTGGGCGGTGGCGTACGACACGCCCGACCAGCGCAGCGCGTTCGGCATCGCCGGCACGGGCTCCCGCGCCTCCGACCCGGCGTACGACGAATGGCCGCACAAGATCACCTGGGAGGACGGCAGCAGCGCCGGCTACGGCCCCGAAGGCGGCACCGGTCCGAAGCAACTGGCCTACCTGCGCATCGCCGGTCAGGACTGCCTGTACAACGTGTGGTCCGGCGTCAGCCGCGAACACCTGGAGGCGCTGCTGGGCGAATTGCGGTTCGTGGAAGTCAGCGCGGCCAGGTAGAACGATAGGACGAATGGGACCTATAGGACTTATAGGACCTATAGGACGAATAGGTCGGCCGCCGTGCATTTCTGGGAATGGCGGTCGTGGTTGGGCGGCGGTCTACCTATTCGTCCTATCCGTCCTATCTGTCCTATTCGTCCTATCGTTCCCCGTCACTTCCACTCGATCAACACATCGCGCGTCCGCATCACGCGCCCCGCGCGATCTTCGATTTCCACCTGCACGTCGGTGCGTTCCGGCATCCAGCGCGGGCGCGCCGGCAGTACCACCTCGAACCCGGGCTTCTCGGTGAAGTAGTACCAGGTGTAGAGCTGCTTGACGTCGCCCCGCTCCTGCAGCGGCGCGTCCACCTTGTGGCGTCCGGCGTACACGCGGACCGTCACGCGGCGGATGCCGTGCGGCGACAGCGCCCATCCTTTGACGCGGAGCGGACCGGTGATGACGTCGTCGCGACGCGGCTCCTCGACGCGCGCCAGGATCTCGTGGCTGTAGGTCGTCTTCCCTTCGAAGAATCGCTCGAGATTCTGCGCCGGCAGGTGGCCGGAGCCGTCCGGCACTTCCTCGGCGCGCAGCGGCTGCCAGCGCGGCAGGTTGCGGGTGATGGCGAAGACGTAGTCGCCCGAGTAGTCGTGGTCGAAGCGGCGGAGGAAGGCCAGCCGTCCGCTGGCGACGTTGGCGCGCAGCCATTCGACGACCGGGCCGCGTCCCTCGCCGAGCCAGTCGGCGTGCACCACGATCAGCCGCGTGCCGCTCTCCTCGACGAGGCGCAGCACCTCGTCGTAGCGGCGCTCGTGTTCGGCCGTGCGGACGAGGGAGTGCGTCGGCGGCTCGAAGCCGGAGCTGCCGTTGACGATCGGCACGTGATGGGCGGTGGAGCCGAGGAGGTACTGGTACTCGATCGCTTCGGCGCGCACGGGAAGCTCCAACACCGGGCCGACGCGTGTCTTGTTCAGCCAGCGATACACCGGCGCCGGCTCGACGATCGCCTGCTCCCACCGGATCGGGCGCGGCAGCACGTCGACCGCGATGACGAGCGTCAGCAGCATCGCCACGAGCGTGCGGCGCTGCGTGCGCTGCAGCAGCTCGCGCATCCCGAGCGCGCCCCAGACGGCGAGACCGGCGTAGGCGACGATGGCCCATCGCGCCGGCACGCGCATCGCGGCGAAGGGACCGAAGCGCATGTAGAAGAACGTGTAGAAGAACGCGTTGAGCCCGAGGGAGCCGAGGACGCCGACGACGATCCAGAGCGCCGCGGCCTGCTCTTCGAGCGTGAAGCGCGAGCGCCGCGCGAGGTTGCGCAGCGTCTCGCGGAAACGGATCGCCGCCGCCACGATGGCCACGACCATCGGCACGTCGGAGCTGTTCATGCTCATGATGCGCTGGCTGCCGATGGTCCATTCGAAGCGGTCCGTGGCCGCGCCCAGCCAGGCGAGGACCAGCGCCAGGACGATCAGCACCTCCAGCGCCCGAGGAAACCGCACCGGCCCTGCACGGGTCCCATCGGTCCCATTCGTCCCATGGGTCCCATCGTGCTTTCGCTTGACGAAGGCCGCCAGCGTCAAGATCACGATGGCCATCCCGGGAAACAGCTGTCTTTCCGGGTTGCGCTTCGCGTCATCAGCCACCGGCCCATACAGACGGTTGGCGTACGACGCAACCAGCCAGTCGTTCCACACCGCGGAGCCGGGTGCGACCTCGCCGGGCCAGCGTTTCATCTTGTACTCCTTCCCCACGATCCGGTACGGAAGGAGGAACGGCAGCAGCACGAGCATCGCCGCGACCAGCGTGGCGCCGAGGCCGAGCCAGAAGCGGAGCGGGCGGCGGTCGCCGATGAGGGCGAAGAAGGCGAACGTCACGATCGCCGTCGCCGCCAGGAACAGCAAAAAGTAGACGTTCGTCAGGCCGTTCAGCACCCACATGGCGCCGAAGAAGACCGCGTGGCGCAGCGACGGCTTGCGCCAGTAAATCAGCAGCGCCGCCAGCAGCAGCGGTACCCAGGCGCTGAAGACGATCTGCACGTGCGGCAGGTGGTCGAACTTGAAACCGACGAACGCGAAGAACAGCCCCGCCGCGAAGGACGGAATGAAGCTGCGCGTGACCACTCGCGCCAGCACGAATGCCCCGTAGCCGGAGAGCGCGAAGCCGAGCAGTGTCGCGATCCCGTGCAGCGCCACCGGCGTCGCCCCGGCCAGCCAGAACGGCAGCACGAGGACGCCGATCGCCACGAGGTTCTCGCTGTACGCCAGCGGCAGTTTCCCGGGGTAGAACATCGGCGCGTCGTAGAGGTCGAGCGGCTGATGCGTCAGCGCGTAGCAGACCCAGTCGAGGATCCAGGCATTGAGCAGCGGATCGCCGAGGTCGGAGACGGCGGTGGAGAGATTCGGCGCGAGCGGCCACGTCATCAGGACGGCCAGCACGAGGTACACGGCGATGATGGCGAGCTCACGGGCGGCGCGGCGCATGCGCGCGCGAGTGTAGCCGGATTGGATTTGGGGTTGTCGGTTTTCGGTTTTCGGTTTTTGGTGCTGCGCTACGCGCACCGCGAGCTGCGCACTGGAATCCGCGAGCTGCCGACTGGAATCCTCGAGCTGCGCACTGGGATCCTCGAGCTGCGCACTGGAATCCCCGAGCTGCGGACCGGAATCCGCGAGCTGCGGACCGGAATCCGCGAGCTGCGCACTGGAATCCGCGAGCTGCGCACCGGAATCTTCGAGCTGCGCACCGGAATCCTCGAGCTGCGCACTGGAATCCGCGAGCTGCGCACCGGAATCCGCGAGCTGCGCGCTGGAATCCGCGAGCTGCGCACTGGAATCTTCGAGCTGCGCACTGGAATCTTCGAGCTGCACACTGGAATCCGCGAGCTGCGCACTGGAATCTGCGAGCGCCCGCTCGGACACTGCGAGCGCCCGCTCGGACACTTCGAGCGCCCGCTCGGACACTGCGAGCGCCCGCCCGGACACTGCGAGCGTCCGCTCGGACACTTCGAGCGCCCGCTCGGACACTTCGAGCGCCCGCGCGGACACTGCGAGCGCCCGCGCGGACACTGCGAGCGCCCGACCGGGCACTGCGAGCGCCCGAGCGGATCCTCCTGGCGCCCGCTTCGGCACTCGCGGCGCCGGCCCGGGCGCTCGATGGTTCCTGCGCAGCGCTTCCGGTGCCTGGGCCGTACCTCTCAGCGTCCGGTGTGGGACCGGGAACAATCCACCGCACGTGGAAGCCCCCCCTCCTCTGATACTGTTTCCCGCCGTGATGACGCTGAGACGCCTTCTCCCGCTCCTCATCCTTCTCGCCCTTCCCGTCGCCGCGTACGCGCTCGAGGGGAAGTGGACTCCGCAGCAGGTCCTCGAGCTCGACGCCGCCTGGCTGAAGAAAGAAGGGCTCGAGATCACCCCCGCGCAATTGCAGACGCTGCTTTCCGCCACGGTCAACGTCGGCGGCTGCTCCGGCGGCTTCGTCTCCCCCGACGGGCTCTTCGTCACGAACCATCACTGCCTCTTCGGCGTCCTGCAGGAGCACTCGACCCCGCAGAACGACATCATCGAGAAGGGCTTCCTCGCTCGGACCCGCGACGCGGAGCTGCCGAGCAAGACCACGCGCCTCACCTTCCCCAAGCGCTTCGTCGACGTCGGCGCGCAGGTGCTCGCCGCCGTTCCGAAGAACGCTACGGACACAGAGCGTCTTCGCGCCATCGAGCGGAAGATGAACGACCTCGTCGCCGAGTGCGAGAAGCAGCCGAACACGCGCTGCAAGGTCGCCGCTCACGACGGTGGCGTGCAGTACATCCTGCAGGAGGCGACGGAGCTCGCCGACGTCCGCCTCGTGTACGCGCCGCCCCGCTCCGTCGGCGAATACGGCGGTGAGGTCGACAACTGGATGTGGCCGCGCCACACCGGCGACTTCGCCATCGGCCGCGCGTACGTCAACGGACAGCCGTTCCGGCCGGCGCAGTGGCTCCCGATCTCCTCGAAAGGCGTCAAACCCGGCGACTTCGTCATGGTCCTCGGCTACCCCGGCATCACCTACCGTTCGCTGACCGCGGACGAGATGACGGAGCGCCATCAGTTCTTCACCGCGCGCAACGACGTCTACAGCGAATGGATCCGCATCCTCGAGGAGACGTCGAAGGGGAACGCCGAGGGCGGCATCGCCGTCGCGAACACGCTCAAGACGCTGCACAACCGGCGGAAGAACGCCGAGGGGCAGCTCGCGGGGTTCAAGCGCGGCAGCATCCTCGATCAGCAGAAGCAGCGCGATGAGGCCGTGCTCGCGTGGGCTCAGTCGCGCGAAGAGCATCGCCCCTCGGTCGCCGCGCGTGCCGCGCTGACCGCCATGGCGCGCGAGCAGCAGCAGACGTTCGACCACGACTTCCTCCTGCAGCAGATCCAGTACACGCCGGCGTCGCTCGGGCCGCTCGGACCGCGCGCGCTGGTCCTGGCGGCGAACGTCACCCGCGCGGCGACGGAGCGGCAGAAGCCGGACGCCGAGCGCGACGCGACGTTCATGGAGCGCAACATCGCGCGCGTCCGCCAGCAGCTCGAGCGCGAGCAGAAGAACTACTTCGCCGCCGCGGACAAAGCGATGTTCGCGTCGTTCGTCCGCCGCGCGCTGCAACTGCCGCGGTCGAGCCGCCTCGAAACGATCGACCGCGCGTTCGAGGGGAAGAACGTCGAGCAGACGATCGACACCCTCTACGCCGGCTCGAAGGTGCTCGACCTGAACGAGCGGATGAAGATGTTCGACGAGACGCCGCAGCAGCTTCGCGCGCGCCGCGACCCGCTCCTCGAGCTCGGCTTCGCGCTCGACTCCGAGCTCCGTCAGATGAAGCAGCGCGTCGAGCAGTGGGATGCGACGATCTCTCGTCTGCGACCCGTGTGGCGCCGCGCCGTCATCGCGCACGCCGGCAAGCCGGTGGCGCCCGACGCGAACTCCACGCTGCGCGTCAGCTTCGCGCACGTGATGGGCTACGCACCGCGCGACGGCGTGATGTACACGCCGCAGACGTTCCTCCGCGGCATCGTGGAGAAGAACACCGGCGCCGAGCCGTTCAACGCCCCCGCGGCGGTCCTCCGCGGCCGTCCCGACCTGCCGATCAACTTCCTCTCCGACGCCGACACGACCGGCGGCAACTCGGGCAGCCCGACGCTCAACGGCCGCGGTGAGCTCGTCGGCCTCAACTTCGACCGCGTGTGGGAGAACGTGGCCAACGACTTCGGCTACAACCCCGACGTCAACCGCAACGTGAACGTCGACATCCGCTACATGCTCTGGCTCCTCGATGAAGTGCAGAACGCGGACGAGCTGCTGAAGGAGCTGCGTGTGAAGTAACACGTTGTCCGTTGACCGTTGTCCGTTTTCCGTGGTGAAGCGGAGCACGGACAACGGACAACGGTAAACGGACAACCGTCGTCAAGATGCTCACGCCCGACACGCTCCTCGGTCCCTACCGCATCGTCGCGCCGATCGGCGCCGGCGGCATGGGCGAGGTTTACCGCGCCCAGGACACGCGGCTCGGGCGCGACGTCGCGGTGAAGGTGCTGTCGCAGAACCTCTCGCACGACGACGAGGCGCTCCGCCGCTTCGAGCAGGAAGCGCGCGCCGTCGGGATGCTGAACCACCCGAACATCGTGGCCATCTACGATGTGGGCACCGAGGGGAATCTGCACTACATCGTGACGGAGCTGCTCGATGGCGAATCGATGCGCGTGCGGCTGCGCCAGGGGCCGGTGCACGCGCGCAAGGCCACCGACTACGCGGTGCAGGTCGCGCGCGGCCTCGCGGCGGCACATGAGAAAGGGATCATTCACCGCGACCTGAAGCCGGAGAACCTCTTCCTCACGCGCGACGGGCAGGTGAAGATCCTCGACTTCGGCCTCGTCAAACTGATGCATCCGCGCATCCCCGGCGCGGAGTCGAGCTCCATCGACGATCACGCACCCACGCTTCCCGTCACGCCGACGGAGCCCGGCCGCATCCTCGGCACCGTCGGCTACATGGCGCCCGAACAGGTGCGCGGCGAGCCGGGCGACCACCGCTCCGACATCTTCGCCTTCGGCGCGATTCTCTACGAGATGCTGGCGGCGAAGCCGGCGTTCCGCGGCGACTCGCCCATCGAATCGCTGAACGCGATCCTGAAGGAAGAGCCGAAGGACCTGGCCGACGTCGGCGTGCTCGTGCCGGCGGCGCTCGAACGCGTCATCCACCACTGCCTGGAGAAGAATCCGGAGGAGCGCTTCCAGTCGGCGCGCGACCTCGCCTTCGGCCTCGGCTCGATGTCGGGGCTGACCAGCCAATCGATCCCGCTGGTGCCGCGCGCGCGGCGCCTGGGCCGCCGTCTCTCGTGGAAGCCGATCGTCGCAGTGCTGCTGCTCCTCGGGGCGCTCGCGGTGGCGTACTTCGCCGGGACGCGCCAGGGCACGGCGCCGCCGCCGGGCTTCCAGCGGCTGACGTTCCGTGCCGGCACCATCTTCCGCGCGCGCTTCTCCCCGGACGGCGAGACCGTCTTCTACGGCGCGCGCTGGGGCGGCAATCCCGTCGCGGTGTACTCGCTCCGCCCCGATTCGCCGGAGTCGCGTGACCTCGGCTTCGGCGTCGCCGACATCCTTTCGGTCTCGTCCACCGGACAACTGGCCATCTCCCTCGGGCGGCGTCCCGTCGGTTACCTGCGCGATACCGGGACGCTGGCGCAGGTCGCGATTGCCGGCGGTGCGCCGCGCGCGATCGCCGAAGACGTGGAGGAAGCGGATTGGACACCGGACGGCAGTGCGCTCGCCATCGTGCGCACCGTCGACGGGCACTGCCGCCTCGAGTATCCGATCGGCAAAGTGCTGTACGACACCGTCGGCTGGATCAGCCATATGCGCTTCAGCCCGGACGGCAAGGCGATCGCCTTCCTCGATCATCCATTCACCAACGACGATCGCGGCAGCGTGGCTGTCCTCGACGTTGGTAAGCCGGGGAAGCGCGCGCTGACCGAGGAGTTGCAGGCGACGCAGGGGCTCGCATGGTCACCCGACGGCGACGAGCTGTGGTTCACCGCGGACGTCAGCGGCAGCGGGCATGGACGCGACGTGGCCGCGGTCGAGCGCGACGGCGGCGACGTACGCACGGTCATGCGCGCACCGGGATGGCTCTGGCTGCACGACGTCGCGCCCGACGGACGGCTGCTCCTCTCGCAGCAGAGCGTGCGCGCCGGCATCTTCGCGCTGCTTCCCAACCAGGAGCAGGAGCGCGATCTTTCGTGGCTCGACTACTCGGTCGTGCGCGATCTCTCCGCCGATGGGAAGACGATGGTCTTTTCCGAATCGGGCGAGGCGGGCGGCTCGATCTACGGCGTCTACCTGCGCAAGCTCGACGGCTCGGCCGCCATCCGTCTCGGCGAAGGGACGACCGAAGCGCTGTCACCCGACGGCAAGTGGGTGCTGTCGATCCCGCGCGACCAGAAGCCGGCGCAGATCGTCCTGCTGCCGACCGGCGCAGGCCAGCCGCGGCAGCTCACGAAGGACACGATCAACCACCGCACGGCGCGCTGGTTCCCCGACGGCCAGCACGTGTTGTTCTCCGGCAACGAGCCCGACAAACCACCGCGCCTCTGGGTGCAGCCGCTCGCGGGCGGCGCACCGCGAGCCATCACGCCCCCCAACGTCACCGGCACCGTGGTCACCCCCGACGGCAAGCACGTCCTCGGCCGCACCGCCGACCGCAAGTTCTTCCTCTACCCGGTCGACGGCGGCGAACCACGCCCCCTCCCCGCGCTGCAGCGAGGCGACGTCCCCGTCCGCTTCGCCGACGACGCCCAATCCGTCTACGTCGGCACCTTCGGCCGCATCCCGGCCGTGCTGACCAGGGTGAACCTCACCAGCGGCGACCGCACCGTGACCCGCGAAGTGATGCCCAGCGATCCGGCTGGATTGATCAACGTCGGCCCGGTGTGGCCCACGCCGGACGGCCGCACGATGGTGTACAGCTACACGAGGCTGCTGTCGGACTTGTATCTGGTGCGGCGGTAAGGGGAAACGATAGGACGAATAGGACCTATAGGACAGATAGGACGGATAGGACCTATAGGACAGATAGGACCTATCCAAGACACACACGCCGAAGAATGCCTTTCCCGGCGCACCGCGAAGATGCCATCGCGGCAAGGCTGACTTCCTATCCGTCGTGTCGTTCCCCTTCCACTCCTGCTGGACAGGCACGCTTGCTGCTGAGTTCCCCAGTTCATGCTGCGAGGCGCGCTCAAGCTGATCGTTCTTGCCTTTGGGGTCTGGCTGGCTCTGAAGTTTCTGTGGGGGACGCAGGCTGTGATGATCACGGCGTTTCTGGGCGTCCTGCTCGGGCTGGCCATGATCAAGCCGGTGGACTGGCTGCAACGGATCAAGATCCCGCGCGGCCTCGGCGCGCCGCTCGTGCTGCTGCTCGGCATCGGGGCGCTCGTCGGCCTCGGCGCCGCCGTTGCGCCGCAGGTGAAGGAACAAACCAAAGAGCTGCAGGGCGCGCTGCCGAAGATCATCGCCTCGATCGAGCAGTGGCTGAACAAAGCGCCCGCGCAGGTGCTCGGCAGTGGTCAACCACAGCAACAGCAGCAGGGACAACAGGAGCAAGGGCAGCAGGGGCAGCAGCCAGAGGGAGAGCAGAAGCCTCAGCCGAAAGAGGGACAGCAGCAACAAGGGCAAAAACAGGGACAGCAGCAAGGCGGACAAGAACAAAGCAAACCACCGCAAGGCGGCCTGTCCGAGAAGCTCACCGGCCAGTTCCAGAGCTTCAGCGGGATGGTCCTGGGGCTGCTCTCCTCGACGTTCGGTGCGCTGGCCGGCTTGCTCATCGTGATGTTCCTCGCGATGTACATCGCCATCGATCCGGCGCTGTACCGCAAAGGGTTGATGCACCTCTTTCCGCACGACGTCCGCCATCGCGCCGATGAAGTGCTGACGACGCTGGCCACCGTGCTGCGGAGCTGGCTCGTCGCGCGCCTCATCGCGATGGTGGCGATCGGCATCATCACGACCGTGGCTCTCGTCCTCCTCGACGTCAAAGCGGCCATCGCCCTGGGCATCATCGCCGGCATCCTCGAGCTCATCCCCTTCTTCGGGCCGATCATGAGCGCGGTGCCGGCCGTCGGCATCGCGTTCGTCGACTCACCGCAGAAGGGGCTGTACGTGCTGCTGCTCTACATCGCGCTGCAACAGCTCGAAGGGAACCTGATCACGCCGCTGATCCTGGAGCGTCGCCTCGACATTCCGCCGGTGCTCACGATCCTCGCCGTCAGCGCCCTCGGCGTCGTCTTCGGCATGCTGGGGATGCTCATCGCGGAGCCGCTGCTCGCCGTCGTCCTGGTCGTGGCCAAGATGCTGTACGTGCAGGACGTGGTCGGCGACGACGTGAAGATCCGCGGGCAGGATTGATCTGCTAGAGTCCGCGCCGTGATTCCGGTCTTCATCCTCGAAGAGCCTCAGTACCACCGCCTCCGCTACGACGAGCTGAATCGCTTCCGCGGCGTCGCCCTCGCGATCGACACGCCGGAGATTCATCGCGTGGAGGTCTTCCGCGACGGCACGAAGATCACCGAAGCGGAGGTGAATCTCCCCTGCCCCGAGCTCGCCGGCTTCGTGCAGTTGCCGCGCGCCGGCACCTCGCGCTTCGCCTTCGACCTGCGCGTCGAGCGCCGCGCCACGTACGAGCTCCGCGCGAACGGCGAGACGCTGTTCATCTACGAGCCGCCCCGCGATGACACGCGCCTCCTGCGGCTCGCGGAGAAAGTGGCGACGCTGCCCGTGCCGCCGCCGGAGGTCGTGGCCACGACGCAGGGCGGCGGCAACGTCGAGTCGTACCGCGACTCGATCGTGGCCGGGGTGTTCACGTCCGAGGCGCTGCTGCGTGCGAGCGGAATCGCGGAGACGCCGCGCGCCATCCTCGACCTCGGCTGCGGCACCGGCCGCCTGCTCGCCGGCTGGCACTCCGACGACCCCTCGCGGCGGCTCGCCGGCGTCGACATCAATGCGGAGCTGATCGGCTGGAACGCGGCGCATCTGGCGAATGTGGCCGAGTGGCGCGTTTGCGGCCTGTGGCCGCCGCTCGACTTCCCCGACGGCAGCTTCGACCTGATCCAGGTCATCTCCGTCCTCACCCATCTCCCCCTCGATTGCCAGCGCGCGTGGGTCGCGGAGATCCGCCGCCTGCTGCGTCCCGGCGGCGCGGCGATGATCACGCTGCACGGCGAGATGTATTCGCCGCTGCTGCTGGACCCGTCGAGCCAGGAGCTCTTCGCCACGACCGGCTATGTCGAAATGGCAGGCGCGGCCGAGGGAGCGAACGCCTATTCGACGTTCCACGCCCCGACGTTCGCCCGGGGGCTGTTCGCCGCCTTCGACGAGATCACCTGGTTCCCGCGCGGCTCCGACAGCGGCGTGCTGCGGTGGTTTCCGGTGGGATCACTGCAGGACGTGTACGTGCTGCGCAAAGCACCAGAGCACCAATAGGACGATCGTGGGTGGGCGGCGGTCTACCTATCTGTCCTGTTGGTCCTATTTGTCCTATTCGTCCCATCGTTCTCTGTGGTTTCCGCTGCCCTGCCGAGCACGGCAACTCGTTTGCACTGAAACCTCTCCCGATGCTGAAAACCCGCAATATCGGGACCTATCGCGATCTCCTGGTGCTCTTCACCCGCTACGGGCGGAAGGACTTCCGTCTGACGATGCAGGCGGAGGACTTCCTGCTCCCCGAAGAGCAGAGCGTGTCGATGGAGCCCGACGTCCGCGCGCGTGCCGAGGCGTTCGCGCACTCCCTGAAGAAGATGGGGCCGACGTACGTCAAGTTCGGCCAGCTGCTCTCCACGCGGCCCGACATCGTTCCCCACGAGTACATCGTCGCGCTGGAATCGCTGCAGGACGACGTGCCGCCCTTCTCGTTCGCCGACGTGGAGCGCATCGTCGAGGAAGAGCTCAGCGTCCGCATCTCCAAAGCCTTCGAAACCTTCGACGCCACGCCCCTTGCCGCCGCCTCCCTCGGGCAGGTGCACAAGGCCGTGCTGCGCGACGGCCGCGAAGTCGTCGTGAAGGTGCAGCGTCCCGACGTCCGCGATCAGGTGCGCAAGGACCTCGACATCTTCACCGAGATCGCCGAGACCCTCGAGAGCCACACGGACCTCGGGCGCAAGATGAATCTCGTCGGCGCCATCGAACAGGCACGCGTCGCCATGCTCAGCGAGCTGAATTACGTGCAGGAGGCGCGCAACACGGAAATCCTCCGCCGGAACCTCGCGGCGTTCCCGCAGATTTACATCCCCGAGGTGATCAACGACTACAGCTCGCCGCGCGTGCTGACGACGGAGCTGGTTCGCGGCAAGAAGATCTCGAAGATGACGCCGCTGTCGATGATCGACCGCGACTACGCCGGCCTGGCCAGCGTGCTGACGCAGGCGTACCTCAAGCAGATCTGCGTCGACGGCTTCTGGCACAGCGACCCGCATCCGGGCAACGTCTTCATCCGCGAAGTCGACGAGCAGCCGCAGCTCGTGCTGCTGGACTTCGGCATGGTCGCGCGCATCGGCGCGGAGCTGCAGGACGAGATCATCAAGCTGATGCTCGCCATCGCCACGAACCGCGGAGGGGACGTGGCCGAGGCGTGCATGCGCATGTCGGAGGCGGAGGAGAACTTCGAGCCGGTGCGTTTCACGCGCGAGATCTCCACGATCGTCGCGGCGGTGCACGACATCAACGTGCAGGACGTGAACACCGGACAGCTGCTGTTCAACGTGATCGCCATCGCGAACAACAACGAGTTGAAGGCGCCGCCGGAGCTGGCGATGCTCGCGAAGACGCTGCTGCATCTCGATGCGATCACGAAGAAGCTCGATCCGGAGTACGACCCGCAGGCGGTGATCCGCAGCTACGCCGAGCAGCTCATGACGCAGAAGCTGCAGCAGAACATGAACCCGCGCAACTTCTATCCGGCGATGCTGGACATGAACCGGCTGCTGCTGGACTTTCCTCACCGCGCACGCGAGATCGTCGATCAGACGGCCGCGGGGAAGCTGCACTTCGGCATCAAGATCGCGCAGGCGGAGGAGTTCCTCGCCGGCATCCATAAGGTGGCGAACCGCATCACGGTCGGCGTGGTGATTGCGGCGCTGCTGGTGTCGTCATCGATGATGATGCGCGTCCCGACCAGCTTCACGATCTTCGGCTATCCGGGGCTCGCGGTGCTGGGCTACCTGATGGCGAGTGCCGCGGCGTTCTACCTGGTGGCGTCCACGTTCATGCGCGACCGCAAGGATCAGGAACGGGCGAAGGTCAAGGGACGGTAGACGGATCGTTGTCCGTTTACCGTTGTCTGTCGTGGTGCCGCCACGGACAACGGTAAACGGACAACGTTTTCCGGGCCACACCAGCGTGTGACCCGGAAAACAGAATCGGTTATGCGCGTGCGTTCGTGCCGAGGTCCTGCGCGACGTCGCTCTTGTTGCCACCCATCGCACCTTTGACCGCGTTCTTCACCGCGTCCTGGGCAGCCTGACGGGCCGCTTCGGTGGCGGTGGAGACGGCGCCCTTCGCGCGGTCGATGCCCTGGTAGGCCAGATCGCGGGCGCGGTCGGCGAGCTGGTCGCGGTGCTCGCCGAGGAGCTGGTGCTCCTTCTCCGTCTCCGGAATCAGCGCGCCGATGAGCGCGCCGACGGCGACCGCGGCGATGCCGGCGATGAGCGGCGAGCCGCTGACCATGTCCATGCCGCGCGAGCCGGCGTTCTGCAGCGGCGCGCCGACACGGCCGGCGACGTCGGCGACGCGATGGCCGGCGTTCGCCAGACGGCCGCCGCTGCCTTCGTCACCGAACGACCGTTCGTCGTAGGTCTCGAAAACTGTTTCCTCATCCATGTTGGCGTTGCGCGCGAACAGCAGCAGGCCTGCGCCCACGAGCGCCAGAGGGATGGCGTTGTCTTTCACTGCATCGAGAAAATTCGGGGTCCTCATTTGGCCTCCTTGTCGTTCGTCCATCAGAGCGCGCCGCCAGAGCCCCAGCCGCCATTGCTGCCGCTGTTGCCGGTGCCGCTGGTGCCCGTACCGCTTTTACCGGTCCCGCTGCTGCCAAGGTTGCCGGTCGTTTTGTCGATCCCACTGCCACCGAGATTGCCGCTGGTCGTGCCGGACGTGCCGAGGTTGCTCGACGACGTGCCGGTGGCGCCGGTGGTCGATCCCGTGGCTGCGCCGCTCATGGAGCCGCCCATGCCGCTGCCCACCGATCCGCTGCTGCCGATCGCCGAGTCGGTCCTCCCGCTGCGATAGCCGCCATAGGCTTCGTTGCTGTAGTGACCCTCGACGTCGCGGCCGGCAGTGGCCAACCCGCGCGCGCTGCTCTTGATGAAGCGGCTGGCGAGGAAGCCGATGGCCATCGCGCTGCCGACGAAGACCGCGGGATTGCGGCGGGCGAAGCTCTCGAGATCCTGCAGCAGGTCGTCGAGCTCTTTCCCATCCGCGGTGCTGGCGAAGCGTTCGACGCGTTCCGCCGCCACGCTGGCGAGGCGGCCGGTAAACCCGGCGTCCCCCGACTCCCCTGCCTGGCGCAGGATCGAGGCAAGGTTGCCGATCTCGCTCACCAGAGCGCTTTTCTTGTTGTCGTAGAAGTGGCTCGCCTGCTGTTTGGCGCCGTCGGCGAGGCCGGCGGCTTTGTCACGGATGCGGCTGCCGGTAGTGCTGCCGCCGGCGTCCCCGGCGTTGGGTTCATTGATGCTCATGATCAGGTCCTCCTGTCGTGGTACTGCATTGCATGAGGCGTGCGGACTTTGCCGTATCGCGCCCGAATCGGGCTAATCCGACGCTTTTATTTGAGCTTGAAGTCGAGATCGTTCAGCCCCTTCGACTCGGCAATGCTGAGGTCGGGACTGCTCTCGTAGATGTAGACCGTCGTCCCGATCGCGGCGTGCTGCCACAGCGTGGACAACATCTCTTCGGGGACGCGGATGCAGCCGTGCGACACCTTCCGTCCGAAGGAGTTCGGGTCGTCGGTGCCGTGCAGCAGGATGCCGTCGCCGAGGTCGAGCGCGTACTTGCCGAGCTTTCCTTTGACCTGGCGCTTCTTCGAGTTCGGAGGCGGCACGGCCTTCCCTTCCTCGATGAACGCCCAGTCGGGCTTCGTCCAGATCGGATTGGGGATGCGACGAACGACCGAGTGCAGGCCGCGCGGCGTCCGGAACCACCACGTCTTCTTCCCCTTGCGCAGCACCTTGTCGGAGCCGGTGCCGACGAGCGACTTGGCCACCAGGTCGCCGTCGCGGAAGAGATAAGCGGTGTTCGTGGTGAGGTCGACGGTGACGAGCGTCCCTTCGCGCGGCGCGTCAGTCGGCAGTCCTTCGATGGCGATGGCTTTGGCCGCCGTGGCGGTGGTTTCGGTGGAGATGGTGGCGGGATTGGGGATGTCGTTGGCGAGGATGGGGAACGAGAGAGCGAGACAGCTCGCCGCGACGACGGCGAGGCGTTGAATGCGAGTGATCAACGGGGCCTCCGGTTCAGGGTTTTCACGCTGAATAACTATTGCGAACCGGGGGCCAGAAATGAGGTGCTTTCGTGCTATGTTCCAGCCGAAGCGCGCGATCGAGCACGGCCCCGTAGCTCAGCATGGATAGAGCAGCGGTTTCCTAAACCGTTTGTCGGAGGTTCGAGTCCTCTCGGGGCCACCAAAAGCGCTGTTTCTGGTGGTCCCGCTGCGCCAACGGCATGCGCCCCCGCCGGGCGAAGCCCCAATGGCGTTAACTTATGACGTTATTCAAATGGAACGCCGCCAGAGGACAAAGCCATTTGCTCTCTGCGCGCGGCTCGCCGGTTACCACCACTCATCCTCAGGTTAATGCCCTCGGGGCGTCCCTCCGGCGACGGACTTTCCGCCTGGGCCGGTGAAATGTGTCATCCCGAATCCGCCGTATGGCGGTTCGGGATGACACCCGGGGGGAGCCGCCCACACCCGGATGCTTCACCCCTGCCACTTCGGCGCGCACGTCGCCGGTTACCACGAACAGCTTTAAGTTAACGCCATTGGGGCGAAGCCCGGGGCTAGTGACCCGCCCTTGCCGCCGATCGCCTCGGGCCCGGTGCACACGAAAGGCTTTCTCGGCGGTGCGCGTGGCGGATGGTCCCATCTGTCCTATAGGTCCTATCCGTCCCATTCGTCCTACCGTCCCCCCAACCCTACGCCGGGCACCGTTCGCACAGCGGCAGGCGCTGTTCTCTGCGCAGCAGCCTCCGGAAGGCGCGGAACTTCTTGCCGTTCCAGACGCTTTCGAACGGCTTTTCGAAGACGTTGCCCATGTCCAGGGTCAGGCAGGGGTACAGCCGGCCGCGCGGGTCGACGAAGGCGTAGTTGGAAATGAGGGTGCAGGACCGCGCCGTCTGCCGTTTGAAGTCGGGGTCGCGGTAGTACTCCATCATCTCCTGGATCGGCAGCGGCGGATGGAACTCCAGGCCGAACGGGTACTCGGTGGTGATCACCTCCCGGAGCTGCGCCTCCAGCACATCCACATCCACATTCGGCATCGTGTCGCTGCAATACGTGTCCACGTCGGAGCGGAAGAACGTCGACTCGCCGATCGCCTTCTTGATCATCACCTCCGACGTCGGCCGTTGCGCCGTCCGCAACCAGATCTGGTGCTGGAAGCGGAGCATGTCGATGTTCCACCCGCGCAGCTTCTCCGCCCACGAGGTGATCTGGTTGTACGTTCCCTCGTACACCGTCGAATAGATCTCGACCAGCGGCGTCTTCAATCCCAGCCGCTGCTTCGCCTCATGGATCTCGCGCACGACCTGCTCGCAGATCTCGTACGTTCCGTCGCCGCGATAGTGGTCGTTCACCCCCTGCGGGTCGACGGAAATCCCCACCGCCAGCAACCCCGACTTGATCAGCTCTTCCGCGCGCCCCACCAGCCGCGTCGCATTCGTGACCACCGTGATCGGCAGCCCGTTCTCCACCGCCGCCGCAAAAATGCGCGGCCACTCGGGATGCAGAAACGGCTCGCCGCCGAAAATGCGGATCATCGGCTTGAACGGCGCCACCGACTGCAGGAAGCGAATCGCCTTCCCGGTGTCCATCATCGCGCTCGGCCGCTTCGTCTGCATGTCCGTCGTGATCGGACAATACGAGCACCGCAGATTGCACGCGTCGGTGAGCAGCAAATCGATGCCCCACGGCAACGGCGCATACCCAGCGAGCACTCGCGTCCTCCGCGCAGCTTTGTTGACGACAGAGAGGACATGAGTCGCGATCGGCATGCACGTCAATACGGGCTGTTGCGTGCGCTCGTCTACGAATCGGCTGTGGCGCGTGTGTGAACAGGAGAAGACGACCGGGAGGCCTCCGGCGGGCGGGCACGGCCCGCGGCGCTGGTTGGCCAAGCCTCAGTCGACCCTGCGAACTAACGTGTTGAGGGCGACGCCGTCCGCCGAGCCTGAGGCAACCAGCGCCGCGGGTCGTACCCGCCCGCCGGAGGCCCTTCGTCGTCTCCCTGTCCCCACACACGCCACAGCAGATTCGCAGAAGTGCAGCACGTTACAATCCGCCCGCTTTGTCACGCGATCTACGGTATTCGTTGCTTCTCGGCGCGGTCGTTCTCGTCCTGTTTGCGGATGTGCTGTTGCTCGGCCGCGGCTTCTTCAGGGGAGATTTGTTCGCGTATCACTTCCCCATGAAGAAGGTCGTGCGCGACATGACGTTCGCGGAGGGCGTGCCGCAGTGGAATCCGCGGTACCACGGCGGGCAGCCGCTGGCGGCGAATCCCGCGTATGAGCTGTGGTACCCGCCGCAGTGGCTCGTGTATGCGCCGAGCTTCGAATGGGGCTTTCAGCTCCACATCCTCATCCACATCGTGATTGCGGCGATGGGGATGTACGCGTTTCTCCGATCGCTCGAGTTGCGGGCGCTGGCGGCGGCGTTCGGCGCGTTGAGCTTCGCGCTGGGGGCGCCGTACTTGTCGTTGCTCCTGCGCCTGCCGTTTTTGTTTTCCATGGCGTGGATGCCGTTCGTGCTGCTGTTCGCGCGAAGGCTGATGCTGCGGCCGAACCGGCGGGACTTTGCGTGGACGGCGTTGTTCGTCGGGATGCAGGCGCTGATCGGCGAGCCGGTGATGCTGCTGCAGACCGGCATGCTCGCCGCGTCGTATCTGCTCTATCGCTGGCGGCAGCATGCGAAGCAGCAGAAACCGGCGAAGAAGAAGGAGCCGGTCACGGCGCCGCGGGTGTCGGTGCTGCATGCCGGATGGCTGTCAGGAGCGATGTTCGCGGGGCTGCTGCTCGCGGCGGTGCAGCTCGTGCCCGGCTTCGATCATGCGCGCGATTCCGTGCGCAGCGAAGGATTCACGTGGCAGATCGTCTCCAACTGGAGCACGCCGCCGGTGCGTCTGGCGGAGGTCGCATGGCCGCAGCTCTACCGCGCGCTCGTCGGCACGGATGGTCATCAGGCCGTGCGCAACATGTATCCCTACCGCATCGAGCCGTTCGTCTCCGACATCTACCCCGGACTGCTCGTGGTGGTGCTCGCCGCGGCGGGCATCTTCGCCGGCGTGCGCGGGCGTGGCTACGTCTCGCTGCTGCTGCTCGGCTTCACGCTGCTGGCGCTGGGCGAGCACACCCCCCTCTTCCGCTGGCTGTTCGATCTGAAGCTCTTCGCCTCCATCCGTTATCCCGAGAAGTTCCTCCTCGGCGCCCTCTTCGTGATGATCGTCTGGGCGGCGGTCGTGCTCGACCGCTTTCTCGACGGCGACGCAAAAGTGCGTAAGTCCGCGTTGTGGCTGGCGGCGGTGTGGATCGGACTTTCGCTGATCACATGGGCGGCGGGGACGCGCGTGCCGAATCCGTCGACGCCCGACTCCGTGCCTCTCGCCTGGACGCAGTACTGGCTCCTCAACCTTGGGCGCGGCATCGCCGTGCTGTTCCTCGTCTGGCGCAACCGCTTTCCGCTGCTGTTGCTGCTCTTCCCGATTCTCGACGCGGCGTTCGTGCATACGACGGCGGCCGCGCGCGCCCCGCGCAGCTTCTTCGACGAGCCAGCCATCGCGCAGCAGCTGCCGCCGGACCGAGCGTCGTATCGCCTCTTCCACGAGGCGTCGTGGGAAGACTGGGCCGGCTCCGCCGAAGCCGTGGCGTTCTACACCGGCGCCTCGGCCGATCACAAGTCGCGCGACGCCATGATGCAGTTCCGCCCCGCCGCCTTCGGCTTTCATGGTGCGCTGGAGGACGATCTCGATCAGACCGCGCTGC
Organism: Thermoanaerobaculia bacterium; assembly: GCA_036380735.1. GTDB lineage: Bacteria > Acidobacteriota > Thermoanaerobaculia > Gp7-AA8 > Gp7-AA8 > DASVEE01. The sequence continues at coordinate 9,856 of DASVEE010000075.1, read as the reverse complement.
TGTCGACGACGCGCTTCCTGCGCTCGGCGCTCAACGTCTACCGCACGACGCAGTCGTGGAACTCGTTCTTCCTCGACGCGGCGAACGTCGAGCAGGTCATCGACTTCGAAGGAGCGACCCCGGTCGTGCGCGCGAACGGTTCGCACCCGCGCTACCGCTTCGCCACGCGCCTCTTGCCAGCGACGGACGAAGCGCACGTCGTGCAGGCGGTGCTCACCGGCAACGCACGCGAAGGCGACGCATACACGCCTGCACCCTTTGCGTCCGCCGGCGGACGCGTGCTGAGCGTGAACGAGCAGCCGTCGAGGATCACGCTCAACGTCGAAGCCGCGGGCGACGCGCTGCTCGTGGCAAGCGTAACGTCCCACCGCTACTGGCGCGCCACGATCGACGGCCATGACGCGCCGCTGGTCGCGGTAAACATCGCCTTCCAGGGCGTGCGCGTCCCGCCGGGGGCGCATGTCGTGGAGTTGCGCTATCGCAACCCGCTGCTGCCGGTGGCCGGCGCCGTATCCGTGGCGGCGCTGCTGGCGTTACTGGCAGCGGCGCTGTGGCGGCGCGCGGAACGATAGAACGAATAGGACCTATAGGACGGATAGGCAAATGGGACGAACAGCTGCGCGCGGCGCAGCGTCTGTGTCCTATTCGTCCTATCCGTCCTATAGGTCCTATTCGTCCTATCGTTCCCACGTCCTACCTGCGCCCCGGCGCCGACACGCGTGCAATTTCCTCCACCAATTCTTCGATGCCGTAGGGCTTCATCAGAAAACCCGCCTTCAGGCCGCTGGCGCGGAACTCGCGCACGCGGAGGTCGTCGCCGTGGCCGGTGGAGACGATCACGGCGATCGAGGGCCAGCGGGTGGCGATGATTTCGTGGAGCTCGAGGCCGGAGATGTCCGGCAGGCCGACGTCGAGGACGATGATGTCCGGCATGAAGCCGTCGATCTCTTCGAGCGCTTCCGCGCCGGTGCCGACGAGGCTGACGACGAAGCCTTCCATCTCCAGGAGAGCGCTGGTGCCGAGGGCGACGGAGGGCTCGTCCTCGACGAGGAGCACGCGGCGCTGCGACGGGAGGCTGCTCGCGTGCGCCGGCTCACCGTGCGCGGTCGGAGTCGACTTGATCAGCGGGAGGAACAGGTGGAACGTCGTGCCGGCGTCGACGCGGCTCTCGACGAAGATCTGGCCGCCGTTCTGCGTGATGCATTGATGCACGATGGCCAGGCCGAGGCCCGTGCCGCTGCGCTTCGTCGTGAAGAGCGGCTCGAAGATGCGCGGCAGCGACTCGGGACTGATGCCGCGGCCGGTGTCCGAGATGGCGACGTGCACGTAGCGATGCGTGTCGCGCACGACGCCGAAGCGGAAGGAGGCGTCGTGCCGCTCGTTGCGTAGCGCGATCGTGACGCGCCCCGCGCCGTCGATCGCGTCGCGCGCGTTCAGCAGCAGGTTCGTGAAGATCTGCAGCAACTGCTCGCGGTCGCCGAGGATGTGCACGGAATCGGCGAGCGGCACGAAGAGCAGCTCGATCGACGGCCCGAGCAGCCCGCGCGCCTCGGCCAGCAGCGACTCGAGCAGCTCGTTCGGATCGATCGGCTGGAGGTCGGGCCTCGTGGGGCTGGTGAAGCGGAGGATCTCCTGCGTCACGCGGCGGCCGCGCTGCACGGAGCGACGGATCTGCTGCGCCGCGTTCTGCAGCACTTCGTCGTTGAGCGTGCGCTTCTGGATCATCTCGCCGAATGGCTGGATGCCCATCAGCACGTTGTTCATTTCGTGCGCGATCGTCGCGGCGAGCCGTCCGAGGCTGGAGAGACGCTCCGCCTGCTCGAGCTGGGCGGTGAGGAGATTGCGATCCGTCACGTCACGCGCCGAGGCGATCAGCTCGAGCTCGCCGCCATTGTCGACGCGGCCGCGCGCGACGACGTCGAGCACCCGCAGGCTGCCGTCGCGATGGCGCATGCGCACCGTCACGCTCTTGCTCGTGCCGAGGTTGCGGCGCAGCGCGCGCAGCACTTCGGTCACGGCGGCGATGTCGTCCGGCTCGAGGATCTCCATGAGCAGCGCGCCCGCCATCTCCGACGGCGCGTAGCCGAGCGCCTTCTCGACCGACGGACTGGCGAAGCGGATCTCGCCGCTGCCGGTGAGGACGATGACGACGTCGGAGACGTTCTCGATGAGCAGCCGGTGCTGCTCTTCACTGCTGCGGAGCGCTTCCTGCGCGTGCGTGATGTCCTCGGTGAACACGATGACGTGGTCGGTGGGGACCCAGGTGTACGTCACCAGCATGTCGATCATCGCGTCGGTGGCGCGCATGCGGTGACGCCGCTGCTCCCGCAGCGAGCGCCGCTCGCGGCCGCACGTCGCGATCGCCTCCGCGATGTCGGGCGCGTCGGCGAACATCTCGCGCGAGGTGCGCCCCAACCATTCGCCGATGCGGCCCTCCGTGAGCTCCCTCGCGGCGGCGTTGCAGTCGACGAGCACGAAGTCGTCGCCCATGTGGCTCCAGGTGTACGCCGGCACCGGCATCAACTGGAACAGCGCTTCGTAAGGGGATGGGAGCGGGAGGTGCGGCGCCGCGCTCACTGCGCCACCACCCGCTCATCACGACTCGTGTGGCTGTGCATGCTGCGCGGTTCGACCAATGCCGTGCAGCTCTTTTCCATCAGTTCGAGCAGCTCTCCGATCTCGTAGGGCTTCATGATCGACGGCACCTGCCGGCGGCGGACGTCGTCGAGCGCGCTGGCGTCGGCGTGACCTGTCGAGAAAATCACCGGCATCGCCGGCCAGCGGTCATGCAGCCGCTCGTACACCTCCAGGCCGCTGATGTCCGGCAGATTGACGTCGAGCAGCACGACGTCCGGCGCGAACTCGGCGATGGCGTCGGGAGCTTCCAGGCCGCGCATGACGAGGCGGACGTCGAAGCCTTCATCGACGAGCAGCGTGCGGATGCCTTCGCCGACGGATTCGTCGTCCTCGACGAGCAGCACGCGCCGCCGCACCGCGGTGACCGCCGCGCGCGGCTCCTCCGCCTCCAGCGGCTGCGCCGTTCGGAAGACCATCGCGAAAGTGCTCCCCTCGCCCGGCGCGCTCGTCACGCGGAGCGTGCCGCGCTGCAGCGACATCGCCTGATACGCGATCGTCAGCCCGAGGCCGTTGCCGGAGGGTTTGGTGGTGAAGAGCGGATCGAAGATGCGCTCGAGGATCTCCGGCTTGATGCCGGGGCCGTCGTCGCGCACGGCGAGCTCGATGTGCTCCGGATCGCTGCCGCGGCGCACTTCCAGCGTCACGTTGCCGCCGCCGGGCATCGCGTCACGCGCGTTGATGACGAGGTTCGTCGCCACCTGTTCGAGCAGCGCGCGATCGGCCTCGATGTAGATCGCGTCCTGCGCGAGCGTGTGCGACTGGAGGCGGTACTTCGGCCCGAGCAGCGCCGCGGCTTCGCGCGTGAAGTCGGCGAGCCAGTCGTTGACCTCGAGTGCCGACAGCTCCGGATTCGCCGGACGCGAGAAGCGCAGCACTTCCTGCGAGATCTGCCGTCCGCGGCGGACGGCCTGCATGATGTGCTTCGTGGCGATCTCCACGCGCTCGTCGCCGGTCACGCGCCGCCGCAGCAGCTCCGCGAACGGGAGGATGCTCATCAGCACGTTGTTGAACTCGTGAGCGACGGAAGCGGCGAGCTGCCCGAGGCTGGCCAGACGCTTCTCGCGCTCCTGCTCCGCCTCGGCTGCACGGCGGCGCGTCACATCGCGGCCGATGCCGATCGTGCCGACCACTTCCCCACCGGCGACGAGCGCCTGCGCGGTCGTCTCGATCATCACCACGCCGCCGTCGCGGCACTTCACCTTGTACGTCACGACCGTGCGCTTCCCGCCGCCGTTGATCACGTCCGCGAAATGATCGAACGCAACCGGGACCGACTCCGCCACGAAGATCTCTTCGAAGTGGCGGCCGATCCAGTCGCCTGCCTTCCAGCCGGTGATTGCCTCGAACGCCGGATTCAACGACACGAAGTGGCCGTCGATGTCGATGGAGAAGATGATGTCGTGCGCCTGATCGACGAGCGTGCGGTAGCGGTTTTCCGAATCGCGCAGCGCCTCCTCGGCCGCGCGGCGATCCGTGACGTCGACCAGCACGCCGAACGCACGCAGCGACGAATCGCTCTCCAGGTTGACGGCGGCGCGCTCCTGCATCCAGATCCAGCGGCCGTCCTTCCGCTGAAAGCGGAACTCGACTTCGTATTCCGCGCCGACGCCGCGGCGGTACATCTCGTGATACGCGCCGAACATCGCGTCGCGGTCCGCGGGATGGACGCGGCTCGCCCACAGGTCGTGGCCGCCGGCGAGAATCTCCTCGGATGTGTAGCCGATGAGCCGCTCGATGTTCGGGCTCATGAACTGCAGCGACTTGTCGTCCGCGGTCCAGGCAACGTCGGGGATCCGCGCGACGAGATTCCGATACCGCTCCTCGCTCGCCTGCAACGCCCGCTCGGCGGCCTTGCGCAGCGTGATGTCCTGCACCATGCCACTGAGTCGCAGCGGCGTGCCACGCTCGTCGCAAACCACGTGGGCTCGCGCGTGAACGTGTGCGATCGCGCCGTTCTCGCGCACGATCCGCCACTCCAGCTCGAACAGCGAGCGCGCGGCCACCGCGCGCTCGGCGGCGTCGCAAACGCCGCGAACGTCCTCCGGGTGAATGAGCGAGATGACGTGATGCAGGCGGATCGGGCGTGAGGTCTCCACGTTCAGCAGCCGGCGCAGCTCGGGCGCGCCGGTGATCCGGTTCGCCACCAGATCCCACTCCCAGCTTCCGAGCGACGCGAGCTCCTGCGCCATCGAAAGCTGCGTCTCCCGGCGGCGCAGCGTCGCTTCCACTTCCTTGCGCGCGGTGATGTCGGAGATCAGCACGAGCGTGCCGTGATAGCGCCCGAGCTCATCAAACAGCGGCGACGTTGACAGCAGTCCCCAGAAGAAGCCGCCGCTCCGGCGCCGGAAGCGGAAATCCTGGGCCTCCGCCGGCTCGTTCGGCCGGCGGTGAAGATTGCGCACGGCCACATGGCGCATCTCGTCAACGATGAAGTCGAAAATCGGAAGCCCCTGCAGCGCGTCCGCGGAACAGCCGAGCATCTCCGCCATCTTCTCGTTCACGAACGTGGTTTTCCCTGCCGCGTCGACGACCCAGACACCTTCCTGCGCCTGGTCGATCAGTTGCCGGTAGCGGCGCTCGCTCTCGCGTAGCGCCTTCTCCGTGCGGTGCAGGCGGAGCTCGCGCCGCATGACGAACGGCAGCCGATGCAGCTCCGCGAGCGAGAGCGCGGCGAGATCGTCGCTGAGGTACGACTCGTCGCCGGGATTCGCGAGCAGCAGCAGCGCCGGCACGCGCAGTTTCTCCAGAAACGCCGTCACGACCGCGCGCCGGCTGGCGATCGCGGAGCCAATCACCGCGAAGTCGAACGCGACGCTGTCGGCCTCGGTCGCGTCGAACGTTTCGAGCACGACTTCAGCCCCCCAGCTCGCAATCTGCAAGCGGATCGCTTCCCCCTCTTCCTGCGTACAAAAGAAAAGGGCGACCGTATCGGACGACTCAGTAGACATGAAGACCCGCTGGCACCTAAGCCAAGAACCGTGCCGGGGGTGTGGATCAGCTAAGTGACGGAGGGAAGGGTGCTTAGCCGCGCTGTGCGGTCTGCGCCGCTGTTTGATCGATGAAAAGCGTCCGGAAAGCGGACAGGGAAACCATAGGACCAATAGGACGAATAGGACCTATAGGACAGATAGGACGGCGGCAACTTCACCCGGGTGGCGGGTCCTATTCGTCCTATAGGTCCCATTCGTCCCATCGTTCCCCGTTACCCAGTTCCGCCAGCCCCGCGTGAATCCGCCGCAAAGATTCTCTACCGCTGTCGATGGTGGTCAGCAGGCGGCGGCGGAGGTCTTCGCATTCGGCGGCGTCCGGGGGGCGGCGCAGCAGGTCGGTGGCGGTCTGCACGGCCATCAGCATGTTGTTCATGCGATCCGACAGCAGCTCCGCGACGATCGCCTTCTGCGCGCGCGTCCGGCCGATGCATGCGCTCAGCTCCTCGAGCAGGCGCTGCTGCTTCTCCAGCGCGTCCAGCGGCGAGAGGCCCGCACGCGCGAGCTCCACCGCCTGCGCGTGCGCGAGGCGCACGGCGTCGACCAGACTCGAAAGATCCATTTCGTTCATTCGCGGGAACGGCGAAATGCTACCTGCCGCCCCTCTGTACGTAAAGAAAACCTTTTCCATCGTCGCGTGAGCGTGGCCGGTCAGGACGGCCGCTCTCGACCACCGGCGCGTCCGGCAATCTCCGCCGGCAGGAGAATACGGAACTCCGTGCCGATGCCGCTTTCGCTGCGCACCCGAACGAGGCCGTTGTGCGCGCGCACGATGCGTTGCACCACCGCCAGCCCGATACCGTGTCCCGCGGGCTTCGTGGTGAAGAGCGGCTCGAAGATCCGGTCGCGCACGTCCTCCGGGATGCCGCCTCCACGATCGAGCACCGCGACCTCGACCGAGTCTCCTCCGCTCGCCGTCGTGGCCCTCGCGGCGATGACGATCGGCGCATCGGCCGGCGACGCGTCCCGCGCGTTCAGGACGAGGTTCACCAGCACCTGATTGAGCTGGGCGACATCCCCCTGAATGACGAGCCCCTCCTCGACCTGCAGCCGCACGCGGCTCCCCGCCAACGCCACCGCCTCGGGCAGGAACGTCTCGAGCCACGCCGCGACGTCGATCTCGGCGAGCACCGGCTCGACGTTGCGCGAGAAGCGGAGGATGTCGTCCGTCAGCTTCCGTCCACGGTTCAGCGAGCGCTGGATCTGGCCGGCGGCCGCCTCCATCGCGCTCGTCGTGGCGTGACGGCGCAGGTATTCGGCGAAGCTGGCGATCCCCATCAGCACGTTGCCGAACTCGTGAGCCATCACCGAGGCCAGGCGCCCGAGGCTGCTGATGCGGCGTGCTTCCTCCAGTTCGTGGCTGAAGCGCCGCGACTCGAGGAACAGGCCGGCGAGGCTGCCGACGTGCAGGAGGAGGTCGCGCTCCGCCGGAGCGCCGCGACGCCCGGCCCGGCCGAACCACTGCACGACGCCCACGGACTCACGCCCGCTGAGCAGGGGGAACGCGCCGCCCTCGTCCACCCAGCGCGCTTCCGCGCAGCGATGCACCTCGGTCGCCAGAATCGCGGAGAACGCCGTGCAGTCGAGCGCGGTGGCACTCCAGACCGCGCGGCAGACGAGCTGGCGGGAGTCCTCATCGAGCGGTAGCCAGACGGCAGCGGCGTCCCAGCCGAGGGCTCCGGCGAGCGTGCGGAGCAGCGCCGGCGCGGCAGCCTCGAAGGAGGTTTGCCGCGCGAGAATCGCCGAGACGTCGAGATATACATCGCGCCAGGCGTCGTGCGTTGCGTGCTGAAGCGCCATTGCCGCGTCGGGGCGGCAGTATATCGCTGCGGAATTATGATGGTGACAGAATTCGCGCGCGCGCAGTGCGCTGCGCCGGTCCCATGAGAGGCCAGACAAGCGGCAGCAACTCCGTCCTATGCGTCCTATCTGTCCTACAGGTCCGATCGTTCTCCGTACCGCACCTACATCCCCGTCGACGGCGACCCCTCCCCGTCCTTCATGGTCGCGAGGGCGTGCATCAACGCCACCGGTGCCACCGGCTTGGCCAGGTAGGCGTTGAAGCCGGCTCCCAGGATGCGGCGACGGTCGTCGTCCGACGTGAAGGCGGTCAGCGCGAGCATCGGCACCTTGCTGGCGGGACCATCGAGCGCGCGCACCTGGCGGATCAGATCGATGCCGTCCTCGGTGGGCATGGCGATGTCGCTGATGATCACATCGGGCGCGGCCTGCTCCAGATGGCTCATCGCCGCGGCCACCGATGTGGCTTCGAGCACTGTGGCGCCGCACTGCCCGAGCGCGACGCACACGAGCTTCAGCGAATCGGGATCGTCATCGACCGCCAGCACGGTCATGCCGTCGAGGCGAGGCAGTTCAGCGACGCCGAGGGCCGCGGCGTGCGGCACCGCGAGCTCGTCCATGCCGGCTGACTTGACGAGCGGCAGCGTGACGGTGAAGGTCGCGCCGCGTGCGCGGCCACCGCTCTCCGCCTCGATCGTGCCGCCATGGAGATCGACGACGTATTTGGAAATGGCCAGTCCGAGACCGAGCCCCGGCTTCTCCCGCCTGCTGCCGGTGTCTCCCTGCCAGAATCGCTCGAACACCCGCGGCAGGAACTCGGGTGCGATGCCTTCGCCCGAATCGCCAACGCGGAGGACGGCCGCTCCCCCGGACTGGAAAACCTCCACCTCGATCGAGCCGCCGGACGGGGTGAACTTGACCGCGTTGCTCAACAGATTCCAGATCACCTGCCGCAGGCGGTCCGGGTCGCCGTACAGCATGGCCGGCGCCCGGTCGAGGTCCGCGCGCACCGCGATCTCTTTGGCCGTGACTGCCGGCCGGATGACGTCGAGCGTCTCGGTGACGAGAGCAGGCAGACGAAACAAGCGCTCCTCCAGCCGGAGCCGCCCGCTGGTGATGCGCGAGATGTCGAGCAGGTCGTCGATGAGACGGATCTGCGCGTACGTGCCGCGCTCGATCGTCGCCACGGCCGTGGCCATCGTCTCCTCATCGAGCTTCAACAAGCGCATCATCTGCGCCCAGCCGAGGATCGACGTCATCGGCGTGCGCAGCTCGTGCGACAAGGTCGAGAGGAATTCATCCTTGACGCGATTCGCATCGAGCGCTTCCGCCCGCGCAACCTCGGCGGTCGTCCGCGCACCCTCGGCGAAATCGCGCGATTCCTCGGCACTCGTCAGCGCCGACCGCAGATCGTGGATGTCGACCAGAGTGATGACCGCACCGGCGATCTCGTTGCGGCTGGAACGGTAAGGCCGCACGCGGAGTGAATACCAGCGCCCGTCGTGCGATTGCACTTCGCTGTCGACGATGGCCGGCGTCTCCATCACGCGGCGGAGCATGTCCCCGAGGTCGGGAAGGTCCATCAGCGGTTTGAACGCACTGATCGGTCTCCCCGCGTCGGTTTGCCGGAAACTGAAGAGCCGCTCCGCCGTGGGGTTGAAGAGGCGGATGACCATGTCGCGATCGACCATGATCACGGGCGTGTCGATCGAGGAGAGCAGATTCATCAGGTCGTCGCCGAGGACGACGAGATCGGCGTTGCGGATGCGCAGCTCGTCGTTGAGCGTCGACAGCTCCTCGTTGGTCGACTGCAGCTCTTCCTTCGCCGTTTCGAGCTCCTCGATGGTGCTCTGCAGCTCTTCGTTCGCCGACTGCAGCTCTTCGCTCGTGGCATTGAGCGCCGAGTCGGACTGCTCGTGCTCGCTGGTGAGATGGGTCATGTAGTCGCGCGCGGCCAGCAGCTCCTGCTGCAGGCGCTCGTTCTCGCCTCGATCCCGCCGCCCGCGGCGGGCGGCCGGCTCCGGCTCGGGGGAAGCGGCCACCCGCTCGAAGGTGATGATGAAGACGCGGTCGTGGGCGGAGCGTGCCGCGGGGATGACCTCGACGTCGACGAGCTGCGCCTCGCTTCCGCGCCTGAACGTCAGCCGTTCGCGGCGCACCGGTGTGCCGCCGTGCCGCGCTTTGAACAAGGCCGTGCGGACGTCCATGAGCAGGTCGGGGTGCAGGAGTTTCGCGACTTTGAAGCTGGGGGTTCCCGATGCCGGCGCGAGCCAGGGCTGGAGGTCCCCGCGGAACTCGATGACTTCGGCGTCGTCGTTCACGACCAGGCTCGGGTGCGCGTAGCGCTGGAGGAGCAGCCGGTCGACGAGACGGCCCACGTCTTCGGCCGCGGCAGCCCCGAGCGACGGCCCGGCCACCGGCGCCGTCTCGCT
>DASVEE010000074.1:0-79021 GCA_036380735.1 Thermoanaerobaculia bacterium | reverse complement strand
GGGCTCAGGGGGCCTCCGGTCCGCCGCGAGCAGCCCCTGAGCCCTGGGCCCTGAGACCTGAGCCCCGCCTCTTGTCACATCCGTTCACCGATCGCTTGGGCACTCGTGAACGGACTCCGGCGTACCATTGCCGCCATGCCTGACATCAAGCTGACGATCAATGGGCGGCCGCGTTCAGTCGAGGCCAGTCCCGACACTCCTTTGCTCTGGGTTCTCCGCGACGAGCTCGGGCTCACCGGCACGAAGTACGGGTGCGGGATGGGGCTTTGCGGCGCGTGTACGGTGCTGGCGAACGGGGAGCCGGTGCGCTCCTGCAGCACGCCGGTGGCCGACGCGAAGGGGAAGAAGATCACGACCATCGAGGGGCTGTCGCCCGACGGCTCGCACCCACTGCAGAAGGCGTGGATGGCGGAGAACGTCCCGCAGTGCGGCTACTGCCAGGCCGGGCAGCTCATGTCCGCGGCGGCGCTCCTCCAGAAGACGAAGAACCCCACCGACGCCGAGATTGATGAAGCGATGGCGGGCAATCTCTGCCGCTGCGGTACGTACAACCGCGTGCGCGCGGCCATCCATAGGGCCGCGGGGGTGAAGGCGTGAGCATCGTCAACGTCTCCCGCCGCACCTTCGCCAAGCTCTCCGCCGCCGCCTCCGCCGGCCTGGTGCTCGGCGTCGCGCACGCGGCCGATCCGAAGAAGAAAGCCGAAACGAGCACGCACGGTCTCGGCACGTTCATCCAGGTCGGCACCGACGGCGCCGTCACCATCTGGGTCACCAAGTCCGACATGGGGCAGGGGATCCGGACGTCGCTGCCGATGATCGTGGCCGAGGAGATGGATGCCGACTGGAGCAAGGTGAAGATCCAGCAGGCGTACTTTCATCCGAAGTTCGGCCGCATGGGCACGGGCGGCAGCGGCAGCATCCGCTCGATGTGGACGCCGCTGCGTCAGGCCGGCGCCTCGGCGCGCGCGATGCTCGTCTCCGCCGCGGCCGCGCAACTCGGCGTCGCGCCGGCGACGCTCAGCGTCTCCAGAGGCGTGATCACCGCGGCCGATGGCCGAAAGCTCCACTTCGGCGAAGTCGCCGAGGCGGCGTCGAAGGTCGCAGTGCCGAAGGACGTGCCGCTCAAGGATCCGAAGCAGTTCACGATCATCGGCAAGGCGACGCCGCGCCTCGACGAGCGCGACATCGTCACGGGCAAAGCGGGCTACGGCGCGGACGTGAAAGTGCCGGGGATGCTGTACGCCGCGATCCTCCGCGCGCCGGTCTTCGGCGGCAAGGTGAAGAGCTTCGACGCGACAAAGGCCAACGCCGTCCCCGGCGTGAAGCACGTCGTGCAGACGAACGCCTCCGGCACCGACCTGCCGTGGAACGGCGTCGCCGTCGTGGCCACGTCGACGTGGGCGGCGCTGAAAGGGCGCGAAGCGCTCGAGGTGCAGTGGGACGACGGCGAGTTCGCCACCGAGTCGACGGCGACGCTCTGGCAGCAGTTCACCGAAGGCATCGACAAAGCGACGCCCGTGGAGACCGCGGTCGGCGACGTCGACGCCGCGCTGGCCGCCGCCGCGAAGACTGTCGAGGCGACGTACGAGCTGCCGTATCTCAACCATGCGGCGATGGAGCCGCTGACGGCCACGGCACACGTCAAGGCCGACGGCACGATCGAGGTGTGGGCGCCGACGCAGTTCCCGAACTGGGCCGCGGGCGTCATCGGCCAGTCGTTCGGCATCAAGCAGGAGGAAGTGCACGACAAGGTCCGCGTCAACGTGACGCTTCTCGGCGGTGCGTTCGGCCGCAAGGCGATGCCCGATTTCGTCGTCGAGGCGGTGCAGGTCTCGAAGGCGGTCGGGGCGCCGGTGAAGGTGCAGTGGACGCGCGAGGACGACATGCGCCACGGCAACTACCGTCCGGCGAGCTACCACCGCGTCACCGGCGGCCTCGATGCGAATGGCAACCTGATCGCGTGGCGCCACCGCCTCGCCGGGCCATCGATCGAGACGTGGATGAACCCGAAAACGGAGAAGCCCCACCAGAGCGAGACCGGCGGCCTCGATGACACGCCGTATGTCGTGCCGAACTTCCGCATCGACTTCTTCTCCGCGAAGTCGGGCGTGCCGCGCGGCTGGTGGCGCTCGGTCGAGCATTCGATCACCGGCTTCGTCGTGAATTCCTTCATGGACGAAGCGGCGCGCGCCGCCGGAAAGGACCCGATCGAGTTCCAGCTCGCGCTGCTCCCGGCCGGGCGGAAAGCGGGTCCGGCCGAAGGGCCGGCGAAGGACTATCCGATGGAGAGCGACCGCCTCCGCCGCGTGATCGAGCTGGTGCGCGAGAAGTCGGGGTGGGGCACGAAGCTGCCGGACGGCGTCGGCCGCGGCTTCGCCGCGCAGTGGTCGTTCCTCAGCTACGCCGCGCAGGTCGCGGAGGTGTCGGTCGTCGACGGTACGCCGAAAGTCCACCGCATCGTCTGCGCGATCGACTGCGGCATCCCGGTCAATCCCGACGGCATTCGCGCGCAGGTCGAAGGGGCCATCGTGTACGGCCTCACCGCCGCGCTGCAGGGCGAGATCACCATCGACGGCGGCCGCGTCCAGCAATCCAACTTTCACGACTATCCGCTGCTGAACATCACGCAGATGCCGAAGGTCGAGGTGCACATCGTCCCCAGCGCCGCCATCCCCACGGGCGTCGGTGAGCCCGGCCTGCCGCCCACCGCCGCCGCCGTGGCCAACGCGATCTTCGCCGCGACTGGGAAGCGGTTGCGGAAGTTGCCGTTCGGCACGATCGCCTGAGGGAACGCCACGAAAATGGGACCTATGGGACCTATGGGTAGTCCACCGCCCTTCCACGACGGGGGCGGCGGTGGCCTGCCTATAGGTCCCATCGGTCCCATAGGTCCCATTCAGTGCACAATGGTGCGTACCGGCGCCCTGACACCCATGCACGAAATCGACAAAGTCCTGACCGCCGCACGTGACCTGCTCTCCGCGGGATCGCGCGGCGTGCTGGTCACGGTCATTCGCACCGCGGGGTCGACGTACCGCCGCGCCGGGGCGCGTGCGGTCATCGCGGAGGACGGCCGCGCGTTCGGCGCGATCAGCGGCGGCTGCCTGGAGCGCGATCTCGCCGCGCGGATCAAGCCGTGGCTCGACGATCCGCGGCCGCGCGTCATCACCTACGACTCCACCCGCGCCGACGACGTCGTGTTCGGCCTCGGGCTCGGCTGCCGCGGCATTCTCGACCTGCTGGTCGAGCCGCTCGACGCCGGCCGCGTGCCGCCGCTCGTCAGCGGCTTTCGCTGGAACGGGCGCGCGCCGGTGGCGTGGACCACGACGCTGCCGGACGGGGAGACGCTCGAGGAGAGCATCCAGCCGCAGCGCGCGGTGCTCGTCTTCGGCAACGGCGGCGACGTCGAGCCGGTCGTGCGCATCGGCGAGACGATCGGCTGGGACGTGCGTAATCTGCGCGGCCGCCGCGACTGGCCCCCATTGCACGAGTTCGACGCCGCGGTCATCATGACGCACAACTTCATGCTCGACGTCGACATCGTCCGCGCCCTCGCGGCCACGCCCGTCGCCTACATCGGCCTCCTCGGGCCGAAGCGGCGCGGCGACGAACTGCTCGCGGAGCTCGGCGGCGATACCTCCGCCCTGCGTCCCCGCCTCCACAGCCCTATCGGCCTCGACCTCGGCGGCGAAACGCCGGAGGAGATCGCGCTGTCGATCGTGGCGGAAGTGCAGGCGGTGCTGAACGGACGCTCCGCGAAACTGCTGCGCGAGCTGCGTGGCCCGATCCACGAGGACGCGACGGTGACGTGCGCGTCGTAGCGATCGTCCTCGCGGCCGGCACGTCCTCGCGACTCGGCCGCCCCAAACAACTCCTCTCGTACGGCGGACAGACGCTCATCCGTCACGCCGCGCGCACCGCCATCGACTCCGGCGCCGACGAGACCATCGTGGTCGTGCCGCCGGGGCGCTTCGGCGCGGAGCTCGAGGGACTCGACGTCCAGGTCGTCGAGAACTGGTCCTTCCACCTCGGCGTCAGCACGTCCATTCGCGCCGGCGTCGTCGCGGCGGGGCATGCGCGGCTGCTGTTCACGCTGGTCGATCAGCCACTCGTGACGCCGGTGCATCTCCGGTCGCTGATCGAATCGAAAGAGCCGATCGTCGCCACCGGCTACAGCGGCACCGCCGGAGTGCCGGTGATCTTCGCTCCCCGCTACATCCCCCAGTTGCTGGCCCTCAACGGCGACCGCGGCGCGCGCGGCATCATCGCGGGTCACGCGAACGACGTGGAGCTCGTGGACTTTCCGGATGCGGCGGTGGACATCGACACCGAAGAGGACTTGCGGGTTCTTTGATCGGACCTATAGGACAGATGGGACGAATAGGACGGATGCGACAAATGGGATGGGTACGCTGCTTCGCGCTGATGCTGCTCTCTGCCGCCGCGGCCTCGCTGGAGGCGCAGACGCTCGATCTCGCGGGCTACGTCGCGCTGCGCGGCGTCAACGCGAGCGGGCCGGAGTCGTGGCTGGAAGACGGCATTGGCCGCCTTCCCGGCGGCGGCGACCGCAATCAGGGCTTCGCGCAGGCACAGCTCGGGCTCGACTGGCGTCCGGTGCAGTGGTTCGACGTGCACGTCAGCGGCGTCGCGCGTCACGAGCCGGAGGCGTATCAGGGCGAAGCCGCCGGCCTCGTCGAGGCGTACGCCGACCTGCGGGCGACGTTCGCGCGCGACACGCTGCAACTGCGCGCGGGGCAGTTCTTTCTCCCGACGTCGCGCGAGAACCGCGGCGAGCTCTGGACCTCCCCATACACGATCAACTTCTCGGCGGTGAATACGTGGATCGGCGAGGAGTTCCGGCCGATCGGCGTCGACCTCGAATGGCGCCACGAATTCGGCGTGAACGCGCTGACCGCCGGCGCGACGGCGTTCCGCGGCAACGACACGATGGGGACGCTGCTCGCCTGGCGCGGCTGGACGATCGGCGATCGTCTCAGCACGTACGACGAGACGCTGCCGCTGCGCGTGCCGCCGCTGTTCGTCCGCCAGCGCGATGGGACGACGCCGTTCACGCCGGACCTCGACGGCAAGACCGGCTTCGCCGTGCGCGTGCGCTGGTCGATGCCGGAGCGCGGCATGATCCAGGTGGCGCGCGTCGACAATCAGGGCGACCGCAGCCTCTACGGCGGCGAGTACTCCTGGATCACGCGCTTCAACGTCATCAGCGCGGAGATTGGCCGCACCGATTCGACCATCGTCGCCGCGGAGTACCTCAACGGCGACACCGGCATGGGCTTCCGCGGCTCACCGTGGGTGCAGATGGATTTCTACGCCGCGTACGTGCTGCTGTCGCACAAGTACGGCCGCAACCGCTGGACCGCGCGCTACGACCTGTTCGACAACACGGAGGACGATTTCTCCCGCGCGGAGAACAACTCCGAGAACGGCCGCGCCTGGACCCTGGCCTGGCTGTTCGACCTGACGGAAAAAGCCCGCGCCGCCGTGGAGTTCACCCAGATCACCGGCGAACGCGTCGACCTGACCGGCGACCCGTCCTTCGATGGACGCAACCTGACGCTGGAACTGCGCTACTCGTTTTAGGGAACGATCGTCCCATCCGTCCTATCGGTCCCATTCGTTCCATTCGTCCTATCGTTGTCCTCTAAGGCAACCGCGCATCCCGCCACAGCCCCACGGTCCGTTTCCCGTAGTCGATCGTCACCAGGAACTTCGACAGCAACCGGTTGCCGATGCGCGCACCGGACACGTCGTCGTAGCGGACGTCGATCGCGCCGAAGTTGGTGCCGCCCACGCTGACGTTCGCCATGCCGCGTGTGTCGGGGCCGGCGCGGGGGAGCACCAGCGTGTCGGGGCTGGTCGTGTCGACGATGGCGGGGAAGCTGCGGCCGTTCACGTTCACCATCACGGCCGGTTCCTGCTGGTAGCGGTAGAGCTCCATGTACGCGGGGAAGATGCCGCGCTTCTGGTAGATCACCATCCCCTGGCGGTAGTCGACGCTCACCGCCTTGTCGCCCCAGACGTCGGCGCCGATGAGGGCATCGCTGACGCCGCCGAGGTCGAGCGCGGTGGGGGAGAAGCGGAGCGTGTCGCGCTCGCTGATCTGCAGCGACCGCGTCCCCGCCGGCAGGTGCCGCGGATCGATGAACGAGCGCGGCGCCGCCGAGGCGAACAGATAGCGTCCCGGACGGTCGTCGATCGTGACGGTATCCAGGAAGAGGAGATTGTTCTCCATGGTGAATGCGAGGTTCACCTCGTCGCGAATCGGCTCGTTCGCCCAGGGGAGAACGGTGCGGCATCCTGCGACGAGCAACAGGACGACGGCCGTCCTTGCTAAGCGAAACGAAATCGATAACATAGCCACCCTTGCCAGCGCGTCACGTTCTGCAACTTGGACGCCGACGCGCCGTCCACGAAAGGAATCCAATCTATGGCGAATCTGCCTGAATTCAGGAACGAGCCGTTCACCGACTTCTCGAAACCGGAGCATCAGTCCGCGATGGAAGCGGCCCTCGAGAAGGTGAAGGGGGAGCTCGGCCAGGAGTACCCGATCGTCATCGGCGGCCAGCGCATCACCGGCCTGAAGACGTTCACATCCAACAATCCCGCTCATAAGTCCCAGGTCGTCGGGACGTTCCAGGAAGGGCAGCCGGAGCATGCGAATCAGGGCATCGAGGCCGCGTGGAAAGCCTTCGAGACCTGGAAGCGCCAGCCCGTCGACGAGCGCGCCGGGCTGCTGCTCCGCGCCGCGAAGCTGATGCGCGAGCGGAAGCACGAGTTCAGCGCCGTCATGGTCCTCGAAGTCGGCAAGAGCTGGCCCGAGGCGGACGCCGATACGGCGGAAGCCATCGACTTCCTCGAGTTTTACGCGCGTGAGGCGTACCGCTACGGCGGGGAGCAGCCGGTCACGAAGATCGAGGCCGAGGACAACCAGCTCGTCTACATCCCCCTCGGCGTCGGCGCCGTCATTCCGCCGTGGAACTTCCCGCTGGCCATCATGGCCGGCATGACCACCGCCGCCGTCGTCGCCGGCAACTGCGTGGTGCTCAAGCCGTCGAGCGATTCGCCGTGGATCGCCTGGCGCTTCTTCGCGCTGCTCGAGGAAGCCGGCCTGCAGCCGGGCGTCGTCAACTTCGTCACCGGCGGCGGGCGTGAGGTCGGCGAGACGCTCGTCGTCCACCCCAAGACGCGCTTCATCTCCTTCACCGGCTCGAAAGAGGTCGGCCTGCACATCAACGCCGAAGCGGCGAAGACACGCGACGGCCAGCTCTGGATCAAGCGCGTCGTCGCCGAGATGGGCGGCAAGGACGCGATCATCGTCGACCGCGAATGGTCGAACCTCGACGAGGCAGCCAACGCCGCCGTCGCCTCGGCCTTCGGTTTCCAAGGGCAGAAATGCTCGGCGTGCTCGCGTCTCATCGTCGACGAAGCGATCTACGACCAGCTCGTGCCGCTCGTCGTGGAGAAGACGAAGGCGCTCCGCATCGGCGATCCCACCACGGCGGACGCGCAGTTCGGCCCCGTCGTCAGCGAGCGGCAGTTCAAGACCGTGACGCGCTACATCGACAAGGGGAAGAAGGAAGGACGCCTGCTCGCCGGTGGTACGGCGAAGGACGATGAAGGCTACTTCATCGAGCCCACCGTCATCGCCGACGTCGATCCGCACGCCTCGATCGCGCAGGAGGAGATCTTCGGACCGGTCCTGGCCATCATCAAGGCGAAAGACTTCGACGACGCGCTGCGCATCGCCAACGACACCCAGTTCGGCCTCACCGGCGCTGTGTTCACCGAGAACGAGGAGAAGCTGGAGCGCGCCCGCGAGGAGTTCTTCGTCGGCAACCTCTATCTGAACCGCAAGTGCACCGGCGCCCTCGTCGGCGTGCATCCGTTCGGCGGCTTCAACATGTCCGGCACCGACTCCAAAGCCGGCGGCCGCGATTACCTCGGGCTGTTCCTGCAGGCGAAAGCCGTGTCGCGGCGCGTGGGGCAGGCGCCGAAGAAGGTGCAGGACGCGAAGGGGTTTTGACGCTGACGCGGTTTTCGGTTTTTGGTTTTCGGTTGTCGGTGCTTCGCTATGCGAGGAGAGCCGCACCGAGCGCAGCACCAAAAACCGAAAACCGAAAACCGACAACCAACAAAAAACCCCGGGCTCGCGCCCGGGGTTTTCGCTTGCTGCCACTGTAGTGGACTAGTCCAGCTTGAAGTTGACCGTCAGGTTGAAGATCGTGTCGACCGGCTGCCCGTTGAGCGTGCCCGGTTTGAAGCGCCACTGACGGACGGCGCGTTCGGCGGCTTCCGAAAGACCCATCGGCAAGCCCTTGACGACGCGCACCTGTTCGACGCGGCCGTGCTTGTTGATGATTGCTTCGACGATCACGAGGCCGGCGATGCGCGACTTACGCGCAAGCTCGGTGTACTCGGGATCGACGCGGTCCGTTGCGACCGGCGCCTTGACGTCGCCGCCGACACGAAGGGGGCCTTTCGGCTTCACTTCAATGCCTTCCGGCGCATCGTCGCCGCCGGAGCCGGTACCGCCCGTGCCGGTGCCCTGGCCGCCGAGAACGCCGCCGACCTTGCCACCGACCACACCACCGATGACGCCGCCGATCTCACCGCCGACAGTGCCACCCACCTGACCGCCGACGACGCCACCGGCGACGCCGCCTTCGACACCGCCCGGGACGCCACCTTCCTGCGCACCCGCGGTCGTGCTCGAGCCGCCGCCACCCGAGGGAATCTCAGGCTGCGGAATCGGCGTGTTGTTCGTCGTCAGATCGACGACCTTCTCCGCCTTCGGGTCGACCTTCGGCACTTCCTTCGGGATCTCGCGGGGCTGCGTGAACGGCTGCGGTTTGACGCGCACCGGTTCCGGACGCTTCACCTGCGGCTGAGGCTGCGACGGCGCCGAGTTGGTCGCTGCCGGAGGCGGCGGCGGAGGCGGCGGCGGCGGAGCCGCACCGCGCGTGATGAAGGCGGTGATTGGTTTCTGTTCGGCGTCCACTTTGTGGGTCGCCTGCGAACCGGCATAAACGACACCGGCGATGAGCATTCCGTGAACCACCAGCGACATGATCGAGGCGTTCCAGCCTCGCTTGTCGCTCTTTTGTCTTTTCGATTCGATCAGGTTCTTTTGCAGGTCCATTCTTGGCTCCTGTGGGTCTTTCGATAACTAGTTATTCGCAAGGATGCTGCCAGTTCTTTGCTCTTCTTTATCAATCATTTAGAATGCGCCTGGCATGCATCCGCACAAGGCACTGGCGTTTCCTTTTCTGCTCCTTTTCGCCGGCTGTGCGGCGTCGCTGCAGACGATTCCCGAGGGGTGGATGACGGTGCCGGAGACGGCACGCATTCGCGCGGTCGAGCTGGCCGACGACGGCAGCGTGAAGACGTCCCCGGTTCCCGCGGCCGAGTCCGTCGTGAAGCAATTGCCGGTCACCCTGCAGGAGCCGCTGCCGATCGAGTCCTTCGACGTCTCGGAGACCCGCCGCGAGGTGGCCTTCTCGGCCAGACGGGAGACGGGCTACGACATCGGCCTCGTCCATCTCGACGGCAGTCCCATCGTCTGGGTGCCGGCCGATCCGGCGGACGAGGTGCAGGTGCAGTGGGCCCCGCGCGGCCACAAGATCAGTTACATCGTCCGCGGCAGCGCCGGCGACCTCGTCCGCACCCTCCACGTCCCCTCCTCGGCCCAGCTCACCGTCGACTTTCCTTATGCCCGCGTGCATGCGCTGGGGTGGGAGCCGAAGGCGGAGCGCTACGCGGTGGTGCTCTCCAGCATCGACGCCTCGGACCGGGTCGAGGTGGTGAAGTACGGCGGTGAGGAGCGCAAGACGGCCGTCAACCCGGAGGTCCGCCTCGACGTGACCACCGAAGCGTTCGCCGGCGGCGGGACGCTCGTGCGTCCCGCGGCGTTGAAGTACGACGAGCGGCTGCCGCTGGTCATCTGGGTCACGGAGACGCCGAACGCCTGGGACGATGCCCTGGCCGCGCTGCTGCGGAGCGCCCGCGTGGCGGCGCTCGTCACGAATCAGGTCCCCGCTGCGATCGACCTGCCGTTCGTCGACCGGAACCGGATTTACGTCGTCAACGGTACCGCGAGCTACGAGGGAGGATTCGCGATCGTGGGAGACGCGAGCGTGCCAGCCGGGCGCTACCGCGTCACAAGGAACCTCGTGGCGGTCGCTCCCGCTGTCGTAAAATCGTTTTCCGCTGGCTTCATTGCAGAACAGTTGAAGAGGACAACCCCCGCGAATGGCAGTAGCCGATGAGAACGAGAAGAAGTCGACGGTCCGTGAATACTACGAAGCGCTGCTGATCGCGGTCATCTTCGTCAACTTCGCCCGGATCTTCGTCTTTCAGGCATTCAAGATCCCGACGGGCTCGATGGAGGACAACCTCAAGGTTGGCGACCACATCATCGTCAACAAGTTCATCTATGGCCCGGAGGGGGATGGCCCCCTGGCGAAGCTCGTCAAGCTCTTCCCGCTGCGCGACGTCCAGCGCGGCGACATCATCGTCTTCCGCTACCCTGTCCAGCCCGACACCGATTTCGTCAAGCGCGTGGTCGGCGTCCCGGGCGACACGGTCGAGATCCACGACAAGAAAGTCTTCATCAACGGGAAAGCGCTCGACGAGCCGTACGTCGTGCACGAGGACCAGCAGATTTATCCCGACCAGGAGTTTCTCCCTGAGCCGTTCCGCTCGCGTGACCAGTTCGGCCCCTTCCGGGTGGCCGCGGGGCAGTACTTCGCCATGGGCGACAACAGGGACCATTCGCACGACTCCCGCTACTGGGGGACGGTGCCGCGCTCGATGATCAAGGGGCGCGCCTTCATGGTCTACTGGTCGTTCGAATCGACCCCTCCGCCGCCGGGCAGTCCCTTCGGCGAACGGATCAAGGAACTGGTGGGCGTCGTCCTGAAGTTCTTCACGCACACGCGGTGGCATCGGACGTTTTTCATCGTCGACAGCAAGTACCACTACACACCCGGCGTCAGCTCCTATGGAAACGAGTGATCAGGTGGATGCAGGACGCGTCGAGACGGAGGAGGAGCCGCGCGAGTCTCACGTCTCGGATGCGGTGGTGATCGATCGCAGCGATCACACCATCTCGCGTCGCAGCATCCCCGAAAACGTACTGAAGGTTCTCTACCGTCTGCACCGCAGCGGGTACCGCGCGTACCTCTGTGGCGGCAGCGTGCGCGATCTCCTGATGCAGCGGGAGCCGAAGGATTTCGACGTCGCCACCGACGCCCATCCGAACGAAGTGCGCCGCCTGTTCCGCAACAGCCGGATCATCGGCCGCCGCTTCCGGCTCGTGCACATCATCTTTCAGGACCAGGTCGTCGAGGTGGCCACCTTCCGGCGCGAGCCGGAGCGGGCGCAGGAGCAGGAAGGCGACGACCTCCTGATCACCGACGACAACACGTTCGGCTCGCCGCTCCAGGACGCGCGCCGCCGCGACTTCACCATCAACGCGCTGTTCTACAACATCGCCGACTTTTCGGTGATCGACTACGTCGGCGGCCTGGAAGACATGGCCGCGGGCAAAGTCCGCGTCATCGGCGATCCCGACGTGCGCTTCCGCGAAGACCCGGTGCGGATGATGCGCGCCATCGAGTTCGCCTCGCGACTCAACTTCGAGGTCGAGCGCGAGACGTACGCCGCGCTCCTCCGCCACCGCAACGACATCCTCAAGGCGTCGCCTCCGCGCGTCTCCGAGGAGATGCTCGAGCTGCTGCGGCGCGGCTGGTCGCGCGGCGCGATCCGCCTCCTGGTCGAGGCGGGGCTCCTCGAGCCGCTCCTCCCCGAGATCCACAACGCCATCAGCGGCGACCAGGCCCCGTACTTCTGGAAAATGCTGGAAGTCCTCGACCGCACGGTCGAAGCGGGGAGGAAGATCTCCGACGCGGTGCTGCTGTCCGTGCTGATGTTGCCGTGGATCGTGGCGGAGCTGGAGAAAGAGGAAGAGCGCCGCAGCACGATGCGCATCGGCGAGGTGATCCTCTTCATCCGCGACCTGATCCAGCCGATCTGCGCGCGCATGTCGCTCGCCGCCGGCACGCGCCACCAGATCGAGACGACGCTCGAAAGTCTGTGGCGTCTCCTCGAGCCGCCCACGGACCGCCGCGCCCAGTTCAAAGCCGTCCACCGCGAACCGTTCAACGACGCCCTCGCCCTGCTGGAGCTGTACGCCCTGTCCTCGGGCAAGTACGTGGACGTGTTCCGCCAGTGGCAGCAGTTCTCCCAGAGAGTGCGCCGCGGAGAAGAAGAATCGCGGCCGGCTACGAAGAAGCGGCGCCGGCGCCGGCGGTAGAACATGGCGTTGTCCGTTTTCCGTTGTCCGTTTTCCGTGCTGCGCTGCACGGTCGCGCGCAGCACGGAAAACGGAAAACGGAAAACGGACAACGCCTGATACACCATGCCCGCCTACTTCGACCATCACGCCACCACCCCCTGCGACCCTCGTGTGGTCGAGGCGATGCTGCCGTACTTTACGGAGATCTTCGGCAACCCCGCTTCGCTGACGCACGTGGAGGGGCGCAAGGCGTCCAACGCGCTGGAGAACGCGCGTATCGCCATCGCCCGCTTCTTCCGCGTCATGCCGCCGGAGATCGTCTTCACCGCGGGCGCGACCGAGTCGAACAACATCGCGCTCAACCTGGTGAAGCCGGGGGAGCATCTCGTCACCTCGCCGATGGAGCACAAGTCCGTCATCGCTCCGGCGGCGCGGCACGACGTCACCTACGTCCAGCCCGACCGCGACGGGATCATTCACCCCGCCGCGCTCCGCGCCGCCCTCCGCCCCGACACGAAGCTCGTCTCCATCGAGGCCGCCAACGGCGAGATCGGCACGATCCAGCCGCTCGCGGAGCTCGCCGCCGTCTGCCGGGAGCGCAAGATCTTCTTCCACACCGACGCCACGCAGGCGGCGGGGAAGATCCCGCTCGACCTGACGAACGTCGATCTCGCCTCCTTCTCCGCGCACAAGGTGTACGGGCCGAAAGGAATCGGCGCGCTGTTCGTCCGCCGCGGCATCCGCATCGAGCCGGTCGTCATCGGCGGCGGGCAGGAACGGAACATCCGCAGCGGCACCGTCAACGTCCCGGGCGCCGTCGGCTTCGCCAAAGCGCTCCAGTTGCGTGTGGAGGAAATGCAGCCGGAGGCCGAACGGCTCTCGGTTTTGCGCGATACGCTGGCGGAACGAATCAGTTCCACGATCGATGGCGTATCGATCAATGGCCCGCGAGAGGTAAGATTGCCGGGCAACCTGAACGTCAGCTTCGAGCGAATCGAAGCCGAGTCCCTGATCCTGGCCATGAAAAATTTCTCTTTGTCCTCGGGCTCGGCCTGTAGCTCGGGGGAGCGTGGGCCATCACGCGTGTTGACGGCCATCGGCGTCCCCGAGCCCCTCGCCATGGGCTCCATCCGCATCGGCCTCGGCAAGTCCAACACTGCCGAGGAGGCCGAGCACTTCGTGGACGATCTGCGGCGCATGGTCCGAAAACTGAGGGAGATCACCGCTGCATGAATTCGAGTGAGATGGGGCGCATCCTGCTGGTCGACCATTCGCGCGGGGCGCTCCTTTTTCAGGAGACGATCCTCCGCCGCCGCAACACCATGATCATCACGGCGCTGGCCGGTTCCGAAGGGCTGGTCAAGGCGCGCATGGAACAGCCGCAGCTCGTCATCTTCGGCTTCGACCTCTTCGACATGACCGCGCCCGAGTTCTGCCGCGAGATCCGGGAGCACGAGCTGACGAAGGGCATGTCGCTCCTCCTCGTGTGCGACCGCGAACATTCGACGGACAGCGATCTCTGTCTTTCCGCCGGCTGCAACGACGTGATCTACCGTCCGCTGCAGAAGGCGGAGCTCGACGCGAAGGTCCAGCGGCTCACGAACATCCCGGTGCGGCGCCAGTTGCGCACGATCACCAAGATCGAGGTCTCGCTCGAGAAGAACGGCCGCTTCATCCTCGGGCGCAGCCTCAACATCTCGGCCAACGGGATGCTCCTCGAAGCCGACCGCGTCCTGCCGCAGGAGGGTCCGCTCCGTCTCCATTTCTACCTGCCGGGCGACGCCAGGCCGCTCGCCGTGGATGCCGAAATACTGCGCGCCGAGTTCTCCGGCTCGATGGCGAAGTACGGCATGCGCTTCATCAACCAACCACCCGAAGAGAGAGAGCGGATCGAGAAGTTCGTCCATCGCATCCGTTCGCGAGAGACCATCTGATGAGTCGAACCCCCGCGGCCATCGACGCCGCCATCGCCGTCGCCAAGTCCGAAGACTACCTCCGTGCCCTGACGCTCTTCGTCGACATCTACGGACAGGAAGATTCGCCGCCGCTCAAGTCGCCGAAAGACGCGAGCGGACTTTCGTACTTCGGCCTCTGCCTGGCGCTCGTCCAGAAGAAGTTCAAGCCGGCCATCGATCTCTGCAAGCGCGCGATCGACCTCGAGTTCTACAACCCCGATCACTACATCAACCTCTCGCGGGTCTACGTGGCGGCGGGCAACCGCAAGAAGGCGGTGGAGACGGCGGAGAGCGGCCTGAAGCTGATGCCGGAAGACGACGATCTCCTCGCGTTGCGGAAGGAGCTCGGCGTGCGCGCGCGTCCGGCCATCCCGTTCCTCGACCGCACCAACCCGATCAACGTCTCCCTCGGGCAGGCCCGCCACGCGAAGAAAGTCTCCGACGAAGACGTGAAAAAGAAGAAGTAGCGATGCGCGTGCTCGTCATCGGCGGCGGGATCGGCGGTCTGGCCACCGCCATCGCCCTTCGCCAGCAGGGACTGGAGACGATCGTCTGCGAGCGCGCCGGGGCGATGCGCGAAGTCGGGGCGGGGATCACGCTGTGGTCGAACGCGATCGGCGTGCTGCGGCAGCTCGGGGTGGCGGAGGAGATCATCGCCACCGGGGCGGTGCTGCACCGCGCGGAGATCCGCACTTCCGTTGGACGGGTGCTCAGCGCCACCGACGTCGATTCGCTCTCCGCGAAGATCGGCGAGCCGTGCATCATGCTGCACCGCGCCGAGCTGCTGTCGATTCTCGCCGCGAAAGTGCCCGATGTGCGGCTGGGGATGGAGTGCGTGGCGGTGTCGGATGGCGCGGCGATGTTCGCCGACGGCACCCGCATCGAGGCGGACGTCATCGTCGGCGCGGACGGCATCCACTCCGCCGTGCGCAAGCAGCTCTTTCCGGCGGTGGTGCCGCGCTACTCCGGCTACACCGGCTGGCGCGGCACCGTGCCAATCGACGGGCTGCCCTCCGATGAGCTGCACGGCACGGCCATCGAGTGGTGGGGGAGAGGGACGCGCTTCGGCATCGTCCCGATCGGTGCGGGGCGGGTGTACTGGTTCGCCACGGCGAACCAGCCGCCGGGCGTGCAGCGGGCGCCGCTCGCGGAGCTGTTCGGCACGTGGGAAGCGCCGGTCCCGGCGATCGTGGCGAAGGCGACGCAGGTGCTGCAGAACGACATCTACGATCTGGCGCCGTCGCGCGAGTGGTTCCGCGGCCGCACTGTCCTGCTGGGCGATGCCATCCACGCCACGACGCCCAATATGGGGCAGGGGGCAGCGCAGGCGCTGGAAAGCGCCCTGTCGCTGTCACGCGCGCTGGCGGAAGCGCCGTCGGTGGAGGCAGCCTTCGCGCGCTACGTGCGCGAACGGCAACGCCGCACGCGCTGGATCACCACACAGTCCTGGCGCATCGGCAGTGTGGCCACCGCGGCGAACCCGATCGCCGTGGCCCTGCGCGACGCGGTCGTGGCGCTGACGCCGCGGCGGGTATCGGACGGGCAGTTGCTGAAGGCCATGGGCGGGTAGCGGCGGGGGCGGGGAACGATAGGACGAACAGGACCGATGGGACGGATAGGACCGATAGGACAGAGGCAGCCGTTCACCGTCCTATTGGTCCTATTCGTCCTATAGGTCCTATTCGTCCTATCGTTCCCAGGGGAAACCGCGAAATTCGCCGGCGACTCCGCGAAATTCACGGGCCAGCCCGCGAAATTCATGGCCCAAACCACGAAATTCACGGGCCAGCGCGCGAAATTGACGGCCCAAATCACGAATTTCGCGGGCCAGCCCGCGAAATTCACGGCCCAAACCACGAAATTCACGGGCCAGCGCGCGAAATTCACGGCCCAAATCACGAAATTCACGGGCCAAATCACGAAACTCACGGCCCAACCCGCGAGATTCGCGGGCGTCTCCGCGAAATTCACGGCCCAACCCGCGAGATTCGCGGCCCGACCCGCGAAATTCGCGGGCGACTCCGCGAATTTCGTCCTGTCGGCCTTATCCCCGATAGATCCGGGCCAGCTTCTCGGGGTCTACGCCCAGCCGCCAGGCGGCCACGATGCGCCAGTTGATGGCGGACGTTCGCAACAACCCCTTCTCCAGGAAGCGCCGCCCGGACGTCCGCACGCGCAGCGGCAGGATCGTCGTGCGGCCGGCGCGTTTCATCCGCACCGCCAGGTCGTAGTCCTCCATGATCGGGATGTCGGCGTAGCCGCCGAGGCGGTGGAAGGTCTCGCGGCGGATGAACTGGGCCTGGTCGCCCCAGGGGCAGCGCGTCATCTTCGTGCGGCTGTTGATCATGAACGCGGCCAGGCGGAGGCGCCGCGACGGCTCGAGGAACTCGAGCTCGAAGCCGCCAAACTGCGCGTTCGCCGCCAGCGCGCGCATGACGGCGATCGCCGCCCCCGCGGGGAGGAGCGTGTCGGCGTGGAGGAAGATGAGGTGCTCGTGCGCCGCTTCCTTCGCGCCGCGGTTGAGCTGCCGCGCGCGCGTCGTTTCGCCGGTGATGACGCGCGCCCGCTGCTTGCGCGCCACGGCGATCGTGCCGTCGCTGCTGCCGCCGTCGCAGACCACGACGTCCGCCGCGCCGGCCGCGAACGCGGCGTCGATCGTCGCGGCGATCCGCGCTTCCTCGTTCAGCGCCGGGATGATCACGGAGACCGGGAGCGGCACGCCGCCGATGGTACGCTCGCCGCGCATGAACTGCTACGTACTCGTCGGCGGACGCTCCACCCGGATGGGGCAGTCGAAGGTGGAGCTCTTCTTCGACCGCGTCGCCGCCGCCGCGCGTCCGGCGTTCGCCGAGGTCGTCGCCGTGCAGCGCCACTCCGGCCTCTCCGTGCGCGGCGTCCGCACGATCTTCGAAGAGGCGCACCCTGAAGAAGCCCCGCTCCTCGGCGTCATCCGCGCGCTGCAGGACGCGGCGGCAAAGTGCGTGATCCTCGCCGTCGACTACCCCCTGGTGACCGCGGACTTGCTGCGGTTTCTGCGGGAGACGTTCGAGGTCAGCCGCGCGCCGATGCTCGTCCCGGTCTGGAACGGCATCCCGCAGACCCTCTGCGCCGGCTACGACGCCTCGCTGTTGCCGTTGCTGCGGCAGCGCGTCCAGCGGCAGGAATTCGACCTGCGCGGCTTGATTGCCGCGGCCTCTGCGGAGATGATCGCGGAGCGCTCGCTGCGGGAACGCTTCAGAGGCGAGCCGCTCACCAACGTGAATACACCGGCGGAGCTGGAGGCTCTCGATGGCTAAGGACTTTTCTCATCTCGACGAGACGGGCGGCATCTCGATGGTGCACGTCGGCGCCAAGGGCACGACCTCGCGTGAAGCCGTCGCTGCCGCCACGGTGCGCATGTCGCCGGCAACGCTGCGGAAGCTGATGGAGCGCGCCCTGCCGAAAGGCGACGTCCTGACCACCGCCAAAGTGGCCGGGGTGCTCGCCGCGAAGCAGACGCCGGGGCTGATCCCCCTCGCGCATCCGCTGATGCTCGAATCGGTCGACATCACCTTCGACCTGGATCCGGACAACGGCGCCATCGAAGTCCGCTCCATCGTCCGCTGCGAAGGGAAAACGGGCGTGGAGATGGAAGCGATGACCGCCTGCGCCGTCGCCGCCCTGACGATCTACGACATGTGCAAGAGCGCGGAGAAGGGGATCACCATCGACGGCCTGCAACTGGTGCGCAAGACCGGCGGCAAGTCGGGGACGTGGGAGCGCTGATGCTGAGAGTCCTTCTGCTTCTCCTCATCACAACGAACGTTGCGGCCGCAAACCGTACCTGGACGGGCGCGAGCAGCACCAACTGGTCCGACGCTGCGAACTGGAATCCGGCGGGTGTGCCGGTCAGCGGCGACTCACTGCGCTTCACCGCAACGGGTGCCGTGGGGACCGTGAACAATGACCTTCCCGCGCCGGTGGCGCTCACGAGCGTCACGTTCGAGAGCTCCGGTTACACCGTCACGGGCAATGCGGTTCACGCCCGCTTCGTCAATGACCTGCCGTGCGCCACGACGCTCCAGGTGCCGGTGGTGATGCCGGCCGACGACGGCATGTTTTCCGCCGCGCACTTTACGACGCTCGATCCCAGCGGCTTCCGTGTCGCTTTCCAGCATTGCGGTCCGGTGGACGGCCAGTTGATCGGCAGCGGCACCATCACGCCACAGGGAGCGAGTGAGCTCCGCCTCACCGGCGGGCATCCGTTCAGCGGCACCATCTCCGGGGGCGTGAACGCCGGCCACTGGACCGTGCTCGACGGCGCGTCGCTGCCGGACGCCAACCACGCCGGCGGGCAGCGAATCACCGGGTACGGCACGATTGCCGACCTGGAAGCCCCCGGCACCCGGGTGGCGCCCAGCGGCGCCTCCTCGGCCGACGGCACCATCGTCGTCCGGAATCTGACGCTCGCGGGCTCGCTGTCGTTCCCCGAGCAGAGCTTTCCGTACGAGGTCGACATCACTCCCACCGGGAACGACGTGCTGATCGCCAACGGGACGGTGACGCTGTCGAACAAGCCACTCACCGTGAACGTGACGGCAGCGCTCGTGATCGGGCAGGAGATCGTCATCGTCGCCAATGACGGCAGTGATCCGGTGAGCGGAACGTTCGGCCGGCTGTCCGGCTTTTCGTATACGGACCTGCCGCAGGGATCGCGGTTCACGTCCGGGGCGTATCTGTTCGAGATCGACTACAGCGGCGGCGACGGTAACAACGTGTCGCTGACGGTCGTCGATCCGAATCCGCCACCGCCGCCCCCCGCGGCGACCACCGTCACGGTGACGGCCAGTCCGGCCGTGGCAGGAAAGCCGGTGCTGCTGACGATCGTCGTCCACAGCGATAGCGGCACGCCGACCGGCGAGCTGCGCATCGATGCGGGGCGCGGCGTGACGCCCGTGCCTCTGATGAACGGCACGGCTGACGTCGTGGTGGGGCCGTTCGGCGTGGGGTTGCACGCGATGTCGATCGACTACCTGGGGGATGCGGCGCACGCGCCGAGTAGCGCCGTGGTCACCGTGCAGGTGACGCCGCCGCCGTCACGGAGACGCGCGGTATCGCGGTAGCCACAGGGCAACGATAGGACGAATAGGACCGATAGGACGAATAGGACCGATAGGACGAAGGACCGATAGGACAGAGGCCGTCCAAGCTTGGTCCCATCTGTCCTATGAGTCCTATAGGTCCTATTGGTCCTATCGTTCCCCGCTTACTGCTGCCCGGCGGGCCTCTGCCACGGCGGCACGTTGCTATTCGTGCGTGACGGCTGTGGGTTCGTGGCGGCTTGGGCCTGTTTTTCCTGGGTGACCAGCTGCTTGCGGATCGATCCGAGGATGCGGGTGTCGGTGGCGACGGCCAGGTCGACGAGGCGCTGCCGTTCCTTGTAGCCGTTGAAGGCGATGACGAAGCGGTCGATGCGGAAGGCGACGGCGCGCCCGAGATACCGGTCCTCGGCGGTGAAGTTGTCTTCGCCGAGGTTCGGGATCGGGTCGAGGAGCTTGCCGTTGCGGACGTAGAGGGAGCGGTAGCCGTCGAGGATCTTCGTGGCCACGGCCTTGTTCGACGCGGGGATGATCACCCCTTCCATGATGTCGCCGCCCATGTTGAACGACGCCTGGAAGGAGTTGGCGAGGATGGCCTGCCCGAGCCCCTGCTCGGCGGAGTAGCGCTCGCTGTTGGGCACACGGACGTCCGTGGGGAAGAAGTTGAAGACGGCCGGTTTGGCGGGTGCGGCCGGCATGCGCTCGGCGACCGAGGCGGTGAGGCGCTGCAGTGCGGCGGCGCCTTCGGGCGAGCCGCCCGTCACGCGGACGTAGAACGGTCCGCGCCAGAGATGCGTCGAGTGCTTCGCCTGGAAGGCTTCGTTCTCCACGTTGGCCAGGAAGGCGACGTTCCCGCGCTTGCGCATGGAGTAGGCGCCGAAGCTTTTGACGAAGTCGGGGAAGCGGTAAAGCTCCACCGTGGCGAAACCCTGGCCGTTGACGCCGGCGTACTTGCCGACGGTGAGGTCGATGGCTTCGTAGCGGCTGAAGCCTTTGGCGTCGGCGCCGAGGAACGTCGGAAGGCGGTCGCCGGGGACGACGATCGGATCCTCCTCGAGCTTCCAGCCGGGGGCTTCCGTCCCGCGGGGGAGGAACTGGAGGCTGGGGGAGTCGATGGAGGCGAAGTTCTCCTGGATCCGGGGCGGAGGCGCGGCGGCGACTTTGTCGTCGCTGCCGCAGCCGGTCGTGCCGAGGACGAGCGTCAGGAGCGCGAGAGCGATTCGAGGAACTCGAGCGTCATGCGGACGCCCGCTGCCGTCGAGCCGCGTGCGTCGCGCGAGGTCTCGGACTCGGCGTACGCCGTGCCCGCTATATCGAGATGAGCCCAGGACGGACAATCAACAAACTCCTTCAGAAATACCGCGGCAGTAGTGGCGCCGCCCCAGCGGCCGCCCGAATTCTTGATGTCGGCCCAATCGCTGCGAACGAGGTCTTTGTATTCGTCCCAGATGGGAAGTCTCCAGAGGCGGTCACCGACGCGCTCCCCGCATTCAATCAACTTCCGAGCCAGCTCATCGTCCGGCGTGAAGAGGCCGCTGGCTTCGCTGCCGAGCGCGACCACGCACGCCCCGGTGAGCGTGGCGTAATCGATGATGTGGTTGGGCTTCAGGCCCGACGCGTAGTGCAGCGCGTCGGCCAGGACCATCCGTCCCTCGGCGTCCGTGTTCACGACCTCCACCGTCTTCCCGTTCATCATGGTGATGATCTCGCCCGGCTTGTACGCACTGCCGCTCGGGAGATTGTCGGTGGCGGCGAAGATGCTCGTGACCTTCACGGGCAGCTCCATCTTCGCCGCGGCTTCGATGATGCCGATGACCGAGGCGGCGCCGCACATGTCGAACTTCATCTCCTCCATCTTCTCGGCCGGCTTGATGGAGATGCCGCCCGAGTCGAAGGTGATGCCCTTGCCGACGAGAGCGACGTGCTGCTTCGCTCGTTTCTTCGGGGTGTACTCCATGACGACGAAGCGCGGCTCTTCGACCGAGCCGCGGTTGACGGCGATGAGGCCGCCCATCTTCATGCGCTGGATGTCGCGCTTCCCATAGACGGTGCACTTGATCCCGACCTCGGCCGCCACGGCCTCGGCACGGTCGGCCAGCGCGGTCGCCGTGATGATGTTGCACGGCCCGTTGGCGAGATCGCGCACGGTGCGAATCGCGTCCGCGACCGCGCTGACCTGCGCGTTCAGCGCCTTGACGGTCTTGCTGTCGAGATCGGGGTGCGCGACGAGCGTCGCCGCGGCCGAGGGGCGCTTGTCCTCTTTCTTGACGGTGATGTACGCGTCGTACTTGTAGTCGGCGCCGCTGAGGTAATCGGCGGCGATCCGCGTCGTCTGCGCGGCATCGAGGTTGGGCAGGAGGTAGGGGAACAGGACGCCGATCGTCTTGTCGCGCTGCTTCTTCGCGGTCCGCGCGATGGTCGTGAGCGCGGCCCGGAGCCCGCGGAGCGAGAGCTTGTCCGCCTTCCCGAGTCCGATCAGCGTGAGCTTGCGCGGAGGATCGTGCAGCACGGTAATGGCCTCGTCCCCGCGCCCCTCGAAACGCGCATCGCCGATGACCTTACGCACATCCGGCGGCACGTCCACGTCACGGTTGTCCTCGGCCAGAAGAACAAAGAGATGATCGAGCTTCGACAGTTTCGGATCGCGGCTGATGTCGACTTGCATGGCGGGCGGATTGTACCCCGTTGCAAGAGGAGGCAGAGGGAAGGAAGGGGAGGTGGAAGTTACAGTTACGTATGAGAGTCAGAAGAGGGGGAACGATGGGACAAATGGGACGAATAGGAACTATGGGACGAATGGGACCGTCGCTAGAGCTCGAACGGCTTTTCGCGATCGAACGTCTCCCGCGATGGCTCAACGTTCTCGGACATCAGCGTCAGCCATTCGAGGTACGCGGCCGTGCTCAACGGCGGCAGTTCCCGCGCCCGTTCGAGCGCCTCGATGGCGGCGGGCGTCAGCGGCATGTCGCGTTCGAGGTCAAGGCCGCTTCTGTTGCCTTCGGATGCCATCGTACAAGGGTAACAAACCAGCGCGTTCGAAGTAGTTCCGGATTTGTGCCTCATCAAGGCCAGGCAGCGACATCAGGTACTCGACGTCAGGCGCGTCGATGAGAACGCGGCGCGGTGCGTCCTTCATCGCGGCGACCTTCATCGCCACCAGGTGCTCCGCGCGAGGGACCGGCACCTGCACGCCGGCGACCTCCAACGTTTGAACCGCCTCAGCGAACATTTCGTCTGCCGTGCGCCCGTAAACGTAGAGCACGTCGACCTTGCCGAAGTCCTTCGATGCGTGCAGGTGATTCGAAAAGCCTTCGGACACAAACAGGGTCTCGTAGCCAAGTGACTCCACGAAAGCCACGACGCGCGGTTGTTGAAGTCCGTCGACCAGGAAATCGATGTCCTGCGTGGTGCGTGACCGTCCCCACGCATGAATCGCCAGTCCACCGACGACTGCATACCGAATCTGCTGCGCTTCAAAGAAGTCACGGAACGTGCGGACGACTTGCTGGAACTGCATGCCGACCGAGGATACCTCGGGGGAGTGGCCGGGGAACGATGGGACGGATAGGACGAATAGGACCTATAGGACGAATAGGACTGCGGCGCGATGCAAAAACGGCTGCGTGGGTTCTGCGCCCACGCAGCCGTTCGGTTAGCTGCGTCTCATCTGTCCTATCTGTCCTATTCGTCCCATTCGTCCTATCGTCCCCCGCCTCCTACTGTGCAGGCACGTACGTCGGATCCTGGGTCCGCATGTCGATCACCGATCCGTACGCGGCCACGCGGCCTTCGCCTTCCACCACGCGTACTGACAGGCGGGCGTTGTAGACGTTGGCCAGGCCCATTTCGCTGAGGATGCGGAACTGGTGGAACTGGTTGCCGTCGAGTTTGAGACGGACCGTGGGGGAGACGCGCGAATCGGGCAGGACCACGCGGACTTCGACGGTGGCTTCCTTGCCGGTGACTTCGACCAGACCGAGGTTGGTGCGGTAGCGGTCGGAGTCTTCGACCTGGAGGATGTGCAGGCTGCGGCCGTCGGTGACGCCGACGCTGTCCGCGGCGGTCACGGCGGGGATGAACTGGCCGTAGGTGCCGTCCGGCGTCTGGTTGTACGTGCGTCCGCTGACGACGAGGTTGGCGTTCGTCGGCGTCTCGACGTGCACGGCGCCGCCGGTGTCCTGCTCCTTGAAGAACGTGGTCACCGCGTCATCGAACGTGCGCACTTCGCCCGGCTGCAGCGTGACGTCCGCGCGAACGGGGGCATGCCCCTGCGGCCAGAACGTCAGCGTGGCGGTCTGCGGCTCGACGCCGCTGTTGAAGATGCGCATGTCGGTGCGCCAGCTCGCGAGCGCGTTGTTCACGCTCGCGACGCCCGGCAGGATCCAGCGGTTGGTCGTGGCGGTGCCGCCGAGGGGGACGCCGGAGACGAGGAGCGGGTCGTTGGTCTTGTTGTCGACGACCGAGGCGTAAGCGGTGACGCGGCCGTTGCCGCCGGTGACCTGCACCTCGATGCGGCCGTCGGTCAGCGCGATCTTGTGCTCGGCGAGGAACGAATTGAGCTGGCGCTGCTCGCCTCCCTTGAGCTCGAGCGGAAGCTGGAGGACGCGCTCGCCGGCGCCGTTGAAGACGTTGACCAGAACCGAAGCGGGCTGCCCGGAGGCTTCGACGAGGCCGAGGTTCGTGCGGTAGGCATCCGACTGCGCGATCTGCTGCAGCGAGAGAAGCTGCGGCAGCGCGGCGCCGTCGGCGACGCGGCCGATGAAGCTGGAGAAGGGAATGGCGGGGATGTACTGGCCGAGGGTGCCGCTCTTGGTGACGTTGTAAGTACGGCTCGAAGCGACGGCCACGCGCGACATCGGCTGGTTGGGGTTCTGCGCCTCGGCGGAGCGGATCTCGAGGAGACCGTTGGCGCTGTCGCCGAGGGAGCCGATGCCGTACCAGTTGCGGACGATGTCGTCGAGCGCGATGGTCGCACCCGGTGCGACTTCGACGGTGGTCGACTTCGGCTGCGCGCCCGCGGGGGTGAACGTGAGGAGGTAGCGCATCCCCTGCTCGAAGGTGTTGGTGATGCGGATGTCGGACTGCCAGCGCGAGTTGGCGCCGTCGAGGTGACCGACCGAGGGGATGATCAGCGCGTTGTCGGGCGTGGCGCCCTTCGCCAGCACGGGACGGATCGGCGTGACGAGGGAGACGGAGACGGTCGAGCTGCGCGGCGTGTCGTTCGTGGAGAGGCGCGTGCCGTTCTGCAGCGTGGTCGTGATGATGACGGTGCCGCTGAACGTGCCGTTCGGCAGGCCCGTGGGATCGGCGGAGACTTCGAGCGTCACGCCGTCCGGCGGCAGCGTGCCGGCAGCCGGCGAGACGCTGAGCCACGGGCGATCGACGCTGGCCTGGTAGAGCAGCGTCAGACCGGGCTCACCGGGGACGAAGAGGTGCTGGACGACGATGCGGTCGCTGCCGGCCGGCACGTTCGCGCCGGGGTTCTGCTCGCTCTTGACGATCGGCACGATGACGACGCGGATCGTGACGCTGTTCGGGCCGATCGTGCCTTTGCAGCCGGAGACGGCGCGCACGCGGTAGTAGAAGGCCTTCGCCGCGTCGTTGACGACGTGCGTGAAGTGCTTCGACGGGTTGCCGTTGACGCTGAACGTCGAGGCGTTGGTGAACTCGGGGTTGTCGGCTTCGTCGATCTCGTAGCGCGAGGCGTTGAGCGCCTCGTCCCATTCGACGGCGTACGACTGGCCGGAGGTGGCCTGGCCGACGACGCGCGGGATCACGGAGAGCCCTTCGTTGCAGACGGTGAACGTCCCCGTGGCCGACGGCGCCGCGGGGCAGTTGGCGTAGAGCGCGGAGACGAACCACGTGGCGTTGCCGTCGGGGATGAGCTCCTCGACGGACGTCTCGGTGGTGGTGCGGTCGACGACCTGTGCGCCGCGGCTGAAGACTTTGAGCTGGTAGCCGGTGGCGCCGCCGACCGCGCTCCAGGAGAACTTCACCGGCGACGACTGGGTGCCGCCGAGCGGCGCGAGCAGCGACGGCGCGTTGTTGCAGCCGGCGCCGACGGTGAATTTGATGCAGGAGCTGGTGACGGTGGGGCAGGAGCCGCTCGACGCTTCGACGCGCCACTCGTAAGTCTTGCCCGGCTGGAGATTGGTGTACGCGATGGAGGTGAGGTCCGTCGAGGCGAACGGCGACGCGGTGCAGCCGCTCCCTTCCGGCCCGAGGAAGACGGTGTAGCTGGCCTCGGCCGTGTGCGACCAGGAGAGCTGGCCCGACGCCTGCGCGTTCGTGCTGCCGGCGGCGGGGGAGACGAGCGCCGGGCCGAACGCGGGGCATTCCGGCGTGCTGCCGACGGTGGTCGTGGCGACGGCGGTGTTGCTCGCGAGGTCGGGATCGACCGAGGTGGTCGTCACCGTGGCGGTGTTCGTGATGCTCGTGGCGCTGCCGACGACGTACTGCGCGGAGATGGTCTTCGTGCTGCCCGGCGTGAGCGTGCCGAGATTGCAGGGGAAGGCGGTGGTGCAGTCGCCGCTGTTGCCGGCGAACGTGAGGCCGGCGGGCGTCGGATCGCTGACGATGACGTTGAGCGCATCGCCGGGGCCGGCGTTCGCCACCTGGATCGTGTAGAGGATGGTGTCGCCTTCCTCCGCGCTCGCGGGTGCGCTCTTGGTCAGGACGAGGTCGGCCTTCTGCGTGACGGTGGTGGCGACGGTGGCGCTGTCGTTCGACGCGTCGGTGTCGGTGCTCGACGACGTCACGCTGGCGGTGTTGGTGATGACGGTGCCGGTCGTGGCGCTGGCGGGGACGGCGTACTTCGCGGCGATCGTCTTCGTCTGCCCCGCGGCGATGCTGGGGATGGTGCAGGGGAACGAGGTGCAGACGCCGGTGGCCTCGACGAACGTCACGCCGGCGGGTGTGGCGTCGGTGACGATGACGTTCGACGCGGCGTCGGGCCCGAGGTTCTTGACGTCGATGGTGTAGACGAGCTGCTCGCCCGACTGGATCGACGACGGACCGCTCTTGGTGATGCGGAGGTCGGCGACCGGCGCGGTGACGGTGGTCGTGGCGCTGGCGCTGTTGTCGGCACTCGCCGGATCGGCGGTGGACGAGGTGACGCTCGCGTTGTTGGTGATGACGGTGCCGGCGGTGGTGCCGGCCGGGACAGAGAACTTGGCGGTGATCGTCTTCGACTGGCCGCTGGTGAGCGTGCCGAGGCTGCAGGGGAAGGCGCTGGTGCAATCGCCGCTGTTGAGGACGAACGTCACGCCGGCGGGCGTTGCGTCATGCACCAGGACTCCGGTGGCGGCATCGGGGCCGTTGTTCGTGACGGTGAGCGTGTAGAAAAGGTGCTGGCCGGCGCCGATCGTCGCGGGGCCGCTCTTGGCGATGGCGAGGTTCGCGTTCGGCACGGTGACCGTCAGCGACGTGGACGCGCTGTCGTTCGAGCCGTCGGGATCGACGGTGGACGACGTGACGCTCGCGCTGTTCGTGATCACGGTCGCCGCGGGTGTGGCCGCGTTGACGGTGTACGTGGCGGTGATGGTCTTCGACTGCGACGGCGCGAGCGAGGCGATGGTGCAGGGGAAGGCGGTGGTGCAATCGCCCGTGTTGGAGACGAACGTGAGGTTCGCCGGCGTCGGGTCGGTGACGATGACGCTGGACGCGGCGTCGGGCCCGAGGTTGGTGACGGTCACGGTGTACGTGACGTTGGTCCCCGCGCCCGCGGTGGCCGGGCCGCTCTTGGTGATGGCGAGGTTCGCGTTCGGCACGGTGACGGTGGTGGTGACGGGGGGCGTGGTGTTGTTCGCCGCGTTGCTGTCGGCGGTCGTCGAGGTGACGCTTGCGCTGTTGCTGATCACCGTACCGCCCGGCGTCGCGGCGCCGACGAGGTACGTGGCGGTGATGGTCTTCGACGTGCCGCTGGCGAGCGTGCCGAGCGCGCAGGGGAAGGCGGTGGTGCAGTCGCCGCTGGTCGAGACGAACGTGGTGTTCGCCGGCGTCGCGTCGCTGACGACGACGCTCGTCGCGGCGTCGGGGCCGTTGTTGGTGATGGTGAGGCTGTAGGTGAGGCTCTGCCCCGCGCCGATGAAGCTCGGGCCGGTCTTGACGATGGAGAGGTCGGCCGACGCTGTCGTGACGGTGGTGGACGCAGCGGCGCTGTCGTTCGTCGAGTCGCTGTCGGTCGATGTCGACGTGACGGTGGCGGACGTCGTCAGGATCGTCGCGGCGGGCGTGCCGGCGGCGATGGTGTACTGCGCGCTGATGGTGCGCGACTGGCCGCTCGGGATGCTGCCGAGGTTGCAGGGGAAGGCGCTCGTGCAATCGCCGCTGTTCGCGACGAACGTCAGGCCGGCGGCCGTGGTGGCGTTGACCGTGACGCTGCTGGCGACGTCGGGCCCGAGGTTCGTGACGGTGATGGTGTAGGTGAGGTTCTGCCCGGCCTGCTGCGAGGTGGGGGCGGAGATGGTGATGCCGACGTTCGCCTGCGGCGTGACCGCGGCGGTGAGCTGCAGCGCGTTCGTCAGGTACGCCGCGCTGAACGTGCCGTCCGGTGGGAACGTGGGCAGCGTCTTCGTCGCAAAGTCCGCGGTGCGGGTGCCGCCGAAGAGGAGGACGTCGTACGTGCTGCCGTTCGTCGGCGTGAACGCCGGCATGAGGCTGACGTCGAGCGTGCCGCCGAGGAGGACGTCGTCGGCGACGTCGAGCTGATCCGGGGTGGTGCCGAGGCGGATCGCGAGCGTGCTGCCGCTGCCCTGCGCGAAGGCGCCGGTGAGATGCAGTGTGCCGGTGGTGGCGACATCACCAGGGGCGACGGTGCCGCCGTTGCTGCTGACCGAGCCGGTGATCGTGCCCGCGCCGCGGAGGCTGCCGCCATTGAGGTTGAACGGTCCGGCCGTGGTCAGGCTGCCGCCGGCGAGCGTGATCTCGCCGGCAGTCTGCACGTAGTTGCCGAACGAAAGCATGCCCGCGTCGATGGTGACGATGCCGCTGTTGGTGAAGGGCGGCGCGATGTGCGCCGTGCCGCTGCCGTTGCGCACGAACGTACCGCTGTTCGTGAAGGTGGCGGAGCCGGTGACGTCGATGTTGCGGCCGGCGGTTGCCTGGTAGACGCCGCTGTTCACGATCGACGCGTTGTTCGTCATCGTGAGGTTCGCGCTGGCCGGCACGAAGTTGATGGTGCCGGCGTTGTTCAGCGTGCGTCCGTCCAGAGTCATGGCGGCGTTGCCGTCGATGGAGAGCGTCGCCGTCGCGGGGATGATGACGCTGGTCGCGCCGCCGCGCATCGTGCCGCCGCTCCAGCGGCCGCTGTTCGCGATGGTGAGGTTGGCGGTGCCGTCGAGCGTGCCGCCCGGCTGCAGCTCGAACTGCGGCACGGTGAGGTTGGCGCCGAGCTGCAGCGTGCCCGTGCCGTTGACGCGGACGATGCCGTCGCCGGTCACCGCGCCGCCGTTGTACGTGAAGGTGCCGCCGAAGATGTCGATCGTCGCCAGCGCGGTGCCGAAATCGAGCGTGCCGCTGTTGCTGCCGCCGCCGTTGAGGATGAGGTTCGTGTTGGCGATCTGCGAGCTGAGCGTGGCGCCGGCGGCGTTCGTCAGCGGCACGTCGATGCGCGTGCCGAGATTGGCCGTGCCGTTGATCTTGCGCATCAGCCCCTGGTTGTTGATGGAGCCCGCGGTGGCGCCGCTGGCGATCGCGCCGTCGCCGCTGAGGTTGAACGTCCCCTCGTTCTGGATCGCGGCCGCGGTCAGCGTGAGGCTGACCGTCGGGTCGAGGCTGAACGTCCCTCGGTTGCGGATCGTGCGGGTCATGGCGGAACGGGCGTTCTGCGAGGAGGCGTCGAGCGTTGCGCCCGTGTCGATCAGCGTGGTGCCGCTGCCGTTCATCGCGCCGCCGGTCCACGTCAGCGTCTCCGTCACGGTCAGCGTGCCGCTGCCGTCGATCGAGCCGGTGTGGAGATAGACGCGCGGGATGCTGAGGTTCGCGGTGAAGTTGGCGATGCCGCCATCGACGAAGAAGAGCGACGACGCGCCGCTCATCGTGACGCTGGTACCGGGGCCGAGGTTGTAGGTGCCGCCGGCGATGCGGACTTTGGTGGCGATGCCGGTGAGGTCGAAGCCGACGCTCGTGCCGGTGCTGGTGCCGCCGCCGGTGAGCTCGAGGTAGCCCGCGTCGACGACGGCCCGGCCGCTGGCCGACAGGTTGAGCGGCACCCAGATGCGGAAGATGCCGCTGCCGGCGCTGCGCACGAGCGAGCCGGTGTTGTCGATGCGCCGCGTCGTGCCGCCCGCGGTGGTGATCGAGCCGTCGACGCTGATGATGAACTGGTCGCGGTTCTCCAGGAGCGCCGCGTCGTTGATCTCCAGCGGGTTCGTGGCCGAGGTGAAGTAGAGGTCCTTCGCGTTGACGAGCTGGCGGCTCGACTTCAGGCGCATGGTGCCGGTGGTGCCGGCGAGATAGAACGCGCGGTTGTTGACGACGCGCGCACTGCCGTCGTGGTCGCCGCCGTTCCAGTAGAACGCGCCGTTGTTCATCACGTCGGCGGTGCCGTTGAGCGTGCCGCCGTTCTGCACGAACGTGGCGGCGGTGGGGATGACGACGGAGGTGTTGGTGGTGAGCGTGCCCGCGGAGAGCGTGAGCGGCCCGGCGCCGGGGAGCGCGAACGTGCCGGTCAGCGTGTGCGTGCCGCCGCTGAAGTCGATGGTGTCGGCGACGGTGCTCGGCTCGAACGTCGCGTTGTTGTGCGTGCCGCCGCCGGCGATCCCGAGATAGCCGCCGTAGCTGCGGATCGCTCCACCGCTGGTGTGGACGGCGGCGTAGATGGTGGCGGTGCTGGCCGGATTGACGGTGATGCGGCGGGGCCGCGGTGCGTGGGCGATGACGCTGCCGACGCGGATGATCTCGCCGCGGTTCGTGATCTTCGCGGTGCCGTCGGAGTCGATCGGCTGGTCGTACTCCAGCTCGAGGATGGCGCCGGTCTCGACGACCAGCTCCGCGTTGTTCTCCATGCGCAGCGGGTTCGAGGCGTCGTACTGCATCGTGCCGCCGGTGAGCGCGAGTTGCCGGCCGTTCAGCGTCATGCCGCTCGTGCCGCCCCGCAGCTCGGCGCCGTTGCTCAGCGTGACGGCGCCGCCGGTGCCGTTGATGGCTCCGCCCTCCCATTCGAAGATCGAGGAGACGTTCAGCGCGCCGCTGCCGGTGATGCTGCCGCCGCGGAGGCGGAAGCGGTTGACGGTGGAGGCGACGGTGCCGGCGAGCGAGACGCTGCCGCTCTCCACTCTCGCGTAGCCGGCGCCGGTGAGCGAAACGCCGGTGAGGATGTGCGTACCGCCGTCGAAGGCGACGGTGGAGCCCACGTTCGTCGACTGGAAGACGCCGGTGTGCGCGCCGCCGCCGGCCAGTTCGAGGTTGCCGTTGTCGACGTAGATGCCGCCGTCGTTGATCACCTGCGCTTCGATGCGCACGGTGCTGACCATCGTCACGGGGATGGTGAAGGAGGTGGAGCCGCCGATCTTCACCGAGCCGGTGGCGTCGGAGCTGCTCCACGTGCCGGCGCTCTGCGCTTCCATGGATCCGGCGGTGACGGTGATGTTCGCGCCATTCGTCAGGTCGAGCATGCCGCCGTTCTTGTAGGTGAGCTGGCCGCCGGCCACTTCGAGCGTCTGCCCGTTCAGCGTCGCGCTGCCGCTGCCCTCGATGAAGGCGCGGGCGCCGGTGGTGGTAAAGATGTTGACCTTCGTCGTGCCGCTGCCTTCGACGATGCCGTCGGCCCAGCGGAACTCGGTGCCGCCCGCGAAGTTGAGCGTCCCCGCATTGGCCAGCGTGCCGCCGCTGACCTTCAGCGTGCCGCCGCTGGTGACGCCGGAGGTGCCGGTGAGGCTCAGCGAGCCACCAGAGGTGATGTTGACGGTCGCGGTGGCGACGGAGAGCGTGACCGCGTTCGGGATCGAGTCCCCGACGTAGACGGTGACGCCCGCCAGACCGCTGACCGTCACCGCGTCGCCGGCGTTCTGGCCGGGGTAGGTGAGCGTCGGCAGGCCGTTCTCCAGCCAGTTGAGCGGCTGCGTCCAGTCGTGAGTGCCGACGAGTTGCGCCGTGGGCGACAACGTGAAGTTGCCGGCCATGGCGGCCGTGGCAAAGAGAATGACGACGACCGCGACGAGCGCGGTCC
The DNA here is from genome assembly GCA_036380735.1 of Thermoanaerobaculia bacterium. GTDB lineage: Bacteria > Acidobacteriota > Thermoanaerobaculia > Gp7-AA8 > Gp7-AA8 > DASVEE01. The sequence goes on along the minus strand of DASVEE010000074.1, from coordinate 47,503 downwards.
TGCACGCATGGTGAATCATCGAAGCTCCGACTGGACGAAGTTGACCGTGGGCAGACCAAGGTCCGCCACGACCGGGGCACCGCAGGTTATTTTGACCCGCTGAGATTCTAACCGGTGACCATTGTCGATGGGATCACTTTTTTGAGTGACAGGCGGTTGAGCCCGACAGGCACATCACTTTGCGCGGCGTTGCTGATGTGCCGCGCCCCCTCATCCGGCGCTTCGCGCCACCCCGTCAGGCGAAGCTAGTCTGTAGTCCTTTCCGTCCTATTCGTCCTATAGGTCCCATTCGTCCTATTCGTCCCATCGTTTCCCCCGTGCACCGCAACCGCTGGTTTCTTTCCGCCACCCTCCGCCGTCCAATGCGGCATGAACACTCGCACCCTCACCCTCACCGGCGCCCTCCTCCTTGCGACGGTGATCTGTCTTTTCCTCTGGGCGGCGCCGCAGGAGCTTCAGAAGGCGGCGCCGCCGGTGCCCGAGCCCGTCGCGCTCGCTCAGACTGAGCGCAGCGCCGCTCCGCCGTCGCCGCCGGTCACCTTCTCCGATCCCGACGGGCAGGAGCTCATCCTCGAAGAGCTGCAGGCGCGGACCGCCATCCAGGGGATGCTCTCCCTGACCGAGCTCGAGTTCCGCTTCCGCAATCCGCAGAACCGGCGCATCGAGGGACGCTTCACCTGCACGCTGCCGCCGAACGCGGCCATCAGCCGCTTCGCCAAAGACGTCAACGGCCACCTCATGGAAGGGGAGGTCGTCGAGCGGCTGCGCGCGAACCAGGTGTACGAGCAGTTCCTCCATCAGATGCGCGACCCGGCCCTGCTCGAACAGGACCAGGGGAACCGCTTCTCCGCGCGCATCTTCCCCATCGAGGCGAACGCGCCGGTGACGATCGTCCTCTCCTACACCGCGCTCCTCCCGCTGCGCGACGGCGTCCGTACGTACACGCTGCCGTTGCGGGGCATGCAGAAGGTCAACAAGTTTACCTTCCGCGGAGTCGTCGCCGCGCTGCCCGGTGAAGAGCAGGTTGGCGCCGCGGCCAAGGCCGCCTCCTCCGCCATCAGTGGCCCGTCCGGAGCCTCCCGCTCCACGGCGGAAGTCATCACGCTCGAGGAGCGCGACTACACGCCGCCGACCGACATCGTGCTGTCGTGGCGGCCGACGAGCGAAGCCTCGCGCAGCCGCGTGCTGAAAGCGGGCGACTTCTATCTCGCGGCCTTCCGCCCCGAGGTGACGCGCCGGAACGGCGCGGCCGCGCACGACTGGCTCTTCTACTTCGACACCTCCGCCTCCTCGGCCGAGGGCGCCGAGCATCGCATCCGCGCGTTCGAAGCGATGCTCTACGCGCTCCCGCCGCAGGACCGCGTGCAGGTCATCGCCTTCGATCAGGAGCTGGCGCCGCTCGCGAGCGGCACGGCGATCGACGTCGCCCGCACCATCGCGGGCCTCATCCGCAAACGCCACTTTCTCGGCGGCACCGATCTCGGCGCGCTCCTCCGCGACGTCGGCCGCAACGCCCAGGACCGCCCGGCGCGCGCCATCGTCGTCGCCAGCGACCTCGTGGCCACGCTCGGCAACACGGACCGCAAGGACGTCACCGACGCGATCCGCGCCATCCCCGCCACCGCCACCGTGCACGCGCTGATCCTCGGCAGCCGTCAGGACGCGCCGATCGCGCGGACACTGACCGCCGGCCGTGGCCGCATCGTCGACGTGCCGTTCACCGACTCGCTCGTCACCAGCGCCCGTGAAGCCGCGGCCGCGCTGAGCCGCCCCCTCGGCGTCTCGTTCGACGCCAGCGACTCCTCGGCCGAATGGGTGTACCCCACCCACTTCGACGACGTGCAGCCGGGCGATGAAGTCATCGTCCTCGGCAAGCTCAAAGCCGCCGCCGAGCCGGCCGTGCGCCTCGGCGGCACGTCCATCGCCACGTCATCGACGCTGCCGTCCGGTACGTTCGCGCCGCTGCTCGAGCGCGAGGCCTACCGCGCGTATCTCGATTACCTCGCCGAGCGCGAAGCCAATGAACCGTCCGAGGCCGTGCGCCGCGCGCTGGCCACCGAGCAGGTGAAAGTCAGCGTCGAGCAGCGCGTCGTCATCCCCCGCACGACGATGCTCGTGCTCGAAAGCGAATGGGAGTACCAGCGCTTCGGCCTCGACCGCCGCGCGCTCGCCGCCATCCTGACGATCGACGCCGGCGGCATCGCCCGCATCGACCGTCGCGGCAATGACATGCTGGTGGCGCCGATGCCGATGCCGGTTCCGCCGCCGCCACCCGTGATGCGCCGGGAGCGTGGCGCGACCAAGACCGCACCGCCCGTGATCGTGCCGCAGGCGGTGCCCACACAACCGGTGATGGAGGACAGCGTGCAGGGAGTGGCCGTCGGCAGCGAGGTTTCGGCCACCGCCGGCGCCGCGCCCGCCGCCGATTTCGTGATGCCGCCGGAAGAGCCTATGCGCGCCGGCAGCGTGGCCGAATCGATCACCGTGACGCAGCAGGCACCGGCCAATGCACCGCCGCCACCGCGCGCGCCCGCCACGGTCGCGCCGCCGCCACCGCCTCCTCCGCCGGTTCCGGCGCCCGAGCAGAAGCGCCAGGACCGGAGCTGGACGAAGGTGCAGACTCCGTCGCGCGCACGCATCGAGGAGCTCGAAACGAAGCTGCGCGCGAACCCGAAGGATCGGGAGCTGTACAACCAGCTCAGCGAAGTGCTCGCCGCGCACAACGAGTGGACGCGCCTCCGCGAGCTCGCGCTCCGCTGGCAGCCGTACGACCCGGAGAACCCGCAGGTGTATGAGGTGCTCGGCCTGGCCGGCGAGCATCTCGGCAACGAGAGTGAATCGGCGCGCGCCTACGCGTCACTCATCGAAGTGGCGCCTGCGAAGACGGAGCTGCTGCAGCGCGCCGGGTTGCTGCTGCTGCGGGCGCGGAAGGCCAAGCTGGCCGAGGCGCCTTTGCGGAAGGCGCTGTCGGTGCGGCCGGATCGCGTGAACTCGTACCGCCACCTCGCGCTGATGCTGTGGCAGGACGGGCGGATCGAAGAAGCCGCACGCGTCCTCGAATCGGCGACGCGCCAGACGTTCCCCGGCTGGTACGGCGACGTCCAGCGCGTGGTGCGCGAGGAGCTCGGCTACGTCTACCGCGCGTGGCTGGCAAAGGAGCCGGCGCGCCAGCGTGAGATTCAGGACCGGGCGCGCGAGTACAACGTCGACCTCACCCGCCGCGACGCGCTGCGCGTGACGCTGGCGTGGGAGACGGACGCCAACGACGTCGACCTGCACGTGACCGATCCGCGCAACGAGGAGTGCTTCTACAGCAACAAGCAGACGAAGTCCGGCCTGACGCTCTACCAGGACATCACGCAGGGCCTCGGCCCCGAAGTGATCCGCACGGAGCGCGTCGAGCGCGGCACGTACCACATCGGCGTGCGCTACTTCTCCGCCGGCCCCATGGGCGTCAGCCGCGGCCTGGTCGTAGTGATGCGCGGCGACGGCCCCGACGTGGAGATCCACCCGTTCCGCCTCGTACAGGGCGGGGGAGACATCCGCTACGTGGCCGCCGTGAATGTGAAGTAACGACAGGGAACGATAGGACCTATAGGACGAATAGGACAAAGGCCGGCGCCCGACTTGATGAAGGGCGCCGGCTATTGTTTTACAGGCTGGTGTTAGATGGGTCCCATTCGTCCCATCGTCCTACTTCTTGTTCATCTTCTTGACCATCGCGGCGTCCACGCCGTGGATGCGCATCGACACCAGCTTGTCCACCGGGACGCCTTCATACCCCGCTTCGCGGAGCTCGCGAATGAACTGGGGGGTGACTCGGTGGATGCGCATGGCGACGAGGTCGTCGGCGTCGACTTTGGTGTAGCCGAGGGCGCGGAGCTCGCGGATGAACTCCGTGGTGACGCCGTGGATGCGGAAGGCGGTGAGGTCGTCGAAGTCGAGGCGGTAGCCGGCGGCCTTCATCTCGGCCGAAAACTCCGGCGTCACCTTATGGATGCGGCTGGAGACGAGGTCGTCGAGCGGCAGGTCGCCCCAGCCGGACGCGCGCATCGCGCGGATGTACTCCGGTGTGACCTTGTGAACCTGCGTCTCGACCAGCTTCTCCGCGCTGAGGTTATAGCCGAGTGCGCGCATCTCGCGGATGAGCTCCGGCGTGACGTCGAAGATGCGCATCGACATGTAGTCATCGAGGTCGACGCGATACCCCTCGGCGATCATCGAGCGGATGAACGCCGTCGAGACGTCGAGCAGCGCGAGCGAGAAGAGCGTTTCGACGCGCTCCCGCTTGCGCTCGAACTTGCCGAGCGGCACGCCGAGGTTCTGGATCGTCTGGTAGTACGCCTCGTTGGGCGTGAAGACGAACTCGCCGCCGCCGTGACCGTTCTTGAACGCGCCGTCGAAGGCGACGCTGCCGGCTTCGCGCTTGAGGCCGAACTGCACCGGCGTCGACGTCGCGGCGTTCATCTGGGCGGAGGTGAGGCCGGTGAACGACGCCAGCGGCATCGTGTTTCCGTGGTTGCTGCGCTCGTAGTGGAGCTGCACGTGGACTTTCGACGGATCTTTCTGCAGCTTGGCGGCCCAGGAGCCGCGCAGCTCCTCGGCGAAGGACGGCGTCGTGGCGGCGAGGAGGAACAGCGTCACTGCGGCAATCTGTCTGCGCATGGTGTGAGGTCTCCTACTGTTTGCGGTACTGCTCGAGCTCGCGGACCGTCAGACCGGCGTGGCTGAGGCGGACGAGCTCGCGGACGGAGAGGTTCTTGTAACCGGCGGCGGCGAGCTGCTTCACCATGTCGAGGTCGACGTCGGCGATCTGCAGCGACATCGCCTCACGGGCGGTCTTCACGTCGACGCCCGCGGAGCGGATCGCGGTGACGTACTCGCGCGAGACGTCGTGGATGCGCAGGCCGACGATTTCGTTGACCGCGAGCTGGTTGCCGAAGAGAGCGCGCATCTCGCGGACGAACGCCGGGTCGACGTCGTGGATCTTCATCGGCAGCAACTGTTTCAGCGTGAGCGAGCCGCCGAGCACGTCGCGCATCTGGCGCGCGTAGGCGGGGGTGAGGTCGTGAATGCGCAGGGCGAGGATGTCGCCCGCGTCGAGATCGTTGCCGAAGGCGCCGCGGATGTCGCGGACGTACGCGGCGTTGACGCCGTGGACGCTGAGCGCTGTCGCCGTGCCGAGTGTCAGCGAGTCACCGAAGATGCCCGTCATTTCGGCGATGTACTCGGGTGTCGCGCCGACCGCGCGGAGGCTGATGATCTCGTCGAGGGTGAGCTTTTCCTTGCTCAGGATCTTGTCCTTCTGCTTGAGCTTCACCTGCTGCTTGACGCCGTTCCTGACCTTGACCTTCACCTTGTCGTCGACGTCCACATCCACGTCGAGGTCTTCATCGATGTCGATGTCGAAATCGTGGTCGATGTCGATGTCGGGATCGATGTCGATGTCCACATCGAGATCGGAGAGGTCGCCGAGCTCGTCGAGGTGGGCGAGGTTGCCGAGCTCCGCGAGAGCGGCGAGGTTGCCAAGCTCCGCGAGATGGGCGAGGTTGCCGAGCGCGGCGAGGCCGGGAGCGTCGGGCGGCTCCGGGATGTCGGGAAGCTCGGGGAGCTCCGGCACTTCGGGGAACTCGGGCACTTCCGGAACTTCGGGCGCGTCCGGCGGCTCAGGCGGTTCCGGCGGCAGGACGTCGATCGACGAGGTGGCGGCACGCGCCGGCACGTCGCGGTCGGCGAAGAGCGGCATCGACGGCATGGCCATGGCGGCGCCGAGGACGGTGAGGACGGCCAGCGCGGCGATCCAGCGGGGTGCCGGAGCAGCGTCGCCGCCGCGCGTCGCGATCCGCTTGATGCGCTCGAAGAGCGAGCCGCCGTTCGCGGCAACCGCGAGCTCCGGCGCACGGGCACGCAGCTCTTCGAGGCGCGAGAGGGCACGGGCGTACTGCAGCGGCTTGCCGCACACGGCCACGGCGAGGTCGTCGCAGCAGTGCTCGCGCTCGATGCGCACCTGACGCGAGATCCACCAGACGGCCGGGTGGTAGAACATGAGGGTCTCGGCGAGCGCCTGGAGGAAGTTGACGAAGAAATCGTGACGGCGCACGTGGGCCAGCTCGTGCGCGAGGATCATCTCGACCTGTTCCATCGAGAGGCCGCTGAGCGCCGAGGCGGGGAGCAGCACGACGGGCCGCAGCCAGCCGATCACGGACGGCACTTCGACCGTCGTCGACTGGACCAGGCTCACCGCGCGCTTCAGGCCCATCGCAGCGGCGAGCCGCACGACCGCGCGCTGCCACTGTTCGGCGGCGGGCGTCGTGTTGGCGGTAAGTCGGTAGGCGCGCGTCCACGTCACCGCGAGGCGGGTGGAGAGGAGCGCGACGCCGAGGAGCCATAGCATCACGATGTTGGGCAGCAGGCCGCGCGCGGTGGCGAGGAGGTCGGTCGCCGAATGCGTGGCGGGATCGTCGGGAAGCACGAAGGCAATCGGGCCGAGCTTCAGCGTCGGCTGCGACGGCGTCACCGCGGTGGCGGTTGCGACGGGAGGCTCGTACGCCTGCCACGCGGTCCCCGCGAAGAGGACGAGCAGCAGGGCGAGCGCGCCGCACGAGACGGCGTACCGGACGCCGGCGGACTGTTTCGAGAGGAGGGCGAGGGTAGCGGCGAGGATCCCGGCGACGAGCGCGCCCTGCCAGAGCAGGTGCAGCAGCGCCCACCCGAGGGCTTGAGCGACGGGACCAGTCAGAAACTCGACGTTCATTTCGATTCTCCTTCGAGCTGGTTGAGCAGCTCGCGGATGGCCGTGAGCTCTTCAGCCGAGGTTTGCCGGGTGGAGAGAGCCTGCATGACGAGCTTCGTCGGCGAGCCGCCGAACGCGCGCTCCATGAGGTCGGAGAGCAGCTGCCGCTGCGTGCGCTGCTCGCTCTGCTTCGCGGAGTAGACGTGCGCGCGGTTCGACTCGTCGCGGGTGACGAGCCCCTTCTCCGTCATGATCTGCATCAGCTTGAGCACCGTGGTGTAGCCGCTGTCCTGCGAGGTGGCAAGCTCGTCGTGCACGTCGCGGACGGTACAGGGGCCGCGCTCCCATAAAACGTTCAGGATCGCGAGCTCCGCATCGGTCGGTCGGGGTATGGTTTTGTCCGCCATCGGAATCTCCTCGTGTGCTAGTACGGAGAGGTTATACGAAGGGTTTCGTAAGATCAACGAAATCTTTCGTAGATGGCAGGGAACGATGGGACGAACGGGACGATGGGACCTATAGGACGAATGGGACGGGGAAGCCTCGGTCCTAAAGGTCCTATGCCCCTACAACGCCTTGCGCAGCGCGCCCAGCAAATCGCCCAACTCGTACGGCTTGAGCAGCGACACCACGTGGGGCTTCCCCAGGTAGCGTTCGATGATGCGGCGATCGCCGTGGCCGCTGGAGAAGACCGTCGGCAGATCGGGGCGTGTCTTCGCCAGCTCTTCGTAGACGGCCACGCCGCTGATGCCCGGCAGGGAAATGTCGAGGATCACGGCGTCCGGGCGGCACTCCTCGGCCACGCGCAGCGCATCTTCGCCGGTGGCGGCGATCAGCACCTCGTGGCCTTCCGCCGCCAGCAGATCGCGGATGCCGAGGGCGACGAGCTCCTCGTCGTCGACCAGCAGCAGCCGCAGCGACGGCATCGCCTCGGCGGCTGCGCGTGGCACCTTGGCGCCCGGACGTTCCGCGGTGAGCGGGACGTAGAAGTGGAACGTGGTGCCGGCGCCGTCGGGATTCGGCTGGACGAACATCGCTCCGCCGTGCCGCGCCACGATCTGATGCGCGACCGCCAGTCCGAGGCCGGTGCCTTTGCCGGCCGGCTTCGTGGTGAAGAGCGGATCGAAGAGGTGCGGCAGATGTTCGGCGGGGATACCGCTGCCGTTGTCGACCAGCGTGAAGTGCGCGAAGCGGTCGGGCTCCGCCACGCTGAACGCCGACGTGGCGCGTGAGCCGCGTGCGACGCGGATCTGCAGCCGGCCGCCGTTCACCATCGCGTCGCGGGCGTTCGTCGTGAGGTTGACGAGGACCTGGACCATCTGCGACGCGTCGGCTTTCATCCAGAGGTCGGGCGTGATCGCGACGTCGAGCTCGATCTGCGGACCGAGGAGCGCGCGCAGGTCGGGGGTGATCTGACGCAGCCACGGGCCGAGCTCGAGCGGCGCGACGACCGGCTCGGAGACGCGCGTGAACTGCAGGACTTCCGAGGTCACGCGGCGCCCACGCTCGACGGCGCGTGTGATGTGGTCGGTCGCGGTGCGCACGCGCTCGTCGTCCGTGACGAGGCGGCGGATGCGCTCCGCGAACGGCTGGATGCCCATCAGCACGTTGTTGAACTCGTGCGCGATCGAAGCGGCGAGACGCCCGAGGGACGTGAGGCGGTTCGCCTGCTCGAGCTGCTGTTCGAGGGCGATGCGTTGCGTCACCTCTCGCGACGTCACGACGATGCCGCCGACCGCCGGGTTCTCGACCATGTTGATGCCCGACGATTCGAGCCAGCGCCACGAGCCGTCCTTGTGCAGGTAGCGGTAGCGCACCTGCGCCGTCATCCCCTGAATGTGCTTGCCGCGCTGAAACTCGGCGGCGACGATGCCGCGGTCGTCGGGATGAATGAAGTCGAACGCGTTCAGCCCGACCTGCTCCTCGGCGCGATAACCGAGAGCGTTGTACAACGCCGGGCTCTCGTAACGGATCGTGCCGTTCTCGTCGAGGATGGCGATGACTTCCGTGATGTTCTCGATGACGGAGCGGAAGTACACCTCGCTCAGCGCGAGTTGCTCCTCGGTGCGCCGGCGCTCGCTCATGTCCATCATCGCGCCGATCATGCGGACGGCGCGCTCGTGCTCGTCGCGGATGATGCCGCCGCGGTCGAGGACGTACGCATAGCTGCCGTCGCCGCGCAGGAAACGGTACTCGCCGGACCAGAAGAGATCGTCGCCGCTCAACGCACGATCGAGCGACACTGTGATGCGGTCGTGATCGTCGGGATGGATGCGCGAGACCCACCAGTCGACCGGCAGCACCGAGCCGGCCGTCTCATATCCGAGCGCGTCGTTCATGACGCCGTTCCACCACACGGTGTCGTCGATGAGGTTCCAGTCGTAAACGACATCCTGCGTCACCTTGGTCAGGAGGCGGAAGCGCTCGTCCTGATCGCGCAACGTCTGCTCGGTGCGTTTGCGCTCGAACGCATGGCCGATCAATTCGCTGACGATGCCGAAGAGGGCGCGATCCGCCTCGGACCAGCTGCGCTCCTCGTGCACCGAATCGAAGCCGATGAAGCCCGCGGGGCGCTCGCCGGCGCGGAGCGGCAGATCGAGCAGCGAGCGCGCGTGCCGCGCGCGCAGGGCCCGGAACTCCTCGAGGGGAAACGTCTGCAACTCGCCGCACAGCGACGGCACGCCTTCGGCGCACCATTCGTACGCGCTCGTGAGGCGCTTGCCGTCGGAGGAGATGAGGAAGATGGAGCTGCGGTCGGCATGGGCGAACTGCCCGAGGCGGCCGAGGACGTCGGCGATGACGGCGTCGAGCGCGGCGCTGGGAGCCTTCATCAGCTCCGAGGAAATGCCGGCGACCAGGCGCTCGAACTCGAGCCGGTGCCGCAGCTCCTCCTCAGCCGTTGTGTACCTGGTCAGGTCGGACATGATTGCTGACATGCTTCTCTCCGTCTGTGAGTCGCGGAGAGAGTCAGAAAAATACGGTCAAGCGCTCGATGAGCGCATCTTTTTCGCGCCACACCTCGTCCAGCCACTTCTTGAAGCGCCCGCGCATGGGGCCGTGCTCGGTGACGGCCTTCGTCCGGAACTCGGCCGGAATCTCGATCTGCCGCACGTGCATGATGATGCGGGGGACGCGCCCGGTCACGAACTCCCAGAACGTCAGTTCCCGCTGAGGATAGGCGATCGTCACGTCGAACATCGCGTCGAGCTGATCGCCGAGGGAGGCGAGGACGAACGACAGTCCGCCGGTGCGGGGGCGGAGGAGATGCTTGTAGGGGGAGCGCTGTTCCTGCCGTTTCGCCTCGGAGAAGCGGGTGCCCTCGATGAAGTTGAGGATGGCGACGGGTATCGTCCGGTAGCGCTCCATCGCGATACGCGTCGTCTTCAGGTCTTCGCCGCGCTTCTCCGGATGCTTCTCCAGATACTGCGGCGTGTAGCGCTTCATGAACGGGAACTCGAGCGCCCAGCACGCCTGTCCGGCGATCGGCAGCCAGATCAGCTCCTGCTTGAGGAAGAAACGGAGGAACTCGACCTTCCCGTGGAAGAGGCGGAAGAGGGCGAAGATGTCGACCCACGACACGTGGTTGCTGATGATGAGGTAGTGCCCCTCCTTGCGGATGGGATGGTCGAGCCCTTCGATCTCCCACTTGACGGGGAGCATCAGATCGAAGACGCGGTTGTTCCCGCCGACCCATCCCTCGGCCAGCCGCGCCAGCGCGAGGATCACGCGGCGCCGCGCGCGTCCGAACGTCACGAACTTCAGCATGCCGACGGTGAGGACGGGAATCCCCCAGAGCGCGAGGTTCTGTGCGAGCAGCAGAATTGTGAGGAGACCGCGGATCAAGTGGTCCGGATTGTAGACAATGAGGGGGTGGAGATCGAGGCGGACCCCAGATTCGTCGCAGCGCTGCGACAGCTCGAAGAAGGCGACTGGTACGACGCCAGCGAGGGGTTCGAGGAGCTGTTCTTCGAAGCTGTGCGCGACGAAGTGGAGTTCGTCCGGCTGTTTCTGCAGGTGAGCGTCGGTTTGCACCACACGGAACGCGGCCAATGGCGCGCCGCCTACGAACGGCTTGAAGAAGGCGTGCGCGTGCTGGATGGCGTGACGAACCCGCGCGGCGTGGATCTGGCGGCGTTTCGGGAACAGGTGACCGCTGCCATGGCGTGCGTGATGCGCAGGGAACGGCCGCGGATCAAGGTGCCAAGGGAACGATAGGACGAATGGGACGAATGGAACCTATGGGACGGATGACACGCAATCCTATAGGTCCTATTTGTCCCATTCGTCCTATCGTTCCCCGGAAACCTAGTCGTTCTTTTTTGACTGTGTGCTGCCCTGCGCCGGCGGCGTCACGCCCGGGGGGACCGGTTTTTCGTACAGTTCCCGCACGCAGCCCAGGTGCTCGAGGACCTGTTCGCGGTCGACGCCGGCGGCGTTGCCGCGGCCTTCGACCCAGGCCTGCGTGCACTCGCCGCAGCAGGGGCCGTTCCTGTCGATGATCTGGCGGCAGTGGCATTCGCCGGCGGTCAGGGCACACTGGCGGCAGGCGGGCTTCACGCAGCAGTCGTACTTGCCGTTCGCCTTCAACTCGTCCATGTACTTGTCGATCTCGGAGAGCAGCACCGCCTGCTTGATGCCGGTGGGCTGGTCGTCGAAGGCGCCGAGCGCGGCTTCGTCGATGACGACGGACTCACGGACTTCCGCTTCGGTACGCGTCCGGTTCGGATCGTCGCCCGAATGCTGAGCCTTGTACGCCGCGCACGTGCAGAGGAAAAGCAGACAGACGGAAAGGAACGCTCTTTTCACCGGAACCCTCCTGGAAGCTGTGCGCTGATTGTACGTCCAGGAGAGGACCTAGCGGGGCCGAAAGCTCCTCGCGAGGCCTATTGCGGCAAACGTTCCGAAAACAACGAAGGCGCCGGCGCGCCAGTCGAGCTCCTGCCAGCCGCCGAAATCGAGGCCGGTGGCCAACAGTCCGAGGAGGGGAGCCGTAACTAGAGCGGTGACCAATTCGACGACCCAGCCGCGCGTGCGTCCCCACGGAACGATCCTCGCAAGGAGGAAGGCGACGATACCGCTGACGGTCCAAAGCCCGATGCCCACGGCGGCCGATCATAGCGGCTCAGCAGTTTGCACGGAACTCGCAAGAGCGCTCTGACGGAGACGAACACATGCTCGAATCGCGGCAGCAGACAGACGCCAAAGGCAACAAGATCCTCGCCATCGAGGACGATCCGGAAGTGCTCGCGCTCTATAAGTCGTATCTCCAGAAGCGCGGCTACCAGGTGCTCTCCGCCGCGGGCGCCGTCGAGGGGATGAATCTCCTGCAGGCGAATCCCGACACCCGTCTGATCCTGCTCGACCTCAATCTGCCGGGCATGAGCGGCGAGGAGTGGATCGCCTGGTATCTGCAGCAGGGGAACGAGACCCCCGTCGTCGTCGCCTCGGGCAAAGGCGACATCCTCACCATCACCAAAGGCAACAACCGCACGGCGGCCCTCACCAAGCCCTTCCACATGGAAGAGCTGCAGGAGCTGATCGAGGTCCTGCTGGCCGACGACTGGCACGAGCAGGTGAGCGTCGACAAGAAGCTGCATTGACGGTGAGTGCTCGTGGTCCGTTGTCCGTTGTCCGTTTTCCGTACCCCGTCGGGGTCAGTGCAGCACGGACAACGGACAACGGACAACGGAAAACGCCGTTACCCGTCGTTCCCGATCGCCTCGACCGGGCAGTTGTCCAGCGCGTCCTTGCTCAGCATCTCTTCTTCCGGGGTCTCGGGCTGCTTGTAGACGTACGAGAAGCCCTGCTCGTCGTTGCGCGTGAAGTTCGCCGGCGACGTTTCGCGGCAGAGATCGCAATCGATGCACTGCGAGTCGACGAAATACCGGCCCGGCACCTGTCCCGGCACCTTGTCGTTGGGATCAGCCATTGTTTCTGAAGTTACCTTCCGATGAAGCCGCGTGTCGAAGCTTGCGGGATCTGCTGACCCGGCGCTCGCGGCGGCGCGGATTCTAGAAAATCGAAGTCAGCAGCACAAACGAACCAGGAGGTTGTATGAAAAGATTTCTCCCGACTCTCGCCCTCACTCTACTCGCCACGAGCACATTTGCGCAAAGTCCCGCGCCTCGCGATGTGGCCATGCCCGAGACGATCAGCGTGACCGGCACCGGCCGCACGTCGCTCACCCCCGACCGTTTCAGCTTCTCCGTCGGGGTCCAGACCGTCGCCCCGACCGTCGAACAGGCCGTCAACGAGAACAACACGCGCGTGCAGAACGTCATCGCCGCCCTCAAGAAGGCCGGTGCTACCGACCGCGACATCCGCACCTCGAACTTCTCCATCTATCCGCAGCAGGACTACCGCAGCCAGGAGCAGGGACGCCTCCCGCAGATCCTCGGCTACCAGGTCTCGAACAACATCACCGTGACGAGCAAAGACGTGACGGTCGCCGGCCGCTGGCTGCAGCTCGGCGTCAGCTCCGGCGTCAACACCTCCACCGGCATCCAGTTCGAGGTGTCGGATCCGGCCGCCGGCCGCGACACCGGCATGCGCGCCGCCTACAACGACGCCCGGGCGAAGGCGACGCTGCTCGCGCAGGCTGCCGGTCGCACGCTCGGCCGCGCGCTCTCCATTACCGAGGGGACCCAGCCCACGTATCCGATGCCGATGGGACGCACCGCCGGCTACGCGAAGGCCGAGGCGGCCATGGCCGTGTCCGACGTGCCGGTCGAGTCCGGCGCGACGGAGCTGACGTTCACCGTTTCGGTCGTGTTCGAGCTGCGCTGAACGGCTGTTTCCGGCACCTCCATTGCAACCTCAAATAACCGCGCGGCGACGCGCACGACCAACGGAAGGAGGTTGTTGATGGAGAACCGAGAACGCGATCGTATGAGCCAGCGCACCAGCTCGACAGAAGCGGGGGAAGTGAACCGCAAAACTGAAGAGAGCAAGCACAAAGGCTCTGTCGATTTCGGCGAGAAAATCGGTCGATCCGAAGGACTCAGCGACGGCAACGAGGCGGTTGGCAGCGGCTCGCCGGGCAGTATGAGCGGCGGAGGACGCAACGAAGACGACGGCAGCACCGATCGCCACAGCACATCCACCATGAGCACCACCGGCAAGATTGGCGACTCCTCAGAGGGACGCCACTAGCGTAGCAAAGAGAGACCAACAAACACCCCCCGGCCGCGCAGCAATGCGCGGCCTTTTTGTTTGAGGCGGTTGTCGGTTTTCGGTTTTTGGTTTTTGGTGCTGCGCTGTGCGTGGTGTCGCGCAGCACTGGCACTGACCGCATGCGCGCAGCACCAACAACCGAAAACCGAAAACCGACAACCACACGCAGCGCGTGCGCGCCGCGCGCTATCATCCCGCCCATGTCCGACATCTCCATCACCCCGGCCACGGCCGAGGACCTCGAAGCGATCAAACAGCTCCTCGTGGCGAACGACCTGCCGACGGCGGGGGTGGACGATCACTGGCGCACGTTCATCGTGGCGCGGGAAGGGGAGCAGATCGTTGGCTGCGGAGGGGCGGAGGCGTATCAGTTCGTCGCGTTGATCCGCTCGGTGGCGATCGCCGAGGAGCATCGCAGCCATGGGCTGGGCCGGCGGATCGTGCGGCAGTTGCTGGACCGCCTCGCCTCGCGCGGCATCCGCGAGTTCTACCTCCTCACCACGACGGCGGAGAAGTACTTTCACAAGCGCGGCTTCAAGACGATCGATCGCGATGAAGTGCACCCGCAGCTCCTCGCCTCGCGCGAGCTGCAGGACGCCTGTCCGGCGACCGCGGTGTGCATGCGCCTGGTCATGCTGGCCTAGCGCTCGGGCCTGCTGCGCTACACTCGTCCGGCCGTGAAAGTCTTCGACGTCCACATCCACGTCCAACCCTGGGAGATGGTCAAGCCGGAAGTGCTGGCCATGATCGACGATCCCTCCCACGCCGATGCGAAAGAGGTCCTCGCGTCGCCGGAGAACCTGCTGCGCTTCCTCGACGCGCACGACATCGAGCGCGCCGGCTGCATCAACTACGTGTCGCCCGACGTCATGGGCTTCACCCGCGAGGTCAACGACTGGATCGCGAAGTTCACGGAGGCGCATCGCGACCGGCTGGTCGCGGTCGGCTCGGTGAATCCGCTGCATGAGATGAACGTCCGCGACGAGATCCGCCGCGTCCTCGATCTCGGCATCGGCATGATCAAGATCCACCCGCCGCACCAGCTCTTCTCGCCGAACGGCTACCGCGGCGAGTTGTGGCAGCTCGCGGAGATCTACCGCGAATGCGAAGAGCGCCGCGTGCCGGTCATGTTCCACACCGGGACGTCCGTCTTTCCCCGCGCCCGCAACGTCTTCGCCGACCCGATGCCGATCGACGACGTCGCCATCGACTTCCCGCGCCTGCCGATCATCCTGGCGCACGCCGGCCGCCCGCTCTACGGCGAGACCGCGTTCTTCCTCGCCCGGCGCCACGCGAATGTGAACCTGGACATTTCGGGAATCCCGCCGAAGGCGCTGCTGAAGTTCGTGCCGCGCGTGGCCGACCTGGCGGACAAGGTGCTGTGGGGCACCGACTGGCCGTCACCCGGCGTGACGTCGCCGAAGAAGAACGTAGAACAGTTCCGCGCCCTGGGCCTGGGGGAAGACGTGGAACGCAAGATCCTGTGGGACAACGCCAGCCGGTTGTTTCCGGGATAGGTGACGATAGGACGAATAGGACCTATAGGACCTATAGGACAAATAGGACCTGGCGCCGACTGCACAGGTCTTCCAGGGGACGTCTAGTTACTGTGTGATCCGGGTGTGGGCGCCTTTCCGTGTCATCCCGAATCCGCCGTATGGGGGCTCGGGTTGGGGAGGCAGGGGAGGGATCTGTGTGGGGGAAGTGACGCCACTGCTATGCGGTGATTCCCCCGCACAGATCCCTCACCGCCCTCCGCCACCCGAGCCCCCATACGGGCAGTTCGGGATGACACAAGGGGGCGCCAACCCACGCGCCACACGGCAGTTCGGGATGACACAAGGGGGCGCCAACCCACGCGCCATACGGCGGTTCGGGGTGACACAAGGGGGCGGTACAACCCACGCCTCCATACGGCGGGATTCGGGATGACACGGAAAGGCATCGGTCCCATTCGTCCTATAGGTCCTATCCGTCCCATAGGTCCTATCGTTGCCTCAGCCAATCCCGTCCGGCAACTGCACGCCCACCTTGCGCAGCGCGTCGAACGATCCCACGTCGGACCAGTCAAAGTCCCCGCGGACGGTCGACACGCGCGGGGCTTTTTCCATCAGCGCGTAGTCGATCGACAGCGCCGGCATTTCGTCGTACGTGGCCATGCTGACGCGCGTCAGCTCGGGGGCGGCTACGGCCAGCGCTTCGCGGAAGACGTCGCCGCGCCAGAGGAACATGCCGCCGTTCCAGGCGTAGTTGCCGGCGCGGAGGAACTCCTCCGCTTTCTCCAGCGACGGCTTTTCCGTGAAGCGGCGCACGCGCAGCACTTCCTCGGACAGCGGCTCGCCCAGCTCGAGGTAGCCGAAGCCGGTGTTCGGCTCGGACGGGGTGATGCCGATGGTGCCGAGGTAGTCGTTGGTTGCGGCGAAGTCGAAGGCGCGCCCGAGGACGCGGACGAACTCCGCCTCGTTGCCGATGAAGTGGTCGGAGGGGAGGAACGCCATGGTGCAGTCGTCGCCGAACCTTTCGGCGATGCTGAACGAGCACAGCGCGATCGCCGGTGCGGTGTTGCGGCGCGACGGCTCGGTGAGCACGTTCTCCGCCGGGATGGCCGGCAGATGCTCGCGCGACTTGTCGCGATAGCGCTCGTTCGTGGAGACGAAGATCCGCTCCGGCGGCAGCAGCCGTGCGAGCCGGTCGTACGTCCGCTCGAGCAGCGACTGCCCGTCGAAGAGGCGAAGGAACTGCTTCGGGTTGTCGTCGGAGGAGAGGGGACGCAGCCGCGTGCCGGCACCGCCGGCGAGAATCACCGCCGCGCGGTTCACGACGCCTTCCTGCCGATCGCGATGAGGCTGAGCCCCGCGCCGGGCGCGTCGCCTTCGACGGCGCGGAACAGCGGCACGAGGCGGTCGAACATCCGCGACTGACCGGACGGCAGGCCGCCGCGGCGCAGCATTTTCGAGTTGAGCCACCACGCCAGCCGCGCGAAGCGGTTGTGATACGAGACGTGCTCCACCTCGAAGCCGGCGGCGCGCAGCTTCGCGGTGAGCTCCTCTTTGTCGTAGCGCCGATGGTGGCCGACCGCGCGGTCCATCGCGCCGTAGAGAGACTTCCCGGCGGGGACGTAGACCACGACGCGGCCATCCGCGCGCAGCAGTTGCGCGGCGCGGCGCAGCGCCCCTTCGTCATCCTCGAGCGACTCCAGCACGTTGATCAGCGACACCGTGTCGAAGTCGTAGCGCGCCAGCGCGAGCGACGCATCCGACTCCAGGTCGCAGCGCTCCACGAAGATGCCGGGGCTGCGGCGGAACTGGTTGCGCAGCCGGTCGATGTACGGCGTCTCGCGGTCCGTGGCCACGATCAGCTCACGGCCGTAGAGGAAGCGCGTCATGGTGCCGCTGCCGGCGCCCACTTCCAGCACGCGCTGCCCGATGAACGTCTTCACCCGGTCCCACACCCAGCGGTTGTAGCGCTTCAGGCGCGAGCGGCGGCGCAGCGTGGCGTATGTCTTCGGCTCGCTGGAGGCATCGTCGAAGAGGCCGTACTTGAGGATCGTCCAGATGGCGCTGAAGCCATCCTTCCAGTTGATCTTCTTCCCTTCCCAGTACTCGCGGCCGTAGTAGGAGATCGGCACTTCGAAGATGCGGTAGCCGCGCTTGGCCAGCTTGGCCGTGATCTCCGGCTCGATGCCGAAGCGGTTCGAGTTCAGCTTGATCGACTGGATGACCTCGCGGCGGAAAACCTTGTAGCAGGTCTCCATGTCCGTCAGGTCGAGGTTGGTCGTGGCGTTGGAGAGGAAGGTGAGGAACGTGTTCCCCATGCGGTGCCAGAAGAGCATCACGCGGCGGGGATAGCCTTCGAAGCGGGAGCCGAAGACGACGTCGGCGTGCCCGTCGACGATCGGCTTGATCAGCGTCGGATAGTCGACCGGATCGTATTCCAGATCGGCGTCCTGGATGAGGACGATCTCGCCGCGCGCTTCGTCGATGCCGCGGCGGATGGCCGCGCCCTTCCCCTGGTTCGTGGGCTGGAAGAGGTGCCGCAGCTCCGGCCACTCCTGCGCCAGCTTCGCTACCACATCGGCCGAGCCGTCGGTCGACTGGTCGTCGATGACGATGATCTCCTTCTCGACCGGCACCTCGCGCACGCGGCGGAGCAGCTCCGCGACGGTCGCGCGCTCGTTGTAGCAGGGGATCACGACGCTCAGCAGAGGAGCGGGAGGGGGGGTACTCATTGGCGGCGCGTATTCTACAAGGGCGTTGTCCGTTTTCCGTTTTCCGTTGTCCGGGCTTGCGCTACACCACGATTGCCCTCGTGCGGCGCAGCACGGACAACGGACAACGGACAACGCAACCGCCACCGGAATGTACGTTGAACAATGACGCCCCGCGGTGCACCATTGCTCCGCTTGTCTCACCAAACCCACGAACCGCTCCGGAAATCGCTGCACATCGTCTTTGGCTTCGGCGCCTTCACGCTGAAGTGGCTGCCGTGGTACGTCGCCGCCGGCGTGTGCGTCGCCGCCATCATCGGCAACTGGCTGCTGCTGCACCGCATCTTCGGCCGGCGCGTGGCCCGCGACGCGCGCGGCTTCGACGTCGGGATCATCCTCTACCCCGTCTCCGTCCTGGCGCTGATCCTCCTCTTCCACGACCGCCTCCACTACGCCGGGATCGCCTGGGCCTTCCTCGCGTTCGGCGACGGCGTGGCCACGCTGGCCGGCCGCTGGATGCGGATCGGCTCCCTGCCGTGGAACCCGCGGAAGAGCTGGGGCGGTTTCCTCTCCTTCACCGTCGCGGCCTGGCTCTCCGGCGTCGCCGTCGGCGCCTTCCTCGGCTGGTTCCATCCTTTCCTGATCCTCCTCGCCGCCGTCACCGCCGCCATTGCCGAGTCGCTCGACCTCGGCGTCGATGACAACGTCACCGTGCCTTTCGCCACGGCCGTCGCACTGTTCATCCTCGGGATCGAGCCGATCTGGCCGTACGCCGTCTGGCCGCAGACGCCGCTGTGGCTCGTGGTCAACGGGGTGCTCGCGCTCGTCGGTTACCTCACCAGGTCCGTCGACTTCTCCGGCGCCCTCGGCGGCTGGATCCTCGGCACCATCCTCATCCTCGGCGCCGGCTGGCCGCTGTACGCCACGTTGCTCGCGTTCTTCATCCTCGGTACGCTGACCACGAAGCTCGGCTACGCGAAGAAAGCGCGCGCCGGCCTGGCGCAGGAGAAAGGCGGCCGCCGCGGCTTCAGCCACGCCTTCGCCAACGTCGGCGTGGCGGCCATCTGCGCCATCGCCACCTCGCGCATCGCCCGCCTCGAGGCGGAGGAGCGCGAGCTGATGTTCATCCCGCTCTTTATGGGCATCGCCGCGCTGGCGACGGCCGCCGCCGACACCACCGCCTCGGAGATCGGCCAGCTCCTCGGCAAACGCGCGTTTCTGCCGCTGTCGCTGCGGCGCGTGGCCGTGGGGACCGAGGGAGCCATTTCGGTCGAGGGAACGCTGGCGGGGATTGCCGGAGGCTTGCTCGTAGCGCTGGTGGGCGCGTTCTCCGTCAGCGCCGCGTACAGCCTTCCCGTGACCGCCGCCCTCGTCGGCACGCTCACCCTCTGCGCCTTCCTCGGGTCGTACCTCGAGAGCATCATCGGCAGCCGCTGGTCCGTGCCGAACGGCGTCCTCAATTTCTTCAACACCGTGGTCGGTGCCCTGCTGTTTCTCATCGCGGTCAAGCATTGGCCGGCGCTGGCGGCGTGGGGCACGAATCTTGGGTAGCCACCTTCCGGGTGGAGAGACGAATTCTGGTAGTTGACGACGAGCCGTACCTTCGCGAGATCCTGATTCAGCGGCTGCGCAACCGCGCGTATGCCGTCGAAGGGGCGACCGACGGCGAGGACGCGCTGATCAAGATCGGTGCGCGCCACTTCGATCTCGTGATCCTCGATCTGCTGATGCCGAAATCGGGCGGCGTGGAGGTGCTGCACACGCTCGAGAGCGTCCCGTCCTCGCCGCGCGTCATCGTGCTTTCGGGGCTCGCGGAGCTCTGGCACCGCCACCATGAGGACTCGCCGGTCGTGGCGGCGTTCCAGAAACCGGTCGACTTCGATCGCCTCGTCCGCGCGATCGAGAGCGCATTCCGATAGGATTCGCGCCACATGGCGAAGCAGCCCCTGAAAAAGATCGTGATCGTCGGACGCCCGAACGTCGGCAAGTCGACGCTCTTCAACCGCATTGCCCGCAAACGCCGGGCGCTGACGCACGACATGCCCGGCATGACGCGCGACCGTCTCTCGGACGTCGTCACCCTCGACGACGGCCGCCGCTTCGAGCTCACCGATACGGGTGGCCTCGAGTACGGCGACACGCCGATGTCTGCTTTCGCCGACGAGATCAAGGCGCAGGCTTCGGCCGCCCTCCGCGAGGCCGACTTCATCCTGTTCGTCGTCGACGGCGCCGCCGGCCTGCTGTCGGAGGACCGCGACATCGCGCAGCAGCTCCGCCGCGAGTCGCAGAAGACGATCCTCATCGTCAACAAGATCGACCGGAAGGACGCCGAAGAAAGCGTCGCCGACTTCTGGGAGCTCGGGTACGAGCGCGTGTTCCCCATGTCTGCCGAGCACGGCGAAGGGCTGGACGAGCTGATCGAAGCGATCGAGGAGATCGTGCCGCCCGAAGCGGCGGAGGAGATGGACGAGGACGAGGATGGCCCGATCCGCGTGGCCATCATCGGCAAGCCCAACGTCGGCAAGTCGTCGCTCCTCAACAAGCTGCTGAACGAGGAGCGCGCCGTTGTCTCGCCGATCTCCGGCACCACGCGCGACGCCATCGACTCCGTCATCTACCGCAACGGCAAGCCGTACCTCATCATCGACACCGCCGGCATCCGCCGCAAAGGGAAGACGACCGACGAAGCGGAGAAGCTCGCCGTGATCTCGTCCCGCAAGGCCATCGAGCGCTGCGAGATCGCCCTCGTCATGATCGACGCCACCGAAGGGGTGACCGCGCAGGACGCGACGGTCGCCGGGTACGCCGAGGAGGAGGGGAGGGCGGCGCTGATCCTCGTCAACAAGTGGGACATCGAGGAGCACGCCCAGGACGACGCGAAGAAGTTCGAGGAGGACGTCCGCTTCAAGATGAAGTTCCTCTCCTACGCATCGCTGGAGTTCATCTCGGCGAAGAGCGGCCGCCGCGTGGAGAAGATCTTTCCCAAGATCGACACCATCGTCGCCGGCTACCGCAGCCGCTTCCGCACCTCGGAGCTCAACGAGATCCTCGAGCGCGCCCTCCGAGGCCACCAGCCGCCGGCCGCGCGTGGCCGTCCTCGGCGCTTCTACTACGTGACGCAACTCAAGTCCGGACCGCCGACGTTCGCGCTGTTCTCGAACGTGGACGAGCCGCTGCACTTTTCCTATCGTCGCTACCTGGAGAACCAGTTCCGCGAGGCGCTGGGGCTGGTGGGCTGCCCGATCCACTTCGTCATCCGCGCCCGCAAGGGGATGAAGAAGGAACAGCGGTAGGGCCAGCGTCCGGGGCCCAGGGCTCAGGGCTCAGGGCTCAGGGGCTGCGCGCGACGGACCTTGTTGCCCGAGCGGAGCGTCGACGTCGACGTAGGGGACCATCAACGTTGATGGTAGGGCACGTCGACGTCGACGAGGGGGACCATCAACGTCGATGGTGGGGCACGTCGAGCTCGACGTGGGGCACCATCAACGTCGACGTGGAGGGATATCGACGTCAGAGTGGCGGGAATCGATGTCGAAGACCTTGATGCTCAAGGCGTTAGGGCTCTCCCTCGACACTGGGCTCCGCCGGTTATTTGCCCACCTGCACCATCTTCCGCACCGCGGCCACGGCGCGTGGGTCGGCACCGTCGACTTTTTCGTAGATGCTCAACAGCTCGCGCGCGGCGCTGGCGGGGCCGAGGCGCATGGCCTGCTCGAGGTCGTGATGGTGGAAGCGGCGCAGCGGGTCGAGGGTGTCGTTGCCGCCGCCGAGGAGGGTGACGAGGTGGCGCATGGCATGGGCGAGCATGAAGCGGGCGGAGGGGAGCTCGCCCCGCTGGGCGCGCGCCGACGCCACCAGCAGGTTCGACAGAAACATCCCGTGCAGCCACTCCCGGCCCGGCACGTCGGGCGGGATGCTCACGAGCTCCCGCATCCGCTCCTCGACGCGCTCGCGGTCGAGCAGGACGCGGTAGTCGTTCGCCCGGGCCACGTGCAGCTCCTCGGGCGTAAAGACGGCGTACTCGATGAGGTGCCCGTCGTCGTACACCGCCTTGCAGCCGTGCGGCGTCTCCCGGAACCAGAGGGCGATGCGCTCGCGCTCCGGTAGCCACTCCGTCGATGCGCGCACCGCCTCTGCCTCGTGGGCGATCACGAAGAAGTCGTGATCGGAGAAGCGGTCGGGGGTACGGCCGCGCTCGGCCATGGAGCCGAGGGCGACGAGGCCGAGGATGCGGGGATCGTCGGTGAGGGTGGCGACGAGCTGGTCGGTGAAGGCGTGGTAGTCGCTGTGCATACGTCCGGCATAGAATCGCTCACGATTGCCAAACGTTGAAGAGGCACGATGAAACCACCTGAAGTCGTGACGCTTACTCCCGGTAAGCGCGTTCTTTTCCTGACCAAGGATCCCGAGCTCATCCGGAAGCAGCTCAGCGGCGAGCTCGACCTGCAGATGAAGGATCTCCGCGTCGAGGACCTCCTCGACGACATCAACACCGACGCCATGACGCCGGCCTGGGTCTGTTTCGACCACAAGCCGGAGGACATCGCGCGCAACGCGTACGCCGGGCTGATCGTCAACGGCGAGCGGCTGTTCCCGCCCGACGCGCTCCGCAACGGCAACTTCGAGGTCATCGTCAGCGGCTACCGCAAGGGCGTCGGCAGCTCGCGCGAGACCGCCACGCAGTGCGAGGTCTTCAGCGGCATCAAGCTCGCCGTGGCCGTGTCGTTCGCCCCGATCCACGCCGGCAACAACATCAACCAGGGACTGCTGATGGGGAACCACGAGCAGCTCCAGCGACTGCAGGCGGGCGAGGCGGTGCCGCTCGCGGAGTTTTACGAATCGTACGATCCGATCACGCAACTGATCATCCAGTGGGGCGGCCTCTTCCCCTTCTCCAAGGCGGTCGAGCGCGGCGACGTGCAGTTGCCGGTGCCGCGGAATGCGCCGCGGCCGATGACGATGGGGGAGAAGATCCTCGCCCGTCACATGCGCGGCGTGGCCGATGACGCGCGCTACGTGAAGCCGGGCGATGCGGTCGTCGTCGACGTCGACGGCGGCTACACGCACGAGTTCACCACGGCGCAGGTGCACTACTTCCTCGAGCAGGAGTACGGCCGCGACTACGAGATCATCAACCCCAAGAAGTTCGCGGTGTTCGAGGACCACCTCATCTACACCGACGACGTGCCGCGCATGCGCCCGTTCATGGACAAGATCCAGACGCTGCGCGACCTGCAGCGCGAGTTCCAGCAGCACACCAACTGCCGCGACTTCTCGGCGAAGGGCAACGTCTCCCCCGGCATCTGTCACGAGGTGGCGCGCGAGTACATCATCGATCCGGGCGATTTCATTCAGGCGACCGACAGCCATACCTGCATGGGCGGCGTGAACAACGCGCTGGCCTGGGGCGTCGGGGCGACGGAGTACGCAAACCTGGCGCACTCCGGCTTCACGACGGTCGAGGTGTCGGAGTCGATCCGTTTCGAGCTCGTGGGGCAGTTGCAGGAGAACGTGACGGCGAAGGACGTCATGCTGCACATCCTCCTCGAGTACGCGAAGCCGCAGCTCACGCTCGACCGGATCATGGAGTTCACCGGCCCCGGCGTGCGCTCGCTGTCGCTCGATGAGCGCGCCACGCTGGCGAACATGGCCACGGAGTGCTCCGCGCGCACGGCCATCGTCGAAGCGGACGAGAAGACGTTCGAGTGGATCGCGGCCATGCGTCCCGACATCTCCATGGAGACGCTGCGCGCGCGTGCGGTCTCGCCCGATCCCGACGCCGAATACGCCGGCGGCGTGCACGTCATCGACCTCAGCGAGGTGCGTCCGATGGTCGCGCATCCGGGCGACCCCGATCACGGCATTGCCTCCGACCCGACGAACGGCGCCTTCATCGACGACATCGGCGACGTGAAGATCGACATCGCGTACGCCGGCTCCTGCACCGCGGGCAAGATCGACGACCTCCTCTTCTACCACCAGGTGGCGAAGGAAGCCGTCGACGCCGGCCTGAAGGTCGCGGACGGCGTGAAGTTCTTCATCCAGTTCGGCTCGCAGGCGGTGGAGAAGTTCGCCCGCGACAACGGCCTGGTCGACACCTTCGAACGCGCCGGCGCCACCGTTCTCAACCCCGGCTGCGGAGCCTGCATCGGCTGCGGCCCCGGCGTCTCCGAAACCGGCGACGACGTCACCGTGAGCGCCATCAACCGCAACTACAAAGGCCGCAGCGGCCCCGGCAAACTCTGGCTGGCCAGCCCCCTGACGGTGGCCGCCTCGGCGTTCACCGGGCACATCACGGCGTACAAGCCGGGGATGTTCGTGGGGGAACGGGCCACCGCGGCGGCAGGGGAACGATAGGACGAATAGGACGGATAGGACGAAGGGGACCTATAGGACGAATGGGACGGCGGGGTTGTCCTATCTCTCTTATAGGTCCTATTCGTCAAATCGGTTCTACCGCGTTGCCGCCAGTTTCGCCCCCGCCACTACCAGGCACACCCCCGCCATCCTTTCGAACAGCTTGGCGTGTTTGCCGTAGAGGGCGCGGCCGCGGTCGGTGGCGTAGGCGTAGAGCAGCAGGACCGGCAGCTCGATCAGGATCGACACGACGCCGAGAACGATGAACTGCAGGGCGACGGGGCCGTGGGGGTCGATGAACTGGGGGAGGAGGGCGGTGAAGAAGACGATGGCCTTGGGGTTGGAGAGCTGCGTCGCCAGGCCCTGCAGGAAGGCGCCGAAGGCGGGTTGCGGTGAGGTGGTTGCCTCGGCGGCCGGGGCGGGGAACAGCAGCATCTTCAGCCCTAGCAGAATCAGGTACGCGGCGCCGGCCCAGCGGAGGACCTCGAAGACCTGCTTCGATGCAATGAGCAGCGCGCCCAGGCCCGCCGCGGAGAGCACGAAATACAGCGAGTTGCCCGCCAGGATGCCGCACGCGCCGCGCAGCGCCGGACGCATCCCGCGCTTCATCGCCTGCGACACCACCAGCAGCACCGCCGGTCCGGGGATGAAACAGAGGACCAGCTCCGTGGCGGCAAACAACAGGATGTTGGTCAACGACATGGCTGGTGAATCCCGCGGAACGGCCGCCGTCCTATTAGTCCCATAGGTCCTATCTGTCCTATTTGTCCCATCGTTCCCCGTTGCATATCACGTAGTCGCCGATACCCGTCTGCGCGGCATCAGAATCCCCGCCAGCTCCGCGGCGAAGCGTGCGGCGTCGCGGGGCTCCAGCGCGGCGATGGTCACGCGGATCGCGGGCGGCGCGTTCAGGCGGTAACGTTCCCCCGCTTTCACACCCCAACCCGCGTGCAACAGCGCCTGCACGACCGCCGTCTCCTCCGGCACCGGGATCCAGACGTTCAGCCCCGACGCGCCGTGCGCGCGGATGCCGTGCGACGCCAACTCGCGCAGCAGCGCGTGGCGCCGTTCCGTGTACGTGCGCTCCGCTCGCGCGAGCAGTTTCTGCGTGGCCTTGCTCGACCAGAGCGACACCACCAGCCGTTGCACGACGTGGCTCACCCAGCGGATGCCCAGCGTCTGGCGTCCTTCGACGCGCATGTGGGTGTGCGCATCGCTGGCCAGCACGGCCAGGCGCAGGTCGGGGCCCAGCGACTTCGACGTGGAGCGCACGACCGCCCACCGCGCCCGCGACGGATCGGCCAGCGTGACGTACGGCGCCCCGGCGACCGGGCCGGCGTGGTCGTCTTCCACGACCAGCACGTCGGGGAAGGGCACCAGCACCGCGCGCAGCTCGCGCGCCCGTTTCGGCGTGACGGCGGAGCCGAACGGGTTCTGCGCCCGCGGCGTCACGATCGCCGCGGCGCAGCCGCGCAACGCTTTGCGCAGCTCCTCGGGACGCGGTCCTTCGTCGTCGATGGCTACTGGCACAGGCACCAGCGACAGCGCGTTCACCAGGTCGAGCACGCCCGTGAAGCACGGATCTTCGACGGCCACGCGGTCGCCGGCGCGGAGCTGCTCGCGCAGCACGCGCTCGATGCCGTCGAGCGCACCGCTGACTACCGCGATGTGCGCGTTCGGCACGCGGTCGGCGCGGAACTGCTCTCGCGCCAGCGCCAGGAGTGCGGCATCATTGAGCTCATGCCCATAGACCCGCTGTTGCGTCTTGACGCGCCGGATGGCCGCGTCGAGGTCGGGGAGGAGTGCGAGCTCGGGATTCCCCTCCCGCAGCTCGCGCACGCCTGCCGGGAGCGGACTGTCCGCCGGCAACGCGATCGGCGCGGCGTGGCGCACGCGCGTGCCGCGGCGGCCGTCCGCCACGAGCACCCCTCGGTCCTGCAGCAGCCGGTACGCGGCGGCGACGGTGGCCGGGCTGACGCCGAGGTGCTCGGCGAGGAGGCGGACGGACGGCAGCAGCGCGCCGGCGTCGAGCTTCCCGTGCGCCACCGTCTCCTCGATCGACCGCGCGATCTTGACCGAGCTGTCGCCTGTAATGTAGTTTTGTACCAGCATAACGATCCAATTGTACTAGTACAAGCGAGGGAGAGCAAACCATGACCGACACGCTGCAGACCGAGCGCACCACCGTCAAGCGCATCGCCAAGCGCGGCGTCTACGATCGCGAGACCGTCTACGCCATCCTCGACGAGGCGCTCGTCTGCCACGTCGGCTTCGTCGTCGACGGGCTGCCGGTCGTCATCCCGACGATCCAGTGGCGCGACGGCGACCGGCTCTACCTCCACGGCTCCGCCGCCAACCGCATGCTGCGCAACCTGCGCGACAGCGGCGTCGACGCCTGCGTCACCGTCACGCTGCTCGACGGCCTGATCCTCGCGCGCTCCGCGTTCCATCACTCGCTCAACTACCGTTCCGCGGTGATCTTCGGCAAAGCCGTCGAGGTGACCGATCGCGAGGAGAAGCTGCGCGCCCTCGACCTCCTCGTCGAGCACGTCGTCCCCGGCCGCGTGCCGTTCATCCGTCCCGGAAACGAGTCGGAGCTCAAGCGCACCCTCGTCCTGTCGATGCCGATCGAAGAAGCGTCCGCGAAGGTACGCACCGGCGGTCCGAACGACGACGCCGAGGACTACGAAATGGATGTCTGGGCCGGCGTGCTGCCGCTGAAGCTGACCCCGCAGGCGCCCGTGCCCGACGAAAAGATGACCCGGCCGACGCCGGTGCCGGACTACCTCGTCAACTACAAGAGGTAGGCGGCCGGGTTTCGCGTCCGTTGTCCGTTTTCCGTTGTCCGTGGCGCAGAACTACGGACAACGGAAAACGGAAAACGGACAACGGAAAACGGACAACGCCCCCAACACTCACCGCCCCCAACACTCACCGCGACCAGGACGGCGCCACGCCGTTCATGCGTGCGTAGACGATCGACTGCCCCAGGTGCTCGTGGAGGTGCCCCAGGTGGGTCAGCAGCGCGTTGCGGTTGGTCATCATCTGGGCGGCGTAGGTCTTCTTCTTCTCCAGATTCGCATCCTTGAACTTCATGACCGCCTCGCGCAGGTGCTGGAAGGAGCGGCGCAGCTCCGCCAGGACGACGTCCTTGTCGGTGATCTTTTCCAGCGTCTTCGGGACGCCGGCAGGCCACGGCTTGCCGAGGTGCTCGGCCAGGAGGTAGTTCAGCGTGGCGATGTGCATGTGCGCTTCGCTGATGGAGCGCACATCGGAGGCCGGCCGCCAGGTGTAGTCCTCAGCGGCCACGTCCTCCGCCAGCTCGGTCAGCTTTCCCTCCGCCACCACCAGGTTCGCCAGATACTCGCCCCGATAGCCCGGCACCTGGGCCACCGGCGCGGCCTTGACCGCCGATTGCTGCCGCGCGGCGGCAGGGAAGGAGAGCGTCACGATAGCGAGCACGAGCAGACATCGGGCGGCGGAGTTCATGATTGCCGGATTCTACGACGCCCGGCGCAGTTGGTTGCCGTTCGCGCTACAATCCGCGCCTTGGCTCCGGCGCGCCACTGCGTAGCCCAATTTTCCCGAGCCGAACTACCCGAGGAGCATTCCGATGGACTTCCGTCTCAGCGACGAACAGCAGCAGATCCAGCAGATGGTGCGCGACTTTGCCGTCAGCGAGATCAAGCCTCACGTGATGGAGTGGGATGAAGCGCAGCACTTCCCCGTCGACACCTTCAGGAAAGCCGGAGAGCTCGGTCTCCTCGGCGCGATCTTCCCCGAGCAGTACGGCGGCGCGGGACTTTCCTACATCGACTACGTCAACATCATCGAAGAGCTGGGCGTCATCGACAGCGGCTTCGCCCTCTCCGTCGCCGCGCACAACTCGCTGTGCACGGGCCACATCTACCTCGCCGGCAACGAAGAGCAGAAGATGAAGTGGCTGCCGAAGCTCACCTCCGGTGAGTGGATCGGCGCCTGGGGCCTGACCGAGCCCGGCTCCGGCAGCGACGCCTCCGGCATGCGCACCGTAGCCGTCAAAGACGGCAGCGAGTGGGTCCTGAACGGGACGAAGAACTTCATCACGAACGCGACCTACGCCAACATCGCCGTGGTCCTCGCGGTGACCGACCGCAACGACCAGAAGCACGGCATCACCGCGTTCGCCGTGGAGATGGACCGCAAAGGCATCCGCCCGGGCAAGAAAGAGAACAAGCTCGGCATGCGCGTCTCCGACACCGCGGAGCTGGTGATGGAAGACTGCCGCGTCCCCGAAGCGAACATCCTCGGGCAGCTCGGTTACGGCTTCATCGACTCGATGAAGGTGCTCGACGGCGGCCGCATCTCCATCGCCGCGCTGTCGCTGGGCGTGGCCCGCGGCGCGTACGAGGCGGCGCGCGATTACTCCAAGCAGCGCCAGGCGTTCGGCAAGCCGATCTCCGACTTCCAGTCGATCCAGTTCATGCTCGCCGACATGGCCACCGAGATCGACGCCGCGCGCCTCCTGACGTACCGCGCCGCGACGATCAAGGATCAGGGGGAGCGCGTCACCCAGTTCTCCGCCATGGCCAAGCTCTACGCCTCGGAAGTCGCCGTCCGCGCGACGGAGAAAGGCGTGCAGATCTTCGGCGGCTACGGCTTCATCAAGGAGTTCCCGGCGGAGAAGTACTACCGCGACGTGAAGCTCTGCACGATCGGCGAAGGCACCAGCGAGATCCAGCGGCTGGTCATCGCCAGGAACCTGCTGACCGGCAAGTAGGGATTGAAAAGCATGAATGCAGAACGCAGAACGCAGAACGTCGAATTGAGAAACTTCTACGTTCTTCATTCTGCGTTCTGCGTTCTGCGTTCATCTTTCCTCCCATGAGCGACCTCCAACCCATCATCGACGGCATCCTCGCCGGGAAGGCTCGCCTCCTCGGGCGCGGCATCTCGCTCGTCGAGTCGCACGACGACCGCGCCACGCGTCTCCTCGCGGAGGTCTACCCCGCGACGGGACGGGCACGGATCATCGGCATCACCGGCTCGCCGGGTGCGGGGAAATCGACGCTCGTCGCTTCGATGGCCAAGCACTACCGGAAGCTCGGGAAGCGCGTCGGCATCGTCGCAGTCGACCCGACGTCGCCGTTCACCGGCGGCGCGATCCTCGGCGACCGCATCCGCATGGCGGAGCTCTACACGGACCGCGGCGTCTTCATCCGCTCCATGGCCACGCGCGGCTTTCTTGGCGGGCTGGCCAAGGCGACGAATGACGTGGTCGACCTCCTCGACGCAGCCGGCTTCGACATCGTGCTCGTCGAGACGGTCGGCGTCGGCCAGGACGAGGTCGAAGTCGTGCGCACGGTGCAGACGAACCTCGTCGTCCTCGTCCCCGGCATGGGCGACGACATCCAGGCCATCAAGGCCGGCATCATGGAGATCGGCGACGTCTTCGTCGTCAACAAGGCCGATCGCCCCGGCGCCGACAAAACGGTGACCGAGGTGACGATGATGATGTCGCTGGTCGAGGAGCATGGCGACTGGGTGCCGCCCATCGTGAAGACCGTAGCGTCGAAGAACGAGGGCATCCAGGAGCTCGACGAGGCCATCATCAAGCACTACGACTACCTCGCCGCCTCGGGGGAGCTCGACCGGCGCAACCGCGAGCGCGTCCGCATCCGCATCGAGACGCAGCTCAAGGAAACGTTCATGACGCGCCTGATCGGCGGCAGCATCTCCCGGGAAGACTACGAGCAGATGCTCGAAGACGTCCTGCGCAAGCGGAACAATCCGCACGATGCGGCGGAGAGCGTTCTGAGCCGGGTGCGCTTCTAATACAATCCGCGTCCCATGAAACTCTCGCGCGACTGGCTCAACGATTACCTCGACCTCTCCGATCTCAGCGACGCTCAGCTCGAGCAGCGCTTTACCGAGATCGGCCATGCGGTCGAGGCGACGGAGCCGCACGGTTCGGATCTCGTGTTCGACCTCGAGATCACCACCAACCGCGTCGACGCGATGTCGCACCTCGGCATGGCGCGCGAGCTCGCCGCCGCTCTCGGCCGCGAGGTCAGGAAGCCGCACGAGCCAAGCGTGCCGACCGGTACGGCACCGGTCACGATCCGTATCGAAGCGCCGCAGATGTGCCGCCGCTTCAGCGCCCTTGTGATCCGCAACGTGGCGGTGAAGCCGTCGCCGGAGAAGATCCAGCGCCGTCTCGAAGCCGTCGGCCTGCGCCCGATCAACAACATCGTCGACGTGACGAATTACGTCATGCTCGCCACCGGCCATCCGATGCACGCGTACGATCTCGACCGACTCGCCGAGGCGACGATCATCGTGCGCGCGGGGAAGCCGGGCGAGACGATGAAGACGCTCGACGGCGAGACGCGCACCATCGACGCCGAGACCGTCGTCATTGCCGACGCGCAGCATTCGATCGGCATGGGCGGCATCATGGGTGGCTTCGAGTCCGAGATCACGGACGCGACGAAGAACATCCTCCTCGAATGCGCCTGGTTCGAGCCGTCGGTCATCCGCCGCACGGCGCGCCGCCTCGGCCTCAAGACCGATGCGTCGTACCGCTTCGAGCGGGGCATCGATCCGAACGACACCGTCGCCTCGATCGACTATGCCTCACGACTCGTCCACGAGCTCGCCGGCGGTGAACGCGATGGCGACATCCTCGACGTCGTAGCCGTGGAGACGCAGCCGAAGACGCTGCGCCTGCGCGCCGAGAAGCTGTCGATGGCCTCCGGCGGCGTCGTCGGCCTCGGCTATGCGCTCGAGCTCTTCCGCCGCCTCGGCTTCGGCGCCGAAGCGCAGGGCGAGGAGCTGGCGATCACGGTGCCGACGTACCGCGGCGACATCTTCGAGGAGATGGATCTCATCGAGGAAGTGCTCCGCTTCTACGGCTACGACAAAGTGCCGGCGCACCTGCCGCGTCTCACGACCGGCGACACGCGCCCGTACGTCATCGGCGAGCTGGAAGACCATGTGCGCCAGATCTTCGTCGGCTCCGGCCTCACGGAGGTCGTCAACTACTCATTCATCCATCCGAAGCACAACCCGCTGTTCTCCGAGGAGACGGCGCTGGCGATCACGAACGCGCTGAACGAGAACATCGCGTCGATGCGGCTCTCGCTGATCCCGGGGCTGCTCGAGACGGCGGCGTACAACCGCTCGTACGGCACGCGCGACGGCGCGTTGTTCGAGGTCGGCCGCACGTATCACCGCGCGGGCGATGGGGTGAACGAGCGGCATCGCGTCGCCGTGCTGATGTACGGCTCGCTCGGCTCACAGTGGAACGAGCAGAAGCGCGAGGTCGACTTCTTCGACATCAAGGGCATCGTCGAGCAGCTCGCGGCGAAGCTGCACGTGACGCTGACGTACGAGGCGTCCGAGACGCCGTGGCTGCGCAAAGGGAAGCGCGCGGTGGCGAAGCACGGCGATCGCGTCGTGGCGCACGTCGGCTTCCTGGCGTCGGAAGTGCTGCAGCAATTTGACGTGAAGGGCGACGTCGCCGTCGCCGAGATCGACCTGCAGGCGTTCCTCGGCGCCGGAGCGGAGTGGAAGATGGCGCAAGTCGCGCGCTATCCGGGCGTGCCGATGATTCTCGCGGTGACGCACGAGCGCGACCTCGAATACGCGCGCATCGTCGAGACGATCCGTGGGCTCGACGTGCCGCATCTGCACGAGGTCGGCTTGCGCGACCGCTGGCTCCCGGAAGGGGAGACGGCCGTCAAGACGACGCTCGGCATGTGGTATCAGGCATTCGACCGCTCGCTCACGCAGGACGAGGTGAGCGCGCTGCACACGCAGCTCGCCACCCGCGTCGCGGAGCTGCTGCCGGTCAAACTACTTTCGTAACGGGAGAGTGCGAGTGAGCAACAACAAGAACAAGAACCGCGATGAGCGCGTCATGCTGAGCGGCACCGAAGAGGGCGAGATCCTCGCCCGCCTCAGCGAGCGCGTGGAACGAGCCGTCTCCATGATCCAGGACCTCCGCCGCGAACGCGACGAGCTGCGCACGCGCGTCAGCGAGCTGGAAGGCCGCCTGACCGACGCCGACACGACGTCGACCAGACTGGAAACGCTGGAAGAAGAACACGACCGCTTCAAGAGAGAACGCGGAGAGATCCGCGACCGGATCGAAACGATCCTGTCGAGTCTGGAGACCCTGGAAACGCCGGAGGAAGCGGCGGCGGAGTAGGGGGGGGCTACGATAGGACCTATGGGACGGATAGGACCTATAGGACGGATAGGACCTATAGGACCTATAGGACAGATGTGACCTATAGGACTGCCGATGCCTTCCGTGGTGCACCGGAACCGTGCCATCAACGTTACGGGCGCATCCACTAGCCCCGGGCTTCGCCCGGGGACGCGTGAAACAACGGCTGCGTAACGCCACCCCGGGTGAAACCCGGGGCTAGTGGTTGCACGCGTATCGTCGATGGCGGGTGCTTACGCAGGGCGGATAGAAACGCATCCTGCATAGGTCCCATTCGTCCTATAGGTCCTATTCGTCCCATAGGTCCTATCGGGCCGGTCACATCTCCGCGATCAGCTTTTCGCGGCACATGGCCAGGCGGTGCCACGCCAGGCCTTCGTTGGACTCCGTCTCCATGACCAGGACCACGTAGTAGCCGTCGCGGAGGTCGTAGCTCAGCACCTTGGTCTCGGCGAATTCGACCTTGAACCTCACCGGGCTGCCGGCGTCGAGGTGGGTGCAGACCCGCTTGAGCTGCATGAGGAAGATGCCCTGGTAGGCGCCGATGATCTTGAGGTCGTCTCGGGCGATGTCGCGATGCGACAGCAGCTCCACCGTCTCTCCCTCATAGTCGAGGAACAGCGCGGCGATGGAGCCGTCGGTGGTGGTCAGTAGCTCATCGAGGATGCGGAGGAAGGCCACGCGTCACTCCCACATCACGAGGAACTTGCGCGCTTCGACCGCTTCGGCCGAGTCGGGAGCCAGCTCCGTGACTTTCTTGAGGTATGTCGTCGCGACGTCGGTGCGGCCCGCGCGGTGCGCCGACATCCCGAAGCGCAGCATCGCCACGACGGAGTGGGGATGGCGCTTGAGGTAATCGAGGTACGCGCGTCCGCCGCCCTGCAGGTCGCCGCGGCGCTCGCGGAGCATGCCGACGTAGAGCAGCGCCGCGTCGTACGACGCATCGAGCGTCAGCGCCCGCTCCAGCCACTGCTCCGCCTCGGCTGTCTTCTTCAGCGCATCGAGCGCCAGGCCGTTGTGGTACGCGGCGGCGGCGCGCAGTGGCGACGCTTCGTCGGCGTAGATCTTCTGCAGCTCCGCGGAGGCACGGGCCGGCTCGCCGAGCTGCAGCATCGCCAGCGCGCGGTTGAACCGCGCTTCCTGCAGCGCCGGCTTGAGGGCCAGCGCGCGGTCGAAGGAAGCCAGCGCCTGCTTCGCGTCACCCGACAGCAGGTAGGTGAGGCCGCGCAGGTTCTCCACGTCCGACTCGGACGCGCCGCCGCTCTTCGCGCCGTCGAGCTGGCGCAGCGCGGCGCCGTACTGGCCGCGCATCAGGTACATCACGCTGCGTTCGCAGGCGGAGTCGGAGGCGGCCAGCAGCGAGAGCGTCAGTGCGAGCGCGTGGATCAGGCGGCGCCTCGCACTTGCTCTTCGATCTGGATGTCGCCGCGCTTGACGGCGTTGACGAACGCCTCGACCACGCGCGGGTCGAAACGCGTGCCGGCGAAGCTCTTGATCTTGTCGACGACGTAGCCGAGCTCCATCGCCTTCTGGTACGGGCGGTTCGTGGTCATCGCGTCGAACGTGTCGGCGATGGCGACGATGCGCGCCTGCATCGGGATCTCTTCGCCCTCGAGGTTGTCGGGGTAGCCGCCGCCGCTCCACTTCTCGTGGTGGTACTTCATGCCCGGAACGATGTCGATGAGCTGCGAAACGCCGCCCATGATCGCCGCGCCCTTGGCGGGGTGCTGCTTCATGATCTCGAACTCTTCCTCCGACAGCGCGCCCGGCTTGCGCAGGATGCGGTCGTCGATGCCGATCTTGCCGACGTCGTGGAGCAGCGCGCTGATGCGGAGGTTCTTCATGTCGCGCTCTTCGAGGTTGAGGTTCTTGCCGATGGCGATCGAGTAGCGGGCGACGCGCTCCGAGTGGCCGCGCGTGTACGGATCTTTCGCGTCGATCGCCGCGGCGAGCATGCGCACGGAATTGATGAAGAGGAGGTGGTTCTCGTGCGCCGCCTTCTTGAGCTGCTCGATGGCGGTCTCGATCGACTCGGACATCACGTTGAAGTTCTGCGCGAGGTCGCCGATCTCGTTGCGGCTCTTGATGTCGACGCGCTGCTGGTAGTTGCCGTTGGCGATCTCGCGCGAGCGGTCGGCCAGCAGGCGGATGGGCCGGGCGATGCCCGAGGCGAAGAGGATCGCCGCGGCGATGGCCAGGAGCAGCGCGATCGAGCCCCACTGGATCGTGGCGCGCATCATTTGATCGACCGAGGCGAAGGCGCGCTTCTCCGGCTTCTGCACGATGACGGCGACGTTCTGCGCCGCGGCGGCGACCGTGCCGAGGACGCGCTCGTTGCGGCCGTTGGCGGTGTCGACGTACGACTCGGTGAGACGCAC
Source organism: Thermoanaerobaculia bacterium (assembly GCA_036380735.1). Lineage (GTDB taxonomy): Bacteria > Acidobacteriota > Thermoanaerobaculia > Gp7-AA8 > Gp7-AA8 > DASVEE01. Next base: position 12,443 of record DASVEE010000074.1, on the reverse strand, counting down.
CTGCGGCGCCTTCGCGAACGCCTGCACGAGCTTGAGGCTCGAGTAGTTCGGATGCTGCACTTCGATGGCGGGCTCGCTGTGGATCAGCACCTTGCCGTCGCGGTCGACGACGAACGCCGTGACGTCGCCTTTGCCTTCCTCGCGGATGCGGTCGACGATGCGGCGCAGGCTGACGAGCCCGACGACGGCGCCGGTGACGCGCCCTCCATCGACGACCGGCACCGCGAGCACCACCGCGGGGACGTTCATCGACGAGACGTGCTGGATGCGGCCGGTCGACTCCTGGCCGGCGAGCGCGACCTGTCGGGCCAGGACGAGCTCCTGCACGATCGTGGCGTCGAGCTTCTCCGGCTTCGCCTCCGGTCCCTGGCCGTTCGTGTTGACCACCTGCAGCGCAATCAGGTCGCTGTCGGGCGTCATGTAGTCGGTGATCCACGGACCCCCGGCGGCGTAGGTGAACGGATCGGTGCCGGGAGGCAGAGCGTTGCGCAGGACGCGGATGCTGCCCGCGATCTTCGAGAGCTGCTGCCGGTTGTTCGTGAGGAGGTTCTGCACGTCGGTGGCGATGCTGACGGCCGACCGCGTCAGGTACTTCTTTTCGAGCGTTTCGAGCGAATCGCGGTTGATCCCCTGGAGGAAGTAGTGCGAGACGATGAGGGGCAGAAGCCCGACGAGCACCATCGCCCCGAGAAGGGTCCAGAGGAGGCGGGCGCGGCGATTGGGAGGGGGCGCGTCGGACATTTGGCTAAATTATAAAGAATGGAGAACGCAGAACGCAGAACGAAGAACCAGACAGAGGATTTCTTCATTCTGCGTTCTGCGTTCTGCGTTCTGCCTTCATGACTCTCGGCCTTTACGTTCACCTCCCGTTCTGCCGCGTCCACTGCACCTATTGCCCCTTTGCCATCTCCACCGACCTGACGCTGCAGGACCGCTACACGGAGGCCCTGCTGCGCGAGATCGCGGCCAAGGGGGACGCGGGCGATGGGACCGATGGGACAAATAGGACAGATGGGACGGATGGGACGGATGGGACGTCCCCTCTGTCCCATCGGCGCATCGTCGACACCGTCTACTTTGGCGGCGGCACGCCTTCCCGCACCAGCATCGACAATCTGACCCGCGTCGTCGCCGCGTTGCGTGACACCTTCGTGCTGGCCGGCGACTGCGAGTTCTCCATCGAGGCGAACCCAGAAGACGTGACCGCGGAGTCGCTCGCCGCGTGGCGTGAGCTCGGCGTCAACCGCCTCTCCATCGGCGTGCAGTCGTTCGTCGACGAAGAGCTCTCCGCCATCGGCCGCATTCACGGCCGGGAGCGCGCCATCGACGCGGTCAGTTCCGCGGTCGGCGCCGGCTTCCGGGCGAACCTCGACCTGATTCTGGGGCTACCGAGGCAGACGGCGGAGTCGTTCCGCGAGACGCTCGACGTGGCGACGCAGCTCGGCGTCGGGCATCTGTCGCTCTACATGCTCGACCTGGAGGAGAAGACGCCGCTGCAGGTGCAGGTTGCGCGCGGCCGCGTGATGCTGCCGGAGGACGATCTCGTCGCCGAGCAGTACCTCGACGCCATCGAGCGCCTCGGGCAGGCCGGCCTCCAGCAATACGAGATCTCCAATTTCGCCCGCGCGGGGGAGGAGTGCCGCCACAACCTCCGCTACTGGACACGTTCCGAGTACCACGGGCTCGGGCTCGCCGCGCACTCCTTCCTCGGCACGCGCCGTTTCGCGAACACGCGCGACATCCACCGCTACATCGACGCCTCGCCCAGCGCGATGGACTTCGAGGAGGAGCTCGGCGCAGACGAGAAGCGCCGCGAGCTCCTGTTTCTCCAGTTGCGGCGCACCTCCGGCATACACTATGAAGACATCGCGAGTCTTTGCGGTCAGGAGGGCATCGAATGGATCGAGCAAGGTTTACGGGACGGGTGGCTGCGGCGGGACGGCTCGCGGATCGCCTTCACTCCCGCGGGGTTTCTGCAAAGCAACGACTTCATTTCGCAGCTTTTCTGATGCTGCTCGTGGTGACGCTCGTCGCCGCTCCGCTGCACGCGCAGAGCGAGGATGACGACGGCACGATCCACTTCGATCCGACCATCACCGACGAGCAGTTCGAGCAATTCTCGCTGATCGTCGGCCAGGCCATCTACGCCACCCCCGTCGAGCCGGCGCGCGCGACCGGCCTCCTCGGCTTCGACGTCGGCATCGCCGCCACGGCCGTCGAGGTCGACAGCGACTCCGAGTTCTGGCAGGCCGCGACCGACTCCGACGTCGACAAGTACCTCTTCGTCCCGCGCCTCGTGGTGAGCAAAGGCCTCGGCGCCGCCACCATCGCCGGTACCTACGCCCGCATCCCCGACCTCGACCTCGAGCTCTGGGGCGGCTCGCTGGACTTCCCGATCATCAACGGCGGCATCGTCAAGCCGACGCTCGCCGTGCGCGCCAGCTACTCCACGCTGCAGGGCATCGACGAATACGACTGCAAGACCTACGGCGTCGAAGCGTTCCTGTCGAAAGGCTTCGGCCCCGTCACCCCCTACGCCGCCGTAGGCCGCATGCGCGTCGACGCCGAGGGGACGATCCCGGACGTACGCACGCTCAGCGGCGAGTTCGATTCCAACCGCTACACGGTGGGGGTCAGGCTGTCGTTCCTGCTGCCCAAGTTCGTGGTGGAAGCCACGCAGGCGGAGGAGCGCAGCTACTCAGCCAAGGTCAGCATCGGCTGGTAGGGCGGCGGGGAACGATAGGACCTATAGGACGAATAGGACAGATAGGACGAATAGGACGAAAGCAAAAAGGACCTACAGGCCAGACGGGACTCGGCTGAGTCCCATCCGTCCTATAGGTCCTATCGGTCCTATTCGTCCTATCGTTACTTTTTCTTCGCGGCGGGCTTGGCGGCGGGCTTCGCCGCTTCGGCGGGCAGGCCGAGGGCCTGGCGGACGCTGTTGATCGTGAAGGATCCTTCCGGGCCGTAGCCGAGGATCTGGCCGTTGACGATGAAGGTCGGGGTGGAGTTCACGCCGAGGTCGAACGCTCGGGCGACCTGCTCGAGGATCTGCTGGCGCGCCTGGGTGTTGCGGTACTCCTTCTCGATCGCGGCCCAGTTGAGATCGTGATCGTCCACCCAGTTCTGCAGGACGGTGTCGAACTTCATCTTGCCGATCTGTTCCTGGTTCACGAAGACGTAGTCGACGTACTCCCAGTACTTCGCGGGAGCCACCTTCTGGATGGCGCGGCCGCCGAGGGCGGCGGGGATGGCCCACTCGTGGTGCTCGAAGAGCGGCAGGTCGATGCGGATGTAGTTGACCTTGCCGAGGTTCTTCTGGATCACCGGCTCGAGCGCTTTGTGGGCGCGGGCGCAGGTGGGGCACTGGAAATCGGACAGCTCGATGATCTCGACCTTGCCGGTCCCGCGCTTGACGCCGTTCTCGAGACCGAGCGAGTCACGCAGCGTCTTGGCCGGGTCGGTGGCGAGGTTGCCGCGCAGGCCGACGAGGATGAAGCGCTCCGAGGCGTCGATGAAGCCGTTGTAGCCGAACGGGCCGTACGGCGTCTGCTTCATCAGGCGGACGGCCTTGATGCCGTCGGGCAGCGGGAACGGCGAGATCTGCGCCGTGATCGGGGTCTTGAGGATCTGCGACGCCTGCTCCGACGCGCGCACGTTCACCGGCCGCCCATCCTCGGCCAGCGGGATGATCGAGCTGGCTACCAGCACCTGCTGGGTGCGCGGCGAGACGAGGAGGTACTTCTGCGTGCCGCAGTACTCGTCCGACGAGCGGAGCGTCACCGCGTAGACGTTGAAGCCGGCGGGGAGCACGGCCTGGCGGATCGGCTCGAGCGCGATGGTGCCGCCCGGGCAGCGCGGCAGCGCCTTGGCGACGTACGCCTTGAGGTTGGCTTCAGTCAGCGGAGCGGCGAAGGAGGAAGCCGCGACGAACGTGGCGATGACGGCGAGCAGGAGTCGACGGTTCATAGTTAATGCGAGTGAACAGTGCGGTATCCGAGTTCAATCCATCCCTGGATCCCGTCGGACACGTGCACGACGTTCCGGAAGCCGGCGAGGCTCAGCAGTTTGGCCGCTACCGCCCCGTCCGTCGACGAATCGCCATACACCAGCACCGTTTCGTTCTGATACGGCAACAGCTCCGGCAACTGGCGCTCGATCGTCTCGAAGGGAGCGCTGAGGGCGCCGGCGATGTGTCCCTTGGCGCCGCGGTAGTCGCTGGCGGGGCGCACGTCGAGGATGACGACCTGCCGCGAGTCGAGAATCATCTCGTTCGCAATTTGTGGTGACACTTCGGCGTAGCCGCCCGCGGTCGTCGAGACGCCGACCGTCTTGCAACCCACCAGAGCCACGAGGCTCAACAGCACGAGTGCCTTCTTCATACGATCTCCAGTTCGAATTCGGCGCGCACTTCGCCCACCGGCGTACCGGCGGCGTTGTGCAGCGGCCATTCGCGATAACGATGCAGTTCCGGGCGCGCCGAGACGTCAATGCCGAGGAGCTCGAGCGTCCGGAGAATGACCGGATTGCGCCCGCGGCCCATCGAGCCGTCATCGATCTTCAGCGCGATGCCGACCGCCACATCATCCGCGACGCGCAGCGTATCGGTCAATTCGGCGTTCAGGGCGGGGGAGAGCGCCATGGCGTAGAGGCCCTCGGCTCCTTCCTTCGCCAGCAGCTCCCCCTGGAACGCGGTCATCAGCGGCGTGGTCATGGTCCAGTGGCCGCCGACGAAGTGCGGCTGCGAGGTCATGGCCTCGACGACCTTCGAGCCGCTCTCGATGTACTGGTCGACGCCGCCCGCCATCAGCCGCGCGTAGGCGAACGCGGTGCGATGGAGCGACAGGTAGAACGCCGGCACGCCGCAGCCGTCGATGCCGACCGGCACCTCGGCCGGCGTGAGCCCGGCGAACTCCGCGACGGTCTCGCGCATCAGGACCTGCAGCGGATGCTCCGCGTCGATGTATCGGGAGGAGGGGACGTCCATGACCTGCGTCGCCAGGAGCATCCCGGCGTGCTTGCCGGAGCAGTTGTTGTGCAGCGGCGACGGCTCCTCGCCGGAGGCGCGCAGCTCGGCGGAGGCTTTCTCGTCGTAGGGGAGGTGCGCGCCGCAGAGGAGGTCGCTCTCGTCGAGCTCACCTTTGCGGAGCAGAGCAGCCGCGGTGGCGACGTGGACCGGCTCCCCGCCGTGGGAGCCGCAGGTGATCGCGATCTCCTCCGGGGTCAGCTCGAACTCCTCGATCCCGCCGTACTCGAGGAGCGGGATGGCCTGGAACGGCTTGGCCGCCGAGCGGAGGAAGGTGCGCAGCGCCGGGTCACCGGCAAAGGCCAGGAGACGCCCGGTGGAATCGACGACGGCAATCGACCCGTGGTGGACCGACTCGACGAGGGACCCGCGATAGACGTTGGTCAGGCGACAGCTCATGTGGATACGGGTGTACCACAGAGAACGATAGGACGAACAGGACCGCTAAGTCCCATCCGTCCTACAGGTCCTATCCGGGTCGGCCCGCGGCCGGACGCGTCAGGCCTTCGCGGAACTGGGAGCCGACGACTCCGCCGCGACGGCTTCCTCTTCGGACGTGTAGATCTTGAAGACTGAATCGAGCTTGGCGAGCTTGAGCAGTTTCTGGATCCGGTCCGAGGGGTTGACCAGAATCAGCTTGCGGTTCTGCCCCGAGAACTTTCCGAGGTAGCCGACGAGCTCACCGATCCCGGTCGAGTCGATGTAGTCGATCTTCGTGAAGTCGATGATCACGTTCGTGCTCTCGTTCTTGAGCACGTTCTCCAGCGCGGCGGAGAAAAACTCAGCGCTTTCGCCGAGCTTGATCAGCCCTTCCACGTAAAGAATCGTGAAGTTGTCGAGATGCTTCTTTTCGACGATCAAAGGCCGTTTCCTCCGTATTGGCGCGGCATCATAACGATCGAACTCAGCAAAGCAAATGGGTTGCCATCGTCTGGCGCCGTGGGACCGATGGGACGAATAGGACGAATAGGACCGATAGGACGGATAGGCCAAAGCAGCGTAGCCATTCGTCCTATAGGTCCTATTCGCCCTATCTGTCCTATCCGGCGCCCCGTACCGCCACCACCGCATTCATCCCCCCGAACCCGAAAGAGTTGGAAAGAAACATCCTGGCGGTGGTTTCCCGCGCTTCGTTGGCGACGTAGTCCAGGTCGCAGGCGGGATCGGGCGCCGTCAGGTTGATGGTCGGGGGGAGGAAGCCGGCGTTCAGCGCCAGTAGCGAGCAGGCGATCTCGATGGCACCGGAGGCTCCCATGGCGTGGCCGTGCAGTGACTTGGTGGAGCTGACCGGGATGCCGTAGGCGGCGTCGCCGAGGACGGCTTTGATGGCGGCGGTCTCGGTGGCGTCGTTGGCGCGCGTCGCGGTGCCGTGGGCGTTGATGTAGTGCAGGTCGGTCGCGGCGAGCTTCGCGTCGCGCATCGCCAGGCGCATGGCGCGCGCGGCGCCGTCGGCCGAGGGGTCGGTGATGTGGCCGGCGTCGCTGGTGGCGCCGAAGCCGATGATTTCCCCGAGCACAGCCGCGTGGCGGCGTTGGGCGCTTTCCTCCGACTCCAGGAACAGCACCGCGGCGCCTTCGGCCAGCACGAGTCCTTTGCGGTCGGCGCTGAACGGACGGCACGCGCCGGCCGGATCGTCGTTGTCGATGGCCAGGACGCGCATCGCTTCCCACGCCTTGATGATGCCGATGGTGAGAGGAGCGTCGGCGCCGCCGGCGAAGACCGCGTCCGCCTGACCCGCTTTGATGGCCTGATAGGCCAGGCCGATGGCGTGCGCGCTGGAGGCGCAGGCGGAGACGACCGCGTACGAGATGCCCCGCGCGTTGAGCTTCGCCGAGACCGCGCTCGACGCCGCGTTGTACATCGACGACGGAATCGACATCGGCGCGATGCGCGCGTTCTCGGCGTACAGCCGCTTGTAGCTGGCGTCGAGCGTCTCGCAGCCGCCGAGGCCGGTGCCGATGAGGACGCCGACACGCTCGGGGTCATGATTTGGACGAAGATCGCCATAGCCCGCCTGCTGCGCCGCTTCCTCCGCCGCCATCAGGGCGAAGCGCGTGAAGCGGTCGACGCCGCGCGGCTCCGCCTCGTGCGCCGGCACTTCACCGGCGATGCGGCCGTTGAGGGACGAAGGATCGATGCTGGTGATGGTGCGTATGCCGCTGCGCCCCTGGCGGAGCGCGTCGACGGCTGCTTCCCTGCCGCGGCCGAAGCAGGAGACGAGGCCGATGCCGGTGACGAGGACGCGCGTCATGCGCCGGGAAGGAGCTGCTCGACCGTGTCGATCATGTCGCCGAACGTGCGGATCGCGCGCGCCCGGTCGTCCGGAATGGAGATGTGGAACTCTTCCTCGATCCCGAACAGGATCTGCAGGGAATCCAGCGAATCGATCCCCGCCTCGGCCAGCGGCGTGGCCGGATCGAGCTGGTCGTCCGGAAGGTTCTTTTCCTTCCTCACGATCGCGATGAGGCGCTCGGTGATCTCCTCGCGGCTGAGCGTCGGCATGAGACGGCTATGATACCAGCGTGCTCCGCCGCCCCCGCCGCTTCTGGCCTCTCTACTCCGGCTGGATTCTGCTCTGCGCGATCCTCTTCCTGCTGCTGTCGGGAGCCGAGGATCCGTCCCGCCGCCGCGGCCGCATCCTGTCGAACGACGCCGGCCGCATCGCCCTGGCCATCCTCCGCGAGCGCGACCGCCCCCGCTTCCGCAACTACGAGGTCGTGCACGTCGCCGCCGCACGAGCGGGCGAAGGCGCGCCCGAAGCGCGGTGGGTGGTGCTGGTGGACCGGGTGCCGCACACGGGGCTGAGGGAGGCGTATGTGGTGGAGTTGGAGGCGGAGACGGGGAAGCTGTTGAGGATCAGAAGGCCGGGCAGATGAGAATTTCGAATTTCGAAGTTCGAATGAAGAATTGAGGACCGCGCGCGAACGCCTTCACCGCGATGGGGTTTGGCTAGTGCGATTCCGTTCTCCGGATCCTCTGGCTCGTATGAGTTCCCTCGGCTGCACCGGTCCCCCTTCCCAATTCTTCATTCGAACTTCGAAATTCGAACTTCGCCTTTAAAATCCCGCCTAAATGTCCCGCCCCATGAAACTCACCCCGATGCTCGAGCAGTACTTCGAGATCAAGCGCCAGGTCCCGGATGCCATCCTCTTCTACCGGCTCGGCGACTTTTACGAGATGTTCTTCGAGGACGCGGAGAAGGCGGCGCCGCTGCTCGACCTGGTCCTCACGGCGCGGAACAAGGGGCAGGAGTACGAGACGCCGATGTGCGGCGTGCCGTATCACTCGGCCGACGGCTACATCGCCCGCTTGATCCGGCACGGGCTGCGCGTGGCCATCTGCGATCAGGTGGAGGAGCCGTCCGCCGCGAAGGGGCTCGTGCGGCGCGAGATCGTCCGCATCGTCACCCCCGGCACGGCGACGGAGAGCTCGATCGTCGAGCGTGAGAGCTGCTACCTCGTGGCCCTCGTCGATGCGAACGAGCGCGTCGGCGCGGCGTACCTCGACGTCTCCACCGGCGACTTCTTCGTCACCACCTACGGCACCGCGGATGACGCCCGCCTCGGCGACGACGTGGCCCGCTTCGGACCGCGGGAGGCGATCTTTCCGCGCGACGGCAACGGCATCGAGCGGCAGGCGCGCGAGCTCGGCCTCGCCGCGACCGCCGTCGAGCCGTCGCTCTTCGAGCCCGTCGGCTCGCACGAGTACCTCTCGAAGCATTTCGGCACGCAGTCGCTGCGCGGCTTCGGCCTGGAAGGGGACGATCCCCGCATCGCCGCCGCCGGCGCCGCGCTGCGCTATGCCTCGGCGAGCCACAAGAAGACGCTCGATCACGTGCAGTCGCTGCGCGTCGACAACGACGGCGATTTTCTGCAGCTCGACGCCGCCACGCTGGCCAACCTCGAAGTGCTCGATTCCCGCGACGCGGGGCGGCCGCGCGCCTCACTGTGGAGCGTCGTCAACGCCACGCGCTCGGCGATGGGCGCGCGCATGCTCCGCCGCTGGATCACGCGCCCGCTGATGAACCGCGAGGCGATCTTCGACCGCCACGACGCCGTCGACGAGCTGACGCGCACGCGCGCCGTGCTCGAACAGATGGTGGCGCGCCTGGCAAAAATCGCCGACCTCGAGCGCGTCGCCTCGCGCATCACGCTGCGCACCGCCACGCCGCGCGAATGCCTCACCCTCGCCGAATCGCTCCTCGCCGTCGAAGAGCTACGCACGCTCATGGAGCCGCTCCAGGGCCCGCTCCTCGGCAAGCTCCGCGTCGGGCTCGATCCGCTGCACGACGTCATCTCGCGCATCGCCGCCACCGTCGACCCGAATCCCCCCATCTCCGCGCGCGACGGCGGCACCATCCTCGGCGGCGTCGACCCGAACCTCGACGAGCTGCGCTCCATCGCCCGCGACTCCAAGTCGGTGCTGATGCAGATCGAGACGCGCGAGAAAGAGCGCACCGGCATCTCCTCGCTCAAGATCCGCTACAACTCCGTCTTCGGCTACTACATCGAGATCTCCAAGGCGAACCTGGCCAAGGCCCCGGCCGACTACATCCGCAAGCAGACGCTCAGCAACGCCGAGCGCTACATCACCCCCGACCTCAAAGAGCTGGAAGAGAAGATCATCGGCGCGGAAGAGAAGGCCATCGCCATCGAGCTCCGCCTGTACGAGGAGCTGCTCGCGGACGTGGCCAAAGTCAGCCCCGCGATCCTCGCCACCGCGCGCGCCGTCGGCGAGGTCGACTCGCTCGGCTCACTGGCCACCATCGCCGTCCGCCACCGCTACGTGCGGGCGTCGCTGTCGGAGGAGGCGGAGCTGTGCATCGAGGACGGACGGCATCCGGTCATCGAGCAGATCGCCGCCGAGCGCTTCATCCCCAACGCCACCGACATCGTGCGCGAGCGCAACGGCATCCAGGTCATCACCGGACCGAACATGGGCGGCAAGTCGACGTACCTGCGCCAGGTCGCGCTGATCGTCCTGATGAACCAGATCGGCTCCTTCGTCCCCGCCGCCAAAGCCCGCCTCGGCATCTTCGACCGCATCTTCACGCGCGTCGGGGCGTCCGACCAGCTCGCGCGCGGCGAATCGACCTTCATGGTCGAGATGCACGAGACCGCGAACATCCTGAACAACGCCACCGACCGCTCGCTGATCATCCTCGACGAGGTCGGCCGCGGCACGGCCACCTTCGACGGCCTGTCGCTCGCCTGGGCCATCATCGAATACCTCCACGACAACCCCGCGCGCAGCGGCATCACCCTCTTCGCCACGCACTACCACGAGGTCACCGACCTGGCGAAGACGAAGCCGCGCGTGGCGAATTACAACGTTGCCGTCAAAGAGTGGAACGAGCAGATCATCTTCCTGCGCAAGGTGATCGAAGGCGCCGCCGACAAGAGCTACGGTATCCAGGTGGCCAAGCTCGCCGGCATCCCGCGGTCCGTCATCGAGCGCGCCCGCGAGATCCTCATCACCCTGGAGCGCAAAGAGCGCGACCTCGTCGAAGAGACCAGACGGCGCGGCCCCAAGCCGCCGACCAGCCAGCTGGGCCTGTTCTCCACGAAGGAGCAGGACATCGTGGAAGCGCTGCGCGCCATCGACCTGGACGGGCTGACGCCGATCGAAGCCTTGAACCGCCTGTATGAGCTGAAGCAGCGCCTGGTGGAGTGACAGGACCGATAGAACGAATAGGACGGATAGGACTTCCCATAGGTCCTATTGGTCCCATAAGTCCCATTCCCCTGAGCCCAATCTGCACGTGGGCCGCTGCTTTGCTAGGATGCATCCCCGCATGGGAACAGCGGTACTTGGCATCGGTCTCACCGGCAGAACTCTCACGGACCTCGAGCGGCGCATTCTCCGCGAAACGTCCCCGTACGCGGTCGTGCTCTTCGGGCGGAACATCCAGAGTGTCGAGCAGCTCGTCGACCTCGTCCGTGAGGTGAAAGCCGCGGCCAGGCGGCCGCCGCTGTTCATGATCGATGAAGAGGGGGGCCGCGTCGACCGCCTCCGGCACCTCATCCCCGGCCTTCCCTCGGCTGAAGCCTTCGGCGAAGGGGAGCGCCCGCACGAGATGGCGCAGTGGGGCGGCAAGGTCATCGGCATGGCGTTGCGCTACTTCGACATCGAGTGCAACCTCGCGCCGGTGGTCGACGTCGCGGGGCCGGTGTCGCCCAAGGGGCTGGAGCGGCGCATCTTCGGCCGCGATCCCGAGACCGTGGTCGAGCTGGCGGGGGCGTTCATGAAGGGCCAGCACGGCGAAGGCGTGGCCTCGTGCCTCAAGCACTGGCCGGGCATCGGCGTTGGGTCGGCCGATCCTCACTATGGGGCGACCGTCATCGATTCGTCGCTGGATGAGCTGCTGAACCGGCACCTCGTGCCGTTCGCGCAGCTCGGGCGGGACGCGGGGGCGATCATGATCGGCCATGGGACGTACCCGCAGATCGACGAGCCGGATCTGCCGGCGACGCTGAGCCACAAGATGTCGACGGAGGTCCTCCGCGACGGCATCGGCTTCGAGGGGCTCGCCGTCAGCGACGACATGGAGATGCACGCCGTCTCCGACCTCGGCTCCTACGAGGAGATCACGGAGCAGGCGCTGCTCGCCGGCAACGACATCATCCTCTTCTGCAGCCACATCGAGCGCATCCCCGACCTCCACCGCTACCTCAACCGGCGCGCGAACGAGGACGCTTCGTTCCGGGCGCGCTTCGACCAGGCCATCGCCCGGGGCGAGGTCTACCGCGCCCATTGCGACCGCCTGCGGTCGGCCTCGAAGAAAGCGTCGTCGTGGGACGAGGTGATCGACGAAGCGATCAAGTTCGTCGACGAGCTCGAGCGCACCCGCCCCCCGCGCGACGCCTCGCTGCCCGACGTCGACCGCCGCAAGAACTCCCGGTCCCCCGGCAAAGGGCGGACCGGCCGGGAGGAGTGGACTTAGGCGTGGCGCAAGGGGACGTAGGACCTATAGGACAGATAGGACCTATGGGACCGCCTCATTGACTTCCGTGGTGCACGCGGGACCCTGCCATCGGCGATCCGCGTGTGCCCCACTAGCCCCGGGCTTTGCACCATATGCGCTAACTTACGAGACGCCACGAGGGCCGTCCGCTGCTTTGTTGCCCCTCTCCCCGGCCTTTGCGGGGAGAGGGTGAGACGTGAGCGAAGCGAACGCGGGTGAGGGGCCGCGGTGCACCACAAACGCTGCTTCGAAGCTGGCTTGGTGTTGTGCCGCGTCCCCTCACCCGATTTTTCGCTTCAGGCGAAAAATCACCCTGTTCTAGACGTAGACATCCTGGACACTGCCGTGGGGACATCCTTGACGGATGTCTTCACGGAGAAGGGATGACTTGGAGTCGAGGACCAGTGGACGAGCGGCGACGGATGGTGGCGTTGTGGGAGTCAGGCAGGA
>DASVEE010000073.1:0-30058 GCA_036380735.1 Thermoanaerobaculia bacterium | reverse complement strand
ACCCGTTCCCATTCCGAACACGGCAGTTAAGCTCTGCATCGCCAATGATACTGCGCGGGCAACTGCGTGGGAAAGTAGGACGCCGCCGGGATATTATGAAAGGCCCTCAGTGCAACAGCGCTGAGGGCCTTTCGCTTTTTGCGGCGCGTTTTCGCGCGTGAACGTGCCCTGGGTGTACCACGAATGGGCAATGGATCTATTTGGTCCCATAGATCCCATGTCCCATTCCCCGCACACCCAAGCCACGTTCCCGCGATTTGGTATCCTCCCCACGTGACCGATCGCAAGGCCTCCGAGCAGCTTTTCTACGATGAGGCTTACCTTCGCAATGCTGCCCCTGCACTCAATGGCTTCTATGAGCTCTCCAGCGGGGTGCGGGACTACCACCAGCGCGTCCTGGCGACTGCTGCCGGCAAGCGGGTGCTCGAGTATGGCTGCGGGATGGGTGGCTGTGCGTTCGACCTGGCCGCGAAGGGGGCGCTCGTCACCGGGATCGACATCTCCGCCTCCGCGATCGAGCGGGCTACCGAGCGGGCGAAGGGGTATCCGCCCGGAAGCCTCACGTTCCAGAAGGCGGATGCGGAGGCTCTGCCGTTCGCAGATGCCTCATTCGACGTCGTCTGCGGCAGCGGGATCCTGCACCATCTGGATCTCGCCCGCGCCGTGGCCGAGGTTCGGCGCGTCGTGAAGCCGGGAGGGCGCGCCATCTTTTACGAGCCGCTCGCTTACCACCCCGCGGCGCGGCTCTATCGCGTGCTGACCCCCGGCTCGCACACCCCGGACGAGCACCCGCTCACGCGGGACGATCTCGCCCGGCTGCAGACGGAACTGGGAGGCCGCGTGGCGTTCGAGTTCTACGACTGCCTCGCCGTCGGCGCCATTCCGTTTCTGCGCCTGCCCGCGGGCACGCGGCTGTTGCGGCTGACGGAGCGGCTCGACCGCGGGTTGTTCCGGCGGCTACCGGCGGCACGGCACTGGGCGGCGGCCATCGTCATCGATGCGACGGCCGAGGCGGCATGAGCGATCCGCGGTATCTGGATCTGTTCGATCCCGCCGGACTGCGTGCGCGCGATGCGGCGCGCCAAGTGCTGGAAACGACGCGACCGTTCCGAACGCGTCCGGACGCCGATCTGGAGGTCCTCGATGTCGGCTGCGGCTACGCGCATACCGCGGCGGCGCTGGCATGGACGTGCCGGCAGGTAGTCGGTCTCGAGCCGAGCGCGATCCTCTACAACGCCGCGGTGGAGGCGAACGGCACGGTGCCGAACCTCGAGCTGCGGCATTGCGGCATCGAGTCGCTCATCGAGCGCGACCGGTATGACGTGGCCGTGCTCGACAACGTGCTCGAGCATCTGCCGGATCACCGGCTGGCGCTGGAAGCGATCGCTCGCGCGCTGCGGCCGGGCGGCGTGCTCTACCTCCTCGTCCCCAATCGGCTCTGGCCGCTCGAGCCGCACTACCGGCTGCCGTTCCTCTCCTACCTCCCGTTGCGGGCGGCGAACGCTTACCTGCGGCTGACGAAGCGCGGCGAGGATTTCACCGACGCCAGCTACGCCCCGACATACGGCGGGCTGAATCGTCTTTTCCGGGAACGGCCGGAGCTCGAGCATCACTACGTCCTCCCGGCCGATCTGTCGCTCGCGGAAGGGGGAGGTGCGTGGCACTACCGCGTGGGCGCGCAACTCATCCGGCGCGTGCCGGCGCTGTGGCGCATCTCGAAGGCCCTCCTCGTCGTGGCGGTGAAGCGTGGCGGAGCTGCCGCGGCGACCGCCTCCCGATGACACTCGCCCGCCGCAGCACGGCCGAACTGATCGCCGGCTCCGGCGTCGCCTCGCTGCTGAGCATCGCCTTCGTGGCGCTCGCCGGCCGGATCCTTGGCGCGCGCGAGTACGCCGACTTCGCCACCGGCCTGGCCGTGCTCTACCTGGTCGGCGGCGCCCTCAGTCCGATCGTGCCGACGATCTCCCACTTCGCGGCGCTGCATCTCGAGCGTGGCGAAGCGGCGGCGATCGCATCGCTGCGGCGCGGCTTCTGGCGGCGCGTCAGCCTCGCTGCCCTCGCGCTGTCGCCCCTCGCCATTGGCGGAGCCTGGCTGGCCACGCGCACGCTCGGCATCCGCTCGCCGTGGACGATGCCGCTGGCGCTCGCGGCGGTCTTCCTCTACGTGCTGCTCACGATCGACCGGGCCGTGCTGCAGGGAACGCTGCAGTTCCGCCGCTTCAGCGTGAACGCGGTCGCCGAGTCGGCGCTGCGCATGCTGGGGTTGGCCGCGTTGCTTGCTGCCGCCATGGCGTCCGCGGCGATAGCCATCTACGTCGCGTCGCTCGGCGCCGCATTGCTGCTGGCGCGCGTGCAACTCGGCGCGCTGCGCGTCGAGACTAGCGAGCCGCTGGTATGGCGGCCGCTGCTCGCGTTCGCTGCGCCGAACTTTCTGCTGATGCTGAACCTGGCGTTGCAGCAGAACGTCGACATGCTCGTCGTGCGGCGCTGGTTCGACGCGGCGGAGGCGGCGCCGTATGGGGCGATGGTCGCGCTCGTCCGCGGCATCGGTCTGATCGCCATCCCGTTCGCGTCCGCGGCCGTGCCGGCGTTGACGGTCCATCGCGAGCGAGGAGGCGCGGCCGGCGGCATGCTGCTGCGGTTCTGCGCCGCCTTCGCCGCGCTCGGCGCGGTCGCCGTTGCCGTCTTCGTCTTCTTCGGACACGAGCTCCTGTTGCTGCTCTACGGCCCCGAGTTCACGGCGGCAGCGTCGCTCTTGGGGGAGCTGAGCGTCGCGGCGTTGCTCGGCTGGCTCGGCTATCTACTCGGACAGTCGCTCGTCGCGCTGCATCGCTTCCGCTTCCTCTGGTTCTATTCAGCGATGACGGTCGTGCAGCTCGGGGGGTACGCGTTGTTTCACGACACGTTGCGGCAGCTCATCCACGTGCAGATCGCCTGTCAGGCGGCCGTGGTGACGGTGCTCGCGGTCATGGCCGGTACAATGCGCGCGTGCTCGGGAAGTTCCTCAACGGCCTCTACGCCGAAGCCTCCGCTCTGAACCGCCGCAACATCATCGGCCTCGTCCGCGATGCGGGCGCGACCGGCGGGGCGCTGATGGACCTCGGCTGTGACGACGGCGTCTGGACGATGGAGCTTGCGCGCGCCTGCGGTGCGAAGCGCGTCTACGGCGTCGAGCTCGTCGACGAGCAGGCGGCGAAAGCGAGCGCCCTCGGCATCGAGGTCTCGAAGCTGAACCTCAACGCGCCGATGCCGGAGCTTCCCTCTTCGGCCTTCGACGTCATCCACGCGAACCAGGTGATCGAGCACGTCTCCAGCGTCGACAACTTCGTCTCCGAGGTGCATCGGCTGCTGAAGCCGGGCGGCGTCGCCGTCATCAGCACCGAGAACGGCAGCAGCTGGCACAACGTGTTCGCGGCGGTGATGGGCTGGCAGATCTTTTCGCTGACGAACGTGTCGGAGCGGATGTCGGGGCTGGGCAATCCGTTCGCGTTGCACCGCGGCAAGCCGCCGTATACCGGCACCTGGACGCACAAGACGATCTTCAACTACCGCGGCCTGCACGAGATGTTCGAGGCGTACGGCTTCACCGACGTGAAGATCGCGGGGGCCGGCTACTTTCCTCTGCCTGCGGTCCTCGGGCGGATGGATCCGCGGCACAGCGCGTTCATCACGGTGCGGGGGCGCAAAGCGTAGCGGTGGGGACGATAGGACCTATAGGACGAATAGGACCGATGGACCTATAGGACAAAGCAAACGCACGGCACGCATCGCACTGGCGCAGCCACCTGAGTCCTATCTGTCCTATCCGTCCTATTTGTCCTATTCGTCCTATAGCTGCTATCCCGCCACGACCAGCCGCCGGAACAGCCAGAAGATCACGCGGTTGGGCAACAGCAGCAGGAAGGCGTGCGCCAGAATGCTCAGCGCCACGCGCGGCGTCAGCGGAAAGCCGTATTGCCGAACGGCGCGCAGCTTCAGGCGCGTGGTGTCGCGCAGCGCCGGCCGCAGGAGGACGTTCTTTCCCGCCGCGGCGTGGATGCGGTACGCGGTGAGCTGCTCCGGGAGGTTGTGGAACTTGCCCAGCTTCGCCAGGCGCAACCAGAGGTCGTAATCCTCTGCCGCCGGAAAGTCGCGCGTGTAGCCGCCGGCTTCGAGCAGCTTCGCCGTCCGCGCCATCACGGACGGCTGGGCGATGCAGTTTGCTACGACGATGGAGCGCTTGATCTCTTCGTCCGACTGCACGTAGCCGCGGCTGCCGATCGTGTGTGACTGTTCGTCGATGAAGCGCAGCCCGCCGCCGACGAGGATGTGGTCGGGGTGTGCGTCGAGAAAGGCGATCTGTTTGGCCAGTCGGTCGGGCAGGCAGAAGTCGTCGGAGTCGATGAAAGCGATCAGCTCCGCGCGCGCCTCGCGCAGCCCGGCGTCGCGCGAGCCGCTGAGCCCGAGCGGTTTCGTCGTCGTGATGATGCGGATGCGCGGATCGTTGTACTTGCGCTCGATCGCCTCCGCCTGCGCCGCCGGGCCGTCGTTGATCATCAGGTACTCGAAGTCGCGGAACGACTGCGACAGCACGCTGACGATGGTCTCGTCGAAGTACTCGATATTCTTGTAGAACGGCGTGAAGACGGTCAGCCGCGGAGGGCGCGGATCAGCGGAAGTCATGGCCCGATTGTGCGTAGATCTGTTCGACGACCGTCATCGCCGCGCGTGCGTCGGCGAGGTTCGCGGACGGCGCGCGGTTGAGACGGAGATCCTCGAGGAACTCCGCGAACTCGAGGTGCCAGGAGCCGTCGGGGAAGGGGTACTCCCACGACGTTGTCTCCGGCGGTCCCATCTCCGCCAGCATGCGATAGAACGTGAGGCGCTCGACGCCGTAGCTGCCGCCGAGCCCTTCGACGTGCAGCTTGCCGTTGCGGCCGTAGATCTCGAGCGAGAAGAGGTTCTTCCATTCGCTGCAGCTCGCGTGGAGGAACGCGGTGCGTCCTTCATCCGTGCGCAGCAGGAGGAACGCGTTGTCGTCGACGGGCATGTCCCAGAAGAACGTGCGCGCGTCGCCGGTGACGTGGGTGAACTCGCCGAGGAAGCGGCGGGCGAGGTCGATGAGATGGACGCCCTGGTCGATCAACTCGCCGCCGCCGGAGAGCTCCGGCTTCGCGCGCCACTCGCGGTCGTAGCCGATGCGGCCGCCGTGACCGTAGCGGCCGCGGACGAACATCATCTCGCCGAGCACACCAGAGACGAAGAGCTCGTGCGCTTTGAGCAGCGCCGGGTGGTAGCGATGGTTGAAGCCGACGCGCACGAGCCGGCCGCTGCGCTGCTGCGCTTCGATGACGGTGTCGAGCTCGCGCACGTTGCGTGCGGCCGGTTTTTCGACGAGCACGTGCTTGCCGGCGTCGAGCGCGGCGGCGCTGATCTCCGCCAGAAGGCTGTTGATCGTGGAGACGATGACGACGTCGACGTCGTCGCGCGCGATGACCTCGCGCCAGTCGTGCGAGGCGACGGCGTTGGCGCGGCCGGCGAGCGCACGGGCGCGATCGAGCTCGACGTCGGCACAGGCGACCAGGCGTGCGCTGTCCCCGAGTGCCGCGGCGCGCTTCTGGCCGATCAGGCCGCAGCCCACGATGGCCACGCGCGTCGTCATCGATCGCCCCAGTCGAAGCCGCGGTCTTTTGGCACGATGCGCCGCAGCGTGTAGACGTCGCCGCGCAGTTCGTGCAGATGCTCGGGCAGCGTCTCCCACGGATCCCAGATGGCGCTGAGGAGCTTGCCGGTGAGGCCGTCACTGGCAGGGGAGCCGAGGAAGACGGCGAGCGCCGCACCGCGATCGAGAGGAGCGCCGCCCGATTCCTTCTGCTTCAGCGCGCGATCGTAGAAATCGGCGCCGACCTTCTCCCGTCCCGCTTCGAGCACTTCTTCGAGCATGCGTGTGTTGAGCGCGCCCGGCGCGATGGCGTTGACGTCGATGCCGTGCTCGCGCGTCTCCTCCGCCAGCGTCTCGGCGAAGCGGATCACGGCCGCTTTCGACGCGGCGTACGCGCTGATGCGCGGCAGCGGATTCGTGGCACCGCCGCCGGAGAGCTGCACGATCTTGCCGTAGCGATGCTCGCGCATGTGCGGCACGACGGCGCGGCAGGGGAGGACGGAGCCGTAGAGGTTGATCTCGAGCGCGCGCTTCCACTCCTCCCAGTCCGCTTCGTCGATGGTTCCTTTCGGGCCGTAGACACCGGCGTTGTTGACGAGGATGTGAAGGCGTCCGAGCTCCGCGAGGCCGCGGGCGACGAGCGCCTGCACCTGTTCTTCGTTCGAGACGTCCGCCGCCTGGACGAGGACGCGCTGCCCGTCGCCGGCGAGAGCGCGAAGCTCGTCGCCGACCGCACTGATGCGTCCTTCGTCGCGCGCGCAAACGAGCACACTCGCGCCTTCGCGCACGTAGGCCCGGGCGATCTCGAGGCCGAGTCCCTGGCTGGCGCCGGTGACGAGGGCGTTGCGTCCTGCGAGTGCGCGCGTCATGGCGTTCCTTTGCCGACGGTGTAGTAGCGGATGCCGGTGCGGCCGGCGAGCACACCAGCCACGAAGCGATTCGCGTCGATCACGATGGCGTCCTGCGGCAGCGCCGTCGCGGCGAGCTCGCGGTAGTCGGGCCATTCGGTGGCGATGACGACGGCGTCGGCGCCGTGTGCCGCGTCGTCAGCGGTGGACCGGAGGTCGATGAGCGACGCGAGCTCCGGCGGCAGCGACTTCACCGCGGGATCGTGCGCGCGCACCGTGGCGCCGGCGGCGGCGAGCCAGCGGCATAGCTCGATGGACGAGGAGCGGCGCAGCGTGTCGGTGCCGGGCTTGTACGTCAGTCCCCACACCGCAATCGTGCGGCCGCGAAGCTCGCCGAGGACGGACTGCAGCTTCTCGCGCGCCCACGATTTGTGTGCGTCGTTGCTGGTCTTGACGCTGCTGATGAGCGGCAGCGGCCGGATGGCGGAGAGGTACGCGATGTCGCGTGCGAGCGTGCCGCCGGCGAACGCGCCGCCGGGCGAGAGGTACGCGCGCGGTCCGATGCGCGGATCGCTCTTGAGCGCGCGCTCCACTTCCTTCGCGTCGGCGCCCGCGGCTTCGCAGACGACCGCGATCTCGTTGATGAAGGCGACCGACGTGGCGAGGAACGCGTTCAGCGCGTGCTTCGTCATCTCCGCCGATTCGACCGACATCCATTCGATGTTCGCGGTGATCGGCGCCAGCGCCGCGGAGAGTTTGGCGCGATCGGCGTCGTTGCGGACGCCGCAGACGACGCGCGCCGGCTGCAGGAACGACTCGATCGCTTTGCCGAGGCGGAGGTTCTCCGGCGAGCAGGCGAACGTCACACGCTCGGCGCGGCCGGAAGCGGCGTAGCGCTCTTCGAGCAGCCGGGTCGAGCCGACGGGAAGCTGCGAGGAGAGGACGACGAGCG
This sequence comes from Thermoanaerobaculia bacterium, assembly GCA_036380735.1. GTDB lineage: Bacteria > Acidobacteriota > Thermoanaerobaculia > Gp7-AA8 > Gp7-AA8 > DASVEE01. The sequence continues at coordinate 22,617 of DASVEE010000073.1, read as the reverse complement.
TGCCGTCGACGAGCAGCGGGAACAGCGAAGCGACGTGATCGCGCACGACCTCGACGTCGGCGTGATCGTCCTCGTCGACGGGCGTGTCGTACGTGATCCAGACGAGCTCCGCCTCGCGCACGGCGTCGGCGGCGACGCTGGTGAAGCGCAGCTTGCCCGTCGCGAGTCCTTGCTGCACTAGTTGTTCTAGGCCGGGCTCGAAGAGCGGCGGCTGGCCGGCTGCGAGTGTTCGAGTGGTGTTGGTGTCGGGATCGAGGCCCACGACATCATGACCGGCGGAGGTGAGGCAGGCGGAGACGACGCTGCCGAGGTGCCAGAGGCCGGCGACGCAGATTCTCACCGCTGCTCCAGCAGTTCAGGGTGCGCCTGGAGGTAATCGACCGTCTTCAGCACCCCTTCGCGCACCGTCAGCGCCGGCTTCCAGCCCAGCGCGCGAATGCGGGCGCAGTCGAGGAAGATGAACGGGCTGTCGCCGACCCAGCCCCGCTCGCCGCCGGTGAACTCGAGTTGAGGCGCGAGACCGAGGCGCTCGGTGATCCAGCCGACCGAGTCGGTCACCTCGCAATATTCGTCCGTGCCGAGGTTGAAGATGTTCATTCGCTCCTGCGACACGTTCACCGCGGTGAGGATCGCGTCGATGCAGTCGTGCACGTAGAGGTACGACTTCCGCTGCCGCCCGTTGCCAAGGACGCGGAGCGTCGAGGGATCGTCGCGGAGGCTCTTGACGAAGTCGTAGACGTGGCCGTGCGTGTAGCGCTCGCCGAGGATGGAGACGAAGCGGAAGATGAAGCTGCGGAAGCCGTAAGCCTCGGAGAACGCCTGCACGAGCCCCTCGCACGCGAGCTTCGACGCGGCGTACATCGACGTCTGGATCGGGAACGGCGCATTCTCGGGCGTCGGGAAAATGGTGGCTTCGCCGTAGACGGAGCCGGTGGAGGCGAACGCGATCTGCTTGATGCCGCTGAGGCGCATGGCCTCGAGGACATGGAAGGTGGCGAGCGTGTTCTGTTCGAGGTCGCGCCGCGGATTGAGCGCCCCGAAGCGGACGTCGGCGTTCGCGGCGAGGTGGAAGACGATGTCGCACCCACGGATCGCGGAGAGGATCGCCGCCTGATCGAGCGTATCGCCGCGGACGATGGTGGCGCGCGGCGAGCGCGCGGCGTCTTCGAGGAACTCCTCCCGGCCGGTGGAGAAGTTGTCGTAGACGACGACCTCATGGCCGAGCGCGAGGAGGCGGTCGGTGAGATTACTGCCGATGAACCCGGCGCCGCCGGTAACGAAGGCTTTCAACGGCCGTGGAGTATAGCGAAGGAGGGACCGGGGGCAGGGGACGATAGGACGGATAGGACCGATAGGACGGATAGGACGGATAGGACGGGGACCGGCGCCGTCAGTCCTATTTGTCCTATCAGTCCTATCCGTCCTATTTGTCCCATCGTTCCCTGCCGGCACCCCGCTGGAGTGGCCAGTGCTATTCTCACCAGCCCGCGATGCTGACGATCTTTGCCGCACTGGCGTTCCTGCTTCTGGGCCGTGAGGTGGCGGCTCGGGTGTGGCGGCGGGGGGAGCTGGCGCCGCTGGAGCGCGCCTGTGCCACGCTCACCTTCGGGGTTACGCTGTGGCTGGCGTCGATCTGGGGCCTCGCGCTCTGTGGGTGGCTCACCCGGACGGGGATCCTCATCCTGGCGGTGGAGGTCTTTGCGCTGGCGCTGTGGAACATCTTCCGCAGCGGCGAAGCCAGCGCGCCGCCGGTCGCTCGCGGCGCTGCACCGCCGCAGAGCCGTGTGCCGCTCCTCCTGCTGGCGTTCCTTCCGGTCCTTCTCTGGGTTGCGTTCATCCTCTGGCGCGGGTGGATCGTGCCGCCGCTCAGCCACGATGCGCTGGCGTATCACCTGCCGAAGGCGGTGCTGTACGCGCGGGAGCACGGGTACGCGTACTTCGAGTTCCTCGACTGGCGCATCCGGAAGCTGCCGGCGAGCTACGAGCTGATGCTGGCGGAGATCATCGTCCTCGAAGGGACGGACACGATCACGGAGTGGCTGAGCCTCCTGTTCTACGCGATGCTCGTCGTGACGTCGGGTGCGCTCGTCCAGCGCTGGTGGAAGCGTGACGCCTTCGCCGCCGCGGCGACGATGCTGTTCGTCGCCGGGATCCCGGTGCTGCTGCTCCACAGCGGCGCGCACAAGAACGACGTGATGACGGCGGCGTTCATGCTGGCGATGCTGGTGTGGGGCGGACGCTGGATCGCCACGGGCGACGCGCGTGCGCTCGTGCCGCTGATCCTCGCCACCGGTGCTGCCGTCGGGACGAAGCCGCAGGCGGGAGTCCTGGCGCTGGCGCTGCTGCCGTTCGCGCTCTGGCGCGTGTTCCGCGAGCGGATGCCGCCGCGACGCATCGCCGTGCTCGCGCTGTTCGGCATCGCCGTGTTCCTGCTGCTCGGCGGCTGGGCGTATCTCGACAACTACCGTCATCCCGCCGCCGCCGGCGCGACCGAGTCCGTGGCGTACGGCGACTGGGTGAATCTGTGGGAGGGGCCGTACGTGCTGCTCGCGGCGCCGTTCTCGCCGAGTCCGAATGCGCTGCCGGTGCCGTGGGAGGCGGAGCCGTGGTTCTGGCGCCGGTACGAGATCTACTTCTCGCACCTCGGCGCGCCGTTCTCGCTCGCGGCGCTACTACTGCCGGTGGCGCTGGTGGCGTTTCGCCGCTTCGACGGCTCGCGCATGGAGCGGCTGGCGCTCCTCGCCGTCACGCTCGTGGTCTTCGCGATCATGCTGCCGGTGCGCTTCACGCCGCACGGGCTGTACGCGATCTCGCTGCCGCGCTATGCCCTCTTCCTCGCGCCGGTGTTCTTCGCCTGGACGATCGCCCCGATCGTGATCGCCGCACGCGAGCGCCGGCCGCAGTTCGGCGCCGTCGTCGTCGCGCTGGCCGCCGCCGGCTTCGTCATTCACGCGCTCGACATGGCCCGCAGCGACGTCTTCGTGCCGCTCGACTACGTGCGCTGGGCGCGGGAGCGTCCGGGGACGCGCGTCGTCGCCTTCGATCCGTACCGCGCTGCGGAGGTCTTCGACCGCGCCGCGGGACCGCGTGACCGCGTCGCCATCGACGCCGGTTTCGGCACGTGGCTGCAACCTCTCTTTGGCGCCGAGCTGCAGCGGCCGGTCGACTTCATCGGCAGCGACGGGAAGATCCCGGCCGCCGCGCAATGGGTCGTGGTCGACCGCGCCTGGGGCTCGATCTGGGGTCATCCCGACTTCAAGGATCTGTCGCAGGCGCGCCAGTATCTGGCGGCGGGACAGCCGTATCCGGGCGACACGCGCCTCGCCGACGCCCTCCGCAACGACGCGCGGTGGGAGGTGGTGTTCTACAATCCGCGGCAGAATCAGGCCGTATTCAAACGCCGCTGACGCCATGCCGATCGATCGCGCCCGAGTCTTCGTCGTCGTCCCCGCGTACAACGAAGGGCCGGCGGTGCACGACGTCATCGCCGGGCTCGTGCCGCACTATCCGAACGTCGTCGTGGTCGATGACGGCTCGCGCGACGACACCGCCCGCGAAGCGAAGCGCGCCGGCGCGACGGTGTTGCGGCATGCCCTCAACCGCGGCCAGGGCGCGGCGTTGCAGACCGGGATCGAGCACGCCCTGCGTCATGGTGCCGAGGCGGTGGTGACGTTCGATGCGGACGGGCAGCATCGGATCGAGGACATTGGCGCGTTGCTCGACGCACTCGATCGCGACGACGCCGACCTCGCCATCGGCTCCCGCTTCCTCGGCAGCGAATCGAACATGCCGCGCCTCCGCCGCATGACGTTGCACCTGGCCATCCGCTTCATGCGCCTCACGTCGGGGGTCGCGCTCACCGATGCTCACAACGGCCTCCGTGCTATCCGCCGCGACGCTGCCCGCAAGATCGAGATCACCCTCGACGGCATGGCGCACGCCAGCGAGATCGTCGACCGCATCAGCGAGCATCGCCTGAAGGTGACGGAGGTGCCGGTCGTGATTCGCTACTCCGAGTACTCGATGAAGAAGGGGCAGTCGAGCACCGCCGCCTTCCGCATCGCCTTCGATTACCTGATCCAGAGGTGGTTCCGTTGACGAGGTTCCGTTGAGGAGGACCCGATGACGACCTTTCAGCTCGTGATTCTGCCGTTGCTGCTGTTGCTCGTCGTGGTCACCGGCCTCGGTGTGGCGCGCCACCGGATGACGCCGCGCATCGGCGTCGCGTGGATCGTGCTGTGGCTCGCGGCGGCCGTGGCCATCGCGTTCCCCAACTCGCTGCAGCGCGTCGCGCGCGTCGCCGGCATCGGCCGTCCCGCCGATCTGGTCATGTACGTGGCGATCCTCGGCGCGCTGGCCGGCTTCTTCCTCGTCTACCTTCGCTTCCGGCGGCTCGACGAACAGATCACCAAACTCGTGCGTGAGCTTGCTTTGCGCGACTCGCAAAATGATTAGAATGCCGCGCGCATGCATCCCCTGAAAATTCACCTCTACTCCGATGGTGCCGACGTCCGCGACATGAAGGCGGCGGTCGAGAAGGGCCTCGTCAAGGGCTTCACCACCAATCCGACGCTGATGCGGAAGTGCGGGATCACCGATTACGAGGCTTTCGCGCGTGAAGCGCTGGCCGCGGTTTCGGGGATGCCGATCTCCTTCGAGGTCTTCGCCGACGAGTTCGACGAGATGGAGCGGCAGGCGAAGCTGATCGCCACCTGGGGCGAGGCCGTGTACGTGAAGATCCCGATCACGAACACGAAAGGGGAGTCGTCAGTGCCGCTGATCCGCCGTCTCTCCGCGGCCGGTGTGAAGCTGAACATCACCGCGATCCTGACGCTCGATCAGGTGCGTGCGGTCCGCGACGCGCTCGACCCGAACACCGGCGCGATCGTCTCCGTCTTCGCCGGACGCATCGCCGACACCGGCCGCGATCCGATGCCGATCATGCGGCAGGCGCTGGAGATCCTCCGCGTGCGTCCCAGGGCGGAGCTGCTGTGGGCGAGCCCGCGCGAGCTGCTGAACATCATCCAGGCCGACGAGTGCGGCTGCCACATCATCACCGCGACCCCCGACATCCTCAAGAAGCTGGCGATGGTCGGGATGCCGCTCGACGAGCTGTCGCTCGACACCGTGAAGATGTTCTACGACGACGCGACGGCGGCAGGCTTCAAGCTGTGATCATCACCCGTACTCCCTTCCGTGTGACTCTCGGAGGAGGCGGCACGGACCTCCCGTCGTACTACTCGCAGCACGGCGGCTTCATCTTCGCGATGGGGCTCGACAAGTACATGTACGTGATCGTCAATCGTCCGACCGTCGGGCGGAAGGTGATCCTGCATTACTCGCAGAGCGAAGTGGTCGACCACGTGAGCGAGCTGCGCCACGAGCTCGCGCGCGAAGCGCTGCGGCTGCACGGCATCGAAGACTCGTTCGAGGTCGCGTCGATCGCCGACCTGCCGGCGGGGACGGGGCTCGGCTCCTCGAGCTGCTACCTCGTCGGCCTGCTCAACGGCCTGCATCACGACCGCCGCGACTACGTGCCGCTGCAGTCGCTCGCCGAAGAGGCCTGCCACATCGAGCTCGACATCCTCAAGTCGCCGATCGGCAAGCAGGATCAGTACATGGCCACGTACGGCGGCCTGACCGTGCTCGAGATCGCGAAGGACGGCAAGGTTGCGGTGCGCGTGCTGCGTCCCAGCACGTCGGACGTGGCGGAGCTCGTCGCGCACACGCACATCTACTACACCGGCTCGCAGCGCGACGCGCGCGAAGTGCTCGCCGACCAGAACGGCGCGATGCAGCAGAAGGAAAGCGTCGACCACGCCCGCGTCGCCGACAGCCTCCATCGCATCAAGGACCTCGGCTACCGCATCCTCGACGCGATCGAGAACTCCGACTTCGACCGCTGGGGCCAACTGCTCGACGAGCACTGGCAGAGCAAGAAGAAGATGTCGGCGAAGATCTCGCTGGCGCGGGTCGACAAGATCTACGACGAGGTGAAAGAGCGCTTCGGCGTCCTCGGCGGCAAGATCATCGGCGCCGGCGGCGGCGGCTTCCTCATGCTGTACTGCCCCCGCAACCACGCGGAGGTCGAGCGTTTCATGCACGACCACGGCATGCCGCGCATGCACTACACCGTAGAGCCCGAGGGGACGAAGGTCGTGGCGCAGATGGGCCACGGCTTCCTCTCGGCGACGACGTCGCTCGGCGTGGCGAAGGAGCTCGGCGAATGACGGACCGCGCGATCGGCATCCTCGGCGGCGGCATCTCGGGCATCGCCCTCGCCTCCTTCCTCGACAGCGACGACGTCGAAGTCGTCGAGAAGCGCGCGCGCATCGGCGGCCTCTCCGGCAGCATCAACGAGCAGGGCTTCATCTTCGACGCGGCCGGTCCGCACATCATGTTCAGCAAGAACAAGGAAGTGCTGGCGCTGATGGTCGAGACGCTCGGCGAGAACGTGCACCAGCGCCGCCGCGACAACAAGATCTGGTTCCGCGACCGGCTGGTGAAGTACCCGTTCGAGAACGACCTCGCGTCACTCCCGAAGGAAGACACGTTCGAGTGCCTCCGCGACTACATCATCAATCCGCACGCGCAGGACGAGCCGACCAACCTCGCCGACTGGTCGTACAAGACGTTCGGTACGAGCATCAGCGACAAATACTTCATCCCGTACAACCGCAAGATCTGGAACTACGATCCGAAGAAGATCGGGCTGGAGTTCGTCTCGCGCATTCCGAAGCCGCCGGTCGAGGACGTAATCAAGTCGGCGATCGGCATCCCGACCGAGGGATACCTGCACCAGTTGTACTTCTACTACCCGATCGAGGGTGGCTACGAGTCGCTGGTGCACGCCTTCGCGAAGAAGGTGCGCGGCACCGTCCGCACAAGCTGGACCGTCGCGTCGGTGCAGCGAGACGGGGACGGCTGGCGCGTGACGTCTACGGATGGCGAAGAGCGGCGCTACAGGAAGCTGATCAACACGCTGCCGATCCACGAGCTGCTGAAGGTGTGGAAGGACGCGCCGGACGAGGTGCACGCCGAGGTGGCGAAGCTGCGGTACAACTCGCTGATCAACGTGCTGATCGGGTTCAACGAGGACCGCGGCTACCCGTACACCGCGCTGTACCTGCCCGATCCTGAGATCGCGTTCCACCGCCTGTCGTTCCCGAAGGCGTTCAGCGAGCGCTGCGTGCCCGAGGGGTCGTCGTCGGCGATGGCGGAGATCACGGCCAACGAAGGCGACGGCATCTGGGACGCGACGGACGAAGAGGTGCTGGAGAAGGTGATCGGCGACCTGGTGCGCATCGGCTTCGCCGACCCGGCGACGGTGGTCTACAAGAAGGTCGTGCGCTTCCTGTACGGCTACCCGGTGTACGACCTGGAGTACCGCCGCAACGTGACGGCGATGCGCAGCGCCGTGGAGGCGACCGGGCTGCGGTTGCTGGGGCGTTTCGCCCAATTCGACTACATCAATTCGGATGTGTGCGTGGAAAGGGCGCTGGCGCTGTCGAAGGAACTGCAGTGAGGGACGATAGGACCCGGGCTGCCGCGATTCTTTCGGCGTTTCGGGTGCACCACGGCCCCTCACCCGGCGCTGCGCGCCACCCTCTCCCCGCAAAGGCCGGGGAGAGGGGCGACAAACCGCTGCGCTCCGCGGTGCGGCGCCGTCGCCACGGGCGCAACGGCCGTCCCATTCGTCCCATAGGTCCTATTCGTCCCATCCGTCCCATCGTTCTCCCATGACGCGCGCCCTTTTCCTCGACCGGGACGGCGTGCTGGATGCGCTGGTTCATTACTCTTCGCACGATGAATGGGAATCGCCGCGCAGTGCCGCGGATGTGCGCATCCTGCCGGGGGTTCCGGACGCGTTGCGCCGCGCGCAGGCGGCCGGGTGGCTGCTGTTCATCATCACGAACCAGCCGAGCTACGCCAAAGGCAAGGTCTCGCTGGAGGGGCTGCACGAAGCGCACGAAGCCGTCCTGCGCGGGATCGAAGTGCCGGTCACCAAGAGCTACACCTGCTATCACCACCCGCACGCCATCCTGGAAGAGCTGAAGGTCGCGTGCGAGTGCCGCAAGCCCGGCACGCTCTTCCTGCGGCAGGCGCACGAGGAGTTCGGCGTCGACCTCGGGCAGTCGTGGTTCGTCGGCGATCAGGACTCGGACCTGCGCGCCGGACGCGCCGCCGGGACGCGCGTGGCGCTCATCGAGAGCCCCGGTTCCGAGCACAAACGAGGCACCGTCGAGCCCGACGTACGCTTCGGATCGCTCGCGGAGTTCGTCGCGCATGTGATAGAGAAGCGCGCGCCGTGAAACTCACCGTCTCGATGATTACGCTCAACGAAGAAGGAGCGGTCGGAAAAGTCATTCAGGACATCCGGCGCGTCGCTCCCGATGCCGAGATTCTGCTCGTCGATTCGAGCAAGGACCGGACGCCCGAAATCGCGGAGTCGCTCGGCGCGCGCGTCGTGCGCCAGTTTCCGCCGCAGGGCTACGGCCCGGCGATGGACCGCGCCGTCCGCGAGGCGCACGGTGACGTCGTCATCACGCTCGACTGCGACGACACGTATCCCGTCGAGGAGATCCCTCACCTCGTGCAGCTCGTCGAGCAGGGCTACGACCTCGTCAACACCACACGCGTCTGGCGCCGCCCGAAAGCGATGCCGTTCGCGAACTTCCTCGCGAACCGCGCCTTCGCGCTCGCCGCGCGCATCATCCACGGCATCAAAACGACCGACCTGCACAGCGGCATGCGCGCGTACCGCAAGTCGATGATCGACGCGGTGCAGTGGGAGCCGCGCGGCCCCGCGCTGCCGGTGGAGATGCTGCTCGTGCCGTACCGCCGCGGCTTCAAGGTCCTCGACGTGAACATCGATTACCGCGAGCGCATCGGGACGACCACGCTGCACCGCTGGTCGAGCACCGTCTGGACGTTCAAGCGCATCTGGCGCGCGCGCCAGGTCAAAAAGCAATGAAAGTGGCGATCCTCTGCGGCGGCCTCGGCACGCGCATCGCCGCGATTGCCGACGGGCTGCCGAAGGCGATGATCGACGTGAACGGCCGCCCGTACCTGGAGTACGTGATCGACTCCTTCCGCACCGCCGGGCTCACCGATCTCGTGCTGCTCACCGGCTTCCGCGCCGACGTCATCGAGGCGCACTTCGGCGAAGGCGCGCGCTTCGGCGTGCGGATCGATTACAGCCGCGAACAGACGCCGCTCGGCACCGGCGGCGCCTTGCTGCAGGCACGCGCGCTCCTCGGCGAGCGCTTCCTGCTGACCTATGGCGACGTCCTGCGCCGCTACGACTACGGGCGCTTCGTGCAGGAGCATCCGCGCCACGCGCTCGCCGTGTATCGCCGCGTCACGATTGGCAATACGGACGTCGAGGCCGGCCTCGTCACGCGCTACGACAAAGAGGCGCCCGAGCTGCCGTACATCGACGCCGGCTTCTCCGTGTTCGAGACCGAAGTGCTCGACCTCGTCCCCGGCCAGGGCTCCTTCGAACAGCACGTTTTCCCCGAGCTCGCGCGCCGCGGCGAGCTCGAAGCGGAGATCGTCGACCACGACTTCTACGACATCGGCACGCCCGAAGAGCTGGCGCGCACGCGCGCCGCGCTGGAGAACAACCCGTGAAGATCCTCGTCACCGGCGCCGCCGGTTTCATCGCCTCCAACCTGATTCCGCGCCTCCTCAAGCGCGGCGACGAAGTCGTCGGCATCGACAACTTCTTCCTCGGCAAACGCGAATACGTCGCCACGCACCAGCGCTTCCGCTTCATCGAGCAGGACCTGCTCGACGGCGAGAAGCTCGTCGCGCTGCTGAAGGAGACGAAGCCCGATCGCGTGTGGCACCTCGCCGCGAACAGCGACATCAGCTTCGGCACGAAGTACACCGACTTCGACCTGAAGGGCGGCACGCTCGTCACGTACAACCTGCTCGAAGCGATGCGCCAGAACGGCGTGAAGGAGCTGGTCTTCTCCTCGAGCGGCGCCGTCTACGGCGAGCCGACGGTGATGCCGACGCCCGAAGATTACGGCCCGATCCTGCCGATCTCGCTGTATGCGGCGAGCAAGGTCGCGTGCGAGGGGCTCATCACCGCGTTCGTGCACAACTACGACATGCGCGCGTGGATCTTCCGCTTCGGCAACATCGTCGGCCCGAACCCGACGCACGGCGTCATCTACGACTTCGTGCACAAGCTGCAGAAGGACCGCAAGCGGCTCGAAGTGCTCGGCAACGGCACGCAGGCCAAGCCGTACGTGCACGTCCAGGACTGCCTCGACGGCATGGAGTTCGGCGTGGCCAACGCGTCCGAGGACGTGAACTACTACAACCTCGCGGTCGACGATCAGACGTCGGTGCGCGAGATCACCGACTGGACGATCGCCGCGATGGGCATCGCGCCGGACGAGATCACGGTGAAGTACGGCGACAGCCCGCGCGGATGGCGCGGCGACGTGGCGCAGGTGCAGATGGACACGCGCAAGATGACCGCGCTGGGATGGCGGCCGTCGATGACCTCGCGCGAAGCGGTGCAGCGGTCGATCACGGAGATCGTCGCGCAGATGAATCGATAGGACGAATAGGACCTATAGGACCTATAGGACCTATGAGCTGCGCGCGTTCTGCCTTGGTCCTATAGGTCCCATTTGTCCCATAGGTCCCATCGTTCCTATTTCACGCTTTCCCACTTCGTCTGCGTCATCTTCAGCGCGGGATGCGTGACCAGCAGGTGCCACACCACCGCGGCCAAACCTTCGGTGTGCGGCGTGATGCGCTCCGGGTAAACCACGGGGATCAGCACGTGCGCATCGGCCACCTGCGCGGTGTAGCCGCCGTCTTTGCCGACGATGCCGAACACCTTCGCTCCCACGGAGCGCGCCTGATCGATCGCGCGGACGAGGTTCACCGACACGTTCTTTTCGACGTTGCCGCCGCCGACGGAGAACACGAGCAGCGCGTCCTTCGACGAGATGCGCGAGCCCTTCAGCCATTCGGAGAAGCAGCTTTCCCACCCTTCGTCGTTGATGCGCGCGGTCAGCTCCGACACGTTGTCGGTCGGGCAGTACGCCTCGAAGCCGCAGATCTTGCGGAAGTCGTTGACGGCGTGGGAGGCGTGACCGGCGGAGCCGCCGACGCCGAGGATGAAGAGGCGGCCGCCGGCGTCGCGGGCGGCGCCGAGGCCGATGGCGGTGCGGTCGACCGAGTCCGCGTCGATCCGGCGGACCACTTCGAGCGTTTCGTCGAGGAAAGATCTTGCGAATGACATGAGGCGCGCCAGTATACGAAGGAGGGGGGGGAGAAGGGAGAAGGGAGAAGGGAGAAGGGAGAAGGGAGAAGGGAGAAGGCAGAACGGAGAAGGCAGAACGGAGAAGGGAGAACGGAGAAGGCAGAACGCAGAACGCAGAACGCAGAACGCAGAACGCAGAATGTAGAAATTGAGAAGCGCGGCGCCGGACCGGGGTCTTCATTCTTCATTCAGCGTTCTGCGTTCTCCGTTCTGCATTCAAGCTCCATATACTCGCCCTCATGCGGAAGGTCGCCGTCGCCATCTCCCTCGCCCTCACGGCGGCGCTCGTCCGTCTCGTGCCGCTCGGCTGGCTGCATCCGCTGCAGTGGGACGAGGTCGAATTCTTCCGCGCCACCGACTGGATCCGCCGCGGTCTCGTGCCGTATCGCGACTTCTGGGAGCACCATTCGCCGCTGCCGTGGATGCTGTTCGCGCCATTCACCGCGCTGACGGACAGCCCCGGCGTCGACGCGGTGCTGCTGCTGCGCTGGGTGCAGATCCCGGTGTGGATCGCGACGTTCTGGCTGATGGCGATCTGGATGCGCCGCGCGGGGCTCGACGCGTTCGCGCGCTGGACGGCCATCGGCTTCGCGCTCTGCGCCTCCTTCCTCATGACCTCGGCCGTCGAGTACCGCGTCGATCCGACGGCGACGATGCTTTACGTGGCGGGGCTCGTGCTGGCGCAGCGCGACAGCCGGCGTACGGCGTTCTTCGCCGGCGTCGTCTTCTGCCTGGCGGGCTTCGCCAACCTGCGTCTCGGGCCGCTGCTCGCACTGACGGTGCTGCTGCTCCGCGTCGTCGACGCACGGGAGCAGAAGTGGGGCGGCCGCATGCGAGCGAACTGGCTCTTCGTCGGTGTCATCGCGATGCTCGGCGTGGCCGGCGTCTACTTCCTGGCGACGAGCTCCCTCCTGCCGTTCGTGCAGCAGGTGTTCATCGACAACTACCGCGGGGACAAGTACGCCGAGGGGATTGCGTTCGGGTTCATCCACCGGCTGCTGGTGCCGTTCGGCGTGCGCCTCCTCGGCGCCGGGCTGCCGTTCGACCTCGCCGGCGTCGACGCCGGCGGCATCGCCGTGCTCGTCCTCGGGTTCGCGGGGCTCGTGCGCGCGCTCCGCTCGTGGCGGCGTCCGGACGATCTGTTCGTGCTGGCGTTCCTCGCGCTGGTGAACCTGCTGTTCATCGCGGTGATGAAGTTCGTCTACCACTACCACTTCCAGAGCGTCGTGATCCTGATGCTGCCGTTCATCGCGCTGACGGTGGCGCGGCTCGGGCGGCCGCGGCTGGTGCTGGCGCTGCTGGTGGTCGCGTGGTGCGTGAACCTCTTCGCGTCGGTGTTCCGCGGCAAGGAGCTGGACCGTGCGTACCAGGACCTGATCCTGCGCGAGGTGCACGCGCGCACGCGGCCCGGCGACAAGGTGTTCGACGGCGTGGGGTGGGCGTTGCGGCGGGAGCCGGCGTATCGCTTCTGGTTCCTGCCGGATCTGGCGCGGCAGCTCGTGCGCCACGGGCACGCGGCGCCGTACTCGCTGCGCGACTTCTTCGCCGATCCTCCGGCCGCGGTGATCCCCGACCGGAACGCCCTCAACTGGATGGCGGAGAATCAGGGGCTGGGGCGTCTGGTCACGCGGCACTACATCCCGGTGTGGCGCAACCTCTGGATTCCGGGGCCGAACGTGCTGCTGACGCCGTCGAACGCGACGTTCGCCTGGATCGTCCCGGCGGACGGCGAGTACCGGCTGTACGCGTCGGAGGAGCTCGCGCGGCACCCGTGGTTCGCACGGTCGCTGTATGTGGGCGCCTACGACGGCCCGGGTGCCGAGCGGCTGCAGCTGACGTTGCCGGAGCCGGCGCCGAGTCCGCGCCTGGCCTGGCGGGCGAACAACGCGCCGCTCGACTTCAGCCGCGGAGCCGTGCGGCTGAAGAAGGGCGACTCGCTGGTCGTGATCGGCGACGTGACGGTGCCGCTCGGCGTGATTCTGATGCCGGCGAACGACCGCCAGCTCTTCCGCCAGCCGCCGCCGGGTGTGACGCTGGAGGCGGCGTCGCCGCGCGTGACCCACTGGCCGTGGTGACGCACTCCGGTGCCGATCGAGGCAGCCGGTCCTCCGCGGCCGATGGACAGATTGCCGCTCGCCGTGGCCTGGCCGCTGCCGTCGATGTGTGGGGAGATCGATCGAGGTGGACTGGCCACTGCCGTCGATGTGTCGGGATATCGATGGAGGTGGCCCGGCCGCTGTCGTCGATGTGTGGGGATATCGATGGAGGTGGACTGGCCACTGCCGTCGATGTGGGGAGACATCGATGGCGACAGATTGGCTGCTGTCGGCGGTGGAAAAACTGCCGATGGAGGCGGACTGTTCACTGTCGTCGATATGTCGAGACATCGATCGAGGTGGCTGGCCCGCTGTCGTCGATGTGTCGGGATATCGATGGCGGTGGTTTGGCCGTGTCATCGATGTGCGGGGATATCGATGGAGGTAGCCTGTCCTCGGTCGTCGACGAACGGCCTGCGTCCTGCTTAGGCTCGGACGGCTCCCCTAAGAGCCAACAGCTAACCCCTAATAGCTACTCGTGATTGACCTCGAAGAAATCTTCCACAAGCTGTCGCGGACGCCGTTCCGGCAGCGGTTCCGCCTCTCCGGGCGGGAGCTGGCGTACCTGCAGACGTGGGGGCTGCCGCACGTGATGAAGCAGGCCGACGAGCTGATCCGGCAGCGGCTGGCCCCGGCGGAGCCGAAGAACGACGGCCGCCAGACGCCCTGGCGCAACCACCCGGTGTTCGTGGCCCAGCACGCCACGGGCACCTGCTGCCGCGGCTGCCTGGAGAAGACGTACGGCATCACCAAAGGACACGCCCTGACCGAGGAGGAACGGGGCCACGTGCTGGCGGCGATTGAACGGTGGCTGTCGGGGTTCGTGGGGTGAGGCGGGTTGGCGGTTGTCGGTTTTTGGTTTTCGGTTGTCGGTTTTCGGTGTCCCAACCGAAAACCAAAAACCGAAAACCGACAACCACCCATAGAATCCCCTCATGCCGACGCACATCGAAAAACCGGCCATCGTGAAAGCCGCGGGTAACAAGCCGAAGATCATCGAAGAGTACGTGGGGCGGGTGAACTCGAAGACCGACGGCGTCAGCGTGGCGCGGATGAAGTCGCCGTCCGGCTGGGTGGAGCCGGGGCAGGCTCCGGAGTTCGACGAATACACGGTCGTCCTCCGCGGCACCCTGCGCGTGACCTCGAACGACGGCCACTTCGTCGACGTGAGCGAAGGGCAGGCGGTCATCGCCCATGCCGGGGAGTGGGTGCAGTACTCGACCCCGGGCGCCGACGGGGCGGAGTACGTGGCGGTCTGCCTGCCGGCCTTCTCGCCGGCGCTCGTGCACCGCGACGAATAGCCGATGAAGGTCCTGGTCCTCAGCGAGCACGACGTCCTCGAGCTGCTGCCGATGCGCGAGTGCATCGCGGTCATGGAGGACGCCCTGAGGGCGCTCGGGCGAGGCGAGGTGCACAACCCCCTCCGCCAGGCGATCCGCGCTCCCGGCGCCCCCGGCCTCCTCGGGCTGATGCCGGCCTGGCGCGGCGGCGACCGTCCGGTCTACGCCCTGAAGGAAGTCTGCGTCTTCCCGGACAACCCCTCCCAACGAGGCCTCGACACCCACCTCGGCACCGTCATTCTGCACAGCGGCGAGACGGGGGAGCCGCTGGCGATCCTGAACGCGGCGGCGATCACGGCGATCCGCACGGCGGCGGTCTCGGCCGTGGCGACGAAGCTGCTGGCCCGCGAGGACGCCACGGTCCTGGCCGTCATCGGCACCGGCGCCCAGGGGGAGGCGCACGTGGAAGCGATCCCTCACGTGCGCACCATCAAAGAGATTCGCGTCGCCGGCCGCTCGACCGAGCTGGGCGTCGAGGAGGCGGTGCGCGGAGCCGATATCGTCGTGACCGCCACCAGCTCGCGCGAGCCGATCCTCCGCCGCGAATGGCTGAGCCCGGGCACGCACATCAACGCCGTCGGTTCCAGCATCGCCTCTGCACGTGAGCTGGACAGCGAGACCATGGCCACGGTGTCGCTCTTCGTCGACCGGCGCGAGTCGACGGTGAACGAGTCGGGCGACTACCTCCACGCCGTGAAGGACCACCCGGTGGAGATCCGCGCCGAGCTGGGGGAACTGCTGCTGGGCACGGCGACCGGACGTAGAACCGCGGAGGAGATCACGCTGTTCAAGTCGCTGGGGCTGGCCGTGGAAGACCTGGCCGCCGCGGTATACGTGTACGACCGGGCGCGGGAACGGGGGCGGGGGGTGGAAGTTGAACTGTAGGCGGGGAACGGGGTTTTCGCTGGGTGGGCAATAGGACTAGGACGAATAGGACGGACTAGGACCGATAGGACAATAGGACGGATAGGACGGAAGTCTCTGGTTTCTGTCCTATTTGTCCCATCTGTCTTATTCGTCCTATTGGTCCCATCGTCCCCCCATTCGGCGGGTCCTGCGCCCCCGGAAATACCCTTCACCCTCAGTTGGTTGAGTCGGTCCCGGGCTTGACAAAGCTCAAAATCGCAGCGTAGAGTGCGCGTTCCCTCCAGGGGAGTCCCATTTTTCGCTGTACGTGTCTTCATAGAAGGAACAGTCGGTAATGCCAACGATCAATCAGCTTGTGAGCGCAGGCCGCGCGAAGGTGCAGTACAAGACCAAGTCGCCGGCGCTGCAGTCGAGCCCGCAGAAGCGCGGCGTGTGCACGCGCGTCTACACCTCGACCCCGAAGAAGCCGAATTCGGCTCTTCGCAAAGTCGCTCGTGTCCGTCTGACGAACGGCGTCGAGGTCACGACCTATATCCCGGGCGTCGGCCATAACCTGCAGGAGCACTCGATCGTGCTCATTCGCGGTGGCCGTGTGAAGGATCTCCCGGGCGTCCGTTACCACGTCATCCGCGGCACTCTCGATGCCACGGGCGTCGCCAAGCGCAACCAGAGCCGCTCGAAGTACGGCGCGAAGCGGCCGAAGAAAGCCTAAGGGAATCACGAATGCCGAGAAGACGCGAAGTCCCCAAACGAGAGATCCTGCCGGATCCGGTTTACAACAGCCAGCTCGTCACCAAGTTCATCAATTCGCTCATGTCCGATGGCAAGAAGTCGGTCGCCGAGCGGGTGTTCTACAGCGCCCTCAAGAAGGTCGAGGATCGTGCCAAAGACGATCCGCTCAAGGTCTTCAAGAAGGCCATCGACAACGTCAAGCCGGCGCTCGAGGTCAAGAGCCGCCGCGTCGGTGGCTCGAACTACCAGGTTCCGGTCGAGGTCCGTCCGACCCGCCGCACCGCGCTGGCCATCCGCTGGATGATCTCGTACGCCAACTCGCGTGGCGAGAAGACCATGCAGGACAAGCTCGCCGGTGAGATCCTCGATGCCGCCAACAACCGCGGCAATGCCATCAAGAAGCGCGAAGACACGCACAAGATGGCCGAGGCGAACAAGGCGTTCGCCCACTACCGCTGGTAAGCGTTCGCTACCGGCGGTAGATTCTGGTAGAATTCTTCCCCCTTCGGGTGGGTTAGTAGTCAATCCCGGGCCTCGTGCCCGGGGCGCAGCAAAACCGCAAGCAACTTTCCGTAGCTCCGTCTCGACCCGGATAACACAGAAGATGTTCTGAGGTTCCGGACCGAGCAACGGGAAAACCAAAAGATGACTCAGTCGCGTCTCCTCCGTCCAGGGGAGGCGCCTGTCTGACCTCCGGGTGCCTCACGGCTCCCGGTGGTCGGCTGTTCGCCTGGAAACAAAGAAGGAAGTCATGGCACGTCAGGTACCTCTGGAGAAAACGCGCAACATCGGGATCATGGCTCACATCGACGCGGGTAAAACCACGACGACGGAGCGCATCCTTTACTACACGGGCATCACCCACAAGATCGGTGAGGTGCACGAGGGCACTGCGACCATGGACTGGATGGTCCAGGAGCAGGAGCGCGGTATCACGATCACCTCGGCAGCCACGACCGCCAAGTGGGGCGACACCCGCATCAACATCATCGACACCCCGGGCCACGTCGACTTCACCGTCGAAGTCGAGCGCTCGCTGCGCGTCCTCGACGGCGCGGTCGGCGTCTTCTGCGCCGTCGGTGGCGTCGAGCCGCAGTCCGAGACCGTCTGGCGTCAGGCCGACAAGTACGGTGTTCCCCGCATCGCGTTCATCAACAAGATGGACCGCATCGGCGCGAACTTCGACGCCGTCGTCAACCAGATCCGCCAGAAGCTCGGCAAGAACGCCGTTCCTCTGCAGCTCCCCATCGGAGCCGAGGACAAGTTCCGCGGCGTCATCGACCTCGTCCTCATGAAGGCCCTGATCTTCAAGGATGAGACCCTCGGCGCCAAGTACGACGTCGAAGAGATCCCGGAAGAGCTCCGCGCTGACGCCGAGCACTACCGCGAGAAGATGGTCGAGTCGATCGCCGAATCGCACGACGAGCTGCTCGAGAAGTACCTCGCAGGCGAGACGATCGAGGTGGGCGAGCTCAAGGCCGCTCTCCGCGACGCGACCATCCATCAAAAGATCACGCCGGTCATCTGCGGCACGGCCTTCAAGAACAAGGGCGTGCAGCCGCTGCTCGACGCCGTCGTCGACTACCTCCCGAGCCCGCTGGACATCCCGCCGGTCAAGGGTGTGAACCCGGACGACGAGTCGTTCATGGAGCGTCCGGCTTCGGACGACGCGCCGTTCTCGGCTCTCGTGTTCAAGATCATGACCGACCCGTTCGTCGGCCAGCTCGCGTTCTTCCGCGTCTACTCGGGCCGCGTCGAGTCCGGCACCGCCGTCCTCAACTCGACCAAGGGCAACACGGAGCGCGTCGGACGTCTGCTCCAGATGCACGCCAACAAGCGCGAAGAGATCAAGGAAGTGCGCGCGGGTGACATCGGTGCGGCCGTCGGCCTCAAGAGCGTCACCACCGGCGACACGATCTGCACCAAGGACGATCCCATCATCCTCGAGACGATGATCTTCCCGGAGCCGGTCATCGCGGTTGCGATCGAGCCGAAGACCAAGACCGACCAGGAAAAGATGGGCGTCGCCCTCGCGAAGCTCATGCAGGAAGACCCGACGTTCAAGGTCCACACGGACGCCGAAACGAACCAGACGATCATCCGCGGGATGGGCGAGCTGCACCTCGAGATCATCGTCGATCGCATGGTGCGCGAGTTCAACGTCGCGGCGAACGTCGGCAAGCCGCAGGTTGCGTACCGCGAGGCCATCACCCGGAAGTCCGAGGCGGAAGGGAAGTTCGTCCGCCAGTCGGGTGGTAAGGGTCAGTACGGTCACGTCAAGATGCGCTTCGAGCCGATGCCGGAAGGCGGCTTCGAGTTCGTCAACGAGATCGTGGGCGGCTCCGTCCCCCGCGAGTTCATCAAGCCGACCGAGCAGGGCATCAAGGAAGCGATGGAGCGCGGCATCGTCGCCGGTTATCCGATGACGGGCATTCGCGCCATCCTCTACGACGGCTCGTACCACGACGTCGACTCGTCCGAAATGGCGTTCAAGATCGCCGGCTCGATGGCGTACCAGGAAGGTGCGAAGAAAGCCGGTCCGATCCTTCTCGAGCCGATCATGGACGTCGAGGTCGTGACGCCGGAAGACTACGCGGGCGACGTCATGGGCGACCTCTCGCGCCGTCGCGGCAAGATCCAGCAGATGGACGAGCGCGGCGGGGCCAAGGTCATCCGCGCCCACGTGCCTCTGTCGGAGATGTTCGGTTACGCCACCAACGTGCGGTCGATGTCGCAGGGCCGCGCCAGTTACACGATGCAGTTCCTGGCTTACGAGCCGGCGCCGAAGAACGTCGCCGAGGAAGTCATCGCCAAGAGCAGCGGGACCCAGCGAGTCTGATCTGATCACGAGCTCTTAGCTCGAAGCTCTTAGCTCTGAGGGAAACCGAGGAGCACGGGGCGGAGGGTTAAGAGCCAAGAGCTAAAAGCTAAGAGCTAAAAGGGAGGTTTTTTCCAAATGGCTAAAGAGAAATTCGATCGCAGCAAACCGCACGTCAACATCGGCACGATCGGTCACGTCGACCACGGCAAGACCACGTTGACGGCGGCCATCACCCGCATCCTCGCTTCGAAGGGCACGGCTTCGTTCGTGGCCTTCGACCAGATCGACAAGGCTCCGGAAGAGCGCGAGCGCGGCATCACGATCGCGACCGCGCACGTCGAGTACTCGACCGAGAAGCGCCACTACGCGCACGTCGACTGCCCGGGCCACGCCGACTACGTCAAGAACATGATCACCGGCGCCGCGCAGATGGACGGTGCGATCCTCGTGGTCGCCGCGACCGACGGCCCGATGCCGCAGACGCGCGAGCACATCCTGCTCGCCCGCCAGGTCGGCGTGCCGGCGATGGTCGTCGCCCTGAACAAGGTCGACGCCGCCGATCCGGACCTCCTCGAGCTCGTCGAGCTCGAAGTCCGCGAGCTCCTCAGCTCGTACGACTTCCCGGGCGATGACATTCCCATCGTGCGCGTGTCGGCGCTCAAGGCTCTCGAGTCGGGCGACCACAACAGCGAGTGGGGCCAGAAGATCATCGAGCTCATGGACGCCGTCGACAGCTACATCCCGATGCCGGAGCGCGCGATCGACAAGGACTTCCTGATGCCGGTCGAGGACATCTTCTCGATCTCGGGCCGCGGCACCGTCGTCACGGGCCGTATCGAGCGCGGCATCATCAAGGTCGGTGAGGAAATCGAGATCGTCGGCATCCGTCCGACCATCAAGAAGGTCGTCACGGGCGTCGAAATGTTCCGCAAGCTCCTCGACCAGGGTCAGGCCGGTGACAACGTCGGTCTTCTCCTCCGCGGCGTGGAGCGCAAGGACGTCGAGCGCGGTCAGGTTTGCGCCAAGCCGGGCTCGATCAAGCCGCACACGAAGTTCAAGGCCGAGGTCTACATCCTCACGAAGGAAGAGGGTGGACGCCACACGCCGTTCTTCAACGGCTACCGTCCGCAGTTCTACTTCCGTACGACCGACGTGACGGGCACCGCCCAGCTCGCCGAGGGTGCGGAGATGGTCATGCCGGGCGACAACACGTCGCTCACGATCCAGCTCATCGCGCCGATCGCGATGGAGAAGGGTCTTCGCTTCGCGATTCGTGAGGGCGGCCGCACGGTCGGCGCCGGCACGGTCACGGACATTCTCGAGTAGCGCCATTCGATGGGGACCGGTGGAAACGCCGGTCCCCATTCTGATCTTTAAAGGTACTGAGCCATGATGAATGAAAAGATCCGCATCCGTTTGAAGGCGTACGACTACCGCGTCCTCGATCAGTCGACCTCCGAGATCGTCGACACGGCCAAGCGCACGGGTGCGAAGGTGGCGGGACCGATCCCTCTGCCGACGCAGATCTCGCGCTACACCGTCCTTCGCTCGCCGCACGTCGACAAGAAGTCGCGCGAGCAGTTCGAGATGCGGACGCACAAGCGGCTGCTCGACATCCTCGAGCCGACGACCCAGACGGTCGACGCGCTCATGAAGCTCGAGCTCCCGGCCGGCGTCGACGTCGAGATCAAGGCGTTCGGTAAGTAACTCGACGGCAGCTCCTGGCTGTTGGCTCTCAGCTCTCAGGGAGCGACGGGCGCAGCACCTCAGAGCCAGGAGCTCAGAGCTAAGAGCTGGCGACAGATCACATGAACCGGAGCAGTCCGGTTCCAAGGTGGAAAGAAAACAATGGCAATCGAAGGAATCATTGGCAAGAAGGTCGGAATGACCCAGGTGTTCGCCGAGGACGGGGCTCTCGTTCCGGTGACCGTCATTCAGGCCGGGCCCTGCATGGTCGTGCAGAAGAAGACGACCGAAAAGGACGGCTACGACGCCGTACAGATCGGCCTCGTGGAGAAGGTCTCGAATCGCCGCATCACGCAGGCGATGCGGGGACACTTCGAGAAGGCCGGCGTGCAGCCGGTGCGCACGCTCGCCGAAGTCCCGTACTCGGGCGACGCGAACGTGGGCGACCGCGTGCAGGTCGACATTTTCAACGCGGGTGACGCGATCGACGTGATCGGCACCTCGAAGGGCAAAGGCTTCCAGGGCGTCGTGCGCCGGCACAACTTCGCCGGCGGACGTGAGTCGCACGGCTCGATGTTCCACCGCGCGCCGGGCTCGATCGGCGCGTCGGCGTTCCCGTCGCGCGTCATGAAGGGCATGCGCATGGCCGGCCGTATGGGCGGCGATCAGGTCACGGTCAAGAACCTTCGCGTGGCGAAGGTCGATGCCGAGAACAACCTGATCTACATCAAGGGTGCCGTCCCCGGTGGTCGCAACGGCCTCGTTTACGTGCGCTTTTCCAAAAACGGAAAGCGGGGTGAGTAACCATGCCGACCATTGACATCAAGAACTGGGACAACAAGACGGTCGGCTCGATCGACCTGCCGGAAGAGATCTTCGCCTATCCGTACAAGGAGCATCTCGTCCACGAGGCCGTGCGCAACTACCTCGCCTCGCTGCGCCAGGGCACGCACAAGACCAAAGTGCGCTCCGAGGTCAGCGGCTCGGGCAAGAAGCCGTTCCGCCAGAAGGGCACCGGCCGCGCGCGTCAGGGTGGCGCCCGTCCGCCGATCCACCGCCACGGCGGTACGGTGTTCGGTCCGCAGCCGCGCGACTACTCGTACAAGATGAACACGAAGGAGAAGAAGGCTGCTCTCAAGGCCGCCCTCTCCCGCCGCGTGAAGGAAGGGAAGTTCGTGGTCGTGTCCGACATGAGCGTGGACGAGGCCAAGACCAAGTCCTTCGCCCAGAAGGTCGCGAACATCGGCGTCGACGGGAAGGCTCTTCTCATCGACACGATGGAGAACACGAACGCCGTGCTCGCCTCGCGCAACAACCCGAAGCTGAACTTCGTCGATGCGCTCCACGTGAATGTCTACGACGTCGTCAACAGCCGCTACGTCGTCCTGAGCCAGGCCGCGCTCGATCGACTGACGGAGGCCCTCAGCAATGAACGCTAATCAGATCATCCGCCGGCCTCTGGTCACCGAGAAGTCGACGATCCTCCGCGAAACGGGGAACGTCATCGCCTTCGAGGTCGACCCGAACGCCAACCAGATCGAAGTCAAGAAGGCCGTCGAAGAGCTCTTCAAAGTGAAGGTCGAAGAGGTCCGCCTCTTCAACGTTCGCGGCAAGATGAAGCGCATGGGCCGCTGGGTCGGCAAGCGCCGCGACTGGCGCAAGGCATACGTGCGGCTCAAGGCAGGGGAAAAGGCGCCGGAGTTCATCGAAGGCGTGTAACCCGGGGCAGTGCTGTGTGCTGCGTGCCGCGTGCTGATCGAATCAGCACCCAGCACCCAGCACCCA
>DASVEE010000072.1:0-62165 GCA_036380735.1 Thermoanaerobaculia bacterium | reverse complement strand
TCCTGCCTGACTCCCACAACGCCACCATCCGTCGCCGCTCGTCCACTGGTCCTCGACTCCAAGTCATCCCTTCTCCGTGAAGACATCCGTCAAGGATGTCCCCACGGCAGTGTCCAGGATGTCTACGTCTAGAACAGGGTGGCGCGTAGCGCCGGGTGAGGGGCGTTCGCGCAGGCGTCGCCCGTCCTGACTCCCGTAAGTCCCAGTCGTCCTATCTGTCCTATCGGTCCTATTGGTCCCATTCGTTCCATTGCACGCGTGATTATGCGCCGCTCCGCCACTCCGCACATCGTCCGAAAGTCGCAGATCGGGCTGGCCCGTCCACCCGATTGTTGGCGGGTGCCGCCGGCACCATTCTGTGCGGCATGAACAGAACCATCCAACGCATCCTGTCTGTGTCGGCTTTGCTCGCGGCGGGACTGCTGTCCGCCTGCGGCGCCCGCACGGACGCGCAGCCTGCCAATACTCCTCCGCTTCCGAGCGTGACGGTCGCGCCGGTCGTCGCGCGTGACGTGACGGAGTGGGACGAATTCACCGGGCGGCTCGAGGCGGTCAACGCGGTCGCCGTGAAGCCGCGCGTCTCCGGCTTCGTCGCCTCGGTGCGCTTCGACGAAGGGGCGCTCGTCAAGCGCGGCGACCTCCTCTTCGAGATCGACCCACGCCCCTTCCAGGCGGAAGTCGACCGCCTCCGCGCGGAGCTCCTGCGAGCGCGTGCGACGGTCGACCGCGCGAAGAGCGAGCTACAGCGCGCCGAGACGCTCGCCGCGGAGAACGCGATGTCGCGCGAAGAGCAGCAGCGCCGCGCCGCGTTCGAGCGCGAGACGTCCGCGCAGGTCTCCGCCGTCGAAGCCGCGTTGCGCGCGGCGGAGCTCAACCTCGAGTTCACGCGCGTCACGTCACCCATCGACGGCCGCGTCGGACGCGCCATCGTCACGCCGGGCAACCTCGTCTCCAGCGGCCCGGGCGATGCCACGCTGCTGACGACCGTCGTCTCCGTCGATCCCGTCTATGCGACGTTCGAGGCGGACGAGCAGACGTTCCTCCGCTACGGCAACGTCGCCCGCCGGGCCGGCCTGCCGATCCGCATGGGCCTCGCGCACGAGAAAGACTTTCCGCGAGAAGGGAAGATGGACTTTCTCGACAACCAGATCAATCCCGCCACCGGCACGATCCGCGGCCGCGCGGTCTTCACGAACGCCGACCGCGGCCTCACGCCCGGGCTCTTCGTCCGCCTCCGGCTGCCGGGCAACGGCTCGTACTCCGGCGTGCTGATTCAGGACCGCGCGGTCGGGACCGATCTCGACAAACGCTACGTCTACGTAGTCGACAACAACAAGGTGCAGTACCGCGAGGTGGAGCTCGGGCCGATCGTCGACGGCCTGCGCGTCGTGCGCAGCGGGCTCGAAGCGGGTGACCTGGTCGTCGTCAACGGCCTGCAGCGCGTGCGCCCCGGTGCGCAGGTCACGCCGCAGACCGTAGCGATGGAAGCAATCGAAGGTGGCCGGTGAGACTCGCACAATTCTTCATCACGCGGCCGATCTTCGCGGCCGTGCTGTCGCTCCTCATCGTGATCGCCGGCAGCATCGCGCTGTTCGAGCTGCCGGTCAGTGAGTACCCGAGCGTCGCGCCGCCGACGGTCGTCGTGCGCGCCGCGTATCCGGGCGCCAATCCGAAGGTCATCGCCGAAAGTGTGGCCGGTCCGCTCGAGCAGTCCCTCAACGGTGTCGAGGGGATGCTCTACATGTTCTCGCAGTCGACTGCCGACGGCCGCGTGACGCTCACCGTCACGTTCGGAGTCGGCACCGATCTGGACAAGGCGCAGGTGCAGGTGCAGAACCGCGTCGCACAGGCCTTGCCGCGGTTGCCAGCCGAGGTGCAGCGCATCGGCGTCGTCACGGAGAAGGCCACGCCCGACTTCATCATGGTCGTGCACCTCGTCTCTCCCGACGACCGCTACGACATGCTCTACCTCTCGAACTTCGCGCACCTGCGTGTGAAGGACGAGTTGGCCCGCATCGGCGGCGTCGGCGCGGTGCAGGTGTTCGGCGCCGGCGAGTACAGCATGCGCGTGTGGCTCGACCCCGACCGCCTCGCGTCGCGCCATCTCACCGCCAGCGACGTCGTGCGCGCCATCCGCGAGCAGAACCTGCAGGTCGCCGCCGGCGTCCTCGGCGCGCCTCCGGCCCCGAGCGACACCACGTTCCAGCTCTCCATCAACGCGCGCGGCCGTCTGACGAACGAAGACGAGTTCGCGAACATCGTCGTGCGCGCCACGCCCGATGGGCAGCTCACGCGCATTCGCGACATCGGCCGCGTGGAGCTCGGCTCCGACCTCTACTCGATGCGCTCGCTGCTCGACAACAAGCAGGCAGTCGCCATCGGCGTCTTCCAGCGTCCCGGCACGAACGCGCTGCAGGCCTCGGCCGAAGTGCGCAAGACGATGGACCGGCTGCAGAAGACGTTCCCGGACGGCATCGAGTACCGCATCGTCTACGACCCGACCGTCTTCGTGCGCGAGTCGATCCGCGCGGTGGTGAAGACGCTCTTCGAAGCGCTGCTGCTCGTCGTCATCGTCGTGATGGTCTTCCTGCAGACGTGGCGCGCGTCGATCATTCCGCTCGTCGCGGTGCCGGTCTCGCTCATCGGCACGTTCGCCGTCATGCACGGTCTCGGCTTCTCGCTCAACACGCTGTCGCTCTTCGGGCTCGTGCTGGCCATCGGCATCGTCGTCGACGACGCCATCGTCGTCGTGGAGAACGTCGAGCGGCACATCGAGCTCGGGCTCTCGCCCATGGAAGCCACGCGGCAGGCGATGAAGGAGGTCTCCGGACCCATCATCGCCATCGCGCTCGTGCTCTGCGCAGTCTTCATCCCCACGGCGTTCATCAGCGGCCTGTCCGGGCAGTTCTACCGGCAGTTCGCTCTGACGATTGCGATCTCCACGGTCATCTCGGCGATCAACTCCCTCACCCTCAGCCCCGCACTTGCCTCGCGTCTCCTCCTGCCCCACGGCGCGCCGCGCGATCGCCTGCAGCGCGCCGCGGATTTCCTCTTCGGCTGGTTCTTCCGCTTCTTCAACCGTGCGTTCACGAAGGCGTCGCGCGGCTACGCGAACGGTGTCGGCCGCGTGCTGCGCGTCTCCTTCGCCGCGCTGATCCTCTACGTCGGCCTCCTCGGCCTCACGTGGGCAGGCTTGCGCACGGTGCCGAGCGGCTTCGTCCCGCCGCAGGACAAGAGCTACCTCGTCGCGTTCGCGCAGCTTCCCGATGCGGCCACGCTCGACCGCACCGAGGGCGTCATCCGCAAGATGTCGGACATCGCGAAACAGCATCCCGGCGTCGAGAGCTCCATCGCCTTCCCCGGCCTCTCCATCAACGGCTTCGTCAACGCGTCGAACGCCGGAATCGTCTTCGTGATGCTCAAGCCGCACGACGAGCGCACCGCGCCGCACCTGAGCGCCGACGCGATCGTGCAGGATCTCAACGGCAAGTTCGGCGGGATCCAGGAAGCGTTCGTCGCCATCTTCCCGCCACCGCCCGTGCAAGGTCTCGGCAGCGTCGGCGGCTTCAAGCTCTTCGTGGAGGATCGCGACGGCTCCGGCTTCGAGGAGTTGCACGCGCAACTGCAGGCGGCGCTGGCCGAGGGGCGCAAGCGTCCGGAGCTCGCCGGCCTCTTCTCCAGCTTCCAGGTCAGCGTCCCGCAGATCGACGCGGACGTCGATCGCGAGCGCGCGAAAACCTATGGCGTCAGCCTCAATGACGTCTTCGACACGCTGCAGGTCTACCTCGGCTCCCTCTACGTGAACGACTTCAACCGCTTCGGGCGGACGTATCAGGTGAACGTGCAGGCCGAGTCGGCGTTCCGCACGCAACCCGAGCAGATCCGCCGCCTCGAGACGCGCAGCGCGTCCGGTGCGATGGTGCCGCTCGGATCGCTCGTCACCGTGAAGCGCGGCTACGGTCCCGAGCAGGTGATGCACTACAACGGCTTCCCCGCCGCAGAGATCAACGGCGCGCCGGCACCGGGCTACAGCTCCGGCCAGGCGCAGAACGCGATCGCCGAGGTGCTGCGCGACAAGCTGCCGGGCGGCATGGCCTTCGAGTGGACGGAGCTCGCGTACCAGGAGATGGCCAGCGGCAACACGATGCTGCTGATCTTCCCGCTGTGCGTGCTGCTCGTGTACGTCGTGCTCGCGGCGCAGTACGAGAGCTGGTCGCTGCCGTTCAGCGTCATCCTCATCGTGCCGATGACGATCCTCTCCGCGATCGCCGGCGTGTGGCTCACCGGCGGCGACAACAACGTCTTCACGCAAATCAGCTTCCTCGTGCTGGCGGGGCTCGCGTGTAAGAACGCGATCCTCATCGTCGAGTTCGCGAAGCATCGCGAGGAGGAAGGCGACGACCGCGTGACCGCGATCCTCACCGCCTGCCGCGTGCGTCTGCGTCCTGTGCTGATGACGTCCGTCGCCTTCATCATGGGCGTCGTTCCTCTCGTCTTCTCGTCGGGTGCCGGCGCGGAGATCCGCCGCGCGATGGGCGTGGCGGTGTTCGCCGGCATGCTCGGCGTCACGATCTTCGGCCTGTATCTGACGCCGGTGTTCTACACGGTCGTGGGCAACCTCGTGGCACGCTTCGCCGCACGCCGCCGCGCCGCGGTCCCCGCCACCGCAATGCTCCTCCTCGGCGTGCTGTTCCTCAGCGCCTGCACGGTCGGTCCGGTGTACGAGCCGCCCGTGGTGCAGCCGACGGAGCTGCAGCAGACAGCGGAGGAGTACTTCACGCGCGATGCGTACGATCCGAAGTGGTGGAGCCAGTTCGACGATCCGATTCTCGACAGCCTCGAGACGGAAGCGCTGGCGGCGAACCACGACGTGCGCATCGCGCTCGCGCGGCTCGATCAGGCGCGTGCGTTCGTCACCGACGTCTCGCTGGACCGCTTCCCGATCGTCACCGCCGGCGCGGCCGTCGATCGCCGCGAGCAGTTCCAGACGACGTCCTCGACGTACCGCGCCGGCTTCGATGCGTTCTGGGAGCTCGACCTCTTCGGCCGCGTGCGCTCGCAGATCGCCGCGGCCGGCGCCACCGCCGATTCGCTCGACGCATCGCTCGAGGATGTGCGCGTGAGCGTGGCGGCGGAGGTGGCGCGCAACTACTTCGAGCTGCGCGGATTCCAGCAGCAGCTCGCTGTGGCGGAGCGCAGCCTCGCGAACCAGCGCGAGACGCTGCGCCTCACGCGCGTGCGCCGCGACGCAGGCATCGGCGAAGAGCTCGACGTCGCCAGCGCCGCCGCGCGTGTGGCGGGAACCGAGGCGACGCTGCCGCTGCTGCGAGGCGCGATCGTCGAGCGCGAGCATCGCCTGGCCGTACTCACCGGCCGGGCGCCCGGCGCGCTGAAGGCCGACCTTTCCGCGCGCAACTATCCGCCGCTGGCGAAGGCGCTGCCGCTCGGTGAAACCGAGACGTTCCTGCGGCATCGTCCCGACGTGCGCGCCGCCGAGCGCCGTCTCGCCGCGGCGGCCGCGCGCGAAGGCATCGCCACCGCCGACCTCTATCCCCGCATCACGCTCTCCGGCTTCCTCGGCTTTCTCGCCGGTCGCGGAAGCCTCTTCGGCGACGCCGACTCGCGCGCCTGGGCCATCACACCGGCGCTCGACTGGGCCGGCTTCGACTTCGGCAGCGCGCGCGCACGCCTCCGCGGCGCCGAAGCCGGCACACGCGAAGCGCTGGCCGAGTACGAGCAGACGATCCTCCGCGCGCTCGAAGAGACGGAGAACGCGCTGGTCGCGTACCGCAACCAGCAGGAGCGCCTCGTGAAGCTGAACGAGCAGGCGCGCGAAAGCGCCCGAGCGTCCACCATCGCGCGCGCTCGCTACCGCGAAGGTGTCGCCGACTTTTTGTCACTGCTGGACGCGGAGCGCACGCAGTTGCAGGCCGAAGACGCCGTCGCCCAGGCCGAAGCGCAGGTCTTCACGAGCGTGGTGGCGGTGTACAAGTCGCTGGGCGGGGTGTAGCGGCCGGGGCCGATGGGACGGATAGGACGGATGCGACGAATAGGACGGATGGGACGGAGGTAGGCCTCGTCGGTCCCACGAGTGTTGCATATGTCCCACGGTGCTTCCGTCCCCTTCGTCCTATCGGTCCCATTCGTCCTATTGGTCCCATCGGCCCCATCGTCCGCATCTCATCGAGGGCGTGTGGCTCTATTCGTGGGGCTACTATCCGCGCTATGGGCGGTTCGTCGCGCTCTTTCTTCTCTACTTCGTCATCCTCGGCGGCACGAGTCTCGCCGTCTTCATTCGCGCCGTGCGCCGCCTGCCGGAAAGCCGCGAGCGCCGCCGCCTCGCGCAGTTCGCCTTCGCGTACGCCGCCGGTTTCGTCGGAGTCATCAACTTTCTCCCCGCGTACGGCATCACCGTCGTCCCCTTCGGCCACCTCGCGGCCCTGGCGACGCTCATTCTCATCGGCCGCTCGATCCGCAAACATCAGCTCTTCGACATCACACCTGCGTTCGCGGCGGAGAACATCGTCTCGACGCTCTCCGATCCGCTCATCGTCACCGACGACGAAGGGTGGATCCGCATCGTCAACGACGCCGCGTGCGAGCTGACCGGCTACGCACGCGCGGAGCTCGTCGGCGCACCCGTGCAGCGTCTCCTCGACATCGTGGCAGCCGGTGATCGCGAGCTGCGACCACGCACCGGCAAGTCGATCCCCGTCAGCGTCGCGATTTCCACGCTGTACGAGGACGACCGCTCCGCGGGAAGCGTGATCATCGCGCGCGACCTGCGCGAGCGGCTGCGCATCGAAGCAGAGCTGCATCGTCAGGAACTGCTGCTGCAACTGGAGGAAGTGCGGAGAAAGGCGGAGCTGCGCGCGCAGCAGTCGCTCGCGGCCAGCGCGCAGGAGTGGCGCGACACGTTCGACGCGATCCAGATGCCGCTGGTCATCCTCGACGCGAAGGGGCTCGTGCAGCGGGCCAACCGCGCCGCGCTCGAACACTCGTGCATCGGCGACGACGTCCTCGGGTGTCCCGTGCGCGAGCTCGGCTCCCACACGCTCTGGAGCGAGATCGACCGTCTCGCGCAGCTCGGCGGCAGCACGCGCACGCAGTTCGAGGACGCGAGCGGGGCCACGTGGGATCTAGCGCTCGACGTCATTGGCGCCGAGGGACAGATGGTCGTGGCCGCGCGCGACATCAGCGCGATCGTGCAGCTTCAGCAATCGCTCCGCCGCAGCGAGACCATGTCCGTCCTCGGCGCCCTCGTCGGCGGCGTCGCGCACGAAGTGCGCAATCCGCTGTTCGCCATGTCCTCGACGCTCGAGGTCTTCTCCGACGTCTACGGCGCGCGCGAGGAGTACCGCCAGTTCGCCACGACCATGGGGACGCAGGTCAGCCGCGTCAGCAACCTCATGTCGGACCTGCTCGAGTTCGGCCGCCCGGCTCCGACCGCGTTCACGCCGCACCCCGTGCGCGAAGTCGTCGGCGAAGCGATCGCCCTCTGCGGGAAGACGCCCGCACAGGCGAAGTGACCATCGTCTGCGATGCCGCGGCCGAGGAGGACATCGTGAGCATGGACCCCCGCCGCCTGCTGCACGCCTTCACGAACCTCGTGCGCAATGCCGTCCAGTACTCCCCCCGCGGCGGCACCGTCACCGTGCGCATCGAAGCCACGGAGCAATCGATCGTCTGCACCGTCAGCGACGAGGGCCCAGGCTTCAAACCGACCGAGCTGCGCCAGGTCTTCGAGCCCTTCTTCACCCGCCGCAAAGGCGGCACCGGGCTGGGCCTGGCCATCGCCCGAGCCGTAGTGGAACAACACCACGGCACCATCACCGCCACCAATGGCACAGGAGGAGGCGGCGGCGTGGTGTCGATTGAATTGCCGGTAGCGGCGGTAGTGCCGGCGTAAGAACGATAGGACGGAGACGGATAGGACAGGTGAAGTCCTATGAGTCCTATCCGTCCTATTCGTCCCATCGGTGCCCCGAACCCGCCGGTGCTACCATCCGCGCGCTTGTCGCGACGGGAGAAACTGTGGCTGGCGGTACTGGCGCTGACGTCGGTGGTCATGCGGGCGGTGGCGTTCTTCCGGTATCGGTTCGATTCGGATGAGCCGCAGCATCTGCATGTGGCCTGGGGGTGGACGGCGGGGCTGGTGCAGTATCGCGACCTGTTCGACAACCACACGCCGCTGTTTCATATCGTGACGTCGTTCATCCTGCGTGCGTTCGGGGAGCGGCCGGACATTCTGCTCGTGATGCGGGCGCCGATGGTGGTGCTGTGGGCGGCCGTGCTGGGGGCGACGTACGTGCTCGCCAAGCGGCTCTACGACGCGCGCGTCGCCGCGTGGAGCGTGATGCTGCTGGCGGTGTTTCCGCCGTTCTTTCTGAAGACGCTCGAGTACCGCATCGATAACCTCTGGACGGCTCTGTGGATGGGCGCGCTCGTCGTGCTCCTGCGCGAGCCCGGACGCAGGCCCGGCGCGGGGGCGTTGTTCGCGTTCGGGCTGCTCCTCGGCGCGGCGCTCGCCACGTCGATCAAGACGTCGCTCCTGGTGATCACGATCGTCGGTGTGGCGGTGGTCGCGTACGGCTTCGCGTGGCTGCGGCACGCGATTCCCGCGCTCGTCGGCTTCGCGCTCGTACCAGGGGCGCTCGCGCTGTACTTCATGAAGGAAGAGGCGTGGGACGAGCTGGTCTACTGCGTCTTCACGTTCAACGCGGCGCTGTCGCACACGCAGCTCTGGACGTGGGCGGGACGCATCGCGTGGCCGTTCGTGATGGTGGCGATCTACGTGATCGCGCGACGGCGGCAATTCAGTCTGCTCGCGGTGGGAATCCTGATCTTCGTGGCCACGCTGACGCTGCTCTGGCCGCTCATCTCGCCGCGCGACTTCCTGGCGATCATGCCGCTCGCGGCGATCCTCGTCGTGGCCCACGCGCCGCGCAAGGTGGTCATCGGCGCGGCGGGGCTCGCGCTCATCTCGCTCATCTACTACGCCAACCGTTTCGAGAACCGCACGGACGAGCACATCACGATGATGCGGCAGGTGCTGCGGCTGACGCGGCCCGGCGAGCCGGTCATGGACATCAAAGGGGAGACGATCTACCGCCGCCGTCCGCACTACCACGCGTTCGAGGTCATCACGCGCGAGCAGTTCCGCCGCGGGATGCTGCGCGACACGATCGCGGAGGACGTGGTGCGCGCGCGCTGCCATGTGGCGCAGGCCGACGGACCGATGTTCCCCCCGCGCGGCCGCGCGTTCCTCCGCGCGCACTTCCTCGACCTCGGCCGCCTTCGCGCTTCAGGACAGGCGCTGCAACGCGACGGCTCGTTCACGATCGCCGTCCCCGGCGAGTACGTCATCCTCAATGAAGGCGGCGAAGCGCGCGGCACGCTCGACGGCTCCGCGTACAGCGGTGCGCGCGAGCTCACGCCCGGCGCGCACCGCTTCGTCAGTGTGAAGCCGGAGGAGGCGCTGGCGGTGTTGTGGGCGCCGGCGTACCGGCGCGGCCACACGCCGTTTCATCTGCGCGATCGCGAGTTCTGAGCGCTCAGTGCATCGCCTTCTTCAGCTTCGTCTTCGCGCGGATGAACAGCGGTCCGACGGAGCCGAGGGGGATGCCGGCACGCTCGCTGACCTCGTCGTAGGACAAGCGCTCCAGACCGATCCACTCACAGAGCGCGCGGGAGCGGTCGTCGAGACGCGCGAGCGCCTGACGCACGGCGATGCCGGCTTCGGTGGCGTGCGTATCGGAGAACGCTTCCTCGACGACGTGCGCTCGCGCAAGGTCGCGGTCGCGGATGCGCCGCTGCACCTCCTGCTTGCACAGATTGGCGATGGTGCCGGCGAGCCAGGGACGTGGCATGCGGATCGATTTTCGTTTTTCGAGAAACAGCAGCCACGCCTGCTGCACGAGCTCCTCCGCGTCGTCGCGGGAGAGGCCGTAGCGGCGCTGCGGGATCGAGTACATGACGCGCTCCGCGGCAAGGTACAGCTCCTCCACGCTCGCTTCGGGTGACGCTTCCTCGACGCGCACGAGCTCCGCGAAGATCTCGGAGAGCACGGCCACGATCTCATCGCAGCCGAGCGGCTTGCGCAGGACGAGTGTGGCGCCCAGCTCGAGGAGCGTTTCCTCGAGCGACGGCGTCGTCAGGCCAGTGAGCGACGCCACGCGCGACCGCGGGCTGATCCGGCGGATGGACTCGAGCAGTTGCAGCCCCTCTTCCTCGCTGTGCAGACGCACGTCCGCGAGGATGATGGGGAAAAACGTGTTGGTGATGAGCGACTCCGCGGACTCGCGGTCATACGCCGAAGCAGCATCGAAACCGTGGTCTTCCAGCGCAACCAGAAGCCCGGCGACGACGAGCTCGTCGTCATCGACGACCAGTACTTTGTTCATTTGGACGACTCCTCTCTCGGCGGGGAGCTACTTCAATGCCGCGGCCAGGTGGGGCGCGCCGGGAAGTGGCATGGATTGAAGGAGTTGACGTGGGGCTGACAGGATGCTGATGTCCGGTGAAGGGACGGGTGTGCGGAATCTGGACTGGTCAGGGGGGACGATGGGACGGATAGGACAGATGGGACCTATAGGACGAATGGCTCCGCTGCGCGGTGCATCTGTCCTATCGGTCCTATTTGTCCTATCGGTCCTATTGCCCGGTCATCACCACGGCCTCAACGCCGGCCACCGCCAACTGCTGCTGCACGGCCACCGCTTCATCACGTGAGGCGAACGGCCCCGCTTCCACCACGATCAGCCTGGTGCCGGGTACGGCCACCGGCTGCACGCCGGCGCGGCGGGCTCGCGCGATGGTGGCGTCCGCGTTGGAGCGCAGGCGGAACGCGCCGAGCTGCACGATCCATTTGCCGGCCGCGCGCGCCGGCGACGGTTTGCGCGCCACACGCTCCGTGACGCCGCTCTCCAGGTCGATGCCTTTCAGCGCGACCGGCGTCTCCGGGAGCGTCACCTTCTTCGTGAGGCGCTCCGCGCCTTTGCGGGCGACGAGCGTCAGCTCGCCGGGCGGCAGCGAGCGGAAAGTGTAGGCGCCGTCACCGCTTGTACGCACTTTGCGCCCGAGCTCGAGGATCTCGAGCTCCGCGTTCGCCGGCGCCTTCCCGCTGACGCTGCGGTTCGCGCGCAGCGCAAAGTCGACGTCGGGCAGCGGCGCGCCGCGATCGAGCGCGATGCGGCGCGCACCGCCGGTGACCGAGTAGCCGACGGGGAGCGTCGCGGCGTCGAGCGTCACCTCGTATTCGCCCGGCGCGGTGGCGACACTGAACTTGCCGTCCGTCGACGTCACTTCCTCGATGCGGCGCGAACCGCGCACGAGCGTCACGGTCACACCGGCGATCCCGCGGCCCGCGTCGTCGCGCACGAACCCGGTCGCGCGCGCGGGAACGTGCGAGATGCCGAAGTTCACCACCTCGCCCGGCTCCACGGTCACGCGCGACGACGTCGTGAAGTAGGCGCTGGCGTCGCCACTCACACGGGCGGTGAGGCGGTGCTGGCCGCGCGGCACATCGGCGAACGTGAAGCGGCCGTCGGCGGTGGTCTGCACGCGCCGCGAGCCGTCGAGCTCGAGCTCGACGTTCGCGATGCCGCGCTGCGTACGGTCGTACTCCCCCGTCGCGGCGTCGTCGGCGAACACCACGCCGGAGATCGTGCCCCCGCGGCTCGCCGAGAAAACTTCGGGGAAGCGGTCGAACTGCTTGCGCACGCCGGCTTCGACGAACTGCTGCTCGTCGCGATCGCTGCGCCAGTGCGACACGGCCGCGTAGACGTCGGTCAGCGCATCGAGACGGCGCGAGTACGTGAGCGTGGCCAGCGTCGTCTCATGTTTCGCCGTGACGTCTTCGACGCGATTGAAAAGGGCACGCAGGCGGAGCTGATGCCGGGCGGACCCCTGGCCGAGCCAGCCGAGCTCCAGCCCCGCCTGCGTTCGAGAGGGAGACAGGTTCACCGCTGCCCCATCGATGAACCCGAGTTGAATGAGCGCGGCGTTCTCACGCAGCGCCCGTGCAATCTCCTGTGGTGAGGTCGCGGCGATCCCGAGCTGCTCGAGCGCGAGCGGCAGGTCGGGCATCGTGCGATACAGCAACTGCAACGTCGCCGCTTCATCCTGGCGATCGGCGTAGGCGCTGACGTGGATGCCGCGGCCGAGCGATGCGCGCGCGGAAGCGCGGAAGCCGAAGCCGCCGTCGTTGGTCAGCGAGCTCGCGGCGTAGCGAGGCACGAGGGCGAAACCGAAGCGTGCAAAGTCGGCTCGGAGGCCGAGGGGGATGGTGTAGGTGCGGGCGGAGACGCGGTCGTGCTCGAAGGAGCCGTAGTTCGCGCCGCCGACGAGCGACAGCGCGTTCGTCAGTGCATAGCGCGCGTCGACCTGCGCGGTGAGCGTGCGCTGCTCGAAGCGCGGCAGCTCGTAGCGGTTGGCAGAGACGGCGACGTCGGTGGCCAGCCTGCGGTTGAACTGCCGGCTCCACGAGCCGTCGGCGTAGAAGCCGTGCAGGTCGAGCGGGTTGATCGAGGCGAACGCGCGCGGCTGGTAGCGCACGTCGAGGCGGAGACGCTCGTGCTCCCGCAGCCAGGAGAGCTGCGCCGCGGCGCCGAAGACGCGGCTGTAGCCGACCTCGCCGCGCGCGAAAAGCTCCTCTCCTTTCGCGTAGTCGTACGTGAGCGATGCGACAGTGCCGTGCGACGGGTAGAGGAAGAGCGAGGGCATGAGCGTGGCGCGCGCGCTGAGCCGGTAGGCGTACGAAGCGCCGACAACGGCGTGGCGCTCGGCCGGCAGGAGCAGCGACTGGAAGAATGCGGTCGACGTGTAGCCGGCGTGCGCGCGGAAGCCGCCCTGCCGGTAATGCGCGCCGCGCACGGAGGTGCCCCACACCGTCAGCGGCGAATTGTTGATCGTGTCGTCGAAGAAGGTGAGCTCGCGCTGCGGCGTCGTGATGCGCACCGTCGCTTCGCGGAGGGCGTGCTCGCTGCCGCCGTACGCGACGTGCGTCGCCCGCACTTCCGTCTTGCGCGTGGCCTCCTCCTTGATGACGGAGACGCTGTTCTGCAGTTGATTCTGCGAGGTGGTGTAGCGCGTCTCCACGGTCGCACGCTCGTTGCTGCGCTGCTGCTGTGCGGCCGTGGCGTTGATGCGCGATTTGACGATGAGCGGAAACGTGCGCGTGCCGCCCATGGCGACGACGACGACCTGCGTCTCACCGGGGCCGCGTCCGAAGATCGTGACGGTACCGCCCGCCGCCGCGGCATCGGCGATGGCGCCGTCCACGGCGTAGGCGGCGGTGGCGCCGGGGATCTGCAGGGTGACAGATTCGCGGACGGTGACGGTGAGGGGCTCGGCGCCGGCCACGGTGAAGGTGAACAGGAAAACAAGGAACAGCAGGCCCCCGCGTGTCATCCCGAGCGTAGCGAGGGACCTGGGTGGGAGGGGCTGCGTGGCAAATGTTTCGTGCCCCACCCACACAGGTCCCTCGCTACGCTCGGGATGACACCGCTGCTGTTCGCCGCGGTCCTTCACTGCACGTCCAGGTCCGCGCTGGAGGTGATGCTTTTCTTGCCATCCAGGTCGTAGGTCACCAGCAGTTTGTAGCGGCCGGGCGCCAGTTCTCCGCCGTACTCACCGGCGACTTCCACGCGCTCTCCCGGGAGGAGGCGCTTCGGCGCGAGGGCCATGCGGCCCACGAGTGCGCCGCTTGCGTCCACAATCGCGGCCACGCCTTTCGCCACGACCGGTTCGCTGCCGCGGTTCGCGCACCACTGCTTCATCGCCAGGTTCGCGGACGTCGTCTGCGGCGTCACCTTCAGCGTCTCGGCGTTTACGTCGAGCGTCTCGCTGAGCGCAAAGGTGAAGAGCGTGCCGATCGAGGCGAGCATCGGCACGGGGCCGTGCATCACTTTGTTCATCGCGCGGAAGAGGACCACCACGCCGCGAAACGGGCTCCCCTCGGGAATCGTCAGCGTGACGTCGACGCGCTCGGTCTCGCCGGGACGCACCTGCACGGTGCGCCGCGAGTAGACGGCCGTCGCGGCAATGCTGCCGGCGGTTTCACCCGCGGTGACGAACGTGCGCGTCCCGTTCTTTACGGTCACGTCCTGCGCGACCATCTCGAACGAGAACGGCTGCGTCGTGCCGTTCGTGATCATCAATGTCTGTTTCGTGCTCTGGCTGTACGCGCCGCGAAGCTGCACGACGGCCGGGGTGACGGTGAGCGCGCCATCATTCGCGTGCGCCGCCGTAGCGGCGAAAAGGATCAGGGTCAGAAGGATCTTGTTCATTCGGTGCTGACTTCCCAGCGGATTGCACTCGCCAGCGGCCCCTCGGCGGCGGTCACCGGCACTTCGATTTCGAGACGATGTGGTGTGACGGCGCCGATGCGCGCGTGCGCGTCGATGATCCGCGGCACGTTCGTGAGCGCGACGCCGTCGACGCGGACGACACAACGTGCGTCAGGCTCGTCGAGCCAAGCACGCAGAATCGCCGTGCCGCCAGCTACGCGATTCCCACGATCGATGCGCACGCCGATCGTGCGCGTGACCACCGTCCACCCTTGCTTCTTCTTCGACGGCACGTGAGCGATGACGCCGACGTCGACCTGTCCCGCCGTCAGTTCCACGAAAGCGATCGAGATCTCCTCGGCCGCCGCCGGCGGTGCGACGGCGCGACGCTTCCCGCCAACGACGGGAAGCGCGAGCGCCAGGGCCAGGACGAGTGAAACGGTGCGCATGACGACGACACCTCGATGCAGCCGGCGTTCGCAGGAGCTCCTGCCAACCGCCGGCTGCCTCTTGGCAACTAGTTCGAGGTCGCGGTGAAGCTGATCGAGTTATCGATCGCCGCGGCCGCGGCGCTGTTCGCCACGACGATGTCCCACGAGTACGAACCGGTCGACTCATACGTGCCGGTCGAGGTCAGCGTGGCCGCGGCCGAGTCGCTGAGCGTCGAGCCGTTGAGCTTCCAGACGATGCCCGAGGCCGGCGCGGCGCCGAGCTGCGCGGTGAGCGTGTAGTCGGTG
This sequence comes from Thermoanaerobaculia bacterium, assembly GCA_036380735.1. Lineage (GTDB taxonomy): Bacteria > Acidobacteriota > Thermoanaerobaculia > Gp7-AA8 > Gp7-AA8 > DASVEE01. Next base: position 47,140 of record DASVEE010000072.1, on the reverse strand, counting down.
CTCGTCAGGTTGGCCTTCGAGACCTTCACGCCGACGGTGGACGACAGCGTCCAGTCGGACGCGCCCCGCGCGAGCGTGAAGCCCGTCGGCGCCGCGCTGAAGCGGCTGATGGAGCCGAGCGCGGACGTCGCCGCGTCGGTGCCGGTGCCGCTGGTCGTGCCGCCGGCCGATTCGATCGTCAGCGAGATGGAGCTCTCCACGGTGCCGGTAACGGTGAGCGTTCCGCTGGACGTGGCCGCGAACGCGCTGCTGCTGATGGCGACGGTGGCAAGGACTGCAATGGCGAATTTCTTCATTTTCTTTTCTCCCTCGATTTGGGTGTTACGCCCTGTGAGTCGAGAGGGAGTCCAGAAAAATACAGAGGGTGCGAATTTGCCGAATGGGGATGGGACGGACGATCGCTAGGTGTACAACCCGCCGCTGACGTTCACCACCGTGCCGGTGATGTACGCCGCCTGTTCACTGGCAAGAAAGACCACCGTGTATGCAATGTCATCGGTGGTGCCCAGCCGCCGCAGCGCGATGCGCTCTTCCAGTTTGGTCCGCGCTTCTTCGCTGAGGGCATCGGTCATCGACGTGGAGATGAAGCCCGGCGCGACGGCATTGACCGTCACGTTGCGGGAACCGATCTCCAGCGCCAGCGACTTGGTGAAGCCGATCAGCGCCGCTTTGGACGAGGCGTAGTTCACCTGCCCCGGATTGCCCATCAGGCCGACGACGGAAGAGATGTTGATGATGCGGCCCCAGCGCGCGCGGATCATCTTCTTCACGATCTCCTGCGTGATGTGGAACGCGGAGTCGAGGTTCGTGCGCAGCACGTTGGTCCACGCTTCCGGTTTCATGCGGAGGAAGAGGTCGTCTTCCGTGATGCCGGCGTTATTGACGAGGATATCGACGCTGCGCTCTTTGAGCAGCGCGCCGACGCGATCACGGACATCCGGCGCCGAGATGTCCAGCTCGATCGCGGAGGCATTGCCGATCTCACCGGCGATCTGCTGCGTCCGGTCGAGAGAACGCGCGGCCAGGACGACGTGCGCGCCGGATTCGCCGAGGCGGCGGGCGATGGCTTCACCGATACCGCGGGAAGCGCCAGTGACGAGTGCAGTTTTGCCGGTGAGGTCGATCTTCATGGGCCGGGGATTCTATCTTGCCCCGGGGATCGATAGGACGAATGGGACTCCCATAGGTCCTATTCGTCCTATAGGTCCTATCCTGTCCTCTCGGTCTACCGCGACGACGGATCCCTACTGCTTCGCCAGAAACGCCTCCAGCGTTTTCACGTCGGAGACGTTGATCAGCTCCACATCGCCGCCGATGTCGATGCGCTTGATCAGGCCCGTGAGCACGTTGCCCGGGCCGATCTCGACGAAGCGCTTCACGCCCATTGCGGCCATCTTCTGCACCGACTCGACCCAGCGCACCGGCGACGCGACCTGCCGCAGCAGCGCGTTGCGCACGGCCGTCGCGGTGCCGATCGGCGAAGCGTCGACATTCGAGACGAGGGAGAACCAGAGGTCCTTGAGGTTCGCCTCGTCCAGGATCGGCCGCAACCGCTCCTCGGCCGGCTTCATCAGCTCGCAGTGGAACGGGGCGGAGACGGGGAGCAGCTTCGCCAGACGCACACCGCGCTTCTTCGCGATGTCGATGGCGCGCTCGACGCCGTCTTTGGTGCCGGCGATGACGGTCTGCCCCTTGGCGTTGATGTTGGCGACGGAGACGACTTCGCCCTGCGCCGCTTCTTCGCAGATCTCGCGCACTTCTTCGACGGTCGGACCGATCAGCGCGGCCATGGCGCCGGTGCCGACGGGGACGGCGTCCTGCATGAACCGGCCGCGCGCCCGCACGATCTTCGCCGCTTCGGGGGCGGTGAGGCCGCCGACGCTGACGATGGCGCTGTATTCGCCGAGGGAGTGGCCGGCGACGAGATCGCGCCGGGTGGCGCCGTTCTCCTCGAGCACCGCATGCAGCGCGGAGGAGACGGCGAGGATCGCCGGCTGCGTGTTCTCCGTCAGCTTCAGCTCTTCTTCCGGACCCTCGAAGCAGAGCCTGGAGATGGAGAAGCCGAGGGCGTCGTCGATCTCCTCGAAGACGCGGCGCGCGGCGGGAAACGCCTCGGCCACATCTTTCCCCATGCCGGCGAACTGGCTCCCCTGCCCGGGGAAGACGAAGGCAGTGTTGTGTTCCATGCGCGCGGGATCATAGCGAAAACGCGTGCCGGATCGACACAGTTGTGGGGAACGCTGCGCTAGCTCGTCGCCAGCACCTTCGACTCGTGCTCGCGGTTGTGCAGGTCGGAGACTTTCGTCCGGATCTTGGAGTCGATCTCGTTGACCGTGTACTCGCGGGCAACGCGGATGGCGTTCTTGATGGCTTTGGCGCTGGAGCGGCCGTGGCAGACGATGCAGCCGCCGTTGACGCCGAGGAGCGGGGCGCCGCCGTATTCGGAGTAGTCGGTGCGCTTCTTCAGCGCCTTGAACGCGGGCTTCATCAGCAGGCCGCCGAGCTTGCGCAAGGGGCCTTTGACCTCGTTGCGGATGAGGGTGAAGACCATCTCCGCGAGCGACTCCGAGGCTTTGAGGAGGACGTTGCCGGTGAAGCCGTCGCAGATGATGACGTCGGCGTTGCCGTTGTAGACGTCGCGTCCCTCGGCGTTGCCGATGAAGTTGAGCCCCGTCTCCTTCATCACGCGGAACGTCTCCTTGATCAACTCGTTCCCCTTCCCCTCCTCCTCGCCGATGGAGAGGAGGCCGATGCGGGGATGCTCCATGCCGAGCATCATCTGGGCGTAGAAGTGGCCCATGACGGCGAACTCGCGGAGGTTCGACGGCTTGGTGTCGGGGTTGGCGCCGACGTCGAGGAGGATCGTGTCGCCTTTGAGGTTGGGGACGGCGGCGGTCAGCGCGGGACGGCTGACGCCCTCGATCGTCCCCATGACCATGTACGCCGACGTCATCGTCGCGCCGGTATGGCCGGCAGAGACCATGATGTCGGCGCGCTTGTCGCGGACGAGGTTGGCGCAGACGCGGATGGAGGAGTCGCGCTTGCGCCGGATCGGCGCGAGGGAGTTGTCCTCCATGTCGACGACCTCGCGCGCGTCGACGATCTCGACGCGCGGCGGGTTCGGCGATCCCAGCGCGGCGAGGCGCTCGCGGATCACTTCCTGTCTGCCGACGAGCACGATGTCGACGGCGGGATACTCTTCGAGCGCGAGAAGTGCGCCTTTCAGAATCTCGTCAGGCGCATGGTCGCCACCCATGGCATCCAGCGCGACACGCGTGTTGGCCATCGATGCTCTGGTTTAGAGCACGTCTTTGACGGCGATGACTTCGCGGCCTTTGTAGAAGCCGCACTTCGGGCAAACGCGGTGCGGCAGCTTGGCCTCGTGGCACTGCGGGCACGTCGAGAGCGACTTCAGCTTGAGGAAGTCATGCGCGCGGCGTGTGCGGGTGCGGGCCTTGGAGTGGCGTCGTTTCGGATTCGGCATCGTAGTGCTCCCTTGCTTTTAAACGTTTTCCGTTTTCCGTTGTCCGTTCTCCGTGGGTTACGGAAAACGGACAACGGAAAACCGACAACGCGTCAGACGTCTTTCTTCTTCGCCAACTGCTCCCGAATGCCTTTCAGTGCGTCCCACCGATCGTCCACGATCGAGTCGGCGCACTTGCATTCTTCGCGGGAACGGTTGGCTCCGCAGGTCGGGCAAAGTCCCATGCAGCTCTCCTCGCAGAGCGGCTTCATGGGAATCGAAAGCTGGATCTGTTCGACCGTCAGGTCCCGAAGGGGGACCAGGGGCTCGGAGTAGAACTCGACATCGAGCTCCTCCGCGGCGGTGATCTCGATTTCCTCGTCTTCGCTGGTGGGCTCCGGACGAGGGCGGAATCTTACGTGAAAGCTCGAATTGTTGGCAAACGGGTACGGCTCGACGCAACGCGAACAGGTGAGGTCGGCGGTGAAACCGACGGTGCCGTCGATGACGTACTCCCCCGGCAGGTCCCCACGATCGGCCGTGGCCTCGATCTTCGCCGCGGCCGTGCCGGAGAACTCCGGACGGGCGAGCTCCGAGGCGTCGACCTCGTACGAGCCGGTGTACGACTGCGGGCCGTGCTCGTCGATGACGTTGAAGTCGATGATGTCTTTATTCATGGGGTTGCTGGGCGTTACGCCGCAGTCGGGGCGACACACGTCGGGCGTGCCGGAACATGGCTTAACCGCGAAGAGGCGGCTGGGCATTCCGCCCCCACGGGGGACGATAGGACTATAGGACGGATAGGACGAATGGGACCTATAGGACAGACCGGGTTGCGGTTGGGGGCTATTTCTTCGATTCGATCCGCACGCGCATCTCCTCTACCCCGTTGGCCACCGAGTCCACGGCCACGATCTCCTCGGCCTGGCCGAGGTAGCGTACCCAGCGGCGGAGGTCGCGGGCGGCGCGGTGGAGGCGGGGGGAGGCGATGCGGAGGCCGGTATTGTCGCCGAGGCGCTCCAGCACCGGGATCAGCGGCTGCGGGTCGAGCCGGACGGCCCAGACGTTCGCCGGCCACGGCGCTTCGGCGAACGTATCCTTTGAATATAGTCCCATGCTCTGCCGGTCGAAGGAGACGAGCAGCTCCTTCCCGGAATCGCGCGTCTCGCCGCCGACGAACGCGGCCAGTTGCTGCAGCTCCCCCATCTCCTGACGGCGCGCATCGGTCGCCGGCATCACGATCATCCCTTTCGGCCGCGGCACCAGCGTGCCGGTATCGACCCCATAGATAGAGATGGACCCGCCGTCGCCGACGAGCGTGGAGACCCTGGTGCCGAGGAGGCGGTTGAGGTCGTCGACGATGCGGGGGGCTCGGGCGAAGGTGGCGGAGAGCATCGCCCCGCTCGGGAAGCGGCCGCTGACCGGTGTAGCCGGGGTGGCGTCGTCGGTCCGGCCGCGCGAGGTGATGTCGATCCGTTGCGGTGTGATCTGCAGGGTGCTGACGGTCGGCCGCGACAGCGGCGGGAAGAGTCCGCGGCCGCGCTCGCGCTGGACGACGAGGACGTCGCCGGCCGGGAGCCCCTCACACAACATTAATAGTGAGGTGAGCTCCGACTGGTCGATCTTGGGACCGTTCCCGGCGTTCAGGAGGAACACTTTCCCGTCCCAGCGGGCGTCGACGTCGCCGCCCACCATCAGCCAGAGGCGGACGAGCAGGGCGCGGAACGGATCCATGCGGATGCCGTAGCTGGTGCGCTTACCATCTTTCCAGGCGACCAGGTCGGCGCCGCCGAGGAGCCACGGGCCGGGAAGCTGCTGCTTGGCGGCCCACTGGCGGATCGGGTCGCGCGTGACCGGATTCGCCTCGAGCTTCGCCTGCAGGAGGGCGGCGGTGGGGGCGAAAGCGAACGAATCGGCGCTCGCCGGGATGCGCGCGAGCAGCTTGCGCTGCGCCTCGTCGAGCGGAAACGTGACGCCGGCGCCGCTCTTCGGCGTCGTCGCGACGAGGTAGATTGCCGTCCCCGCGACCACCACGATGATCGCAAGAAGAATAATGATGAACGTTTTCACCTGCTAAGATCCGCCGCCGATGTCGATCCTGCCTGCTGCCGGGGTCATCCTTCACACTCTACGCCATGCGCTCGCCGAGCGTGCAGGCCGCGCATGGCGCTCGGCCGCACACCGCGAACGGAAGCTGCGCGTGGGCGTCGACATCCGTCCGTTCTACGAGCCGCTCACCGGCGTCGGCTGGTATCTCTATCATCTTCTGCACGAACTGGCGAAGCACGAAGATGTCGAGCTCTATCTGTTCGGCGATGCGCGCGTGACCGACGTAGGGCCGAATCTGCACGCCGACATCCCGGCGAACGCGCACCTCTGCAGCTTCGACATGCGCGGCCGGCCCTACTCGCGCGCGGCGCATGCGATGACGGCGGGCGCCTACGTCGGCTGGCTGGCGCTGGCCGACTGCGACGTCTTCTTCGGCGCCAACTATTTTCTGCCGCGCCTCCATGGCGCGGTGGCGAAGCGGCGCGTCATCACGGTCCACGACCTGACGTACAAGCGCTATCCGGAGCTGCTGCAGAAGGAGACGCTGGAGAACCTGGAGCGGATGATGGCGCGCGAGCTCGCCCTGGCCGACGCGATCGTCTGCGTCTCCGAGTCGACCCGGCGCGACCTGCTCGAGTTCTACCCCATCGACCCGTCGCGCGTCGTGGCCATCCATTCGGGGCTCAACCCGCTGCCGCCGGCGGAACCGGTCGAGGGGCTGCCGCAACGCTATCTCTTGTTCGTCAGCACGATCGAGCCGCGGAAGGATCTGGCGACGCTGCTCGACGCCTACGAGCGGCTGCGCGACAGCGGCGCGTACGACGGCTCGCTGGTCGTCGTGGGCCGCATCGGCTGGAAGTCGGAGTCGCTGTTGCCCCGCCTGCGTGGACGCGGCATCGTCCATCTCGACTACCTGCGCGCGCCGCAACTGGCGACGGTCTACCAGCAGGCCGAGGCGTTCGTGTTCCCGTCGCTGTACGAGGGGTTCGGCTTCCCGCTGCTGGAGGCGATGTCGCACGGCGTGCCCACCATCGCGGCAAAGTCATCGTCCCTGCCGGAGATCGGCGGCGACGCGACGCTCTGGTTTGCCCCGAAGGACGTGGATGCGCTGGAAGCGCACCTGCGCCGCGTGGTCAGCGACGACAAGCTGCGCGCCGCGCTGGCGGAAGCGGGCAAGGCGCGCGCGGCGATGTTCCGCTGGGATGTGGCCGCGGCGGAGACGCTGGCGGTGTTGCGGCGGGTGGCCGGGTAGCAACGGGGAACGATGGGACAAACAGGACCTATAGGACGAATGGGACCTATGGGACTACCGCCCACCAGCCGCTGACCAGTGGCCACGAACCCGGCGCAACCAAAAACCAAAAACCAACAACCAACAACCCCTATCATCCGCGTATGCAACTCGATGTCGTCATCGATGCGCGGCCTCTCGTGGGCAACCGGACGGGGATCGGCGTGCACACCGCCGAGATCGCGCGGCGGCTGCCGGTCGCGCCGCCGCCGCTGCTGGCTTCGCATGCGGTCATCGAGAACACGGAGCACCTCACCCACTGCCGCTTCCGCGTCGACCGTTCGCCGCTGGGCGTGCTGTGGCAGCAGACGAAGCTGGCGCGCATCGATGCGGACGTCCTCTGGGCGCCGCACGGTACGCTGCCGGTCGGGCTGCGCATCCCGGCGGTGTCGACGCTGCACGACTTCACCTCGATCACCATGCCGGGGCGGCACAAGCTGAAGACGATCCTCTCCTTCAATCTGTTCATCGCGCGCAGCCTGGAGCTGGCGGCGCGCGTCGCCTGCGTCTCGCGCTCCGTGGCCGACGAAGCGATCCGCGGCTTCGGTATCCCCGCCTCGAAGATGGAGCTCGTGCCGAACGGCGTCGACGACTTCTTCTCTCCCGGCGGCGCGGAAGGCGACTACGTCCTCTTCGTCGGGACGCTCGAGCCGCGCAAGGGGCTCGACGATCTGCTGACGGTCTGGCCGACGCTCCCCGCGCCGCGGCCGCGCCTCGTCCTCTGCGGCGATGCCGGCTGGGGGAACGTGGAGCGCGAGCTGCGGGCGTTCGGCGAGGTCGAGCTGACCGGCTACGTGAACAACGAACGGCTGCGCGACCTGTATCGCGGCGCGCTGGCCTTCGTCTATCCGTCGCGGCACGAGGGCTTCGGCATCCCGCCGCTCGAAGCGATGGCGTGCGGCGCGCCGGTCATCGCCACCCGCACCGGCGCGATCCCGGAGTTCGGCAAGGACGTGATCCTGCTCATCGCGCCGGGCGACCTCAACGCGCTGCGCCTTTCGCTGACGCGCGTGCTGCGCGACGCGGTGCTTCGCCGCGAGCTGCGCGAGCGCGGTGCGGAGCGCGCGAAGCTCTACGGGTGGAATCGCAGCAGTGAGCTGATGCTGAATCTGCTGTCCGAGGCGGCGCGGTGAGGATCGGCGTCGACGCGCGCAAGATCGCCGACTTCGGCATCGGCACCTACATCCGCGGCCTCCTCGGCGCCCTCCTGCAGCGCGGCGATCGCGGCGACCGCTATGTCGCCTTCGGCCCGGCGTCGATCGGGTCGCAGTTGCCGGAGGGGGTGGAGCACATCGCCGTCGACGCGCCGCACTACTCGGTGCGGGAGCTGTTCGCCGTCGGCCGCGCCGCCGACCGGGCGAACCTCGACGTCTTCCACGCGCCGCACTACGTGGTGCCGTTCACGAAAATGCCGGTGGTGGTGACGGTCCATGACCTGATCCATCTGCACCAGCCGCTGCGCAACCCGCTGGCGCCGCTCTACGCCCGGGCCATGCTGGCGCGAGCCGTGACCAAAGCACGGCGCATTCTGACGGTGAGTGAAACGGTGAAACGGGAGCTGATCGCGGAACTGCGGGTCGATGCGCAAAAGATCGTGGTGACCCCGAATGGGGTGGATGCGGTGTTCCGGCGGGGAAACGATGGGACCAATAGGACGAATAGGACCTATAGGACGGGTGGGACAAAGGCAGAGCCCACCTACTTTCTCTACTGCGGGAATGACAAATCGCACAAGAACCTGCCGGTGCTGATCGACGCGTTCGCGCGGGTGCGCCGGGAACTGCCGCGGGTTTCGCTGGTCCTCACCGGGGCCGCGTTCGAACGCTACCACGCGGTGGAAGGCGTCATCGCGCCCGGCTTCGTGGCGGTCGAAGAGCTGGCGGCGCTCTATCGCGAAGCCCTGGCCGTGGTCGTGCCGAGCCTCGAGGAAGGCTTCGGGCTGCCCGCGGCGGAGGCGATGGCGTGCGGCGCGCCGGTCATCACGTCCGACGCGGCGGCGCTCGTGGAGCTGACCGGCGACGCGGCGCTGCACGTGGAGGCGCGGTCGGCGGAGGGGTTCGCGGAGGCGATGCGGCGCGTTGCGCGCGACGCAAACCTCCGGGCGGAGCTCGCGTCGCGGGGCGTCGAGCGCGCGGCGCGCTTCACGTGGACGCGCTGCGCGGAGCTGACGCGCGCGGCGTACGGCGCGCGTTGATCGCCCGCGATTCGACTCGTCACCACCTCCCGAAGCGGCGCTCGAACGCCCCTCGAACCGGCATGAATCGTGGAACAACGTGGAACAACATGCGATTCATCACGATTTTGATAAACAAATGCTTGACAATATCTTTTATGGATCGCATATTTAGACAACGATAATGATGATCTCCAGAAACTGGATCACTAGTTCAGTCCATGTCGAAGGTCGTCAGCACGTGTCTCTCCCGGTTCCTGCCCCCATCTCCCAAGTCAACGAGTTAGCCGGTGAATGCCGGCGTGTGTTGCCAAGAAGCGCGACCGGGAGGTCCCGTACGGCATGAAAGGTGGTGAGCAATAATGGCCGCATCGAAGAAAGGCGCTTCCAAGTCTTCCTCTTCCTCGAAGAAGAGCAGCAGCAGCAGCAAGAAGTCCTCGAAGAAGAAATAACGATCATCACCGAATAATTGGGGAGTCGTACTCGCGGGGCTGGGAAACCAGCCCCGCGGTTTTTCAGGCGGCGTCTGGGCAACCAGCGCCGCTTTTCCTTTTCACCGCGCCGGGCAACCGGCGCTTTTTGCATTTCAGGAGGAGAATCAGCACATGAACATCGGAATCATCGGAGCGGGTCACATCGGAGCGACGGCCGCACGGCTGCTCGTGCGCGCCGGCCATCAGGTCGCCATCAGCAATTCACGCGGACCGGAGACGCTGCGCGCGCTCGTCGAGGAGCTCGGCCCGAACGCGCGCGCCACGACGCCGGAAGAAGCGGCGCGGTTCGGCGAGGTCGTGCTCACCGCCATCCCGCTGCGCGAGTACACGTCGCTGCCGGCCGAGGCGCTGCGCGGCAAGATCGTGATCGACGCGAACAACTATTACCCCGCGCGCGACGGCCAGATCGAGGCGCTCGACTCCCGGCAGATGACCTCGAGCGAGCTGATTGCCTCGCACCTGACCGGCGCCCGCGTGGTGAAAGCCTTCAACACGATCTGGTTCGAGCACCTGGCGAAGCAGGGCAGCACCACGAAGCCGGTCGCCCAGCGCCGCGCGATCTTCGTCTCCGGCGATGACGCCGCGGCGATGCAGGTCGTGGCGGAGCTGATTGAAAGCATCGGCTTCGGCACGGTGATGACCGGCACGCTGCGTGACAGCCGCCGCCAGGAGCCCGACGGCACCGTCTACAACAAGGACGTGACCGTCGAAGAGGGAGAGAAGTTACTGTAGTGCGTCAGCACCCCGGGCGAATGCCCGGGGCTAGCAGGACTGCGCTGCGGCGTGTACCCGTGCGGTACAGTCTTGCTGGCCCCGGGCTTCGCCCGGGGTTGGTCGTGCCCGCATGCTTCCGCATCATCCATCCGCCCTCGACTATCTGCGCGACGTCTCGCGGCAGATGGATTCCGGCTATCCCGCCGACTGCGTGACGCACGCCGTGCGTCTGGCCGAGCTGCTGCTGGAAGCCGGCGCCTCGCCATGGATCGGCCGCATCCGCGATCGCCGTGGCGACTGGCACGGACCACTGATGCCGCGCCGCTTCGCCCGCACCCCGTTCGAGCGCGTCTGGTCGACGCACTACGTCTGCTGCGTCGGCGATCAGGCGTGGGAGCCGATGGCGGGGGAACCGATTGCGGTGGCTGCCTATAGTGAGGTGATTTTCGGGCAGGCGTTCCCGGTTACCGCGCTGTTGACCGCCGACGAAACCGCGGAGGCGGTGCGCAACGGCAACCTGCGCGAAACGATCGAGGGGGAAAAACCCGAACGCAGAACGCAGAACGATGAATTGAGAAAGGAGGGGTGCCGAAGGGCTTCGTCCTTCACGCTTCATTCTTCGTTCTGCGTTCGTCCCATCCCTCCCGCCATTCCGCAGCACGATCCAGGTTCCGGCAGCGAAAGTGCCGCTTCCGGAACCCGGACTTTCGCCGGCCGCGATAAAACTTTCGTTTCCGGCTCAGTTCTGCGTTCTGCGTTCGGGTCTCATCTCCTCCCTCCCCTCCCCGCCTCACCTTCACATTGCGGCCTCTTCCTTTCTGCTACGCTGTTCCAAACGAACAACACAGGAGGGAACCCCATGGCCGCCAGGTTTCTCGCGCTACTCCTCTCCCTCGTCCTCGGCGTGACCGCGCTCGCGCAGGAGCCTCCGCAGCAAACGCCGCCGGCAGAACCGCCGGCCGACGAACAGCCGCTGCTCGATGCGATCACGGTCACGGCGCAGAAGCGCGCCGAAGACGTGCAGGACGTCCCCGCTGCGGTGACGGCGATGCCGGAGGAGCAGGTCGAAACGCTGACGACCGCCGGCGCCGACGTGAAGGCGATCTCCGGCCGCGTGCCCAGCCTGCTCATCGAGTCTTCCTTCGGCCGCGCCTTCCCCCGCTTCTACATCCGCGGCCTCGGCAACACCGACTTCGACCTCAATGCGTCGCAGCCCGTCTCGATGATCTACGACGAGGTCGTGCTCGAGAACCCGGTCCTCAAGGGGATGCCAGTTTGGGACGTGGACCGCATCGAGGTGCTGCGCGGTCCGCAGGGGACGCTGTTCGGGCGCAACACGCCGGCCGGCATCGTGAAGTTCGAGTCGAAGCAGCCGTCGCAGGACTTCGACGCGTACCTGCGCGGCTCGTACGGCTCGTTCGGCACGATCGACTTCAAAGGCGCGGTCGGCGGCGGGATCACGGAGAACCTCTCCTCCCGCTTCGCCTTCCTCTATCAGACGCAGAACGACTGGATCGACAACGCGCACACCGGTGAGGACGGCGCCGTCGGCGGCTACCGCAACATCGCCGCGCGCCTGCAGTTCCTCTGGAAACCGGTCGTGCGTGCGACCGTGCTGTTCAACCTCCACGCGTGGGACATCGACGGCACCTCGCGCATCTTCCGCGCGAACATCCTGCGGCCCGGGTCGAACGAGCTCGTGCCGGGCTACGCGCAGGACACGGTCCAGCACGACGCGCGGAACGAGCAGACGATCGAGTCGCAGGGCGGCGTGGTCCGCGCGGAGTACGCGTTCGACCGCGGCACGCTGACGTCGGTCACCGGCTTCGACACGCTGCAGATGTTCAGCCGCGGGGATATCGACGGCGGCTTCGGGGCGAGCTTCGCGCCGCCGTTCGGACCGGGCTTCATCCCCTTCTACTCCGAGTCGTCCGACGGGATCCCCGACCTCGACCAGTTCACGCAGGAAGTGCGCTACGCGAGCAACACGCAGAGCAAGTTCCAGTGGCTGACCGGCGCGTTCCTGTTCCACGAAAAGCTGCAGGCGGAGACGGTCAGCTACACGTCGCTGGCGCCGGGCAATCCGGAAGAAGGGTTCGCGTCGCAGGAGCAGGACGCGGAGTCGTGGGCCGTCTTCTTCTCCGGCGACTACCGCGCGACGGAGAAGTGGCACCTGCGCGGCGGCCTGCGGTTCACGCACGATGAGAAGGAGCTGTCGGCGGAACGTCCGCGGCCGCTCGCGTTCAACACGGCGACGATCCGTCCGGTGCGCGCGACGACCGACGACGATTTCCTGAGCTGGGACGTGAGCGCCACCTACGCCATGAGCCCGAGCGTGAACTTCTACGGACGCGTGGCCACCGGCTTCCGCGCTCCGAGCATCCAGGGACGCATCCTCTTCGCCCCCGATCAGGACGGAGGGACGAACCCGGCGACGGATGGTCTCTCCGTCGCGGAAACCGAGGAGATTCTCTCCGGCGAAGTGGGCTTCAAGAGTGAGCTGTTCAACCGGCGGCTGCGCGTCAACGGCACGGTCTATTCGTACGTCGTCGACGGGCAGCAGATCACCGCCGTGGGTGGAGAGTTCAACGTCGCGACGCTGCTCAACGCGGACAAGACGCGCGGCTACGGCTTCGAGGCGGACGTGAACTACGCGCCGGCGCGCGACTGGCGCGTGACGCTCGGCGCCAGCTACAACCACACGGAGATCGACGATCCGAACCTGTCGATCGCGCCGTGCGGCGGCGGTTGCACCGTGCTCGATCCGATCGGTCCGAACGGCGCGCTCGTCGACGGCAACAGCCTGCCGCACGCGCCGGAGTGGATCTTCAACGGGATCGTCGATTACCGCCGGCCGATGGTGAACGGGGAGCTGATCGGCTCACTCGACCTCGCGTACTCCAGCGAGAAGCAGTTCTTCCTCTACGAGTCGCGCGAGTTCCGCAGCGATGCGTTCGAGCTGGGTCTGCGTTTCGGGTATGCGTTCGGCGAACGGTACGAGCTGGCGCTCTTCGGCCGGAACGTGACGGACGAGGTGGTCGTCCAGAATGGGATCGACTTCAACAACCTGACGGGGATGACGAACGATCCGCGGATCGTCGGTGTGGAGCTGGTGATTCGCTTCTGAGGCGCGGAAAGCGAGAGGATCCGGCGCTAGCGCCGGTCCTCTACCCCCCTCGCTACTCCGAGAGTGCTTCTTCCTGGACGAGGGAGTCCTCGTCGATCATCGTCTCACCGTCGACACCCTGCTCGCCCTTTTCGGTCTTGCGCTGCTGGCGGCGCTCCGCTTTCTGTTGCTGCTTCTCTCGCTTCGCCTGCTCGCGCTGCCGTTTGACGAACGACACTTGAGGTCTGCCCATTTTTCACCCCCGCAAATTGGACACAAGCACAAAAAAGGACAGGATTGCTCCTGCCCTTTCGGTAGCAAGTGCGCCGTGTGGCGCAATCTTACACGGTCGTGACGTTTGCCGCCTGCAGACCCTTCGGGCCACGGACGATTTCGAACTCGACGTGCGCACCTTCGGGAAGCGAGCGGAAGCCGCCGCCCTGGATGGCAGAGAAGTGAACGAACACGTCATCACCATTTTCGCTGGTGATGAAGCCGAAGCCTTTGGCGTCGTTGAACCACTTGACGTTACCGGATGTTCTCATGTGAATCTCCTTTCTGTGCTGCTGCCGTGCGGAGATTCAAACCTGACGTTCATCCTCGCTAGCTGGCAAACCACTGATGTACGTCATGGGCAACCAGCCCCACGCAGAATGAATTCCGCAACTCTGAAGAAGGGGAAAGGACGATGGGGCCGATAGGACAAATAGGACGAATGGGACCGATAGGACTACGAATTTGTCCGTTTCGTAAATGATCTTGTCCCTTCGGGTTGTGCCATAGCGGGGCGGGTTGGAGTCGGTCCGGGTTCGGCGAATCGTCCAGCCGGTCGCGCCGCCGGAAAAACCGGCGTGCAATCGGAAAAACCGCTCGCGGAGGCGGAAAAACCGCCTCCGTGGCGATCCAAACCGCCTCCGCGAGCGGAAAAACCGCCTCCGCCGCGATCCAAACCGCCTCCGCGAGCGGAAAAACCGCCTCCGCCGCGATCCAAACCGCTCACGCGAGCGGAAAAACCGCCTCCGCCGCGATCCAAACCGAAAAACCGCCTCCGCCGCGATCCAAACCGCTCACGCGAGCGGAAAAACCGCCTCCGCCGCGATCCAAACCGCTCACGCGGCGATCCAAACCGCCTCCGCGGCGATCCAAACCGCTCACGGCGTGGCGCGTCCTATCCGTCCCATTCGTCCTATCCGTCCTATTCGTCCCATCGTTGCCCCTCCCCCACCCCAGTTACCATTCCCCCGTGCAACTCACCCGTTTCCGGCGTGGCGCGCTCCTGGGGCTGCTTTGCGCCGCGGTCGTTTCCCTCATCTATTTAATAGACCCCACGCTCCTGGGCGCGGAGTGGTGGCTGTTCGACCGCAACTCCCAACTGCTGGCGAAAACACGCCGTCCCGATCCCCGGATCGTCCTCGTCACCGTCAGCGAATCGACCGCGCGCGTCCTCGGCGAAGAGTTCGGCCGTCCTCAGTCCTACACGCGCGAGCTCTACGCCCGCGCCGTCGACGAGCTCCTCCGTGACGGCGCCGCGGTCATCGCCTTCGATACGCTGTTCGCCGAGGTGAATGAGACGGCGCCGGAAGGGGACCGGATGCTGGTGGAGAGCGTTCGCGGCAAGCCCGTCATCCTCGCCGTCCAGACCCAGCAGGCCAGCAGCCGCGGCGCGGCGGCCGTGCCGCCGCAGTGGGCGCCGAAGCTGTGGCGTGTCACCGGCGCGGAGCACGAAAGCGTGCACGACCTCACCCTGCCGATGACCGCCCTGCACGAGGCCGCCGGCATCGGCTCCTTCCGCCTCGGCGCCGGCTCCACCTCCGCGCGCGTCCACCGTTACGCCCTCGTTGACCGCGTCTCCGGTGGCTACGTACCCAGCCTGGCCCTCGAAACGGCGAGGCAGTACCTGAAGAGCGAGCGCCGCGCGAGCTGGCAACCGGCCCTGAACGAAGGACGCCTCGCCGCCGCCTCGCGCAGCATCCCCGTCGACCGCGGAGTGGAGATGCTGATCCGCTGGAACGGCGGACGGACGAACGGCCTCAACTACCCGAACGTCGACCTCGACAAGCTCCTCGTCGCCAGCTACGCCCGGGAAGAAGGAGGGCTGGCCCAGGCGCAGGAGCTCGAGACCTTCGCCCGGCAGTTCCGCGGCAAGATCGTCATCATCGGCATCACCGCGGCCGGCCTCCTCGACCTGCGCGCCACGCCGCTCTCTGCCCAGACCGCGGGGATCGAGATCCACGCGAACGCACTCGACAACCTCCTCAACGGCGACTTCAACGCCATGGCCAACCGCTGGCTGATGCTCCCGGCGATCCTTCTCCTCGGCGCCGCCGTCGGAGCCGCGGTCGACGCGACGCGCTCGCAACTCTTCGCCGGCCTCATCGCCGTCGGCGTCGTCCTCGCCCTCGCCGCCCTCGGCTACGCAGTCCTCGCCGGCGGCGGCCTGGTCGTCCCGGCGATGACCGCCATCACCGCGACCGCGCTCACGTACATCACGCTGACCGTCGTCAACTTCATGGCCGAGCAGCGGCAGTCGGCCATGCTCAAGACGACGTTCGGGCGCTACGTCTCGCCGCAGATCCTCGACCACATCCTCGCCCACCCGGAGAAAGTGCAGCTCGGCGGCGAGCGGCGCGAGCTGTCGATCCTCTTCAGCGACATCCGCGGCTTCACCTCCATCTCCGAGGCCTCGGAGCCGGAAGAAGTCGTCGACATGCTCAACGAATACCTCACGAAGATGGTCGACATCCTCCTCGCCCACGGCGGCACGCTCGACAAGTTCATCGGCGACGCGGTCATGGGCTTCTGGAACGCGCCCGCCGCCGATCCCGACCACGCGCGCAACGCCGTCGCCTGCGCCGTGGAGATGGTGCAGGAAACCGCCCGGCTCCGCGAGCGCTGGGTGGCCGAAGGAAAGGCCGAGCTGCGCATCGGCGTCGGCATCAACACCGGCGAGGCCGTCGCTGGCAACATCGGCGCCGAGCGCGTCTTCGGCTACACCGTCATCGGCGACGCTGTGAACCTTGCGTCACGACTGGAGGGGAAGAACAAGGATTACGTGACGGAGATCATCGTCTCCGAATTCACCCTGGCGAGAATTGGGGACTCTTTCCCTACGGTTTACCTCGACGAAGTGAAGGTCAAAGGGAAAGACAAGGCGGTCAAGATCTACCAGGTCGTCGTGTAGGGACGGTTTTCGGTTGTCGGTTTTCGGTTCTTGGTGCTCCGCTGCACCAGGATCTTCCGCCGAGCGCAGCACCGAAAATCAAAAACCGAAAACTGGCAACCAGCACCACCCAAAAGGAACCCATGCACAAACACCTCCTCCTCGCAGCGACCGTGCTCTTCGCGGCGCAGGCGTTCGCGGCCCCGCCGCTGTTCCCCACTCCTTCGGAGACGAAGTGGACCGTGACGAAAGGCGGCGCCGCCGCCGGCTCGATCACGCTGCTCACGAGCTCCGCTGCCACGCGCGCCGAATACCGCGCCTCCGCCAAAGCCCCGGTCGTCATCTTCCTCGGCAACAGCGGGAAGGTATGGGTGCGTGAGGCCGGCGGCGACATCGAGCTCGCCGAGTACAAGGGCGGCGTCGAAGCGTCGCTCGTCCCCGCGCTGCTCCTCCCCGTCACCACGGCCACCAAAGACAAGGCCGACGCGAAGGACGGCAAGGTGACGGCCTACGCGTACGGCAACGCCAAAGCCACGTATAAGCACGACGCGAAAGGCCCCTCGTCCGTCGACGTCGTCACCGGCGGCGCGACCTACACGCTGACGCGCACGACACACTCCACGAGCACCGCCGACGCCTCGAACTTCACGGTGCGCCCGAAGAAAGGGAGCGCCTCCCGGCTGGCGAAGCTCTCCGGCAACCTCCTCGGGCCGTCCGACTCCAACGTCTCCGCCACGGCTGGTACGCGCGGCGCCGGCACGAAGGGGCTCAAGCTCGCCGACGGCGGCAACTACAAGGCCGTCGAGGAGCTCGAGAACCGCGACGCCAAATGGCGCGCCAAGCTCGACTCCGCACTCGAAGACTTCCAGAAGGAAGGCAAAGTCGGGAAAGGACGTGACGAATGAAGCGCCTCGCGATCGCACTGACCGTTCTCTTCGCCGCCACGTCCGCCCAGGCGCAGTGGGGCGACATCATCCGCAAGATCGACCCGAACAAGGTAAAGAAGGGGGCGAAGGTCGTCTCCGAGGCGACGCGTGACTTCACCGAGGACGAGGAGGCCGATATCGGCCGGGTCGTCTCCGCGCGCATCCTCAAGACCTATGCACTGTCGAAGGAAGACGGCCTGCAGCAGTACGTGACGCTCGTCGGCCGCACCGTGGCCGCGTACAGCGCGCGTCCGACGCTCGAGTGGCACTTCGCCGTCATCGACACCGACATCGTCAACGCTTTCTCCGCGCCCGGCGGCTTCATCTTCGTGACCACCGGCGCGCTGGAGCAGATGGACTCCGAAGCGGAGCTCGCCGCCGTCCTCGGCCACGAGATCGCGCACGCTACGCAGAAGCACATCCTCAAGGAGATCCGCCGCAGCAACACCATCTCCGCGGGGCTGGACCTCGCCTCGGACACGCAGAAGGGGTCGTTCCTCAACGACGAGCTGGGGGCGAAGATCTCCAACGTGGCGTACGAGAAGCTGTTCACCTCCGGTCTCAGCCGCCGCGACGAGCAGGAAGCCGACAAGATCGGCGTCGAGATGGCCGTCGCCGCCGGCTACAAGGCGAGCGAGTTCGTCAACTTCCTCACCAAGCTGCAGAAGATGGAGTCGTCGCAGGCCATGTCGGTGCTGACGGCGACGCACCCGAAACCGGGCGATCGCGTCAACTACCTCAAGCCGCTGCTGAAGAACAATACGGGTGCAATTCTGGCCGAGCGGTGGACGGAGTGGGTGGGCACGACCGACAATTGACCATGCGCCACTCGTTTGCCCTCGTCCTTCTCCTCGCCGCAACCACGTCAACGTTCGCCGCGGCGGAGCAGGAAGTGCGGCACAACTTCCAATCGACAGCCCAGCGAGGCGGCATCCGCCGCCTCGTCATCGAGCTTCCCACCGGCTCCATCCTCGTCAAGAATGGCGACCCCAACCGGCTCTCCCTGGCCGGGTACGCCCTCCGCACCTACGACGTCGCCGGCGAGCGCAAGAGCGCGCAGGCGATGGTCGACGGCTCCAGCGTCGAGATCTACGTCAGCGGCGACGAAGCCATCCTCCGCCGCCGCTTCACCGGCGCCGCCGACGCCTGGCGCGCGAAGAGGTTCACCGAGTTCACCGTGGTCGTCGAAGTGCCCCCCGGCCTCGACGTCGATTTCGAAACGAACGCCGGCGAAGTGAAGCTCGAGGGCACGTTCGGTAAGGTCGACGTCGACCTCCGCGCCGGCGAGATCACCATGACGACGCCCAAAGCGGTGGTGAAAGAACTGAACGCCTCCGCCCGAGTCGGCGAAGTCAAAACCCACTTCGGCAACCAGATCGTGGAACGCGAAGGCGTCCTCCCCGGCCGCACCCGCTACAAGAACGCGGCCGGCACGTCCCGCATCAACCTGCACGTGACCGCCGGCGAAGTGAACGTCACGCTGACGCAGTGAGGGGCGGGGGACGATAGGACGAATAGGACGAATGGGACAGATAGGTCCTATGGGAATCGGATAGGTCCTATGCGTTCTGGTCCTAGTTCGACGGAATCCGCCGCGACTTCAGCGGCGTGAAACTGGCGATTGCGTCGAAATCGCGGTCATCGTGCAGCACCGGGATGCGGTTGCGGATCGCGCAGGCGGCAATCAGGCAGTCCATCGAAGAACGGATCGTGATGCCCCGCGTCCTCCCGGAACGGTAGATCTGCGCGGCTTCTTCGAAGACCTCAGGCTCCATCGGAGCTTCCACTAGCGGGAACGCGAAGATGGCGGCGCGAATCTCGCGGTACTTACCCTCGTCGCTGATGCCCTGCAGCACTTCCATCGCGACTGGCAGCGCAACGACAATCTCGCGTCGAGAAACGAACTCGTCGATCGAGAAGCCGGGAACGTTGAACGTCGTGACCCAGATGCTCGTGTCAACGAGAACCACTACGTTTTCCCGGCCGTCGCGGACTGTCCTCCCGCATTTCGGCGAGGTCACCTTCCCAGATCCCGGTCCCCTGGTATTTGAAGATCTGCATCGCCGTCTCGTACCGCACCAACGCCTCCAGTGCGCGGGCGATCAGGACCTGGTCTTCGTGCTCACCGGAGAGCTCACGCGCTTTTTCGAGCAACGCTTCATCGACGTCGACGCTGATCTGTTTCATATACCTAATGTCCCTCGGTCAAAACCGTTTGTCAAACCGCCCCAATCACCACCCTCCGCAGCAGGTCCAGCGCCTGTTGCGTGGAGTACCACTTCACCATCGTGCGGGGGCCTTGCCAGAACAGTTTGCGGTGGAACTCGCCGTCGGGGGAGGCTACGGCGATATGCACCGTGCCGACCGGCTTGTCGGGCGTTCCGCCGCCGGGGCCGGCGATGCCGGTGATGCCGATGCCGTAGGTGGTGTGGAACCTTTCGCGGATGCCGCGGGCCAGGGCGAGGGCCACGGGCTCGGAGACCTGGCCGTGGGCGGCGATCAGCGTCGGGTCGACGCCGACGTACTCGGTCTTGGCTTCGCCGGTGTACGCCAGCACGCCGCCCATGAAGTAGGCGGAACTGCCCGCCACGTCCGTGATCCGCGATCCCAGCAGACCGCCGGTACACGATTCCGCGACAGACAACGTCGCGCCGCGCTCGGTCAGGAGGCGGCCGAGCGCCGCTTCGAGCGTGTCGTCGTCGTAGCCGAAGATGCGCTGGCCGAAGATGGCGGTCAGCGCTTCTTCGCGGGCGGCCAGCGCGGCGCGCGCGTCCGGCTCGGCGCCGTCGGCGAAGAGGTGGATCTCGATGTGGCCGCTCGTGGCGAGGATCGTCGGCGGCGCCTCGTCGCGGTGCGCGTCGTAGTACGGCTTCAGCTTCTCCTCGACGCCCGACTCCGTGAGCCCCGCGATCTTCAGCACGCGGCGGAAGCGCGACGCGCCGCCGCGCAGCTCGTGCAGCCACGGCTCGAAGTACGTGGCGAGCATCCACTCCAGCTCGTGCGGCACGCCGGGGAAGACCCAGACGTGCTTCCCTTCGACCTGGAGGTGGAAGCCGGGCGCCGTGCCGCGCTCGTTCGTCAGTGTGGCCTGATCGACGAACACCATCGCCTGCCGCCGGTTGACCTCAGGCATGACCCAGCCGCGCGCGGCGAAGCGCTCGGCGATGCGGTCGACGATCGACTGCTCCAGGCGCTGCTCGAGGCAGAACGCGGCGGCGAGCGCGTCGCGCGTCAGGTCGTCTTCCGTCGGCCCGAGCCCGCCCGTGACGATGAGCAGCTCCGTACGATCGAATGCATACCGCAGCTCGTCCGTCAGGTCGCGCAGGTCGTCGCCGACGATCGATTTCCGCACGAGCGGGATCGCGTACTTCTCCAGCGCCGCCGCGATCTCGAGGGAGTTCGTGTCGACACGCACCGTGCCGAGCATTTCGGAGCCGATGGCGATCACTGCTGCCCGTTCATTCATCGCCGGTCGATCTTACCCGCAGCAGCACGTGGTATCTGTCGTAACCGCGCTCCAGCCGCGAGGATACGGCGCTCAGGTCAGCTCGCGGCTTCCTTCTCCGCCGACAGCGCTTCCCACTTGCCGTACAGCAGCTCGATCATCGCCTCGAGGTCGTGATTCTGCTGCTGGATCTTCTTCGAGCGATCCCCGTCGCGGAACACTTCCTCGGTACACAGCAACTGGTCGTTGCGGTCGCGCTCTTTCTCCGCGGCGGCGATCCGTTCCTCGAGCGCGACGATCTCCTCGTCGATCTTCTTGAGCCGTTTCGCGCGGCGCTTCTGCTCCTCGCGATCGACCGGCGCCGCCTTCGGCGCTTCCATCGTGACGACCGGCGCCACGACCGGCTTCGGCTTCGGTGGCGCGGCCGGCGCGGAGACCGAGGTCGGGTTCTGCGGCACCGCCGTGCCTTCCTTCATCTTCGCCGCGAGGTCGCTGTAGTTGCCGTGGTAGATGTCGGCCTGCCCATCCTCGACGAGGATGATGCTCTCCGCCACGCGGTCGATGAAGTAGCGGTCGTGCGAGACGACGACGAGCGCGCCGGTGAACTGCTCCAGTGCCGCCTCCAGCGCTTCGCGCGTGTAGACGTCGAGGTGATTCGTCGGCTCGTCGAGCATCATGACGTTGCCGCCGACGTACATGATCTTCGCCAGCGCGAGCCGACCCTTCTCACCGCCGGAAAGGGCGACCGTCTTCTTGAAGACGTCCTCGCCGACGAACGAGAACTGCGCCAGGTACGAGCGCACCTCCTCCTCCGTCTGGGTCGTGTCGAGGTTCCACACCTCGTCGATGACCGAGCCCTTCATGTCGAGATCGCCGAGGGTCTGGTCGTAGTAGCCGACCTGCACGTTGTGGCCGTAGGTGACGGTCCCGGCGAGCGGCGTGAGGCGCGACGCGAACGTCTTCAGCAGCGTCGACTTGCCGGAGCCGTTCGGTCCCATGATGGCGTAGCGCTCGCCGCGGCGGATCTGCAGCGAGAAGTTGTCGACGACGCGGCGGTCGCCGTAACCGACGGCGAGCCGGTCGGCAGTCAGCGCCACCGCGCCGGAGCGGGCGCCGCCGTCGAGGCGGAACCTGGCCAGCGTCTCGTCGGTCTCCGGACGCTCCAGCTCATCGAGCTTGTCGAGCATCTTGCGGCGCGACTTGGCCTGCTTCGTCTTCTGGCCGGCGAGGTTGCGGCGGATGAAGTCCTGCGTCTCGGCGATGTACTCCTGCTGCCGCTCGAAGTCCTTCGCCATCTTTTCCATGCGCTCGGCGCGGAGCTCGAGGAACTTCTCGTAGTTGCCGTTGTACTCGACGAGCTTGCCGTGCGCGAGCTCGACGATCTTCGACACGGTCCGGTTGAGGAACGTGCGGTCGTGGGAGATGAGGAGGTAGCTCCCCTTGAACCCCTGCAGGAACTCCTCGAGGAATTCGATGCCGCGGAGGTCGAGGTGGTTCGTGGGCTCGTCGAGCAGCAGGAGGTCGACCTTGGTCAGCAGCGCCCGGGCGAGCATGGCGCGGTTCTGCTGGCCGCCGCTGAACTCGTGGATGGGGCGCTGCCACTCGTTCTTCTCGGTGAAGCCGACGCCGCCGAGGACGCGCTCGACTTCGGCGTGCAGCGTGTAGCCGTCGTGATGCTCGTAGTCGTGCTGCAGCTCCGCGTATTTCCCGAGCAGCCGCTCGTGCTCCGCCTCGGACTTGGTCGTGTCGGCGAGTTGCTGCTCGATCGCCCGCATCTTGCGGTCGATGGCCAGGACGTCGGCGAAGGCGGTCTCGACGAAGTCGAACAGCGTCGTGCCGCGCTCGGCGTCGAGATGCTGGCCGACATGGCCGATGGTAAGGCCGGAGGCGCGCAGGATCTGCCCGTGATCGGGCTCTTCCTGCTTGAGGAGGAGGCGGAACAGGGTCGTTTTCCCGGCGCCGTTGCGGCCGACGAGGCCGACATGCTCGCCGGGATTGTGCTGCCACGTGGCGCCTTTGAGGATGTCGTGCGGTCCGTAGCTTTTCTCGAGGTTCTCGAAGCGGTAGAGCATGCCGGCACAGTTAATTCGGCCGGAAGGCGGTGCATTCCGGGCGGGGCTGGCGTTTTCCGTTGACCGTTTTCCGTTTTCCGTGCCGCCGGCCCCGCGATACGTCACGGACAACGCCCCACGGCACCACCGATGCAATGATGGTCCCTATGCGCCAACTAAGTCTTGCTTTACTCGTTCTGGTAGCAGCCGGTTGCGCGTCGTCGTCACGGCCGGCCTCGGTCAGCGCACCGGAGATCGCCGTCCAGGCCGGCTCCATCTTCTTCGGCTCGTCGTATTCGGCGCCGCTGACACTCGATGTCGCGGTGCGCAACACCGCCAACGTGCCGCTGCGGCTGCGCAACGTGCGCATCGACGCCTCCGGCATGTCGCAGTACACCATCGCACCGGTCGAGCGCATCGTGAACCAGACGCTCGCACCCGGCGAGACGAAGGTCGTGTCGCTTTTCGCGACGGCGTACACGAACCGGGCGCGCCTCAACGTCACGGAGCCGCTGAGCGTCCGCGCGCTCGTGGAGCTCGACTACAACGGACAGCGCTTCCGCGAAGTCGTGCTGCGCCCCCTCGTCAGCGGCCCCTGACTCGCCTACTTGATGCGCTGCACCTTCGACTTGGACGTGCCCTGCACGTCGATGGCGCTGCGCGATTCCATCCAGACGGGAAACTCGGTCAGCGCGGCGGCGACCGTGCGGTAAAGCTGCGCCACCCAGAGCGGCGCGCCGGCGTGCAGCACCGCTCCACCAGTGCGCAGGTCGTTCGGGGCGATGATCACCTTCACTTTGGCGTGGCCGGTCTGTGCGACGAGCGTGAACAGTTCCTCGATGGCGGGATCGCCGACCGCGACGCAGCCGATCGACACCGCTTTGCCGTGGATGAAGATGTCGCCGCCGAGATTCGTACGGCGGTCGCGGGTGGCCATGGAGCGATCGAACTCGTTGGGGTAGTTCACCTTCATCGAGAGGTGGTAGCTGCTGTTCGGGTTCAGCCACTCCAGCCGGTACACCCCTTCGGGCACCTGGTAATCGCCCTGCCGCAGCTTCGGGCCGGCGTGGCCGCTCGCCGCGAGGATGGGGTAGTCGCGGATGAAGCGCCACTCGCCGTCGCCTTTGGCCCAGACGGCGACCCGCTTCTCCTTCTTGAAAACGAGGAAGGCGATGCGCTTCGGCGGCCACGCCACACCGGCGCGATCGAAGTGCGGCTTCAGGCGCTTCCGCGCCGCCGGACCGTAGCGCGCCACGACGTCGGTCACGCTGCGCACGCCGGCCACCCGCAGGTAGAGCGGATACCAGATGGCCCGTCCGAACACGGCGAACGCCGCGAGGGCCACGACGACGACGAGCGCACCGATGAGTAGCCGTTTCTTCACGCACAGTCAGGATAAACTCCAGCGATGCGGTTAGCCGTCAACATCGATCACATTGCCACCATCCGCGAAGCGCGCAAGGCCGACGAGCCCGATCCGGTCGCCGCCGCCGTGCTGTGCGAGCTCGCCGGCGCGCAGGGCATCACCGTCCACCTCCGCGGCGACCGCCGCCACATCCAGGATCGCGACGTCGAGCTGCTGCGCAAGACCGTCACCACCCACCTCAACATCGAGATGGCCGCCACCTCGGAGATGGTGCGCATCGCCCAGACGCTGAAGCCGCACCGCGTCACCCTCGTTCCCGAGCGCAAAGACGAGCTGACGACCGAGGGGGGCCTCGACGTGGTGCTGCACTCGGGGAACGTGGAGAAGGTGGCGCGGCAGCTCCTCGACTCCCGCATCGACGTCTCCATCTTCGTCGACCCCGACCTCGAGCAGATCCGGCAGTGCCACAAGCTCAAAGCACCGAAGATCGAGATCAACACCGGCAAGTTCGCCGACGCCTGGAACAGCGACGGCAACTGGCAGGCCGAGATTGAAAAGATCACCCAGTCCGCACGCGCCGCCCGCAAGCTGGGGCTGGTCGTGCTCGCCGGCCACGGCCTGACCTACCGCAACGTCGACGCGATCGCCCACATCGCCGAGATCGAAGAGCTGAACATCGGCCATTCGATCGTTTCGCGCGCGGCCCTGGTGGGGTTGGACAGCGCCGTCAGGGAAATGATTGCGTTGATGCGCAATCCACGGCGCCTGGTAGGCGCACGGCCCGGGGACCGATAGGACGCCGGCGTTTCTACTTGTGCACCGGGGGACTTGGTTCCCCGCCGCGCCGGTGAAATGTGTCATCCCGAATCCGCCGTCTGGGGGCTCGGGTGGGGGAGGCGGGTGAGGGATCTGTGCGGGGGACCGACCGCATGGGAGTGTTGCACCTTCCCCCACACAGATCCCTCACCGCCCTCCCCCACCCGAGCCCCCGTACGGGCGGTTCGGGATGACACCGGGGGGGGGGGCACCCACGCCCCTCACACCCGCAACGCCGCCAGCCGTTTGCGCACCTCGGCCGCGCGTGCCTTGGCCGGGCTGGCGGAAAACTGTTCCGCCTCATACAGCGCAATCAGCGGGGCCAGTTCCTGAGCCGCGGCGGGGTGCTGCTCCCGCAGGCGCGTCAGCGCTTCCTCCATCGTCATCGCCGGGCCCACTTCGATCCCCAGCCGCTTCAGGTGGGCTTCCAGCAATTCGAACAATGGCCGCCGGGAACGCTTGACCGCGATTGCCGCTATGCCCGCGGCGACCACGATCCCCAGCAGCGTCAGGTACACCGGGCTGATGATCTCGCGGAAGCCGGCGCTGACGCCTTCGCGTGCCGTGGTCATCGCCTGCCGGGCGCGCGTGATCGCTTCCACGAAGAGGGCGATCTGGTCGGTCAGGCCGAACGTGAGAACGTAGCGGTCCCAGAAGTACGTCACCGAATCGCTGAGGGCCGCCGCGTAGAGGCGCATCAGCCCCGTCTGCACGTTGCCCGGACGCAGCGACGCCGGCGTCGGGTCCGAAGTGACCCACTTCGTCCCGTCCCACACCTCCACCCAGGCGTGCGCGTCCTCGCGACGGACCGTGAAGTAGCCCGTCAGCGGATTGAGCTGCCCGCCGTGGAAGCCGCCGACGATGCGCGACGGCACTTCGAGCGCCGTCAGCAGCGCCACCATCCCCGCGGCGAAGTACTCGCAGTGGCCGCGGCGCTCGCGCAGAAGGAACTCGTCGACCGTGATCGCGCGCCCCTGCCCCGCCGGGTTCTGCACGTATTTGAAGTTGCTCTGGAAATAGCGCTCGATGGCGACGAGGCGCTTGTGCAGGTTCGTTTCGCTCCCGACGATGCCGCGCGCCATCGCCGCGACCTCCGGCGTCACCGGGTAATTCGGCGGCTCGACGCGGCGCAACGCGAGCGGCTCCGTGTTGAAAGCCATGTTCACGTCGAACGTCACGGTGCGCGGACGGTTCTGGTACGTCGTCGACCACGCATCGCGCGTCGGCCCTTCGTTCACCGGCACGCCGCTGACGGAGTACGTTCCGACGGGGAGAAAGAGTCGCCCCTCGAGCGGCTGCTGCTCCACCACCGCCGGCCGGGTGAAGCCGACCGGCCGCGCAATCTGGTAGACGCCGGCGCGCGGCTGCATGCGGCGGCGCGTCTGGCGGCTCTGCGTCCACTCGCCCTCAACGAACTGGTCGTACACCGTGCCGCGCAGCCGCAGCGGCGTGAAGAACGCCACCGCCTGCTGGTCCATCCAGACGCGCGCCACGATCGTGGCGTCGTTCGCCGCGCCGCGCGGCTCGTTGAGGTTGATCGTCTCGCTGATGCCCGTGCTGGCACCAGGCAGCGCGCCGCCGTAGCCCTGCACGAACGGATTGCGCACGCGCGGCAGCATCGGGAAGAGCAGGCTGCCGATGATCGCCGCGCCGGTGAGATAGAAGAACGCGGAGCGCGACGACGGCGCCAGCGAGTACTGCCGCCCGATCGAGCGCACCGTCTCGATGTGGCTGACGTACATCATCTGCCGGAACATCATGAAGCCGAAGACCAGCACGAAGAGGATGACGGTGATGTGCGTCGACGTCGCCAGGCTGGCGATGAAGATCAGCGCCGTCGTCAGCATCCGCTGCGCCTGATTGTTCGCGCGCATCCCTTCGATCGGCTGGTACGCGGCGATGAACAGCACGAGGTGCGTCGACGCCGCGATCGCGCTGCGAGAGATCATCGCCGCATCGACCACGTAGAACGGGATGTACGCGATCGCCAGCACGCGCATCAGCGGCGCCGGAATCAGCTCCGGGCCTTTCCCCACCAGCACGCGCAGGGCGATACCCGCCATGACGCCATGGAACAGGAGGATCGGCACCGCGCCGACCGCACCGGTGGCGTAGAGCGGCAGCGCCGCGACCATCGTCAGCAGCAGCGTTTCGAGCTCACGCGCTCTTCGGCTCATCGCGCCTCCCCACGCTGAAGATGACGGTGTTGCGCTCCATCGGGTGATGCACCGGCTCGTGCGTCGCCTCGGCCAGCGCCAGCGCGCGGAACAGCGGCGACGCGTTCTGCTCGGCGCGCGCGCGCATCGTCGCCCGCGGCAGCGACAGGATCACGTCGAGCCCGCGGCCGGTGACGTCGTGCACGAACGTCGTCGCGGCGCTGATCATCTCCTCGAACTCGTCCTCCGAGACGTCCTTCGCGCGGTACGTGTCGACGATGACGTGCACCACGCGCGCGGCTTCCATGTCCGTCTGCTTCATGATCCAGCGCCCGAGGTAGGCCGACTTCTTCCAGTAGACCTGGCGCATCGAATCGCCGGGCACGTACTCGCGGAACGAGTGGATCTCGCTCCCCGGTCCGGGGCGGTTCGCCGCATCCATGTCGCCCGTGACGGGGCGGAAGCGCTCACGCGCCGTGTCCTCTTCGAGGAGGCGGGGAAAGACGATCACCTCGCTCGCGACTTTGATGCGCCGCTTCTTCAGGAAGAAGCCGAACGGGTAGCGCGTGTAGAAATCGAGTTTGCGCAGCTCCACGCGGCCGCGGCGGAGGAAGAGCAGCGGGATGTCGAGCTCCACTTCCGTCTGCGTGCGGACGACGGGCACGAACACCGGCTCCTCCAGCTCATCGGCGACGATGACGATGTCACGCACGTTCCAGATGCGCGACTTGTTGCGGATGCGCACGGTCGCGCGCGATGTCCGGCCCGCCCACGCTTCGTCGTGCGCCTTGATCTCCACGACCAGGTGCTTGAGCCCACCCTTCGAGGCGATGCCCGACAGCAGCAGGCAGCCGAGCATGAACGTCAGCCCGATGTAGAGCGCGTTGTTGCCCGTGTTGAGCGCGGCGAAGCCGATGATGATGGTGAAGATGACGTACGTGGTGCCGACACGCGTCAGGCGCACGACACCGTCGAACGTCCAGGGAAGCGCGGTGGTCATCGCGGTACAGGGATTTCGCTGACGATGCGCTGAATGAACCGACCCTCGGGCGACGAATCGCCGCGGAGCGTGCGCCGGTCCTTCATCAGGATGCGGTGCGACAGCACCGGCGCGGCGAGCCGCTTGATGTCTTCCGGCACGACGAACTCGCGGCCGTTGACCATCGCCAGCGCCTGACACGCCTTGAAGTACGTGAGGGCGCCGCGGGTCGAGACGCCGAGGGCGACCTCGGCGTGGGTGCGGGTGGTGTGGACGATGGCCATCAGGTACTCCACGAGCGCTTCGCTGACGTGAACGTCGGAGACGCGCTCCTGCAGTTCGCGCACTTCGTCCGCTTCCAGGACCGGCTCGAGGTGCTCCAGCGCGTCCTGCGCGCCGCCGGAGCGGAGCAGCTTCTTCTCGTCCGTCGGGTTCGGGTAGCCGATCGTCAGCTTCATCAGGAAGCGGTCGAGCTGCGATTCGGGCAGCGGGTACGTGCCGACATGCTCGACCGGGTTCTGCGTGGCGATGACCAGGAACGGGTCGGGCAGTGCGAGACGCTTCTTCTCGACCGAGATCATCCCTTCGCTCATCGCCTCGAGCAGCGCCGACTGCGACTTCGGTGTCGCGCGGTTGATCTCGTCGGCGAGGAGGATGTTGGTGAAGACCGGGCCGCTGATGAACTCGAAGTCCTGCGACTCCTGGTTGTAGATCGTCACCCCGATGATGTCCGCCGGGAGGAGATCGCTGGTGAACTGGATCCGCTGGAAGTCGAGCGAGATCGACCGCGCGAGCGCATGCGCCAGGGTGGTCTTGCCGACGCCGGGGACGTCCTCGAGGAGGATGTGCCCCTTGGCCAGGAGCGCGGCGATACAGAATTGGACGACTTCGGCCTTGCCGCGGATGACTTTCTCGACGTTCGCCTGCAGCGCGGAGATCCGTTCGAGGGAGCTCGGGATCGAAAGCGGTTCACTTGCCATTGTTTGCTCTACGTCCTTACCTGCCTGTCCGTTCCGTTGGGCAGGAAATGTGCCGGGAGTAACAGGAGAGGATACGGCCGCGTTCCCTGATGGCCAACCGGTAACAGGGATGGCACGAATGGCGGGGGGAGGGCCCTGGGCGGGGGATAGGATAGGACCTACAGGTCGTATTCGTTGGTCCGTGTCATGGGGGCCAGGGGCCAGTCCCATCTTTTCGATTGGTCTGCTGTCGCCTGTTGCTGATCGCGACAACGGCCAGATAGCACGCAAACGGCAGCGCGCCCAGGACGGGCGCCATCAGCAGCAGCGGAGTCCCCAGACTCAGCTCGACGGCGGCGCGTAAGCCGAGGGGGCGAAGACGGCTGATGGCCGGTTCCGCCCCCCCGAGGGATTGCATCCAGGCGCCGAGCGCCAGCACGAACGAAACCACATATCCGGCCACCGCCCCTGTCAGAAGAAAGGTCAGAGCGTTGCCGGTGCCGCGCTTCCGTGACGCGAGGATGATGAAAACCACGGCCAACAGCAACTGGTACGTCCAGTAGTACCAGCCCGGGATGTTGCCTTTCCGCACCCATCCCTCGACAAACGCGTGCAGCGTCGTCACCTCGGCCAGCAGCAAGCCGCCCGCCACGGCGATGGCGAGTTGCAGTCCCCGTCGGGCGGGCGGCGTTGCCGTTACGGCCGGTGAGAGTTGCATGCTGGGCACGAGGGGTCGGCGTCGGAGTGGTCCGGACGTGTTCTCCTCTCATTGAGAATCTGGGAGCGGCAACTGCCCGGGATCGACGTCTGCATCAAATCGCTGAACGGACCGATGCCGGCGACGCACGCGGTCACACTGCGGCTGCACGAAAAGCCGCGAGGATCGCCGATCTGTTCAGCTCTATCTCGGATCTGTTGCTCCTCGCAGCAGGTCGTGTCGAAGCAGTACATCTCGACCTTGCTGCCCGAATCGCGGTGATATTTCATGAAGTCGTCGATCGAGCCGAACTCGCCCGTGAGGATCGCACCGGACCCGCGCTCGACGGCCATGAAACTGCCGGCCGGATCGTAGATGAACGGCTCCGACGGGCCGGAAGCGTTGCAGCCGCTCCCGGGCTTGCACTGTCCGTCCGACCAGAGAGCCGTGTGCGAGGTGAACGGAATGCCGAGGAATGTGTCGCGGGTGAAGATGAGGCATGTCTTCAGACCGAGAGGATCCGTCCTCATGACCGGCGACTGACGCACGTAGCCGTAGAGGTTGAGCCCTCCCTCGAGCCCGATCGGATCGGCCTGCGCATAGCGTCCCCACGCATCGCGATACCACCGGAAGACGTTATACGCCCGTTCCGGTGCGGCAGCGTCGTACTCCTGGCCCGGGAAGCGGAGCGGCTGGTGGCGTGCGGCACCCGTACGGACTGCGAAGACCTCACCGTACGGCTCGTATTCGACGCGCCAGTCCACCGCGCCCGCGGCGTCGGTCTGGATGACCGGTGTGCCGAGATGGTCGGTGAAGGTCCAGTGCGTCGTGTTCGTCGCCACGTCGACCTGTGCCACGGGGACGCCGCCGAACCAGATGAACTCGTACTCGATGGGCGGCGCTGTCGCGCTGGTGATCGCCGTCTGCGCCATCAGGTGCAGTTCCGGCGTGTAGAGCGAGTAGCGCTTCGATGCCGTCGATTCGACGCCGGCCAAGGGATTGAAGCTGATGCCGAGCGACACCGGCACGCGCCGCTCGGACGTGAACCAGTCGCGCAACTTCGCGAACATCGACGGTGGCTGCGACTGCGGTTGCGGAGCGAGGCTCGCCCCACCGGAGGTGATGGTCATCGTCAGCGTGTCGGTGTCGTCGAAGGCGGCGGTGCTGCCCGCGTTGCGCACCGAGACGCGTACGGCGTGGGTGCCGACGTCGCCAGAGCCCGGCGTCCACGTGTAGGTGTTGCTCGTGCCGTACGCCTGCACCTCGCTCCACGTGCCGTTGTCTTCACGCTCGAAGCGGTACTGCAGCGGCATGACGCTGCCCGTCGCCGTGGCGGTCCAGGTGATGGCCGAGCCGCTCGGCTGCGGTGAGGCATGGGAAGCGGTGAAGCCGGTGAGGATCGCCGGCGCGACGCTCGCGGTCTTGCCGATGCGGTCGAACCACACCTGCCCTTCGGCGTGCGAGAGCTCGAGTCGCGTCAGCGTCGACGGCTCCAGCCCCATCGTGGCGAACGGAATCTCGATGCGGTGCCACACGCCGGCCGCGGGCACGGGGCCCATGTTGACGGCGGTGTTCTCGCTGCCGAGGAGTTGTTCGCCCCAGTAGACGTGCTTGTGGCCCTTCGTGCTGGTGAAGAAGATCATCCGGATCTCGCGCGGGATCGCGCATTCATTCACACGCAGGTAGACCACGGCCGAGTCGCCGGTGTCGATCGGCATGCTGAAATTGTCGATGTACGTCTCGTGCCACTGGTTCGGCAGGTGGCGCGGATGGCGCAGCGACCGCGTGCCGCTGGCCGACTGCGTCGTGTCCCACAGCAGCGGTCCGTAGAAGCCGAGCGACATGGACGCGCCGGAGGGCAGCGTGTCGTCGATGAGGATCGTGTCGCTCGACGGCACGGACGGCTGCGCGGCGGCTGCCGGAATGCACGGCGTCCCGGTCTTGCCGAAGCGGTCGAACCACACCTGGCCACCGTAATGCGCGACGGTGATGCGCTTGATCGTGCGCTGCTCGAAGCCGATGCTCGAGAATGGCACTTCCAGGCGCACCCACGAGCCGCCCGCGGGGATGGGGCCCATGTAGACGCCGCTGCTCTCGCTGTGGATCAGCGCTTCACCCCAGTAGGCGACGCGGCTGCTGTCGTCGGCCGACGACCAGCGCAGCCAGATCTCGCGCGGCGGCGCACATTCGTTGACGCGCACCCAGACGGTGCCGCTCTCGCCGAAGTGCGTCTCCTGCGTCATCCCTTCGATGCGCGTCGAGTAGCGTCCTTCGCCCAGCCAGGTGTTGACGAGCGAGGTCGTACCGCTGGCGGCCTGCGACGTGTCGGCGTGCAGCACGCCGTAGCCGGTGTCGTTGTGCAGCGTCACCCCGGACGGCAGCGGATCGTCGAGCCAGACGGTCTCGCCGGCCGGAATCGTCGGCGGTGCGGACGCCGCCGGCGTGCAGGCCGTGCCGGTCTTGCCGAAGCGGTCGAACCACACCTGGCCACCGTGATGGAGCATGCGGATGCGCCAGACGTTCGTCTGCTCGAGGATCGGGGTGACCGGCACTTCGACGCGCACCCACTGTCCGGCAGCCGGCACGGGTCCCATGTAGATGGCGCCGTTTTCGCCGCCCATCAGCGCTTCGCCCCAGTAGACGTGCCTCGCGCCTTTGGTGGTCGTGTCCCAGACGAGCTGGATCTCGCGCGGCGCCGGGGTGCACTCGTTGATCATGAAGTACGCCACGACTTTCTCGCCGAACTGCAGCGGCTCGTTGAGGTCGCGAATGTAGCTCTCGTAGTGACGCGCGCCGTACCAGTAGTGCACGAGTGCCTGCGAGCCGGACGCCTTCTGCGACGTGTCCCAACGCGCCGGGCCGTAGTAGCCGTTCTGCAGGAACGCCGCGCCCGGGAGTCCATCGTCGACCCACACCGTGTCGCCGGCCGGAATCACCGGCGGCGGTGCCGTCGCGGTGAGGCAGGCGGTGCCGGTCTTGCCGAAGCGGTCGAAGAACACTTGTCCGCCGTGATGCAGCAGGCGGATGCGGCTCAGCGTCGACTGTTCGAGCATCCACGTCGACGGAACCTGCACGCGGATCCACTGCCCCGCGGCCGGCACCGGTCCCATGTTGATGCCGTCGTGCTCGCCGCCCATGAGCGACTCGCCCCAGAAGACGCGCTGCGAGCCCTTGTTCGTGTCCCACACGATCTGGATCTCGCGCGGTGCCGGGGTGCACTCGTTGATCATGAAGTACGCGAACACCGTCTCACCGACGTGGATCGGCTGATTGAGGTCGCGGAGGTAGCTCTCGTAGTGGCGTGCGCCGTACCAGTAGTTGACCAGCGACTGCGAGCCCGACGCGTTCTGCGTCGTGTCCCAGTGGACCGGACCGTAATAGCCGTTCTGCAGCGACGCACCCGCTGGCAGAGTGTCGTCGGCGAAGACCGTGTCACCGGCCGGCAGCGACGGCGGCGGCGCGACGGCCGGGGTGCAGGCCGTGCCCGTCTTGCCGAAGCGGTCGAACCACACCTGGCCGCCGTGATGGAGGATACGGATGCGGCTCACGGTCGACTGCTCGAGCAGCCAGTGCGACGGCACCTCCACGCGGATCCATTCGCCCGCGGCGGGGACCGGTCCCATGTTCACGCCGTCGTGCTCCCCACCCATGAGCGACTCGCCCCAGAAGAGGCGGTGCGTTCCCTTGCTCGTATCCCAGACGAGCTGGATCTCGCGCGGAATCGCACACTCGTTGATGAGGAAGTAGGCCACGGCGCGCTCGCCGATCTGCATCGGCTCGGTCAGACCCGTGATGTAGCTCTCGTAGTGCAGCGGCCCGACGATGTTGTTGACGAGCGCCTGCGTGCCGGACGCATGCTGCGACGTATCCCAGTGCACGGGACCGTAGTACCCGTTCTGGAGGAAGGCGCCGGTGGGGAGCGAGTCGTCGACCCAGATCGTCTCCCCCGCCGGAATCGTCGGAGGCGCGGCGAGCCCGGTGGTGCAGGGCGTCACGTCGAGCGTATCGGTGACGCTCGCGCTGTTGTACGTCGCGGTGATCGTGACGGTGACGGGCGCCGCCTGCGGCGTCGTCGTCACGGTGAAGTTCGCGGAAATTGCACCGGAGGCGACGGAGACGGACGCGGGGACGCTCGCCGCGGCGTTCGAGCTCGCGAGCGCGATCGTCACGCCGCCGCTCGGCGCGGCGCCGTTCAGCGTCACGGTGCCGGAGGCCGGCTGGCCGCCGGTGATTGACGCCGGGGTGATGACCACCGACACCAGGGCGAGCGGCTGCAGTTGCAGCGTCGCGGTGGCGGTGTTGCCGTACGTGCCGGTGATCGTGACCGTCGTCGCCGTCGCCACAACGGAAGTGGTGACGGTGGCGGTGGCGCTCGTCGCACCGGCGGCCACGGTCACGCTGACCGGCACGCTCGCCGACGCGGAATCCGAGGCGAGTTGCACCGGCGCGCCGCCGGCCGGAGCCGCGGCGTCGAGCGTCACCGTGACGGTGGAGCTGGTGCCGCCGGTAACGGTCGACGGCGAGAGCGTCACGCTCGTCAGCGACGGCGCGGCCGCGACGGTCAGCGTGGTCGTGACGCTCGCCGTGCCGTACGACGCGGTGATCGTCGCGCTGCCCGCCGCTGCGCCCGTCGCCAGCGTGACGGTGAATGTCGCCTGCGTCTCTCCTGCCGCGAACGTGACGCTCGCCGGCACGAGCACGCTGGCGTTGGAGCTCGCCAGGTTCACCGTCAGCCCTCCGGCCGGTGCCGGCGAGCCGAGAGTGACGGTGCCGCTGCCCGACTGGTTCGGGTAGAGCGTCGATGGCGTGACGCTGACGGAGTCGAGCAGCGACGGCGGATAGTTCGTGATCGTCCGGACGTTCCGTCCGTCGTACGCATACGTCAGCCCGTCACCCTCGGCCAGCGTATTGCGCGGCGAGTAGGTGAACGCGCTGCCGCCGACGTTGATCTCGTTACCGGCGGCGTCGTAGGAGACGGTGCGCGGCGTACCGTTCTCCGTCACCGACGCGAGCTTCGACGTCGTGCCGCTGTAGCTGAAGGATGCGGTACGGCTGCCGAGCGTGAGTGACTGTACGTTGCCGATCGCGTCGTAACTGAAACTGCCGCTGCCCCACAGCGAAGCGCCACTGTTCGCGGTGATCAGGCGATGGAGGTCGTCGTACGCAAACGTCCGGTTGTATGCGGCATTCGTCAGGTCGTTGAGCTGCTCGATGTTGCCCGATGCATCGGTGACGTAGTCATAGCTGGCGATCGTGCCGGACGGACCG
Source organism: Thermoanaerobaculia bacterium (assembly GCA_036380735.1). Taxonomy (GTDB): domain Bacteria; phylum Acidobacteriota; class Thermoanaerobaculia; order Gp7-AA8; family Gp7-AA8; genus DASVEE01. Next base: position 12,027 of record DASVEE010000072.1, on the reverse strand, counting down.
GTGAGCTGGTTCGCGTCGAGGTGATAGTCGGTGTCGACCGTCAGCTCCTGTGTCGTGCCGTTGCCGAACACCGTCGTCCGCCGCGGGCCGAACGGATAGTAAGTGGCGGAGGCGACGTACGTCGTGGCGCCGGACGAGGCGGAGTATGGCCGGTCGGCGAAATCGAACGTGTAGTTGACGGTCCGTCCCGACGGATAGCCGATGAGCGAGCGGTTACCGTTCGCGTCGTAACCGTACGTCGTGGTGTAGGTCGTCGCCTCGATCGTCTTGGCCTCGTGGCGCATGTGTCCGCGCCGGTCGTAGCGGTAGGCCGTCGAGCCGGTGGGATCGGAAATCGTGGCGACGCGCCCGCGGCCGTAATGCCCCGCGGTCGCGTCGTCATACGTCCAGGCGGCGCTCTCGTCACTCTGACCGCTGCGCGAAGACAGGCTGGTCAGCGGCCGGTTGGCAAAGTCGTACGTTCGGGTCGTGGTCGCGCCGTTCGCATCGGTCGTGGACGTCACGTTGTTCGCGGCGTCGTAGGAGTAGCTCGTCGTGCCGCTGACCGGGCTGGTCTGCGTCTGCAGGCGGCGGAAGTCGTCGTACGCGGAGGTCGTGACGTTGCCGTTCGCATCCGTGATGCTCGTGACGTTGTCGTGGGCGTCATAGACATACTGCGTCACGACGTCGCTGCCGGGGACGAGCGTCCGCTTCTGCGTGACGGTCTTTGCGCGGTTCAGCGGGTCATAGGTGTAGATCATGTTCGGAGCGGCGTGGCGCGCATCGCGGATCGACAACAGGTTGCCGCGGCTGTCGTACGCGTAATGCACTTCCGCGCCGTCGGCGTGCGTCTTCTTCTGGAGGCGGCCGCTCGAGTCATAAGCGATGGAGCCGCTGTGCCGCGTCACCCATGACGTGCAGGGATTCGCCGGAACGCTGCATTCCTGCGCCGCCTCGGATGTCGTGCGGCCCGCGGTGTTGAGCGTGACGACCTGCCGTTCGCGCTCCAGGCCGGAGGCGTCGACGACGATCGTCTGCAGCAGACGATTCGTGCCGTCCTCGTAGACGAACTTCGCGCCATTGCCGCCCGGGCGCAGCGACGAGAGGATGCGGTCGCGGCCGTCGTAGACCGTCGTGCTGAGAGTATCGGGCGGCTCCGCCGGATCGGCCGCCGGCTTCACCGACTTCGCCGACGTCGCCCTGCCTCGGCCGTCGAAGGTGCGCACCGTCTCGACCCCGTTCGGGTCGGTCGCCTTCCTCGCGTTGCCGTAGGCGTCATAGTCGTCGACGGTCGTCGCCAGGGACGCGGTGGCACCGGTGAAGATCGCCATCGTCTGCGTCCGTCCCCGGCGATTCACGACGCTGTCCGCGTCGGGGTAATACGTCCACGTCCGGCGCTGCCCGGCACGCGGGCCCGCGACTTCGGTGATGCGATGCCGCGCATCGAACGCCGTGGTGACGGTGTACGTGGTGGGCGAGGCATCGGTCGGCTTCAGGTACCCGCTGACGGACTGCGTCAGCAGCGTTTCACCCGCGCCCCAGGTGAACGTCGTCACGCGCGACTGGCCGGGCTTCGCCGCGCTGGCTTCGGCGATGGTGGTGGCAAAGCCGGGCCAGGAGGCCAGGCCGTAGGTGTACGTAGTCGTCCGCTGCTCGGGCGCACCGACGGCCTCGATCACCTGTTTGACCATACCGTTGGCGTCGTACGTGTAGCTCGTCGTCACCTGCTCGGCGCCGAGGCCGACCGTCTTCGTGATGGGGCGATTCAGGTCGTCGTACGTGAACGTGGTGCTGTCCGCGGTCCCGCCGCAGCTCGCGCAACTGCCGACGATCGACGTCGCCAGGAACCGCCCGCCACCAGCTTTCAGCGTGTAGACCGTCGACTGCGTCACGCCGCTGTCGATCTTCGTCGTGACGGTCGTCTGCGTGGTCGAGTTGTACGCGAGCGTGACGAGGTCGCGTGCGTTCGGCCCCGGCATCGGATGCGGCGCGTAGAGCGTGTCGCCGGTCCAGGAGGAGATCGCGCGCCCGCTCGCGTCGTATTCGTGCCCTTCGAGCACGGCGCCTGCCTCATCGCGGACCGCGGCGAGGTACGACGCGCTTCCGACCGTGACGTACACGTAGTCACGCCACGGCGTGGTGCCGGTGTGCAGCGGATCGAAGATCTTCTCCAGCCGCCCCGAACCGTCGTACGTGAAGCGCCACTGATTGCCGTCGCCGTCGGTGATCGAGGCCAGCTTCCCGCCGACGTAGCCGAGCGTCCAGACCCTCCCCATCGCGTCTGTGATCGCGGTGAGGTCGGAGCCGGTGTACGTCCCCGTGATGCCGTTGCTCCACCGATCGGTCGTCTTCGTCCAGCGGCCCGTGGCGCTGTCGAAGTCCGTGAGCGTGCCGGCGAGACTCTTCTGGCGGAAGAGCGAGCCGGAGGGGCTGATGGAGGTCGAGCCCATCGCGTCGGCCGGATAGACCGGACGGCGGATCTCCCCCGTCGGCGGATGATTCTCGTTGATGTAGAGCACCCGCTGACCTGAGGGACCGCGCCAGACGCGCGCCGAGCCCTGCGAGATCAGGCTCTGGCTGAAAGGATGCGTCCAGCCTGTGCCGAGCGGGCCCGTCGCCGTGTCGCGCGAGTTGTACGAGACCGTGAAGCCGAGCGCGTTGCCTCCCGGCTGCGGGATCGTGAACAGCGTCTCGCTGTACTGCATGTTCGCCGAGCCGACGTTGATCGGCTTGCCGACACCCGGTGACATCCCGCCGCCGGGACCGGCGCTGCCGGGAAGGCTGCAGGAGTTCAGGTCGACGAGGCACGACTTGCCGCCGCTCGCGCCGGTGCCGCCGACGACGTTGCTCGACACCAGATAGCGCACGGAGGAACTGGCCTCCGCGACGTAAACCGCGCGGTACATCGTGCACGACGGGTTCATGCCCGTCATGATGATTTTCCCGTGCTCCCAGTACGGCGCGTAGACGTGCACCGGCGTGCCGCTCGTGTTCAGCGTCACCGGATCGACCGCCAGGATGGCGATCTTGTAAGTCGTATTGAGCGGCTCGTACTGTGTGTAGCCGTCGCCCGGCGGATTGCAATAGATGTTCTTCGCCCAGTACTCCACCTCCACCGTCGTTGGCCCCGTCACCCGCAGGACCGGCGGCTTCAGCATCTCGCCCGGGTTGTAGCCGATGCTGCAACCACAGAAGTAGTACGGCGAGCCGCTCTGGCCACAGCCGGGATCGTGGTAGTTCCCGTCATCGACGCGATGGTGCTGCGCGAACTCACAATCGAAACAGGTCCAGCCTCCACTGAAGTTGTACGGGCTGGTGGGACTCGGCTCGTAAGCCAGAGCCACGAGAGGCAACGAGAGGAGGAAAAGGACGCACAGGAGCAGACGACGAGCGTGCATGGGGACACTCCTTCCAGGCCGCCACGGCGGCAGCCTTCCACATGGATATTCAGATGTCCGGTCAGTTACTGGGGAACGCGGGAACTCTGTGGATAAGGTGCGCTCGCTTCGTCGTTTTGGCTAGAGACATTTCGTGATCTGCGGAACACGTCCGGCGAAGTTCCTGTAGACACACGAAATACGCGATGAAAGTTGCGCCGCGTCCCGTAACCCGCCATGTACGCGATACGACAGGTAGAGAGCGAGGAGGCGACGAGGAGCTGCTTCGCGTACGCGAGCTGCGCCTGTTTCAGGTAGCCGGAGAGCGAGTTGCCATAGATCGCGGCGAACTGCCGGCTGACGTGCTCGCGGCTGACGTCGAGCAGCACCGCGAGCTCAGTGACACGCGGCCGCTCCTCCGCCGCAAAGCAGCGCTGCAGGTAATCATCGACGATTGCACGCAGGTCGAGCATCTGGACCGAATGATACGGGGATGAGACACCAGATGTTGTGCGGCGAAAACCACAGGCCGCGTGCGTCCTGCCGGGCAAACCAACCCATTGTGAAGGACGGGCGAAAATCCGCGTTATTACTCGACGACCTCCAATGAGGTAAAAAAATGGGACCCTCAGGTCCCATTCGTCCGATAGGTCCTATGCGTCCTATAGGTCCTGTCGTTCCCCTGCCGCGCCCCGCGCCTACAGCTTCTTGTAATCCGGGCCGCCGCCACCTTCCGGCGGCACCCACGTGATCACCTGGTAGGGATCCATGATGTCGCACGTCTTACAGTGGAAGCAGTTCGTGAAGTTGAGGAACGGCACCTGGCCGCGGCCATCAGCCGTCGGCCGCGGCTCGTAGACCGCCGCGGGACAGAAGTGCTGGCAGGGATTGCCATACTCCTCCGTGCAGCGCGTGATGCACACCTCGGTGTCCATGATCAGCAAATGCGCCGGCTGGTTCTCCTCGTGGATCACGCCGCCGTTGTAGACGTCCGTCACCTTGTCGAAGGTGTACTTGTTGTCGAACTTGAGCTTCTCCGGCGGATGCGGATCGTCCGAGCCGAAGTAGCGCTTGATGCGCTCCATCCGCGTGTGACCCGCATCCGCCTGCAGGCGGTTCGACACGCCGAAGCCGCGGCCGCCGGTGACGATGTTCAGCCCCGCGTTCATCAAGCCGGCGATCTGGCCGTGCTCGAAGCCCTGGTGGAAGTTGCGCTGCTTCCACAGCTCCTCGCGCGCCCACGACGCCTCGAACAGCGCGTCGAACTGCGAGAGCTGCGCGGAGGAGTAGTCCTCCTGCAGCAGCGCCGCGAATGCCGCTTCCGCCGCGAGGATGCCGCTCTTGATCGCGAGGTGGATCCCCTTCAGCCGCGCGCCGTTGAGGAAGCTGCCGGAGTCGCCGAGGATGAGGAAGCCGTCGCCGTACAGCTTCGGCATCGAGAAGTAACCCCCCTCGGGGATCGCCTTCGCGCCGGCCGCGATCATCTTGCCGCCTTCGAGAATCTGGCGAATCGACGGGTGCAGCTTCAGCCGCTGGAACTCGTTGTGCGGATCGAGCGTCGGGTTCTTGTAGTCCAGACCGACGACGAGGCCGATATCGACCACGCGATCCTTCATCCCGTAGATGAAGGCGCCGCCGAACGTGTCCATGTCCAGCGGCCAGCCGAGGGTGTGGATGACCGCGCCCGGCTTCATGCGGTCGTCCGGAAGCTGCCACAGCTCCTTGATGCCGACCGCGTACACCTGCGGATTCTTGCCGTTGTAGAGGTCGTAGATGCCGGCGAGCTGTTTCGCCAGCGTCCCCCGCGGCCCTTCAGCCACGATGGTCATCTTGGCGCGGATGTCGACGCCCGGCTCGTAGTTCGGCTTCGGCTGCCCGTTCTTGTCGATGCCCTTGTCGCCGGTGCGCACGCCGACGACCTTCCCGTCTTCGATGAGGACGCGCGTGGCGGGGAACTCGGGGAAGAGATCGACGCCCATCTCGCCGACGATGCCCGCCATCCAGCGGACCATCTCGCCGAGGGAGATGACGTAGTTGCCGTGGTTCCGGAGGGGCGGCGGCATGATCGGCGCCGCCAGCTTCATCTTCTCCGTGAGGTACCAGAAGGAGTCGTCGTTGACCGGCGCCTCGACCGGGCAGCCCCGCTCGAGCCAGTCGGGCATCAGCTCGGCGATGCCGCGCGGATCCATGACCGCTCCGGAGAGGCCGTGCGCACCGATCTCCTTCCCCTTCTCGAGGACGGCGATGGAGAGCCCTTCGAGCTTCTTCTCGGCGCCGGACTCGTTGTGGGTCTGGATCAATTGCGCGAGCTTGTACGCGGTGGCGAGGCCCGCCGGCCCGGCGCCGACGATGACGACGTCGACGTCCAGTGTCTCGCGCTCGATTCCGGGAAGTTCGGCCATGTTGATGCGCTCCTCAGAGGTAGTCGCGGCGCATTGTATTGCACGGCAAGGGGAAGACGGCCGCAGGGGGACGATGGGACGAATGGGACGAATGGGACGGATAGGACTGATGGGACAGGCCACAGCGCCAAGTCGGCGGGGGTCCTATTCGTCCTATCGTTCCCTGGTGCCTACCCCCGCAGCAGCCGCTTCACGCCGCTGTGCAGCAGGATGGCGCGGCGGAACCCCAGCACCCGCGCCGCCACCCGCATCCAGCGCTGGCGCTCTTCGTCCACCGGGTGGAAGTGCGGATCCAGCGTGCGGATGTGCGCCACCCCCGCCTCGAACGCGGCGCGGTCGTGGAGGCTCAGCACGCGCAGCTCCTTGTAGAAGTACTGCGCCAGCCGCAGGCGCCGGGCCGGGGTGAGCTCCCCCCGCCGTTCGAGCTCCGCCTCGATCCGGTGCAGCACCTGATGATGCACGCGCGCGTGGACCACCATCGACGCGTCGGTGATCCGCGGGCCGCCGTGATGGCGCCAGACGTACGCGGGGCCGTCGACGGTGGCCACGCGCTCCGCCTTCAGGACGGCGCGGCAGAAGTAGTCCCAGTCGTCGAGCTTCTGCACCTCCGGCTCCCAGCGCGGCGCCGCGTCGCGCCGGTAAAGCGCGGCCGAAGTCGGCACCGCGCGCCCGGCGAGGAGGTCGTCGACGGAGGACGCGAACCGCGGCGCCGCGAACTCGACGCGCCGGCCGTCGTCATACGCCTCCACCCAGCCGGAAGCCACGACCTCCGCCCCCACTCGTTCCGCCTCCGCCACTTCCAGGGCGAGATGCTCCGGAAGCAGCAGATCGTCGGAATCGAGATACTTCACGTACTTGCCGCGCGCCTCGTCGAGGCCGCGGTTGCGCGCCCGAAGCTGCCCGCCGTTCTCCGCCAGGCGGATCGCGCGGATGCCCGGGTAAGAGCGAACCACGTCCCACGTCCCGTCAGTCGACGCGTCGTCGACGACGATCAACTCCACAGGGATCGTCGCCGCGAGCGCCGATTCGATCGCCTCGCGCACCATCCGCTCGCGGTTGTAGACCGGCATGATGATGCTCACGAGCGTCATGTGCGCTCATTATGACGGCGACGCTAGTGGTAAGTTGAAGGCTGATGGGCTCGTACTGCTACTCCGATGACCTGCCGCAGTGGGCCAACAACTATCTCTGGCCGCCGCTGATCCGCATCCTCGACCGTGCCGCGCCGCCGCCGGCATCGGTGTTCGAGCTAGGCTGCGGCAACGGCGCGACCGCGCGCATGCTGGCCGCGAAGGGATACTCCGTCACTGCCGTCGATCCCTCGCCGACCGGCATCACCCAGGCCAAACCCTACGAGTCCGCAACGCTCCGCTTCTCCCTCGGCTCCACCAGCGACGACCTCGCCGGCACGTTCGGGCAGTTCCCCCTCGTCCTCAGTCTCGAAGTCATCGAGCACTGCCCCTCGGCCCGCGAGTTCATGGCGTCGTTCGCCTCCCTCATCGCGCCGGGCGGCATCGGCATCCTCTCCACGCCGTACCACGGCTACCTCAAGAACGTCGCCGTCGCCGCGACCGGGAAGTTCGACCACCACTTCGACCCGCTGTGGGAAGGTGGCCACCTCAAGTTCTTCAGCATCCCGAAGCTGCGCGAACTGTTCGAAGAATCCGGCTTCCGCCGCTACGAGTTCCACCGCATCGGCCGCGTCCCGATGCTGGCCCGGTCGACGCTGGCCGTGTTGTACACGTGACGGTCCACCGGATCACTCATGGATGAACGACGCGCCAGCAGCTCGATCGGCTCCGCACCGAAGGCCGCCACCGCCAGCGGAAAAGCGCGCGTGCTCTTCGCGTGTCTGCTGGTGGTGCAGGCCGCACTCGCGCTGATCCAGCCGCCGTCACCCTTCGTCGGGGATGAGCCTTACTACGTCGCCAAGGCGCGCTACCTCTTCGAACATCACCGCTTCGCGCCCGCCGCTACGGCAGCTCTCGCGGCCGAGCGGGGCCAGACGGCCGGCACCTCGGACTGGCGGCCGCAGGGCTATCCGCTCTTCGTTGCCCTCTGCAGCCTCGGCGATTTCGATGCCGCGACGCTCCGCTCGCGCGTCACCATCGTGCAGTTTCTGCTCCTCGCCGCGGCACTCTGGTGGCTGTTCCTCACCCTCTGCCGTTTCACGCCGTCGCCGCGGCGCCACTTCCTCATCGCCGTACTGCTCGCCGGGTTGCCGTGGCCGTTCGAGTTCGTCTCCCTCATCGGCGCCGACTCGCTCACCGTATCGCTGTTTCTCTTCGCGACGCTGCTCCTCTGGCGGAGAAGCTTCGTGGCGGGCTCGCTGCTCGCGAGCGCCACGTTTCTGCTCCGTCCCGAAATGATCGTGCTCGTGCCGGTGGTCGTCGGGACGGCCGTGCTGCTGGAGCCACGGCGGCGCGTCCGCCACGCACTGCTCACGGCGCTCGCGTTCTTCGCGGTCATCGGCCTGCAGGTGTCCTACCGCGTGTGGTTCACCGGCGAATGGAAGCCGAGCATCTTCGGCGGTCTGCACATCGTGGATCGCGGCGCGTTTGCGTGGGTCCACACGTGGCTCAATACCGAGAACGAGGCGTACGACTTCGTGTACGGGCTGACGAACGGAAGGCTCATCACGAAGCTGCCCGATCGCGCCTTCGCGGACAAGTCCGAACGCGATGCCGTGACGGGCGTCCTGCAGCGCGTCCGGAAGGAAGGTTACTCGACGTCGGCGGACGCTGTATTCGCGAGCGTGGCCGAGAAACGGCGCCGTGAGGCACCGATCCGCAACGTCGTGATCCCGCGCCTCTGGCGCACGGTCCACCTCTGGGTCAATGTCGAGACCAACAGCCAGCTCCTGCACGCTCTCGCCGCCATTCCGCGTCCGGTCCGTCGCGCGCTGCTCGGCATGCTGCTCCTGCTCAAGATCGCCCTCGTGCTCGCGTTCCCCTTCGCCGCTGTGAGACGTTTCGGCCGGGACGACCTCGGACGGCTCGTCGCACTCATGGCGGTGGTCGTCGTCTCGCGGACGCTCCTCATCGGGATGGCGCTGAACTGGATGGCGCACCGCTACATGCTCGTCGCCTGGCCTCATCTCCTCGGCGTCGTCAGCGCACCGAGGAATGAGGCGACGGCGGCCAGCAGCGATGGCGTGAGCCGGCACGACGCCATGCTCTGACCGGATCAGCTCCTGCCGCAGCGGAGCCGCGTCAACACCATCTCCCTTTCCACGAAGCGCTCCACCGCCGTGCAGCGTTCCAGCTTCCGGAGCCGGACAACGTCGCTCTTCCTCAGGAACGTCCAGACCTCGGGCACCCGCGGCTCGAATGCGAACGATGCGGCGTCGTTCGGAATCATCACCGCGTCTCGGGCTTTCGATGGCAGGTAATGTCGGAACGTCACCGCATCCGCTTTCCGCGCCACGATCGGAATCCCGCTCGCGTGGCGCGCACGGAGAACGGCGTACGACGTCCGGATGTCCGCCGCACGCATGTAGGTCGCGTCATACGGCCGCATGCGCAGCTCGCGGCTGATGAAGAGCACGAGCAGCACCGCGCTGACCGCGGCCACCGGCATGGTCACGCGGCGGTCGATCCCGCTCGTCAATTGCCCCACGGCGACCGCGATCAGGAGAAACAGCCCCGGTGCGGCGAAGATCATCAGCCGCACCTCGCCATAGGGGTAGATCTCGGCGGCACTGATCGCCAGCACGAGGAGCGGAGGCAGGACACAAGCCGTGGCGATGGCAACGTTCGTCAGGTTCCGGCGCAAAAGCAGCCACAGTGCCGTCGGTGCGAGCGCCACAACGACGAATCCCGGCGTCAGGTTCAGCATCTGCCCGGCCCAATGCGCCGTGCGGCGCACGAGAAAACGGAAGGAGCCGTCGAAGAACACCGGCTCCGCGTTGGCGCGGAAGTAGTCGTACAGATCGCCGAACGTCTGCGTCGCCTCGGGTCCCGGCCGCATGTATGCGAGGTAACAGACACCGAACAGCACCGCCAGGCCGGCGTGGGCGAGCAACACCCGCACGGCACGGCGCCGGTCACGCCGCCACGCAACCAGCAGCAGGGCGGTTCCGGTCCCGGCAATCACCAGAGCCGCGGAATGCAGGAGCGGCACGAGCACGGCCGCGAGCACGAAGTACCACCGCCAGCGCCGCTTCTCCTCGGGCGCGGCGAGCACCGCCAGAAACGACGCCAGGAGCAGCGCCGATCCTAGCGCCTCCGTCGTGTACTGCTTGGTTCGCGCCGCATAGAACGCGATGGGGCTGGAAAAGCCAAGGAGGATCGTCCATACGGCGACCGTAGTAGGGCGGATGGCGGTGCGACTCCACCGCCACGCCAGGAAAGGCACGCAGGTGAGCAGCACGGAGGCGACGAGCGCCGGCAGCCGCAGACACAGCTCGCCCAATCCGCAGAGCCGCGACGCGAGCACGGCCGCGAAAAAGTAAAGCGGCGGCTGCGGTACAGCTCCCGGTGCGTACCTGCCGGCCGTCACCATCTCCACGACCCAGATCTCGTCCATGAAGAACGACTGCGCGCCGAACGACCAGCGATGCACGGCCGAAGCGACGACGGCGACGGCTGTCACGCTGAGCCAGACACGCGTTGCACGGGAGGCGAGGACAGCCTGCATCGAGCCGGATAGTACCGTGACGCTGCAGGCGGCGACGGCGGGCGGGCGCCCAACCAGTGTGCCGCCCGCGCAGCCCGGCTCCGACGCGGGGTGGACCAACAACCCGGGCTGACGCCCGAGCCAAACGGAGCTGCCGTCCGCCTGAGACGGGCTCGTTCGAGCATCGTCCCGTGGGGTCCAGGCCTTTCTTTTCTCTCCGAGCATCGTCCCGCAGCATCGTCCCGTGGGGTCAGGCCTTCCATTTCCCCTTTCCCGCCACCGTCCCGTGGGGTCATTCCCGCCACCGTCCCGTGGGGTCAGGCCTTTCTTTTCTCCCCGCGCCAATCACAGGGGCCAGTCACAGGGGCCAGGCCTTCGTTACGCGCATCAAGACCCTCGACGGTGACGCCCCGTCAGAGCAGTAACTCGCTGGACTGTCATCGTTTAGGAAGACCGCCCGACGGCGGAGCCACACGCGCTGCCGGCCGTCGACCGCGCCTCCGAGGGAAGAAAACACACTGAAATCGGAAGGAAAATCGCTTGCATCGGAACTTTTCACACTTGCAAGCGAAGAAAAAAAAGTTCCGATGGAACTTTTCACGCTTCCATCGCAAGCGTGCACGGTTACTTTGGCAAGCTGAAAGCTGTCAAAGCAAGTTTGAAAAGTTCCGTTGGAAGTTTGAGAAGTTCCATTGGAAGCGTGAAAAGTTCCGCGGCAAGCGTGCACGCTTCACTTGGAAGCGTGAAAAGTTCCGCGGCAAGCGTGCAAGCTTCACCTGGCAGCGTGCAAACTTCATTTGCAGGCGTGCAAGCTTCGTCTGCAACCGATCTTTCTTCCGCTGGCAGCGTGCAAGCATTCCGTGCGATCGCTCGCGCTTCCGCCGCCAGCGATCGTGCTTCGGTGGGACGGTGGCGCCGCTAAAGCCACTCCATACCGATGCGCAGCGCCGGCACCTTTTTCCGAGGTCGTCCACGTGCGCGGCCGCTACCGCTTCGAGCTCCCGCGCCAGCACGTCATCGACGGACGTCCGGCCTTCCGCGCGAGCGCGGCGAAGAGATCGCGCTGATAGCGCGGCCGCCAGACGTGTCTGACCTCTCGCCCGATCCTGATCGCAAGCCGAGCGGAGCGATGGCGGCGCTGTCGATATACTCGTTAGGCGCATGCACGAAGACGATGAAAAGCTCACAAAGATCTACGTAGACCTACCCGAGCATTGAGAAATGGCTGGGTGCAGAAATGGCTTGGTGCCACACCTTCGAACTTCTTCGGTCGCTTTCGCTCCACCCGCTGTGGAGTCGAGGCATTCAATTCTTCCATTCCGAGGAGTTTTCATCGCGAAATTTCTACCCATTGCAGCGCTCCTCGGCGCTGCGTCGCGACCGAGGGACGATCGTCCGCGTTATGGCACGACCGTTACGACTCGAGTTCTCCGGTGCCCTCTACCACGTCACTTCGCGTGGGAACGAGCGCCGTCCCATCTTCCGCAACAACGGCGACCGGCTGCAGTTCATGCTGCTCCTCGGAGAGGCCACACGACGCTTTGGCTGGTCCGTGACCGCGTACGTCCTCATGACGAATCACTTCCACCTCGTCGTACAGACACCGGAGCCGAACCTCTCCCGAGGCATGCACTGGCTCAACGGCACCTATG
>DASVEE010000071.1:0-230172 GCA_036380735.1 Thermoanaerobaculia bacterium | reverse complement strand
CCCGGGAGGTTGCTTTCGTCTTGCCTGTAGGCGACTGTCAAGGATGTCCCCGTCGAAGTGTCAGGAATGTCCCCGCGAGTTCACCCTCTCCCCGCAAAGGCCGGGGAGAGGGGCGACGGGGGGCGCGAAGCGCCGCCCCGTGAAACAGCGAAGCACGAGTTCCCGCCGGGTGTGCGGAGGCGCGTCGTCGTCGCGTCATTCCTCGCGGGACAGACAAGAGTGTCTGTCCTCCACACTGCGTCGCACTGCGTACTGTGCGTGCTCCGCGGGCGACACGGCGGACGATGGAACACTGCGCCTCCTATTCGTCCTATCTGTCCTATAGGTCCTATTCGTCCCATCGTCCCCCGCGCTACGCAGTGCCACCCCTTCTACAAAGTCACAAAAGAGTCTTTCAACCCCTCCTTCTGGACGCACGTTGAAGACATTTTTGCTCCTTGCTACCCTCGGTTCCGGTCCAACAATTCAGCGGTCGAGAGAGAGGTGCGCGGATGTCCGAGAGCACGATCTATCCATTCAGTCTGTTTCGCAGGAAGCAGGCGGCTGCAACTGATCCGGCGGCGCGGGCGGCGGCGCTGCGGCAGATGGCGCCGAAGGCGCGGCGCCGGGCGGTCCACAGGGAGCCGCTGAACCGGGCGGCCGCGGTGTTGACGCTGTTGCTCGACTGCGCGCATGAGGAGCTCGATCGCAGTGCGGCCGAGGCGTTGGCGTTGGCGGCGCTCGTGGTGGAGACGCTCGAGCGCGCGCCTTCCGGCGTCGTCTACGAGCCGCTGCTGCGGGCGCGCGCGTACAAGGAGCACGCGCATGCGCTGCGCCTGAGCGGGAGCCTCCCCAAAGCGCTGGAGACGATCCGCACCGCCGCCTCGGCGTTCGGCGACGAGCCGGCGTACGCGGCCGAGCGCGCGAAGGTCACCCTCGTCGAAGCGCTCATCCTGCAGGACCTCGCCGAGTACACGGCGGCCCACGTCTGCGTCGCGGCCGCGAAGGGTGTCTTCGAAGCCTCCGGCGACGTCCTCGGCCAGAACATGGCGCTCCAGATCTCCGCGTACATCCATTACGAGCAGCACCAGTACCGCAGGGCGGAGGACGGCTTCCGGCGCGCGCTGGAGCTCGCGGAGAAGCACGGTGACGGCGCCGGCAGCGCTCGCGCCATGAACAATCTCGCCGCCTGCTCGGCGAAGCTGGAACGCTTCGACGCCGCGGCGTCCTGGTACGAGCGCGCCGTCGAAGCGTTCGTGGCCCTGGGGATGACGGGCGAGGTGGAACGTGCAAACGCCGCCCGGGCGAACATGCTCGCGCGCCAGCAGCGCACGGACGAAGCGCTCGAGGCGTTCGCGGCCACCCGCGCCGCATTGCTCGGGCGCGGCATGCACCTCGATGCCGCCGACGCGGGGCTGCAGTGGGTCGAGCTCCTGGTCAAGAATGGCCGGCTGGAGGAAGCGGCGCCGCTCTGCGCCGAGCTGCTGGAGATGTTCACGGAAGCAGGCATGGTGAAACATGCGCTCCGGGCGCTGGCGTGCATGCAGCCCGAGCTACCCGAGGATGCGATGGAGGGGGAGCTGTCCGAGGCCATCATCCGGCGGGCGCTGGAAGGGCCGGTCATCGATCGCGATGAGTTCATCCGCGACGTCGCGGAGTCCGTCGGCCTGCCGGAGGCCGAAGTGCGGCGGCACATGACGATGCTGACCAGTGCGGCCGACTCGGAACGCGCGGCCGCCGCACTGCGCCGGATGCTCGAAGTGTGGCAGCAGACCTCGGCCTCCGTGCTGGTGGAGACCAGCAAGTACCGCGAGACCCGCGACCGCATCATCAACATGCCGGGCGTGAGGGTGGCCGTGCCGATCCTCCTCGAACGCCTGCGCCGCGATCCCTACGCGCAGGACTACAGCAACGGCGATTCACCGCTGCGCATCATTCGGGGTGTGGCCGAGGGGGGCGCGCCGCCGCTGCGGCTGTTCTACACGATCGACGACGACGAGCGCGTCCGGCTGCTTCAGTTGGATCTCTGGACGGAGTCGTAGCCGTGGAGCTGGATCTCGGCCCACAACTCGCGCGCATCGTCGCGGTCGATCTCCCGCGGCTCGCGGTAGATCTTCATCCGCGGCTTGGCCGAAAGGCGCCGGCACAGCGTACGGAGGAACGCGAAGTTTCTGGAAAGCGCCATCTGATTGAGGAGTGATCCGCAAGCGGATTTCCCTACCCTGTTTCAGCTCGCTTTCGTCGCTTTTCCCGAAGTTTTCTTCGCCTTGGAGAGGTCCGGCCGCGTCTTCTGGAGGCGGCGGGCCTCTTCCTGCAGCTCGGCCAGCAAAGCGGGATCGACGTCGTCGAAGTTGCTCTTCGTGGCGGGCTGGGTCTCCGCCGCGGCAGCTCCCGGCCGCTCCATCTTCGCGTCGATGACGGCGAGCAGCTGCTGCATCACCGCGAGGCTCAGCTTCGCCGTCGCCCGCACCTCAGCCAAGTCCGACCGGTCCGTGGCCACGGTGGCCTTGCCGATATGCAGCGGCGGGATGTTCGGGATCACGGAGAGGATCTTCTCGAGCGAGTTCGTCGTGATGTTCGCCCCATCCTCGAATTTGCGGTACTGATCGCGGTGGATGCCGGTGAGGCGCTGCATCTCCGAATACGAAAGCTTCGCGGCGAGCCGGGCCTGGCGGATCTGTTCTCGGTACGTCATGCAGTAGTTATATAGCATGCGCGTGCCGGGGAGGCAAGGGGTGGGGCGTGGCGCGTGGCGGTTGTCGGTTTTCGGTTTTCGGTGGGGGCACGCTCCGCGTCCGCGCAGCGCAACGTCAAAGAACGGTTTTCGGTTGTTGGTTGTCGGTTTTCGGTTGGGGCACGCCGCGTCGCGCAGCGCAGCACCGAAAACCGACAACCGACAACCGAAAACCGTCCCCAAACGACGGGGCCCGTTGCCGGGCCCCGTCAGGTCACCGAGGAACTACAGGTCCCGCCCCGCCTTGAAGCCGCGGATGGTCACGATGCCGTCCAGCGTCTGGAGGAGCATCGCCACCGCCTTGCGCCAGGCGGACGGGATGAGGGGGAAGCTGCTCAGGGCGCCGAGCAGCGGCCGGACGCTGACGTACACCGTGAGCAGCCGTTCGATGCGCGAGGACTCCGGCTCCTCCACCGCCGTGTTCCCCATGAGCGTCTGCACGTCGAGCGCTTTGATGCTGCGGTTGATCCGGCGGACGTTGAAAGCGAAACCGTTGTTGATCGTGGCGTTCATTGAATTTCTCCTTTTTCGTTCGTTGTTGTTTTGTGTTGTCGGTTTTCGGTTTTCCGTTTTCCGTTGTCCGTGAGCCGCCCGCCCGGAGGGACGGACGACGGGAACGGACAACGGTCAACGTCGTTACTCGTCACGCGGCGCGGCGCCGCCGGCGCACCCCCATCGGGCGGATCCCCACCGCCTTCCACGCCTCGCCGATCGCCCGGCAGGCGCGGCTGGCGAAGCCGTAGCGCTCCCCCGCCACTTCGTGCGTCGCCTGCGCGAAGTCCGCGAAGTTGGCGTTCGAGGTGAGGCGCTCCATCAGCGTGACGTACCAGATGCGCCCCAGCACCTCCCACGAGTACCCGCCGATCGCTTTCGCGGCCAGGTAGAACGCGTGATTGAGGATGCCGGAGTTGACGTGCACGCCGCCGTGGTCCGCCGTGGTGTGGACGTAGTCGTCCATGTGCATCGGCTGCGGATCGCGGCCGAGCACGTGGTCGTCGTACGCCGTCCCGGGCGCGCTCATGGAGCGGACGCCGACACCGTTGACGTCCGGGCCGAGCAGCTCGGAGCCGATCACCCAGTCCGACTGGTCGACCGTCTCGTTGTACGTGAACTGCCGGACCATCATGCCGATGGCGTCGGAGAGGTGCTCGTTGAGCGCGCCGGTCTGGCCGGAGTAGCCGAGGGCGGTGGCGTGCTGGGTGAGGCCGTGGGTGAGCTCGTGGGCGATGACGTCGAGAGAGGCGGTGAAGCGGGTGAAGAGGCTGCCGTCACCGTCGCCGTAGACGATCTGGTGGCCGTTCCACATCGCGTTCTGGAAATGGGTCCCGTAATGGACCGTGGAGTCGAGGCAGAGACCTTTGCCGTCGATCGACTTGCGGCCGAAGACCTGGTGGAAGAAGTCCCAGGTGGCGCCGGCGCCGTCGAACGCTTCGTTGACTTCGAGGTCGTCGCTCTCCGGCTGCTCTTCGCCGCGGGCGAGGAGGCCGGGGAGCCGCCGTTCGTTGCGGGCGTCGAAGACGCGGCGCTGCTTGCGGCGGTCGATGCGCTCGGGGAGGACGTCGATGAACGTGTTCACGCGCTCGGTGGAGAGCAGGTGCATTTGTTCGATCGTCGACTCGGCTTCGTGTCGGGTCCCGACGTCACCGCGGTCGGCGATCTCGTCGAGCATGTGGGGCGGAATGACCGCACACACGGGGTGCTGTACACTTCTCATGCACGTTTTCCTTTCTTCGTCGGAGGGTTTTCGTGTTGCCCGGCCCGCGCTGGAACGCGGACCGGGCTCCTGCCTTACCTAACTGCTACGCTGCTTTCTTTTCGATAATCTCCACCTCCTCTTCCTTCTCTTCCTTTGCTTTGCGGCGGCGGAGGCGGTCGCGTTTCATGGCCGCGACCCCCGCCGACAGCCCGGCGTTGGCGCCGTCCTTCGCCAGCGCCTGGGCGATGCGATAGACGTTCTGCGCGTCCGTCGTGACCGCCGCGCGCTTCGTGTGGAGGGTGAACTTCAGGGCATCGATGAAGGCCGCGACCTCGTGCAGGACGGTACGGAACGCGGCGATGAACTGCAGCGCGTCCTGGGCGGCCGGGACGTCGAGCTTGTTGAGCGCCTGCAGCTCGGGCGTGCGCTCGACGGCGGCTACGACGGTCTCGAGGAACTCCATGGGCGTGTTCAGGCGGGCGAGGACGTGTTTTCTCGTGGCCGTCTGGCGTTCGAGCCGGGGCACGAGGTCGGAAATGAGGCGCAGTTGCGCGAGAAAATCGTCAGCGACTCTCTTGTAGTGCGTGATGGTCAGGGTCGGAGGCACGTCACCTTCGACCGCAGCCAATTCGGCGGGGCGAACTGTCGTCGGGGCATTCGGCGGAAGCGGCATCCAAAGCTCTCCTTATCTCCGCCGGCGGCGGTGAAGCCCGCCGGCGGCGTCGTGGTTACCCTTCGCGATCTGGCCGGACCGGGACGGGCGATTTCGGCAGCGGTGTGACCTACGCGATCCAACGTGCCGGGGGAATTGATCGATCGAGAAACAGTATGCATCTGCCGTATCAATACGTCAAGTGCATATTTTGATCTGCGCGAAAAAAAGTTCGGCGGCCGTCTCCCCCCGCTCCGCCTGGATGCGAACGGGAGGACTGGCCGCCGCAGCGAAAAAACCGGCCGCGCGGCCGGTAAAACCGCTCACGCCAGCCGAAAAACCGCTCGCGCAGGCTGTTGAACCGCTCACGCGAGCTGTTGAACCGCTCGCGTAGGCTGTGGAACCGCTCGCGCGAGCCGTGGAACCGCTCGCGCAGGCTGTGGAACCGCTCACGCGGGCTGTGGAACCGCTCGCGCGAGCCGGAAAACCGCTCACGCGAGCGGATAAACGGCTCACGCGAGCGGAAAAACCGCTCACGCGGCGATCCAAACCGCTCCCGTGGCACGCCCGGCCCATGAAAATGCCGTCCGTCCCACCGGCACGGCCGGATATCCCACCGTTCCAACCTCGTGGGCCACGGCGCGTATCCGGTGGCATGACACGAATCCTTGCTGTCTGCATCGCTGTTCTGGCCACGTTCGCGGCGCACGCGCAGGAGGCGCCGCGCGCGAAGGCCGCGCACGACTACCTCGAGCGGCTGGAGGCCTTCGGGTTCTCCGGCGCGCTGCTCGTCATGCACAAAGGCAACGTCGTCCTGGCCGAGGGCTATGGGCTGGCCGACCGGGCCAGGAACGTCCCCATCACGGCCGACACGCTTTTCGACGTCGGCTCGATCGTCAAGACCTTCACCGCCACGGCCATCCAGCAGTACGTCGACAGCGGCAGGATCTCGCTCGACGACACGCTGCCGAAGTTCTTCGCGGACGTACCGGAGGACAAGCGCGCCATCACGCTGCGGCAGCTCCTCACGCACACGGCCGGCCTGCCGCTCTACACCGGCGACGACTACGAGCTGATTCCGCGCGAGAAGATGATCGCCATGGCGTTCGCGGAGAAGCTGCGCTTCGAGCCGGGCTCGCGCTGGGGGTACTGCAACAGTTGCTACAGCCTGCTGGGGGCGATCCTGGAGGACCTCAGCGGGAAGCCGTACGAGCTGGTGATCCACGAGCGGCTCCTCGTCCCCGCGGGCCTGAAGCAGACCGGCTACGTCATCCCCAACTTCCTCGGGCGCAACGTCGCGCGCGGCTATGAAGGCGATCGCGACGACGGCACGCCGCTGGAGAAGGCGTGGTACGGCGACGGCCCGTCGTGGAGCCTGCGCGGCAACGGCGGCTTCCTCTCCAGCGTGCGCGAGCTCGGCCAGTGGGCGCGCGCGCTCGACACGACAAACATCACCTCGGCCGCGGCCCGGGCGCGGGCGTCGCAGCCGGTGGCCGAGACCGGGCGCCGCGACGAGAAGATGGCCATCGGCTGGCTCGTCACCGAGACGCCGCAGGGACGGATGGTGTCCCACTCCGGCGGCAACGGCATCTTCGGCACGAACCTCCGCCGCTACCTCGACCGCGACGTGGTGGTGGTCTTCTCGACGAACAACTTCCGCCAGAATTTTTCGGCCGAGAACGACGTGCTGACGCTCCTCTTCGGCGGGACGGTCCCGCTGCCGCCGAAGCCGCAGGGCCGCGTCGACGTGGAGCGCCTCGCCGGCCGCTATACGCTCGCCTCCGGCCGGGAGCTCGAGCTGCGCCTGGAAGGCGGCCAGCTCGCCCTCGACCCGTTCTCCTTCATCGAGCTGACGCGCCCCGCGGCGGTCATCGAGGACGAGCGTGCAAAGCAACTGCTGGCGACGGCGAAGGCCGGCTTCGAGCAGATCGCCGCCGGCACGTTCGAGCTGCTCACGCAGCAGCTCGTCCCGACGGCGACGGCGGAGGAGGAGCGGGAGTTCTGGACCGGCTGGATGCAGCGCGCGCAGGAGCGCCGCGGCAAGTTCCTCGGCGCCACGCCACTTTGGGTCGTCGAGGCGCGCGACCAACGGCACGCGTACGTTCTCATGCAATTCGAAAAAAGCGGCACGATCGTGCGCTGGGAGCAGCGTCCGGCCGGCATGTTCGCCCACGCCAACCCGCCGCGCCAGTTCCCCGACCTCTACCGCTTCATCCCCCAATCCGACCGCGAGCTGGTGACCTGGAACCCCCACCTCGGCACCGCCGCGACGTTACGCATCGACGGCGACGAAATCCTCCTCGGCGGCGTGCGAGGAAAACGAAAGTAGCCGAGGACGAGCAGAACCGCGGCCCGCTGGCGGCCGCGGTTCTGCTCGTTCCCACCGGACGCTCCGCGACGACACCCCCAAAAGCGCACGGCCCACGGCTCGAGTTTGGACTGCGGCAGCGACGCCTCACCAGCTGCCGCTTTCCCCCAGTGGCAGCGTCGAGCTGCCACCCTGCTGGCACACCAGGAGGGCCGCTCGCAGACGCTGTCAGCGACGCGCCAGCCCGTCCCCGTCAGCAACCGTGAGCGTCAGCCTCCCCCGCTCCTCGACCACGACCACCCGGGAACCGCGAGCGAACCCGAGCCGTTCGAGCCACCGGCCGGAGAGCCGCAGGTACGGCACCGACTCCCCTCTCGCGCCAAACACCTGCGCGGCACGATAGAGGGAGGTGACGCTCAGCTCGCGAGGCTTCCCGCGTCCACCGCGAGAGCTCGCGCGTGGGGGGTCGCAGTGGTTGCAGGGCTTGTCGTTCTCTCCGTTCTTCATCGCTCGTCTCTCACACTCGCAGAGCACCCACGGCGCCGAGCCCGAGGCCGATCGCGAGCGACGGCACCGCACCCGCGAGCTCCTCCGCGTACGCGCAGGCCACATCCTCCAGCTCACGCGTCACGATCTCGTCCATCGACACGCGATGCCGCCGCGCGAGCGCGACCAGCATGTCGCGCTGGTAGCGCGGGACGCGCACGCCGAGGAGCACGAGCCGGATCGCCTCCGGCAACACCGCCGCCGCGTCGGCGCCGAGAGCGTCCTCAATGACGCTCTGCTCCCAGAGCCGCATCGCCGCCGCAACCATCTCCTCGCGACTGATCCGCACGCCGAGGGAAGTCGAAGTGGCTACAATGACCCCATCGCCGATGTCCCGCTCCAGCGCTCCCCGCGTCACCCCGAGCAGCCCGGCCGCGGCCGTGAGGTCGAAGTCCGTGTCGGGGCAGAGGAAAATGCGGCCGATCTGGGCGGGAGTGGGGTTGGGCATGGCGTGCCTCCGTGTCGATCTATCCACTAGGATAAGTCGCTTACACGTTCCTGTCAAGTGGAGGCACGCGTAAGTGCCGTCGAAACGCGGCTCCGAAGGCGAAGTTTTCGGCGGGCATCTACGTGCGCTGCGGACGGCGCGCGGCCTGACTCAGCAGCAGCTTGCTGATCGCTGCGAATCGAACGAGCCGTTCATCAGCAACCTCGAACGCGGCGTGAAGATCCCGAGTCTGTCGATGTTGATTCGGTTAGCGGATGCGCTGGAGTGTTCGATGTGTGAGTTGGTGGAGGTGTTCGACCACTTCGCACGAAGGTCGTAAAGCCTGACGCCGGCACGAATTTACTAGGCATAAATTGCGACTAGAGCCCGAGGCGAACGGCTCAAGTTGTCCTCCGAAGCACGAGTACCGTTTCCGATACACTCCCGGTAATGCCTCGCCGAACCCGACGCTCATTAGGAATCAGATCTTTATACTGTGCGATGACATCATAGCCGCCAACCCGTCTCGCGACATCCATCACGACATCGGGCAGGTTCCGCTCGTCGAGCCTGCTGCAGGCGTCACCTACAATAAGCACACAGTACCCACCTGCCTTCAGAGCAGTGCGCCAGCGACGGAAACAGTCGCGCATCAGTGTGAGGAAACTCTCTTCGCGCGGCGACACCAAACCGTCTAGGCCGCGCCAGTCACTACACCCCAGAAACCATAGGCGCAGTCGGTTATCGCGCCCATAGTCAAGTTGTCGCATATACGGAGGACTTGAGATTATCGCATCGACGGTTCTGTTGAAGCGAAGTCTTTCGGCATGCTGTTCTGAACATTCCCGCCGGATTGCAAAATCTAGCCGCGGAACGCGGCGAAACGCACGAATAACCTTGGCGGCGAGCCGCTCGTGAACGGCACGGTAGGTGTAAAGATCGGCAAAGCTTGATCGTGGGAACTTGTGGGTGCGCAAATACGGAACTGTGTGGCTACTCGGGAATGAAAGAAATCCCGGCCGCTGATGGTGCAGAATACCCAACAAGCAGGCTAAGAGAAACCACTTCCGCTTTCGTGCAAGCAACCGAGACCAGGCGAGCGTCTCGCGAAGTGTCTCGGGGTGGAAGAACTTTCGGACCCACTGCGGCACAGATCGGAGATCGATCGCTTCGGCGCCTAAGCGCGCGGGTTTCGCGAGACGTTCCAGATCGAGTTGCGCAGCACGAAGTGACTCATACGGGAATAGCTTCGCGCGCGTAAGCACCGTCGCATATGGACTCAGGTCGTTCGCAATAACATGCCGTCGCGCCGACCAAGCCTCCAACGCGAAGGTTCCGCAACCAGCAAACGGGTCGAACACAACATCGCCTTCGCTTGAGAACTGCGAGATCAGAGAGCGTGCCATCGAGGATTTCACTTTCCCGATGTACGGCGCGAGTTGGTGAAACGTGGACTCGTCCTGCCACGCACTGCCCGCCCAGTCGCAACTGATCTCGAGGTTATCGTGCTGCTGTTCCTTGCCAGCCATGCCGCTATCCTACTGCTTCGCGCCGTCCGACGGCACGAGCGCGGCATTCTACGATGGGTAGCGCGGTTATCGGCAGCGCCACGATCGGCTCTGCGGGCGCTCCGATGGCCGAGGCGAGGCGTTGATTTCGGCAGCCGATCCGGTATTCTGTCCAACGTTCACGCACCGGAAAGGTCTAGGCACTTGTGGCTCAGCATCCCGACGCATCACTCATGCCCCTTTTCGCGGCATGAACTGATGTGCCGATTCCGCGGCAGCTTTGGCCACTCTAAGCGTCCCCGAGCGTGATGCGAATGGATCGTACTGGATGACGCGAACGAACGATGATACGTGGTGTCGTAGCTTAGCTGGCAAGCAAGTCGGCAAATACGATCTCGTTCAGTTTGTCGGCGCCGGCCGAATCGGTTACGTATACCGTGCCCACCATCACGACTTCCCTGAAGCGACTCGCGCAGTGAAACTCGTTTTCGACGAACTCAAGGCGGGTTGGGAGGTAGAAGTCAAGAAGGTGATGCGCCTCGACCACATTGATGGTGTAGTTCACTTTCATGACTTAAGTGAGGCAAGAGTAACTCACGAAGGCGCAAGCCGGCTGTGCCAGTTCACAGTGTGGGACTATATCGATCCCGGCGAGAACCTTCGTGATCATCTGAAACGGGTGCAAAGAATACCGACTAGCTTTCTAATCGCGCTAGTCGAGAAGGTTCTGCACGTGCTGCACGCTTGTCACGAGCACGGAGTCGTTCGCCACGGCGACCTCCACGCCGGCAACATCTTGATTGGCAATCAAAAAATTGCGCGACTCGACGACTCATTGCAGCCACGGGCACCGGTATATGTGTCTGACTTCGGATACGGCGCCACGGGTGGTGCAACGACACCGAAGGACGACTACGAAGGTCTCGCGACACTGATAAACATTATGGTGTCGCATATCGATTACGCCACGGCGACGTCTACTCACCGTCAAACGCTTAAAGCGATACAACGCGACCTGGGCAAGCTGCTTCGGGAGCGAGGTGGTGCCGAGCGGCGTACGCCGCTGGAGCTCCTTCACGTTCTGGCGAACATCAAACGAGACGCGCAGGCAAGCGAGGCCCGCTCGCCAATTCCGACCGGCAACTCTGTGTCAGTCTTGCTTGGGGAAGCGCCTTCCGTCGGACAATTCCAAGTGAGCGAGATGATCGGCGACCGTTGGGAGTGGTGGCGCCGCCTGTTCGTGCCAACCGTCCCTGCACGGTCAAAGATTCTTGCCCTCGATATCCCCACCGTAGTTACAGGGCCACGCGGGTGCGGCAAAACGATGCTGTTTCGCCGGTTGAGTGAGCGGCTCGTCGTAGAATGCGGAGAGGTACCGGACCTTCCTGTGCAAAACCGCTTCGTCGCGTTGTACGTTAACGCAAACGATTTCGCCGATGCATTCGCACGATTTCCTGACACGCCGACGGTCGACGATGAGCAGCGCCTCACGTGTTATGCGAATCTATGTATTCTGGCCGATCTCCTAGCGGTGCAGTCCGCACGTTCTGGGCGCCACAACGAGGTAGCTCCAGATAGCTTGCTCGCGGCCGTGCAACGCTGGCTTGTGCCGGACACGTACAACACGCTACTGGTTGGTGAGGATCGCCTAGAGCGATACCGGGCGGTACTCGAACAAATCAAATGGACGTTCGCCGGTGGTGGCGGAAAAGACTCGTTCCCTGGATACGCAGAGCTGGCACAGCACCGCTGGCTGCCGCGGCTTGTTCAACAGGCGCGTAGTTCGTGCGATTGGATCGGCGAGCGATCCGTACTGTTGTTTGTTGACGACTTCTCCACGCCGCGCGTCTCCGCCCCGATGCAAAGAGTGCTGAACCGCCTACTCCTTCAGCGGTCGCCCGACTTCTTAACGAAGGTGGCAACTGAGGCGTGGACGACGTTCGTACCGGAGGACTCGGCTGGGAAAAATTTGCAAGATGGTGACGATTATCAACTTGTCGATATGGGCGAGGAGTCGTTGTTCTTACCGGACGCGGAGCGCCTTGCCTTCTTGGACGCGGTCTTCTCCCGACGTTTGAGCGTCGATCATCGTGTCCCTTCGCATGGCGCATCGCTGAGTGCCTTCCTAGGCCGCAACGGCCTCTCCAAATCTGAGTTCGCCCGCCGGCTTCGCACTTCGGTACAAGATCAGTCAGCGTCTCAACAGGCCGCGGTGAGCGGTTCATCTCAGCGGCGCGGTCGTTCCCGCGGCCGGGTCCAGTACTTCGGCGAAGACGTGTTTTCGAATCTTTGGTCCGGCGACACCCGAACCATGATTCAGCTCATCACGGACGTCATCGATCAAGCGGTGCCTAAACTGTCTCCCGATGGCGGGGTCGACCTGCAGTTGCCGGTCGACCCGGCAGTACAAGACCGCGCCTTCCGCAATCGTGGCGGCGAGTGGCTGAATTCGCACACACGGAATGAGCCGACAGATCCTGAGAAGATGAAGAGGGAGCTTGCGCGGCTGCAGGCAAGCCGACCCGGATTCAAGCTTTCCGGTGAATACGGCGATCACTTGAAAGCGATCGTCGAAGCGTTCGCGGCAGCCGCCACTCGGCTACTCGTTGGGCCGCTGTACAAGATCACTGAAGGCAAGACCACTCGCGAGGTGCCGCGCATGGCTTTTCGAGTTGAGATCGTCGACGAGTTTCGGCTTGATGGGTTGGCCCTCGAGATCTACCGCGATTTAATCCGTTACGGACTGTTTATGCGTGACAATCGCGGAAAGAGCGTTCGCGGCACGTTCGTTCCACGGCTCTACCTACGGCGGCTGCTCCTACCATACTGTACCCTCGCATTGTCGAAACGGGACAGCGTGCCGCTGACATCTGAATCATTCACGCAGCTTCTTCTCGCGCCGGACGCATTCAAGGCGTCATTCGTAAGTCGTCGTCCGGCTGGCAACCAGATGATGATGCCTTTCGTGCAGAGCGACGCCGCGGAAATCGATCCGGACTACGACGATATCAGCGACGAACCGGACGAACCGGATCCTGACGACGAGGGGACGAGTCACGATGATGAGGACTGACGCGCCTTACGATGAGGTCACCGCCACGGCTATCTTCGATCGCTTACCACGTGTGCAGCAGGGCGCGAGCTTCCGACTAAGCGACCGTGACTTGGTCATTCATGCGCCCGGATTTGAGGACCGGACGATGGCCATCACAGATATGGTCGTCGCCGCGCACGGCGCCAGAGGTATCTTGCTGGACTACCATCCTGCGAACTCGGCCAATCGGCTTGGCGACGTACGAACCGCACTGCAAAGCAAGGGCGTATCCATCAGTCCTGATGATGTCGTCATGTACGACAGATTTGCGCCATCGGACTTCGAAGCGCGTCTCGCTCGGCAAATTGCGGCGTCAGGAGCACGGCGCGTCCTGATAGACATTTCCACGATGTCAAAGCTCGCTATCCTCCTGGTCCTAGAGGTGTGTCGCCGGGCTAATCTGCATATCGTCCTGCTGTACGCTGAGGCGGAGCGCTATCGTCCAACGCAAGACGAGTTCAGTAACGCGCGCATTGCGAATGAGATCCATCAGCCGTCGCTTCAAGTGTTCACGGGTGTCCATGGAGTCGTGCGCGTGGATTCTCTTGCGAGCGTCGCGATGCAAGGGCAGCCAACAGCAGCGATTGTTTTCATGTCATTCAACGACATTCTCACGCAGGTACTGCTCAACACCGTGTTCCCCGGACGTCTGTTCCTGATCAACAGCCGCCCGCCAGTGCATTCATGGCGTGAGGCTGCTACAGCATGGATACACGCGCAGGTTCGCGCCGAGTGGGAAGAAGACAACCCCCTCAGCCCAGATTCGCATTCAATGCCGGCGCGAGTCACGTCAACCCTCGATTATCGCGAGTCGGTTCAACTGCTCCTTGAGCTCTACTGGGGTCTCTCCGCTAATCACCGCGTTTTGCTGGCTCCATCCGGCAGCAAGATGCAAGCTGTGGCTTGCCACATAATCAAGTCTCTTCACCCAGACATCCACATAGAGTATCCGTCCCCCGAAGGGTTTGTCCCTGAATACAGTAGTGGTGTTGCGGCACTCTGGTCAGTCGACTTGGGCGATTGGCCTATCACGCTTGCTTCGATAGCCGAAGCTGAGCGACATAAGTATCTTGAGATTGCACCATGTTAGGACGGCGACCCTCACGCCGCCGGGGCGCGGCCGTTCCTCCGGAGCGGAGCAAAACCGTGGACATCACCGAAGATACCGTCCCGGACGTACTCGCACGTCCGAACTCGCCCGTGATCGACGCTATCCTCGGTCATCCATTTCGGGTCCTCGACGACGGATTTGTTCGAGCGGTCGATTACATGGGCGACGATTCGGCCGTCGTCCAGGCGGCCAGGGTGTCATATGGCCGCGGAACAAAACGCGTACACGACGACCGGGGCCTGATTCGATACCTAATGCGCCATTCGCACACCACACCATTCGAGATGTGCGAGATCAAGCTCCACGTGCGAGTTCCAATGGACACGTGGCGCCAATGGATACGCCATCGTACCGCAAGCGTTAACGAGTACTCTACCCGCTACTCTGTCGCTATTGACGCAGCTCAGAGAACGGCGCCTGGAGAGTGGCGTCTGCAGTCGGAGGGTAATCGGCAAGGAAGCGGCGGCTACGTTGATCCTGACCGGGGCGCGCAGCTCTCGACCGCGGAACGCGCCGCTCAGGAACAGGCTCGACATCTCTACGAGGAGAGGCTTGCTGCGGGGGTAGCCCGTGAACAAGCGCGCAAGGACCTGCCGCTGTCTACTTACACCGAGGCGTACTGGAAGGTGAATTTGCACAACCTTCTGCACTTTCTCCGTCTGCGCATGGACAGCAGTGCCCAGGCGGAGATTCGATCGTATGCGCAGACGATCGCCGAGCAGATCGTCGCTAAGTGGGTACCGGTTACGTGGGAGGCCTTTCTCGACTACCGCGCGCATGCCGTTCAACTCTCGAGGATTGGCGTTGACATTATTCGCGCCGTCGTCAGGTCCGATCTCGACTTGGCAAATCGGATCGCGGCAGAGAGCGGTTTTCTAACCACGGACAGTGGAGGACGTTTGAAGCCGAACAGGGAAAGGACTGAGTTGGAGCGAACGCTCGTGCAACTCGGGATACCTTTGCCATGGCGTAGCGGTTGAGCGGCTTTCGCAGAGAGTACCTCACGGTGCCAGACCTTCTCCTTTGGCTCGGCCGGTGTCGCTTCCAAATGTGGTCGGCGTCGTTTTGGCACGCAGAGCAAAGCTCTGTCCCGCCGTCTCTGCTCGGGAGGGCAAAGCTCCGGCCGTCGTCGCGTGGAGTGCCTACATCTTGTGGAGCCCGGCTCAACTGAGCCGCGGAAAGAAGCTGTGAACCCACCCTCTGGCCGTCCTTGAAGCGTCCTACTTCCCGGAACGGCGTGATCGAACGTATGGTCCGGGCTGAACGGAATGCGATATCCGGCGAAGCATTCCGAGGTGAACGCGTTGATCGACGCGA
The DNA here is from genome assembly GCA_036380735.1 of Thermoanaerobaculia bacterium. Lineage (GTDB taxonomy): Bacteria > Acidobacteriota > Thermoanaerobaculia > Gp7-AA8 > Gp7-AA8 > DASVEE01. The sequence continues at coordinate 214,800 of DASVEE010000071.1, read as the reverse complement.
CGCGAGGCCTCCGTAACCTCTATCGCCACCGCGATCAACGCGCTGGGGCAATGGAGACTGTTGCATGCGCGCCGGCACGGCGGCCGCGTGAGCGAATGACGTCATGACGCGGGACTTTTCCGGGAGCCTTCAAGCTGCAGCGGGTCGCTGACGCACTGGAGACGAGCGTTGGCGATCTGCTGGCGAGCCCGCCTACGAGACTCCACGCAAGTTCCTGACGCCCCATCAGGGCCGGACGCTTCGTGACGCGGCAATGATCATCATCGAGCTTTCGATTTGGACGATGAAGCGATAGAGCCGTGACCTGAAACGGACCCGCGCCACTTTGCGCCGGAACGCATCAGCTACTTATTGACGGAACGAACTACGATGAGTACCGTACGCAAATGCGAGCGATCATCCTTCTACTACTCTGCGGCTCGTTGATCGTCCCGATCACGTTGGCTTCGGACCAGAAACGTCCGGTTCACGCGACTCCCGAGGCCCCAACAGCCTCGTCGACTGCGAAACCCGCATGGGAGTGGACGCTGGAGGAGCGCATTGCGGTTCGGACAAATGGGGAGAGGGCGCGCGAACGTGTGCGTTACAGGGACCGCACCCGAACCACAGCGGCTCCCGCGGCAGGTTCGGAGACGCGGGCCACCGTCGACGCATTCAGCGGTAAGACGCATCCTGAGCTGTTTCTTCCGCACGAAGTCTTCGGTGAGCTCGTGGATATTGCATTCATCACCGACACCACCGGACCGCTCATCCGAAAGGGCTTGATGCCAGAAGTCCGGCAACACGGCCTGCCAGCCGATTTCTGGTTGAGGCTGGAGTCTATCTCTGCGCCGTATCTCGCCGACATTCGCGCGGTGCGCATCCTCATTACCACCGCTCGCGCAGACCAGAGCGACAACGTACGCCACGAAACCGCAGTGGCGACGCGGCATGCCGACCTTTGTCGTAGTCGTGCCGCCGCGCTGAAAGCAGCACGAAACGAATTTGGACCCGAGCGGCTCGACCGGTTCATGTACGAAGTGATCGCCGTCAACATGTTCATCAGCTCGGATCTCCTGAGCAGCGCCGAGCTATTACGGCATATCGAAGGCGGATGCGTATGAACAGGCGGTGGATGTTGATTGGAGGTCTTGTAGTCACCGTCTTTCTCGTGACCAACATCGCGCGCGCTGCGTATCTCCGGGGTTCCGTCTTTCTGCTGCCGATCGAGAGGGACTTCGCGTCGTTCGGCAAAGCCGAGTACCTGAACGATTTGAACCAACTTGCAAGTGCCGTCCTCTCCGGAACACATAGCGTGACCAGCACCACCGGCGCGGGTGCGTTTCAAACATCAGTTACGGGCGACGGTATCTATAGCTACACCCTGCGGGGCCCCGCCGTCCCCGGTGCGTGCTACACGACAGCTTTGACTGTGACCGCAGAACCGGCGGGGCCATTCAACTCGACAAGCGAATCGTGGTCAGGTGGGCAGCGGTGTGCGCCTAGTGGTGGGGGTGGCGGCGGAGGTGGAGGTACGGCGACCTGCAAGGAACCCGCGGCCGACGGGACGTGTCCGCCGACCGGTACCACGTGCACCGAATACACCCCGCCCGAGGAGTGTCAGCTCTCGCCGATCGTCATCAACATGGAACGAGGCGGTTATCGACTCTCGGATGCCGCCGACCCCGTTGAATTCGATCTGACGGCCGAGGGCATTCCGGAACGCATCACGTGGACGAGCCGCGGCGCCGCCATGGCTTTCCTTGCGCTCGATCGGAACGGCAATGAAGTTGTCGACGACGGTTCCGAGCTCTTCGGCAACTACACCCGGAAATCAGACGGAACAGCGGCTGACAATGGATTCGACGCCCTTTCTGATCTCGACGGCGACGGCAACGGACAGGTGGATGCCGACGACGCTAAGTGGGGCCTGTTGTTGCTCTGGACCGACACCAACCACAACGGCCGTTCGGAACCGCATGAGGTTGTACGGCTCGCCAGCTCGGACATCACTGCCCTCGGTCTGCGCTATAAGGCAACTCATCGGCACGATAGAGCCGGCAACATGTACAAGTTCCGCGCGCTGCTGCAGCGCGGCCAGCAAACCGACGCGTACTACGACATCTACTTCGTACGCGTGCCCTGATTTCGATGAAGTCGTGCGGCCAGTCGAGCTGCCATGCTCACTGTTACCTCTCGCTGAACAACCCGGCGTACATGGCGTCCTGCACCGAAAAGCAGATGTGCTACAAGACCAGGGACGGCGGCGTGTACTGCGACTACCCGCGGTGCGAAGGCACTCCGTGCTACCAGGTCTGACCCACGTGGCGCGCCTCCTCGCAGCATTCGTCGCGGTGTGGCTCGGCGCTCTCTCCCTGAGCGCGGCTACCGTCGGCGTACGGCTGCAGCCGATGGATGGTGCGCCGTGCAGCGGAAGCATTCATGCGACCGGCGCAGGGACGGCCGTGCAGCGCTTGCTCGGTGAGAGCGAGGCCTCGGTCGCACTGCCGCATGGGACGGCGTGGCGCATCACGCTCGCTTCGGAGGACTGCTGGGCGCCGCCGGTAGAGCTGCCGGCCGGCCCCGCGGAGGTGACGATGCCGGCGTGGCGCAAACGGCTGCTTCGCGGCGAGTTGCGGACGCGACCCGGCATCGCCGCTCCGGAAACGCTCCGCGCAGTCGTGCAGGCGCCGCCCGGCGGAGCGGCCATCGCGGCAACCGAGACGGCGTGCCGCGTCCGAGAGCGTCGCTGGGTCTGTGAGCTGCCGTCGACGACCGTCGACGTGCGGCTGCTGGCCGACGGCTTCGCACCGGTCTACCTCTGGGACGTCGCACCGGCCACCGCAAGCGCCGGCACCGTGCAGCTCGAACGGGGCGGCTCCGTGGCCGGATGGGTCGCCCGCAACGACCGCTCGGCGGAGGAAGTGACCGTGGAGCTGACGCCCGCCGTCTATGGCGACGATGCGTTCACGCACGCGAGGCTCGGCGCCCGGCGGCTCAGCGCCAAAGCGAACGCGCGCGGATTCTTCCAGCTCACCGGCGTCACGCCGGGAGTCTTCACGCTCGCCGCCCGCGCCAGCGATGCCTCCCCGGCGCTCCTGGAGGAACTGCGCGTCGATGACGTGGAGGTCGTCGTGGCGGAGCCGCTGCTCCTCACGCCGTTGGCGCTGCTCGACGTGCACGTCACACCGCCGTCGCCGAAGCCGGAGCTGCCGTGGCGCGTGGAGCTCGACCGGGTCACCCTCCGCGGCACCGGCCGGGAGCGCGTCACCGCCGGCTCGACGACTCACAGCGGCCACTGGTCGGCCGGGAAGCTGCCGCGTGGCCGCTACCACCTGGCGATCCTCGATCCGGCCGGGAGCACCGTCGCCACACGCGAGCTCCAGGTGGAGAACGACCGCGAACGGGTGGCCATCGCGATCGGAGAGATCCCGATCCGCGGCACGGTCTTCATCGGCGAGCAGCCGGTGGAAGGGACCATCGCCTTCGACGCCGGCGGCCGGACGCTCACGTTCTCGACCGGAGCCGATGGCGCCTTCGACGGCGCGGTGCCGGACGAGGGACGCTGGCGCGTGCGCATTACCCCGCGTGAGCGCACGCAGCAGGTCCGCTCCGCGGCCGACGTCCGGCGCCGCGAAGGAGAAGAGGTGGCGACCGTCGACGTTCATCTGCCCGCGGGAAGCGTGGCCGGCAAGGTGGTGGACGAAATGGGGAACCCCGTCCGCGGTGCCGACATCCTCGTCCTGCGCGGTGCGGCGTTCGATGCAAACGCCGCGAGCGGTGACGACGGGACTTTCATGGTCACCGGTCTGGCGTGCGGCGAGGTGACGGTGCGCGCCCGCTCAGGCAGCGTGGAAAGCGATCGGGTGGCGGCCACCGTCGCCAGCGGTGAGCCTGCTCCCCTCACGCTGGTGATGCGCGAACCTGCGACGGTTCGCATCGCCATTCGCCAGCTCAATGGCGCCCCCGTCGTCGGCGCGATGATCCACGCGGTCGTCCAGGGGCGGCCGCGCGAGTACGTCACCGGCCCGACCGGCACCTTCACCGCCGACGTGCCGTCCGGCACGCCGTTCCTCGATGTCGCGATCATCGCGCCCGGCCTTCCGGTCAAACTCGACCGCGTCCCTCTCCACGGCGACGCGCCTCCTGTCGTGCAGATGTCCGCCGCTGCCGGCCGGCTCGCGATCGCGCTGGACGGCGCACCGCCGTGGCCGATCGTCCGCCGCGGGGCGGCGGCGCTCGCGCTCCCCTTCCTGCTGGCGCCACGCCATCCGGGTGGCGCCGCGCGCGAGCTGGTCGACGGAGAGTTTCTCCTGACGGTCGAACCGGGCGAGTACCAGCTCTGCAGCGGGCCACGGCCTGGTGACACCTGTCTCGGGGCAGTCGTCACTGCCGGCGGGGTCACCCGCCTCGACGCCGGCACGCTCTGGCCGCAACGGGAAAGAGAACGCTGATGAAGACATCGCGTCTGGTCGTGGTCTCGATCGCGTGTCTGGCCGCGATTTCACTCGCAGCCGCCACCCCGCCGGGCTGGTATGGCTTCGGGTTCAACCGTCACGTCGATCCTGGCGCTGCCCGCCAGTGGTTCTACATACACAGGGTCGAGCCCGACGGCCCGGCGCACCGGGCCGGCCTGCGCGTGCAGGACGTCGTGATCGCGATCAACGGCAGTCCACTGGGATTCAAGACGGACCGGGCGGCGCTTCAGTTCTTTGCCAGCCGCAAAGCGGGCGACGTCCTCCGCCTGACCGTGTTGCGCGGGAGCATGAAGCTGACCGTCACGGTCCGCGCCGCGCCGATGCCGCCGCAGCGCGCCTCCCAGTGGCGTGCGAATGACGAGCTCGCGCGTGCGAGGGAGCCAAAGCCGTAGCGGCCGAACGGAAGGGACTGGATCCAGATCTTGGCAGGGCCGCGCAAGGTGGCACTCCGAGGTGCGGCGCCCCCGCCCGCATTACAATGCGCGCCCTTCATTCGATCGCGCCATGAACCAGGACTCCTCCAGCCACGTCTGCGGCCTCGACTTCGGCACCTCCAACTCGGAGATCGGCATTCTTCGCGACGGCGCACCGTCCCTCGCCGATGTGGAGAACGGACGGCCAAGGATTCCGACCACCATCTTCTTCGACGACACCACTCGCGACGAGGTCTTCGGGGAGGCGGCGATTGCCCGCTTTCTGGAGGGGCAGCCGGGGCGGATGCTCTGGGCCATCAAGAGCGTGCTGGGGACGGCTCTGCAGGGGGAAGCGACGATCGTGCGCGGGCGGCGCATGGCGTTCGAGGAGATCATCACGCGCATCCTCCGCAACCTGAAGTCGAAAGGCGACGCGGCGGCGGGGCGCGAGCTGACGCACGTGGTCCTCGGGCGGCCGGTGCATTTCAACGACAGCGATCCGGCTCTCGACCGCGCGGCGGAGGAGATCCTCCGGCGCAGCGCTCGCGCGGCCGGCTTCACCCACGTGGAGATGGAACTGGAGCCCATCGCCGCGGGCCTCGAGCTGGAGACGCACATCGAGCGCGAGCAGATCGCGGCCGTCGTCGACATCGGCGGCGGCACCTCCGACTTTACGGTCATCCGCCTCTCCCCCGCCGCACAGCACCCGCGCGTGAGCGATCGCGAGCGCATCCTCGCCGTCGGCGGCATCCACATCGGCGGCACGGACTTCGACCGCCAGCTCAGCGTCGCCGAGCTGATGCCCCACCTCGGTCTCGGCGCCTCCTACCGCAACGAGCGCGGCGACGTCCTGCAGATGCCGCAATGGGTCTTTCACGACCTGGCCTCGTGGCTGCGCATCAACTTCATCTACGACACGCGCATGCTCGACGGGATCTACGACATCCTGGCGCGCAACAAAGACGACGACCGCCGCCTGGCGCGCCTCGACAAAGTGCTCGCGGCCCACCTGGGGCACACGCTCGCTCGCGAAGTGGAGCGGACGAAGATCGCCCTGACCGCCGACGCGGAGGTGACGACCCCGCTCGACTGGATCGAGCGGCGGTTCGGCCTCACCGTCACCCGCGCGGAACTGAACGCGGCCATCGCCGGCCTGCTCGACGACGCGATACGCGAGCTCGAAAGCGTCCTTCGCGCGTCCGGTGTGCGGAACGACGCGATCGACGTGGTGTTCTTCACCGAGGCGGCTCCCTCTTGCCCGAGGTGCGCCGGCGCGTGCGGCAACTGCTGCCGAATGCGCAGGCGTTCGATACCGATCAATTCGGCGGGATCGCGCTGGGGCTGACGCTGGAAGCATCGCGCGTGTTTGCCTGACCGGTGACGGGGGCGCGCCTGGCGGAGGTGTAAGGCCGCGGGCCATGGGGAACGATAGGACCTATGGGACGAATAGGACGAACGTAGATGGGTCTGTCCCATTCGTCCCATTTGTCCTGTAGGTCCTATTCGTCCCATTGCACCCCGTAGCGCGCCGTGGCCGGCGATTTTTTTCGGGCGTCTCTGAAATTTTCCGCTTCCTTGCGCATAGACAGTCGAACCGCGGCATCACGCCGCGGATTCGACCGACAAGGAGGTCTGGTCATGGCAATCGGAATCGAGCCTCGGGAGATCGAGGTGCGCACCACGTGGCAAGTCATCGTGACGAGCTATCAATGGCTGATCCACGACACCGGCGTGGGGCCGCGGCAGCCGGCGTTCGGCTACCAGTCGGGCACACGCTGGGTGGCCAAAGCGCAGAACACCCCGGAATACGGGCGCTACATGGCCCAACTGGCAAAGACCTACGGCATCCGGATGTTCTCGAGCTACTGGACGTACGAGCACAACGGACTGGTCATGCCGCTGCGCAACTTCAACAGCTCCATCGGCTCCCTGCCGATGACGGAGCTCGGCCCCATCCGCTTCATCTACATGTTCGACCTGGTGCAGTTCCCGCTGCGCTGGTCCCGCCTGCAGAACGCGATCATCGAACGGAAAGCCGAGATCCTCGGCCCGAAGTACACCCGCCTGCGCGACTCGCGCGGCGTCCTCCGCCCCATCATCATGTTCTGGGGCGACCAGGCCAACCAGGCACCGGCGGCATTCCAGACGATGATCGACAACGTGCGGAAGGCGTTCGCCCCCGTCGAGCCGTACTTCATCACGACGCAGCACGGGATCAACTCGAACGACGACCGGCTCATCCGCTCCGTCGACGCGTTCTACGAACATTCGCTGTACCACAACTACAACGCTCAGGCGAGCCCCACGGCCGGCCCACGCCCCGCGACGCTCGACACGAAGACGTCGACCGACCTGACCGTCGAGCGGATCTGGAAGCCGCACCGCGCGGCCTTGCAGGGAAAGACGAACTTCCATACCGGCCTGCCGGTCATGCTGATGCCCGGGGCCATGCCGCAGCTCGAGCTGCACGATCAGCGGCGCGGCTTCGTCCAGGCGCGCAACAAGGCCGACGTGGAGTACATGTTCGCGAAGAGCAAACAGTACGCGCCCGTGGTCTCGGCCAGACGGACCGACGGCGTCATCGAGCTGGAGCGATGGATCGTCCTGACCGACTTCAACGAATGGGTGGAAGGCCACACCATCGAGCCGTGCCGCCGCGTCCCGCCGGAGCAGAGCGAGACCGAGCCCTACAACGCGAACCACGAATACGGCGACGACTTCATGGAAGCGTTCCGCGACGCGTACCGGCCGGAAGTGCGCAGGCGCATCTTCCCCACCGCCGACGATCCGCAGATCTGACGCAACCACGCGAGCCCGGCCGGCGTGACGATGCCGCCGGCCGGGCAGCATGGGCACATCGCTGACGCAGTGCCTTCCACGCTGGCTGGCCCAATGCATACCGCCGTGGACGATAGGACGAATGGGACGAATGGGACCCATAGGACGTATGGGACGGCCTGTTCGGCCAGAGCCACGGCGCTGAGTGCAGGAGTGGATCAGGAGGACGCGATGAGCGACGATTTTGACGATGCCCAGGAGCTGACTGCGGACGAAGAAGCGCTGCTCGAGGCAATGCCCGAGCTCGACGCGAGCCAGGTCGGCGCGAGCGGGCACACGCGCCGCACCTTCCTCGGCACCACCCTCGCCGGCAGCCTCGGGTTGTTCGCCCTCGACCTGCTGGCGCAGCAGGAGGCGCTGGCCGCGCTCGCTCCGGCGGCCGATGCGGTGACCGCCGCCGGAGCGGCCGGGCAGAACGTCATCAAAGTCGCACTGAAGGTCAACGGCGTGACGAAGACGCTCGAGCTGGACTCGCGCGTGGTGCTGCTCGACGCGCTGCGCGAACGCCTCGAGCTGACCGGTACGAAGAAAGGGTGCGATCAGGGGCAGTGCGGCGCGTGCACGGTCATCGTCGACGGCCGGCGCGTGCTGTCGTGCCTCACGCTCGCCGCCACGGTGGAAGGAAAAGACGTGACGACCGTCGAAGGGCTGGCCAAGGGCGACCAGCTCCATCCGATGCAGGCGGCCTTCATCAAGTACGACGCATTCCAGTGCGGCTACTGCACGCCGGGGCAGCTCTGCTCCGCGGTGGCCCTCCTCGACGAAGCGAAACGCGGCGACATCAGTCATGTGTCCGACGACGTGAGCGCGACGACGACGGCGCTGAGCGACGACCAGATCCGCGAGCGCATGAGCGGCAACGTCTGCCGCTGCGGCGCCTATCCGGGCATCGTCGCCGCCATCCAGGAAGTGCACTCGGGCCGGCAGACGCAGCACACGTGGCGCTTCGTCGACGAAGAGCAGCTTGCGCGCGTCCGCAAGGAGGATGGCTATGAGACCGTTTAAGTACGTGCGGGCCACCGATGCGAACGGCGCGGCTCGCGCCGTCGGCGCCAACGCGCAGGCGAAGTTCCTCGGCGGCGGCACGAACCTCCTCGACCTGATGAAAGAGGACATCGAGCGGCCGAATCAGCTCGTCGACGTCACTCGTTTGCAGCTCGCGGAGATCAAGCCGCTGCGCGGCGGCGTCTCCATCGGCGCGCTGGCGACGAACACGACCACCGCCAATCACCCGCTCATCCGCAGCAACTACCCGCTGCTGTCGCAGGCCATCGTCGCCGGCGCCTCCGCGCAGTTGCGCAACATGGCCACGAACGGCGGCAACCTGCTGCAGCGCACGCGCTGCCAGTACTTCTACGACGTCGCCATGCCGTGCAACAAGCGCGAGCCGGGCACCGGCTGCGGCGCGCGCGAAGGGCTCAACCGCATCCACGCGATCTTCGGCTGGAGCGACGCCTGCGTCGCCACCTATCCCGGCGACATGGCCAACGCGCTGTACGCCTACGACGCGGTGGTGCGCGTGCGCGCCGCGAACGGCAGCGAGCGCACCATCCCCATCGACGACTTCCATCGCCTCCCCGGCAGCACTCCGCAGAAGGACACGAACCTCGAGCACGGCGAGCTGATTACCGCCATCGAGCTGCCGAGGTCGAACTTCGCCAAGAACGCGTACTACCTGAAGGTGCGCGACCGTGCGTCGTATGCCTTCGCGCTCGTCGCCGTCGCCGCCGCGCTGGAGCTCCACGGCTCTACGATCCGCAACGCGCGCGTCGTCCTCGGCAGCGTCGCCCACAAACCGTGGCGCAGCCGCGAAGCAGAAGCGGCGCTGGCGGGACAGCCGGCATCGCAGGAGAGCTTCGAGCGTGCCGCGCTCGCTGCCATGCGCGACGCAAAGCCGCTGGAACACAACGCCTACAAAGTGGAGCTCGGGAAACGAGCCATCGTTCGCGCTTTGCTGCGTGCGAGCCGGCTGGCGTAAGGAGGCCGCGATGCCGAGATACATCGGAAAAGAGATGAGCCGCGTCGATGGCGTGGCGAAAGTGACGGGGAAAGCAAAGTATGCGGCGGAGTTCCGCGCGCCGAACCTGGCGTACGGCTTCATCGCGACCGGAAGCATCGCCAAAGGGTCGATCCAGTCGATCGACACGCGCGAGGCCGAAAAGGCGCCGGGCGTGGTTCGCGTCTTCACGCATCTCAATACGCCGAGGCTCGGGCCGAAGCCGCCGGTCGAAGAGGCGCCTCCGCGCGGCACCCGGCCGGAAGAGGACAAGTCATTCCGCGCGCTGCAGTCGGACCGCATCTTCTTCAACGCCCAGCCGGTGGCGCTCGTCGTCGCCGAGACGTACGAACAGGCGCGTTTCGCGGCGCGCCTCATCAAAGTCACGTACAAGGCGGACAAGCACGTCACCGACACGGAGTCGGTCCGCGGGAGCGCACGCGTTCCGCCGCGCGTTCCCGACGTGCGGCGCGGGAACCCCGAGGAGGCGATGCGGAATGCGCGCGTGAAGGTGGAGGCGGAGTACCGCATCCCCATCGAGCACCACAACCCGATGGAGCCGCACGCCGCGGTCGCCGTCTGGCAGGACGACAAGCTGACCATCTTCGACAAGTCGCAGAACGTCTATGGCGTGCGGGAGCACCTCGCGGCCAGCTTCGGGATCCCGCCCGAGAACGTCAACGTCATCTCGCCGTTCGTCGGCGGTGCGTTCGGCTCTTCACTGCGGCCGAACTACTACCCCGCCCTGACCGCCATGGCGGCGCGCGAGCTGAAACGGCCCGTGAAGATCGTCTACACGCGCACGCAGATGTTCACCGGCCACGGCTACCGTCCCTACACCATCCAGAAGATCGCCCTCGGCGCCGACGCATCGGGAAAGCTCTCCTCGATGATTCACGAGGCCGTGCACAACACGTCGTCGTTCGAGGCGTTCAACGACGGCACGACGAACTTCACGCGCCAGGTGTACGCCTGCCCGAATCTCTATGCGCCGGTGAAGGTCGCGGATACGGACCTCAATACGCCGACGTGGATGCGCGCGCCGGGTGCGGTGAGCGGCATGTTCGCGCTCGAATGCGCGATGGACGAGCTGGCGTACGAGCTGAAGATCGATCCGCTCGAGCTGCGCCTCATCAACTACGCGGAGCTCGATCCGGAGAGCGGCAAGCCGTGGTCGAGCAAGGCGCTGCGTGAGTGCTATCGCGTCGGCGCGGAGAAGTTCGGCTGGGCGAAGCGCAAGTTCGAGCCGCGCTCGATGCGCGACGGACGCCTGCTCGTCGGCTGGGGCACGGCCACCGGCGTTTGGGGCGCGTTCCAGCGGGAGGCGAACGCGAAGATCACGCTGCGCGCCGACGGCACCGCGCACGTCGCCAGTGCGACCAGCGACATCGGCCCCGGCACCTACACGGTGATGACGATGATCGCGGCTGAGTATCTGGGCATCGCCGCGGAGAAAGTCCAGTTCGAGCTGGGCGACACGAAGTTCCCGCGGGCGCCGTCGCAGGGCGGCTCGCAGACCACGTCGAGCGTCGGCTCCGCGGTGATGGGGGCGGCGCTGGCGATCGGCGCGAAGCTGCTGTCGCTCGCGAGAAAAGACCTCAACTCACCGCTGAGCGGCGCAATCGGAGCGGACGTGGAGATGCTCGACGGCCGGCTGCGGCTCAAAGCCGATCCGTCGCGCTTCGTCGAGATCGCCGAGGTGATGCGGCGGAATGGGGTGACGGAGGTGAGCGAGACGTACACGTCGCGGCCCTCGCCCGAGCGCCAGAACTACGCGTCGCTCGCCCACGGCGCGCAGTTCATCGAGGTCAAAGTCGACCCCGACCTCGGCACCGTCCGCGTGACGCGCGCGATCGAAGTCTCCGCGTGCGGCAAGATCATCAACCCGAAGGCGTCGCACAGCCAGGAGATCGGCGGCATCGTCTGGGGCATCGGCATGGCGCTGACCGAGGCGACGGAGATCGACCACCGCTACGGCCGCATCATGAACCCCAACCTGCAGCACTACCACGTGCCGGTCAACGCCGACATCCACGAGATCCACACGGAGTTCATCGAAGAGGACGACCGCATCGTCAACCCCCTCGGAGTGAAAGGCATGGGCGAGCTGGGGATGGTGGGCATCCCCGCAGCGATTGCGAATGCGGTGTTTCACGCGACAGGGCGGAGGGTGCGGGAGTTGCCGATTACGCCGGATAAGTTGTTGTAGTGCGCACGGTGTGCGGCCGAACGGGAACGATGGGACAAATGGGGCCTATGGCCCGGGGGTAGGTCTTGTGGGTTCTACGATGAAGTCGTCATCGTCTTCGGGGCTGCGGGTGCCGGCGGCGACTGCGATCGAGAGGACGATAGGACGGATAGGACGAATAGGACCTATAGGACGAATGGGACCTATGGGACTGATAGGACCTATGGGACGGCGCCGGTATCTACGGCGTGCGCACGGACCTTCGGCGACGGGCGGCTTCCGGCTGCGGCTGTCCGAGGTCGATTCTGGCGACGGACATGTAGCCGCCGGCGTCGGCGAAGGCGGCGACCCAGGTGCCGGCGTGGGCGGCGGCTCCGTTGTAGTCGCCGATGAAGGGGGCGTCGATGGAGAACGGCGCGGAGAAGGGCTTCGGCTCGGACCATGTGGTGCCGCCGTCGCTCGATTTGGAGGCGTAGAGGCGGGCGACGACATTGGCGGCGTCATCGCGGCGGTCGAGCCAGGCGGCGAGGACTTCGCCGCTGACTTCGTCGACGGCGATCGACGGCAGCGTGGCGTCACGGCCTCGGGTGTCGCCGGAGATGTTGCGCGCGGACGACCAGGTGGCGCCGCCGTCCGTCGAGCGCATCAGGGAGATCGCGCCAGCGGTGCCGTTGCGCGACGGCATGAGGTAGTAGAGCGTGCCGCGATGCGGGCCCGTCGAGCGGTCGACGGCGAAGGACTGCATGGGGCGGAACTGGGCCTGCACGTTGGGCATGGGGCCGCCGCCGCCGAGGGCGGGGCCGATGGGACGGGGCTCATCGAAGGTGAGGCCGCCGTCGCGCGACGTGCGCAGGAGGAAGCCGCGGGCGTTCTCGTAGTACGTCGCGTAGACCTCCCCTGCTGGACCGATCTCGAGCTCGGAGAGGCCGACGCCTCCGTTGACGGACAGGCCGAGAGGCTCGGACCATGTAGCGCCGCGGTCGGTGGAGCGGGAGATGACGATCTGGCCGGGATCGGGTTTGCTGACCTGCGCGTAGTGGCCCCAGATGAGGTAGACGTTGCCGTCGTGCGGCCCGCCTGTGGCGTCGGCGGCAATCCACTGCTTGTCCTCGTACGGCCGCACGTTGCCGGTGCTGAGCGCGACGATCACGGGCTCGTTCCAAGTCATACCGCCATCGTCGGAACGAGCGACGGCGACGCCGCTGCGCGAGGGGCTCGCCGACGCAAGCAATGACGTGAAGTAGAAGCGTCCTTCGCGGTCGGCGGTGACGACGGGATCGCCGCCGCCCGCGAAGGCCATGCCGTTGATGGTCTCGGGATACGGCCGCCGGGCCGACCAGGTGCGCCCGCCATCGGCGGAGACGTATGCGTCGCTCCTGCGGTAGCGCGAGCCCGTCGGTCCCGCACCGACGACGACGATGCGGTTCGGATCGGCCGGTGAGATGGCGATGCTGGTCTCGGCCGTGCCTCCGGCGGTGGCGACGATGGCGACGTTCGCCGACTGGGTGAAGTCGGGCGCGTCCTCCACGGCAATGGACGCCGGCGGCGGCGCGTACGGCGCGAGCGGTGTCGACCGGCAGGCGGCGAGGAGCAACAGCGCGAGGAGGAGGTTGGGTTTCGTCATGGGACGTGGTCAGGGATTCGCGGGGGAAAAGTCGGCAGGCGGTTGCCGGCCATTGGTGTAGTCGTGCAGCTCGAGCAGGAACATGGCGATGCCTGAGGTGCCGTCCCACCAGCCGGTCCTGGTGCTCTGGTCATTGGCGTAGCGCGCCGGCACTGGCTCCGCGAGCGTCGGCCAACTGGTCTGCGAGTCGCCCGGCGCATCTGCTTCGGCGATGAGGAAGGCCGCCGCGGCCCTGGCGAGATCGAGCAGCCGAGGATCGCGATCGTGGCGATAGAGGCGGAGCACGGCGTGGCCGATCGACGCGGTGCCGATCATGAGCCCGTACTGGCGGAGGTCGCCGCGCTCGACCTGTGGCCACGTGCGTCCCTCGCCGTGGCGCTCGCCGACGTCGTCCAGAAAATCGACCGCGGCACGCGCGGTGGCGAGATACCGGCTGTCGCCGGTCACCTCATAGGCGACGGTGAGCGCGCCGATGACCGAGCCGCTGCCGTGGCAGTAGACGAGGAACGAACCGTTGCCGTTGCTCGTCTGCGGCCACGACAAGCCCACGCGCTCGGGGCGGCCGGCGGCGACGAGGCCGTCGGCGGTCTTGACGAGCAGCGTGCGGTAGGCGTCGTTGCCGATGAGCTCGTACGCCTTCGCCAGCACGAAGAGGATGCCGGCCGAGCCGCCGCACCAGCCGTGATACGCGTGGTTGTCGGTGGTGAGGCGTTTCCAGCCGATGCCATTCGCGCCGAGGGGGACGGTGTGGCGCGCGATCCACTGCAGCGCGCTTTCGGCGGCGCCCAGGTAGCGGGCGTCCGGCGACTGCTCATGGAGTTGCAACAGCAGCATCGCGACGCCCGCCGCGCCGTGAGCCATGCCGGTGTAGATCGTGTTGGGCGTCCGGGAGTCGAGCCAATACAGCCCGCCGTTGCCGTCGGGGATGGCTTGCGCGAGGAGGCTGTCGGCGACGCGCTGCGCGCGCCGCAACTGCTCGGGATCGCGCGTCTCGCGATAGAGCGCGAGAAGGAACGAGCCGCAGCCGACGGAGCCGGCCTGCCAGTCGAAATGCGTCGCGGGGAGCAGCGTCGCCGCGACCTCGTTGGCCGCGGCGTTCGCATTTGCCAGATGGCGAGGATCGCGGGTGACCTGATAGAGCCGCAGGTAGAACGTTCCGACGCCCGCGGTGCCGGGTAGCCCTGGAGCGGTGAAGCGCGGCGTGGCGGCGTCGTACGGCCACGCCAGGCGCTCGCCGGCCGGCTGCGCCATCGCCGCGAGCCAGTTGCTCACACGGAGGGAAACGTCGAGGTAGGTGGAGTCGCGCGTCTCGCGCGGCTGCACCGGCCGCCGCTTCGCCTCGGCCGGAACGACGATGGCGGCGAAGAGCACGAACAGCACGATGAGTTTGCGAGTCATGGCAGCGGCATGCCCTCCGGGTCGACAACGTGTTCGCGGTGCGACCAGTGTAACGGGACGGAATGCGGCCTTGGCCGCAGGGCGGCACCGTTCACCGAGGTGTTACGTGCGGCCTCCGGCGAGACCGATGGGACGGATGGGACCTGCGGGACCTATGGGACCCCACAGGGCAGTTGGACGGATGGCGTTTCACACGCGAGGTCGAGCGATCGTCTCCTCTGCGAGGAGTACGGAATGCAGCGACAGAACGCACCGGAGACGTGTAACGATCACTATCTTTTCTGGAAAGTCCGGGAGACCGGCGTCGACTTCAAGGTGAAGCTTCAGACTGCCGCCGATCAAGCGCCCTTCGACACGGCGCTCCTGCAGATCGAGTATCTCGGCAATCCCGCGAGGAAGACGCGCGAGGGGCGCGAGCCGGAGGACGTCCATCATCCGAGCCTCCACCTGCTTGCGTACAAGCTCGGCATCCAGCGGGAAGCGCCGGAGCGCTCCGTCTTCGTCTCGAACCAGTTCGGCCAGGGGCAGCAGTGGCAGCTCGGCAACTCGCAGTACCTGCTGATGCCGGCGCGGAAGGCCAAGGGCGACGAGCCGGACCCGACGTCCCCGCCGCCGCCGCGCGTCGATCACTTCCTCTGCTTCCGCGTGGTGGAGGGACAGGCCATCGAGGAGACATTCGCCGTGCGCGATCAGTTCGGTGAATACCGGTTTGTCTATCTGAAACCGATCCTCTTCGGCTACCCGGTCAGCAAGAACGACGAAGGAACGGTCCACCCGGACGTGTATCAGGCGATCTACGAGGTCACCGAAGTCGTGCGGCCGCCGGCACATGTTGGCGTGCGCACGCTCGATCAGCTGGGCAAGCTGGCGTTGAATGCTGTCGAGACAGCGTGGTTCGGCGTGCCGTCGCTGAAGGCGATGAAAGGTTAGAGGAACGACAGGACGATGGGGTCCTATACGGCCGACAGGACGGCCGGAGCCTGTTTGGACAACGACGCGCGTTCTGCATCCGCCAGCAGTTTGACCAAGGCATCGAACCGGGTATGGGCAACCCATCCCAGCGCTTCATGCGCGCGGGATGGGTTGCCGCGGCTGTAGCGGATCTCGGCGGGGCGGAAGAGGGAAGGGTCTACGGTGATGTGGTCGCGGTAGTCGCGGCCGAATTCGGCGAAGGCGGCGCACACGAGCTCTTCGACGGTGTGGCTCTCGCCGGTGGCGAGGACGTAGTCGGCGGGCTGCTCCTGTTGGAGCATCAGCCACATGGCTTCGACGTACTCGGCGGCGTAGCCCCAGTCGCGGGAGACGGAGAGGTCGCCCACCGTCAGCTTCGAGCCGCGGGCGGCGGCGGCGATGAACTTCTTCGTGACGAACGTGTCGCTGCGCAGCGGCGACTCGTGGTTGCAGACGATGCCGGAGACGGCGTACAGGCCGTGCGTCTCGCGGTAATGCATCGTGCTGCGATGCGCCTCGGCCTTCGCCTCCGCGTACGGGCTGCAGGGCGCGAACGGCGTGCGCTCGTCGCTGGCGTCACCGTGCGGCAGGTTGCCGAAGCATTCCGTGGAGGCGGAGTGGTAGATGCGCGTGGCGGCGCCGCTCGCCCGGACGGTCTCGAGCAGCAGGAGCTGCGCGTCGGCGATGGACGCGCGTGCGGCGTGCGGCTCGGCGAACGACAACGCGACGGAGCTGAGGCCGGAGAGGTTGTAGATCTCGTCGGGGGCGATGTCGTCGAGGAAGCGGCGCAGCTCGTCGCGATCGCGCAGGGTCATGGAGTGCGTGACGACGCGGTCACCGATGCCGAGCGCTTCGAGGCGCTCGAAGGAGTGCCGCGCCGCGTCGCGAGACGTGCCGTGGACGGCGTAACCCTTGTCGAGCAGCAGCCGCGAAAGATACGCGCCGTCCTGACCGGAGACGCCAAAAACGAGTGCCGTTTTCATCAGCGGGCGGCATGATAAGCGACCGGTCCGGGATTGCGGGGCGGGAACGATGGGACGAATAGGACAAATGGGACAGATGGGAGTGGGAGAGCCCGGGCCTGGCGGTCTCGATTGACCATGCGCATTCTGCAACTGACGCCGCGACTGCCCTACCCGCCCACCGATGGCGGGCGTGTGGTCATGCTGCAGATCGGGCGTGCGCTGCAGCGGCTGGGGGCGGACGTGCACGTGCTGTCGCTGAATCCGCGCAAGCAGCACGCGGACGTGGCGCGGATGCCGCTGCCTGCGACGGCGATCGACATCGATACGGGGGCGCACCTCGCGGCGCTGTGGCGCGCGTTCCGCCTTGGCGCGCCGCAACTGGTGGCGCGCTTCTACTCGCCGCGGTTCGCCGACGCGTTGCGCGAGCTCCTGCGCACGGGCCGCTTCGACGTGGTGCAGATCGAAAGTCCCTTCCTGCTCCCGTATCTGCCACTGATTCGCGAATCGAACGCGGTGTCGGTGCTGCGCTCGCTCAACGTGGAGTTCCGGATCTGGGAGCAGCTCGCGGCGCGCGAGCGCAACTTCGTGAAGCGCATCGCGCGGCTCGCCATTGCGCGCAGCTTACGGCGGTACGAGATCGGGACGCTCGACGCGTGCGACGCGCTCGTGCCGATCACCGAGGACGACGCGCGTGAGTTTCGCGCACTCGGGTGCACGCGGCCGATGCACGTGCTGCCGGGCGGCGTGGAGCTGGAGCCGCTCGATCGCAGCAGCGAGCGGCCGAGCGCGGTGGGGTTTCTCGGGTCGCTCGACTACCGCCCGAACCAGGAGGCGGCATTGTGGATCGCCGAGGAACTGCAGCCGCGAATCGTGGTCGCGGAGCTGCACGTCGGCGGGAGCAACGCGCCGGCGTGGCTGCGCGCGCGGCTCGGCGGGACGTTCGTACCTGAGGTGCCGGATGCGGCGGCGTTCCTCCGCTCGATGACGGTGGTGGTCTCGCCGCTCTTCGCCGGCGGCGGGATGCGCATCAAGATCCTGGAAGCGATGGCGCTGGGGAAGGCGGTCGTGTCGACGACGATCGGCGCTTCGGGGCTCGACGTGACGCATGGGGAGAACATCGTCATTGCCGACGATGCGGCGTCGTTCGCGGCGGCGGTGCAGGAGCTGCTGCGGGAGCCGTCACGTGCGGTCGCGATCGGTGACGCCGGACGGCGGTTCGTCGAGACGCGCTACGCGACCGACACGCTCGCGCGCGGGCTGCTCGCGTTCTACGAAGAGCTGCTGCAGAGCCGTGGCGTACGCGCGCGTCGCTGAGCGCGCACGCTGCCGCTCTTCGCCGCGGAGGAGCAGCGCGTACGCGCGCCGCGCGATGACGCGCGCCGTCGCCGCGGCAATCATCAGCAGCCGCGCGCCGATGGCCCACAGGCGGCCGTGATGCGCCCGTCCCCACTGCAGGAGGTCGAGCCAGAGGAGCGCGGGATCGTGCGGCAACCCGGCCACACCGCGCCACTGGCGCACCGTCGTGCCGCCGTCGTGCACGACGCGCGCGCTCTCGACGATGCGCACGCCCCAGCCCTTCGCGGCGGCCCGCATGCAGAAGTGCAGGTCCTGGGCGTAGAAGCGGTAGCTTTCGTCGAGCGGGCCGGCGTCGTCCCACGTCTCGCGGCGGAACGCCATGGCGGCGCCGCTGACCCAGGAGACGGCGCCGCTTCCCGCCGCGCGCCGTCGGCGGGGGCGGAAGCGCGCGATCCCGCTGACCATCACCGTGAGCCAGAGCAGCGTCGGCGTGGGGCCGCCGCTCCACTGCGATGTGCCGTCGGCGTCGAGCAGCCGCGCGCCTGCGACGCCGAGGCGCGCGTCATGCGCGAAGGTTTCGAGGAACGCGGCGACCGCACCGGGCTCGATGACGGTGTCGCTGTTGAGGAGCAGCACGAGGCGCCCGCGCGCCACCGCGATGCCAGCGTTGGCCGCCGCGGCGAAGCGCTGGTTCGTTTGCAGCCGCACGACCTGCACCGCGGGGAGCGTGGCGCGCAGCAACTCCGCGGTGCCGTCGGTGGAGGCATCGTCGACGACGATCACCTCCCCCTCTTCCGGCAGCGCGGCCAGCGCGGCGCGGCAGCACTCCAGCGTCATGTGCGCGGTGTTGAAGGTGGGGATGACGATGGAGAGGGCGGTCACGCGTGTTGCGGATCTTACGTCGGCACGCGCGGGGGACGACGAATGGGACCTATGGGACGGATGGGACCCCACCCGTCCGGTGAGGCCCAGCGTTACTCCACGGTGGAATAGGCCGTCGCGGGGTTGCGCAGTGGGGCGGAGCTGGCGCCTTCGCGTCTCCGCACGAGCAGCGGGGTGCCGTCGTTGCCGATGGCGGTGCGCTCGTTCGTGCCTGGGGGGATGCCGGTGACGTGGCGCTCGGCGAGGAAGAGCGGCTCGGGGGATTGCGCGCAGGAGCCGCAGTCCCACCGTTCGATGACGACGTACGGGTAATCGGGATAGCCGGTGGCGACGAGGGTCGCGTCGAGGTTGAGGCGGTTCATGTGCGCGTCGGCGTCGGTGCGCGAGGTGTAGTGGAAGCAGGCCCAGTACGCCGCTTGCGGCGCGGTGTGGAGCACCGGGACGACCGTCGTGCCGCGCGAGCCGGTGATCTGCGCGTTCGCCGCGTCGGTCACCGTGAGGACCTGCGCGCCGTTCGTGCGCAGCGTGAGAGCCGCGGGGAACGTGTGCACGCCGTTGTCGGCGGCGGTGAACGTGTACGGCGGCGGCAGCGTGGCCGCGGGATCGGAGGAGGTGAACTGGATCGTGCCGCGGTAGCTGGTGACGACGTTGTCGTTGACGTTCTTCGCCGTCACCGTGATGAACGCCGGCTGGTTGTTGCCGACCGTGGGCGGGATGGTCGCTACGAGTGTGACCTGTGGCGCCCAGCCGAGTTGGACGACTTCGAAATCGCTCGCCTTGAGGCGGCGAAACTGCGGATTGAGGATGTCGTTGTTCCAGCGCGTGTCGTACGAGCCGCTGATGTACATGTCGGACCCGTTGTCGGCGACGATCAGGCCGTAGCGTTTGAACGCGCGGAAGAGCTTCTGCATCTCGGCCGGAAACGTGGAGAGATCGACGCTCGCCTTGAGGCGTAGCCGCGCGCCCATCGGGAGCGCGCCCGCGGTGGAGCCGGCGCGGTGCGAGGCGGGATAGACGTAGCCGTTCGTGGCGCGGACGGTGACGCGCAGGGCGTGGCGGATCTCGCCCGGGCCGTACACCTCCTCATAGCGCACGAGGCCCGGCAGGATGGCCAGACCGGCGGCGTCGGCGGAAGTCCAGGTGTCGGGGCGGCGGTCGTTGCGGTTCATGTAAAAGTGCGCGCCCGAGCCAGCCTGCCACCGCGTGCCGTCGAACCAGACGTTGTACAGCTCGTACAGGCGGTTGTTGTTCTTGTCGACGATCAGGATGTGGCGGTCGTGGTCGTCCCGGAGATCGACGTTGCCGGGCTGGCCGCCCTCGATCCAGGCGGACTGCGTGATGGCTTCATCGGGCACGGGGTAGAACGGCACGGACTCCTCCGTGCTGTGATCGACACCGTCCGATTGGTCAGGCCAGAAGAACTCGACCGTCTTCTTCGGCTGTCTGCTGTCGACGACGATGATGGGGAAGCCGTAGACGGTGCCGTCGCCGGCGTCACCGCCGAAGTCGGGATGCAGCGCGCGCGTGGTGCCGATGAACTGGATGTAAGCCGCGGAGTTGCTGTCGACCGGCGCCGCGCTGATGTCGGTGTTCCACCAGTTGTTCGGCGGAAAGAGCGGCTGCGGAACGCCGAGCGGCGCGCCCTGCGTCGCCCCGAACAGCACGGGGGTGAGGAGGAGAAGCGTGAGGCCGATCACAACGCGGAGCATGGTTCCGAGTATCGCGACCCGGTGCCGCGCCGCTTGTGACCGCCCTCACCCCGTTTTTCCCTAATTCGCGCGTTCGAGGAGCTCCGCCCCGACGTCGAGGTGGTCGGTGATGAGCTTCGGGTAGAGACGGACGCCGTTGTCGCCGTTCGTCAGGACCACGACGCCCTGCTTCGATCTGGGGAGGAGGATGACGAGTGTCTTCACCCCTTCATCGCTGCCGCTGTGGATCAGCGCGTACTCGCCGTTGGGCAGGTCCTGGATCAGCTCCCACCCGAGGCTGAAGGCGGCGCCTGGGCGCATGGTGGCTTGCTGTTTGAGCATCTCGTTGAAGAGAGCTGGCGGCAGGCCGGCACCGTTCAGCACCCACGCGGCGAAGCGGCCGTAATCCTCGACGGTGGTGAGGAGGTCGTCCGCGGCGTTTGCTTTGGTGGTGCGATGGTCGGTGTAGGTGTTGCGCCCTTCACCGTCATGCCAGCGGGCGAAGCGTGCTTCGTCCATGCGAGCATCCCAGAGGTGCCGCGTGTCGGGCATGCCGGCCGCGTCGAAGACGTAGGTCTGCGACAACTGCGCGAGCGACTTGCCGAGCTTCTGCTCGAGCGCGCGGCGGAGGTACTCGAAGCCCTCGCCGGAGTAGCCGAACTTCGTGCCGGGATCGGCGTTGAACGTGAGCTTCTTCGACTCCTCCAGCCAGCGCCAGTTCTTGAAGCCGGTCTGGTGGGAGAGGACGTGGCGCGTGGTCAGCTTCTTGTGCCGCGGATCGTTGGCGACGTCGGGATCGACCCAGTGTTTCGCGAGTGGCTCGTCGAGGCTCCACTTGCCTTCGGCCACGAGCTTCAGCGTGAGCAGCGCCACGACCGGCTTCGTCAGCGACGCCACGTTCCAGATGGTGTCGTACGGCGCCGCGACACCTTCGGCGAGCTGGCCGTAGACCTCGACGCGCTGCAGCTTCCCGTCGCGGATGACGCCGATGCCGACGGCGGGGATCTTGTGCTCTTTCAGGAGAGCCGGAATGCCCTGCGCGGCGGCGGTCACGGCGATCATCGAAGAGAGAACGGCACTCACGATGCGGTTGCGCATGGTGGAGGTACGTGCGGTTTGCGGGAAGGTTGAGGGATGGGGAACGATGGGACGGATAGGACGAATAAGACGTAGGACGAATGGCTGCGCTGCGCGTCGATATCCGCGTTGGCGGAGCTGATGGGACCTATTCGTCCTATAGGTCCTATTTGTCCCCTTTGTTCTCTTCCGGCGCGCGGTCGAAGCTGCGCGCGATCCGCAGCGTCATCGCGGCTTTGACGTGCCGCGGCGGCGCGGCGCCGGAGGCTCGTCGGCGAAGAGCATCGGCGGTGGCTCGTCGTTGATCCCCATGCGGTTGACGAAGTCCTCGAGGAGCTCGGCGAACTGCGCGCGCTGCTTCGGCGGCAGCTCGTTCGCGACGGCGAGCAGCTTCTCCTGCGCCGGCGGCGGCGTGCGTCGGATCGCGTTGCGCCCCTTCGGTGTCAGCCGCAGGACGACGTGGCGACGGTCGTCCTCACGCGGCGCGCGGCTGACCATCTCCGCCGCCACGAGGCGCTGCACGACGACCGAGGCGGAGCTCTGGTCGGTCGCGGTGCGGGTGGCGAGCTCGTTGAGGGAGATGCCGTCGTCCTGATGCAGCGTGTGCAGCACGTACATCTGCGCGGCGGAGAGGCCGAACTTCGACTGCGACTCGCGATCGTAGAGACGCAGCGCGCGGACGATCTGGCGAATGCAGTTGAGGATGGTCCTGGAGTGTTCGTCGTCGCCGACCGCACGAGGAGACATGCGTCGATTGTCTCAGAAGCGAAAGGCCCCCGCCAGCGCGCGCACGCTGCGGCTGGCGATGGCGTCGACGATGCTGAGACGCCGCTCGTCGCCGTAGGCGGCGGCGAGTTGCTCCACGGCATCGCGATCGGCCTCTCTGCGCGGGGCGAACCGGTAGGCCCCGGTCTGCGAGCCGCTGACGACGAGGCCGGCGTTGACGAGCGCGGCGAGCTCGCGGCGCACGACGCGTACATCACCGCCGAGGGTGCCGGCCACGGCGGACGCCGCCCAGTACGTCTCGGGCGAGCGGCGCAGCAGGAGAAGCAGCTCGAGCGCCTGAAGCGAGCCGATGGCGCGGTCGATGAGGTGCAGGACGTCCGGGGGAAGCTCGTGCACGTGCGGGGGATGGTAGAGATGTATGGGGTCCCATGCAAGCAGGGCAGATGGATCGGACGAACAGGACAGATGGGACTGACAGGCAATACGCCGAATGGGGACGGGCGCCACAAAGCAAAAAGCGGCGCCGCGGGAGGGATGTTCGCGGCGCCGCAACCCAGGAGTCATCGGTTGCAATCGCGGCGGCCAGGCTCGCGATCACAAGTTCCGTTTAGTACCAGAAGTGTGCCAGCTCGTGGCCGTCAGCGGCGCTTGTCCAGCTCGGCCAGCGTGCGGCTGAGGTCGAGCATGCGGTCGGCGATGCTGCCACAGACGACCTCGCACAGCTCGAATACGGTCGGATCGGACACACTGCAGTAGACGTTGTTGCCGAGCTGCTTGCGGCAGACCATGCCGGCTTCCTGAAGGATGCGGAGGTGCTTGGAGACGTTGGGCTGCGTCGAGCCGACGGCGGCGACGAGCTCGGTCACGTTTTTCTCGCCGTCCTGCAGCTCCTGGAGGATCTTGATACGGATCGGCTCGCCGAGGATGCGGAAACGCGCCGCGACCAGCTCGATGGCCTGGTCGGAGAGCGGCTCCTGCTGCAACTTGCGCTGACGGCGTACAGACATGCTGCCGATCATAACCGCCGCGACGGCGCGGATGATCCCGCCGCGGCCTCAGCCGATATACTCCGTTGCAGATCGACGTCATGCGCCGCCTCCTCCTGATCCTGTGGCTCGCCCTCCCCCTGCGCGCGGCGGACATCCGCGTGTACGCGGCGGCGAGCCTCACCGACGCGCTGCAGGAGATCGCCACGACGTACGAGCGGCAGAGCGGCGACCGCATCCGCTTCAACTTCGGCGGCTCGAGCGTGCTCGCACGGCAGATCGAGCACGGCGCGCCGGCGGACGTATTCCTCTCCGCCGATGAAGAGAAGATGAATGCGCTGGAGCGGCGGGGACTGATCCTCGCCTCGACACGTGTGAGCGTGCTCTCGAACACCCTCGTCGTCGTCGGCGACAACATCCGCAACGTGCACGACCTGGCGAACGCGCGCCGCATCGCGCTCGCCGAACCGTCGAGCGTCCCCGCGGGGATCTACGCGCGCGAGTACCTCCGCAAAGCCGGCGTGTGGCAGCGCATCGCACCGAAAGTCGTCCCGACGGAGAGCGTCCGCGCCGCGCTCGCCGCCGTGGCCTCCGGCAACGTCGACGCGGCGATCGTGTACCGCACCGACGCTCTCTCCTCGAAACGCCTGCGCATCGCTTACGAGGTGCCGCGCGCCGTGGGACCGCGTATCTCCTATCCGTTCGCGCTGGTGAAAGGGGCGAAGCCGCGGGCCACGCGCTTTCTCACGTACCTCCGCTCCCCTGCCGCGCGCGCGGTCTTCGCCCGGCACGGTTTCCTGACGCTGTGACGAGCGAGATCATCTTCCTCACCTTGCGCACGGCCGCTGTGGCGACGCTGGTCATCGTGCCGCCCGGGCTCGCCGTGGCGTGGCTGCTCGCACGGCGCTCGTGGCGCGGCAAGTCGCTCGTCGAGACGCTCGTCGCGCTGCCGCTGGTGATGCCGCCCGTCGCGACGGGGCTGATCCTCCTCCAGCTCTTCGGACGCCGCGGCCCGATCGGCGGCTGGCTGCACTCGCTCGGCATCGACGTCGTCTTCACGACGAAAGCCGTCATCCTGGCGATGGCGGTGATGTCGTTCCCGCTGCTGGTGCGCGCCGCACGCGTCGCCTTCGAGGAAGTGAATCCGCGGCTCGAACAAATCGCGCGCACCCTCGGCGCGAGCGACACGCGCGTGTTCGTCACGATCACGCTGCCGCTGGCCGCGCGCGGCATCGTCAGCGGGATGCTCCTCGCCTTTGCCCGGGCCCTCGGCGAGTTCGGGGCGACGATCCTCGTGGCGGGCAACATCCCCGGCGAGACGAGCACGCTTTCGCTCTCGATCTACAACCTCGTGCAGCTCGGGCGCGACGACGAAGCATTCCAACTGCTCGCCGTCTCCGTGGTGATCGCGTTCGGTGCGGTGTGGCTGGCGGAGATGACGCTGCGCAAGACGGCGGCGAAGCCATGAGCGTGCGCATCGACGGCGTCGTCCTGCCGCTCGCCCCGTTCGCTCTGGAAGTGACGGCGGAGCTCTCCGCGCGAGCCACCGCCATCACCGGTCCGTCGGGCGCGGGGAAGACGTCGCTGCTCGAAGTCATCGCCGGGCTGCGCAAGCCAACGCGCGGGGCCGTCGCCATTCACGAGCGCGTCGTCTTCGATCGCGAGCAGCGCATCGACGTCCCGGCGCGCGCGCGCCGCGTCGGCTACGTGCCGCAGGACGACGCGCTGTTCCCCCATCTGTCGGTGAGGCGCAACATCCTCTACAGCGGCGCCACGATGAGCATCGAGGATGTCGTGGCGGTGCTGGAGATCGAACCGCTGCTGGAGCGCGGCGTGAAGCATCTGTCGGGCGGCGAGCGCAAACGCGTGGCGCTGGCCCGGGCGCTGCTGAGCCGCCCCGAGGTGTTGCTGCTGGACGAGCCGCTGGCGGGAGTCGATCCGGACTTGCGGAGACGGGTGCTCGATTACCTGGTGCGAGTCCGCGACGAGTTCCCCATCCCCATCGTCTACGTTACCCACGACGACGAAGAGGCGGCGCACATCTGCGACGAAGCGCTGCTGCTGGAGCGCGGCCGCGTCGTCAGGCGCGTCAGCCTTTAGGACGATAGGACCTACAGGACGAATGGGACGAAGAGGACGGTAGCGCCTGACCTCATCGGTCCTATCAGTCCTATTCGTCCTATCGTCAGTCCAGGAATGACGCGGCGCGGAACGCCACCGCCGGCACTTCACTCTGGCTGAGGGGATCGGCGTAGCGGTGGGTCATTTCGTACGAGGCGTTCATGTTCGCCAGCGCGGCTGGCATGGCCGTCATGAAAGCTTCGGAAAGATGCGGCAGGACTGCCTGGCAGATCGCCAGGACGGAGAGGGCCAGGGTGATGCCGCGGAGGGCGCCGAAGTCGCCGGTCACCTGGCGGTCGCGCAGGCCGAGCGTGCGGAGGGCCACGTCCGCTTCGGCGACGGGATGCGCCACCGCGCGGTCGAGTGAGCCGTGCACGCCGGCGAGCATGAAGAAGTTCGATGCGTAGGTCAGCGGGCGGCGCGTGATGCGATCGATCCACTCCGGCAGGCCGCGCACGGAGCGCTCGCTGTGGGAGAGCTCGTACACGACGCGGGCGTAGTAGTGCAGGGCGAAACGGAAGCATTCCGTTTCCGGCAGCGGATGCGCGGGTGCGAAGAACGACACGGCGAAGGAGTGTCGCTCGCCGGCCGTGATGCGCACGCTCAGGAGGGATGAAGGAAGATCCATCGATACCGGCGATTCCGACTTCCGGCTTCCGATCTCCACTGGAAATCAGAAGCCGGAAATCCGGGAGACCGGCGCGAAGCCGGCCTCCCGCACGAGCTGCTAGTAGAGGAAGTTCATGGCGGCCAGGTCGTCCGCTTCGAGCGAGCGAGGGCCGATGTTGCACGAGCTGACCGTCGGGTACATGGTGGCGCCAGCGACGTTCGAGTGACCAATGCCGATCACGTGGCCGACTTCGTGGACCATGATGCCGTTGATGTCGAACTCGCTGCTGCAGCCGTCCGTCTCGCGAGACGAGGTGAAGCTGTAGCGCGTGTTCGTATAGACGTCGGCGTCGCGAATGGTGCTGCCGCTGTAGTAGCCGGTGAGCGTAGCCGCGAGGCACGAGCCCGTGCAGATGTTGCCGTTGGTGTTGAGCATGATCGTCGCGGGGGCGGAGCCGCGGACAGCCGCCGAGGAGGTCGTGGCGGAGCCGACGACGGCCCAGGCGCGGACGGCGCCGACGACGGCGGTGACGCCGCGGTCGCTGTCATTGATGGTCGAGTTGCCGGTCGTGTAGACGCGGACCGGGACGGGCACGGTGCCCCAGCGCCGGGTCGGCGACAGCAGGACGTACGCGTCGGCCGCGGAGGCGACCATGAGGGTGAGGATGCCAAGGGCGAGGATGTTCTTCTTCACGTTCAGTTCTCCTCAGTGAATCTGCTTACTCGCGGACGGTCGGCTTGAAGATGCGGTGACCTTCGCGCGCGGCGCTGATCATCAGTTCGAGCTCGTCGAGACGGAAGGAACCGGCCGGGGCGACTTCGTCGCCGGCGACGTCGACGCCGACCGCAAACGGGTTGTTGCGCGCCGGCTTGTCGGCGCCTTCAGTGCCCTGCTGGACCGGGTCGGGAGTGGCCATTTCGATGCCGCGGATCGTGCGGACTTCGAACTTGCCCTGGTTGTACGCGTGAATGCGGAAGTCGTTGCTGTCGTCCCACTTGGAGAGGAAGAGCACGACCTGCTGACCCTCGCGGAGCGTCGGGAAGCCGACGGCCTGCTGGGTGTAGCCGTCCACAGTGCCGCCGACTTCGCGGATCTGGAGGACGTCGGGGCCGGCCGTCTCGCCGAAGTACTTCGAGACGCGCACCGTGGCGTACGAGAAGATCGTTTCGCCGGAATCATCCCAGGCGCTGGTGACAGGCCCGATGGTTCCGCGGACGATGTACGCCGACTGCGAAGCGACGTCTTCGAACGCGACCTGGGTGAACTGCGAGGCGGTGACGGGGAGCGCGAGGGCGGCCAGAATCAGGAACGAGAGGGCGAGTGTTCTCCGATGCATTCATTCCTCCTATCGACTCTCAGGTGTTTGACCTTGTTGCGTCATGACCTGTGTGCCTCTCCCTAAGAGCTAACGGGGCGCCATCAGCGCCTTTTTTGGCCGCGTCGCGCGTAAGTCGCTGACGTGCTTCGCAATTCTCCTGAATGATTGCGATCCTTCTTGCCATCACGCCGGGTATCAAGGGTCAACTTTGTGACCAGAACCCCCGGAAGAGGCGGGAGCAGTCGTGACCCATCGGCGCAACGACTGACCCATCTGAAGCCTGCGTGCACGCGCCAGCAGTTCCGCGTGCTGAAAATCGCGCGCGATCACCGCCGCTTCCGCCGCCGCGAGCCGCGCCGCCGCTCGCCGGCCGAGGAGGAGGAGCGCTTCGGCGCGATGGCAGGCGGCGGTGGCGGCGTCGAGCCCCAGTCCGGCATGCGCGCCGGCGGCTCGACGCGCGTGCGTTGCCGCGTCGAGCGCTTCGGCCGCACGCGCGGCTTCGAGCAGGAAAGCGGCGCGCTCGTTCCATGCGCGTGCACGCGTGGCGGCAACGTGGACGTTGCCGGCCTTGGGCTCGAGCGCCAGCGCGAGCGTCACCGCGATGGCGGTGAGGTCGTCGCGGCGCCACGCCGGGAGCGGACGGGCCGCGTCGAGGAGTCCTTCGACCACGGCGCCGGTACAGAGCGAAGCGTGGTCGGAGAAGAAGCGCGTGGCCGTGGCGAGATCCATCGCCGCGAGCCGGCGCACAACCTCGGAAGCAGCGCGCTTCTCGGCGGCGAGCCGGCGCGCGGCTTCCCTGAACTCTTCGAAGCGATGATGGCGGCCCGGAAAGGAAACGACGTTCTGAAGCATACGGTGAGACCTCCTGCGTCGTACGGAGTGACGGAGTGGGGGAATTCCTCCCGGCGCGGCGTGTGGGGTGGCGATCCATAGGACGAATGGGACGTACGGACCCATAGGACGGATGGGACCTGTACGACGCCGGAGTCGGGTGGGTCACGGCAACGAAAACTGCCGCGGGGTGATCGGCGCCGCCGTCCTGGCAGGCGCGCTTTGTGCTATAAAGTTCTGCATGAACACTGACGTCGCTGTCATCGGTGCTGGGCTGGCTGGCCTCCAATGCGCTCGTCTGCTGGCGTCGCGCGGCCTCCGCGTGCTCCTCATCGACCGCAAGCCTTCGCTCGCCACACGCGTCCACACGACCGGGATCTTCGTCCGGAAGACCTGGGAAGACTTTCACCTGCCGGACGAGCAGCTCGGCGCTCCGATCCGGGACGTCCACCTCTACTCCCCGGCCGGCCGTCAGCTTCACCTCACCGCGTCACACGACGAGTTCCGCGTGGGGCGCATGGGATGGCTCTACCTCTACCTCCTCGAGCAGTGCAGCCGCGCCGGGGTGCAGTGGCTGCCGTCGGCGCGGCTGCTCACCACGGAAGACGGCGCCGTCACGATCGAGCGCAACCGCCGCACGGAACGGATCGCCGTTCGCTATGTCGTCGGCGCCGATGGGGCGCGGTCACTCGTGGCCCGGCTGCAGGGGCTGGACACGAACCGGGAGATGCTCGTCGGGGTCGAGGACGTCGTGCCGCCGGTGAGCGATCGTCCGGAGCTCCACTGCTGGCTCGACCCGCGGATCGCGCCCGGCTACATCGGCTGGGTGGCGACCGACGGCGACGAAGCGCACGTCGGCGTCGCCGGTTATCGCGCGCGGTTCGATCCACTCACCGCGCTGGACACGCTGCGCAAGCGCGTCCCCTTCACGTTGGGAAAAACGATCGAGCGCCGCGGCGGGCTGATTCCGGTCGGCGGGATCCTGCGACGGCTGGCGAACGAGCGCGCCCTCCTCGTCGGCGACGCCGCGGGCGCCGTCTCGCCGCTCACCGCGGGCGGTCTCGATGCGGCGCTGCGGCTGTCGACGTTCGCCGCGGACGTCATCGTGGCCCACCTCGACGGCAACCGCGAGGCGCTGCCGCAATACACGGGCGACCGTTTCCGCGCCCGCTTCCTCGCGCGGCGCTGGATGCGCCACGCGCTGGGCGCGGTGTCGAGCCCCTGGACCATGGAACTGGCCTGCGCGCTGATGCGCACCCCGCCGCTGCGCGCCTTCGCGGAGCATGTGTTCTTCTCCCGCGGCTCGTTCCCGGATGTGCGGTTTCTGACTCAGTCCAGTGCAGTGTCGTAGGGAACGATAGGACAACCAGGACCTACACGACGGATAGGACAGATAGGACGGTCCTATCCGTCCTGTACCTACCGCACCGCCTTCATCAACACCACCGTGACCTCCGGGCCCGGCACCATCAGCCTGGCCTCGGCGGCGCTGTAGCCGGGTGCGAAGATCGCGGCGGTGTAGGTGCCGGGCTGCAGCCACAGCGACAGCGCGCCGTCTTCGCCGCGGCTGGGGATGCCCATCCACATCGACTGGTCCGCGTCGTTGGAGACACGTACGGACGCGTCGACCGGGCGGCCCTGGCCGTCGACGACGCGCAGTGCGGTGCGGAGGCCGCGGCGGAGGCGGATCTCGAGGTCGCGGACCTCGCCGCCGCGCACGTCGACCGATTCCATGGCCGTGGCGTAGCGGTCGCGCGAGGCGGTGAGCTGGTAGGCGTCGTCGCTCACCAGCTCGAACACGAACGCGCCCGAGGCGTCGGAGGTCGTCCACTGGTCGGCGGCCGAGGGGCGGCGCAACTGGAGCGAGACGCTGTTGAGCGGCGCACCGGTGTCCGCGTCGACGACGCGGCCGCGCACCGTCGAGCCGCGCAGCTCGATGTCGTGGGTCATCGGTCCGGTGACGTGCACCGTGCCGCCGTCATACGTCGTCATGTTGACGCCGAGTTGCACGCGATACTCCCCCGGAGCGGTGACGCGCACTTCGTACGTGCCGTCGCCCGCGGTCATCCCCGGCTCGTTCATCGGCACGGGCTGCCCTTCTGCCGTTCCGCGAAAATAGACCATGGCGTTGGTGAACGGGCGGCCGGCGCGCAGCACGCGGCCGCGCACCACGATGCCTTCGGCGAAATTCAGCTCGACGGCCGGCGCGGCGCCGTTGACGACGGTGACGGTCTGCCGCGGTCCCTGACCCCGGCGGCCGCCCATCAGCCGCGCCATCACCGTCACCTCGCCGTCCGGGACGCCGGTGAGCGTGAAGGAGCCGTTCGCATCGACGCGCGCCTCACTGCGTCCGCCGGCTCGTCCGCCGATCATCATCACCATCGCGCTCCCAAGCTCCTGCTCGGTGAGACCGGTGACGCGGCCGCTGATCGAGCCGCCGCGGTTCAGCGTGATCGTCACGCTGCGGCCCGGCGCCGCCTCGACATCCTCGACTTTCCCCTGCAGGTAGCCGCTCTTCTCCGCCTTGACCGCGTACGTCCCCTCCGCCAGCCCTTCCAGCCGGAACGTCCCCTCGGCATCCGTGGTGGCGACGTTGCCGCGCGAGCTCATGCTGCGCGAATCGACGTACACCATGGCGCCCGATACCGGCTGCCCCGTCGTGTCGATGACGCGTCCGTTGAGCTCGCGTCCACGCTCCAGCTCCGCATCGAGGCGCTGGTCTTTGCCGGCGGTCGTCTCGATCGCCTTCACGAGCGTCACGTAGCCGCTCTTGTGGAACTCGAGACGGAACGCGCCGGTGGCCACACCGTCGAGCACGTAGTCGCCGTTGTCGTCCGTGACCGTGCTGCGATTCTGCTCGCGCGGCCCGCGCATCATTGGTCCAGCCGGCAGGCTCGACACGGAGACACCGGCGACCGCGCGGCCGGCAGCCGTGACGCGTCCGGCGATCTTCACGCCGCGCTCGAGCGCCACCTCCACCGTCACGCTCTTCCCTTCCTCCAGCGTCAGTCCGGTGATGCGGCCCGGCACGTAGCCGGGCGCGTTGACGACGAGCTGCGTCGTGGTGACGGGCGCATCCTCGAGGACGAAGCTGCCGTCGTCGGCGCGGAACGGCGCCGGCGGGCCGCCGGTCCAGGCGGAGCCGGAGGCCTGCATCGAGACGGTGAACTCGGTGACAGGCGTGCCGCTCTCCTTCTCCGTGACGCGGCCTTCGATGCGCGCCGGGTTGGGGAACTGGATGACGACGTTGCTCGCCGGCGCATCGACTTCCACCGGCGGCGCGCTGACCTGGTTGGCGGTGCCCGGACGGCCGCGTGCGCCCAGCAGCGTGATGCGGCCGGGCAGCAGTCCGGAAATCGAGAAGGTGCCGTCCTTTTCCACGGTCGCGAAGACCTGCGGCTGCTCCTTCACGCGGATTGTCAGGTAGTCGTCGTCACCCAGAGCGTTGCCGTCGCGATCGACGACGCGCCCCGTGACCTTCGCCCCGCGGTCGAGCGTCACGGTCATGGGGCTGGAGGCGGCGTTGAGCGTCTGTGGTGCGATGCGCTTGAGCGCCGTCTTGTCGCCGCCGATACGCAGCTCGTAGCTGCCCTCGACCAGCCGCGTCTCGTAGGTGCCGTCCCCGCTCGAGCGGTTGCAGCCCTCCGCCTCCGCGCACGGCACCGGCAGGCCGTTCGTCTCCTCCGCCCACATGACGTACACCGGCTCGTCGGGCACCGGCTCGCCGGCTCCGTCGACCAGCTTGATGGAGAGGGGGAAGCCGCGTGGCAGCGTGACGTTCATGCGGCGTGTTTCGCCCGGCTCGAACTTCAATGGTCCCTGCGTGATGGTGGCGAAGCCGGCGCGCGCAATCGCGATGCGCACCGGAACGTCGAAGGTCGGGAAACGAAAAACGAAGCTGCCATCCGTCGCGGATACGGCCGAAGCACGGCTGCCGCGCACGGTGCTGAAGCGGACACCGGCGACAGGCTTGCGCTCTTCATCCGTCACCGTACCGGTGAGCTTCGCGAATGGTTGCAGGGCGACGCCGCGCGTCAGGCGCTGGCCGCCGTCCACACGCACCGAGACGGCCGCGGTGGCAAACGACGGATGGCTCGCACCGAGGTTCCAGCTGGCAGGGATCACGCCGTCGATGGAAAAGTTCCCCTTGGCGTCGGCAACGACGCGGCGCAGTCCGCGCAGCGTGGCGTCGCCGTTGATCGTCACGGCGGCGCCGGCGATCGGAGTGTCGTCTTTCGCGCTGCGCACGGTGCCGCTCACGGAGCCGCCCGGCTGCAGACGAAGGAGGGGCGGCGCGCCTTTGGTCACGGCGGCGACGCGAGTCCCGGCGCGTGCCACGAGTGAGCGCCAGTCCGGCGCCGCGTGGGCGATGGAGAACGTGCCGTCCTCCGCCGACTTTGCCAGCGGCCAGCCGTCGACGTAAAGCTGCGCGTTCGCCACCGGCGTCTCACCATCCTCCGCGACGACGCGGCCGCTCACGGCGACGCCTTTGGTCATCGTCAACGCGACACCGGTATCGAGCCTGCGCTCGTCGATGAGAGCGAAGTCGGAATGGATGACGACGAGCGTCGCCATCAGGGCGTTGCCGTTCGGTGCCTGCCAGTACCCCTCTTCATCCGTGCGTACGGCGAGCAGCCCGCCCGGAAGCACCGTGGCATTGGCCACCGGCTTCCCGCCGCTGGTGATTCTGCCGCGGCGCGGCTTGGCCGCGGCCAGCACGCGCGCGCCCGTATCGTCGCCATCCGCCAGGCGGATCAGCTCTTCGCCGCGACCTTCGGCGTCGACGATCACGTCGACGACCGGGCTGCCCTTCACATCGAGGCGGAACGTCCCGTCAGCGGCGGTGGTGCCGCTCGCGATGGGCGTTGCTTCGGGCTTGTCGGAGAGAACGCGCGCGAAGAACGTCTCGCTGCTCTCGATCGCATACGCCCGGACGCGGGCGCCTTCGAGCGGCTTCCCTTCTTCCGTGATGACACGGCCGGTAACCGCGGCGTTGGCGAGAGGGGCGAGAACGAGGAGAGCGAGGAGAAGGCGCGAGCGCATGCACCTGAGACGTTAACGGAGTTCCTCCGTTACGTCACGCGCTGCTCGAACCATTGGGCAAACTCTTCTTTCCCGTATTTGCGGGCGAGGTCAGCCGGAGTGAGCCCGTCGCTGCCACGCACGTTCGCGTCGGCGCCGCGGCTCAGCAGCAGCTCCGCCATCTCGACGTCGCCACGGCTGGCCGCGCCGTGGAGGGGCGTGTACTCGAGTTGCTGGCGCGCGTTGGGATCGGCGCCGCGGTCGAGCAGGATGCGCATGATCGCGCGGTCGCACACGGCCGCGGCGGCATGCACCGGCGCGACGCGCTGGGCGTTCTCGGAGGCAGCGTTGACGTCGGCGCCCTCTTCGATCAGCCACTTCGCCAGCTCGTGATGGCCGAAGAAGATGGCGAAAGCGGCGGAGGCAAAGCCGTCGGGCGTGCGCTCGTGCAAGAGGGCCGGTGTTTCGCGGAGCAGTTCGCGCACGCGGCCGGTGTCGCCGAGGGCCACGGCCTCGGCGAAGGAAAGCCGCGCGCCGCGCTCCACGAAGAGCCGGGCGATGTCGGCGCGCCCGTGGTAGACGGCCAGCAGAATTGCGGAGACGTTGCCGTCACGCGCGGCAAGCAGCGATGGGTCTTCATCCAGCAGCGCCGCCACGCGCGCCACATCCCCCTGGCGAATGGCTTCAAAGAGGTTCATGCCGGAATCGTAGCAAGGGGAACGATGGGACGAATAGGACCTATGGGACCAATGGACGTCCTGTTGGTCCTATGCGCGTCCTACAGGTCCTATCCGTCCAATCGTCTCTACAAACTGCAGAGCCATTCGGCACCGCCGCGCCCCCTTCCCCCGAGAGCACCCGCCACCCGCTCTACGAGGGATAGCGAAACGTCGGGGTCACCACCGAGGCCCGCAGAATCATCAGCGTGGAACGGGGGCGGTTGGCCTCTGAATCGCTAATAACACTGTGTGGAGCACTCGATGAAACATTGCAGACTCTGCGGCCACTCCAAGGCAGCCCACGTGGAACGGGCGGCCCACATCGCGAAACGCTGTGCTCTTTGCGGATGCGTCTCCGAACGGCGGACGTTCGTGCAGGAGTCGTTCGTGTTCCGCGATGCTCTCGGTTCGCGTGATACCACGCGAAAAGGGTAACCACCTCGTCCGTAGGATTCTTTCGCCAGAAGGGCGGGTTGCCCTTGGTATGAAAGAAAAAATCGGACGGACGGCGAAACAGCTCACGGTCTCAGAGCGGAACCTGCAAAGCGCCGCGGTTCGGCTGCTGCCCAAGCACAACAAGCTCGTGTCGGCGGAGGTGGATTACCTCCGGCGCGTGCTGGGTGACCGGGCCACGCAGAACCAGATCGACGAGAAGGTGCAACTCGTCCGAACGCTGCCGTGGCGTGAGATCGTCAAGGACGCGTAAGCGTCCCACGGCACGCGTCGCGCACTAGTGCGCGCGACATGAAATACGACGTCGCCATCATCGGCGCCGGCGCCGCAGGCCTCGCGGCTGCACGCGACCTCTCGGGCGCGGGGCGCAGCACTGTCCTCCTCGAAGCGCGCGATCGCATCGGAGGACGCATCCACACCCTCCACCCCGCCGGCCTCCCTCTCGCCATCGAGCTCGGCGCGGAGTTCGTGCACGGCAACGTCGCCTCGACGTTCTCCATCATCGACGCCGCCGCGCTCCTCGCCTGCCGCCTGCCCGACGATCACTGGTGGTCGGAGCACGGCCGCCGCGAGCGCATCGACGACTTCTGGGGGCTCATCGACCGCGTGCGCGCGAGGATCGGCTCGCGTAAGAAGGACCTGTCGTTCGCCGCGTTCCTCCGCGCGCAGCGCAATCTCGACGAGCGCACGCGCCTCCTCGCCTGCAGCTTCGTCGAGGGCTACCACGCCGCACACGCGGAACGGATGAGCACTCTCGTCCTGCAGTCGGCGGATCAGGAACAAGCAGAGGATGACAACGCCCAATTTCGTGTCCCCGGTGGCTACGACGCGGTGATCGCCTGGCTCCGTGCCGGCGTCCAGCCGCAACGCACCGAGCTGCGGCTCTCCACGCCGGTGACGAGCGTGCGCTGGTCCGGCGGCGACGTGGCCATCACCACCGCGCACGGCGAAACGATCCGCGCGCGCGCCGCCGTCCTCACGCTCCCCATCGGCGTGTGGAAGCTCGGCACGATCCGCTTCGATC
This sequence comes from Thermoanaerobaculia bacterium, assembly GCA_036380735.1. Lineage (GTDB taxonomy): Bacteria > Acidobacteriota > Thermoanaerobaculia > Gp7-AA8 > Gp7-AA8 > DASVEE01. The sequence goes on along the minus strand of DASVEE010000071.1, from coordinate 179,217 downwards.
CGCCGCTGCAGGAGAAGGAAAGCGCGCTGGCGAAGCTGGAAGCCGGCCACGTCGTGAAGATGACGTTCCGCTTCCGCGAGCCGTGGTGGGACGACTTCAACTTCCTCCACACGAGCGACCGCTTCATGCCGACCTGGTGGACCACCGCCCCGCTGCGCTCTCCCCTGCTCACCGGCTGGGCCGGCGGCCACGCCGCCGACGCGCTGCTGGCCGAGGGGCAGGATGCCATGCAGGAGCGCGCCCTCGACGCCATGGCCCGCGCCTTCGACCGCCCCCGCCGCGAGCTCGAGCGCGAGCTGGCCGGCGTCTGGACCCACGACTGGCAGTCCGACCCCTTCAGCCGCTGCGCGTACTCCTACGCCGCCGTCGGCGGCGCCAACGCCAACGCGGAGCTTGCACGGCCCCTGCGCAAGACGCTGTTCTTCGCCGGGGAAGCCACCAGCAGCGATCAGACCGGGACGGTGGCGGGGGCCATCGAAAGCGGCCAACGGGCCGCGGCGGAGGTGTTGCGGGGCGGTCGGCCGGGGGGACGATAGGACGAATAGGACGAATAGGACGAATAGGACCCCGCCCACCCGGAGGCTGTCCTAATCTGTCCTATAGGTCCTATTCGTCCTATCGGTCCTATTGCTCTTGCGTTTTATGCTACACAAGCATAAGTTGCTTGCCATCGGAGGGTCCCGTTCCATGCGCAACGCACGATCCGTTCTTCTCATCGCACTGCTGCTCTCCACCAGCGCCTTCGCGCGGGTGGTCTCGTACGCGCCCTACAGCGACCGCTTCACGTACCCGGCGCTGCAGCATCGCAACAACCGCTACATCGTCCTGCTCGAGGCGCCGGCGCTGAATCTGGGCGGGACGCCGTGGCTCGGCGCCCCGATCGTGGGCGGGCTTCCCGTGGGGCAGCTCGTCGTCTACGACACCACCGGTGAGGAAGAGGCGCGGGTCGTCTACCCCGCCGGCGGCGACGCGGTCATCGGCTCGATCGGCGTCCGCCGCAACGATCCGTCGCAGACGCTGACGATCGCCGCGCAGATCCAGGAGAACGGCAGCGCGTACAAATGGGTCCTCAGCTCCGACTCCGGCCGCACGTGGGTAACGGTCACCGGCACGCCGAACCGCCTCGTGTCGAACCTCCTGAACGTTCCCGGCGACACCGGCGGGCCGCACGTCCGTGCCCGCTACGCCCCCTTGCGCATCGGCTCGGCCGACTATCCGTTCGTGTTCCTCTCCAACGGTGAGCTTTTCGCCATCCGCCGCACCGGCTCGGCGAAGAACATCCTCAGTTACCCGGGACAGAACGTGCAGCTCGCGGGCTCCGACCTCCCGGGCTCGCGCTTCCTCGTGCGCCTCGCCGACTCGAAGCTGGTCGTGGTCGGCCTCGACGGCGTCCACACGCCGGTCGGTGAGATCGATCCCCGCACCTCCCGCGTCGAGGGTTGGATCACCTCCGACGGCGGCGTCTACGTCGAGCAGCTCATCAACGAGCGCCGCTACCTCCACTACTTCAAGAACGGCACGCGCCAGTTGATCGCCGGGCCGCACAACTTCCCGAACCCGCCGGCGCCGGGCGAGACGGCCAACGGCGTGCGCGATCACTTCTTCGCCGTGCCGACGGCCGACTTTTCGGGCGCCTGGTTCGTCCAGCGTGGCACCGGCGTCAACCCGACCACGCTCTCGGTGCACATCCCGGAGCTCGGCGGCGTCCGCAAGCAGTGGGACGACGCGACGCAGCCGCAGATCGAGGCGATCCACGCCGGCGCGTCGCTGCAGACGCTCCTCATTCAGGTGCATCGCGAGCGCCCCATGGTGCAGGCCACGCCGCGCATCGATCCCGCGCTCGCCGTCTGGCGCATCGGGCAGCCGGCACCGCGCTCCTACGATGAGCTCTACCTGAACGAGCTGCCGTCGAAGGCGTTCGTGCACGTCAACCCCGACACCATCGAGTCGGGTGCGCCGTTCGTCTTCGACTCCGGCGTCGCCTTCACCAGCGGTGGCGGCGGCGGCTTCTCCTCGTCGCCTCCCGCTGGCGGCGGTGGCGACGTGATCCAGGAGTGGGGCGTCGTGCGTGGCTCGCTCAAGCAGCGCCTCGTCCTCCCCGGCGTGGCACGCACGGAAGGCGCGTTCGGCAGCTTCTGGCTGACGGACGTCATCCTCTACAACCCCGCCGACACGCAGCAATCCGTCGCGATCCGCTACGTGCCGACCGGCCAGGAGGAGGGAGAGACGCGCACGCTGACGCTCGCCCCGCGCGAGATCCGCCTCGTCAACGACGCGCTGAAATCGATCTTCAATCTCGAGAGCGGCGGCGGCGTCTTCTACGTCGAGCCGCAGAGCGGCATGAACGTCGTCGCGCGCACCTACAACAAGGCCACGAAAGGAACGTTCGGCTTCGGCATGACGGCCATCGACGCGTTCAACGCGACGACGGCGCGCTTCCCGGTGACGTTCTCCGGCGCGTTCAACGGCGACCACTTCCGCACGAACCTCATCATCGCCGACGCCGAGGGCTTCGGCAGCGAAGCCGGCCTCGGCGCGGTCGGGCTCTCCGGCGACATCGGCGTGAACAGCGTCGCCTTCCGGACGCCTCGTGGCGGCCAGCAGCAGTTGAACAGCATCGCGCAGCCGCTCGGCGTCAGCGCGAACGAAACGGGCGCGCTCCTCATCCGGCCGAGCCGCGGCTCCGCGATCGCGTCCGTCTTCGCCATCGACAACCGCACGAACGATCCGACGTACTTTCCGCCCGATCTGGCGACCACCGGCATCATGCGCAGCATCCCGGTCATCGGTCACGTCGACGGCGCGAACAACTCGCAGTTCCGCAGCGATCTCTATCTCTTCAACCCGACGCAGCAGCCGGTGGCGGCGGAATTGACGATCTTTCCGTGGGGCGAAGGGCAGTCTTCGATGGTGGCGCTCACGCTGCTCCCGCGCGAAGCGCGCGTCATCCGCGACGTCCTCTCGCGCGTGTTCAACCGCACCGGCATCGCCCGCCTCCGCGTCATCGGCAACGGGATCCGCTTCACGTCACGCACGTACTCCATCGACGAAAACGGCGGCACGTACGGCTTCCTCATGCCCCCCCTCAACGCCTTCCAGGTCGTCACCCCCGGCGAGACCCTCGAGCTTCTCGGCTCCGTCATCGATCCGGCGTACCGCACGAACATCGGCATCGTGGAGATGAGCAACGCCATCACCGGCGGCACCGCGCAGGCACGCATCGACATCCTCATTCCCGGCGGCGCGGTGCTCGATTCCTTCACCGTGACGGTCCCGATCGGCCGCGGCATGCAGGTCAACGACGTCTTCCAGGGCCGCGGCCTCACCGGCGAGAAGCGCCCCGTGCTGATCCGCGTGACCGGCTTGTCCGGCGTCATCGGCAGCTACGTGACGATGAACGACAACGGCACGAACGATCCGACGTATCTGCCCGCGTATCTGGGGGCGCGACCGAACTGAGACGAGGACCTATCGGACGAGTGGGACCTATGGGACTCCCATAGGTCCTCTGTGTCCTATTGATCCCATCTGTCCTATCGATCCCCGTAGCAGTTCCTCGAACTCCTGCGCGGGCAACGGGTAGCTGAAGTAGTACCCCTGCACTTCGTTGCACTCGTGCTGGCGCAGGAACTCCAGCTGTTCCGAGGTCTCCACCCCTTCGGCCACCACGCGCAGGTTCAAGCCCTGCGCGAGTTGCACGACGGAGCGCACGATGGCCGCGTCTTCGAAGCGGTCCGGCAGGTCGGAGACGAAACCGCGGTCGATCTTGAGCGCGTCGATGGGGAAGCGCTTGAGGTAGCTGAGCGACGAGTGGCCAGTGCCGAAGTCGTCGATGGCGATTGAGATGCCGGTGCTGCGCAGGGCGGCGAGGGTGGCGATCGTCAGCTCGCCGTTCTCCATGGCCACGCTCTCCGTGATCTCCAGCTCGAGCAGATGCGGATCGAGCTGCGATTCGTCGAGCGCCGCGGCGATGCTGGCGACGAGCGTCTGGTCGCGGAACTGGCGCGCGGAGATGTTCACGGCCACGCGCATCGGGCCGTACTCCGTGGCGAGGCGGCGCGCTTCGCGGCAGGCCTGGCGGAGGACCCACTCGCCGATGACGACGATGGAGCCGCGCTCCTCCGCGATGGCGATGAACTCCGCCGGCCCGATCAGGCCGCGGCGCGGATGCTGCCAGCGCAGCAGCGCTTCCATGCCGATGATGCGCTGCGTGCGGAGGTCGATCACCGGCTGGTAGTGCACCGCGAACTCGCAGCGCTCGACCGCCTCGTGCAGGTCGTTCTCCAGCGTCATCCGCTCCTGTGTCGAGCGGTTCAGCTCCTGCGTCGACATCTGGTACGTGTTCCGCCCCTCCGCCTTCGCGCGGTACATGGCGTTGTCGGCGTTCTTGAGCAGCGACTCCGCGTCGTCGCCGTCGTCGGGAAAGAGCGTGATGCCGATGCTCGTCGTGACGTAGAGGCGGTGGCCGCTGGCGTCGATGGGCTCCGCGATGGCGCGCAGCACCTTCTGCGCGACGACCGCGGCGTCCTCGCGCTGATGCAGCTCCTGCAGCACGATGGTGAACTCGTCGCCGCCGACGCGCGCCACCGTGTCGCCCTCGCGCACGGCGCCCTTGAGCCGCCGCGAGACCTCGCGCAGCAGCGCGTCGCCGACAGAATGGCCGAGGGAGTCGTTGACGAGCTTGAAGTGATCGAGGTCGAGGAACAGCACGGCCACGAGCCGCTCCCGGCGCTGCGCCAGCGCGAGCGCCAGCGTCAGGTGCTCCTGGAACAGCCGGCGGTTCGCCAGCCCGGTGAGCGCGTCGTGGTACGCCTGATACTCGATCTGCTGCTCGGCGATCTTCCGCTCCGTGATGTCGCGGACCAGCGCGATGACGCCGGCGATCTGCTTGTGGATGTCGTAATGCGGCCGGTAGACGGCGGAGATCCACCCCTGCCGGTCGCTCTTCGGCACGTAGTAGTGGATGTCGGGCGACTGCACGGTCTCGCCGGCGAGCGCGCGCTGCAGCAGTTGGTCGACGCGCTGCTCGCGCAGGTGGGGGAAGAGCTCCAGCGCTTTGTGCCCGATGACCTCGTCGCCGCGCATGTCGGTGAGGTCTTCCATGAAGCGGTTCCAGACGACGTAGCGGAGCTCGCGGTCGTAGACGATGATCCCTTCGCCGGCGTTGTCGATGATCTCGGCGGCGAATTGATTGCTCTCGCGGAGGGCACGCTCCGCGCGTATGGCAGCGATCTGCCGGACGATGATGTAGACCGCCACCACGAGCAGGGCGACGGACACGAACAGCTCGGCCTGCGCCATCGCGCGGAAGTGTGGTGTAGGAAGAGTGGCGGTGCAACTCAAATCTGCCGCTACCATGGCGCGCGATGAGCGCGACCTACTGCGACGCCGCCCCCGGCCACCCGTTCCACGGCCCCTACCACGAACGGGAGTACGGCTTCCCCATCCGCGACGACGACCGCCTCTTCGAGCGCCTCGTCCTCGAGATCAACCAGGCCGGCCTTTCCTGGCTGACCATCCTCAAGAAGCGCGACGCCTTCCGCGAAGCCTTCGACGACTTCGCCCTCGAGCGCGTGGCCCGCTACGACGACCGCCGCCGCGCGAAGCTCCTCGAGAACGCCGGCATCATCCGTAACGGACTCAAGGTCGATGCCGCCATCGAGAATGCCCGGCGCATCCTCGCCCTGCGCGAGTCCCACGGCTCGTTCGCGCAATGGCTGGACGCGCAGCACCCGCTGCCGAAAGACGCGTGGGTGAAGCTCTTCAAAAAAACCTTCCGCTTCACCGGAGGCGAGATCACCGGCGAGTTCCTCATGAGCACCGGCTATCTGCCCGGGGCGCATGTAGAGACGTGTCCGATTTACGCGAAGGTGCTGAAGGCGAAGCCGGCGTGGGCGCGGCGGAGTAAGTAGCGTTTGGGGTGCGCCGCGGGGCCTCACGCGGCGGCTGGGCGCTTAAGTAACGTTTGGGGTGCGCCGCGGCCCCTCACCCGATTCTTCGCTGCGCGAAGAATCACCCTCTCCCCGCAAAGGCCGGGGAGAGGGGCGACGGGGGGCGCGAAGCGCCGCCCCCGAAAACCCTTGCACGACGCTCTTTGACCCGTTCCCCTACGGCTATGCGCGTAGCGCAAGCCGTCGCCCCTCGCCCCGCCTTAGCGGGGAGAGGGATGTCCTTCGCCCGAAGCGATGGACGGGGTGAGGGGCCGCGGCGCACCAGAAACGTTTCTTCCGCGCCGAACGCCGCCCCGCTAAATCCCCATCGCCTCCACATACAACCCATGAAAGTGATGCACGCCGTTCTCCCTCTCCGGTGAATACCGTCCCGTGTCGTACGTCGTCGACTGCAATCCGCGTTGCACGGCTTCGCAGATCTCGATGTCTTCGATTTGAATCTCGTCGCTGAAGGCGATCGTTTCGTCGACTTCGCGGCGGACCGACTCGGGGTCGCGGAAGTACCACTCGAACACCGTCAGGGTCCGGCCGTGCCCGAGGGGGAGGATGAGGTTTGTGGAGAAGTTGTCGGGGTAGACGTTGAGCATCAGGTTCGGGTAGATCCAGAAGTAGCGAACCTGGTCGTCGCCGTCGGCGGTGCGGATGCGCTCCGCTTTCTTCGTCGGGGCGAACTGGATCGAGTAGTTGCCGCGCGTGTCGGTGCGGTAGTTGGGGTAATCGAGCTCGCGGAACAGCCCCGGGTGCACGATGGGGATGTGGTAGCCCTCGAGGTAGTTGTCGACGTACACCTTCCAGTTGCAGTCGAGCTCCCAATCCTTGCGCGCCGCCAGCCGGAAACCGCTGTAGTCGTGCTTCGGCATGTCGTCGAGCAGCGTGCCGAGGAACTCCGGCAGCGTGGGGCCGTGCGGATCGAGGCTGACGAAGACGAGGCCGAGCCATTCGTCGACGCGGAACCGCGGCAGCGCGAACTGCTCGCGCTCGAAGCACTGGATGCCGTGCATTTCCGGCGTGCGGTACAGCTCCCCTTCCAGCGTGTACGTCCAGCCGTGATAGCCGCACTGCAGGACGGGGCGCTTCCCCTCCCCTTTCGCGATCGGACCGGCGCGGTGGCGGCAGACGTTCGACATCGCGCGCAGCACGCCGTCATTGCCGCGGACGACGAGCAGCGGCTCGCCGGCGACGTTGGCCGTGAAGTACTGGCCGGCGTCGCGCACCTGTTCGGCGCGGCCGATGAGCTGCCACGTCTTGCCGAACACGCAGCGGTTCTCCTCCGACAGCACGCTCGCGTCGGTGTAGAAGCGCGCCGGGATGGTGGAGGCGTACTCGAGGCGGGGATCGAAGTTCCAGGTCATGGTTTCCTGCGCCGGATCAGAAGATACGCCGGAACGGAGAGCGCGAGCAGCCCCAGCGAGTGGATGCTGCTCAACGTGTCGCTGTACACGGCGCCGATGAGGAACGCGACGGAGGCCACCAGCGCGAGGCCGGTCGTGAGCGGGTGTCCCCAGGCGCGCCACGGGCGCGGCGTGGCCGGCTCGCGGCGGCGGAGCACGAAGAGCGTCACGAACGACAGCGTGTAGTTCGCCACGAAGAAGAACGCCAGCTTGGCGATGACCGTCTCGAACGTCCCGGTGACGATGAACGCCGCCGCAAGCATGCTCGAGATCATCAGCGCGACGTCGGGCGTCCCGCCGCGGTTCACCTCGCGCGCGCCGCGCCAGAACAGGCCGTCGGTGGCCATGGCGAAGAGGACGCGCGGCGCCATCAGCACGTTCGAGTTCACCGCGCTGACCAGCAGGATGATGACGAGCATCCGCACGATGTTGTCGCCGTCCATCCCGAACAGACGCTCCGCGACGACGCCCGCGGCGAGCTTCTCGCCGGCGATCGTCGGCAGCGAGACGACGCTGAGGAACGCCAGGTTGATCAATAGATAGAGGATGGCGATCAGCGCCACGCCGCCGAAGATGGCCCTCGGGATGGCGCGAGCCGAATCCTTCACCTCTTCACTGAAGTAGATGACCGCGGTCCACCCGTCGTAGGTGTAGATCACCGCCTGCAGCGAAAGGATGAAAGCCAGCATGAGCGAGCCTTCGCGGTCCGCGATCATGGCCGTCCCATCGGCGGGCGAGCGGGTGCCGAGCCAGAAGCAGGCGATGATGAAGAGCAGCAGCGCCAGCCCCTTGATCACGCTGGTCAGGTCCTGGGCGAAGCCGCCGGCGCGCACGCCGAACCACTGGATCAGCGTGAGGACGAGCACTACCGCCAGGGCGATGACCTGATGCGTCCGCGCCTCGGGGAAGAGGCTCACCGCGTACTCGCCGACGACGATGGCCACGGCGGCGGTGGTGCCGCAGGTCGAGATCCAGTCGCTCCAGCCGACCACGAAGCCGGCGTAGTCACCGAGGCCGTGGCGGACGAAGACGTACTGCCCGCCGGAGCGGGGAACCATCGTGGCCAGCTCCGCCAGGGCGTTGGCGCCGAGGAGGGCGTAGAGCGCGCCGATGATCCAGACCGCGATGAAGGGAGCGAAGGTCGGCAGGTGCTCCGCGATGGTCCCGGGCGTCCGCAGGATCCCCGCCCCGATCGCGTTGCCGATCGTCACCGCCAACCCGAAGCCGACACCGAGAACGGTGAGCAGACGGCCGCGCGAGACAGGGGAACTGGACAAGACGGAAACGAAGTGTAACCGATGTCAGCGGGAGCCCCGGGGAACGATGGGACGAACAGGACGGATGGGACGAATAGGACGGATAGGGACCCGCCCCACCGGAGCCCATCGCGGCGGAGCGTCCGCGCCGCAGGGGGACGATAGGACGGATGGGACCTATAGGACGTATAGGTCCCCGCCCACCCGGCAGAGCCTGACCGAGAGTGCCCCGGGTGTCTTTGGTCCTATGGGTCCTATCCGTCCTATCTGTCCTATGGGTCCTATCGTTCCCCTGCCGGCTACTCCAGTTCCTTGACGCTGACCGGGCCGTTCTGGGTCGAGAGGCGCACGTTGGCCGGACCGCTGCCCAGTTCGATGCGGCGGACGCGTTCCCGGTCTTCGTGGTCGTAGAGGTAGCGGCGCTTCGTCTCCGGGCAGCCTTCGACGACGCAGGTGATCGGCGAACGACCGAGCGACTCGACCACCACGCCGGAGCGGAAGCCGTTCGGCAGCCTGACCGAGAGCGGTCCGTTCTGCGTCGAGGCATCGAGGTTGCCGTTCCACGAGCCCGTCGGCAGCTTGACCGACACCGGGCCGTTCTGGGCGCGCGCTTTCACGTCGCCGGCGCTGCCGGTGATCGCGATCGGGCCATTCGTCGTGTTGAGGTCGATCGTGCCGGAGGAGTCGCGCAGGGCGATCGGTCCGTTCACCGCACGAGCGGTGACATGCCCTTCGAAGTCGCGCACGGTGATCGGCCCATTGACCGTCTCGGCCGCGACGTCCGCGCCGCGCGCGGTGCGCACGATGTAGAAGACGGCCCAGTGCTCGCCCGTCGGCCCTTCGGCGCTGATCTCGCCGTTCTGGTTGGTGATGCGGATCTGACGGCCGCCGGCGAGCGTCGCGGCCTTGCACGCGGTGACGGTGGTGCGGTTCGCGCCGCCGCGGATGAAGACGCCGCCGTGCGGGGCGCTGTTGATGCGGACCGTGCCGCTGACCGGGACCTCCTCGGTCACCATCTGCAGGCGCTCGCCGTTGCTGGTGATCCGGTAGTCGCTGCAGTCACGGATGTCCGAGGAGTCGTTCTGGATGGAGAAATCACCGTAACGGCCGGCGCCGGCGGTCGTGGCCAGCAGGGTCAGTCCAAGCACGAGGAAAGTTCGCATTGTTGCCTCCAGGTGCTTGGACGACGGCTCCCGGCGGCGGTTAGGTCGCCCGCCGAGGATGTTGCGAACGGCTGGTTTGCTGTTCCGATCGACTGCAAAGTCGTCGAAATCGTCAGCAATGTTGTCTCGATCGACAACAATATTGTCTCGTGAGTCAACATTGTTGACTCGAAAGACAACATTGTTGACTCGAAAGACAACCGCGTTGTCTCGAACGTCAACTGCGTTGACTCGAACGTCAATTACGTTGTCTCGAACGTCAACAAAGTTGTCTCGAACGTCAACAATGTCGTCGAAAAAGACAACTCCGTTGTCCCCCATCGACAACAATGTTGTCGTCGCAGAAGACAAGCTCGTCGCGGCCGGCGGCCTGGCAGTCAAAAACGACGGGACGGATGAGATTCGCCTGGAATCGCCTGATCCCAGGGGTCCCCTCCGTCCCGTCATCAAACTACTGCGTGATGATCAACTCGACGCGCCGGTTCTGCTGCCTGCCGGCGGCGGTGTTGTTCGTGGCGACCGGCTCGGCTTCGCCGCGGCCGCCGGAGGTGATGCGGTCGGCGGGGATGCCGGCGGCGATCAGCGCTGCACGGACGGCGTTCGCACGCTGCTCCGAAAGGCGCTGGTTCGTCGCGTCACTGCCGACGCTGTCGGTGTGCCCTTCGACCATCACGCGCAGATTCGCATCCGTGGTGATGTGCCGGGCGATGTTGCTCAGCGTCGAGCGTGCACCCGCCTTGAGCTGCGACTTGCCAGTATCGAAGAAGATGCCCGGCAAGGTCACGATGAGACCGCGCGGATCGGTGCGCGTGGCCGCGAGCCGTGCGAGCTCCTGTTCGAGCCGCAGACGGCGGTTTTCCTCACGCGCCTCGGCGGCAGCTTCCTGCGCATCCTGCGCGGCGGCCTGCGCCTGGGCGATCTGCTGCTGCAGGAGCCGCTGCTGCGCTTCGGCCTCGGCACGGCGCTGCTGTTCGGCCTGCGCCTCGAGCCGCTGGCGAAGCTCCGCGGCCTCACGCTCGGCCTGCTCGCGGCGCAACCGTTCCTCGGCTGCTTCGCGGCGGCCGGCCGACTCGAGCAGCTGCGTACGCTGCGCCTGCAGGTTCGGCAGCGCCTTTTCGGCCGCGCGCGACTGTGCAACATAGTACGCACGGTTGGAGATCAGCTCGGCGAGCATGGCGTAGTAGCCGGTGGTCGGATTCGACTCATCGGACTGCCCCGCGCGGCGCGCGGTCGCCAGCGCTTCCTGCGCCGCGGCGATGTCAGCCGCCTCGGCACCGGCGCTTCTGGCGCGGTCGAACGCCTGCTGCGCCGAAGTGATCCGTGCCGCGGGTGTCGCGTTCGGCAGCGGAGCCACCGTCGGCGCTTCATCCGGGATGGTCACGTCGGCGCGGCCGCCGAGCGTCGTGATCTCCTGCGTCACGGTCCGTAAGGTCGTGTTCGCCGTGGCCCACCGGGCCTTGGCCAGCGCGGCCCGTCCGGCCCAGAGAGCTTCCATGGCGCGCATCCGCGCCAGATCGCGAGTGTTGCGGTTACCGGCTTCCCAGTTCTCACGGGCGTACCGCAGCCGCGTGCGTGCGTCATCGAGCAGAGCCGTCGCGTGAGTGGCTGCACCAACCTGCTCCGCGTCGGTCAATACCTGCTGCGCCTGCGCCAGAACCTGATCCGGCTGCTGCGCCGCAAGTGGTGTAACAATCAGAAAACAAAGCAGCAATGCATGAAGGGGTTTGTGCATTGATACCTCCTTGCGTGGGGTTATTTGCAAGAAGTGTGGCGGGTGAAGGCGAGAACGTGCCTTGGGTATGCGGGGAATGGGAAATGGGACCTATGGGACCGATAGGACAGATGGGCCTGGCGGACCCTGGGTGCTGTGGTCGTGCATAGGTCAGGTTGCGGGCGTGCCGGGGGACCGGGGTGTGCGTTGCAGTGGCCCATGGGCGACGACGGCACCCAAGGTCCGCAGGCCCATAGGTCCTATCGGTCCCATAGGTCCCATTCCCATCCCCCGCACACCCAGGGCGTGTTACCGCGGCGCGGCACACCAAGGCGCGTTCCCGCGCGGGGGTTCTACCCCCCCAGGTACGCCTTCTTCACGCGGTCGCTGGCCAGCAACGCTTTCGTGTCGTCCGTCAGCACGATGCGCCCCGTTTCCATGACGTAGCCGCGGTGGGCGGTGACCAGGGCCATGTGGGCGTTCTGCTCGACCAGGAGGATGGTCGTGCCCTCGGCGTTGATCTCGCGGATGACGCGGAAGATGGTCTGCACCATCTGCGGAGCCAGGCCGAGCGACGGCTCGTCGAGCAGCAGCACGGTCGGGCGCGCCATCAGGGCGCGGGAGATGGCCAGCATCTGCTGCTCGCCGCCGGAGAGCGTGCCCGAGTTCTGCTTGAAGCGCTCCTTGAGCACCGGGAAGAGCGTGAAGATGCGGTCGTACTCCGCGGTGGTGATCTTGTCCTTGCGCAGGTAGGCGCCGAGCTCCAGGTTGTCCTGCACGGAGAGGTTCGAGAAGATGCCGCGCCCCTCGGGCACGTGCGAGATCCCCTTGCTCGTGATGAGGTGCGGCTTCACGCCGGTGATGTCGGCGCCGTTGAACGAGACCGTGCCGTGGCGCGGCTTGAGGAGGCCGGAGATGGTGCGCAGCGTCGTCGTCTTGCCGGCGCCGTTGGCGCCGATGAGGGTGACGATCTCCCCTTTTTCGACGTCGAGGTCGATGCCGTGCAGCGCGGGGATGTTGCCGTAGCCGACTTCCACGCCTTTGATGGAGAGGATCGGGCTCATAGGTCGGCTTCCTCCGCGGGCTCGCCGAGGTAGGCCTCGATGACGAGCGGATTCGTGCGGATCGCCTCGGGAGTCCCCTGCGCGATCGTCTTGCCGAAGCTGAGGACGACGATGCGCTGGCAGACGCCCATGACGAGCTCCATGTTGTGCTCGATGAGCAGCACCGCGACTTTGAACAGCTTCTGGATCTCGCGGATCTTCTCCATCAGCTTGAGCGTCTCGCCGGTGTTGAGGCCGGCCGCGGGCTCGTCGAGGAGCAGGAGCTTCGGCCGCGCCGCGAGGGCACGGGCGATCTCGAGGCGGCGCTGGTCGCCGTACGGGAGGTTCTTGGCGTAGTCCTGCGCGCGGCGCTCGAGGCCGAAGATGCGCAGCAGCTCCATCGCCTCGACTTCAGCGACGTCCTCCGCTTCGTGGAAGCGGTTGGTGTGCAGCACGGCCGAGGTGCCGGAGTATTTGTAGTGGATATGGCCGCCGATCTTGACGTTGTCGAGGACCGACAGCTCCTTGAAGAGGCGGATGTTCTGGAACGTGCGGGCGACGCCGAGCGCGGTGATCTGGTACGGCTTGAACTCGCGCGTGGAGACGCCGCCGACGCGGATGTCGCCCTCGGTCGGCTTGTACACGCCGGTGAGCATGTTGAAGACGGTCGTCTTGCCGGCGCCGTTGGGGCCGATGAGGCCGAGGAGCTCGTGCGGAGCGACGGCGAGATTGAAGTCGCTGACGGCCGTCAGTCCTCCAAAGCGGATCGTGACGTTCTGAGCCTCGAGCAGCGGTGCGTTGGGATTGGCGTCCATCGCTAGGTCACCGGTGGGCCGCCATCGCGATCGAGCTTGTCGTCGGCGTTGCCTTCGTCGCGGCCTTCTTTCGGAATGGTGTCTTTGCGCTTCGGGAGGAACTCCCACAACTCGCGCCGGCCGAGGAGACCCTGCGGGCGCGTGAGCATCAGCACGATGAGGGTGATGGAGTAGATGACCATGCGCGGATCGCGCTTGAGCATCTCGGGCGCGTTGTCGGGCACGAGGTCCTTGACGACGCGCAGTCCTTCGGGGAGGAAGGTGATGATGATCGCCGCGAGGATCGAGCCGCTGATGGAGCCGAGCCCGCCGAGGACGACCATGGCCACGACCTCGAACGACTTGATGAAGGTGAACATCGTCGGGTTGAGGTACGCGGGCGAGTAGTGCGCGAAGAGGCCGCCCGCCATGCCGGCGAGCGCGGAGCCGAGGACGAACGCCTTGACCTTGTAGCGCGTCGTGTTAACGCCCATCGCTTCGGCGGCGATCTGGTCTTCGCGGACGGCCAGGAAGGCGCGTCCGACGGAGGATTTGACGAGCCGGTTGGAGATGACGATGGTGAGGACGCAGAAGAAGAAGACCCAGAAGAAGTTGTTCCAGGGCGGGATGCCGGAGAAGCCGCGCGCCGCGCCGATCGGCTCGATGTTGAGGATCAGGACGCGGATGATCTCGCCGAAGCCGAGGGTGACGATGGCGAGATAATCGCCGCGCAGACGCAGCGACGGCAGGCCGACGATATAGCCGGCCAGCGCCGCGACGCCACCTCCCGCGAGGATGGCGATGACGAGGAAGATGTTCTCGTACAGCGGCTGCTGCGCTTCAGGGAAGCGGTCGACGATCTTGGAGAAGTGGTAGAACGTGAGATAGGCCGCAAAGTACGCACCGACGGCCATGAACCCGGCGTGCCCCAGCGAGAACTGCCCGGCGTGCCCGTTGATGATGTTCAGCGACACCGCCAGCATGATGTTGATGCCCATCATGACGATGATGCGGTTGTAGTACTGCATCGCCGGCATGTAGACGGTGATGTACGCAATCCCCCACCACGCGGCGACGATGATGCCGATGAGGAGGGCGAGATAGATGATGTCGCGGAGCCACCACTTGCGGGGCAGGATGCCGGGCATCACACCTTCTCCGGCTGGTATTTGCCGAACAGCCCGGAAGGCCGGAACAGCAGGATGACGATGAGGATCACGAACGCGATGGCGTCGCGGTAGTTGGAGAACGAGCTGCCGCCGACGAACGATTCGATGACGCCGATGATGATGCCGCCGACGACGGCGCCCGGCACGTTGCCGATGCCGCCGAGGACCGCGGCGACGAACGCCTTGAGCCCCGGCATGACGCCCATGAGCGGATCGATGCGCGGATACGAGAGGCCGAAGAGGATGCCGGCCACCGCCGCGAGCATCGAGCCGATGATGAAGGTCATCGAGATGATGCGATCGGTGGGGATGCCCATCAACGAAGCGGTCTCGTAGTTGAACGAAACGGCGCGCATGGCGCGGCCGAACTTGGTCCCGTAGACGATGTACTGGAGGAGCCCCATGAAGGCGACGGCCACGATGAGGACGATGAGCTGGTAGTTCGTCGTGGTGACGCCGCCGAGGTGGAGGATCTTCTTCTCGACGAGCGTGGGGAAGAACTTCGGATCGGGACCGAAGACGAACTGCCCGCCGTACTCGAGGAGGAACGAGACGCCGATGGCGGTGATCAGCGACGCGATGCGCGGCGCGTTGCGCAGCGGCCGGTACGCGATGCGCTCGTTGAGATAGCCGAGCACTCCGCAGATGAGCATGGAGAAGAGCAGGACCAGCGCCGCCGTGGCCGGCGAGGAAGTGCCTGCTTCACCGAGGATGCGGCGCGCGGCGAAACCGCCGGCGTAGTAGCCGACGAACGAGCCGATCATGAAGATGTCGCCGTGGGCGAAGTTGATCAGCTTGAGAATGCCGTAGACCATCGTGTAGCCGAGCGCGATGAGCGCATAGATGGCGCCGACGGCGATTCCGTTGAGTAGGTTCTGAAGAAAGATCTCCATTCAGAGTTTGCGAAAACTACTCGGCGGGCGTGGAGATGTAAAGAGGAATGTGGGGAACCGTGAAGGGCGTGGGGATCATCAGTCCTATCCGTCCTGTCTGTCCTATCCGTCCTATGGGTCCGATGAAAAAAAGGCAGGCCCGAAGGCCTGCCCCTTAGAGGATCAACCGGTGATGCGGACTACCGCGCGGCCGGCGCCGTGGTGGCGGTAGCGGCCGGCGCCGTCGTGGTGGAGGCCGCCGGCGCGGTGGTGCCGGTCGCGGCGGGACCGCTGGCATTGCCGGACGGGTCGACGATGGCCTTCAGCGCCAACTGACCGTTCCGCACTTCCAGGATCGCCAGCTTCTTGCCGACGGGGTTGCGGTCCGGGCCGAGGGTGATGTTGCCGGTGACGCCGGCGAAATCCTTCGTCGCGGCGATCGCGTCGCGGAGCTTCGCGCCGTCGGTGGAGCCGGCCCGCTTGATCGAATCGGCCAGCACGCGCGCGGCGTCATAGCCGAGCGCCGCCAGCGAGTCGGGCGTCTGCCCGAAGCGCTCGCGGTACTTGGTCACGAAGTTCGCCACGGCGGGCGTCGGATCTTCGGCGTGGTAGTGGTTGGAGTAGAAGCAGCCCTCGAGGTTCTTGCCGCCGATCTCGATCAGCTTCGGCGATTCCCAGCCGTCGCCGCCGGCGAGCGGCACGGTGATGCCGAGGTCGCGCGCCTGCGTGGCGATCTGCCCGATGTCGTTGTAATAGCCGGGGACGAAGATCACCTCCGGCGCCGCCGCTTTGATCGTGGTGAGCTGCGAACGGAAGTCGGAGTCACCCTTCGAGTAGCTCGCCTTCGAGACGATGCGGCCGCCGTTGGCGACGAAGGTCCGCTCGAAGAAGCTGGCCAGGCCGGTCGAGTAGTCGCTCTTCACGTCGACCAGGATCGCCGCCTTGGTGATCTTCGGCTGATGATCCTTGGTCAGGTAGTTGGCCATTGCCTCCCCCTGATACGGATCGATGAAGCACATGCGGAAGATGTAGTCGCCCTTCTCGGTGACGGCCGGATTCGTCGAGGCCGGCGTGATCATCGGGACCTTGTTGTTCTGGCAGATGGGCGCGGCGGCGAGCGAGTTCGACGAAGCGACTTCGCCGAGCACGGCCACGACGCTGTTCTGCGCGATGAGCTTGGTCACGGCGTTCGCCGCTTCCTCGGCCTTGGACTGATCGTCCTCGGTCAGCACCTTGAGCTTGCGTCCGTTGACGCCGCCCGCGCCGTTGATCTCGTCGACGGCCATCATGATGCCGTTGTGGGTCGACTGGCCGAACGTGGCCTCCGAGCCGCTGAGCGACCCGTATTCACCGATGAGGATCTCGCCACCCGTGGCGTCGGTATTGCCGCTGCCGCCGCCCTCGGGCTTCGGCGGGCAGCCGAGGATTCCGAGCGTTGCGACCGCGGTCAAGATCACCAACCATTTTCTGGTCATAGTTGTCCTTTCGAATCTCTGGAGAGCGGGATTGTAGCGTCAGTCGACGCGATAGATATCGATGGAACCGCCAATCGTCGTGACAAAACGTGCGCGCGAGCGGCGGAGGTACTCGTCGTAGCCGACCGGCGAGAGCGACCGGAGATCGGTAATGCGCTTGAGATGCCGGCTGACGGCGAAGTAGCCGGGCGGCAGCGGCGGGAGGTTCGGCCCGATCCAGATCTCGGCGTTCGGGCCGAGCTCGGCCGCGGGCTCGCCGCCGCCGAAGTAGTGCACCCGCAGATCCCGTACCTGGTTCTCGTCCATCCAGTAGCGGAGCCGGCGGAGGTCCTGCCCCCAGTCGAGGTTGGAGTCGATGAGGAGGTGATCCTTCTGCCGGTCGTCGATGAAGTTGTTGAAGTAGCTGATGTACGAGGGGTAGGTGCGAACGTTCTCCGCGATGTGCCACGCCACCAGCAGCGAGAGAAGCACGGCAAGGCCACGCCGCTTCGCCAGCGACTGCAACGTCAGCCCCGACTGCGCCAGCGCCAACCCCACCGCGGCGAAGGCAAACGGAAAGATCAACAGTACGTACCGCACGCCCAGGGCGATGTTGCTAGATGACGCGGCCGCCAGAAAGACCGCTACGAACAGCAGCATCGCGCGCAAAGCGGTCAGCGGCGTCCTCTCCGTCCCCCCATCCGTCCCATGGGTCCTGTTCGTTCTCTTCGTGCGATCGCCTCGAATGGCGGTCCACACCGCAAACAGCACCAGCAGTTGCGCCGGGATGGGCGTCTTGAGGAACAGCGCCACCAGGTAGTAGTAGGCCCAGCCGCTGGTCGTGCGGAACTCGCCGAGGAGGAACTGGGGATGACCGTGCTCGCCGCTGTAGTAGAAGTTGATGGCGCCGAACTGCTTGAAGAAGGTGCGGAAGCCGATGAACGCGCGGCTGGGGTTGTCGAGCGTCGCCAGAAAATCGGGACCGGCCAGCGGCGTGTAGAGCAGCTCGAGCATGACCGCGGCGAGCACCATGCCGCAGCCGAGCGCGACCAGCATCGGACGCCACGCGATCCGCTTGCGCAGGAAGAAGAGCAGCAGCACGAAGAAGGGCCCGAGGCTGAGCGACGACATCTTCGCCAGCACGGCCAGCGTGGTGACGGCGCCGAAGGCGAGGCCGCGCGGAATCGTCGGCCGCTCCACGAGGCGGAAGAAGAGCATGGTCGCGGCGAAGCAGAAGAACGTCGGCGTCATGTCCGCCGTGGCCAGACGCCCGTGCGCCATGAACGTCGGACCGAACGCGGCAAGCGCCGTCGCGACGAGCGCCCATTCGCGGCGGCCGCTCTCACGCGCGACGAAGGCGTAGATGAGGAGGAGCGTTCCGGCGAACGCCAGCACTGCCGGGATGCGCGCCACCGTCAGCATGCGCTGCGCGTCGTAGCCGGCGTCGTACAGCAGGCGCCGCCCGATCTGCCACGGATCGAGCTCGTCGTAGATCGGCGAGTATTCGTAGCCCGCGAGCACGAGCGGAACGCCGATGATGACGTCGGGCAGCAGCGACTGCTCGCCGTAAAAGTGCAGCCATCCCTTCCGCAGCTTGAGCACGCCCGCGGCAATGTGCGCCGGCTCGTCCGCCGTCGCGGAATCGTGGAGCATGCTGGTGATGGCCAGCCCCAGCGAGGTGATGACGATCGCCGCGAGGATCGTCAGGGCGATGCCGCGGCGCAGGCCCGGGGCGGCGGCCGGCGCTTCAACGACTGTGGTGCGTGACTTCGGCATCGGTGGGACGAATGGGACCGATGGGACGAAGGGGACCGATGAGGGTCCCATTCGTCTAGCTGTCCCATGAACGAACTTACAGGTTCACCCAGACGCTCTTGGTCTGCGTGTACTTTTCCAGCGCGTCTCGGCCTTGGTCGCGGCCGAAGCCGGACTCCTTGAAGCCGCCGAACGGGAGCGCCGGGTCGTAGAGGTTGTACGTGTTGACCCAGACGGTGCCGGCCTTCAGCGCGCGGGCGACGCGGTGCGCTTTGCTCACGTCCCTCGTCCACACCGCCGCGGCGAGGCCGTAGACGGTGGAGTTGCCCTGCACTACCGCATCGTCGGCGTCCTTGAAGTCGATGGTGGCCAGCACCGGTCCGAAGATCTCTTCCTTCGCGATGCGCATGTCGGAGGTGACGCCGTCGAAGATGGTCGGCTTGACGAAGAAACCCTTGCCGGTGCCGATGTCGACGCGCTCGCCGCCGGCGACGAGCTTCGCGCCTTCGTTCTTGCCGGTCTCGATGTAGCCGAGGACGTTCTCCATCTGCTCCTTGGAGACGATGGCGCCGAGGCGCGTTTTCGGGTGGAGCGGATCGGCGGCGACCATCTTGTTGGCGCGCTCGATCACCTTCTCCATCAGCTCATCGTGCACCGACCGCTCGACGAGAAGACGCGAGCCGGCGGCGCAGACTTCGCCCTTGCCGTAGAAGATGGCGTTGAGCGCACCGCGCGCGGCGGCGTCGAGGTCGGCGTCGGCGAAGACGATGTTCGGCGACTTGCCGCCCAGCTCGAGCGAGATCTTCTTGAGCGTCTTCGCGGCGCGCGCCATGAGGCCGCGGCCCACTTCCGTCGAGCCGGTGAAGGCGATGGCATCGACACCCGGGTGATCGACGATGGCGTTGCCAACGACGCTGCCGCGACCCGGAATCACGTTCAGCACGCCCGGCGGCAGGCCGCACTCCTTGGCGTATTCGGCGAACTTGAGGAGCGAGAGCGACGTGTTCGACGCCGGCTTGATGACGACGGTATTGCCGCAGGCGAGCGCCGGGGCGATCTTCCAGACAGCGAGCATCAGCGGGAAGTTCCACGGAGTGATGGCGCCGACGACGCCGATGGGCTCGCGCAGGGTGTAGGTGAAGGCACCGTCCGCGACGGGGATGGTCTCCCCCGTCACTTTGCCCGACCAGCCGGCGAAGTAGTAGAGGCACTCCGCCGCGGCCGGCGTGTCGACGAACTGTGACTCGAAGATCGGCTTGCCGTTGTCGAGCGTCTCGATGCGTCCGATCTCCGCCGCGCGCGTGGAGAGCATGTCCGCCAGGCGCCACATGACCTTCGCGCGATCGCGCGGCTTCATCTTCTGCCACTCGGACCCGGGCTCCATCTGGGCGCGCGCCGCCTGCACGGCGAGATCGACGTCCTCGACGCCGGCGGAAGCCACGTCCGCGAGCTTCTCCTCGGTCGCAGGATTCGAGGTGGCAAACGTCTCCCCCGAGCGGGCGTCGACAAAGTCACCGTTGATGAACAGCCGGTTCTGAATGGTGGGTTCGGAGGCAATCGCAGTCATGGGTGCGCATGCTAGCAAAAGCGATAGGACAAATAGGACCTATAGGACGAATAGGACCCCGCCCACCCGGACTGGCGCAAGTACGGCGGTGCAGTTGCGTTCTGGCGATAGCCTGTGGCGCGCCGCCCGGCCAGCGGGTGACACCGGCATGGTTGGGCTAATGGGCCGGGTGGGGTCCCATAGGTCCTATGGGTCCTATTCGTCCTATCGGGCTTTACGGGGCCACGGCGCGGCGGCGGCCGCCGGGGATCTGGGGCTCGGCCGGCAGGGTGAAGGTGGCGCGGATGCCGTTGGGGTTGATCACGATGACGTGGCGGTCGCCCAGCGCTCCGGCGGGCATGGTGAAGGCCACGCCGATGGGGCTGGGCACTTCGACGTTGATTCCTTCGAGGCCGCCGATCGTCACGGTCGCGCCGGGGACGAAGCCGCGGCCCTGGATGAAGACGCGGGCGCCGGGGCCCTTGTGGAGGCCGACGACGTCGTCGATGTGCGGATCGTCGGCGTACTGGGCGAAGCCGCGCGCGGCGGTCCATTCGCCGTAGACGGCGATGGAGTTCACCACCGCCCCCGCCGGACGCAGCCCGATCGGCGAAGGACTGAGCAGCGTGTTCGAGGCAAAGTCGTAGCGGTAGAGCATGTCGTTCGACGCGAGCCAGGCGAACGTCGCGTCGGGCGCGATGGCGATCGAGCCCACCGGCGTCTGCGTCGCGGCGATGACGCCGCCCTCGCGCGTGAGGCGCCACGTGCCGGAGCCTCCGGCCAGGATCGTCCCGTCCGGAAGGAACTTCACGGCGCGCGCGCCGGCATTGCGCGTGATCGTGCCGATCGCCTGCCGGCGGCAGACGTCGTAGAGGCCGATCGCGTCGGACGAGAGATAGACCAGCGTGCACTGGTCGCTGTCGAGATCCATCGCCCGGACGTTGGTCAGCGGAAAGGTCGCGATCTTCGTCGTTGCGTCCGCGGCGTAGTGGATGACCTCCTCGGCACGCGCGACGAAAGCGGAGCCATTCGCAGCGGTCACGAGTCCCGACGCGCCGCTCAGAACCGAGGGCGCCACGCCGCGGATGTCGAGGCGTGCGTCGAACTGCGTCGACGTGTGGTACCCGATGGTGTTCAGCAGGCCGCGCGTCCCGAAGTAGACGAAGTCGGCCTCGTTGTGGCGACGCACGCGGAGATCGCCGTCGGGCGAGACCCAGCGGACGTCCCACAGCGGCGGCGCGTTGAATGAGGTCTGCGTATAGGTGGAGACGACGACGTCGCCCTTGTTGAGCCACAGCTTCCCCACGTGCGGGGTGACGCGGAAGCCGCGCGTCTCGCCCGCCTGCAGCACCTGCCGCCAGCCGTCGACGTTCTCGACGGAGATGTCGACCGCGCCCTCCGGCAGGTCGGGCACTTCGACGAGCAGCCGGTCGTTGTCGAGCCGGACGAAGCGTTTGGCGGCGACCTGGCCGAAGTAGACGTCGTCGACGCTGCCCGAGACCCAGACGATGATCTCGGTGCCGGGCGGCGCCTCCATCGGCATCGCCCCATGCACGTCCACCTCGGAAGGACCGACGAAGGTCGTGACGACGAGCGGATTCGCGGCGGCAAACTGCAGCTCCAGGCCGCGGTAGCACTCGCCGCTCGGCGTGCGTGCGACGGCGAGCGCCTTCAGCTCGCGGGCGAGCTGCTCGGCCTCGTCGACCGGCGCGAGACGGAACGTGGCCTTGAAGTAACGGTAAGGGTCGGCGTTGCTGCCGTCCTTGAGGTACGGGTGGAGAAAGTCGCGGTACTGGACGTACGGCAGCGCGTCGGCCTGCACGATCGCCTCCGGCGTGGAGACGACGATCATGGCCCGGTTCGGGATCGGCTCGACCTGCTTGATGCCCATCAGATCGAGCTGCGTGACCCACGCGCTTTCGATCGGACCGGCGAACTGCAGGATGTAGAGCCCCTTCTTCAGCGGCGGGTACGAATGGAAGATCTGCTCCGAGGGGATCGCGGCCGGCACGCCGTGCCGCGGATCGAGGGGACGGTTATTGACGTAGACGAGCTCCTCCATCGACGCCGGCGTGGCGGTGATGTTCGCCTGGCGTGCGCGCGCTAAAAGCGCCTCGTAGGAGGGGACGTAAACGAGCGTGTTCTGCATGTAGCGCCAGACGACCTCGCCGCCGGCGTCGGAGGCGATGGTCTGCACGAGCGCGGGGTCGGTGGACTGGACGAACGCCTTCACCCAGCCGTTCCGGAGCTGGAGCTTCGCCGAAGCGGGCCATGCGGCGGCCAGCAGAGACACGAACAGCACGAGGGGAAGGGCTCGGCGGAGCACGAAATTTATTTTATGCTAAGAAAGCATAGACTGCAAGGGCGGACCCCATCGTCCGCACAGGTTCTACGCGATTGCCGGCTCTTCAACATATGGGGTTATGTCGAAATTGCGGACGTAGAGCTCGTGGATCTGCTCCATCTCGCTGTCCGTCAGCGGCGGATGCTCCGAGGCGGCGGCGAACTCGTCGAGCTGCGTTTCGTCGTAGATGTTCGGCAGCGCGGAGAGGATGCTCGGGTGCGCGTAGAGCCACAGCAGTGCGAGCTCGCCGACGGTGACGCCGCGCGCTTCGCACAGCGGCCTGAGGCGATCGATCTTCTGCACCCCCTCTACGAGCCATGACTTCGGACGGTGGGAGCGATGGTCGCTCTCGTCGAATTTCGTCTCGAGGGTGTACTTCCCTTCCAGCATCCCGGACGAGTGCGTCACGCGGATCAGGAACTGCGGTCCCCCCTCGGCCAGAGCCGGGGTTCGCCACGCGCGGAAGCCGCTGTCGAAGGCGGAGCTCGGCTCGCACTGACGCTTGCTGGCTTCGCCGCGCATGGCTTCGCTGATGCCGGCGTAATGCTCCCCGCGCTGGGCGGTCTCGGCGGCGAGGATGAACTCGCGGCCGGGATCCTGCTCGAGGATGTTGTAGATCATCTGAGTGACAGGCGCTTTCCGCACGCCCACCCCGTAGATCCCTTCGTCGCGCCAGCCGATGGCCGGTCCTAGCGACGGTCCCCAGGAGGAGATCTTCCCTTCCTGCTTCAGCGCTTCGAGCGTCTCCCAATGCTCGTCGGTGAGCAGCGTGACGACGCGCGGATTGTGCGGCTGGTAGATGGCGATGTGATCGACGCCGAGGCGCTTGAGCGACTGCTCGCAGGCGAAGCGGATGAACTTCGGCGACATGTCCTGCGGCAGCTCGCGCTGGCCGCGGGGGCGCTCCGGGTTGTTGTAGAAGTCGTAGCCGAACTTGGTGCCGACGACGAGGTCGGGGTGGTCCTTGAGGACCGGCGCCAGCACGGTCTCACCGCGCCCGTTGCCGTAGGCGTCGGCGGTGTCGATGTAGTTGATGCCGCGCGCGATCGCCGCGCGAATGATGCGCTCCGCCTCGGCGTCCGTGTACGTCCCCCACCAGCCGGTGGTGACGGTCCAGGTGCCGAAGCCGAGCTCGGAGAGTTGGAAGTTGGTGCCGTGGAGGGGACGGTAGCGCATGGTGCGCGTAGTTTATCGCGCGGCGCAAAAGACGATAGGACGAATGGGACAATAGGACGGATAGGACAGATGGGATGTGGGGTCCTATCCGTCCGATCGTTCTACTTTCCGGAAAACGCCGCTTTGCGCTTTTCGCCGTAGGCGGCCAGCCCTTCCTTGGCGTCTTCGCTCTGAAAGAGCTGCTGTTGCAGTTCCCGTTCGAGGGCCAGGCCCGATTCGATCGGCAGTTCCCAGCCGGTCTGCACGGCGCGTTTGATGCGGCCCACCGCCTTCGAGGCGCGGTTCGGGGGGCAGAAGCTCCAGGCGTACTCCATCACGCGGTCCCACCACTTCTTCCCGTCCTCTTCGGCGGGCCAGAGGTAGTTGATGACGCCGAGGCGGAGCGCTTCCTCGTAATCGTGGAGGGTGCCTTCGATCATCAGCTCGATCGACTTGGTCTTGCCGACGAGGCGCGACAGGCGCTGCGTGCCGCCGGTGCCGGGCAGCACGCCCAGACTCACCTCGGGCAGCCCCCACTTGCCGCCGCCCTGCAGGGCGATGCGGATGTCGGCGGCCATGGCGATCTCGAAGCCGCCCCCGACGGTGTGACCGTTCAGCGCGGCGATGACGAGCTTCGGCGTCTGCTCGAGGCGGTTCATCGTCTCGTTCGCGTGGAGGCAGAAGTAGTACTTGAACTGCGGGGTGACCTCCGAGAGCATCTTGATGTTCGCGCCCGCGGAGAAGAACTTCTCGCCGGCGCCGCGGAGGACGATGACGTGGACGTCGTCATCCATGCGCGCGCGGAGGATGCAGTCGTCGAGCTCGCGGTTCATCTCGTACGTGTAGGTGTTGGCGGGGGGATCGTTCAGCTCGAAGATCGCGACGCCTTTTTCCACCCGGTAATCGATCAAAGTCATCTGGCTCTGCTCCTTCTATCGTCCGTCGCCGAATGAGATGCCGAGGCTGCGCGCGGTGTTCACGACCTCGCCGTCGGGGTCGACGCTCTTCTGCCGCGACACGGCGTCGCGAATGGGAACGGCAACGATGCGCTCCTCGCGCAGCGCGACCATCTGTCCGAACTCCCCTCGCGCCACGAGGTCGGCCGCCGCCTTGCCGTAGCGGCTGGCGAGGATGCGGTCGAAGGCGATGGGCGAGCCGCCGCGCTGCACGTGCCCGAGGACGGTGACGCGGATCTCGAGGTCGATGTGCTGCTGGATGTCGGCCGCGACCTGGTAGGCGATGCCGCCGAGCCGGCGCGCCGCCTTGTCGAGGTAGCTTTCTTCGCCGCCTTTGCGCTTGGCGCCTTCGGCGACGACGATGATGTCGAACTTCGACCCTTCCTGCTGGCGCTCGCGGATCGAGTTGACGATGGACTGCGGGTCGTACTCGATCTCCGGCACCAGGATGATGTCGGCGCCGCCGGCGAGCCCCGCGTAGAGCGCGATCCAGCCGGCGTTGCGCCCCATCACCTCGAGGATCATGACGCGGTCGTGGCTCTCCGCCGTCGTATGGAGTCGATCGACGGCCTCGGTCGCCACAGCGACCGCGGTGTGGAAGCCGAAGGTGTAGTCCGTCGCTTCGAGGTCGTTGTCGATGGTCTTCGGCACGGCCACCATGGGAATGCCGAGGTCGCAGAGGCGCTGGGCGATCTTGAGCGTGCCGTCGCCGCCGATGGCGATGATGCCGTCGATGCCGAGCTTGCGGATGTTGTCGACGACCTCCTGGGAGCGGTCGGTGCAGGCGTTACCCGGACCGGCCGGATATTCGAAGGGGTTGCCGCGATTGGTGGTGCGGAGCAGCGTGCCGCCTTTCGGCAGGATGCCGCGGATCGTTTCCTGAGTGAGCGGAACGATGTTCCCTGTGAGGAGACCTTCGAACCCGAACTGGATACCGACGACGTCGATGTCGTGGTCGCGGGTGAGGGTGCGGACGGCGGCGCGGATCACGGCGTTGAGGCCGGGACAGTCGCCGCCGCCGGTAAGGATTCCGATCTTCTTGGTCATGGCTGGCGAAGGGTAGCAAAAACGGTCCCCGCGCCGAGGAAAGGAAGAACCCGAAGTCAGAACGCCGAAGTCAGAACGTAGAACGCAGAATTCGCAGGCGTACAGAGGCTCTCGGGTTCTCAATTCTCCGTTCTGCGTTCTGCGTTCTGACTTCGGCTTCCACCTCACCGGCTCGGTCTGGCACCCCTGTTGCTCAACAGTTGATTCGCCAGCGTGCACATGCCGCTGGCGGAAACGCTGGAGGACAACAGCACATGAACATCATCGGATGGTTGCTTTTTGGTCTGATCGTCGGAGCGATCGCGAAGTTCCTCATGCCCGGCCGTGATCCGGGTGGCTGGATCGTCACGATCCTTCTCGGCATCGCCGGCTCGTTCGTCGGCGGCTTCCTCGCGACATCGATCATGGGGAGAGAAAACAATACGACCGCAGGGTGGATCGGATCGATCATCGGCGCGCTGATCCTGCTCTTCGTCTACCGGCTGATCGTCGGCCGGCGCCGCGTCGCCTGACGACGCTCTCTCTCCTTTTCGAAGTTTTCCCCTTTTCGCTCTCCTGGAACCTTTTCGAACTCCTGGACAACCGGCCCCGCGCGTAGCGGGGCTTTTTTTTTGCGCCCGGCTGTCGTCAAAACCGTCTACCGAACCGTAACTGCCCGAAAACGAAACAATGACGACGCCCGAGCGTCTCAATAGCCGGGAATGTGTGCATCCTTGTGGCACTTACGCTGCACGGACGCATTCTTCAAACCCCGCGTCTCTCTTTCACCAGGAGGAGTCATCAAACCTATGAATCAGTCCACCAAACGTATTCTTTCGACGATCGCGATCGTCATCGCTTCCGTCGCCTTCGGCGTTCTCGTCAGCGCCGACCTGGGGCTGATGCGGCGGTCCAACGCACAGTCGGCCATCCAGGCGCCGGCGGGCGCCGTCACCGCGGTCACCATCCCCTCGTTCGCCGACGTCGCCTCGCGCGTCGCCCCCGCCGTCGTTTCCATCGAATCGACGGAGATCGTCCGCGGCAGCGACCAGCGCCGCCGCCAGTTCGGCATGGATCCGTTCGAGTTCTTCTTCCCCGATCCGCGCCGGCGCGGCAACCCGGACCAGGACGACGAGCGCCGCGAGCAGAGCGGCGGCTCCGGCTTCATCATCTCGAACGACGGCTACATCATCACCAACAACCACGTCGTCGAAGGCGCCGCGAAGGTCGAAGTCGTCTACGGCGAGGATGAGAACGGCAACGGCGCCCGCCGCACGACCGCCAAGATCGTCGGCCGCGACCCCGCGACCGACCTCGCCCTCCTCAAGATCGACATCGGCGGCAATCTCCCCTTCATCCCCCTCGGCGACTCGGACCGCATCCGCAAGGGTGACTGGGCCATCGCCATCGGCAATCCGTTCCAGTTCGAGAACACCCTCACGGTCGGCGTCATCTCCGCCAAGGGCCGCTCGCTCGGCCTCTCCCGCGAGACCTCCTCGTTCGAGAACTTCATCCAGACCGACGCCGCCATCAACTTCGGCAACTCCGGCGGACCGCTGCTGAACATCTCCGGTGAGGTCATCGGCATCAACACCGCCATCCGCGGCGGCGCCCAGGGCCTCGGCTTCGCCACGCCGATCAACACGGCCAAGCGCCTCCTCCCGCAGCTCAAGGAAGGCAAGGTCACGCGCGGCTACCTCGGCATGCAGATCTCCGACGTCAGTGAAGAGACGAAGGAAGCCTTCAACCTGCCGGAAGCGCGCGGCGCGCTCGTCCAGACCGTCGAGCCGGGCAAGCCCGCCGACAAGGCCGGCATCGAGCACGGTGACGTCATCGTCGAAGTCGACGGCCGTCCGATCCGCAACAACCGCGAGCTGATCGACTACATCTCCTATCTCCCCGTTGGCAGCAACGTGAAGGTGACGCTCCTCCGCAACGGCGAGCGCCGCACCCTCACCGCCAAGACCGCCGAGCGTCCGCTCGACAGCGACGAGGCCGAGGAAGAAGAGTCCGAGGCCGAGCCGACGCGCAACAAGCTCGGCATGTCGGTCGGCGACATCACCACCGCCAACCGCCAGATGTACAACATCCCGACGAACCTCCAGGGCGTCGTCGTCACGAGCGTGAAGAACGTCTCGGCCGCCGGCGAAGCCAACATCTCCCAGGGCGACGTCATCAGCGAAGTGCAGGGCGTCCGCGTCACCAGCGTCGAGCAGTTCCGCCAGACCATCGACCGCTTCCGCAGCGGCCAGCGCGTGCGCATGTACGTGACCACCCCGGCCCGTCAGGGCGGCGACCCGATCACCGGCTACCGCATTCTGCAGGTCCCGTAAGCAGCACCACGGTTCTTACTGAAGGCCCGGGGAAACCCGGGCCTTTTTGTTTTACCTGGCGGCGCACGGCGATGGGTTCTGTCCTACAGGTCCTATTCGTCGTATAGGTCCTATTCGTCCTATTCGTCCTATCGGTCCCATACAATCCGCGCGTGACTGACGAGCACTACATGCGCCGCGCTCTCGAGCTGGCGGAACGCGGCCGCTACTCCACGAGCCCCAACCCGATGGTCGGCTGTGTCATCGTGCGCGATGGCGCCGTCCTCGGCGAGGGCTTTCACCACCGCGCGGGGGAACCACACGCCGAGATCGAAGCGCTTCGCGGCGTCGACGCGCGCGGCGCCACGCTCTACGTGACGCTGGAGCCGTGCACGCACCAGGGACGCACCGGCCCGTGCGCCGAAGCCGTCATCGAAGCGCGCGTCAGCCGCGTCGTCATCGCCATGTCCGATCCCAATGAACTGGTGCACGGCCGCGGCATCGAACGCCTGCGCGAAGCCGGCATCGAGGTTTCCACTGACGTTCTGGAGACCGAGGCGCGGCGCCTCAACGAGAAGTTCGTCTGGGCGATGACGCAGAAGCTGCCGTTCGTCATCCTCAAAGCCGGGATGACGCTCGACGGGAAGCTCGCCACGGTCGCGCGTGAATCGCAGTGGATCACCTCGGAAGCCGCGCGCGAGCGCAGCCTCGCGCTGCGCGAGGAAGTCGACGCCATCCTCATCGGCAGCGGCACCGTCGCCGCCGACAATCCCCGCCTCACCCGCCGCCTCGGCCTCGCCGGCGGCGTCACGCCGTGGACACGCGTCGTGCTCGACGGCGACGGCGAAGTCGCCCCGCACTCGCAGATCCTCGGCGGCGACCGCACCATCCTCTTCACCAGCCAGCCGGCGCGCTACGAACCCTCGGCGTCGCTGGAGCTCGTCCCCACCGACGGGCGCACCGATCTCGAGCGCGTCCTCGGCGAGCTCCACGCGCGCGGCATCCAGTCCGTGCTCGTCGAAGGCGGCGCCGTCGTCCACTCCGAGTTCATCCGCCGCGGCCTGTGGCAGAAGATGGTCGTCTTCGTCGCCCCGATGATCGTCGGCGGCTCCGACGCTCCCTCGATTTTCACCGGCGAGGCCGTCAGCCGGTTGACAGACGCGTACCGCTTCCGCTTTGATCGCGCCGAGTTCGTCGGGAACGACCTGATGCTCACGGCATATCCCGTCTAGATAAACCAGCCAATGTTCACCGGCATCATCAATCACTCCGGCACCATCGAGCAGTACGAGAAGCTCGCCTCGGGCGCGCGGCTGCACATCCGCACCACCGATGCGGAGCCGTTCGTGCGCGGCGAGTCGCTGTCCGTCAACGGCGTCTGCCTGACCGTGCTGCCGGACGAAGACGGCGCGCTGACCGCCGACCTCTCCGACGAGACGCTGGCGAAGACGACGCTCGGCACGCTCGGCACCGGAATGCGCGTCAACGTCGAGCGCGCCCTCGCCGTCGGTGACCGCCTCGGCGGCCACATCGTGCAGGGGCACGTCGACACCGTCGGCACGCTCATCTCCATCCAGCACGAAGGGGAGTTCGCCGTCTACCGCTGGAGCTACCCGGAGGAGTTCTCCGATCTCATCGTGAGCAAAGGATCGATCGCGGTCGACGGCGTGTCGCTCACGATCGTCGATCCCGAGGCGTCGAGCTTCGGCGGCGCGCTCATCCCCGAGACGCTGCGGCGCACGAACCTCGGCACCGCCAACATCGGCAGCCGCGTCAATCTCGAGTTCGACATGGTGGCCAAGTACATCCGCAACCTCGTCGGACCGTACCTGCGGCGATGATCATCTACCGCAAGGGGTCGGCGTTGCGCGTGCGACGCTCCCCCGCGCCCGAACCGCCGTTCTGGGCCGCGACCACGGTGGCGCCGTACGCCTCGCGCCGCGCCACACCCATCGCCATCGATTACCTCGACCTGCGCGCGACCGGCGCGGAGAAGCTCGACGTCGGCGTCGCGGAGCACGTGCGCGAAGAGCTGATGCGCCGCAAGCCGCAGGAGCCTCTACTGATCGAAGCGACGGAGATCGCCGAGGAGATTTTCCGGCGCGGCGAGGAAGCGCTGGCACTGGCTGAGGAGTGGCAGCTCGGCGCGATCCACGTCATCTCCACGCGCGGCGTGCTGCCGCATCGCGTCCCGCGCGACACGACCATCGTCATCGCCGCCTGGCCAGTCGAGACGGAGCGGCTGGCGGCGCTGTTCGAGGAAGCGCGCTCGCGCGAGCTGCAGTGGGGCGTCGCGGTGCCGGTGCTTTATCCCGTGACGACGGAGCTGGCGACGCTGGCCGCGGTCGCGGAGCTCGGGAGCGGCGCGAAGTTTCTCGCCGCGCTGCCGATCGAGCTCGATCCAACGGCGAAGCAGGCGCTCGCCACGGGCGAGGACGACGAGACGTACGCGATGCTCTTCCACTCCGACGTCGAGCCGCTGCACATCGCCACGGAGCGGCATCTGGCGGCGCTGGCCGCGGAGCACGGCATGGCCGACTTCATCCTGCCGCCGCGCTGGGACGAAAAATCGAACTGGAACGGCGCCGTCCTGCTGACGCTGACCGCCTCCCGCATGATCGCCATGGAGCACGACCTCGACCTGGCCGGCACGCTGGCCCGCTCGGCCAGGATCATCGCGGAGCTGGACAAACCGATCACCCGCATCGCCGAAGCAGCCAGCCTGTCCATCGTGGAAGCGCTGGATGAGACCAGCGTGGAGATCCTGACCGAATGGATCGAAAGCGGCAGCGCGGGCTTCGTGGAGTTTGTGAACCGCCAGTGGCGTCTCAGGCGCGACTACGTAGGGGAACGATAGTCGCTGTCCTACAGGTCCTATTCGTCCTCTTAGTTCCCCAAAAATAATGTGGCCGGCGCGCAACGCCGGCCACACACACACCTACTGCTTCGTTTCCGTGCGCTTGCTGAAGCGGTACGTCATGCCACCGACGACGCGCTCCTTGCCGACGTACGTTTCCTGGCTGATGACGATGTCCGCCGTGGCGACGGACGACGGCTTGACCACGCGCACCTTCACCTGGATGCCCTGGCCAGGCTTCAGAGTGACGCGCTCGCCCAGCTTGATCGGGTACGTCTCGACCAGCCAGCCGCGCGGGATGTCCGCGTTGAGGACCGCCACCAGCTCGTCGCGGAGGCTCGGGTTCCAGACGTAGATCGAATCGCTCAGGTCCATGACGCCGTCGCCGGCGAGGTAGATGTTGCGATGCGTGACGTTGTTGTCCGTCGGCGTGATCGCATCAGGGATGAAGTCCGCCGGGACGGTCGGCCGCGTCTTCGGGCCGGGGCGGTTCTCCGTCGAGTCGATGACGGCGAAGAGACAGTAGTGATGCGGCTGCGGGTCGGTGAGGTCGACCAGCGGCGCGAGGAAGTCGAACGTGACGACCGCCGCGGCGTCGCCGCCGGTGTTGGCCACGGAGGCGCCGGAGTACGCGAGGTTGCCGACGTTCTGCACGCCGAGCGAGTTCCACGCGGGTGACGGCGTATCGAGGGGGTAGTTCGTCCAGAACGCACCCGGGAGCGCCGGAAGGCCGGCACCGGCGTACGCCCAGTGCAGCTTGACGATCGTGTTCGTCGCTGTGACCGGGCCGCGGTTGCGGACGCGCACGTAGATCTTGTTGATGACGCCTTCCTGCGCCTGCTCGTCGACGAACGCTTCGAACGTTGCGTTCGTGGTGGGGGCCACGCCGTGCGGCGGCGCGTCGACCTTGATGTCGACGCTCTGCCAGTGCGGGATGAAGCCGCGCACCGGCTCGTAAAGCGTGTTGCTCGGCTGGTCGGTGTTGCCCCAGTCGAGGCGGTTGTCGCGGATGAAGATGTCGGTGCTGCCGAGGCCACCGGAGACGACGGGGGTGACGAGGCGGACGGCTTCGCGCGAGTTGACGCGGCCGAAGCCATGCGTCGCGGCGCCGCCCGGCGTGCTGAAGCCGCTCGCCGTCGAGTACGCGCCGACGGAGTCTTCGATCTTGTCCGCCGTGTCCTGCAGCGCGTTCTTCATCTGCGTGACGTTCATCGTGTTGTTCATCGTGAGCATGAGCCCAGCGACGCCGGAGACGAGCGGAGTCGCGGACGACGTGCCGCCGAAGCAGTTGGTGTAGTTGAGATTCGCCGGCTCGACGATGCCGCCGTCGAAGCAGCCGGTCGTGCTGTTGTAGCCGCCCACGCCCATGCGGTCGGCGGTCGTCGTGGCCAGCGTGCCGGTGGGCGTCGGAAGATCGTTCGGGCTGAACGACGTCGGCGCGAGGAGGCCGATGCAATTGCCGAACGCGTAGCCGTTGACCTTGCGGTCGGTGTTCGAGCTGCCACTGATGGAGATGACGTTCGGGTGCGAAACGTACGGATTCGCCGCCGCGCATGGATCGACCGGATTGTTGCCCGCCGCGAAGAAGATCAGCGTGCCGAGCCCTCCGCGGCCGTTGGTCGCGGCGCTGGTGATGGCGGCGACGGTGTTCGGCACCAAACCTCCCCCGCCCCAGCTGTTGTTCACGATCGGCATGTTGGTCGCCTCGGCGTAGCTGAACGGAAGCGCCTTGATGAAGTCTCCCTGCGCGGGCGTGCGGAACGTCGGTGCGAACGTGCACTGCGGGCACGAGCCCACACCGCCGATGCCGTTGATCGGCGAGGCGGCGATGCCGCTGACGGACGTCGCGTGATCGTTGAAGCCGTCGTCGAGCACGTTGTTGCCGCAGCCGGCCGGCGGCGGACCGCCGACGCACGGCGTGAAGTTCCAGCCGTTGAAGTCGTCGATGACGCCGTTGCCGTCGTCGTCGACGCCCGCGGCACCCGCGACTTCCAGCGCGTTCTGCCAGAGGTTCGGCGCGAGGTCCTCGTGCGTCACCTCGAACCCGCCCAGCTCGTAGATCTGGATCGGGATGCCCGCCGCGCCGAGCGTGATGTCCCACGCGAACGTGTTGCGCGCATCGGCCGTGGCCGTGCCGCCGCTGGCGCCGGTGTTCTTCAGGTGCCACTGGCTGCCGAAGAACGGCTCGGCCGGGACGGTCTCGTACGGATGATCGACGCTGATGAAGTTGGGATAGGCCCAGCGCACGCCGGTGACGGAGCGCAGCTTGCGCGAGAGCGCCAGCGCGTCGTCAGCCGCGCCGCCCTTCATCAGGTACTGATCGGCGATGAAGGAATTGGCGGTGATCGTCTGGATGCCGAGGGGCGCCAGCGTCGCGGGGCCGTAGCCCTTGGCGAACTGCACGATGACCTCGTTCGTCATCAGGTTCGGCACGCTGGTGCGGCCGTTGGTGACGAGGAGGCCGGCCTGCTCGACCGTCGCGCGCTGTTCCTCGCGGATGCGGCCGGCGAGACCCAGAAGCGCGCTGCGCTCCCCCTGCGTGGCGAAGACGAAGAGCGGCGTATCGCCTTCCGCCGTCTTCAGGAGCGAGTAGCGTGCGGCGACGGCATCGGCCGCACGCGACGTGGACTCGCCGCTGTCTTTCTCGCCGGACCGGATGACCGCGCCGACGCGGTCGAGATGGACGCGCACGCCGACGACCTTCCCCTTGCTGTCGATGAAGGAATCGAGCTGCGTACGCGACTGAGCCTGCGCCACGACGGGCGCGCCAACCATGAGGAAGCCCGCCGCGACAACCGCGGCTGCGTGTTTCAGGATATCCATAAAACCCCCTTGCCGCAGGTAGTGCGGCGAAGGGGCGCGGCGTTTCAGGGAGTCGCTCGAATGTGGGACAGGGTAGGGTCCAGGGCTCAGGGCTCAGGGCAGCTTCGCTACACGTGGAGTTGGGCTGCAAAAAGCGACCGCGAAGCGGAGCCCCCCTGAGCCCTGAGCCCTGAGCCCTACTTCCGGTGCTGCACCCGCACCCGCGTCTTGATGCCGCCGCGGATGTAGAAGTCGCCTTCCACTTCCAGGAAGCGGGGGTCCACGGCCGCAAGGACGTCGTCGGCGATGCGGTTGGTGACCGCTTCGTGGAACGTCCCTTCGTCGCGGAAGGACCAGAGGTACAGCTTCAGCGATTTCAGCTCCACGCACTTTTCATCCGGCACGTAGCGGATGCGGATCGTGGCGAAGTCGGGCTGCCCGGTCATCGGGCAAAGGCAGGTGAACTCCGGCGCTTCGAAGGAGATCTCGTAGTCGCGGCCGGGGTTGGGGTTGGGGAACGTTTCGAGTGCTTTGGACGGCGTAGTCATGGTGTGCGCTGACCGACAACCAACAACCGGCAGTTAACGTTTCACGGGCGCGGCCGCCATCAACTTCTGGTTCAGCTCCTTGATGCGCTCCTGGAGCTGGTTGATCTTGGCCTGGGCGTCGGCGCGGAGACGGTCGTTCTCGCCGCGCATGCGGGCGATCTCTTCGTCCTTCTGGTTCTGCCCGCCCTGGAACTGGGCGAGCTGCTGGCGGAGGAAGTCGACGTCGTGGCGGAGTCCTTCGAGCTGCTCGTCTTTGTCGCTGAGGCGGGTGCGCCACTGGACTTCCTGCTCCTCATAAAGGCGCTTGATGTCCATCAGCTCGGTGATCTGCGAAAAATCGGAGTAACTCGGGGCCATGTCTCCTCCCTGGCGGACACGCTCTTCGATCTGGGGGAAGAGCTTGCGGAGCTTGAGTGATAGGTCGTCGGCGTCGCTCGAGAGCGCCATCGCATCCTGATACGAGATCTTCTGATGCACGAGCAGCGAGATCAGCGACTGATTCATCGACTGCATGCGATAGAGGCCGACCGAGCCCTCCATCTCCTCGAGGATGTCCTTGGTGTGTGCGTCCTCGATCAGCTTGGCGATGCGCGGCGAGTTCTTCAGGATCTCGACCGCGGCCGTCATCTTGCCGTCGATCGTCTTGACGAGCTTGAGCGAGACGATCCCGCGCAGGACGAGCGAGAGCTGCGAACGGATCTGCTTGTGCTGGTCGGGGGGGAAGGCGTCGATGATACGGTCGATCGTCTGCGCCGCGTTGTTGGTGTGCAGCGTCGAGAAGACGAGGTGGCCGGTCTCCGCGGCGGTGAGCACCGTCTGAATCGTCTCCACGTCGCGCATCTCGCCGACCATGATGATGTCGGGGTCCTGGCGCATCGCGTTGCGCAGCGCTTCCTTGAAGCTCGGCGTGTCGGTGCCGACCTCGCGCTGCGAGATCGCCGCGGTGCGGTCCTGGAAGAGGAACTCGATCGGATCCTCGATCGTGACGACGTGCAGCGGCTCGTGCTCCGAGATCTCCGCCAGCATCGCCGCCAGCGTGGTCGACTTGCCGGAGCCGGTCGGGCCGGTGACGAGCACGAGTCCGTCCGGGATCTGCGTCATCTCGCGGATCGCTTCCGGCAGCTCGAGCTGGTCGATGTTCATGACGTTGATCGGGATGCGGCGGAACACCGCCCCGACCGTGCCGCGCTGCATGTACATGTTGCAGCGGAAGCGCGCCACACCCGGGACGCCGTAGCCGAAGTCGACCGACTGCAACTGGTCGAACTTCTCCCGCTGCGCGCGGTTCAGCAGCGGCAGCAGCAGCTTCTCCAGATCCGACGGCCGCAGCGGGTCCGCCTTGATCGGAATCAGCTTCCCCTGCACCCGGATGAGCGGCGGCCTCATCGGCTTCAGATGAAGATCCGACGCCGACTGCTTGGACATGTAGACCAGCAGGTCGTTCAGGGAGAACGGAGGATGCTCCGCGGCAACGGGCGTGGGGACGGTACTCATCGGCGGCAGGGATTATAGCGACTGGCGGGTGTGCGCTGGATCACACGTGATGGGACGAATAGGACAAATGGGACGAATGGGGCAGACCGGACGGGCGGGGTGTCCCCTTTGTCCTATCTGTCATATGCGTCCTATTTCCTCATGATGCTGTCCAGGATCATGAGAAACGCTTCCTGCTGCTTGGCTTCGGTCTTGTTGATCACGGCGATCGTCTCGCCGATGCGGAAGCGCTGGTGCAGCTCGTCGGCGGAGTGCGAGCTCGTCACCACGATGCGGCGCGCCGGCAGGCCTTTCTGCCGGGCGTAGTCGACGAACTTCTTCCCGTCCATCCCGGGCATTTCCAGGTCGACGATGAGGAGGTCGATGGACGCGTCGATCTTGGGGAGGGCGTCGTAGGGGTGGCTGTAGGTCTCGACCGCGGCCATGTCGGCATAGCGCTCGAGGATGAACGTCGACCAGAGGTCGCAGTAGGCGGTCGAGTCGTCGACGATGACGACTCGTTTGGCGGTCGTGTCGCTCATTTTTTCCGCTTCGCCGTTTTCGCCGGCGCCGGCGCGGCGGCTTTCGGGCGCGCGTCGTATTTGAGCGCGCCGCCGACGATCGTCGCCACGACCCGTCCCTGCAGCGTCTGCCCGATGAACGGCGAGTTTGCCGCTTTGGAGACGAACTCCTTCCCCACTTCCGTGCGCGCCTCGAGGTCGACGAGCGTCAGATCGCCGAGGCTGCCGGTAGTGAGAGTGCCGCCGTCGAGGTTGAAGATGCGCGCGGGACCGGTCGAGAGCAGCTCGACGAGACGCGAGAACGGGACGAGCTTCGTCCGCACGAGATGCTCGTAGCAGACCGCGAACGCCGTCTCCAGGCCAATGACGCCGAACGGCGCGAGGTCGAACTCGACGTTCTTCTCGTCGAAGTGATGCGGTGCGTGATCGGTGGCGATGGCGTCGATGGTGCCGTCGGCGATACCGGCGAGGATGGCTTCGCGATGCTCGCTGCTGCGCAGCGGCGGGTTCATCTTGAGCGAGGTGTGGAACGACTGCACCGCGTCGTCGCCGAGGGCGATGTGGTGCGGCGTCACCTCACAGGTGACGTTCACCCCTTCGGCACGCGCGCGGCGCACGGCATCGACCGCTCCCGCCGTCGAGAGATGGGCGATGTGCAGATGCGCGCGGGTCAGGCGCGCGAGGATCACGTCGCGGGCGACGAGCGTTTCTTCCGAGGCGGCGGGGATGCCGCTCATGCCGAGGAGGGTGGAGTAGTAGCCCTCGTGCATGACGCCGCCCTCGTTGAGGTTCGCGTCTTCTTCGTGTGCGATGACCGGCATGCCGAGCATCGACGCGTATTCGAGCGCGCGGCGCATGAGCTGCGCGTTGTAGACCGGCTTGCCGTCGTCGCTGATGGCGACGCAGCCGGCGGCGCGCAGGTCGGCGAGCTCCGCCATCTCCTCGCCCTTGAGCCCCTTGCTCACCGCGCCGATGGGGTAGACGCGGCAGGCGCCGCGGCGCGCCGCTTCGGCGAGCACCATCTCCGTGACGGCGCGCTCGTCGTTCGGCGGGACGGTGTTGGCCATCGCGCACACCGCGGTGTAGCCGCCGGCGACCGCGGAGCGCGTCCCGGTGGCGATCGTCTCCTTGTGCTCCTGTCCCGGCTCGCGCAGGTGCGTGTGCAGGTCGATGAAGCCGGGCGTGGCCACGAGACCGGTGGCGTCGAAGACGTCGACGTTGGCTTTGAGCTTCTTGTCGACTTTCGCGATGCGTCCACCCTCGATGAGGATGTCGAGCTGCGCGTCGAGCTCCTGCGAAGGATCGACGACGCGGGCGTTGGTGATGAGGAGGTTCATAGTTCTTACTCGGTGAGATGCGCGCCGCTGAGCAGGTACAGCACCGCCATGCGCACGGCGACGCCGTTCGTCACCTGGTCGAGGATCACCGACCACGGGCCGTCGGCGACGTCGGAGGCGATCTCGACGCCGCGGTTCATCGGGCCGGGGTGCATGACGATGGCGCCTTCCTTGGCGCGGTTGAGCCGTTCGCGGGTGAGGCCGAAGGTGTTGTAGTACTCGCGCAGCGACGGGAAGCGAAGCTTCCCCTGCCGTTCGAGCTGCACGCGCAGCATCATGATCACGTCGGCGCCTTCGATGGCGGCGTCGAGCGAGTGCACGACGCGCACGCCGAGCTTCTCCACTTCGGCCGGCATGAGCGTCGGCGGTCCGGCCAGCGTGACGTTCGCCTTCATCTTCGTCAGGAGATGGATGTTCGAGCGGACGACGCGCGAGTGGGCGATGTCGCCGATGATCGAGACGTTCACGCCCTGCAGGCGCCCGAGGCGCTCCCGGATGGTGAAGGCGTCGAGGAGGGCCTGCGTGGGGTGCTCGTGCGCGCCGTCCCCGGCGTTGATGATCGAGACCGGGAGGCGATCCGCGAGCATCTTCGGCGAGCCGGGATGCTTGTGGCGGATGACCATCATCTGCGGCTGCATGGCCATCAGGTTCTCGGCGGTGTCGATGAGGGTCTCCCCTTTCTCGACGGCGGAACCGGAGGCGGAGAAGTTGAGCGTGTCGGCGGAGAGGCGCTTCTCGGCGATCTCGAAGGAGACGCGGGTGCGCGTCGACGCTTCCATGAAAAGGTTGATGACGAGCTGGCCGCGCAGCGCCGGCACCTTCTTCACCGGACGTTCGCTCACTTCCTTGAAGCCCTCGGCCGTATCGAGAATCAACTGAATCTCGTCGGGAGTGAGCGGCTCGATGCCGAGCAGGTCTTTGCTGCGGAGTGCGGAGTTGGCGGTACGCATTGTTGTAGGGCTCAGGGCACAGGGCTCAGGGCTCAGGAAAACATCGTCGGATCAGGGTTCACGGCGCAGGACGGGCGGGCCTGAGCCCTGAGCCCCGTGCCCTGAGCCCTATTTCTCCATGATCAGGACTTCGTCGTCGCCGTCCGTCTCGGCCAGCTTGACCTTGATCACTTCGTGCGCGTCGGTGGGGACGGTCTTGCCGATGACGTCCGCGTGGATCGGCAGCTCGCGATGGCCGCGGTCGACGAGGACGGCCAGCATCACCTGCCGCGGACGGCCGTAGTCGATGAGGGCGTCGAGCGCGGCGCGCACGGTGCGGCCGGTGTAGAGGACGTCGTCGACGAGGACGACGACTTTCGAGTCGATCGTCGACGGCAGCTTCGTCGGCTTCACGACCGGCTGCGGCGCGACGGTGGTGAGGTCGTCGCGATAGAGCGTGATGTCGAGGATGCCGAATTCGACAGGCTGCCCTTCCATCTGCTCGATCTCGCGCGCGATGCGCTCGCCGATCGGAACGCCGCGGCTGCGGATGCCGACGATCATCAGGTCGTCGATGCCGCGATTGCGCTCGACGATTTCAATGGCCATGCGACGGATCGCGCGGTTCATCCGGGCGCCGTCCAGTAATCGCTTTTTAATGTTCATGATTGTTTCCGCGCAGGGCTGCGCGGCGCGAAGGGTACCACGGCTGAAGCGGCGTTGTCCGTTGTCCGTTTCCGTTGTCCGTGCTGGGCCGTAGACTACGGACGACGGAAAACGGACAACGGACGACGCGTGCCCACCCCCTGCGCACGGAACCTGCACAAAACCCGCCTCGCATGGGCGGCCGACCGAAGATCCTGATCGTCGAGGACGACGGAGAAGTCCGCCGTCTCTATGCCATTGGCCTCAACCAGCGCGGCTTCGAGGTGAAGCTGGCGGCCAATGGGGCCGAGGCGCTCGAGCGCGTGGGACAGGAGAAGCCGGACGTCATCCTGCTCGACTGGGTCATGCCGCTCATGGACGGGCGTGAAGTGCTCGACAAGATGGCCGACCTCGTCGCGCGCGACACCCACGTCATCGTCATCAGCGGCCAGCCGGCGCCCGCCACGATCGACCCCCGCATCCGCTGCTGGATGGTCAAACCGGTGTCGATCGAAGAGTTGGTGACGGAGATCCAGAAGCCCGTCGCTTCTGCGTGCTGACGCGCAGCCTGCTATCATCCGCCGCGGAATGGCCAAAATCTTCTTCGTCGGCCTCGACGGTACGGAGAAAAGTTATCGGTTGCAGACGCACCGCCCGTTCACCGTCGGCCGCGATCCCGGCAACGACATCATCCTGCGCGACCCGAAGGTTTCGCGGCATCACGCCGAGATCGTCTTCGAGCGCGGCTTCTTCGTGCTGCACGATCTGGCCAGCGCGAACGGGACGTACGTCAACGGGAAGCGGGTGCGCGTGGCGCCGCTGACGCACGGCGCACGTCTCCGCCTGGGGAACACGTACGGACGCTTCTCCGAGGAGCTGCCGACGGAGAACGATGCCGCATCGATGGCGGAGCCGTTCGAGCAGCCGCTCCCCTCGCACGTACCCGCCACCGCCGCTGCCGCTGCCGTCGCCGCCGGTGACCTGCCCCCCACGCAGGACCTCGGGGACCTCATCAACCTCGAGACCGTCCCGCATCCGAAACTCGACGG
The DNA here is from genome assembly GCA_036380735.1 of Thermoanaerobaculia bacterium. Taxonomy (GTDB): domain Bacteria; phylum Acidobacteriota; class Thermoanaerobaculia; order Gp7-AA8; family Gp7-AA8; genus DASVEE01. Next base: position 139,158 of record DASVEE010000071.1, on the reverse strand, counting down.
TCCCGACGTAAAAAAAAACCGTTAGACGTGTTCAGCCGCGACCGCTACTACTTCACCACGGGACTGCGCGCCGGTGAGCCCGCGGCGATTCGCGACGACTCCAACACGCCCGTCCTCGGTTACCGCTCCTTCGCCAGCATCGTTCCGGTCGTGGCGGCGCTCGTCTCCGGCATCGTGTTCGTGGCCGGCCTCGCCGCGGTCGCGTTCCTCCTCGCGGAGAAAGCCCCGTTCCGTGCGGCCATCGCCCTCGTCCTGACCCTGCTCTTTTCCATCGGCATCGGCATGCTCGTGCCGCGCATCCGGGCAACCATCTACGACGGGACGAATCCCTCGCTGATGATCGAGCAGCTCTCGCGCAACACGTTCGCGCTGACGACGCCCGACGGCCGCCGCGTCGCCACGCTCCGCAAAGCATTCCTCGGGCGCCTCGGGCGCAACCGCTGGACCGTGCTCGGCGAAGACGGCCGCGTCGTGACCTACGCCGTCGAGGAGTCGTTCGGACGCGCGCTGCTCGCGAAGTTCCTCGGCAAGTTCAGCCGCCGCTACGAAGCCGACGTCCGCCTCGGCTTCGACGGCGAGATGGGCCTGATCCGCCGCCGCCCCGACGAGAACGGACGCGTCGACGTGCTGGAACTGACCGGCGACACGCTGGATCGCCGCATCGCGGTAGCGCTGGCCACGCTGATCCTGGGTTCGGAACCGTAAATGGGGAAACGATAGGACGAATGGGACGAATAGGACAGATAGGTCGCGTCCTATTTGTCCTATAGGTCCTGTTCGTCCTATCGGCTACTTGCGCGCCTGATCGAACGGCACCACCTGCACACCCGTGTAGTAGTGGCGGAGGATCTGGTCGTACGTGTAGCCGCGGAAGGCCATGCCGTACGAGCCCACCTGGCAGAAACCGGTGCCGTGGCCCCAGCCCTTGCCGAAGAACGTGTAGCGGTCCATGCCGTCCGGGTCCTTCGTCTTCTCGTAGGAGAAGAGGTTGTCGGGAGTGTTGAGCGACCAGCGTACCGGGAGGCCGCGCAGCATGAACGTGCGGCCGCCTTCGGCCGTCACCTCGAGCTCCGCGATACGCTGCGAGGCGTCGATGGTCACGGGGCGGATGTCGATGAGCTGCTGGATCGGGTTGCGCCGGTTGATCACCGGCACGAGCTCCTCCGCGCGGTAGCTGCGCGTCCAGTTCGCGAAGTTCGACGTGCGGTCGAACGATGCACCGTCGTAGTTCGCCTGGACGACGACCGCCACCGGCACCTTCTGCCCGTTCTGCAGCACAGTCGCGCGATCGCCGACCATCACCTGCAGCGTCTTGTACTCCTGGAAGCGGTCGGCCACGCGGCGGAACACCGGGATGCCGGCCGGCAGCGTGAAGTTCGTGACCTTCCCCTCCCCCTTCAGCGACATGGCCCGGCCGTTGAGGCGGTGGATCTTCGCGTTCGCTTCGACGAGCACGCCGTGCTCGCGGAGCCACGCGCCGAGCAGCGAGTAGAGCTCCTCGCGCGGCATGGCCTGCGAAAGGTCGACGCGGTCGAGATACTGCGCCGGAAGGACGCCGTACTTGATGAGGAAAGCGGCCGAGGTGTGGACCTCGTCGTGCGGATTCGCCGTCTCCGGGAAGAAGTACTTGCGATCCTCGGGCATCGTCAGCACGCGCCCCTTCTCGGCGAGGCGCATGACGGTGGCAAGGTAGCGGAGCACGTCGCCGCGGCGGCTCGAGGCCGGCCGCGCTTCCGACGGCGCCGCACCCGCCAGCCGCAGCCCGGCGGCGACGCCGCGCTGCACGTCCGCCGCGCTCCAGCCCGTGGCGTTCTCCGGCAACCCCGCGAGGAGGGCGAAGAGACGCGCGTTGACCTGCGTTTCCGTCAGCAGGCCGCTGTCGGCGCGTCCCGCGAGCGGAATCGTCTCCAGCTCCACGCAGCGCGCGCGGCGGAGGTACGGCTCGTTGCGGCCGGGAAACATGGTGTTGACGTCGCTCGTCTCGCCGCCGCACGTGGAGGTGTAGAGCGCGTCGATGAGGATGCCGTTGTGCGCGATGACCATGTTGGCGGTCTCGCGCACGGCCTGGCTGCTCAGCGCGTGCTCGCCGGCGAAGCCCTTGTACGCCTGACAGGCGGGACCGGGGCAGATGTCGTAGCCCTCGCGGCGGTACTGCCCGAGGTTGCGGAAGGCGTAGGTGCGCGCGGCGGTGGCCTGCGCCTTCAGTGCTTCGAGCTCGTCGTAGATCGACGGTCCCATCTCTGCCGGGACGACGCCGAGGAGGTAGTCCTCCATGTTCAGCTCATTGATCACGTTGAGGAGGCCGCGCTCATTGATGAAGAGACGGCCCGACGTGCGGTACGGACCGCCGGCGAGCGTGAGCGTGTCGGCGGTGACCGGCATGATGACGAGGTTTTCGCCGGCGATGGTGGCCTGGTCGCCTTCATCGTCGACGATGCGGAAGCGCTTCTCGAACTGCTCGGTGGCGGGCCGCTTGACGATCAGCATGTCGCGGCCGTGGCCGGCGGCGACGAGGCGGTCGCGCACGGGGCGCGCTTCATCTTCCGTGGCGAAGCTGCCGACGAGGATACGGTAGGCGCCGCCCGCGGTGTCGAACACGCGCTGCACGGGGAGGCTCGTCTCGGCAGCGACTTTGTCCGCGTAGGCGCGGGCGCTGTTGCTGTCGCTGATCGTGCTCGCCTGGACCGTGTAGCGCAGCGGCGAGTCGCCGAGCGGAGCGGTGACGGTGAAGCCGCGCCGCAACGTGGAGGCACCGCCGTCGCCGGCGATGAAGTAGCCGCCGTCGAGGCGCGGGAACGTGACCGACGTCTGGTCCGTCTGCAGCCCGACGCTGATCCTCGGCTCCGCGATGGAACGGGTGACGCTGGCGACGGGCGTCAGCGCGTTCGCCGAGCGCGCGGGGGGTGCGGTGGCCGCGGGAGTGGCCGGCGTGGTCGTCGTAGTCGTGGTGGTGGCCGCCGGCGGCGTGGTGGCGCAGGCAGCAAGCAGGATCAGGGAAAGTGCGGCGGTAAAGCGCATAAAGCTCCTTGGGGGTAGTGGGGTTGTTGGTTTTCGGTTTTCGGTTTTTGGCGCTGCGCTGTGCGGCGATTGGTGCGCAGCGCAGCACCGAAAACCAAAAACCAACAACCGACAACCATTTTCACAGATCAGCAAAAAGGCCCCCGCAGTTTCCCGCGGGGGCCGTTGAAGTCAGTCGGAAAAACTCGATTACGGCAGGATGAGACGGATCACGACGCGGCGATTGCGCAGACGGCCTTCGGCGGTCGTGTTGTCGCCCACCGGGTCGCTCGTGCCGCGGCCTTCCACCGTGATGCGCGTCGGGTCGATCCCGTGGCGGCTCACGAGGTAGTCACGGACGGCCTCAGCGCGACGACGGTCGAGGTCGCGGTTCGGGCCGGTGTTTTCACGGTCGTCGGTGTAGCCGATCACCACGGCGGTCGCCGACGGCTCCTGCTTCATGCGCAGGGCGATTTCGTCGAGGATGGCCTTGGCGATGTTGGTGAGGCGGGCCGAGCCCGGCTCGAAATGAATCTCGTCCGTACGCAGAGTCTGCGGCGGAGTCGGAACCGTGACCGGCTCCTGCGGCGGCGGAACCGGAGCAGGCTCCGGAGCCGGCGGCGGCGGCGGAATCGGGGCCGGAGCCGGCGGCGGCGGCGCGAGCGCGGCCATCGCGAACGGCGCGAAGTGCAGGCCGACGAGACCCGACAGACCGCAGTCGTCGAGCTCCGTCAGACGGCATTCGTCGTTGTTATCGGCAAATTTCGCCACGTTCCAGCGGGCGCCGGCCGAAAGGCCCCAGCCGCTGGTACCGAACCAGTGACGGATACCCGTCAACAGGAAGATCGGCGCATCCGGAGCGCGGTCGCCACCCGTGTAGAAGCGGGCGTTGATTTCACTGACCCAGTTCGTCGTGCGCCAGAACCCGATGGGAACATTGAAGCCGGCGTCGAGATGGAGCTCATTGGGGAGCTCGATGTCGTCGTCCAGACCACCGGGGAAATTGGAGTCGTCGCCGTCACGCTCACCGCGTGCGACGTACGTACCGGCCAGCGAGAAGATGCCGCTGGTCCAGTGGGCGCCGAGGCCGAGGTCCATGCTGCCGCTCGAGATGCCGCTGTCGCTGTCGCCGGTCGGGAGATCGATGAACCCCGAGATGGCGAAGCGCGAGGCAGCGTCGCGCGGGAGCAGGCCGAACTTCGTGGCCAGGCGTACGTTACCGAGACCGCTCTCGGTGAAGTCGCCCTGGTGGAAGTAGCCGTTGATGAAGCCCACGCGATCGCCACCATTGGATACGATGCGATCCCAGGGCAACATCGCGCTGACTTCCCACCGGTCGGTCAGGCCGACGCCGACGGAAGCGCTGAGGCGATACAGGTCATAGCTCATGTCCTGGTATTCGCGCGCCGAGGGCGGAGCGAAATCCTCGGCCTCGCCAGCCAGCAGGTCATAGTCGTTGAAGTAGACACTGAACGACCAGTCGCCCTGCCGAAGGGTGTCGGCGGTCACGATTTCGAACAACCCGGTCTGCCCGCTCGAGCTGGGAGCCAACAGATTGAGTTGATCTTCTCGTGTGAGGTTGAGCATCACTTCCTGGGCCTGGAGCAACCCTGGAGTGAGAATGAGGAAACACAAAAGGGGAAGAATCAGCCGATGCTTGAGACGCAACAAGTTCACACCTCCTATACTGCTTCGCACGGTCACCGTCCGCAGCTATACAATGCCGGGCGTTCTACAAAACATGTGCCAGAGCACTCGAGCGTCTTTCCCGTAAAGACTTCAAGTTCTTGACTTTACCATACGTAGTGCGGCAAAAGAGTCAACTCGGAACCTTGAAAGGAAACCGTATAGTGATGCGCACACTCCGTCTGGTACTCCCGCTTCTGGCACTTTTTGCCTCGACAGCGGTGCTCGCGCAGACGACCCCTCCCCCCCAGACGCCCCCTCCCGCGGAAGAGGAGGAAGCCCCGCCGGCCACCCTGTCCGACGCCGCCAGCGGCGCGTACGACCGACGCGATAACTTCCCCAGCATCAACGTTTACCTCCCTGAAGGCGAGGCCTCGATCCGCCTGCGCCGGCTGATCCGGAATGTCCTCTTCGAGACGCAGATCGACTACGAATTCGTCAACGGCGACATCTCCACCTTCCTCCGTTACAAGTACTACGCGCGCAATTACACCTACCGCCTCGGCCTCTTCGACTCCATCGAATTTCCCGACATCGGCGAGAACAGCGAGCAGGAGTTCGAGCGCGTCCGCGGCGGACTGCTGCTCATCGGCGTCCCCAAGGATTACGACAACCGGTATTTTTTTCTCTTGCAGAACGACCGGCTGACCTTCGGCGACACCGATGACCCGGACAACCGCAAAAACAACATCTACGCGAAGATCGGCTACCAGTACGGCACGCAGTTCGACGAACGGATGAACGCGATCGTCGGCGAGAGCCGCGGCCGCATCACCCCGGTCCTCACCGCGTTCCGCGACATCGGCCCGCAACGTACCGGCCTCGCCGCCGCCCTGACCCAGTCGGCGCAGATCGCGAACGGCGCTTACAAGTACACGAAACTGGAAGCGGAAGGGCTCCACCGCGTCGACATCACCTCCACGTCGTTCCTCTTCTCCCGGCTCCACGCCGGCGCGTTCGTCAGCCGCGACGAAGCGGAGCTCGACCTCGACGACGACGGCGTCTTCGACGATCCGGAGACGCTGCCGGAGATCATGCGCTACACGATCCCGCGCTATGAGATGTTCCGCCTCGGCGGCCGCGAAGCGCTCAAGTCGGTCGGCGGCGACGACGCCATCGGCACGCACGAGCTGCACCTGACGAACGAGCTGTTCGTCCCCATCTTCCGCAACCGGAACTACCGCACCGGCGCCCTCCACTGGAACACCATGTACGGCATCGGCTACGTCGGCGCCGGCGTCGTCGGCTTCGACTTCGACGACATCACCGACACCGGCAACTTCACCATCGACGCGGGCCTCGGCTCCGAGTTCGCCCTGACCGTGCGCGACTTCGACGTCTTCCTCAGCGTCATCGTCGCCCACACGCTGCAAGCGCCGGCAGACATGGGCGGCACCAAGGTGCGCTTCGCGATCCGGACGGTGCGGTAGCGGCGCCTCTCGAGCCGCGATTCAAAACAAAAACGCCGGCTTTCGCCGGCGTTTTTCATTGACGCGCTACGCTGGGGTTAGTTGCGCTGCAGGTCGGTGCGCAATTCGCGGACACCGTCGATGCTGCGGAGCACCTGGCGGGCGACGTCTTTCTGCAGCTCGTGCTGGACGAGGCCGGCGACGCTGAGGACACCACCCTCCGAGGAGACGGAGAAGCGGCAGCCGTCGAGCGAGCGGTGGATCGTCAGCTCGCGCTCGGCGCGGCGGGCAATCGCGAGGTCATCGGGCGGCTCGATCGTCTGGACCAGGTTGGCGACGCGGGCGTAGCCCATCGTCTGCGCGATGCGGGCGGCTTCGATGGCCTGAGCGCGGTCATTCGTACGGCCACGGATGACGACGATGCCGCCGATCTCGAAGACCTGGAGACGGTCGATGTTGCTGATGCCGGCCTGGACGAACTGCGGGGTGAGATCGATCGCCTGCGGCGTTGCGGCCGAAGCGACAGGAGTAATCGTTGAGATGAAGATCGCTGCTGCGAGGACTGCTTTGAGAGTCGTGCGCGTCATGAAATTATTTGCGCCTCCTGCATCCCTACTAGAGCATTGGCCGTGCCAGAAACCGCCTGATTGAGTTTTCATGAGGTTACCACGGATGAGCTGCAAAAATTACTGCAACTGACCGCGCGGAGACGGAAACGACTGCCGGTTCCTCCTGAAACTGAATCGACTTGTCATGATGCTCCCAAACCTTCCAGAAGAGAACCCCCACCAGCGTCAACAGCACGGCAATCATCAGCAAGGCAAGCAAACGGCGCATGAGTCCATCGCGGAGCAATGGTGCTGCCACGTAGGAACGATGGGACGAATGGGACAGATAGGACCTATGGGGACTGATAGGACTCGGGCGGGCGGGTCCATTCGTCCTGTTGGTCCTATCCGTCCTATTCGTCCCATCGTTCTCCCCTGCTGCGCTCTGCGATAATCCCCCTGTGCCCGCCGTCCAAATCCTTCCCTCCGATCTGGTGAACCAGATCGCGGCCGGTGAAGTGGTCGAACGCCCCGCCTCCGTGGTCAAGGAGCTGGTCGAGAACGCCATCGACGCCGGCGCCTCCACCATCGACATCCTGCTCGAGCTCGGCGGGCGGAAGCTGATCGAGATCCGCGACGACGGCTCGGGGATGGCCGAGGCGGACGCGGCGCTGGCGCTGGAGCGGCACGCGACGTCGAAGATCCGCGACTTCAACGACCTCACCCACGTGCGCACCCTCGGCTTCCGCGGCGAAGCGCTCCCGTCCATTGCGTCGGTCTCCCGTTTCTCTCTGACCACGTGGGACGGCACCGCGCCGCACGCAACCGAGATCGTCTGCGATCCGCTCACCGGGCAGCGCTCGGTGCGGCCGGCGGCGCGCGACCGTGGCACCACCATCGCCGTGCGCGAGCTGTTCGAGAACGTGCCGGCGCGGCGGAAGTTCCTCCGCTCCCCCGACGCGGAGTTCCGGGCCATCATCAGCGTCGTCTCCTCGTACGCGCTGCCGCTCCCCTCGCGCGCATTCCGCGTCGAGCACAACGGCCGCGTGGTGCTCGATCTCCCCCCCGCCATCGATGGACGCGAGCGCATCCTCCAGCTCCTCGGCAGTGACGCCGATGCGCATCTCGAGTGGTTCGAAGGAACCATCGGCGCGGTGCGCGCGAGCGGCTACGTCACGCGCGGCCTCCGCTTCGGCAGCCGCCGCAACCAGTTCTTCTTCGTCAACGGTCGGCTCGTGAAGGATCGCGTCCTCACGCATGCCGCGAACCGCGCGGCGGACGCCTTCGACTTCGAAGGGCATCCCGCCATCGTGCTGTTCGTCGAGATCCCGCCGGAGCTCGTCGACGTGAACGTGCATCCGGCGAAGACGGAAGTGCGCTTCCGCGATTCGTCGCAAGTCCACGTGGCCGTGGAGCAGGCGCTGAAGCGCGCCATCGGTGGCCCCGAGGAAGGCGGTGGGCTGCTCGGCGAGGAGCGGCTCGCGCCGCAGACGCCTTCGCCCGGGTCGTCGTCCTCGCCGGCTTCGCTGTTCGGGCCGCAGCGCTACGACGATCCGGTTCCGCGCTGGCGTCCGGAGTTCGTCCCCCTCTTCGCAAAACAGGAAGCGATGGTGCAGCCGCCGGTGCAGTCGTCGGCCGCGGAGTCGCTGGCGCTCGTCGACCGCGCCGAGGAGGCGGCGCCGCAGCTCGGCGACCTGCAGGGTCGCGTCATCGGGCAGTACCGCCTCAGCTACATCCTCCTCGACACGCCGGGCGGCCTGCGGCTCGTCGACCAGCACGTGGCGCACGAGCGCGTGCTCTACGACCGCTACCTCGCCCGCGTGGAAGAGCGCGCGCCGATGTCGCAGCAACTCCTCACGCCGATCATCTGGGAAGTCGGCGCCGCGGAGTGCGCGGTGCTGGAGTCGCACGCCGACGAGCTGCGCGCGGTGGGGTTCGAGCTGGAGCGCTTCTCCGGCAACGCCTTCGCCATCTCCGCGGTGCCTCCGGAGCTGATCCGCAACGACGTGGAGTCGTTCCTCCGCAAGCTGATCGATGCGTCGCTCGAAGAGAAGGGGTCGCACGTCACCGCCGTCCGCGAGCGTATCGCCGCGTCGCTGGCGTGTCAGGCAGCGATCAAGGTGCATCGGCCGCTGTCGGGCGAAGAGATGGCCCGCCTCGTGGCGGAGCTGCTGCGCTCGTCGAATCCGTACGCCTGTCCCCACGGCCGGCCGATCCTGGTCGACATCAAGCACCTCGACATCGAGCGCCACTTCCACCGCAAGTGAGCTGGCTCGCCACGCTGTTCGCCCCTCGGCACATCGCCCCCGCGCAGCTCGGGCGGCGGGGCGAGCGCCGCGCCGCCTGGTTCTACCGCCTGCGCGGCTACACGATCCTCGAGCGCAACGCACGGCTGGCCGCCGGCGAGATCGACCTGATCGTCAGAAGAGGCCGCACGGTGGTGATCGCCGAGGTGAAGACCCGCCAGACCCTCACCGCGGGTGAAGGCCACGAGGCAGTCGACCGCCGGAAACGGGAGCGCCTGGTGAAGCTGGGCGATCAGTACCTGGCCCGCCACCCGGACGTGCAGTTGCGCTACGACATCCTGTCGCTGCGGTGGACCGGCCGGCGGTTTGCCGTGACCTGTTTCAAAGATGCCTTCAGACCAGTAGGTGACGCGCGCAGGCCGTGGGTGTGGCGGGTTTGAACGGGGAACGATAGGACCAATAGGACCGATAGGACGAATAGGACTGATGGGACTTCAGCGCCGTGCGCATGGGTGCTTGGCCAGCGGTGACGCGGCTGCTGCAGACAGCCGCCGCGTGCTGCCGCACCAAATCAACCTTTTCGCCGCAGCACGCCGTGCATAAGTCCCATAGGTCCTATCCGTCCCATAGGTCCTATTCGTCCTATAGGTCCTATTCGTCCCATCGTTCCCCCGCCTACCCGATGCGCACTTCCGCGTCCAGGCGGTGGCGGCCGGCGGGCCAGGCTTTCACGAAGGCGCGCCACATGGCGGGGGTGTTCAGGCGCGACGCCAGTTCGTATTCGGCGGCTTCCTGGCGGCAGCGTTGGGCTTCCACCACGCGAGGGGAATCGCCGTGCTGGCTGAGGTAGTGGTCCCAGGCGGCGGAGGTGCCGGCTTCCCAGGCGGTGTCGAAGTCGCGGGGGTCGGTTTCGCGGAGCGTGCGCTCGCGCTCGGCCTGCTCCCACCTTGCGGAAACGCGCAGCACCTCGCCGCAGCGCGGTGACTCGGCGAACACCGCCACGAACTGCGCCGCGCGGCGCGCGTCCTTCGACGCCAGCACCGCGGCGTACTCCGCGTCTTCCAGCGCGGAGAGGCGCTCGCGCGCTTCGTCGCGATGCGTGCCCGCCGGATGCGTCGTCAGGTAGAGCGACCATGCGGCCACGGTGTCGAGGGCGCGCGCGGTCGCGAAGTCTTCCTCGTCGGTGAGCTGCTTCACGATGCGTTTCGCGTCGCGCAACCAGAGGCCGTCCGGATACTGGCGGACAAACGTGTCGAGCGCCGCGCGACCGTCGTTGCGCGCCCACTCGAACGCCTCCCCCTCCAGGCGGTACAGCTCCGCGCGGCCGCTGCGCTTCCCGTCGGGGAACTCTTCCAGGTACGCGCTCCACGCCGACGACGTCTTCGCCGCGAGCGCCGCCGCCCATGCCGTTTCTTCGCGTCCTCGTGCGGCCTCCAGCCTCGCGTGTGCCTCGGCCGCGTGACGGTCGCCGCTCCACGTCTCCAGGTACTCGCTCCACGCCTCCTCGGTATCGAGCGCCGCCGCGGTGTCGAACGCCATCCGCTCGGCGAGCGCGCGCCGCGCTTCGTCGCCGTGCGGCGACGCTCCATGCGCGGCGAGGAAATCGCGGAAGCCGGTGTAGCTGTCGCGCGCCAGCGCGTCGCTCCACGCCTGCTTCGCCAGCTCCTGTTTCACCTGCGCCAGCCGGATCTCGGCGTCGAGCCGGTGCCGCCCTTCGGGGAACGCCTGGACGAACTCGCGCAACGCGGTGATCGACGCCGCCTGCTGCGCAGCCTCGAACGCCTCCGCTTCGAGGAGCAGCTCCGCGGCACGCTTGCCCTGCGGCGTGGCGCCGTAGTCTTCGATGAAGCGACGCCAGGCGCCCGTCGTCCCCTCCTCCCATGCTGCCTGGAACGCGTCGTCGAGGCTGAACGCGACGACCAGCGTCGCCTCGTCGCTCGCCTGCGCGCGCTGCACGTCGGAACGCGTGTACGTGCCGACGCCGCGCGCGAGGAAAGGCTGCAGCGCGGCCGCCAGCTCGTGCGGATTGGCGTAACGCCGCCGGCGGTCTTTCTCCAGCGTCCGCAGGATCACGGCCTCGAGCTCCGGCGGCAGGTCGAGCTGCGGATTCGAGACGCGGAACGGCGGCGCCGGCTGCGTGAGGTGTTTGACGATGTAACCGTTCGGCGTCTTGGAGACGAACGGCGGGACGCCGGCGAGCATCTCGTACAGCACGACGCCGAGGCAGTAGAGATCGGCGCGGCCGTCGAGCTGCTCGCCATCGGGCAGTTCACCGAGCTGCTCCGGCGACATGTACTTCGGGTTGCCGATGAGCATCCCCTGCTGCGTCTGGTCGGTGGCGACGGTGGTGTCTTTCGCCACCCCGAGGTCGATGATCTTCACGACCAGCCGCTCCTCGCCGTCATACGAGAGCATGACGTTGTCGGCGGAGATGTCGCGATGGAGCAGCCCGCGCTTGTGGATGTGCTCGAGGCCGTGGAGCACCTGCGTCGCGATCTCGGCGGCCAGCGGCAGCGGGAAGCGCCCGTTCGCGGCGGACCACTGGCGGAGCGTGATGCCGTCGATGTACTCGGTGACCATGTACGAGAAGTCGTCGAGGATGGAGAAGTCGTGGACGACGGCGATGTTGGGGTGATGGACCTGCGTCGCCATGCGCGCTTCGCGGAGGAAGCGACCGCGGTAGGTGTCGTCGGCGAGCAGCCCCGCCTTCATGACCTTGATGCAGCGGAACGCGTGGAGATGGAGGTGCCGCGCTTTGTAGACCTCTCCCATGCCGCCCGCGCCGAGGAGTCCCACGATCTCGTACTTGTGATCGAGGATCGTCCCCGCCGCGAGCCCGGAAGAACCGAACCGCTGCGCGCCGCCGCTGCCCATTGCTGAATGACCTCAACTTATGCCCGCGGGTGCGCGACGGCAAGCTGGGCCGCGGCGTCAGCCAAAAACGATGGAAACGGGTGCGAGGCGCTCAGTTCCGTTGTTCGTGGAGCGGGGCGTCTTCGAGCCACTGCAGGATGAGGTCGGCCTGGGCCGTGATGTGGGAGATCGAGCGGAGGACGGCCTCGCGGTCTTCATCGGGGAGGGAGGGATCGCTTTCGACGGCGCGCACGAGTTGCTGCGCGTCGGCAAGGATGCGCGTCATGGTGTCGGTGAGGAGGTCGCCCAGCGGCATTGGTCAGGGAGTGATGCAGGCGCGGAAAAGACACTCATATGCTCCTATGGAAGAAATGCGGGGCGATGTCCCATTCGAGACATCGCATGGAGCGCGAGCTGGTCGACTCCTCCGTCATCCGCTCGGTCGGGTACGACCCCGATACCGAGGTGCTGGAGGTCGAGTTCCGCTCGAGCAAGGTGTACCGCTACGCGATGGTGCCGCCCGGCGAGGTGGTCGCGCTGCTGTCGGCGAAGTCGATCGGGTCGTACTTCAATCGCGTCATCCGCACGCGGTACGAGACCGCCGACGGGACGGAGCGCAAGGGGCCGGTGACGGTCGCGGACGTGCTGGAGCAGAAACGGAAAAAGCCGTAGGCCTTCCGCCGCGAACGGTTCCTCGGAGGAGCGCTCGCGGAAGAGGGGCTGGATCGGCGGTTGCAGCCGTGCCCGGCAGGAGGACCTCATGAAGACGAAACTGGCCCCCATGTTCCTGACCCTGAGCCTCGCGTTCGGGCTCGTCGCCTGCGATACCCCGAAAGAGAATGCGACCGAGGAGCGCGTCGAGGACGCCGGCGAAAAGGCCGGGCAGAGTGAAGACGCCGCCGAGCAGACCGGCGAAGCGGTGAAGGATGGAACCGCGACGACGGCGACCACCGGCACCGTGGCCACGGATACGACCGGGACGACCGTCACGACGGCGACGACCCACACATAGCGCCACCCGGCACCCGCCACAAACAGCGAGGGCCACGATCGCTCGCGGCCCTCGAATTCGTTACGGTTTGGAGCGGGAAACGGGATTCGAACCCGCGACATCAACCTTGGCAAGGTTGCACTCTACCACTGAGCTATTCCCGCGTACGGACGGCGAACTTTAGTCATGCACCCCCTGGCTGTCAAGTGCGCGGCGCCGTGAAAACACGAAGGGCCGCGATGTCTCGCGGCCCTGAGGTGGTGTCGATTTGGAGCGGGAAACGGGATTCGAACCCGCGACATCAACCTTGGCAAGGTTGCACTCTACCACTGAGCTATTCCCGCTGATTTGCCGGCGGGTCTCCCCATCGGCACAGGCGGCTAACGCGCCGGGGGGGTGCTGTATTTCAGTGGCGGATCGCCGCTGAAGCGGTTTTGCGCAACGCGCGAGCGGAAAAACCGGCGGCGTGGGCTGAAAAACCGCTCGCGTGAGCCGAAAAACCGGCGGCGTAGGCCGAAAAACCGCTCGCGTGAGCCGCAAAACCGCTCGCGTGAGCCGCAAAACCGCTCGCGTGAGCCGCAAAACCGCTCGCGTGAGCGGGAAAACGGCTCGCGTGAGCGGAAAAACCGCTCGCGCGGCGGTCCAAACCGGCTGCACGGCGATCCAACGGGCACGATAGGACGAATAGGACCTATGGGACCAATAGGACCAATGGGACTTCCGGCGGTCCTATTAGTCCCATTCGTCCCATTCGTCCCATTCGTCCTATAGGTCCCATCCGTCCTATGGTTTTTGCTGTCCGGGTCCTACCGGGTCACGGCCGTTCCACGCGGATGCCGTACGCGTGCAGCTTGCGGTACAGGTTGCTGCGTTCCACGCCCAGGGCATCGGCGGTGCGGCTGACGTTGCCGGCGTATTCGCGCAGGCGCGCCAGGATGTACTGCTTTTCGAATTCGTCACGCGCTTCCTTCAGGCTGAGGTTCGACGGGATCGTCGTCGACGACACCTCCGCCCTCGGCGCGCCGAGCTGGACGTCGTCGCCTTCAATCGTCTCTCCCGGGATGAGGATGGCCAGGCGCTCGATGACGTTGCGCAGCTCGCGGACGTTACCCGGCCAGTGGTAGCCGCGCAGCTTCGCCGCGGCGCCGGCGGAGAGCTTCTTGCGCGGCTGGCCGGTCTCGGCGGCGAAGCGGCGGAGGAAGTGCTCGGCGAGCAGCACGATGTCGTTGCCGCGCGCGCGCAGCGGCGGCACCTCGATCGGCAGCACGTTCAGCCGGTAAAAGAGGTCGCTGCGGAAATTGCCGGCGGCGATCTCCGCCTCGAGATCCTTGTTCGTCGCGGCGAGGACGCGCACGTCGACCTTGATGGTCTGCTGCCCGCCGACGCGCTGGAACGTCTGCTCCTGCAGGACGCGCAGCACTTTCGCCTGCGTCTTCACGCTCATGTCGCCGATCTCGTCGAGGAACAGCGTGCCGCCGTCGGCGAGCTCGAACTTTCCCTTGCGGTCGTCGATGGCGCCGGTGAACGCCCCCTTGCGATGGCCGAACAGCTCGGACTCGATCAGCTCCTCCGGGATCGCCGCGCAGTTGACGTCGATGAACGCCTGATCGGCGCGGTGCGACAGGCGGTGCAGCGTCCGGGCGACGATCTCCTTGCCGCTGCCGTTCTCGCCGGTGATGAGGACGCGCGAGGTGGTCGGGGCGGCGCTGCGGATCTGCTGTTCGAGCTTGCGCATCGGCTCGCTGTCGCCGATGAGCAGCTCCTCGAGTGTGATCTGCCGCTTGAGGTCGCGCACCTGTTCGCGCAACCGGCGGTCGCTGAGCGCGTGATTGACGGTGAGCAGCACGCGCTCGAGCGAAAGCGGCTTCTCCAGGAAGTCGTAAGCGCCGAGACGGGTGGCTTTGACGGCGGTGTCGACGTTGCCGTGGCCGGAGATGACGATCACCGGCGGCGCACCGGCGTTGCGGAGGCGCTCGAGGACCGTCATGCCGTCGATGCCGGGCAGCCAGAGGTCGAGGATGACGAGGTCGAACTCGTCGCGCGCGAACTGCGCGATCCCCTCCTCCCCCGAATCGGCCGGCGTGATGCGATGCCCTTCGTCCTCGAGGATGCCGCCGAGCGTGGAGCGGATGGCGGCTTCGTCGTCGATGATGAGGATGCGGGCCATTTACACGCACCCGTGGAAGCGGTTGTCGGTTTTTGGTTTTCGGTTTTCGGTCCCGCCTCCCCACCGAAAACCAAAAACCGACAACCGAAAACCGGCGGTACGGAGGGCGTCTTTACGCTGGCAACTCAATCTCAAACCTCGTTCCTTTCGGATGGTTGTCATGGACGGAGATGTGGCCGTCGTGGTCGCGGACGATGCGGTGGACGATGGCGAGCCCGAGGCCGGTGCCGCGCCCTTTGGTGGAAAAGTACGGGAGGAACAGCTTGTCCTTGTCGCTGTCGGGAACGCCGCGTCCCGGATCGGCCACCTCGATGACGACGCGGTGCGGCGCGCGGCGCGCGGAGACGAGGATCTCCCCCGTTTCCGTCGCTTCGACGGCGTTCTTGAGGAGGTTGCCGACGGCGCGGCGGATCTGCTCCGGATCCATCAGCAGCTCGATGTCGGGGGCGACGTCGACGGCGATGGTCACGCTCTTCTTCACGTCGCGATAGAGGTCCGCGGCCTGCTGCAGGATCTCGGCGAGCTGCGCGTGGCGGAGATGGACGGCGGGCATCCGGGCGAAGCGGGCGAACTCGTCGACCATGCGGGTGAGCTGGCCGACCTCGTCGACGATCGTCTTCGTCCCCTGCTCGATGACGCGCGCGGTGTCCTCGTCGTTGTTGCGGTACTTGCGCGCGATGCGCTCGGCGGAGAGCTGGATCGGCGTCAGCGGATTCTTGATCTCGTGCGCGATGCGCCGCGCCGCTTCGTTCCAGGCGGCGAGCTTCTGCGCCTGCACGAGCTGCGTCGAGTCCTCCATCGCCAGCACCCACCCCGATTCTTTGCCTGAGGTGAGGCGCGCGGCCGACAGCTCGAGGTAGCGCAGCTCGCCGCCGCGGATCAGCGTGACCTCGCGGGTGCGGGCGCGGCCGCCAGTCAACTCGCGCAACGCTTCGCCGATCGGCTCGAGGTCGCCGGTGAAGAGCTCGTCGAGCCTCGCCTGCAGCGCCGGCGGCTCGAGGCCGAGCATCTGCAGCGCCGCGCGATTGATGGAGAGCAGCTCGTAGTCGTCGCCGAAGGCGAGGATGCCGGTGGAGACGCTCTCCAGCACGGTCAGCATGAACGCGCGCTCGCCGGCGAGGCGGCGGTTCGTCTCCGTCAGCTCCTCGCGCTGCTCCGCGAGTTGTCCGGACATGTCATTGAAGGATTGAATGAGGCGTCCCACTTCGTCCGTGGCGGTGATCTCGACCCTATGGCCGTAGCCGCCCTCCGCCAGCGTCGCCGTCGCCTCGGCCAGCGCTTTGATGGGGATCGTGATACGGCGCGAAGCGTAGATCGACGTCCAGAGCGTGCCGAAGAGAATGGCCAGCGTGATGGCCAGGAAGAACGACGTCTGCGACGCCTTCAGCCCCTGCCGCTGCGACGAGAGCTGCTGGAAGTTGCTGTTGGCGATGATCGACTCGTCGAGCATCCGGCTCATGGTCGAGGGGATGAAGACGCCGGCCAGCGCGACATCACCGCCGTTCGCCAGCGGCACCGCGGTGCGGATCCATTTGCCGCTGCGGACGACGTCGATCTTCACCGCGCGCCCTTTCTGGCGGACGTCGGTGAAGAAGCGCTGCGACGGATCGGCCACCTCATGGATCGGCGCGCGGGGATCGGCCTGCGCCTTGAGGAGGATGCCGTCGGCGCGGTAGACGGCGAGCATGTCGACGGTATGGAACTCGCGCACGTGGGCGAGCACTTCGTCGACGTGCGCGGCGTCGCGTGCGCGCGGATCGGCGGCCACCTCGCGCGCGGCACCGGCGGCGACTTCCGCCGCCTCATCCTGCGCGAGCTGCGCGATCGCCTCGCCGTTGCGGAGGATCGTGGCCACCGGCGTGGTGAACCAGCGATCGATCGAGACGCGCATCAGATCGGTCGCGACGAGGAACAGCAGGATGACCGGAAAGAGCGACGTGGCGACGTACGTCACGACGAGCTTCGTGCGGAAGCGCGAGCCGATCAGCCCTCGCTGGCGCTCCAGCACCAGCTTCACCAGGCCGCGCAGCAGCATGAAGAGGATGCCGAGGATGAGGAGGAGGTTGACGTTCCAGAGGACGAAGAGGAGGACCTGGCTGTTGACCGCCTGCGGGTCGAGGTCCTTCGCGCGCTGGATGACGTAGTAGACGAGGCTCGTCGCCGCCAGGATCACCAGCGGCACGGTGATGATGAACCGCGGGTCCTTCCGGTAGCGGAGGAGGAGCTCGCGCAGCGTGCTCATGGCGCACCCGCGCGCTTTACGCGTGCCTCGCGCCACCGCGTCGAGTCGGACCAGGGGATGACGTACATGACGTGGCCGCGCGAGAGGTCGGCCTTGACCCGCACTTTCAGCTTGTACGGCTTGCGCCCGCCGATGTCGAAGAGGTCGGCCTCCTCGATGGTCGTCATGCGGCGTTCGAGGTCGGCGAGGTCGGTGAAGGTCTCGGAGCGGACGAGCTTCTTGTCGCGCCGGTAGTTCAGCAGGTACTCGCGCGTAAGGGAGTTGAAGGTGCAGATGACGTCGATGCGCGAGCGGTCGAGATCGTCGTCGAACCAGTTCGGCCGGTCGCGGAAGATCTCGATCGTGTAGGTGAAGCTCGTCGGGACGCCGCTCTGAAGCCCCTGGACCATCTCCCCGTTCTGGAACGCGTTGGCCAGGTGGAAGCGGATGCTGACGCGCCCCCCCTCCGCCGTGGCGGTGATGTTCTCGATCTTCGGGTCGGCGGCGGAGAGCGCCGGGGTGGCCAGAAGAAGGGCGATGAGCAGGATCGTCCTCACGGTGTGGCTGTTTTACCACACCGTGAGGAGGGGATGGGACGAATGGGACAAAATGGCGGGTGGCACGTCCACTTGTGTCATCCCGAACCCGCCGTACGGGGTGCGTGGGCGGGGGAGGCGGGTGAGGGACCTGTGTGGGGGAAGTGACAACTCTGCTATGCGGCGGTTCCCCCACACAGATCACTCACCGCCCTCCTCCACCCACGCCCCCATACGGGCGATTCGGGATGACACGAAGGGGACCGAGGGGATTCGGACGCGGCTACGCGTACGTCGTCGCCGGCTGGCCGCCGTAGCCCACTTGCTCGTTCTCCTGCGCCTCGGCTGCCCGGAGGAGGGCTTCGACGAAGCGGGAGTGCATGGCGTGACCGGCGCGATAGGCGGTGATCTCGCCGGCGATGGGGCGCCCGAGGAGGGCGAGGTCGCCGACGAGGTCGAGGATCTTATGGCGGACGAACTCGTCGCGGAAGCGCAGAGGGCCGTTGACGACGTGCTTGTCGTCCAGGACGACCGCGTTCTCGACCGAGCCGCCACGGGCGAGGCCCGCCTGGCGGAGCTTCTCGACGTCGCGCATGAAGCCGAAGGTGCGCGCGGGGGCGACCTTCTTCATGAAGCTGTCGTGGCCGAAGTCGAACTGGAAGGCCTGGCGGCCGATGACCGGATGGTCGAAGTCGATCTTGTACTTGATGACGAGGCGGTTGGACGGCGTGATGCGGATGCTCTTGTCGCCGTCGACGATCTCGAGCGCCTGGCGGAGGCGGAGGACCGGGATGTCGACGCCGAGATCGCGAACGCCGGCGGCATCGATCAGATGCATGAACGGCAGAGCGCTACCGTCGACGATCGGGACTTCGGGACCGTCGATGTGCAGGTCGACGTCGGTGAGGCCGCAGGCCATGATGGCCGCGAGGAGATGTTCGACGGTGCCGACCGACACGTCGTCACGTCCGACGGTGGTCGCGTAATCGAGAGCGGTGGTCGACGCCTGCAGGGCCGGGATGCGCAGGCCGCCGAGGTCGGACCGGACGAAGGTGATGCCGCTTCCGGCACGGGCAGGCTGCAGCTCGACTTTCGTGTAAATCCCGGAGTGAAGCCCGATTCCGGTGATGCTGACGTTGGTGTTGATGGTTTTGCGCTGTGCGTACATGTCCGGGTCGCCACTAGAGCGAGGGAGGTGCCACGTACGGCAGAGGACGCCTCGGTAATGGTAAGTGCCGTCACCCGAACGAGTTACACAGCTCCGTCACATGCGGTGGTCGTGTTACGCCTGTCCTGTGGGTGACCCGGTTGTGTGGCTGATTAGCCACAGTCGCAGCGGACGATCGGTCTAGCGGGCGAACTTCTTTGCCGCTGCGGCTTCGCGGTCGAGCTCCCGGTTCTTTTCGCTTTCGCGCTTGTCGAAGAGCTTCTTGCCCTTGACGATCGCGATCTCCGCTTTCACGCGGCTCCCCTTGAAGTAGAGGCGCAGGGGGACGACCGAGAGCCCCTTCTCCTGCGTGGCTTCGTGGAGCTTGTCGATCTCGCGACGGTGCAGCAGGAGCTTGCGGGTGCGGTCCGGCTCGTGGTTCTCGCGGTTGCCGTGCGTGTAGGGCGAGATGTGCGCCCCGAAGAGGAAGGCTTCCTCCCCCTTGAAGATGACGTACGCGTCCTTGAGGACGACCTTCCCGTCCCTCAGCGACTTGACCTCGGTCCCCATGAGCGCAATGCCCGCCTCGTACTTCGTGAGCACGAAGTACTCGTGGTAGACCTTCTTGTTCGAAGCGATCAACTTCTCGCCAGAATCCGGTTTCTTCGCCATGGGGAGGGGGATTCTAGTCGATGTACTGGATGGAGGCGGCGTGGGCGGAGGAACGGGCCAGACGGAGGTCCCGCGTGACGAGGGGAATGTTCAGGCGCTCCGCCAACGCGACGTAGCTTGCGTCATAGGCGGTTATGTTGTTGCGTAGCTGCCAGATCCGCGGCAATAGATCGTCGTGGCGATAGCGCCGGATCGGCAGCGCCATGAAGTCCGCTGCAGCTTCGTTGGCGCGTTCCTCCGTCCACGCCGCGCGAGCGTAGCCGGTACGCAACGCCTTCAGAACCTCGAGGTCGAGCACCTGCGGCGCCACGGCTTCCCCACGAACCACGGCACCGAACAGAGGATCGTCTTCTGTGACGGTCAGGAGGTGAACGATCACCGAGGCATCAACGACGATCATTCAGCGTCGCAGCCAACTCGTGGTCCCGCTCGTCGCGGCCTTCATGGATCAAGGCGACGATCTGCTCGTTCGTCAGGCTCACCTTCTCCCGGTTACACATGCGCGCCATGATCTCTTCGGGCGTGAGTCGTTCCCGCGTCCTGAGATGCTCCGCATGCAGGTAGTCCGGCAACGACAATCCCGCGGCCCTGGCCTCGGCCTCGAGCTCCTCGTACGTCCGTTGCCTGGCCGGCGTCGTGCTGTCGATCGTCTTGCTCATACCGCTTCCAACATGCAGACCTGACTGAATGATGTCAACACCGGCTGTCGACACTCATACATTTTCGGAGAGATTTGATACAGTCCGCCGCCATGGCGTGGTTCCGGAAGGAAAAGAAGCCGAAGGAAGCGGTCGAGAAGCAGACGGCCATTCCCGAGGGGCTTTGGGTCAAGTGCGACAACTGCAAGGAGATCGTCTACAAGAAGGAAGTGGAGGCGAATCTCAACGTCTGTCCGAAGTGCGGGCATCACTTCCGGCTGACGGCTCGCGAGCGCTTCGAGATCCTGTTCGATGACGGGAGCTGGAAGGAGTTCGCCACGAACATCCGCTCCGGCGATCCGCTCGGCTTTCGCGACACGAAGCGCTACTCCGACCGGCTGAAGGTGTACCAGCAGCGCGTCGGCTCCGGCGACGCGGTGCTCTGCGCCGAAGGGAAACTCGAGGGGCAGCCTGTCGTCATCTGCGCCATGGAGTACGCCTTCATGGGCGGCTCGATGGGCTCGGTCGTCGGCGAGAAGATCACGACCGCCATCGAGCGCTGCCTGGAGAAGAAGGAGCCGCTGGTCATCGTCTCCTGCTCCGGCGGCGCGCGCATGCAGGAGGGGATTCTGTCGCTGATGCAGATGGCGAAGATCTCCGCCGCGCTTTCGCGCCTCGCCGCGGCGGGGCTGCCGTTCATCTCCGTCCTCACCGACCCGACCACCGGCGGCGTCACGGCCTCGTACGCCATGCTGGGCGACCTGAACCTCGCCGAGCCGAACGCGCTCATCGGCTTCGCCGGCCCGCGCGTCATCGAGCAGACGATCCGTCAGACGCTGCCCGAGGGGTTCCAGACTTCGGAGTTCCTCGTGGAGCACGGGATGGTCGACATCATCACGCCGCGCCCGGAGATGAAGCCGACGATCGGGCGCTTCCTACGTTTTTTCGAGGAGCGCTGACAGGCTGAACGCCTGTTCATTGCGTACGCCGAGCCGCGCCAGCACCGCCGACATGAAACTCCACGAACCGACGGCGACCACCGGTCCCCGCAGGTAATCATCAACGTCGTCCCAATCGATGAGTGGACGTTCCCACGCCCGCGTCGAGTACGACAGGTGCGAGGCCGCGGGGGGTATGACTGGCAACCACCGCCCGGGCCCAAGTTGCTGATCGAGCCAGTCCGCGGTCCGCTCGATATCCTTGCCGTCGGGCAGTGAGACAAGCACGAGTCCAACGTTTCCGAACCGGCGCTCCGCGTATCGGACCGCCTCCTCGATACCCCGCTGGTCTATTGCCGCATCCGCCAGCCAGTTCCGCCCTTCGTCATCAACGGCGATGGTCAGCCGCCCGGGCAGGCGAATCGTTCTGATCACCTCTTCGACCGTCTCCATGCGCAGGGAAGGCTCGTTGAGGTAAACGCGCGCAGCGGCAATGCCAACGGCGGCACCGACACTACCGAAGCCTGGCGGCAGCAGGGACCGGTCCACAGCCGCTGCTTCGAGATCACCAGGAAGCGGCTCGATGTGCCGACGTTTCATCACCTCTTGCACTTCCAGGGTCTGAGGCGCCGAAACGACTCTCGTTCCGACGTCGGCTATTGCAAGTTTGTCCTCGGCGACCGTTTCAACGCTGCCGCCGAGGAGATCGAGATGCTCGCCGAAAATCCGGGTGACGGCGAGCACCGATATGGTGAGCAGGCTCACTTCGTCGGAGCGACCGCCGATACCCGCCTCAACGACGAACGCGTTACATCTGGCGCGGTACAGCGCGTCGAGACCTGCGATCAGGTACATACCGGCGGGCGACAGATACCCGCTCGCGGCCGTTGCCGGCGCGAGTTGGCAACGCGCCTTTCCCACTCGGTCCGCGATCATCGCGTAGGTTTGATCGTCGATCGCCGCACCATCCACTCGAATCCGCTCCCGGTTGGTGATCACGGGCGGGCTGGTAATCGTTCCGACGCGCAACCCTGCAGCAGCGAGTACTGCTGATGCGTACGTCGCCGCCGTCGCCTTTCCTTTCGAGCCGACGACAACGAGCGCCGGCATGTCGCGCAGCGGCAGTTCGAGTGCGGCAGCAAGCTCCGCAGCGCGACCGATGCTCCGTTTGCTGACGCCACGCAGCCTCGACCACTCTTCGAAGAAGACGCGGTCAGGCGCGAGAAACTCCGCCACCATCGCTACGGCCACCTTCCGCGCGGCGGGACGCGGTAGCGGGCAGGCAGCATCGCCAGTATGGTGACGATGACCGTCCCCACCACTACGTACACCACCGGGAAGTCCTTAATGGCAGCGGCGGCCAGAAGAAGACCGCCGACCGGGACCGTCAACTCGTTCATTCGCCGGAGAAAAATGCCGGTCACACGCCGGCGCACGTTCACGATGGTTCGCCGAGGGATTCGCAGTTCGCCACGCAATTGAGCCCCCACACCGATGACGAGGTGACGCGCCGAAGCCGACACTTCGCGTTCCATTCCCCACGTATCCACGGTGGCCGGAGCAATTGTGTCGCGTTCGTCGTCGTCGAAGCTCTGATGTGCAACAGCGATCACTCGCTGATCTGCCCACTCGACGAATACATCGTCACCTGCTTTGATACCAAGGATGTCGAATATCTCGGCCGGGATTCGCACCACACGATTCGTATCGTCGCCGAGTTGTGCCTCGATCGTAGCCATTGCGAGCGGTGGCGCCTCGAACAGCCGGCGAAGGACGATCTCCGCGAGCCACCCGGCGAAGCGCGATAAGCGCCGGAGGAAAGCGACCACCACGCCGCCCCATCCTGTCAATGAAGTGCGTCCACAAAGTTCGTCACGCCAGTGCAGTTTCTCCGGCAGATATCGGGTCAGACGAATGCGCGGGTGCTTGTCACCGTCGATGCGGGCGAGCGTTCGCATCAGTCGAGAAAAACGCGCTTCGCCTGTGAGCGTGCGCCTAGCGCGGAGGCGGAGCGGAATACTGATCCCACCACTGTACGCAAGCGCCCACCTGCCGAACCGCCGCACCTCGCCTGCAGCGATATCGACTTCGCTGACGCGTGGCAGGTCATCGACGAGCGCCGGTCTGACGGCAAAGGACTCACCCTCCGGGGCGTGCACATCGACGAGACAGCCAATCTCATCGTCGACATGCAACAGCACTCGAGCGCGCCGAGACAGCCACACCATATCGTCTCGACGGCGGCCTTCCGGCACCTTCTGCGGCAGGTCATCCGTGGAACTGACCCACACCCCGACACGCAGCCCGTCGCGTTCGACCATGAGCCGCATGCCTGATGCTGCCTCTAGTACCTCGAGCGCGCGGGGCGTCATCACCGCGACCGGAATGGGCGCGCGCGCCTCAGTGGCGCCTGCCGTGTAAAGACGCTGTCGTTTCATGCCATTCTCGCCATCGCATCGATCAGCTTTTCATGCACCCGGAGAAGCAGATGCTCCTCCGGAGCGCAGAGCATCGCAAACTGGTGGATCGTCGGCGAGCCGTTGAGCTCGAGAATGTAGGCAAGCGAGGGATCACCGGTGGCATCGTCGCTCAGAATGTCTACGCCCGCATAGCGCAGACTCAGCTCCTGTGCCGCGTCAACGGCGAGACGAGCGATCCGCGGATGAAGTCCCTGCGTCACCTCGACGGCCGAGCCACCTTGCGCCAGATTCGCAACTTCCATGGGTGTCAGCAGTTCGCCGCGCGGCAAGATGTCCGCGTCGTTCACACCGATCCGTTCCAACGAACGTTCTACCCGGTCGGGGAGAGGGACGCCGGTCCCTCGCGCCGCTGCGGTCGAGCGAAAGGCCGCGACCAGTTCGCCGACCGTGGACGTGCCATCGCCGACCAGTGTCAATGGCCTGCGCTCATATGCCACGAGCACTTCCCCATCGAGCACAAGAACGCGGTAGTCGCGCAGCCCGCCCAGGTACGACTCGACAAGTACGATGTTATCGAGGGCGAAAAAGCGGGCGAGGGTCTCGCAGAGATCCGTTTCGTTTACGGCACGCTCGACCCCTTCCCCCCCACTACCGGAATTGACCTTGACCATGACCGGATAACCAAGCGACTCCGCGTACTGCCGTGCCGCACGTGAGTTCCGCGACGAGCCAATCTCCTCACAAAGTCGATCGGAGAAGAACGTCATACCGTCAATGATGGGAAAGCCTTTCCGGCGAAGGAAGAACTTCGTCAAGCCTTTGTCACGAGCGACGAGTGCTGCACCAGCAGTATTGATGTCGTAGGTCGAGCGGACGAAGTAGCGCGACGCGCCGTCCGGCAACCGTATCTCACCCGCGAACGCACCGTCAGGATGGAGCACGATCTCCCACCCTCGTTTTGCGGCGGCAGCGCGAAGATATGGTGCTGCAAAACTCAGCTCATCACTCCGTCGACGGGGCATCATCCTATGCCATAGGATATCGCTGAGGATGAATTCGAAGGCGACTGAATGGCTGGAGTCGTTGCAGCGAGTCGGCATTGCGCTCGGTCTGGGGCGCACACGCAGGTTGCTGCGACAGCTCGGGCGGCCGCATCTCACCTACCCCTCGGTCATCGTGGCCGGCACAAACGGTAAAGGCTCAACGGCGGCGACAGTCGCGTCCATCTTCCGCGCATCAGGCTACCGTACCGCACTGTATACCTCACCACCCCTGGTGGACGAGCGCGAGCGGTGGATGCTCGACGGGTCGATGATCGCGCCGGCGCTGCTCGACGATTGCATCGACGCGCTCCGCGAGGCTTCCGACGCGATCGGCATCGTGCCGACGTACTTCGAGGCGTTGACGATCATCGCCTTCCTCGCCTTCGAGCGCGCCCACTGCGACATCGCCGTCCTCGAAGTCGGCCTCGGCGGCCGCCTCGACGCGACGAACGTGGTGAAGCCGCTCGCCGCGCTCATCACCGCCATCGGCTTCGACCACACCGAGTTCCTCGGCAACACGATCCGGAAGATCGCGCGCGAGAAGGCCGGCGTGATCCATCGCGGCACGATCGTGCTGACGTCGAACCGCGACGAAGCGGTACTCGACGTGCTGGCGCGCCGGGCGAAGAAGTTCGACAACGAGTTTCACGTCGTGCAGCCGATGCCGAACGTGACGACGCCGCTCCCCGGCCCGTTCCAGCAGGAGAACGTATCGCTGGCCATCCGCGCGGCAAAGGAGCTGGCGCGGCACTTCCCGCTGATCGTCGACGAGACGATCCGCCGCGGCGTCGCCGAGACGCGCTGGCGCGGCCGGCTGGAAACAATGCACGTCGGCGGCAAGCAGATCCTCATCGACGGCTGCCACAACGCCCATGCCGTCGCGGTCGTGGCGCCGTACATCGACCGCACGCTGCCGCGTCCGCGGCTGCTCGTCTTCGGGATGATGCGCGACAAGGACATCGACGACGCCACGCGCATCCTGTTTCCGCTGTTCGATCGCGTGATCACGACCGTGCCGTACGCCCCCCGCGCGGTGAGCGCCGAGGAACTGGCGGAACGCGCCCACACGCTGGGAGTGCCGGCCGTGGCAGAACCCGACACCCGCGCCGCGCTGGACCTGGCCATGGCGTCGCCGGAAAGCGCGGTGTTCGTGGGGGGATCGCTGTACCTGGCAGGGGCGGCGATTGAGTACCTGGACGCGCGGCGCAACAGGGACCGATAGGACCGATAGGACCAACAGGACCTATAGGACAAATGGCTCCGCAGGGGTGCCGTCTGTCCTATCTGTCCCATCTGTCCTATTCGTCCTATCGGTCCTGCCGCTGACCCCCAGCGCCACCATCACCAACAACGACACTACCCACGCCGCCACGATCAGGCCACGCCTGCGCCCGAACGTCAGCGTCACGCGCGCGGTACCGGGCACCACCACCCCGAGGCGGTCGATATCGACGGGCAGCGTCTCCAGTTCCTGGGCGTTCGCACGCGCTACCCATGCCTTGAAGTACGACTGGTTGACGAAGAGCAGCACCGGGCCCGACGCCTCGACGTCGACTTCGATGGTCTGGCCGACCTCGCGATACGCCACCACGCGACCCGGCGCGGAGGTGAACGCACGCGGCGCGACGTGCTCGGTCGAGCGCTCGAATGCCGGCACCATGTCCTGCGCCGCAACGGTGCGGGGGACGAGGAACGGCGGCGACGTCGCCACCTGCACGTAGCGGCGCTTCAGGTCGAGCGGCACCGCGGCGAAGCGCTCTGCCACGATGCGGCTGCGCAGTGAGTGCATGTTGTCGGAGGAGCGGCCGATGGCGTAGCGCACGCCGGCGGCGGCGCCGAACAGCGGCTCGTAGCGCTCGGCGCGGCGGCGGTACTCCTCACGCGCCGGCAGGCCGGCCATGTTCGCCGTCATGAGCTGCATGCGGCCCGGCGCTTCGACGCGCGGCACGTCGTACGGCGTAAACCAGTCGAGCGGTAGCGCGCGGTACGTCGTCCAGAGGAGCGGCACCAGCGTCACGGCCATCCACACTCGTTTGTAGCGCGTGCGCTCGAAGAAGAGCGCGATCAGCACCACGAGCGCCGCCGTCAGCGGGAGGGCGAACTTCTCGGGGAAGCGGAGGATGCGCACGCTGGCGAACTGCTCGACGGCGACACGCACCAGCGGGTTGTAGCTGCCGATCGCCAGCAGCAGCAGCACGACCGCGGCGGCGGCGTAGCGCGAGCGGCGGAACAACGCCGGCAGGGCGATGATGCCGAGGAAGAGCGTCGAGAAGAGGCGCGGCGCGCTGGCGTCGTTGAGAAAGCCGGAGAACGGCCAGAGGAAGAGCTCCGCCACGCGCAGCGGCGTGAGCGACGTCGTGAGCACCGTGCGCGCGGAGAAGCCGACCGCGCGCTCCACTTCCGCCGCGATCTCCGAGTAAGCGATGAGCTGCGGCGCCGCGATCAGAGCCGCGGCGACGATCGCGCGCAGCGACAGCAGCGTCCGTCCGGCGCAGAGGATCGCCGCGCCGATGAGCGTCACCGGCTCCGCGGCGAGCAGCATCAAGCCGAACGCGAGCCCGAGCAACTGCCACGACTTCCTCTCGATCGCGAGCAGCGCCAGCGGCAGCAACGCCACCGCCGTCACGAGGTTGTAGAACGCCGTGGCGCTGACGACGACGCCGCTCAGCACGTACATCGTCGCCGCGAAGTTCGCCGCCCGTTCGGACACGCCGCGCGCCCGGCACAGCGCGCGCATCAGGTAGAACCCGGCAATCAGATGCAGCAGAAAGTGCAGGTTGAAGGCGACGTGCGCCGGCAGGAAGAGGTAGAGGACGTTATCGGGGTAGAACGTCAGGAGGTTGGAGTTCCCGGCGAGCGGCTGGCCGCCCGGCGCGTGGAAGTTCCACCACGGGATCTCGCCACTCCTGAAAGCGGTGGCCGACACCGCCTTCGCGCCGTAATGCGTCGAGAAATTGTCGCGGTAAAAGAAGAAGCCGAGCCACGCCACGGCGAGCGAGGCGAGGGCGACGAGAAGGCGCACGACCATCGCGCCGCATCGTCGCATAGAATGCCTGCGGCTCTCAGCTGCCAGCTCTCCGCTCTCAGGGGAAGCAGGCCGCGGGCCCAAGAGCTCAGAGCCGAGACCTGAGCGCTCAAGGAGAGAACATGACCACCATCGACAACGAGCTTCGCGCCGCGACCGGACACGACTTCCTCCACCGTCCGCTCGCCGATGTCGATTCCGAGATCGCCGACGTCATCGCCCTGGAGACGCAGCGCCAGAACGACACGCTCGAGCTGATCGCCTCCGAAAACCACGTCTCCACGGCCGTCCTCACCGCCATGGGCTCGGTGTTCACGAACAAGTACGCCGAGGGGTATCCGGGCAAGCGGTACTACGGTGGCTGCGGGCCGACGGACATCGTCGAGAACATCGCCATCGAGCGCGCCAAGAAGCTGTTCGGCGCGGAGCACGCGAACGTGCAGCCGCACTCCGGCTCGCAGGCCAACATGAGCGTCTACTTCGCGATGCTCAAGCCGGGCGACACGATCATGGGGATGGACCTCTCGCACGGCGGCCATCTCACACACGGCCATCCGCTCTCCTACAGCGGCCGCGATTTCAACGTCATCGCCTACCACGTCCGCAAAGAGGATGAGCTGATCGACTACGACGAGATGGAGCGTCTCGCCGTCGAGCACAAGCCGCGCATGATCATCTGCGGGGCGTCGGCGTACTCGCGCATCATCGATTTCAAGCGCATCCGCGAGATCGCCGACAAGGCCGGCTCGCTGATGATGGCGGACATCGCCCACATCGCGGGACTCGTCGTCACGGGCAATCACCCCTCGCCGGTGCCGTACGCCGACTTCGTCACGACCACGACGCACAAGACGCTGCGCGGCCCGCGCTCCGGCCTCGTGCTGTGCAAGGAGCAGTACGCGAAGGACCTCGACCGCTCGACCTTCCCCGGCATCCAGGGAGGACCGCTGGTGCACATCATCGCGGCGAAAGCGGTGGCCTTCAAGGAAGCGCTCTCGCCGGAGTTCAAGGAGTACCAGACGCAGATCGTGCGCAACGCGAAAGCGCTGGCGCAGCACGTCGCCGCGACCGGCTTCCGCGTCGTCTCCGGCGGCACGGACAACCACCTCTTCATGGCCGACGTCTTCTCCAAGGGCGTGACCGGCAAGGACGCGCAGAACATCCTCGAAGCGGCGAACATCACGGTCAACAAGAACACGATCCCGTTCGACACGCAGAAGCCGATGATCGGCTCCGGCATCCGCATCGGCACGCCCGCCATCACCACGCGCGGTCTCCGCGAGGCGGACATGAAAACCGTCGCCGAGCTGCTCGCGCGCGCCCTCGACGCCAAAGGCGACGCCGGCGTGACGGCGCAGGTGAAGCGCGAGGTGAAGGAGTTGTGCGACCGGTATCCGATCTACTGATCGCGACCTTCATGAAGAAGTACCCCTACTACCCCATCTATCTCGACATCGAGTCGCGCGACGTCGTCATCATCGGCGGCGGGAACGTGTGCGCCCGCAAGGCGGAGACGATGATGAAGTACGGCGCGCGCGTGACGATCGTGTCGCCGGAGTTCACGGACGAGATCGAGGGGTGGGCGGCTGAGGGCTGCCTGGCGCTGAAGCGGAAGGCGTACGACGCCGGCGACCTGACCGGGGCGAACATCGTCATCGCCTCGACGGACGACACGCGCGTCAACGAGCAGATCGCCGCCGACTGCCGCGCGCGCCGCATCCCGGTGAACGTCGTCGACGTCACGCCGCTCTGCGAGTTCATCGTGCCGGCCATCATCGAGAAGGGGTCGGTGCAGATCGCGGTCTCCACCGGCGGCAGATCGCCGGCGCTCGCGCGGACGCTGAAGGAAGACCTGCAGCGGATGATCGGGCCGGAGTATGCCGAGGTGAACGACATGCTCGGCACACTGCGGGACGGCGCGAAAGCAGTGCTGCCGACGGACGTCGACCGCAAGCGCTTCTTCGACGGCATCATCGCCGACGGGGTGCTGGAGAAGCTGCGCGAAGGACACCGGCGGGAAGCGTTCGAGACGATCGCACGCGCGTGCAAGGCCGCCGGAGTGCCGCTCAGCGACGCTCTGCGCGCGCAGCTCGCACCTCCGGCCGCCGCGGTGAAACCGCGGCCGCGGCCGAGCCGGAAGAAGATCGCCGGCGCCGTGGTCGGCATCTCGGCCATCGTGGCCGGGCTCGTCGTGCCGTTCCTGCGGCGCGGCCGCAGGGACGAGGAATGAAGCTCGGGCGCGCGCTCGTCGTCCTCGTCTGGCTCGCGTCCCTCCTCCTCTGGTTCCGTCCCGGCATCGTCCGTCCCGACGGCGCCGGCTATCTGGCGTACCTGCCGTCCGTCCGCTTCGACGGCGATCTCCTCTTCTTCGACGAATGGCAGCAGTTCGGGATGATCCGTCCCGACGGCCTGATCCAGCACAAGGAAGTCACCGCCACCGGTCATCTGGCCAATCACTGGACGATCGGCAGCGCGCTCGCGTGGTTTCCCCTGTTCGCCGTGGCGGACGTGGTGCGGCAGGACTTTCCGCGCAACGGCGTGTCACTGCCGTACAACGTGGCGGTGGTGTTCAGCAGCGCCCTGGCCGGGCTGGTGACGTTGCTGTGCGTGCTGGGGGTGGCGCGCCACCGGGGTGACGATGGGACGAATAGGACGAATGGGACCTATAGGACAGATGGGACCCACCCGCCCACTGATGCGCAAGCACCCGCCACTGACCTCAGTGCTGTTGACCACGGAAGTCCTATCAGTCCTATTCGTCCTATAGGTCCTATTCGTCCTATAGGTCCCATCAGTCCCGCGGCCGCCACCACCGCTGCCCTTGGCGCGTGGCTGGGCACGCCCCTGCTGTTTTACGCATTGGTGCACGCCACCATGTCCCACGCGATTTCGGCCATGGCCTGTGCCCTCGTCTTTGTGGCGGCGGTCAAACTGCGCGCCGATCCCACGGGCAAGCGGTGGCTGCTCGCGGGACTGGCCGCGGGCTTTGCCTTTGCCGTGCGGCCGCAGAATGCGCCGTTTGCGTTCGTGCCGCTGATGCTGGTCCGTCCCCGCTCGCGGGAGCTCGGCCTCTTCGCCCTCGGCGGGCTCGCGGCGGCGCTGCCGCAGTTCATCGTCAGCGGGTTCCTCTACGGCTCGCCGCTCGGCTTCGTCAGCGGCGGCGGCGCCACGCCGTTCGCGGCGTTCCAGCGCCTCTGGCTGTGGGAGCCGCTGCTCTCCTGGTACCACGGCCTCTTCACCTGGACCCCCTTCGCCCTCCTCGGCATCCTCGGCCTCGCGCTGCTGTGGCGCATCGACCGCAAGCTGGCCGTCGCCTGCGTCGTCGTCTTCGTCGCGGAGTGGCTGATCAACGCCACGCTCGAGCGCTCCTTCTGGGGCGCCAATGCATTCGGCCAGCGCCGCTTCGACAACTGCACCATCGTCTTCGCCCTCGGTACCGCGGCCCTCGTGCAACGCTGGCGCATCGCCGGGATGGTGCTCGCCGGCGCCGCGTCGCTCTGGACCATGGCCCTCTTCGTCGCGGTGATGAACGGCCTCGATCTCGGCGCGTACTGGACACCCTCCGAGCTCCTCTCCGCCATCGCCGCTTCGCAACTCGACCTCGCCTTCCTCGGCGGCATCCGCCCCGACGCGCGGATGACCGTGCTCCTCGTGCTGCTCGTCTGCGCCGTCGCCGTTGCGGTCATCGCGTTCGCCTTGCGCGCGCTGCCGCTCCGCTTCCGCGCCGCCGTCGCCATCGGCTACTTTGCCGCGGTGACGCTCGTGCTCCTCGTCTGCGGCGCGCGCGATGCCGCTCGCGTCGACGCCTACGCGCCGCTCGTTGCGCGCAACCGCGTGTATGCCGAGGTGCCGGGCGGCGCCGACGTGCGCTTCGGGTTGCTGGCGGACGAGCTCACGTACCTCCGCAAGTCCGGACGCCACGAGCTGGCGGAAGAGACCGAGCGCGAGCTGCTCGCGCTGCGCGCGCGGCGCGCGGCGGCGTTGCGCTCGCTGGGCCTGCCGGAGGATCTGTGAGGCGGACGTACGCCGTCATCGCCGCGTGGACGCTCCTCGCGCTGCTCGTGATCCCCGTGTATCCCCACTTCGTCTCGCCGAACGAGGTGACGCGCTGGTTGCTCGCCGCCGCGCTCGTCGAAGACGGCAGCGTGGAGGTCAGCCGCTTCGTGCCGCTGGTCGGGCCGCGCTTCGACGACCTCGCCATCAAGGACGGCCGCACCTACAGCAACAAGGCGCCGGGACTGGCGCTGCTGTCGCTGCCCGGCTATCTCGCGCTGCGACCGAGCGTCGGCGAGCCGTCGCCGTTCAACCTGCGCCCGGTGCTCACGGCCATGCGCCTCTTTGGGGCGACGCTGCCGCTCGTCCTGCTCGCGCTCCTCTTCGTGCGGGTTGCACGCGAGGCGAACGTCAGCGACGAGCGTAGTGCGTTCGTCGTCTGCCTCCTCCTCTTCGCCACGCCGCTCTTCGTCTACGGACTGCTGCTCTTTTCACACGCGCTCGTCGCCGCGGCGCTCTTCGGCGCGTGGGTGTGTCTCTTCGGACTGCGCGAGCCACGCGACCTCCTCGGCGGTGCGCTGATCGGCCTCGCCGTCGCGTCGGAGTACCCGGCCATCGCCCCCGCGGCCGCGCTCGTGATGGCGCTGCTGACGACGCGCGACTGGCGCCGCGTGACGCGCGTCGTCCTCGCCGGCCTCCCCTTCGCCGTCGCCCTCGGGCTCTATCACTTCACCGCGTATGGCAGCCCCTTCACGCTGCCGTCGCACTACGAGAAGGTGGCCGAGTACCGCGCCATCGGCAGCACAGGGCTGTTCGGCATCCACCTGCCGTCGCCCATGACGCTTCTAAGCCTGCTGTTCGATCCGGCGCGCGGGCTGCTCGTCTTCTCGCCGGTCGTCGTCCTCGCGATTCCGGCGTTCGTGTCGCTGCGGCAGAAGCTCGCGGCGCGCGCCTGGTGGACGCTGGTGCTCGTGCCGGCGGCGACGCTCCTCTTCTACGCCGGCTACGCCAACTGGCACGGCGGCTGGAACGTCGGGCCGCGCTACCTCGTCCCCATGCTCCCCTTCCTGATGGCGGCGATGCTCCTCGGCGGGCGCCGCTGGCCGCGCGCCGAAGCGCTCCTCGCCGGCTGGTCGGTACTCGCCGTCGTCGGGACGTCGCTGGTCTTCCCGTTCCCGCCGAACGCCTTTGCTTTTCCGTGGATGACGTTCTCCGCGCCGCTCCTCGGCCGCGGCCTCGTCACGCCGAACGTCTTCCATCTCCTCGCGCGGCCGCTTGCCATCGCCATCCCGTTTCTGCTCGTGATCGCCGCGACCGGCTTCGCGCTGCGGCGGAGTGCGCTCTACGCGATCATCGGCGCGCTCGCGGCGATCGCCATCGGCGCGCAGGGGGAGCGGCTCGCGCCGCGGCCGCTGCTCGCGCTGCAACGGGCGTATGTGGCCGAGGTGTACTTTGAAAAGCGGGGGAGCCTGCCGGTGGAAAGCCCACCCGGGCTTATCCGGCGGCGCGAGCTCGAATTGACACTTCCGCCTGCCCCGTGGCCCTTCTGATCCGTGCTATCCTCGCCCGCCGACCATGCCGCTGCACGAGAAAAAAGTCATCGCCGTCCTCCCCGCGTACAACGCCGAGCGCACGCTGCAGGCGACGTATGACGACATCCCCAAAGACTGGGTGGACGAGATCCTGCTGGTCGACGACTGCTCGCGCGACCGCACCGTCGAGCTCTCGCGCGAGCTCGGCATCAAGACCATCGTCCACAAGAAGAACCGCGGCTACGGCGGCAACCAGAAGACCTGCTACCGCACCGCCATCGAAGAGATGGGCGGCGAGATCATGGTCATGGTCCACCCCGACCACCAGTACGACCCGAAGATCATCCCGGAGCTCGTGAAGCCGCTGCTGCGCGGCGAGTCCGACGCCGTCTTCGGCTCGCGCATGCTCGGCGGCCGTCCCATCGAGGGCGGCATGCCGAAGTGGAAGTACTTCGCGAACCTCTTCCTCACGATGGTCGAGAACGCGACGTTCTACACCTACCTCTCCGAGTATCACTCCGGCTTCCGCGCCTACTCGAAGCGCTACCTCGAGACCGTCAACTACGACGCCAACTCCGACGACTTCGTGTTCGACACCGAGATCATCGCCCAGGGCGTGGCCAAGGGGATGCGCATCCGCGAAGTGCCGATCCAGACGCGCTACTTCGACGAAGCCTCCCAGGTCGGCTTCGCCAAGGGCGTCCGCTACGGTCTGTCCATCCTGAAGACCATGTTCTTCTACAAGCTGCACAAGAAGGGCATCTGGTCTCACCCGATCTTCCGCGACCGGGTCGGCGGCAGCGCGCAGGCAGCCGTCGCGCGATAGGACAAGCAACAGGACCGCCGCGTCCCATCGGTCCTATCCGTCCCATTCGTCCTATCGTCCCCACCCTTCCACTACAATGCGCGCCCTGTGAGCGACAGCAGCGAACCGTTTTCCGAGGAACAGATACTGCCGGCAGAGGCGCCGGAGGCGCCCGCGGTCGCCGCGCCGGAAGCGCCCGTCGCGCCGGAGCCCGAGCCCGACTACGTCGACACCCGCCCCATCCCGAAGCGGCACGACCGGCTCGCCATCCTCTTCCTCATCCTTTTGCCGACCGCCTTCTTCGCCGACGTCCTCTTCGGCGTCAACCAGTTCTACATGCGCGATCTCACGCGCTACTACTACCCGACGAAGCAGATCCTCCGCACCATCGCGTACGGCGGTGAGTTCCCGCTGTGGAATCGCTGGTTCTCCGCCGGCCAGCCCATGGCGGCGAATCCCGAGCACGAGGCCTTCTACCCCCTCACCTGGCTCATCCTCCTGCCGAACTACGATCTCGGCTTCCGGCTGCACATCCTCATTCACCTCTACATCGCCCTGCTGGGGATGTACGCCTTGCTCCGCTCGATGGAGTTACGCCCTCCGGCGGCGTTCTTCGGGGCGCTGTCGTTCGGCCTGGGCGGGCTGTTTCTCTCGTACATCAACCTGCTGCCGATCATGTTCTGCGCGGCGTGGCTGCCGCTGACGTGTCTCTACGTCCGCAAGTTCCTCTTCAAGCCGAGCGTGCGCGACTTCGCCCTCAGCGCCCTCTTCCTCGGGCTGCAGTGTCTCGTCGGCGAGCCCACCACGGTCGTCCAGAGCGGCTTCCTCCTCGGCATGTACGCGCTCTACCGCGGCTGGTACTCGACGCCGCGCGTGGCGAAGATGATCACGAACGTCGCCTGGATCGGGCTGATCTCCCTCATGGCCTTCGCGGTCGGTGCGGCGCAGATGCTGCCGGCGGCCGATCACGTCACCGACTCCGCCCGCTCGCGCGTGTTCGACTTCAGCCTCGTCAGCGCCTGGAGCTTCCCCTGGGCGAAGCTGGCCGAGGTCATCTACCCCAACTTCCTCGGCTACATGTCGATCAAGCAGGTCATGTGGTACTGGGGCGGCGGGCTGTATCCCGGGATGGGCTCTCCGTTCCTCTTCAACATCTACTGCGGACTGCTGCTCACGGCGCTGGCGATCGGCGGCGGCTTCGCCCGGCGGCGCGGGGCACGCTTCGTCCTGATCGTCTCCCTCTTCTCGCTCCTCATCGCCCTCGGCGGCAACACACCGCTGCTGCGCGCACTCTACGACGCCGGCATCGCCACCGCGATCCGCTATCCCGAGAAGTTCATCCTCATCGCCGTCTTCGCGCTGATCCTCTTCGCGTCGCAGATGCTGCAGCGCATCCTCGACGGCGACAAGGCCGTGCGCGACTCCGCGATCGGCTTCGTCCTCGCCGTGACGCTCGTCGCCGCGGTCATCGCCGTGCTCACCTTCTTCCCCATCTACGGGCAGACGTTCTCGAAGATCTGGGGTCTGACCCCGGGCGGCGGGGCAAACAAGATGATCGGCCTCTCCGCGAACGGCTGGATCGTGGCCGCCGTCCGTGGCGGCGCGCTCCTCTTCCTCCTCTGGAGCGTCCGTTTCCTCAAGCGGAAGATCTGGTACGTCCTGGCGCTCCTGTTCGTCTGCATCGATCTCGGGCCGGTGGTGCATCAGCTCAATCCGCGGATGCCGCAGCGGTTCTTCACCAAATCGCCCGAGGCGAACAAGACGCTGCCGCCGAACCGCAACGAGTACCGCGTCTTCCACGAGTCCGACTGGTACGGGCAGGAAGAGGTCGCGAAGAAGTACTTCTCCACGGGCGACGCCGTCTACTGGATCGTGCGCAACGGCATCTACCCGATGACCCCCGCGGGACAGGGGATCGCCACGGTGATGGAGCGCGATTACGACAAGACCGCGCTGCTGCCGACGATCGACCTCGTCGAGTCGGTGTGGGACGTCAAGCGCTCCGGACGCAAGGACTGGTGGCAGCCGTTCGTCGCCATGTCGAACAGCTGGTACCGCGGCATCTACCGGCCGTACGACGCCGAGTGGAAGCGGACGAAGGGGCGGATGAAGTCCGCGCAGCCGATCCAGTTCGTCAAAGTCGATCCGAGTCCGCGCTACTACTTCGCCGACCAGCTCGTGACGATCAAGGACCGGAAGGACTTCGCCAATCAGCTCATCAAGAACAGCTACAGCAGGCGCGTGGCGTTCCTCACGCGCAACACCTTCGTCCCCGCCGACGGCCGCGTCCTCGGCTGGCGCGAGACCGCCAACACCGCGGTCATCGACGTCGAGAGCAATGGACGCGCGTTCCTCGTCATGAGCGTCACGCCGCACAAGTTCTGGAACGTGACGCTCTCCGGCAAGCGCGTCGAGCCGGTCGTGACGAACATCGGCTTCCAGGGTCTCGAGGTGCCGGCCGGGCGCCACCGCATCCTGATGAACTACCGCAATCCGCACATCGAGCGCGGCGTGACGATCACGCTGATCGCGGCCGCGATCCTCGGCGCGCTGGCATTCGTCCGCAGGTCATGACTCACCGCCAGGAACGCCTCCTCGCTGCCGCCGTGGTCCTCCTCCTCGCCGCCGGGGTCTCGGCCTTCGTCTGGTGGAACCAGCGCGAAGAGGAAGAGCTGGAGGCGTCGCTGACCTACATCCCCAAGAAAGAAAAGATTACGCCGGAGATCCTGCTGCTGCAGGAGTACCTGCGCATCGACACGACTGCGGGTAACGAAATCGCCGGCGCCCGGTGGCTGATGGCGCAGCTCGCGAAGCACGGCATCCCGGCGGAGCTGATCGTCTCCGGCCCCGGGCGCGGCAACGTCTACGCGCGTCTCGAGGGACGACGCAGCGACGGCGCGGGGCTGATGCTCCTCCATCACATCGACGTCGTCCCTGCCGGCCCGGTGGAGTGGAAGCATCCGCCTTACGCCGCGGAGATCTACCAGAACCAGCTCTACGGCCGGGGCGCGCTCGACATGAAGGGCATCGGGCTGTGTCAGCTCCTCGCGTTCATCGAGGTGGCGAAGAGCGGCCGGACGCCGGAGCACGACCTCGTCTTCCTCGCCACCGCCGACGAGGAACAGGGCTCCGCCCTGGGGATGCAGTGGCTGCTCGCGAACCGGCCCGACCTCTTCGCCGGCGTCCGCTACGTCCTCAACGAGGGAGGCATCACGGAGATGCAGGCCGAGGAGGTCGACTACTTCGGCATCGAGATCGGGACGAAGCAGCCCCTCGAGCTGGCGCTGCACGGCACGCGCGAACAGTTGCTCGCCGCGCGCCTGGCGCTGGAACCGCTGTTCGGCTCGAACCGGCCGGAACGCATCCTCCCGGAGGTCCGCGCCTTCCTGCACGACATCGCTCCCTCGCGGACGTTGTTCGGGGACATGCTGGCGGACCTCGACGGCACCATCGCCAGCGGTCGCTTCTGGGAACTGCCGAAAGGCTACCGGGAGCTGACGCAGAACATCGTCTGGGCCGACGTCCCGGCCGAGGGGCGGATGAAGGTGGTGGGCGTCCTCCTGCCGGACGAAGATGCCGGGACGCACATCCGGCGCATCGAGGAGCGCGTCGCCGGGACCGGCGTCCGCACCGAGGTCGTGTTCCGGGACGGCCCGATCCCGTTCAGCCCCGCCGACACGCCGCTGTTCCGCATCATCGCGGCCGAGGCGAAGAAGGAGTATGGAGCGCCGTCGGGGAGGATGGTGCTCCACGGCTCCACGAACGACTCGCGCTTCCTGCGCCGGAAAGGGCTGATCTGCTACGGCGTCTGGCCCTTCCCCGTCGACTTCTTCCAGACCGAGTCGATCCACCGCAGCGACGAGAGGATCCGCCTCGACTGGTTCATGCAGGGCGTGGGGCTGATGAAGAGGGTGGTGAGGCAATACCTCTCCCAGTAGGCCGCCGCTCGGATCACCCCCGCCCGGCGCCAAACTTACCCCTCTCTCTCTCCCGGTTTCCCTAGGTCCCATCCGTCCTATTGGTCCTACGCACGCCTGACACTAATTGTCAGGACCCCCTGCCGAATAGCGTCAGAACACCCCTGCGGCGCACCCCACCTGTTCCTCTAACAGCAGTGTCGTCAACGACTTGAGAAATCGGCACAAGTGGTATTTCGATTGCGATTAGGGGTTTTCACGAAAAGGAGGACTGTAAATGTCCAGGAAGCAAAAAGGTTTCACCCTCATCGAGCTGCTGATCGTCGTTGCGATCATCGGCATCCTCGCGGCTATCGCGATCCCGAACCTGCTCACCGCGATGCAGCGTTCCAAGCAGAAGCGCACCATGGCTGACATGCGTTCGCTCGCCACGGCGTGGGAAGCTCGCGCCACCGACACGAACCAGTACACCGCCGCGGGCGCGATCACGGCCCCGACGACGTACCCGCTCGCGAACCTCAAGGCTCAGCTCGAGCCGACGTACATCAAGACGTTCCCGGACAAGGACGGCTGGAGCACTCCCTGGGTGACCGCCGCCAACGCCAACGAGTACTGGATCCAGTCCTACGGCAAGGACAAGAAGGTCGACGGCCTCCCGGGCGGACCGACCACGAACTTCGACTGCGACATCGTCTACCAGAACGGCTCGTTCGTTCAGTATCCGGAAGGCGTCCAGACGCAGTAGTCCGCAACACTTGCAGCAGACTGACGGGCGCCGCAAGGCGCCCGTTTTTCTAGCAGGAGAATCTCGATGTTGCAGAGAGAGAGAAATGGGTTCACTCTCATCGAGCTCCTGATCGTCGTCGCCATCATCGGCCTTCTGGCCGCCATCGCCATTCCGAACCTGCTCGCCGCCATGACGCGCGCGAAGCAGAAGAGGACCATGGCCGACATGCGCCAGATCGCCATGGGGTGGGAGTCACGATCGACGGAGACCGGAGGCTACACGGCCGCAGGGCTCTCGCTCTGCTGTTCGGAGACGAAAACGGTCGCCGAGATGGAGCAGTTGCTCGTCCCGACGTTCGTCAAACCGCCGTTTCCCGAAAAGGACGGCTGGCACCGGCTCCTGGAGTTCCAGACCGACGCTGTAGGATCGCGCTACATGATCACCTCGTACGGGAAGGACGGCAACAAGGAGTCGTCCCCCGCGGGCGGCGGCACCAACGTCCCCGACTGCGACATCATCTACAGCACCGGGATGTTCGTGCAGTACCCGGAAGGCGTTCAGACGCCGTAGTGGAATTGAGAATTGCTGAATGGAGAATTGAGAAAAGCTCGGTAGCCACCTCAATTCTCCATTCTCAATTCCCAATTCTCAATTCCTCACCCCGCGTTCATCGCCCGCGACACCGCGTTCACGCTGGCGTACAGCCGTTCGTGGTATGCGTGGGCGTCGCGGTAGATCTGCGGAAGCTGCCCCAGGTCCTTCGTCGCCACGACGAGGTTGACCCCGTAGAGGAACGCCGCGTTCCCGTCCAGCGTGCGCAGGTTGTCCGCCACGAGGATGTAGAACGACTTCCGCCGGTCCGCCGGCATCAGCGAGATGATCGGCTGCATGGCCTCGAGCGGCGGCGGTGTCACCTGCGGCGGGCTGATGATGACGACCTGCGGGAACTCCTGCATGAAGTACTCGCGCGCCTTGGCCGGCTCGGCGTGCACGATGGGCAGGAAGCCGAGCAGCTTCGCCGCCTGACGGAGCGCCGGGCTGTCGCTGCCGACGATCAGCGCCTTCGCGCCGAACTCGTTCGCATGGTCGTCGTCATCCGCCGCCAGCGGCTGGATCGGCACCGGCGCCACGGGAGCGGCCGCTTCGGCGCCCCCTTCCAGCTCGCGGCGGTCCACCGTCAGCCGCGTCTTGCAGACCGGGCAGGGGAACGCCACTTCCTTCATCGGCAGTTTCGTCTCGTCGAGCGAGAGCGGCTTCTGGCAGTTGCTGCACGTGATTCGGATCATGATGTTTGCCGGGACTCCGCCTACTCGAGCATCGACAGCATCGAGCCTTCTTCCTCGGCCGGGCTGGTCGGTTCGTCCGTCAGCCGCAGGGCGAGGTTCGTCGGGTTCGTCGCGTACGCCAGCGCCGTCTCCTTGCTGATGACGCGCTGGTTCCACAGCTTCTCGATCTCGTCGTCGAACGTCTGCATCCCGTCGACCGAGCCGTCGTGCATGGCGTCGACCAGCGAGCGCCCCTCCGACTCCCCCTTCACGATGTAGTCGCGCGTGCGCATCGTCGACTTCAGGATCTCCAGCGCCGCCACGCGTCCGCCGCCGACCTTCGGCAGCAGGCGCTGCGAGATCACGTAGCGGAACGACTGCGAGAAGCGCGTCCGGATCTGCGGCTCCTGATCCTTCGGGAAGACGCCGACGATGCGGTCGACCGTCTTCGCCGCGTCGATCGTGTGCAGCGTCGACAGCACGAGGTGGCCCGTCTCCGCCGCTTCCATGGCAATCTCGATCGTCTCCACGTCGCGCATCTCGCCGATGAGGATCACCTTCGGCGCCTGGCGCAGCGCGGCGCGCAGGGCGAGGGAGAACGTCTTCGTGTCCGACCCCACCTCGCGCTGGTTCACCGTCGACTTGATGTGCTTGTGCATGTACTCGACCGGGTCTTCGATCGTGATGATGTGGTACGCCGACTCCACGTTGATCTGGTTGATCATCGCCGCCAGCGTCGTCGACTTGCCCGAGCCGGTCGGCCCCGTCACCAGGACGATGCCGTTCTTCAGCTTCCCGACGTTGAACAGCTCCGCCGGCATCTTCAGCGACTCCAGCGTCGGAATCCCCTCCGGGATCACGCGCAGGACGATGGCGTACGTGCCGCGCTGGGAGAAGATGTTCACGCGGAACCGCGTCTTCTGCGGGATCGAGTACGACAGGTCGACCGACCCGTTCGTCATCAGCGTGCGCGTCAGCTCACGGTCGCCGCGCAGCATGTACATCGCAATCATTTCGGTCTGGTACGGCGTGAGCCGCGGCAGCCCGGGAAAGTTGACCGGCACGAGCTGGCCGTCGACTTCCACCTGAGGCGGACGCCCGACCGAGAAGTTCAGATCCGACACCCGGTCCGAAATCTTGAGCATCGCCTCGAGAATGGCGTCGAGATTGAAGTTTTTCATGGGGTCCCTCGCTGGACGGCCGACATTGTAAGGGAGTTGTCCGTTGTCCGTTTTCCGTTGTCCGTGGAGGCGCGGAACACGGACTACGGACAACGGAAAACGGACAACGCGAATTAGAATCCCCCCGTGCCCATCCTCGGAATCGACCTCGGTGCGCGGCGCATCGGCATCGCGGTGAGCGAATCGGACTCGCTGGCGACGCCGCACTCCGTGCTGCGCAACGAGGGGGACGTCGTGGCGAAGCTCGATCGTCTCGGGCAGGAGCTCGAGGTCGACACCTTCGTCGTCGGCATCCCCCGGCGCACCCACGCCAGCACCAACGACGAGAAGTTCCGCGATTTCGCGGAGCGGCTGCGGCAGAAGACGTGCAAACAGGTCGTGCTCTGGGACGAGGCGCTCTCGACCGTCGAGGCCGCGGAGCGTCTCCGCGCCGCGGGGCGCAGCCGCCGCGACGCCCAGCAGGAAATCGACATGCACGCCGCCGCCGTCATCCTCCAGGCGTTCCTGGATGACCACAGCAGGAGGAAGTCATAGCACGCCGCTCCACGAAACGCGGCGGCTGCCGGAAGTTCGGGCAGTCGCTCTTCACCCTCTTCATCTTCGGCATCCTCTTCGCCGCCGCCGGCGGCTATTTCTTCTGGCGGGCGATGCGCGAGCCATACAAGGGCTACACCGATGACCGGAAACGCGTCGAAATCAAGAAGGGGCAGCGCACCGCCTCCATCCTCGAGACGCTGAAGAAGGAAGGGATCCTCCGCGACCACTACGTCCCGATGGTCTACATGAAGATCCTGCGCAACCGCGACTCCATGAAAGCGGGCGTCTACGAGTTCACCAAGCCGCTCTCGGCGGCCGACGTGATCGAGAAGCTGGTCAAAGGGGAGGTCAGCCTCCGCTCCATCACCATCCGCGAAGGGCTCGACCGCTTCGCCATCGCCAAGATCTTCGCCGGCCAGGGGCTGGGAACGGAGGAGGAGTGGCGGAAGATCACGGACGACGCGGAGCTCATCCGCGACATCGCGCCGGAAGCCGACTCGCTCGAGGGATACCTCTTCCCCGATACGTACAAGTTCGATCCCGGCACCTCGGCGGCGACGATCGCCCGGGCCATGGTGCAGAACTTCCGCAGCCACTGGGGCAATGAGCTGAGCACGATCACCACCGGCCTCGGCGTCCACCAGACCGTGACGCTCGCCTCGATCGTCGAAACCGAGGCGCAGTTGCCGCGCGAACGGCCGATCGTCGCCTCGGTCTACTTCAACCGCATCAACAAACGCATGCTCCTCGGCGCCGACCCGACGGTCATCTATGCCCTGAAGCTCGCGAATCGCTGGGACGGCAACATCCGCAAGGCCGATCTCCAGATCGAGTCGCCCTACAACACCTATCGCGTGCCCGGGCTCCCTCCCGGCCCGATCGCCAACCCCGGTTTGGCGTCACTGCGCGCCGCCGCCGCCCCCGCGACCACGAATTTCCTCTACTTCGTCGCCAAAAACGACGGCTCCCACGTCTTCGCCACCAACAACGCGGAGCACAATCGCAACGTCGAGGTCTACCAGCGCCAGTACTTCCGCAACAAACGGGCGCAGCAGCAACAGCAACAACAGCCGCAAGGGCAGTGACACAAATAGGACGAATAGGACCTATAGGACCCCCATCCACCCTACCTCTGTCCCATCGGTCCTATTCGTCCTATCCGTCCCATTCGTCCCATCGTCCCCCCCCCCACCGCACCCCCACCCCACCGGACCCAGCCACACGGTCGTTTTGCCTTAAAATCACAATTCTCAATTCCGTCACACAGTGTTATTCTGTCTCACCGCAATCCACAGCAAATAACTCCGGGGGTCCGCAGCCATGGCGTCCAAGAACAAGCCGTTCGAACAGTTCGGGCAGTACCTGCTTTTCAAGCGTCTCGAAGCCGACGCCCTCGGTGAGATGTGGCGCGCCGGACGCATCGACGGCGAGCAGCTCGGACCCACGGTCGCCCTCCGCCGCTTCACCGGCGGTCACCGCGAAGAGCTCGCGGCGACGCTCGCCGGCGCCGCGCAGATCATCCCCCAGTTCACCGGGACGTCCTTCGCGCGCGATCAGGTCGCCGGCGTCGCCAACGGCATCGGCTATCTCGCGTGGGATTACGCCGGCGGACGCTCGCTGCGCCACATCATCGACAAGGCCCGCGGCAACGCCTCGACGCCGGCCAACCCGATCCCCCTCGATCAGGCCATCGTCATCGCCGAGAAGGTCGCGCTCTCGCTTGCCACCACCTCCGACCTCCGCACCTCGGACGGCCAGAAGCTGACGCACGGCGCGCTCCTCCCCCACTTCATCTGGATCAGCGACGACGGCGAGATCCGCGTCGGCGGCCAGCAACTCGGCTACGGCATCATCCGCTCGTTCATCGATCCCCGCTCCGCCAACGAGATGGGGCATTACGTCTCTCCCGAGTACCGCGAATCCGGCAAATCGACGCAGTCGGCCGAGGTGTTCTCGCTGGGGGCGATCCTCTTCCTGGTCGTGACCGGGCAGGAACCGCCCGACGCCACCACCTCCTCCGCCTACGCGCAGGTCGTGCGCGCGACGAAGACCATGGCCGGCACCGCCATCCCCGACGACATCCGCGCCATCCTCGACAAGTCGCTCGTCCTCGATCCGGCGCAGCGTTACAAGACCGTCGCCGAGATGAAGCAGGCCATCTCCTCGCTGGTCAACAACGGCAACTACTCCGCCACCACGTTCAACCTCGCCTTCTACCTCAGCAACCTCCTGAAGAAGGAGCTCGAGGGAGAAGCCGTCGACCGCGAGCGCGAAGCGAAGGTCGACCTCGAGCCGTACCTCCAGCCGGAGCCGGCGCCCGTCGTGGCCGCGGCACCGGCCGCCGCACCGCGCCCGGCCGCGCCGATGTTCGCCGCCGCCGAGCCGAAGAAGAAGAGCAAGGCGCCGCTCTACGCCGCCGCCGCGACCGTCGTCCTCGCCGCCGTGGGCGCTGGCGGCTACTTCATGCTCAACAAGCCGCAGCCGGCCGCGCCGAAAGTCGCCGCCGCCAGCGTCCTGCCGACGAAGCCGGCCGCGCCGCCGCGCATCATCTCCGAGGCCGTCGTCGTCGCCGAGACGTCGGCCGCTCCGGCCACCGCGACCACCGGCACCGTCGATCCCGCCGCGCAGCAGAAGGCGTTCGAAGAAGCCGTCAAGGCCCGCATGGCCGAGATGATGAAGCTGCAGGAAGACTTCAACCGCCAGCTCCAGAAGGACAAGTCGAAGAACGCTCCCGTGCAGACGACCTCCGCCGCGCCGGCCCCGGCCGAGGAGCGGCCGTCGATGTCGGCGGCGCAGCTCGACGCGCAGCGCCGCGAAGCCGCCACGCCCGCTCCGACGGCGACCGTGCCGACGCAGACCGTGGCTCAGCAGCAGCCGGCGGCTATCCCCGCGCCCGTGCAGGCGCAGAGCGCCGCCCCGGCACCGGAGCCCGTGCAGCAGGCGCGCGTGATCCGCGAGGGCGAAGTCATCGACG
Source organism: Thermoanaerobaculia bacterium (assembly GCA_036380735.1). Lineage (GTDB taxonomy): Bacteria > Acidobacteriota > Thermoanaerobaculia > Gp7-AA8 > Gp7-AA8 > DASVEE01. The sequence goes on along the minus strand of DASVEE010000071.1, from coordinate 94,690 downwards.
TCAACGAGCTCGACACGCTCCCCCGCCCCCTCAAGCAGATCCGCCCGAGCTACCCGCCGGTCGCCATGCGCCAGCGCGTCGAAGGCAGCGTCATCGCGACGGTCTTCGTCTCCGAGACCGGCGACGTCCTCGAAGTCCGCGTCCTCCGCGGCGCCGGCTTCGGCCTCGACGAAGCCGCCGTCCGCGCGCTGAAGGCGGCACGCTTCTCCCCGCCGATGAAAGACGGAAAGCGCGTGCGCACCTGGTACCCGCAGACGATCGTGTTCAAGCTGTAACGGAAACGATAGGACCTATAGGACGAATGGGACCTATAGGACGGATGGGACCGCGGCTGGTCCTTACTGTCCTGTAGGTCCTGATTCTTTTTAGGGCGTGCGCGGCGGAATCAACGACACCTCGAAGTACCGGTCCCTTGCAATCCGCGCCAGCGGCTGCCGGTCGCGCTTGAACGCGCGCGCGCCGGGGATCACGGTTTCTCCTTCGCGCAGCTCCCACGCCCCCGCGCGTTCGGGCGACAGCTTCACGTGGGGCGCCAGGAAGGCGATGTGCGCGCCGAGGCGCTCGTCGATGAACACCAGCGCCTCCGGCGGGATGGTCGCGATCGCCGCGGCGGGTGGTGACGGCGTCGTGCGCACGACGCGCAGCGCCGGCATGGTCCAGAAGGCCATGGCGATCACGATCGCGCCCGGCACCACGCGCGGCACGCGCGCGCTGCCGGCGAGGAGCGCCATCAGCGGCGCATAACCGAGGGAGAACCGGCTGGCGCTGTGGAAGTCGAGGACGAGCCAGGCGAAGAGGCAGAATGGCGCGAACGCCAGCAGCGCCAGCACGACGTGCTTCGCGCGCGTGGCCAGCCCCGCGAGCACGAGCAGCGCGAGCACCGCATTGATCGGCAGGTTGCGGAACGGGCGCACGAAGAAGTCGTCGGCGACGTACAGCAACGACGGCCGCAGCGGCGCGCGGAACGAATCGACGCCGGCGATGTATTGCTGATGCCGCGTCACCGCGTCGCGGTAGCCGTCCCACCCGCCGCTGAAGTGCGCGGCGCCGCCGTAGCTCGCGGCGAGAATCGCCGCGCCGAGGAGCGCGGGGACCACGATGCGCCAGCGCTGGTGGAAGAGCGCCAGCATGGCCGGCGCGAAGCCGATGACGAGATTCTGGGGACGCATCCCCGCGGCGATGGCCAGGACGATGGCGCCGGCGTACAGCGCCGGATTGCTGCGGCAGCCGCGCAGCAGCAGCGCGCACGCGAGCATCACCAGCACCATCGACGGGATATCGCTGAGGGCCATCCCGCCGTAGAGCCAGACATTGGGGAAGAACGTCAGCAGCGCCGCGGAGACGATCGCCACGTGCACGCTACCGCGCAGCTCGCGCACGAGGAAGAACATCGCCGGGAAGACGAAGAGCGACGCGGCGACGCTCACCGTCTGCAACGCGCGGAACTCGCCGAGCCCCACGAGCTGCAGCGCTTTCGCGAAAAGGATGAACAGCGGGAACCCGGGCGGATGCGGGTGGAACTGCGTGACGTCGAAGTCGCGGAGCGCGAGGCCGAAGAGCGCTTCGTCCCAGTCCCATGGCGTCAGCGCGACCGCCAGGAAGCGCGTCGCGGCGAACGCGATCGTCGCCAGCCAGACGAACTGCCGCTCGCGCCGCGTGAGCGGCTCCGGCGGCTCCGTCAGGGAGAAGTATCGGACCATGACAGCATATTGACGCGAAGCCCGAGATCGCGCGAGTCGGCGCCGCCATGATCGCGCGCCGGATTGACCGCGCCGCTCGTGACGAGACGCAGCTCGTTCTCCGCGTCGCTCCGTCCCGGCAGGGTGTACGTGCGCTCGTAGTCGGTCTCCGCCGCGGCCACGATGCGGTCGACGACCTTCCCGTTGAGGATGACCTCGATCGTCGGCGGCGTCTTCAGTCCGTCGAGCGGCACGTAGAACTTCAGGTGGAGACGCCCTTCCTTCCTCACCGCGGGAAGGTGCGTCACCGACTCATGCCCCATCCACCGCCACGTCGACATCCCCTCGCCTTCCTCGAGATGCCACCCGTCGCCGAAGCGCACGATCGTGGAGATCGGCGTCACCGAGGCCTCGAAATGACGCGGCCGCACGATCTCCCACAACCTTCGTCGCGGCATGACGAACGAATGCGCGCCGTGATGCGGCACGAGATGCGGCTGCACGATGTAGCCGCCGAGCGTCAGCGCGGAGACCTCGCTGGCGCTCTCCACGAAGTGCACTTCGCGGTCGCGGATGAGGTACGTGCCGTGCGGCCCCAGGCCGGTGCTGACGAACAAGGGCGACGATTTCGGCACGTTCGCCTTCACCCATTCCAGCGCCGCGGTGGGCGGCGGCGTGACCGTCTGCAGCGCGACCAGCGCCGGCGTAGTCCAGATGACCAGCAGGAGCACCAGCGCGCTGGAAAGTACGATCGAAGCGCTGGCACCGGCACCATCACCGCGATGCTGTTGTCCGTTGTCCGTTGTCCGTTGTCCGTTGGGGCGGCGTACGGACAACGCACCCCGCCCAATCCACGCCAGCCCTTCCGCCGCCAGCAGCGCGTGCGCCAGCATGTACGCAATCGAATAGCGGCCCACCACGCTGAAGTCGAAGTTCAGCCACGCCACTACCGCGAAAGGTCCGAACAGCGCGAACACCCACAGCACCGGCACACGGCGGCGGAAGATCGCCGCGAGAAAGCCGAGCGCCGCGATGATGTCGATGGTGAGCATCAAGCGCGTGTTCTGCACCGGCTTGAAGAAGAAGAGCCGTGCGAGCTGCGCCAGCGGCGGCCGGTGCGGGTTCTCGTACGAGTCGACCTTCGCCAGCCACTCGCGCTGCCCGACCATCGCCTTGCGCACGTCGTCGTACGACGCCGAGGCCACGACCGCGGCGGTGTAGATGACGGCGATGATCAGCAGGGCGACGACGCCCGCCGCGACCACCGTCTTCCACGACGTCCGCAGCAGCTTGACCGTGGCCACGAGCACCGGCACGGCCGCGATCAGCAGATGCTGCGGCCGGATTCCCACGCACAACGCGAGCAGCACCGCGCCCCAGAGATACGCGCGCGGCTCGCGCCGCCCGCGCAGGACGAGCGCGCAACCGAAGTAGAGCAGCGCCGTCGCCGGCAGGTCGCTGTACGCCCCTCCGCCGTACACCCAGACGTTGGGAAAGAAGGAGTAGATCAGCGCCCCGAAGTACGCGGTGCGGAGCTCGAACCCGAGCTCGCGCGCGAGCGCGAACGCCGCCGGGAAGATGGCGAAAGCGCCGAGGAGCGCGATGACCTGCAGCGCGCGGAACTCTGGCACGCCGAAGAAGTGCACCACCTTCGCCGCCGCCACGAACAGCGGATACCCCGGCGGATGCGGCTGATGGTTGGCCACGTTGTAATCGCCGACGGCAATCGAGAAGAGCGCCTCGTCCCAATCCCAGATGCCGTGCGAGATCGCCGCGAGCCGCGTGAGCGCGACGACGATGGCCGTGATCAGCAGCAGCTTCCGCTGAGGGCCCAGGGCGCGGGGCTCAGGGCCCAGGGGCTGCGCCGAACGACGCTGACCGCCGCCACCGACATCCTGAGCCCTGAGCGCTGGGCCCTGAGCCCCGCCCGCTGAGCCCTGAGCCCTCACGGCAACCCCTTCCACCCATACGCGTGCAACTGCAGCGCGAGTGGCCGCGGATCGCCTTCCGCGCGGATGACGTCGGAGACGGTCATCCGCAGCTCGTTCGGGCGATCGCTCCGGCCGTTGCGGGCGACGAAGCGGACGTCGTTCGTCGGCACCTTGCACAACACTTCGCCGAGCGGCTCGCCGTTCAGCTCGAACGTCACGAGGATCGGCTTCTTCACGTCATCCGTCGGCACCGTGAACGCCATCACCAGTTCCGCATGCTGCCCCACCGGCGGCAGCCACGCCACTCCCTCGGGCGCCATCCAGCGCCATGCTTCATCGGCGAACGCCTCTTCGTCGTACCACCCGTCGCGGAAGGCGATGTACTGCGACACCGGGATCGCGTACGTCTCGAAGTAGCGCTGCGCCACGATGTTCCACGTCCGGTTGTGCGGGCGCCGGAACGGCACGGCCGCCAGCGAGCCGCTGTTGCCCGGGCGGATGAACCACCCCTCGCGCCAGTCGCGTACGTCCTTCGCCTTCAGCCCCGGCACGCGGATCTGCTCGTACTCCGGCAGCCAGTAGCGCGCCCACGGCCACATCCCTTCATCGACGTACAGCGTCGTCCCCTTCGGCACGTGCTGGCGAACCCAATGCACCGTCGCCGTCGGCGGCGCCAGCGTCGTCCGGGGCTCGGTGAACGCGGGGAGCGTCCACGGAATGAGCCGCCCGAGGATGACGAGCAGTGCCGCCGTCGCCACCGCGACCTCCGTCCACTTCCAGCGCACCACCATCCCGGCCAGCGCGCCCGCCGCGAACATCCCTTCCGCCGCCAGCATCACCACCGCCGGCGCGTAGCTCATCGACAGCCGGCTGAAGCCGAGGTGCGAGAGGATGAACGTCATGAAAAGGAAGAACGGAGCAAAGGTCAGAAGCGTCTCGATCACCGGCCGCCGCGGCCCCCGCACCAGGCCCCGCACGAGACCGAGCAGCACGAGCAGGTTGACGAGGATCGACACCTTCCCCGCCACATACGGATCGAGCTGCATGCGCACGATCTCGCCGAGCGGCGGCCGCGCCGGATTCTGCAGCGTGTCGGTCTTCTCGACGAACTCCTTGTGCCCGAGGAACGCGGCCACGAAGCGCTCCTGCCCCGTCGCCATCATCGCCGCGCCGTAACCGGCCAGCACGATCAGCGTCGTCAGCACGCTCCCGAGAATCAGCGTCCGCAGTTGCTTCGCCCGCGCCAACCGCACCGCCGCCGCGATCCACGGATAGATCAGGACGAGCGCGTTCTGCGGCCGGATCAACATCGCCAGCCCGAGCACCGCCGCCGCCGCGTAGTACCGCCGCGCCTCCGTCCCGCTGTCGAGATACAACGCCATCGCCAGCAGGAACAACGCGAGCGCCGCCGTGTCGCTGAACGCGGTCCCGCCGTAAAACCAGATGTTCGGCAGGAACGCGAACAACCCCGCCGCCACGAACGCGCTCCGGAACGAGAACCGGAACGCACGCGCGACATAGAACATCAACGGAAACAAAAACAGCGAAGCGATGACGTTCACCGCCTGCAACGCGCGAAAGTCGCTCGCCGTAAAAAACCGCACGACGTTCGCCAGCGCGATGAACAGCGGAAACCCCGGCGGATGCGGATGGTGCACGCCGACGTCGTAGTCGCGCATGGCGAGACAGAACAACACCTCGTCCCAATCCCACGGCGCCCGCGCCAGCGGCATGAACCGAGTCAGCCCGACCACAATCGAGCCCAACACAACCATCACCCGCTGCTGCCGCGTCACGGCGCGGCATTGTACGTTCTATGCGGTGCAGTTTCGCCGAGGCGACAGGGAACGACGAGGGGCCTCCGGCGGGCGGGTACGACCCGCGGCGCTGGTTGCCTCAGGCTCGGCGCACGGCGTCGCGATCAACACGTTAGTTCGCAAGGTCGGCCGAGGATTGGCCAACCAGCGCCGCGGGCCGTGCCCGCCCGCCGGAGGCCTCCCGGTCGTCTCCCCTGTCGCACCAGCGACACCGCACCGCACAAACGGCCGATCCCATGGCCTCGATCTCGCAGAAATCGGCGCGATGCCTGTGAAAGGTGTGCGCCGGCGGTGGTACCTGGATGCGCAGGGGATCCGCCGTGAGGGGACGAAGGAGACGGGATTTCAGTTCCGTCATGCCGATGGCCGTGAGGTCACGGATGAGAAGACCCTTGCCCGGATTGCCAAGCTGCGGATTCCGCCGGCGTGGCAGAACGTGCGGATTGCGCGAGGGGAGAGCGCGCCGTTGCAGGCGGTGGGCGTGGACAAGAAGGGGCGGACGCAGTACCTGTATCACGGCAAATTTCGGGCTCAGCGGGAGGAGGCCAAGTTCCGCCGGGTCGTCGAGTTTGGCGAGTCGTTGCCGGAGCTGCGGCGCAAGGTGCGCGCCGACCTCAAGAGGGATGATCTCGACCGGCGGCGGGTGCTGGCGACGATGGTGCGGCTGATCGACCAGGGCTTCTTCCGGGTGGGGAACGACAAGAGTGCGGAGGCCGAGTCGACGTTCGGGCTTTCCACGATCCGCGCGCAGCATGTGAAGATCGAGAATGACGCCGTGCTGTTCGACTACGTCGGCAAGTGGAAGAAGAAGCAGAAGCGCGTGGTGGAGGATGCGGAAGTGGCGGAGGTCGTGCGCGCGCTCAAGTCGATGAAGGGGAGCGAGCTGTTCAAGTTCCTGTCGGGCGACCGTTTCGTCGACGTGAAGGACCGCCACGTGAACGAGTACATCCAGTCGATCATCGGCGAGGAGTTCACCGCCAAGGACTTCCGCACGTGGGCTGGGACGCTGCTGTGCTCCATCGCCCTGGCGATGCAGGGACAGGGAACGAGCAAAGCGGAGCGCAAGCGCAAGATCCGCAAAGCGATCGTGGCGACGTCGGAGCAGCTCGGCAACACGCCCGCGGTGTGCCGGTCGTCGTACATCTGCCCGAGGCTGCTGGACGAGTACCTCGAAGGAAAGCCGTTCGAGACCCTGCGCAAGACCCGCAAGGGAAGCCCGGTGGTGCGCGTCGGCCTGTCGATGGAAGAGCGCGCCCTGCTGAAGTTCCTGCGCGAGACGATCGCGAACCGGCGGAAGCATCCAAGGGCGGCGTAACGCCGGGGAACGATAGGACGAATAGGACCTATAGGACGGATAGGACCTATGGGACTTACAGCCGTCCTATTCGTCCCATCTGTCCTATAGGTCCTATTCGTCCCATCGTTCTCCCCCAAACAAAAAAGCCCCGGCTCTCGCCGGGGCTTTGCATAGCTGGGCGAATCCTTAGAACGTGTTGCCGATCCAGAAGCTCGTTCGGTAGCCGCCTTCGAAGTTTTTCAGGTCGTAGCGGCGGGCGAAGTCCCAGTTGAGCTGCATGCCGAGGAAGTTGAAGCTGAAGCCGTAGCCGACGGAGGCTTTGCCGTCGACGAGGCGGCCGTCTTCGATGAACTTGTGCTTCTGGCCCAGCAGGTTGTTGCCGTCGAGGCTCGCGGTGCCGATGTCGAAGAAGAGGACGCCGCGGACCTGCTGGAAGGTGATGACCGGCGTGGCCAGGACGTCGATCAGCGGGAAGCGGAACTCGAAGTTCGCGTACGCCGCCTGGTTGCCGATGAGCGTGCGGAAGTCGTAGCCGCGCAGCGTATTGAGGCCGCCGAAGTAGTAGAAGTTCGAGGCGTTGCCGTCGGAGTAGCCGGCGAAGACGCGCGCCGCGAGGAGCATGCGCGAGGTGAGCTGGAAGTACTGGCGGAAGTCGAGGGTGACGTCCTGGCTCAGCGTGCCGCCCTCTTCGAGGTCCGGCGCATACGTCGCGCTGACCTGGTAGCGGCGGCCCGACACCGGCCCGAAGAACTTGTACGTCGTGCTGTCGCCGGTGAACGTCGTGCTCACCACCGGGTAGTTGTCGCGGCGCTGCCGGTACACGTAGGCGTCGCTGCCGTCCGGCTGCGTCTCCAGGGTCGGATAGGCGACGTCGCGGCTGATGTAGCCGGCGCCGCCGTCGATGCGGTGGTAGCGCGAGAACGGATAGCTGACGATGCCCAGGGCGCCGGTCTCGCGGTAGGCCTGCTCGCGGTCGAAGCGCTGCTCCTCGAAGTTCGGCACCGCGTAGAACGAGCGGTTGTCGAACACGCGGAAGCCCCAGTTCGTGCGGCGGCGCATGTCGAGGTAGAGGAAGTCGAAGTTCGAGAAGCTCGACACCGAGTCGAGCGCCGCGATGAAACGGCGGTTGCCGAGCATGTCGCTCATGAAGATGACCGAGCGCGAGATGAAGCGCTGGTCGGAGCTGACACCGGCGTTGACCTCGACGTCGTCGACGAACAGGCGGAAGCCGCCGGCGTCTTCGATCTTGTCCTCGTCGATGAAGAACTCGGACGTCGTCTTGAACGTCTCGCGCGCATCGGCCGCGATCGGCGCCGACGGCAGCGTGGTCTTCTCCGCTTCATGCAGCGGCTTGTCGGTCGGCGCGGCGAAGAGCTGCCACTGCCCCTTGTAGTACGACGAGAACACCATCCGCTCGCGGTTGTTCGGACCGATGGAGACGGACGGCGTGAAGGCGCCGCCGATGACGTCGGTGTACTGCAGCATCTCGCCCGTCGTGAGGTCGAGCGAATAGATGTTGTACGCGGCGAAATTCGTCGGGTCCGCCTTCGGCGTGGCCGCGTCGGGACGCGCCGCCTTCTCCGCTTCCTCGAGGATCTTCACCGCGTCCTCGACGTTGCGGCCGGTCTGCTTGTCGGAGGCGAAGAAGATGCGCTTGCCGTCGGGGGTGAAGGTCGCGTCGATGTCGTTCCAGTTGCCGGTCGTGAGCTGGTAGCGCTCCGCCGGGTTGGCCAGGTTGAGGCGGTACAGCTTCGCGTAGCTGCCGCCGACGGACGAGTAGATCAGCCACTTCCCATCCGGCGAGAACACCGGCGCGCCGTCGAAGAAGGAGTCGTTCGTCAGGTTCGTGACGGTGTTGGCCTCGAGGTCGTAGACGAAGATGTCGTTCTGCACGCCCTTGAAGGCGGAGAAGGCGACCTTCTTGCCGTCCGGCGAGTAGGAGGGATTGAGCTGCTGCTCGATCGGTACGCCGTTCAGCGTCATCGGGATGGAGCGGTTGATCCGGCCGCTGAGCGGATTGATGAGGAGGAGGTTGCGGCCGCGCTCCTTCTTCACGAAGATCGCGATCTCGTCCCCGTTCGGGGCCCAGGCGATGTCGCGTCCCATGACCGGCGCGCTCGTGAACGCCTGCACGATCGGGTACTCGTACTGCTTCGTGTAGCCCGCGGTGAGGTTCTTGAGCATGCGGCGCTGCGGCACGTTGAAGAGGACGACGTCGACGTCCTCCTTGTACGTGGCGAAGGCCGCGAGCAGATCGCCCGAGGGGGAGGTGACGGGGGCGATCTCGTCGCTCTGGATGTTCTCGCCGATGCGGAACGCTTCGCCGTACTCGTACGGCTCACCCTTGGCGACGAGCGCCGGAAGGTACTGCTTGCGCAGCCACGTCCGGAACTGGCGGTCGAAGTCCTCCGGCGTCACATCGAAGGCGCGCTTGAGGGCGCGGTCGACGCTGTTGCCGAGCGTGTTGCGGTATTCGTAGATGAAGTCGCGCAGCCCTTCCCAGCCGTACTTTTCCTGGATGTAGCGGAAGACGGCGTGGCCGAAGCGGTAGGCGAAGTAGCCCTGCGGATTGCGCGTGATCTGCGGGACGAAGTCGTTCACGACGGCGTCGCGCAGGACCATGCGGTCGCGCGACTCTTCATCCTGCGCCATGAAGGAGGCGAGACCTTCCATGAACCACGTCGGCGGGTTCGCGGTGATCGTCTTGCCGAGCTTCCCCTGGAAGAGGACCTCGTACTCGAAGATGTGCGTCAGCTCGTGCGTGATGAGCTGCAGCAGCTTTTCGTCCGACATGTCGATCGGCAGCACCATGCGGTTGCGGGCCGGCTCGGCGAACGCGCCCACGCCTTCGGGGATGAAGTTGAGCAGGACGTTGGTCTGCTCGAACGCTGAATGCGTGTGGTAGTAGATCAGCGGGATCTTCTTGGAGATCTGGTAATTGAACTTCTGCGAGAGGTCGGCGTAGGCGCTTTCGGCGCTGTCGACGACGCGCTGCAGCGACGCCCGCTCTTCTTCATAGAAGTAGATGTCGAAGTGCGTCGAGTGGTAGACACTCCAGTTGAACTTGTCGTAGACGATCTTGTTCTGACCGAAAGGGAAAGCGGACGGAGCCGCGAACAACAAGACGAAAAACGACAGTGCGATGACTCGCTTCACAAAGCCTCCGTTGAGAGCGGGTGGTCAGTGGCTCGCGACCGGCGCCGGTTCGTACGGCGCCGGTCGCTGGGAGCGGCCACTATTCGGTGAAGACGTACCGGGTCGCCGACGTCTCCTGCGAGACGAAGATGCCCACGAGCTGCCCTTCGAGCGCGCGGAGATTCTCGAAAAGCCCGAGGATTTCGTCGTAGTTGCGCTGGTCGAATTCCTTGAAGTCGCGGAAGTTCTCTTCCAGCACCATCTCGCCGGTGTCTCCATCGAACACGGCGATGTCGATGTCGAAGACGAAGCCGGTGGTCTCGACGAGCACCTGACGGTAGAACGTGCGGCCGTCGGCCGGTGAGGTGTACTCCTCCGTCCGGTAGCCCGACTTGTCGTTGACGTCGAAGTCGACGACGCCGCTGACGACGTAGTCGGCGCCGGTGCGCGAGGCGATGTCGCGCCAGAAGTCGCGGGAGGCCTGGAGCGCCTTCATGTCGACACCGGGGAGGCGTACCTGCCCCGGCACCTCGACGATCTTGAGCTTCGTCGACTTCGTGAGCTGCTTCCGCATGTAGCGGTTGAACTCCGACTGCACGTCGACTTTGAGGGCGCGATCGCTGCGCCGCTCGCCGTCGCTGGCGATGATGAAGGGCGCGAGGGCGACTTTCTCGTCGCCGGCGATCTGCAGTTTCGGCTTGAGCGGCAGTTTCATCTTCACTTCGATGACGTCAGCGAGGACGAACATCGGGAAGAGCGCGAGTGCGGCCGCGGCGGTGAAGCGTCTCACTGGGCACCTCCGGGAGGATTGGTGGGTTGCGGCTGCGGCGTCGCCGCGGGAGCGGTGGACGCCGGCTGCGAGGCAGGCGGCTGTCCCGGCTGGATCGTCGTCGCCGGCGGCTGGGCCGGTGTGTCGGGCGGCGTCGTCGCAGGCGTCGTGGCCGGCGTGGTGGCGGTGCCCGGTGCGGCGGCCGTGGTGGCGCCGGCGGCCTGACCCGGCTGGCGTTTCTTGCTGCGCGACGTGAACTCGACCAGCCGGCTGTAGTTCTTCTGGATGTACTGGTTCGAGCGGTCGAGGCGCATGGCGACGCGATACTCCTCGAGGGCCTTCTCGAAGTCGCCGTTGGCCTCGTACGCGACCGCCAGATTGCTGTGCGCCTTCGCGTCGTTCGGGTTCATGTCCACCGCGCGCTGGAAGCGGAAGAGCGCTTCGCGCCAGAGGTTCATGCGCGCCATGCGGACTCCGAAGCGGCTCTGCGTTTCTTCACGCGAGAGATCGGAGCTGGAACCGCACGAGGCCAGGGTGAATGAGAGAAGCAACAGCGTCGTCACAGCGAGCGTTCGCTTCATGTTCGTAATCTCCTTCCGTGGATGAGCGCAGGCGGACCAGACGGATCGCGGCGACCGGGAGTTACGGCTTGGATGTGCAATGCCCGGCGATTATACTGCGGGCGTTCCACACCCTTTCCGCCACTCGGCGTCGCGCGCTCATTCGTCTCGGCACCTCGCGCGTACATGGACCATTCAGAAGCTCGCGACCGGCTCATCGCCTGGTCACTGCTTCCCTTCCTCACACCTAATCGGACGCGGCTTTTGCGGGAGTCTTTCGATTCTGCTGAAGCTGCGTCGAACGCATCTTCCAGACTGTTACAGGGCTTGTTGAGCGTAACCCCGAAGGAGGCGGAGTTGGTAAAGAATCCGTTAACTTGCCGGGCGAAAATCGAAACTGTCGCCGCGCTCCGCGACCGCGTCATCACGCAGCTCGACCCCGACTATCCGCCTTTGCTCAAGGCGATCCACGACCCGCCGCTCGTGCTGCATTTCCGCGGACGTAAGGAGCTGCTGACGAAGCCGGCCATCGCCGTCGTCGGCTCGCGCCAGGCTTCCCCCTACGGAGTGAACGCCGCGGACGAAATCGCGCGCTGGATCGTGAACGCGGGGCTGGGCGTGGTCTCCGGTCTCGCTCGCGGCGTGGACGCGGCGGCGCACACCTCCACCCTCGATGCCGGCGGCTCCGCCGTCGCCGTCCTCGGCAACGGCATCGACATCGTCTATCCCAGAGACAACGCCCCGCTTTACCGCCGCCTCGAAGAGGAGGGCGTCATCGTCACCGAGCTCGCGCCCGGGCGCCCTCCCCGCCGCGAGAACTTTCCGGTTCGCAATCGCATCATCGCCGGCCTGACGCTGGGGACAGTGATCGTGGAGGCGACCGGTCGCAGCGGCTCGCTCATCACCGCGCGCCTGGCCAACGAACAGGGGCGCGAAGTGTTCGTCGTCCCCGGCAGCATCTTCGCGCCGGGCTCCGAAGGACCGCACCGCCTGGCGCAATGCGGTGCAAAGCTGATCCACGATGTGGACGACATCCTCCACGAGCTGCGCGACGAGTTCCAGCCCGCTGGCCACGAGCCACCGCCCCTCCCCGACTCCCCGCTGCGGGAAGTGCTGCAGGCACTCAGCCGCGAGGAAGGCCGGCACTTCGACCACCTCGCGCAGGCAGTGGGCGGATCACCCGGATCGCTGTCGCAGGTGCTGCTGGAACTGGAAATCGACGGGTGGATCCGGGCGCTGCCGGGATCGAGGTGGGTGCGGTTGAAGTGAAGGAACGATAGGACGGATGGGACAGATGGGACGAATAGGACAGACGCAATGTCCTATTCGTCCTCCAGGTCCTATTCGTCCTATCGTCCTTGTTGCTGCGCCGCCAGTCTTTCTTCGAAGGCTTTTTCCATGCGCGCCACGAACGCGGCATAGCCGTCGGGGTCGACCCACGGCTTCTCCCCTTTCCGCTTGGCGGTCAGGTCGAAGAAGTTGCCGTGGGAGGCCAGCCAGATCTCCGGGCGCAGCGTCTTGAGGAACGCGAACTGGCGCCGGTAGTCCTCCGCCACCTCGGGGTGGCGCGTGTTGCCGACGAGCTTGTACTCCGACGGCACGCTGGGGCTGCAGAGGAACACGACGTCGCGGCCGTCGCGCAGCGTCATCGTCCAGGTCGTGCAGCCGCGCGTGTGGCCGGCCGTGACGTGCGCGGTGAGCGTCGTGCCGCCGAGCGTCACCTGACCGCCGTCGGCCACCACGCGGTCGGCGTACACCGGCGGGAACGGCAGCCGGTCGCCGAACTGCGGGTCGTCGAGACCGCCGCGTGCGAGCTGCGGCAGGTCGCGCGCCGAGGCGACGAGCTTCGCCCCGGTGACGCGCTTCAGCTCCGCGAGCCCGCCGGCATGATCGACATGCGCGTGGCTGTTGAGGAGGAGCTTCACGTCGGCGACGCGGAACCCGAGCTTCTCGATGTTGCGGCGGATCTGCGGCGCCGTCTCCACGAAGCCGCCGTCGAGGACGATGTGCCCCCGCGGCGTCGTGATGAGGTACGACGTGATCTCGTTCGCCCCGACGTAATAGACGTTGCCGGCGATGCGGAAGGGCTCGACCGGCTGGTTCCACGAGCGCGACACTTCATCCTGCTGCGCGAGCAGCAGGAAAACGAAGGCGAGGAGAGGCGTCATCCGATTTCAGCGTACGGATCGGAGCCGTTGCGCGCGTTCTTGTACGTCAGCGCGAGGATCGCGATCGGAACCCCGAACGTGACGAGCTTGCGGAACACCTTCGGCAGGCCGAAACCCATGACGAGGCCGAGAACGGCGCCGCCGGCGATGATCTGCGGAGCGTACTCGCGTGCGACCGTCTTCGGATCGAGCTGCGTCCGCAGGCGGGTATCGAGCTCGTCGATGTTCGTGCTCACCCCGTTGCGTGCGCGCGCGATCTGGCGCTCGATTTGTTCTTTCTGGTCGTCGGCCATTACCTGCTCCTCATGCGCGCGAAGTCCTGCTTCAGCGCGTCGACATCGCTCTTGATGTGCTCGATCGATTCGTTCGGGACGAAGTTCACGCCCGACAGCTTCTTCTTCCCGATCATCGCGAGAACCCCCGCGGTGACGAGCAGGACGACCGTCACGATGAGAGCCGACAGCCATGCCGGAACACCGAGCGCGACCAGCCCGAGAACGATGGTGACGAAAAGAAAGGCGAGACCGAACAGGCCCAGGAACAGCGCGCCTGCCAGCAGAGCCGCTCCGCCGCCGAGTTTGGCGCCGGCTTCTTTGATCTCGAGCTTGAAAAGGGCGATCTCGCTGCGGAACAGTGTCGACAGGTCCGCCGTCAGATCCTTCACGATCTGACCGAGAGTTCGCTCGGATTCCGTTGTGGTGTAGTTGCTCATATCTCACTCCGTGAGCAAAACGTTTACCAGAGGGCTGCGCAGTTTATCCTTTGCGCGGAAAAACCGACATGAATGACGTGGTGGAACTGGTCAAAGACTTCCGTTTCGAAGCGGCGCACTACCTGCCGAACGTGCCCGAAGGGCACAAGTGCCGCCGCATGCACGGCCATTCATTCCGCGGCGAAGTCGCCGTCCGCGGTCCCCTCGACCCCCACCTCGGCTGGGTCATGGACTTCGCCGACCTCCGCGCCGCCACCGACCCCATCGTCACGATGCTGGACCACTACGTCCTCAACGAGATCGAAGGGCTGGAAAACCCCACCTCCGAGCGGCTGGCCATCTGGATCTGGGAAAAGCTGGCCCCCGTGGTGCCGCTGCTGCACCGGGTGACGATCGAAGAGACGTGCACATCCAGGTGCCACTACGAGGGACCGGAATAGGACGGATATCGGCGCCTCGACCGGATTTCTCGTTCAATCGTAGGCGCCGCAGGAAAGAGGTGCTGGCGTGGGCGGCATCTTCACCGCGTTGCTCTTGCAGCCCCCGGTGTTCGGTGGATACGTCGCCATGTACGCGTCGCAACTCATCTCGTTTCTGCGGTAGAGCCACTCCCACCAGAAAAACATGAATGGCTCGACGTCTTTTTCGAAATGCTGCAGAACGCCGTCCCAGCCATCAGGACTCATCATGTCCGGCGTTCCGGCGGCCAACCCCGCGGTGATCAGCTTGCCGTTCTTGTCATAGGTACACTGCTGACCGGGACCTCCGCCCTTCGGTGCCCACCGCGCAGCGGTAGCAGCTCCGTCATGAAACGCCCAGATGAGAAATCCAAAACCTGTGGCATCCATCCAGTTGCCGGGGGGCTCGGCTGTCTGGCCGATCCTGGCGCGTAGCGTTTTCCACGTACACGGGCAGTTCGGCAGCTTCTCGTACCATGGTTCGTCGCTCGCGGGCTCCCCGCCCGACGCGAGCCGTTGCGCGGAGGTGTTCGCCGGCACGGCCACGTTCGCGGTTGGATCGAACGCCACCAGCCCCGGACGTCCGCCCAGTTCCGTGGACAGCGCCGCGGCCGGCGCATGGGTCAGCACCGCCAGCGCCACCCCAGCCCACGCGTCCTGCTTTTTGAGCCCTGGACGAGCGATCGCGAAGCGAACGGCGCGCGCCCACTCCTCCACTTCCGCCACCCGGCCCACCGTCTCGGCCGGGAGCGGCGTCTCCGCGCGCGTTTTCATCGCGGCGAGATTCGCGCGCAGGGGCGGCCGCTCCTTCGGTGCGAGCGACGCCTTCCTCGTCAGACTGCGCTGTCCGCCGGTCACACGGACCTGTCCATCGCGCGCTTCGAATCGGAAAAGCTTCCCGGCATCGAGCGCCACGATTTTCCCGGCTCCATCACGTTCAACGGTCATGGGCGGCGGCACGTACACCTGCATCTTCGTCCGCTGATATCCCTGCGGAAAGTAGCGGATGAAGTATCCGTCCGGGTGCCACGACCAGCGCCCGCGCGGGGTAGGGCGGATGACGTCGGAAGCGGGGGCGAGGCCGGCCAGCACGGCGAGTTGCTCGTACTCCTGGTACGTCGCGTTCACACGGTTCAGGTGGTGCCGCAACTGCTGTTCCGCACGGAAGATCTTCTGGAGCTGCGGGGAGAGCTTTTCGATATAGCGGTCGAGCAGCTGGTCGCGCAGGATGCCGATCGCACCGCCTTCGAGCTCCAGGAGCTCGCGCGGGGTCAGGAGCGCCGTCGCGGTCTGCTTGAGCCGGGGGTTCAGTTCGCTGTACTTCGCGCGAGCGATCACCGCCCACAGCAGCACCTGCACGTCGTGCTGCGTAACCTCCGGTTTCTCGACAGACCGGCGCAGGATCGCCTGCACGCTCTTCGTCCGCGCACCGCGTAGCGGCGCATAGAGATAGCCGTCACCCTGCGACGGCGCGTGCGTTCCGGCCTGGATGCAGTAGCTCTGCGCGTCGAGCTCGTACAGACCCGGCGCCAGGAGATACCGCCCCTGCGCGTCGCGCGGCATCCCGGCGAGCGGAAAACCGCGCGTCTTCTCCGGAATCGCGCGGTCGAGAAACGGCACTTCCGCGTGCGCATCGGCAAACGACGTCGTGATCGGCGGCCGGTTCAGCAGCGACTCGATCGTCGGCAGCTTCGCCGCATTCTTCAGGATGTTGGGATCGAACGACGTGCACGCCGTGAAAACCAGCAGCAGCAGGGTGAGGTACCGCATGACCTGTGGGAGGGACCCACACAGAATCTTCCCCACGCCCAATAGGACGGATAGGACGAATGCGCAGGTACTATAGGTCCTATCCGTCCCATAGGTCCTATTCGTCCTATAGGTCCTATTCGTCCTATCGGGTTTTACCCTGCCGTCGCCCGCAGCGGCACAAAGCGCACGGCGTCCATCTGGCGCCTCACCAGTTCCCCGTTCACGCGCTCGACCAGCCAGAGGTACTGCAGGTCGGCAGCGCCTACGGGGATGATGCAGCGGCCGCCTTCGGCGAGCTGCTCGAGCAGCGCCTCCGGCATCGTCACCGGCGCCGCGGCGGAGAGGATCGCGTCGAACGGCGCTTCGTGGCGGAACAGCTCGACGCCGTCGCCGACGCCGAGGACCACGTTGTGGATGTCCAGCCGGGCGAGACGCTCCTGCACGCCTCGCGCGAGATCGGGCTCCACCTCGGCGCTGAACACGCGGCGCACGAGGCGCGCGAGGATCGCAGTCTGATAGCCGGAGCCCGTGCCGATCTCCAGCACCGTTTCGTGGCCGCGCAACTGCAGCCGCTCGGTCATCGCGGCGACGATGAACGGCTGCGAGATCGTCTGGCCGCGGTCGAGCGGCAGCGGCGTGTCGTCGTAGGCGGAGGCGCGATAGCCAGGGGGCACGAACAGCTCGCGCGGGGTCGCGCGGAAAGCTTCGATGACGCGTGGATCGCGGACGCCACGTCCGATGATCTGCTCGCGGATCATCCGCTCGTTTTTCAGCAGGCGGGCGTCCTCATCGATTCGCATACTGCTGCTGCTTCGGAGGACCGCCGGGACGCGGACGCGTCTCCACGATCCGCAGCTTCATGACCCGTTCGCCGTTCCGCGTCAGGCGCGGCAGACTGACGAGACAGGCCCCTTCGCCCGGCACCGGCGTCAGCGTGGCGTTGCGGGTCATGATCATGTCGCCGTTGAGCGCGACCTTCGTCACGTTCGGCGGCAACCAGATCTTCACGGTCGGATTCGCGAGCGGCAGGCCGCCGCGATTGGCCATGCGGATCGTCAGCAGCTCCGGGTTCTCCATCCGGTCGACGCTGAAGGCGAAGCGGTTCTGGCGCGCGTCGCGGCGGGCGTCGGGCGTGAGCGTGCGCGACACCTGCGTCGCGCCGACCGCGCCGTCGGACACCGGCTGCCCCGCCACCCAGCGGAAGCCCGAGCGGAGCATCGCATTGAGCGCCGGCTCGTCCTTCAGCAGCATGTCGGGCTCGATGCCGAACCAGAGGAAGCGCGCGCCGGAGACCTCCATGTGCATGACCGCGGCGCGCGAGTTGTCCTTCCACCGCGCGTCGACGAACATGCGCGGCGATTCCTTGAGGAACGAGACGCGGCGCGGCTTCACCGCGATCTGGCCGCCGGGCTGCAGGCGCGCGAGGACCGGCGAGACCGTCTCCGAGAGCTGCAGCCGCGGATCGGCCATCCCCTCGTCGGCGATGAGGCGGAACTTGCCGATCGGCGTCACCGGCGGCTTGCCGACGAAGGCGATGGCGCCGCCGCGGTGGACGAAGATGTCGAGCAGCTCGGCCAGACGCGGCGGGATCGTCTCGATGTCGCAGAAGACCACGACACCTTCAATCGGATCGAACGTCTCGAGCGGCACGAGCGTCGGCTGCATCTCCGCTTTGGTGAGCAGCCGGACCCATGACGCCGCGAGAGGGGAATTGGGATCGTTCGTCACGACCGTCACCTTCGGCAGCGGCTCCGGAACCGTCACGAGCGTCTGCTGGTGAATGAACGACACGATCGCGAAGATCCCGATGACCGCCACGATGGCCAGGAGCACGCCGTAAAGGAACAGATGCTTCCAGTCGACGTGCGCCGGGGCATGGCGGCGCGCCGTGTTGTCGAGGGGGTCATCCACCCTGGACTGAGGAGGAAGAACTGTTGGTGCTGCCGAGCGCCAGATATCCATGGGGAGGTCAGTCCTCGATCATCAGTCCGGGGAAGGTCACTGTTTGGGGTTGTACTGATTGAAGAAGGCCTTGGCCTGTCCTTCCTGACGCAGCTCCGCGGCCGTCTTCGGGCGGCGCGCCTCGCGCACCTTGTATGCGAAGTACGAAGCGACGGCGAGAATCAGCGTCACTACGATCGAGACGAAAATCACAGTGGCCAGAATGTTCACCCAGTCGAATCTCATTGTGCGGTTCCCTTTGAAATGGTTTGGAGATCAGATACGGCCCTTGCGAGCCAGTTTGCCCCACGACATGTCGAGGCCAATCAGCTCCTCCAGAGTCGCGAAGACCTTCGTTACGTCGATGATGAGGATGTAGAAGAAGCGGTAGAAGACGGAGTAGATCGCCAGACCGAGCGATTCGCGCTCCATGAGGATCGCGTGCACGGCAATGAGCAAATCGAGCAGGGTGAGCAGCAGCCACCACATCACCAGCAGCTTCGTCATCCCGAACATCAGCGCGATGTAGACGAAGAAGAGGTTGGCGAAGATGTTCATCGCCGGCCAGACCAGCCCCTCGAAGATCATGTACCACAGCGACAGCGGCGTCGTGATCGTGCCGGACGACTGCGTCAGCAGGTGCTTCTGCTTGCGCAGCGCCTGCAGGATGCCGCGCGACCAGCGGTAGCGCTGCTTGATGATGTCGAGCAGCTCTTCCGGCGCTTCGGTGTACGCCACCGCCTTCGGCTCGTAATTGATCTTCCAGCCGTTGGCCAGGATCTTCACCGTCATGTCGAAGTCTTCGGCGAACGTGTCGCTGTCGTAGCCGCCGGTGCCCTCGATCGCGGTGCGGCGGAAGATGCCGATCGGGCCGGGGATGACGTTGACGGAGCGGAAGAACGCCTGCGCCTTGCGGACGATGTTCAGACCCTCGATGTATTCGAGCGCCTGGAGCTTCGTCCAGAGGTTGTGGCGGTTGATGACCTTGACGTTGCCGGCGACGGCGCCGACGTTCGGATCGCTGAAGTGGCGGATCGCATAGCGGAGCGCGTCGGCCGTCAGGCGGGAGTCGGAGTCCATGCAGACCACGATCGGCGCGCGGGAGCGGCGGATGCCGTAGTTCAGCGTGTCGGCCTTGCCGCTGTTCTCCTTGCGGAAGACCTGCACGCGCACGCCGTAGTGGTTCCCCTCGAACTTGCGCATCTTCTCGAAGGTCTCGTCGGTCGAACCGTCGTCCACCGCGATGATCTCGTAGTACGGATAGCGCAGTTCCAGGAGCGAGGCGAGCGACGCGTCGATCACTTCCCCTTCATTGAACGCGGGGACGATGATCGAGACGAAGGGATAGACCTCCTGCACTTCCTCGTGCGCGAGCTCGCGCTGGTGCAGGTAAGAGAACCAGATCAGGATGAAGTGCCTCAGGATCAGCAGCAGCAGGAACGACCCGAGCGTGAAGATGAGGAGGCTGATGAAGACCGGTCCCAGGCGCTCCGGGAAGACGTACAGCAGCACCGTCAGCGTGACGATGGTGAGGATGATCAGCAGCGAAATGATCAGCTGAACCCGCGGACTCATCTTATCTTTGAGGCCCATTAGCGTGTCTCCCCGACGGGCGGAATGACCGGAGAGGTCGAGAGCACCCGGTTGTCGTAGTAGTACGGGCTCGGCTCGCCGCCCTGACGGTCACCCCTGGTGAAGAGCTGCTTGACGCGGAGGCCGACGAACCAGTGGCGGCGCCAGTAGTTCGTCAGGTCGTTGTCGCTGCCGCCGACGAGGTCGTCGAAGCGGCCGCTCTTGCCGTAGCCGTAATCGGCCACGAGGTCGACCGACGGCGTGATGCCGACGGCGGCGCTGAGGCCATACGAGCGGATGTCGGAGGAGCGGTCACGCTCCCACGATTTACCCGCCTTCACTTCAGCGCTCCATTCGAAGCGGCGGAGGTTCTGGCCGATCTGCAGGATGCCGGCGAGCGAGCGGTAATCCTCCGGCGACCAGTAGTTGCGGGTGCGGCGGTCGTAGGAGAGATAGCGTCCGTCCGCCTTGATGGCGACGAACGGCGTCTTGAAGACGCGGAAGCTGAGGAGACCGTGGGCGCCGACGCGCGTGTTGTCGTCGGAGATGCGGCCATACGACGCGTCCGCGAGCCACGACCAGAAGCCGCCGGTGCGGTAGTCGTAGTGCGCGCGCAGGTCGTCGATGTGGATCGGGTCGAAGGCGAATGCGGCGCCCGGCGTGTCGCCGAGAGCCTGGAGCGTGAAGACGTCGTAAACGAGGTCGTAGCGGTTGTAATCGAGCGCCGCGCGGCTCTGGATGCTCGGCAGCCACTCGGCGCCGATGCCCCAGAACGGGCGCGTGCCGAGATCGTCGCTGTAGAGGTTGGCGCCGACGCGGGCGCGGCCGAGGAAGCGGTCGCTGAAGCGATGGCGCACGCCGCCGGAGAGCGCCGTGGCTTCGATCTGCTGATTGGTGGACGTGCGCTCGAACTCGTGGCGCCCGAGCAGGGCGTTGAACGCCGTGCGCGAGCTCACCCACTTCTCCCCCATCAGGTCGTAGCGGCGGAAGTCGAAGTCGTTCGAGTCGGTGGCGTAGGAGTAGCGTCCTTCGATGTTGGTGGCGGGGCGCATCAGGCGGATGCGGTTGATCTCCGTCAGCGACGGCTCGTACGAGGCGTCGAGCAGCAGCGCCGCGTTCTGTTCGCGCTCCGCGTGATCGTTCCAGCCGAACCAGCGGTAGATCTGCCCGATGTTGAAGTGCGCGCGCGGCGGCACCGTTTCGTACAGGTACGCGCGGGGATTGGAGGAGGTGTCGGTCAGCGACCGGAACGCGCGCAGGGCCGGGACGTACTCGCTATCCCAGGAGAGCGTCTGCGCATACTCGAGACGGAGGTCGGCGCGTTCGGGATATTGCTGAATGAGCCGCTCGTACTGATTCTGTGCGGCGTCGTAGCGCTGGTCCCAGCTCAGGACGCGCGCGTAATTGATGCGGGCCTCGGTGTCGTCGGGACGGGCGCGCAGATAGTCTTCGTACAGGTCGATGGAGCGGTCGTACTCTTCGATGCTGCTGTAGCCCTTCGCCAGCGACAGGATGTCGTCGGCGTTGCCGGCGTTGTTCGTGTCGGTCGTGGCCAGCCGCTGCGCGAGACGGGCGCGCTCTTCATCGCGATGCTGCAGGATGAGGCGCTCCAGTTCGGCGATGTCGGCAACCGGCTCCGCCGAATGCTCGCGCACGAAGCGCACGGTACGCATCGCTTCGCCATAGTCCTCCATTTCATAGAGGAGGCGGGCGCGATTGACGCGGAGCGCGAGGTTGTACGGCTCGAGCGCGATCAGCTTGTCGAGCCGCTCGAGGCGCAGCGCCGGCGAGGTGCGCATCGATGCGAGGAGCCGTGAGGCTTCCGTCGCGTCGGGGTGCGCCACCATGTAGTCGTTGAGGAGGCGGATGGCGCCCTCGCGATCGCCGGCCCACGCACGAGCGTTCGCCAGTGCGACGGCCGAGTCTTCGGAGCCGAGCCCGTCATAAGCGCTGCGGAGGTGGTTCGTGGCCACGCGCGAGGCGCCCATCCAGGAGAGGAGGCGGCCGTACTCGAGGTCGAGCTCCGGCGTGCCGCTGTCGCGGAGCAGCGCGGCGTACTCGCGCTCGGCCTCGTCCATCTGACGGGACCAGGCCAGCGCCCGTGCGCGCCGCAGCCGCGTCTCGCGCGTCTGCATCGACTGCGGCAGGCGTGCGTACGCGTCGGCGGCTTCGGTATAGCGCGCCGCTTCAAAGTACGCATCGGCCAGCGCGTGCCGGTCGGCGTCCGTGGCATCGGCGGAGTTGACGCGTGCTTCCGCGTCCGCCAGGTTGCGCTGCGCGACGTTGCGCAGCTCTTCGGCCGCCCGGTTCCGGATCGCGGTGGCGTCGTCGTCACCCGCATTCAATGCAAGTACGTTCTCGGCGAGCTTGCGCGCCTCGTAGTAGCGGCCGGCCTCGAGATAGAGACGGGCCAGCTCGATCTTCTGATCGCGCGTGGCGTTACCGCTCTCGACCGCGGTCTCGAGGGTCTTGATGGTGCCGTACCCTTCGCTCTGGGCGAAGGCGAAGGTGGTACAGATGAGCAGTAGACAGACTGTCGCAACAGTCTTCAATGGCCTCATGGCAGTCCTCGAACAATCAGGTGAGGTGAGGGGATGATCAATGAACGCTGTGTTGCTACCGCTTTGCGCCTTGTGCAAAGGGAATTCCAATAATTTCAGTGGTGTTTGGGCGGCGCCGTCGTGACGGCAGGCGCGCTCGGCTGTTGCGGGACCGTCGCATCAGGCGCGGCGGGCTGTTGAGCCGTCGTCGCCGCGGGAGCGCTCGTCCGTTGCGCCACCGTCTGCTGCTCTTCCTTCACCACGCGCGGGCACTGCGCGGTGTACGTCGGCTTCGGGACTTCCTTTGCGTCGCACGCGACGAGATCCGTCGTCAGCACGACGCCGATGTGGTTCGCCACACGCCGCTCGCGCTGATCGCTCGGACTGTTGACGACGCAGCCGGCGACCCACATGGCGCTGGAGCCGCCGCCGTCGAGATTCATGGCCGAGCACGCATCGAGCTCGTCCTTGATGAACGCCGCCAGTTGCGCGAGCGTCATCCCCGCGGCGCCCTTGATCCGGCCATCCGCGACGACCAGATAGAGCGTGTTGCCGTCCTCGGAGAGCGCCACCGCGGTGCGCGGATGCGGGGCGCGCGTGAACTTGTCGCTGCCCGGCAGCTCCGCCGCCGTCAGCGCTTTGCAGTCGCGCACGAGCATCGGCCAGCCGGAGACCGCGAAGTCGAGCTCCTCCGGATCGTCGATGATGTCCGAAGGAGGGCGGATCTCCGCCTGATCGCCGTCGACGAAAAAGACGCCTTCGCGCGTCGTGTCCTTCGTCCCATCCCAGCGGCCGCAGGGGCCGACGCTGAGACCGATCGGAAAGCGGTTCTCGTCGAAGTAATCCCCGTTGATCGCGGCGAGGACATTGTTGCGCTGGGCGTATTGAGAAACGGTGGTTCCTTTGTCGGCCTCGCGCGTGCCGATGACACGTACGTGCTCGCTTTCCAGATCGACGCGCGTGACGTACACGGCGCGCCCTTCGGCGGAGAAATCCTGGTAGTCGACGCCGGGTGCGATGGGCGTCCAGTCGGCCGCCAGCGGAGCGGCAAACAGCGTCAGCAGAAGAAACAGAATGGCACTCTGATTCATAGAGATATGGGGTCCGTTGTCGTGGAGTGTTGCTGCCTACTGCGTGTTCGCCGCCTCTGCGAATGCCGTGCCGCGTGGCACCGATGATGCAGCCCGGCGCCTTACGAACCACCGTACTTTTCGGAAGGCCTAGACCATGACATCCCCGCGTGACCCTGTCCGTTTCTCACGTCTCGATCCTGAGAAGTTCGGCCGCCTCGCGACCGAGCCACCCAAGCCGGAGAAAGCCACTCGCGTCGTCGAAATCGTGCTGTTCGGTGTCTTCGCCGTGCTGATCGTGCTCGCCGGCGTGGCGCTCTACACCTCCTACTCCCCCGACTACCAGCAGGTGCCCAACCTCGTCGACCAGGGGATGAAGGACGACCGCATCAACGTCCTGCTGATCGGCGTCGGCGGCGACACGCATCCGGGCGGCGGGAAAGACCTCGCCGATGCGCTCCTCCTCGTCAGCCTCAAGCCGTCGACGCGGCAGGTATCGATGATCTCGATCCCTCGCGATCTCTATGTGAAGGTCGGGCGCTTCGGCAAACACCGCCTCAACCTCGCGCACTCGATCGGCAATGAGAGCGGCTATCCCGGCGCCGGCCCGGGCCTCCTCACCGATACGGTCAAGGAAGTTTTCAACCAGCCGGTCCACGCGTTTGCACGCGTCGACTTCGCCGCCTTCCGCGAGATCGTCGATAGCCTCGGCGGCATCGAGATCAACGTTCCGGTGAAGATGTACGACGAGCTGTTCAAGGACACGTTCGAGGCCGGGCCGCAGATCATGAGCGGCGACCGCGCGCTGCGCTACGCCCGCTACCGCTACATCAAAGGACCGCAGGGCGACAACTACGCACGCGAGCTGCGCCAGCAGCAGGTCGTCGACGCCATCCGGAAGAAGTTGCAGAACCAGGGGCCGGAAGACGTCATCCGCCTCGCCGGGACGGCGCGCGCGCTGTCGAGGCACACGGACACGAACCTCACCACGACGCAGATGATCTCGCTCTACCGTACGTTCAAGACCACGGATCGGGCCCAGATCCGCAACGTGTCGCTCAAGCCGTTCATGCAGTACATCCGTGTGAGGACGCCGGGTGAAGCCGGATCGGCCGTGAGGCCGTGGAACGGCGATTACGCGCCGCTGCACAACCTTGCCCGCAACGTCTTCGCCGAGGGAGAGCCCAACGTCCAGGTCGCCACGGACAAGAGCGCTTCGCTGCAGCGGGCGAACGCCGTTTCGAACTGAAATTCAGAGCGATTTTCGAGAGCGGTACCGCCCGCTGGAACGCGCGTTGCTAACCTCGAACTCGGCAGTTGCAGTGAACTTCCCGTGAAAAAAAGAGAAGAGGAACCCACCATGAACGGATCGACGGATGCGCGATCGACCAACGCCGCCGCTTCGGGGACGAAACGCGGCACCACCAACTCCCGGATGGACATGCCGCTCCCGCTCGACAAACCGGTGAGCGACACCGATCCCGACGCCGTGCCGCGGATCAGCCGCAGCGGCGAGCGCATGATCAGCGGCATCGATCTCGTCGACTTTGGCGTCGGTGGGCTCATGCCGAACCACGTCTACGTCGTCAAGGGCGGCAGCGGCGTGGGCAAATCGATCGTCGGCCTCCAGTTCCTCACCAGGGGACTCGAGCATCAGGAGCCCGGCATCCTCATCACGGATCAGAAACCGGAGAACGTGATCGCGCAGGCGAAGTCGATCGGCTTCCCCATCGAGGAAGCCATCCGCCGCAATCAGCTCTCGATCCTCAATCCCTCCGGCCGCTACTTCGAGCTCGTCGAGAGCCCGGCGGACGTGATGGCGATCGTCGAAGAGCTCGGCGACTACGTGAAGCGCATCGGCGCCAAGCGGCTCGTCATCGATCCGGTTTACACGCTGATCAACACCTCGTACTCCAGCCACTTCGCGCTGTCGCTGACGCAGTCGCTCGTCAACGCGCTCGAAGATCTGCCGGCCACGACGCTCCTCGTCGCGGGCGACGAAGACAACGCCGAGTTGAACCCCATCATCAGGACTCTCGAGCAGAACTCGTTCGGCGTCATCGCCCTGTCGAAAGACAAGGCCACCAACGGGCGCATCATGAGCCTGTCGAACCTGCGCTACGCGAACAACGAAAATCTCTCGGCGCACTACCGCATCCTCGACGGACGCGGCCTGATGAACTACCGCCCCGACGAGAACGAAAGCGTCACCGACATCACCAAGCCGTGGGAAGAGACGCAGCACACGAACCGCAACGTCGTCATCCTCGGCGCCCAGCCCGACACGATCCGCCGCGTGCAGGAAGCGCTCGGCTCCTCCTATCAGGTGCAGGCCGAGGCGGACATGAAGGTGGGCGTGGAGCGCGTGCGCCGCGAGCGTCCGGGCCTGGTTCTCGTCACCCCGCAGCGGAGCGCCGGCGCCGTCGCCGCGATCCTCGAGCTCGCGCAGAGCTCCTCCTCGTCGATCGCTTTCCTCTCCCCTTCCTCGAACCGCCAGTCGGACAAGGTGCTGTACCTCCGCGCCGGCGCCGACGACTTCATCACCGAGCCGTTCACGCCCGCCGAACTGCGCGCCCGCGCCGAGGCGCTGATCCGCCGCAGCGGACGCCGCCTGAACACGCGCGACAGCGGCATGACCATCAGCTCCGAGGAGCTGTCGGCGCTGATGAACCGCGACGACGCCGGTACCGGCGCGAACCGTAACCAGCCGGTGCTCTCCACGACCGGCGACGACGTGACGTTCGACCCCGAGTTCCGCGACCGCCTGCAGCGCAACATCGCGACCGTCTCGAAGTTCGACACGCCGTTCGCCGTCTACTGGATCAAGTCCGCCAAGGAAGACCGTGAGCTCAACACGTCGCTCGCGAAGCTCTGCCGCCAGGAGGACATCATCTGCCACAACCGCAACGGCGAGTTCGTCGCCATCCTCACCGGCACCGACCAGAACGGCATCAAAGGCTTCGAAAACCGCCTCGGCGAAAAACTCGGCCCGGCGCTGGATCCTTCGCGCGTCAAGCGCGGCTACCAGCTCTACCGCCCGGGAGACTCGGCGTCGTAAGCAGCAGTCATTCGACATCCACCAGGCCCGGGCTGAGTCCCGGGCCTTTTCGTTTTCAGAGCACCGGCTTCAGATCCACCACCGGCGTCCCATCGATCGCCTCCAGCGGCCCCACCAGCAACGCCGCCCCCCGTACCTCCCGCACGGTGACGACATGCAGCCCCAGCGGATTGGGCCGCTCCGGCGACCGCGTAGCAAAGATCCCGATGAGCGGATTCCGCGGATCGTTGCGAGGATGCGTGAGCAACACATCCCGCCGCGCGCGATGAAACCAGGTGATGACGATCAATGCATCCCCGGGCGCAATGCCCTGCAACGCATCGCCAAGCCCCGTCGCAACATCGATCCAGGCATCCGGCGCCCCCTCATCCCCCTGCCGCGGAGCGGTTGCAAGGTCGGTCAAGGTGGAGCGGACGAAGCCGATGGGGTGAAGGTCGAACATGGGGCAATGATCCCCTGCTGGGCTAAAATCGCCACGTGAAAGATCTTTCGCACCTGCTGGAGCTGCCCGCCTCCGATCGTCTGGAACTGGTGGAGGCGATCTGGGACAGCCTGGTGGAAGTTCCCGAAGCAGTGCCGATCAGCGACGACGTCCGCGCGGAGCTCGACCGGCGGCTTGCCGCGTACTACGCGGACCCCTCATCGGCGCGCCCCTGGGACGAAATCAAAGACGAGTTGTTCGGCACCAGGTGACGCGCCAGCTCGTCATCTCGCGCGAAGCGCGCGTCGACATCGCGGAAGCCGTTGACTGGTTCCGCGGGATCTCCCCCCGGCTGCCGCAGCGCCTGCAGCACGAGTTGGAAGATATCTACGCAACCCTCCTGGAGCATCCGGAACTGTATCCGGTAGTCCACAAGAACCTGCGCCGTGCGTTACTGCGCAAGTTTCCGTACTCCGTGTTCTACCTCGTGGAAGAAACGGTGATCGTCATCATCGGCGTGGTGCATCAGGCACGGGACGAATCCACGTGGAAACAGCGGTCCTGACGATGGGACAAATGGGACAGATAGGACGAATAGGACTTAGGGGACAAACCCACGGCACATTCGTCCCATCTGTCCTATTGGTCCCAGCTGTCCCATTCGTCCTATCGTCCCCTACCCCTCCAGAATCCTCCGCACCATCATCAACTGCCCGACGTGATACGCGTTGTGGTCCAGCAGCAGCAGGGCTTCGCGCAGTGGGGTCTGGCCGCTGCCGTGGGCGATCGGGGTGTACAGGTCAATCGACTCCAGCAGCTTGCTGAAAGCGCGGAGGTCCTCGCGGTAGGCGGCCACGCGCTCGTCCCAGGCTCCGTCGTCAGGGGGCGCTTCGGTCGGCGGCCAGTAGCCGGCCGGGAACTCGGGGGAGACGTGCTTCGCGTCGCGGGTGAACTCGAGGATGTCCCACAGCGTGATGCGCAGGTGCTCCAGCAGTTCCCACGGCGAGTGCGGGCCGCCCGCTGGGCGTTTGCCGCGCAGTTCGGGCGGGAAGTCTTTGACGGCGTCGTCGAAGCGGATGTGGGCGTGGTCCCAGTCGAGCGACTGGATGAGGTGTTCGCGCAGTGCTTCCATGGCTACATTCTCCTTGCGTGAAATTCGGATTCGAGTTTCCAGGTGGTGCCGTCCGGGTTCAGTGCTTCGCCCGTCCAGCGGAATGAGTCGGGTGTCAGCTCGCTGAAGATCCAGCGGATGGCGACGCCGTCCGCGCGGGCGCCGAGCTGCACGATGCGGTCGCCGACGCGGCGCCCGAGGAGCTCGTCGCGGCGGCCGGTGACGGGGTTGGTCCACGTGACGCGCCAGGCGCCGGCGTTGTGGTCGTAGTAGCGGAAGGTCATGCCGTAGGTGTGGACGAGCCCTTCCCTGCGCATGATCCACACGTCTTCGATGGCGCGGCCTTCCAGCACCCAGCCGAAATGCGCGGAGCCTTTGATGCCGTGCTCGCGCACGTCGACAGCGTAGTGGATGACGTCGAGCTCCCAACTTCCGACCAGCCAGCCGTAGACGTCGAGTTCTTCAGGGATCTCGGGAGAGCGGCCCGTGGCCGCGAGCTTCTGTATCATCATGGACGCGTTATACGCGCCGGACGGAGGTCGATTCTTGGCGAAAATTGCGGTCGCGCTGGAGCGCGCGCTGGATCAGCGGAAGCGCGACGGCAGCGCCGGCTCCGCGACGGCGCACGTCCTCGCCGCAGGCGACGGCTGGCGCGTCGCGGACGTGATCTGCACCTCCGGTCCAGACGACCGTCCGTTCGAAGAGCAGCACGCGCGCGTGTCGGTCGCCGTCGTCGCCGCGGGGACGTTCCAGTACCGCTCCACCGCCCGTGCGGAGCTGCTGACGCCGGGCGCGCTGATGCTCGGCAATCCGGGGCAGTCGTACGTCTGCGCGCACGAGCATGGCTCCGGCGACCGCTGCATCGCCTTCCAGTTCGCGCCGGAGCTGTTCGAGCGGCTGTTCGGCGCGCGGCCGCGCTTCCGCACGTCGCGGCTGCCGCCGCTGCGCGCCTCTGCGCCCACCATTGCACGCGCGTGCGCCGCGCTTGCCGGAGCCGGCAGTGCCTCGTGGGAAGAGCTGTCCCTCGAGCTGGCCGGCCGCGCGCTGCAACTGACGAACGGCCTCGAGCTGCCCGCGGCGACCCCCGCAGCCATCGCCCGGGTGACGGGCGCCGTCCGCTCCCTCGAGGAGAACACCGAGCTGTCACTGCAAGAGCTGGCCGGCGAAGCCCGCCTCAGCGTCTACCACTTCCTGCGCACGTTCACGCAGGTCACCGGCGTGACGCCGCACCAGTTCGCGCTCCGCGCGCGGCTGCGCGACGCCGCGCTGCGCCTGGCCGTGGACGACACGCGCGTGATCGACGTCGCGCTGGACAGCGGTTTCGGCGACGTGTCGCACTTCAACCGGACGTTCAAGGCCGAATTCGGCGTGGCGCCAAGGGCGTACCGGGCGGGGTTTGGGCGACGGGTCCTTGGTTGATGGGACCGATGGGAATGGGACCTATGGGACCAATAGGACCGATGGGCCTGCGGACCCTGGCGCCTTTGGGTGGGTGGGTCCCATAGGTCCTATAGGTCCCATTCGTCCCATAGGTCCCATCGTTCCCTGTCGCCACAGGCCTACCGCTTCTTCACGCGCACCTTCCCCGGCGTCTTCGGCAAATGCCGCAACCCCATCCACCCCAGCGCGGCCACGTGCCGCACCACCTGATCCTGGGAGATCCCCTTCCCTTCGATGGCCCACCAGCGGCCCACCTGGGTCACCATCCCCAGAAGCGCCGTGGCGTAGATCGGCGCCACCTTGCGGTCGTAACCGGCCCGGGCCAGCTCGCGGCTGAAGATGGCGCCGACGCGCTCGGTCAACTGGTCGATGACGCGCGTCATCCCGGGCCGCGCGGGCATCGGGACCTCGCGCGTCAGCACTGCGAAGCCGGCGGGCTCGGCGGCGGCGTAGTTCATGAACGTCACCACCGCGCCTTCGAACCGCTCGCGCGCCGTCCCCACAGACATCGCGTCGGAGACGCTGGTCACGAGGACGTCCATCTCCCGCTCGACGATCGCGGCGTGCAAGCCTTCCTTGCTCCCGAAGTGCTCGTAGATGATCGGCTTGGTCACGCCGGCGCGCTGCGCGATCACTTCCAGCGATGCGTTCTCGAAGCCCGTCTCGGCGAAAACCGTGCGGCCGACTTCCATCAGTTGCGCTCGCCGCTCGGCAGCGGAGAGCCGCTTCCTGACCGTTGACATTCAACTTACCTCGCCGTAACTTACCATCCCGGAACTTCCGCTACGGTAACAAGCCACGGCGGAGAAAGCGAGCCGAATCATCGCAGGCACCTCGAAGAGCGAAAGCGCCCCGCCGCCGGTGAAACCGGCGCTCCGCGGCGTCCTGCACCACTCCGCCGCGTGGTACGCCCTCGGCGCGGGCTCGGTCCTCGTGGCCGTGGCCTCCACGCCGCGCGCCGCCATCGCCGCCGGCATCTACTCGCTCAGCCTCGTGGCGCTCTTCGCCATCAGCGCGATCTACCACCGCGTGCAGTGGAGCGAAGTGGGCCGCGCGCGGATGCGCCGCGCCGACCACGCCTCGATCTTCATCCTCATCGCCGGCACCTACACCCCCGTGACGATGCTCGGCCTCGGCGGCGACGACGGCCGCCGCCTCCTCATCACGATCTGGATCGGCGCCGCCGCCGGCGTGCTGCTGTCGCTCTTCTGGGTCAAAGCACCGAAAGCGCTCACCGCCGCCGTCGCCGTCGTCCTCGGCTGGACCATCGTCCCCTACTTCGACGAAGTCCGCGTCCTTCTCGGCGGCTACGTCTGGCTCATCGTCGCCGGCGGCATCGCGTACACCATCGGCGCCGTCGTGTACGCGCTGCGCAGGCCCGATCCCTTCCCCCGCGTGTTCGGTTACCACGAGGTGTTCCACGCCCTGACGCTCGTCGGCGCACTGCTGCACTTCGCCGTCATCGTCAAGATCGTTCGCTGAGAGGTTGTCATGACCGTTCGCTCCGTCATCGCTGCCACCGGCAGTCACATCCCCCCGGTCCGCGTGCCGAATGAGTTCTTCCTCGACCGCGACTTCCGCACGGCCGACGGCAAGCCCCTCGGCAAGCCGAACGCGGAGATCCTGCAGCAGTTCGAGGCCATCACCGGCATCCGCGAGCGCCGCTACGTCGCGGACGAGGTCTTCGCCTCCGACATCGGCTACGAGGCCGCGAAGAGCGCGCTGGAGTCGTCGGACGTCGATCCGGAGTCGCTCGACTACATCATCGTCGCCCACAACTTCGGCGACGTGCGCCGCGGCGGCCGCTCCGACCTCGTCCCCGCGCTCGCTGCACGCGTGAAGGCGCGGCTGCAGATCAAGAATCCGCGCGCGGTGGCCTTCGACCTCGTCTTCGGCTGCCCGGGGTGGCTGCAGGGGCTCATCATCGGCGACGCGTTCCTCAAGTCCGGCGCCGCGAAGCGCGTGCTGGTCGTCGGCACCGACACGCTCTCGCGCATCTCCGACCCGCACGACCGAGACAGCCTCATTTACGCCGACGGCGCCGGCGCCACGATCCTCGAAGCGCGGGAGACGGACGCGCCGGTCGGCGTGCTGTCGCACATCGCCCGCTCCGACACGCTCGAGCACTCCGCGATGCTGGTCATGGGACCGTCGTACAACGAGGAAGTCTTCCTCGAAGCGCTCTTCCTGAAGATGGAGGGTCGCAAGCTGTACCGCTACGCGCTGCAGACGGTGGCCGGCTCGATGAAGCAGTGCCTCGACGCCGCCGGCCTCGGGCTCGGCGAGGTGAAAAAGATCCTCCTCCACCAGGCGAACGGCAAGATGGACGAAGCGATCGTCGAGGAGCTGTACGCGCTCTCCGGCGTCCCCCAGCCGCCGGGAGTGCTGCCGATGACCATCTCCTGGCTCGGCAACAGCAGCGTGGCCACGGTACCGACACTGCTCGACCTGATCGTGAAGAACCAGATGGAAGAGCACTCCCTCAGCAGCGGCGACCTGGTGCTGTTCGGCTCCGTCGGCGCGGGGATGCACATCAACGCGATGGCGTACCGCATGCCGTAGCTGCAACTGTTGCGCAACACGTCGCGCTTGTTGCGCAACAAGTCGTCATTTGTTGCGCAACTGGGCGATACTGTTGCGCGATGAAGAAAGTGACTGAGGTGCTCGAGGGGCTCCGCGAGGAGCAGCGCCGGCTGGTGGTCGAGCTGTCGGGGGTGGAGCGCGCCATCGCCGCGCTCGAAGAGGTACTGGGCAACGCACCGCCCGCTGCGCCGGAGCGCCTCCCGGCAACCGCGAGCCAGCCGAGCGTTCCGCGGACGTTGCTCGCCGCCCCCGCTCCGCACGGATCGCCCGTTGCGCCCGTCGCGCCGCCGCCCCCCGGCCCTTACACCAGGTACAGCGGCGTCTACGAGGCGGCGGAGGCTTACCTCCGGGACGCTGGTGAGCCGAAGACAGCGAAAGAGATCGCCGCCGGCCTGCGGGCCGGCGGCTTCGTCACCCGTGCCCAAAACTTCTCCGCGACCGTCCGCACGATGCTCCAGAGGCTCTACCCGAACAACGAGTACGGGATCCAGCAGACCGAAACGCCCGGCCACTGGACCCTTCGCAGCCGATGACGGCTTCCGCGCAGCCACGATCAGGGATCGCGAAGGCAACATCGGCTTCCGTGCAGCCGGCATCAGGCTCCGCGTAGCCAAATTCGGGCGCCGTGGAGCCAACTTTGGCCTCCGCGAGGGCGAGTTTGCCTTCCGCGATGACGTGATTGCCTCCGGCGAAGCCGGCCGCGGCCTTCGCGAACGCAACAATCGCCTCACGCGACGTGGCGATGGCCTCGCGGAACGCAACAATGGCCTCCGCGAGGGCAACTTTGGCTTCGCGGAACGCAACAATGGCTTCACGCGACGTGGCGATGGCCTCGCGGGACGCAACAATGGCCTCCGCGAGGGCAACAATGGCGTCGCGCGACGCATTGTTGCGTTGCGCGAAGCCGTTGTTGCGCTCCGCGGCGCCAAAGTTGCGCTCCGTGAGGGCAAAGTTGCGCTCCGTGAGGACAAAGTTGCATTCCGTGAGGGCAAAGTTGCATTCCGTGAGGGCAAAGTTGCATTCCGCAAAGCTGAAGTTATCCTCCGCGAACCTGAAGTTGGCTTGCGCGAAGCCGTCGTTGCCTCGCGCGAGGCCGAAGTCGGCCCCAGCGAGGCCGCCGTTGGGTCCCATGAGGCAGAAGGCGTGTGCCGCGATGCCATCGTTACGGGCGTTGAGGCCGTCGACGGCCTCCGTCAGGGCGCGGTTGCCTCAACGAAAGCCGGCGTCATGTTTCACCGGGCAACGATCGGCGCGGGCAATACCGGCGTCGCGTTGGGCGACGGGGTTCGATAGGACGAATAGGACGAATAGGACCTATAGGATCTATAGGACAACTGCGGGGCTACAGATCCTTCAAGTCCCATCCGTCCTATCCGTCCTATTCGTCCCATCGTCCCCCCCGCCCCCACCCGCTACTTCGTGGCCACCTGCACGGACGGATCGTTCGTCGCGTTGTCCACCGACGCCCCGTATAGGATGGCGCTGCCCCGCACCACGGTGATGGCCAGGTAGTCGCCCGCGTTGAGCGGGACGCCGGCAAAGCCGGCGGCGGCAACCTGGTTGAACCACCCCGCTTCGTAGTTGCGGGTGACGCTGTGCCGCGTGGCTCCGGTGCGGTCGCGCACTTCGATGGCCAGCGTGGCGCCTGCGGCAAGCGTGCGCACGCCGATGTTGAAGCGCATGGCGATGGGATCGGCAGGGGCGATCAGCAGCGCCGTATCGCCCGCGGAGAGCGCGTCGCCCGGCGTCACCACCGGCAGGGTGAAGCCCGTCGTTCCGTCGCCGCCGTCGTCGTAGATGCGCACGGTCAGGCGCGGCAGCGCGCCCGTCGCGGCCACCACGTCCAGCGTGGCCAGTCCTTCGAGCCCGTGCTCGGCGAGGAGGTCGCCGAAGGCGCGCAGCTCGCCGGGGGCGAGGTCGTAGTCGATCGCGACGTCGCGCGACGCGTCGCTCATCGCCGCCGGGCGGATGAGCAGCACGCCCGTCGCGCGCGCGTCGCTGAAGTTGACCATCTGCACCGCGGTACCGAAGCGCGAGCCCGCCGCGCCCTGCAGCGAGCCCACCGCCATCACGATGGCGCGCTGCGGCGCCGGGTCGTCGTCATCGAGAATCGTCACTTCGACGCGCTCGTCGTGCAGCGTCACACCGGAGGCGTCGAACAGCTCGACGAAGAACGCCTCGCTGGTCTCATCGACGCTGTCATCGAGCGTAGCCACGGAGATCGTGGCCGTCTTGCCGCTGAACGTCACGCGGCCGGACTCCTCGACGAAGTCGCTGCCGCCGGTCGCAGTCCCGCCGCGCGTCAGCCAGCGCAGCGTGCCGCCGTTCGTCGCCGGCGACGACAACGTCAGCGTGACCACCGCCTCCTCCCCTTCCGTCACGATCACGCCGGTGACGCGCACCGCCGGCACCAGCGGCGGCGGGACGGCGCGGTCGTCGTTGCGGATCGTGCCGACCGCCGTCGCATCCAGAAGGCTCGCGTTGAGCGGCGCGGAGAGCTGCACCGAGAACGTCTCGTCCTGCTCCAGCGTGAGGTCGCCATGCACGGCGATGAAGATCGTCTGCATGAGCATGCCCGGCGCGAAGACGACGGTGCCGCCCGCCGCCGCGTAGTCGGCCCCGGCGAACGCGGTGCCGTCGGCGACGGTCCAGCTCACCGATACGGGCGCCGAGGGGCTCGTGCTGAGCGTGACCGGGAAGGCGAAGAGTGTTGCGCCGCTGCTCCCTTCGAACTGCGCCACGTCACCGATGGAGATCGCCGGCGGCGCCGGCGGCAGGTCGTCGTCCGCGATCGTGCCGGTGGCGGTCGACGCGGCGAGCGTCGCATTCACCGCGCCGCTCAACGCCACCGTGAACGTCTCCGGTCCCTCCGCGATCGCGTCGTCGAGCGTGCCGATGGTGATGGTCTGCGTCATCACGCCGGGATTGAACGTGACGGTGCCGCTCGCCGTGACAAAGTCCGCGCCCGGTGCGGCGCTGCCGGCGACCGTGGCGTAGTTCACCCTCACGGTGGCGGTGGTCGGCGCCGTGAGCGTCACGTCGAACGCGAGCGGCGACCCTTCCGTCGCCGCCGCCGGCGCGATGTTGAGCGCGGGCGTCGCGTCATCGTCCAGGATCGTGCCGGTCGCGGTGGCGGTGCCGAGGGTGCCGCCGCTCGGTGCGGTGAGCGTGACGGTGAGCGTCTCGTTCCCTTCCACGAGCGGATCGCCCACGGTCGGTACCGTGATCGTCTGGGTCGTCACGCCCGGCGTGAACGTCAGCGTACCGTCGGCCGCGGTGTAATCGGTGGCCGGTGTGGCGCTGCCGCCGCCGGTGGCATAGTTGACCGTCACGGTGGCGGTCGTCGGCGCGCTCAACGTGACGTGGAAGGCCAGCGGCGCGCCTTCCGTCGCCGTCGCGGACGCAATCGAGATTGCGGGAATCGTCACCACGTCGTTGTCGATGATGGTGCCGTTCGCGGCGAAGGCTGGTCCCAGCGTGGCGTTCAGCGGCGAACCGAGAGCCACGATGAAGTACTCGTTCCCCTCAGCCAGCGTGTCCTCGGCCGTGGGGATGGCGACGCTCTTCGCCGTTTCGCCGGGGGCGAACACCAGCGTCGCGAAGATTGCCGTGTAGTCGCCGCCGGTCGCCGTTCCGTCGCCGACGGTGGCGTAGTTCACCTGGACCTCGTTCGTCGTGGCGGTGCTGAGCGTCACGGTGAACATCATCGGCATGCCCTCGATCGTCGAGGTGGGAGCGATGGACAGCACCGGCACGGGCGGCGGCGCATCGTCGTCGAGGATGGTGCCGGTCGCCGTCGCGGTGCCGAGGGTGCCGTTGACCGGCGTGGAGAGCGTGACGGTGAACGTCTCGTTGGCCTCGGCCAGCGCATCGCCGATGGTGGGAATCGTGATCGTGCGTGCGGTCACGCCCGGATTGAACGTGACGCTGCCGCTCGAGGCGACGTAGTCGATGCCCGCCGTCGCCGTGCCGCCGCCGGTGGCGTAGCTCACGCTCACGGGGAGCGAGCTGGCAGAGCTCAGCGTGACGTCGAACGTCAGCACGCCACCTTCGGCCGCCGACGCATCGGCGATGGTGATGGCGGTCGTGCCGTCGTCATTGAGGATGGTGCCGGCGCCTTCGGCGTCGGTGATCGTCGCATTCGTGGCGCTGGTGAGCTGCACGAACAGCGTCTCGTCGCCCTCCACCAGCAGGTCGCCGAGCGTGGCGACGTTGATGGTCTTCGTCGTCTCACCGGGCGCGAACATGACGGTCGCGCCGCCGCTTGTGTAGTCGCTGCCGGCGGTCGCGGTGCCGTTCGCG
This sequence comes from Thermoanaerobaculia bacterium, assembly GCA_036380735.1. Lineage (GTDB taxonomy): Bacteria > Acidobacteriota > Thermoanaerobaculia > Gp7-AA8 > Gp7-AA8 > DASVEE01. The sequence goes on along the minus strand of DASVEE010000071.1, from coordinate 58,374 downwards.
GTGGTCCAGGTGACGTCCACCGCACTCGCACTCGCATGCGACAAGTCGATCGTGAACGCCAGCCCCACCCCCTCGGCCGCCGACGCATTGCCGATCGTCACGCGCGGCGCGCCGTCGTCATCGATGATCGTAGCGGTGCCGTTCGCGTCGCCGAGCAGTGCGCCGCTCGCGGAGCTCAGCGTCATGCTGAACGTCTCCGCCGGCTCGGCCACCGTATCGCCGAGCGTGGTGACGTCGATGGTCTTCGACGTCTCGCCGGCAGCGAAGGTGAGCGTGCCGCTCGCGCCCGTGTAGTCGTCGCCATCGATCGCCGTCACGTCGCCCGTGGCGTAGTCGACGGTGACGGGCAGCGTGGACGCCGGCGCAAGCGTGACGGTGAACGTCGCGGCGACGCCCTCGACGACGGCGGGATCGTTGATGCTGAGCGACGGCGTACCGTCGTCATCGGCGATCGTGCCGCTCCCCTGCGCGTCCGCGAGCGTGGCGTTCGACGGGCCGGAGAGATTGACGAAGAAAGTCTCGTTGTTCTCGATGAGCGTATCGCCGTGCAGCGTGACGACGATCGTCGCCTCCGTCTCGCCGGCCGGGAAGAGCAGCGAGGCACTGCCGAGCTCCACGTCGCCGCCCGGCGTGGCGGTGCCGGCAGAGACCGACCAGGCCACGGAGACCGGGACGGCGCTCGTGCCGGACAGCGAAACCGTGAAGACCGCACTGGAGGTGCCGGCATCTCCCTCGACCACAGCCACGTCATCGATGGTGATGGCCGGGACACCGTCGTCGTTCACGATGCGGCCGGTCGCGAGGCCGCGGTTCACGTTGGCGTGCACGAGGTTGTTGATCCCGACCGTGAACGTCTCGTCGCCTTCGATCGCCGCATCGGCGACCACCGGCACGGAGATCGTCTTCACCGTTTCGCCCGGGGCGAAGGTGAGCGTGCCGCCGGACGCGGCATAGTCTTCGCCGGCCAGCGCATCGACGTTGCCGGTGAGGTAGTCGACCGTCACGGTCCGGCCGCTCGCCTCGCTGAGCGTCACGTCGAAGAGGAACGAGGTCATGCCGCCGGTTCCTTCGTCCTGCGTGGCGTCGGCGATCGAGAGCGACGGCGTGGGATCGTCGTCATCGATGTGCACCGTCGTGTGCGCGGGCGACCCGAGCTCCGTCCCGCTGCTCGGATTCGACAGCTCGACGTTGAACGATTCACTCGCCTCGTCGAGCGCGTCGGAGGTGATGACGATGACGATCGTCGTCGACGTGTCACCGATGCCGAAGTCGGCGGTGCCGGACACCGGGATGAAGTCGGCGCTGCCGGCGCTGCCCGGGATGGTGGTCCAGTCGACGGACGCCGCGCCGGCGGTGCCGTTCACGCGCTCGATCGTCAGCGTGACGTTGCCGGATTCCGGGGTCGACACGCTGGCCGCCGCCATGCGGATTTGCGGCGGTCCGGTGACGAGCTGCGCGTTCGAGAGCTCGCTGGTGTCGCCGCTGGTGGTCGTCGCCGTCGCCGTGACGTACATTCCGGGCGCACCGAACGTGCTCGGATAGGTGAAGCCCACCGTTCCACCGGCACTCGTGGTGACGCTGGTCTCGCCGAGGAAGGTCTCCCCTTCGCCGAAACCGCTCGGATCGGCGGCGCTGCTGGCGTAGAAGCGGAGGCGGTAAGTGCTCGACGGAGCGCTGCTCAGCGAGCCGGTGATGACCGTCAGACCGCCGCCGCGCACGGCGCTCGCCAGGACCGGCCGGTTCTGCTGATTGTTGCCGGAGCCGCTGTCGGCGTCGTTCGCGTCGTTGGCATCGACGACATTGGGTGTGCCGATGTCGATGCCGAGGCCCGTGTTCGAATGGATGCTGTTGCCGTCGATCTCCGCCTGGCCACTCACGATGCGGATGCCGGCGCCGCCGTTGTGGGCGATGAGGTTCTGGAGCGTGGCGCCGGCGCCGCCGATCACGCCCAGCGTCCCGCTTCGCCAGAGGATGCCGGCGCCGCCGTTGCCGCGCGCCGAGCCGTCGGCGGCGACGCCGATGCGGTTGCCGCGAATTGGCGAGGCGATATGCGCGGTGTCGAGCAGCAGGCCGTTGCCGGTGTTGGCCGCGATGACGTTGTCGTTGACGCGGAGCTCGCGGCCGACGAGGACCAGACCGTCGCCGAGGTTCGGGCGCGCGGTGACGCCGTCCTGCGCCACACCGACGTAGTTGTAGCCGACGTTGAAGATGTCGGTCTGCAGGAAACCGGTAGTGCCGTAGCCGCGGCCGCCGTTGCCGGAGATGACGTTGCGCGCGGCGATCGAGCCGCCGATCGTGACGGTACCGAACTGCAGGTCGGTGCGAATCCCTCCGCTGGCGTTCGGGACCGCGGTCATGCCGTCGGCGCCGAGGCCGATGATGTTGCGGAAGAGGGAGAACGTCGTCAGCTTGGCTCCGGTAGGGCCGTCCTCGATCTCGATGGCCATGTCCTGATTGCCGGAGATGACATTGCCGCCGCCGCTGATCTCACCGATGTACATCGCGGAGCCGCTGAAGCCGTTGACGACGGCCCAGATGCCGTCGCCGTTGCCCATGTCCGTCACGCCGTCGAGGCCGACGCCGATGTGACAGCTTTTGACCTGCAGTGTCGAATTCGAGAGGTAAGCCTTGATGCCGGCGGCCGTAAAGCGTCCGATGGCGAAACCCTGGATCGAGACCGTGATGCCGCTGACGGTCGCGAACTCGAAACCGATGTGGGTCGAGTCCTGCCCGTCGAGCAGGATGAACGGCCCCGCGCCGGTCCCGAGCTGCGTCGTGGCGTCGATGAGCATGCTCGACGCGACCGGCAGCGGCGTGGCGAGCGTAATCGTCTGCGGCCCGCTGCCGATCCCGAACTGGATCGTGTCGGTGCCGGCGAGCGCGTTCGCCTCCTGCATTGCCGCGCGCAGCGTGCAGACGCCACCAGCCGTCGCGCAGACGCCGTTGCCCTGCGCCGTATCGGCGATATCAGCGGCGCTGTTGACGATGAAAACAGCCGCCTGCGCAAACAACGGAAAAACCAGGGCCACAGCCAGGGCCGCAATTCGGTGCATCAGATGGATCTCCTGCGGGGATTCAGACAGCGGACGGGAACTGCACCGCATGATAACGGAATGTGGCGGGCGGGGCTGAGGGGGGGGACGATAGGACGGATGGGACCTATGGGACGAATAGGACGAATGGGACCATGCGCCGGGGGGTGTGGGAGGTACGCGCACCGTGCTGTTGGCACCAGGTAAGGCACACCGCAACGCCACGGGAAGACACCTTTGTTGTTGCCACGGGGCAAGGCACGCCGCGCATAGGTCCCATAGGTCCTATTCGTCCCATAGGTCCTATCCGTCCCATCGTCCCCATTCGTCCCATGGTCACCACCTGTCATAAGCTCCACCCAGGAGGGTCCTTGATGTCCCGTGAGGCTCGGTTGCTTCAGGATGAAGCACAGCGGCGTGCCGCCGCGAAGGCGGTGCGGTCGTGGAGTGTGGCGGAGTTTGGTGCGTTGCTCGATCAGGCGAACATTCGCCGCGCGTACGTGATGTACGAGGTCGGCGAGTTCCGCGTGTCGCACAAGGAGCTGGCGCCGATCCGCGCCTTCTTCGAGCTGTCGCACGACTTCTCGAAACATGAAGCGGTCTTCTTCGGCCGCGAGCCGGGGATCGACACGATCTTCACCGCGTTCGTGCACGACACGCGTCGCGGCCTGTCGCAGGGCGGCCTGCGCCTCTGGAAGTACGACTCGATGGCGGACCTGCTCAGCGACGGCCTCCGGCTCTCGCAGGGGATGACGCGCAAGAACGCGCTGGCCGGCCTGAACTGGGGCGGCGGCAAAGGGATCATCCCGCTGCCCGGAAACGCGCCCAGCGTCGTCGGCTATCAGGGAGAGGAGTTCACCGAGGAACGGCGCCGCCTCTTCGAGGCGTACGGCGCGTTCGTCGCCAGTCTGGACGGCGTGTATTACACGGCCGAGGACATGGGGACGAACACGCCGGACATGAACATCCTGCTCAGCCGGAATCGCTTCACCACTTGCATCGCCGCCGACCGCGGCGGCAGCGGCAACCCCTCGGCGCACACGGCGTGGGGCGTCTACCGCGCCATGCAGGCGGCGTGGCTGCACCGCCGCGACACCGAAGACCTGAAAGGCGTGCACGTCGCGGTGCAGGGAGCCGGCAACGTCGGCGCGCCGCTCATCGACTATCTCCATCGCGCCGGCGCGCGGCTCACCATCGGCGAGTTCGCGCCGCAGAACCGCGAGCGGATGCGCGAGCTGTACCCCGCCGCGAACGTGCTCGAGGACCACGACACGATCTTCGACGTCGAGGCCGACATCTTCGCGCCGTGTGCGCGCGGCAATGTGCTCACGTCCGAAACGATCCCCCGCCTGAAGGTGCAGGTCGTCTGCGGCGCCGCGAACAACCAGCTCGGCGAGCCGCACGACGCGGAGCTGCTCGAGCAGCGCGGCATCGTCTACGTCCCCGACTACCTCTGCAACCGCATGGGCATCACGAACTGCGCGGACGAGTGGGCCGGCTATCTCGAAGAGGACGTGCAGCTCGCGGCGGAGCGCGTCTACCCCGACACGCTGCGCGTGCTGCGTCACGCGAAGGCGCTGCACATTTCGACGGCCGAAGCAGCCGACCGCCTCGCCGACATCGCCGCCGCCGAACTGCACCCAGTCATCGGCCACCGCGGCCGGCGCATTCTCGACCATCTCGTGCGCTCCGGCTGGTGCGAGACCGACCCCTCGCGGCGCGCGAAGCGGCGCCACCAGCTCAAGTTCGTCCCGGCCGCTCACGAGCCGCGCATCCATCGCGAGGCGGAGCGCCGCGGCGCGTTCACCGGCACCGGCCCCGCCGTCGCCGCCATGCCGCTCTCCACCGCCGCCCGTCCCCACCTCGGCATGTTCCTCTCGCCTTTGCTCATGGACGTCGAAGCGCGCAGCCGAGGCAACGGCGCACGCCGCGTGATCGGCCTCGATCACGGCGGCGCGGCGCTGCAGTACGCCGTGCGCGCGTCGCTGCCGTACGACATCAACGAGATCACGCGCGCCGACTTCGTGCTCGACTGCCACGATCGCCACGCGAACAACGACGCGGCCATCCGCCATCAGCTCACGCAGACGGGCATTGGCTTCGACGCCAAGACGTGGCTCGATCCGATGAGCGCCGAGGGGAGCGAAGTCGTCACGCGGCTCTTCTACCGCCTCGCCGACAGCGGGCGCGTGAAGGCGGGCGAGTACGGCGGCTACCGCTGCCCCGAATGCGCCACGGTGCTGGCCGATTCGGAGATCGTCGAAGCCGACGGCGAGCTGCGCTGCGAGCGTTGCCAGTCGCCGCTCGAGCATCAGTCCTCGCAGCAGATGTTCCTCGACCTCGGCAAGGAAGCACGCGAGCTCCTCGAAGCGATCGAGCGCGACGCGGTGACGTTCTCCGACGAGAAGTCGCGCAAGGACGTGCTGCAGCAGTTGCGCGACCTGAAGCCGATCTGCATCTCCCGCCAGAGCTGGTGGGGCAACGAGCTGCCGACGAATCACGACGAGGTGCTGTCGCCCTGGTTCTCGCTCGCCGCGTGGTCGCTGCAGGCGGCAGGCTGGCCGGCGGAGTCGGCGCCGGCGCCGATCGACACCGTCTTCACCGACGCGAGCTTCCTCGCCCGCTGGATCGTGCCGTCGCAGCTCGTCGCCTTCGCGGTCTACGGCCGCCCGGCGTTCCGCCACGTCGAAGTGCAGGGCGCGGTGCAGGTCGTCGAGCGCGAGAACGAGGATGCGAATCCCGGCGAGCACCTCGACGAGGATCGCTACCTCTACCGCCAGGTCGTGCGCCGCATGTCTCCACGTCTCGGCAATGTCGTGGAGCCCGCGACGCTCGTGCAGCGCTTCGGCGCGGACGCGCTGCGGCTCTGGTACCTGCTGTCGCTGCGCGCCAACGACCGCACGGCGGTCGTGCTGACCGAGGCGCATGCGCGCGAAGCGCGTCACGCCATCGCACGGCTCAACACCGCGCTGTCGGCGCTGCTGCCGCTCGGCGCAACCGTCGCGGGCGAAATGCGCGCCTCCGACAACGAGGTCGTCGAGAGCGTACAGAAGCTCGCCGACGACGCGCTGGCCGCCTATCCGCGGCACCGCTACGACATCGCGGCGCGCCGCTTCGTCGAAGCCATCGACCGCATCGCCGCGTACGCGCGGCAGGTCGAAGGGGAAGCGCACGCCAGCAACGTGCGCGAGACCGCCACGCGCGTCACCCGCATCCTCGCCGGCGCGTTCTCCCCGCTCTGCCCATTCATCCTGAAACGTTTCGAAGAGGAGCTATGACCGAGTTTCCGCAACATTTCGAGCATGCCTCGCGCGAGCGCGAGCTGTACGAGGCATGGGAATCGTCCGGCGCGTTCATCGCCGACAACCAGTCGCAGAAGAAGCCGTTCGTCATCTCGATGCCGCCGCCGAATGCGACCGGCACGCTGCACCTCGGCCACGCCGTGATGCTCGCCATCGAGGACCTGATGATCCGCTGGCGGCGCATGGCCGGCGACGAGGCGCTGTGGCTGCCGGGCACCGACCACGCCGCGATCGCCACCGAGAGCGCCGTCATCAAGCAGCTGCAGAAGAAGGGGATGAAGGATCCGCGGCGCGAGCTCGGGCGCGAGGGGCTGCTGCAGGAAATCGCGGCGTACGTCGCCAACTCCCGCTCCACGATCCGCGGCCAGATCCGCGCGATGGGGTCGAGCTGCGACTGGTCGCGCGAGCGCTACACGATGGACCCGGAGCTCAACCGCGCCGTGAACGAGACGTTCGGGCGCATGTTCCGCGATGGCCTGATCTACCGCGGCAACCGGATCGTCAATTGGGACATCGCGCTGCGCACGACGGTCTCCGACGACGAGATCTATCACGAGGAGCGCGACGCGTTCCTCTACACGATCCAGTACGGTCCGTTCACCGTCGCCACGAGCCGTCCCGAGACGAAGCTCGGCGACACCGCGCTCGCCGTGCATCCCGACGACGAGCGGTACCAGAAGTACATCGGTGAAGAGCTCGAAGTTCCCTGGCCGAAGGGACCGACGATCCGTGTGCGCGTCGTGGCTGACCCCGAAGTCGACCCGGCGTTCGGCACGGGGGTCGTCGGCGTGACGCCGGCGCACAGCCTCATCGACTTCGCCATCGCCGAGCGTCACGGCCTGCCGCTTGTCGTCGTCATCGGCGAAGACGGCCGCATGACCCAGGCCGCCGGTCCGTACGCCGGGCTGAGCCTCAACCAGTGCCGCGAAGCGTTCGTCAAGGACCTCGAAGAAGCGGGCCTTCTGCTGGAGAAGAAGGCGTACCGGCAGAACGTCGGCCTCTGCTACCGCTCCGGCAAACCGGTCGAGTACCTCCCGAAGCAGCAGTGGTTCATCGACGTGAACCGCCCCGCCGTGCGGTGGAACGGGAAGTCGATGAGCATCCGCCAAGTGCTCGCCGACGCCGTGCGCTCGCAGCGCATCCGCATCATTCCGGAGCATCAGGAGAAGACGTACTTTCACTGGATCGATAACCTCAGGGACTGGTGCATCTCGCGGCAGATCTGGTGGGGCCACCGCGTGCCGGTGTGGTACCGCGGCACGTCGGAAACGTACGCCGGGCCGCGCGTGCCCGAGGGTGAGGGGTGGGAGCAGGACTCCGACACGCTCGACACGTGGTTCTCATCCGCGCTCTGGACGTGGAGCACGCTGCTCGACCGCGACGTGATGCGCGACCCGTCGCTGACGCTCGAACAGCTCCTCGAGCAGAGCCCCGACTACCGCTACTTCCATCCGACGACGGTGATGGAGACCGGCTACGACATCCTCTTCTTCTGGGTCGCGCGCATGATCCTGATGACGACGTACGTCACCGGCGAGATCCCGTTCGAGAAGGTCTACCTGCACGGCCTCGTGCTCGACAAGAACGGCGACAAGATGTCGAAGTCGAAGCCGGAGTTGTGCATCGATCCGCTGGAAGTGATCAAGGACAAAGGCGCCGACACGCTGCGCCTCGCGCTGATCACCGGCAACAGCGCCGGCACCGACGCGCGCATGAGCGACGACAAGATCAAAGGCGCCGCGCGTTTCGTGAACAAGCTGTGGAACGCGGCGAAGTTCGTCGCGGCGAACGGCCAGTTCGGCACCGCCGCGCCGCGCGTCTCGCATCCGGTCAACCGCTGGCTGCTCGCGCGCGCCAACGCCACGGTGGCCGAGGTGACGGCGGCGTTCCACCGCTACTCGTTCGGCGATGCGGCGGACATGCTGCGCACCGCGTTCTGGACCGACTTCTGCGACTTCTACCTCGAAGCGTCGAAGGCGGAAGAGCTGGCGTCGCTCGAAGAAACGCGCCTGCTGCTCGGCTATGTGTTCGACACGTACCTCCGCCTGCTGCATCCGTTCATCCCGTTCGTGACCGAGGACATCTGGGGCCGCACCGGGCACGAGGGCTTCCTGATGCAGCAGCCGTGGCCCGTGGCCGACGCCGACGCGAGCGACGCCGCGATCGCGGAAGGCGTCGACTCCCTGATCCGCCTGACGACGGTCATCCGCAACTGGCGCGCGAAGCGGGAGCTGAAGTGGAACGTCGAAGTCGACGTCCGCCTCTACCCGAAGCAGCACGCCGAGGTGCTGGAGCTGTGCGCACCGCTGCTGCGGAAACTGGTATCGGTGCGCGTCTTCGAACGCGCGACCAGCGCGCTGGACGGCGACGTCATCCAGGATGAAACGTTCGAACTGGTGATCGCGCAGTCGGAAGTGCCGGCGGCGAATTCATAGGACCGATGGGACGGATGGGGCACGCCTCCGTCCCATACGTCCTATTCGTCCTATAGGTCCTATACGTCCCATCGTCCCCTGCCGATCCCGCTGTCCGTTTTGTGTCTTGCGCCCCCCACCCGGCCGGTGTTCAATCCCCACGTTCCCCACGAGCAAAAGGAGAGAGAGCTCATGGCCACCAGTCTCGGGCGCATTTTCAGTTCGGGCGTCGTCAACAAGATCGAGGTCCTCTACGACGAGGTCCAGAACAGCGGGCTGCTCGAGGACGTCGGCACCACCGCCTTCGCCTTGAAAGAGGTCGGCGTCAACGCGGAGAAGAAAGACCTGAAGGTCTTCGACCTCACGGCCGAATTCGGCGCGGATTCCAGCGCGAAGGTCTCGATCAACGCTGCCGGTGCGCCGATCACGCCGTTCGGCTCCGACACGCCGGTGACCGCTTCCAACGGCAACAGCTATGCGGTGCTGCACGTCGACGGCAAGCTCTCCGCCGGGATCACCGGCGCGCTCGACAACCTGCCGCTCGACCTCAGCGCCAGCGGTACGGCGTCGTTCGATTACGACCACTACGTGCCGGTCGCCGCCACGGAGAATCGCGCCGTCGCGCTGGCGCGGCTCGTCTCGACCGCGCAGCTTCCGCAGTTCGAGATGCTCTCCAACCTCATGCCCGGTGAGGTCAGCCGCTTCCAGGCCGCCCTCAACCTCGACCTCGGGCTGAAAGGCACGTTCGGCAAGAGCTTCGACATCGACGAAACGGTGAAGCTCTTCGACGGTCTCTCCGGCCAGTTCAAAGCGAATGTGGCTTACTCCCTCGAGGCCAGCCTCGGCTGGTCCCTCTTCGACGACATGGACCTCGTCGTCGCGCGCGCGCAGACGAACAACGCCAACTGGGTGCGCATCCGCATCGCGCGCTCGCGGCAGAACAGCTTCACCGCGGGCGCGACGTTCGCGCTGCAGGTCGACTACGACGCCTCCTCCATCGGCGATGCGCTGGAGAAAGCGTTCGAGCTGTCGCCGCTGCCGCGCGCCATCGACATCCTGACGAAGGTCTCGACGACGACGTGGGATCAGGTGAAAGCCGAGGTGACGGAGCGTGCGTCGTCGGAGCTGATCGATCTCATTGCCGGCACCGGCTGGAAGGAAAAGGCAGCGGCATCGCCGGAGGTGACGCAAGCGCTGGCGGCCATCAACAAGGTCGTCGCCACCTACAACAGCGTCGACACGAAAGTGCAGCAGCTCTGGGCGTCGCTGCTCGTGAAGGTCGGCGCGGAGCCCGGCTCCGACCTGCGCAAGACCATCGACACGATCGCCGCGCTGGATCCGCAGAACCCGAACCTGCACCAGTTCCTCAGCACGACCGCGCAGAAGGACCTCGACATGCTCGAGTCGCTGACCGGCAAGAGCATCGAGCAGTTGCTCGTCGGCAGCAACACCGGCGTGCAGATCGCAATCGCGCAGGCCGTGTCGCTGGCGAAGCAGCTGCAGCGCGTGCTCACCGACACGCCCACGAAGATCACGGGCGCGCTCAATCAGTTCGCGGAGAAGCATGGCGTGAAGAGCGCCGTCACGTGGCTCGCCACGAACGCGACGTCGCTCGACGCGATCGAGAAGTTCGGCGACGACGGCATCCGCAAGCTCGTGGCCAAGGCCGTGGGCAAGACGTTCGGGTCGACCACGCCCGCCGACATCGCGAAAGTGCAGGCGTGGGCGACGAAGCTGCTGGCGAAATGGGACGAGCTGAGCGCGAAGCTCGCCGCCGCGGCGAAGTTCCTCAAAGGCTCGCTCGGCGTCAACGTGTCGCTCGAGTACAGCCGCGTCTCCGAGAGCTCGGCCATGCTCGACTTCGAGCTCGATCCGGCGAACGAGGAGGCGGTGAGTGCCGTCAGGGCGCAGCTCCCGAGCGGCAGCGTGCGCGCGATGCTCTCCGCGCTCGACAAGATCGAGCGCGACGACGCCGGCCTCCTCCCCTACACCATTCGCGAATCGATCCTCGTCTCCCGCCACACGCGCACCGGCGCCACGACGCTCCTTCTTTCGTTCCTCGGCCTGCAGAAGCTGCAGAAGGTCACGGGCTCGCGATTCGAGGAGTCGACGATCCGCGTCAACAACGCGGGGCGGACGGCGACGTTCAGCGGCGGCTTCGTGCAGGCGGTGACGGTGGGGAACGCCACGAGCGAGTGCGGCGCGTGGATCTCGGCCGACGCGACCGCGCCGACGATCGACCTCGACGACCCGTTCGCGTCCGCCACGCGCTCCATGCGCCTGACGTTCGCCCGCCGCGATACCAAGGCGAGCGTCGACGAGCTCAAGGCACTGCGCACGCTGCTCGACGAGCTCGGATTCACGCAGACCGCGGCGCCGACGCTCGATGCACCGATCGGCTCCGAGATCACCTTCACCCTCGACATCGGCCTCGGCGAGCCGGCAGTGAAGCTCTTCGCCACCGATGACGGCGAGGAGAACTGGAACAAGGACTACCGCAACGCGGCCGTGCGCCTGGTCAAGGACGACCTGGTCTCCGACCAGCTCGCGTCGGTCGGGCAGCCGATCGGCGAAGTGCTGGCCACCGTCGTCACGACGCCCGACTTCGGCGACACCTGGACGGACACGAGCCAGCAGAAGTTCATCCGCTTCGTCGACACGAAGGGCATCGCCATCAACGGCAAGACGCTGCAGATCCTCAACGCCAACAACCGCATCATCCCGCCGTACATCCCGCTGCAGATGATGATCACCCGCAGACCGCGCGGCCTGCGCTCGCTGTCATCGCTGCGGAGCGCGCTCGCGTCGACGACGCTGCGGCAACGCGACCTCGAACAGCTCGCCTCAGGTGCGGCCTCCACGTTCGCCAACACCACTCTCCCCGAGTGGGACAACCCGATGTTCAACTTCTGGTTCGTCGTCGCCCGCCTCGTGCGTCTGGCGAATGCCGGCACGGACGTGCTCAAGAACGCGGTCGGCGTCGCCACGTTCCGCTTCCGCGCCACCGCCAACGACGCACTGTCCACGCCGCTGGAGTGGAGCCTGACGCCCAACATCGGCGTGGCGGTCAGCACGATCACCGCGCGGAAGCTGTTTCCGTTCGTGTGAAACGGGGGAACGATAGGACCAATAGGACGAATAGGACAGATGGGACCAATAGGACGAAGGCCGTCGGTCTCATCTGTCCTATCGGTCCTATTCGTCGTATAGGTCCTATCGTCCCCCCTACGCGGTATCCTTTTGCCATGATCAACCGTCGGCAATTCGGCCTCACGCTGGGCGCGGCAGCGACGTTCGCGCTCACGCCCCGTCTCTTCGTCGGCGCAGAGCAGAAACTGATCACGCGTGCGATCCCCTCCTCGGGTGAACGCATCCCGATCGTCGGTCTCGGCACGTCCGCCACGTTCGCGCAGCTCGCGCGCGGCGAGGACAAGGCGGCGCTGCGCGAAGTGCTGAAGACGTTCGTCGAGCGCGGCGCCACGGTGCTCGATACGGCGCCGGCCTACGGCGCGGCCGAAGAAGTCGCCGGCACGCTGGCGAAAGAGCTGGGCGTCGAGAAGAAGATCTTCTGGGCCACGAAGGTCAACGTCGCGCCCCGCGGCGAAGACGCGAAAGCCGATCCCGCCGCGGCGCGCGCACAGATCGAGAAGTCGTTCGCGCACTTAGGCGTTCCGAAGATCGACCTCATCCAGGTGCACAACGTCGCCGATGTGGCGACGCAGCTCGGCGTCCTGAAAGAGCTGAAGAAGGAAGGACGCGTGCGCTACATCGGCGTCACGACCTCCAGCGACAGCCAGTACGCGCGCTTGATCGACGTGATGCGCAACGAGCCGCTCGACTTCATCGGCATCGACTACGCCGTCGACAACCGCGGCATCGAAGAGACGATCCTGCCGCTCGCACGCGAGCGGAAGATCGGCGTCCTCGTCTACCTGCCGTTCGGCCGTACGCGCCTCTTCCGCCGCGTCGAAGGCAAAGCGCTGCCCGAGTGGGCCGCCGACTTCGATGCAAAGACCTGGGCGCAGTTCTTCATCAAGTACGTCGCCTCCCACCCGGCGGTCACCTCCGTCACCCCCGCCACCACCAAGGTCACGCACCTCCTCGACAACCTCGGCGCCGGCATCGGCCGCCTGCCGGATGAAGCCACCCGCAAGCGGATGGCCGAATTCGTCGACGCCCTGCCCGTCACCGCTTCGTAGGAAAGCGCATCAGATTAAACTTCCCGCATGTTCCACCTCACCACGGACCGCCTGATCATCCGCCCCTGGACCGACGCCGACCGGCCGGCCTTCCGCACGCTGCTGGAGGACCCGGAAGTCACGCGCTACATCCACAACGGGCAGCCGTACACCGAGACGGAAATCGATGAGTACTTCGCCCGCCAGGCGCGGCAGATCGCGGAGCACGGCGTCTGCATGGGCGCGGCCGTGGAAAAGGAGACCAACCGCCTCGTCGGCATCTCCGGCACCCAGCCCCTCGGCACCACCGGCGACCTGGAGCTCGGCTGGATCTTCGCCCGCGAATCCTGGGGCCGCGGCTACGCCACCGAAGCCGGCGCCGCCCTCCTGCGCCACGTCCTGGAAACGCTGGCGCGCCCCCGCGCCGTCGCGATCATCGACCCCGCGAACGAGCCATCGAAACGCGTCGCCGCCAGACTGGGCATGCACTACGACGCGCGCTACACCGGCGTACAGCTGGGCTACCGCAAACCGGATATCGTGGTGGACCTGTTCGTCAAGAACGCGGCTCAATAGGACCGATAGGACGAATAGGACAACGGCAGACGTCCTATTCGTCCCATAAGTCCTATAGGTCCTATTCGTCCTATCGTCCTCTGTAGCCCTTTTACGTCGCCGGTTCCAGATCCGCCGCAACGGCGGCGTCCTCCACCGGCCGGTGCGTGCGCGCCAGCAGCACGTAGATGGACGGCACCACGAACAGCGTGAACGCGGTGCCGATGATCATGCCGGTCACCAGCATGATGCCGATGCTGTTGCGGGCGCCGGCGCCGGGGCCGCTGGCGAAGATCAGCGGGAGGTGGCCCATGACCGTCGCCGCTGTGGTCATCAGGATCGGGCGCAGGCGCGTGCTCGAGGCTTCGAGCACCGCCGACAGCTTGTCACGCCCCTGCTCTTGCAGGTGGTTCGCGAACTCGACGATGAGGATGCCGTTGCGCGCGATCAGACCCACCAGCGTGATCAGGCCGACCTGACTGTAGATATTGATCGACGTCATCCCCAGGAACGAGAACAGCAGCGAGCCCGCGAGCGCGAGTGGCACCGACCCGACGAGGATGATGAAGGGATCGCGGAAGCTCTCGAACTGCGCGGCGAGGACGAGATAGATGAGGATCGCCGACAGCAGGAACACGCCGAGGAACTTGGCGCCCTCGGTGCGGAGCTGGCGGGACTCGCCGGCGTAGTCGAGGGTGAAGCCGCGCGGCAGCGTCTTCGCCGCCTCGGTCTCGAGGAACGTCAGCGCGCTGTCGAGCGAGACGCCCGGCGGAATCGCGCCCTGGATGCGAACGGCGTTGAGCTGCTGGAAGCGCTTCAACTCGCGTGGCTCGGTCGTGGTCTGCAGCGACGCGAACGTCGACAGCGGTACCAGACGCCCGTTGCCGCCGGTGATGTAGATCTGCGTCAGTTGTTCCGGTGTCAGTCGGTCGGCGCGGCGCACCAGCGGAATGACCTTGTAGCTGCGCCCCTGGATGCTGAAGCGGTTGACGTAGTTGCCGCCGAGGAGCGTGGAGAGGTCGCGGCCGGCCTGGGCGAGATCGACGCCCTGCGCGCGCAGCTTGTCGCGATCGAACACCACGCGCGCCTGCGGCTGATCGAACTTGAGGTCAGTGTCGGCGAACATGAAGATGCCGCTCGTCATCGCCTTCTGCACGAGCCCATTCGCCAGCTCCGCGAGCTGCTGCGGCTCGGCGGTCGAGACGATGGCCACGTCGACCGGGAAGCCCTGGCTGCCGGGCAGCGACGGCGGCACTAGGTTGATCGCGCGGATGCCCGGGATCTGCGCCGCCTTCGTGCTGACGTCGACGAGGATCTCGTCGATCCCGCGCTCGCGTTGCGCGTGCGGCTTCGTCACCATGCCGGCGAAACCACCCCCGGGGAGAATGACCTGGAATGACGATTCGTGCTCCGGCATGGAGCGGTACACGTCGCCGACCTGTCTGGCGAACAGCTTCGTCTGATCGATGGTTGAATTCGGGGCGGCCTGCACGATGCCGAAGAGGAAGTTCTGGTCCTCCTGCGGCGACAGCTCCTTCTGCGAGAACATGTAGAAGGGGAAGATCAGCAGCACCACGAGCGCCCACAGCGTCAGCACGACCGGCCGGTACTTGAGCGTGCCGGTGAGCATCCGCGAGTAACCGCCCTGAATGCGCTCGAACTGGCGATTCACCACGCCGGCAAAGCCCTTCTCGGTGTCGCCCGCGCGCAACAGCTTCGAGCCCATCATCGGCGAGAGCGTCAGCGCAACGATGCCGGAGATGAACACCGCGCCGGCGAGCGTGAAGGCAAACTCTCGGAACAGCGATCCCGTGAGGCCGCCCTGCAGCGCGACCGGCGTGTAGACCGTGGCCAGCGTGATGGTCATGGCGATGATCGGGCCGATCAGCTCGCGCGCCGCGTCCATCGCCGCGCGCATCGCGGACTTGCCCATGTGCAGGTGGCGCTCGATGTTCTCGACCACGACGATGGCGTCGTCGACTACGAGGCCGACCGAGAGCACGATCGCCAGCAACGTCAACAAATTGATGGTGAAGCCGAACACCTGCATCAGCAGGACGGCGCCGATGAGCGAGATCGGGATCGCCACGAGCGGGATCAGCACGCCGCGGACGGAGCCGAGGAAGAGGAAGATGACGATGATGACGATGACGAGCGTCTCGGCGAGCGTGACCAACACTTCGTCGATGGCCGACTGGATGTAGGCGGAGGAGTCGTACGGGACTCCCGCGGTCATGCCGGCCGGAAGCTGCGACTGGATCTCGGGAAGCGCATCCCGGACGCCCTTCATCACGTCGAGCGTGTTCGCCGTCGGCAGCGCGTAGATGCCGATGAAGACGGCGGTCTCGCCGTTGAAGCTGACTTCCTCGTCGTACTGCTCGGCGCCGAGGACGACGTCGGCGATGTCGCCGAGACGTACGACATCGCCGTTCTGCTCCTTCACCACGAGCTGCTTGAACTCGTCCGCGGTCTGCAGGCTCGTATTCGCCACGAGGTTGACCGACGTCATCGAGCCCTTCGTGCTGCCGAGCGCGGAGAGGTAGTTGTTCGCGGCGAGAGAACTGCGCACGTCCGAGGGCGAGATGCCGCGCGCCGCCATCCGCTGCGGGTCGAGCCACACACGCATGGCGAACGTGCGCCCGCCGAAGATGTCGGCCCGCTGCACGCCGGGAATCGCGCTCAGCTTCGGCTGCACGACACGCGTCAAGTAGTCGGTGATCTGGTTCTGGTCGAGGTCTTTCGAGGCGAAGCCGAGGTAGCCTGCGGCGAACTGGCTGTCCGTCGTCTGCAGGTCGATGATCGGCGCCTCCGCTTCCGGCGGCAGTTGATTGCGCACCTGCGCCACCTTCGACTGGATCTGCGTCAGTGCGGCGTTGGTGTCGTAGTTGAGGCGCAGGTGCACGGTGATCGTGCTGATCCCCTGCGCGCTCGACGACTCGAGGAAGTCGATGCCGTCCGCGCCGGCAATCGCACGCTCCAGCGGGGTGGTGATGAAGCCGCGCACGAGATCGGCGTTTGCGCCGACATACGCCGTCATCACGACGACGTTCGCCATGTCGCTGCGCGGAAACTGCCGCACGACCAGCGACCGCACAGCCTGCAACCCCGCGATCAGAATGACCAGATTCACGACCATCGCCAGGACGGGCCGGCGCACGAAGATATCGGTAAATTTCATAGCGTTTGCTCAATCGATCGAGAGGGTGACGACGAGGGGCCTCCGGCGGGCCGGCACGGCCGGCGGCGCTTGTGGGCCAACCCCACACCGGGTGGCGCCGCTTCGATCGTGTTCGAACGAAACCTGCGGCCGAGGCTATGCCAACAAGCGCCGCCGGTCGTACCGGCCCGCCGGAGGCCTCCCGGTCGTCGTTCTCTCCGTCGATCGATCCGACGCATGGACTTAGCTGTTCTCAGGCTTCGGCGCGGCGTTGTTGCCGGGCTGCACCTTGTTGTTCACGATGACGGCCGCGCCGGGGCGCAGCTTGAAGGCACCGGAGGTGACGACTTCCTCGCCGGCTTTGAGGCCGGTGACGACGCCGACCTGATCGCCGCGCGAGCCTGAAAGCTTCACGAACTGCTGGCGCACGCCGCGGTAGCTCCTCCCGTCGGGTCCTTTCATCTCTTCGACGACGAAGACCGAGTCGCCGAACGGCGCGTAGCTGATCGCGGAGGCGGGGACGACGACCACGGGAGACGTCCCGCCTTCGGAGCGGCGTGCCTCGACGTACATGCCGGGGCGCAGCTTGCCGGAGCGGTTGTCGAAGATCGCCTGCACGCGCACGTTGCGCGTCGTTTCGTCGATGACCGAGTCGAACGCGGCGATCTTTCCCGTCTCCGGAGCGGTGAGGGCGTCGGAGGTGACTTCGATGCTGCTGCCGGGGGTGAGGCGGCTGAGCTCCTGTTGCGGTACGGAGAAGTTGACGTACACCGGCCGCAGCGACTGCAGGGAGACGAGGGGCGCGCCGCCGGCGACGTACTGGCCGACGTTCACCTGGCGGATGCCGAGGACGCCGGAGAAGGGGGCGCGGATGGTCTTGCGCTCGATCGTCGCGCGGATCTCCCCCGCGCGTGCTTCCGCCGACTTGTACTCCGCCTCGGCCTGATCGAACGACGACTGCGCGACGATGCCCTTCTGCGCGAGCCCCTGATTGCGCTGCAGCGCCAGCCGCGCGAGGTCACGCTGCGCCTCGGCCGCCGCGAGTTGTGCGCGCTCCTGCTTCGTGTCGAGGCGAACGAGGACGTCGCCTTTCGAGACGTGGTCGCCCGAGTCGAACGAGATCTGCTCGACGAGGCCCGGCAGGTCGGCGCTGACCATCACGCCCTGCACGGCGGCCACGCTGCCGATGGCGCGCAGACTGCCGGCCCATTGCTCCTCGCGGGCGACGACCGTCGTCACCGCTTCCGGCGGCGGCTGGTAACTCTGCGACATCGCTGCCTTGATCTGGAAGTACTTGAAACTGCCGACCGCGCCGACGAAGACGAGGACGACCGCGAGCATCAGAAACATGCGTTTTTTCATGACCGGGAAGGACTCTACCTCGGCGACCGCGAGCGTGCCGTAAAGATCTGCAAAAAGAGCGCGATTCGGACGTTTCCAGTGGTGACACTCCACAGGCTGTAGAACGCCGACGCGCGGTGTCATCAAAAGCCTGACCCCTTCGGACGGCTTTCCTTGCACGAGAAATCGAATTCAGTCATTTGCACTTCGCGCAACAGACTGGCACCTCTCGTGAAGATCTTTCCCCATTCATTAGGGAGGTCTTCAATGGCATTGGATCTACGTAACGAGCGCGGCGTCGAGCTCGACAAGCAGCGCTTCACCTGGCGGGAAATGGTCTCGCCGCCCATCAGCAAACTCGACGACGACGCGTTCACGCGCGTGCGCGTCATCCTCATGAATGGCGTGGAGACGGAAGCGCAACGCTTCAGTCATGCCGCCGCGCGCATGAACCGCAATCTGCAGCTCGCGCTCGCACGCGTCCGCCGCGTCGAACAGCATCAGGCCACCATGGTGAACTGGCTGCTCTCGGCCGACCTTTCGCCGCTCGAGACGACCATCGCGTATGAACAGGTGGCCATCGAGGTGACGGCGCATGTCGCCGAGCACGAGCCCGACGAGTACATGGCGCAGACATACCGCTTCGGCATGCTCGAGGACTTCGACCACCTCTACCGCTACTCCGCGCTCCTCGACCGGCTCGAAGGGAAGGACGCGAACAACATCACGCAGAGCTACTCCGACATCATCCCCGGCCGCCCGACCGTCATCGAGCATCGCGCGCCGGAAGACGATCTCCGCCGGCCGTACGACCGCAAGACGGCCGACGCGCTGACGAAGCTTCACGCCACGATGATCATGGCCGGCGAGCATCAGACCCACGACTACTACATGAACATCGGGCCGCTCTTCTCCGATCCGGTCGCGCGGCAGCTCTACGCCGAAATCGCCTCGATCGAAGAGCAGCACGTCACGCAATACGAATCGATCATCGACCCTGACGAGACGTGGCTGGAGAAGTGGGTGCTGCACGAGGCGACCGAGGTTTACGCCTACTACAGTTGCGCGAAGAGCGAATCGAATCCGCGCATCCGTGCGATCTGGGAGCGCTTCGTCGACTACGAGCTGGGCCATCTGCGCGTGGCAGTCGAGCACTTCGAGAACATCGAGAAGCGCGACGCGGCGGAGATCCTCCCGGCGTCGCTCCCCGACCCGATCGGCTTCCGCAGCCACCGCGACTTCGTGAAGAAGGTGCTGAACCAGGAAGTCGACCTGCGCGCGCGCGGCACGGAGTACATCCCGGTGCAGGAAGAGACGGAGGACTCGCCGTCGGTGCTCTACCGCACGCATCTCAATTCCGAGGGCTCGCCGAGCGAGACCGTGGCCGCGGGCTACTCGTGGCGCCCGGGCACCGAAGTCACCGAGCTGGCCGCGAAGACCGCCAAAGGAGGCGCCTGATGGAACGCGAAACGAGAAACGGCTCCGCGCCGACGGACCTGGGGACGAACCGCACCGGCATCGCCACGTCGCCCATCGACACGCCGCGCATGCTCGATGCGGCGATGGAAGTGCCGGTGATGGCGGAGGGGGCCGGTGAGCTGCTGAACCTGCGGCGGGCGTACGCCGCGGCCTCACCCGAGCCGATCGGCTCCATGCCGCCGCCGGTGACGCCGAAGGGGATGGGGCAGACGGCAATGCAGACACTCAAGGGCCACAAGCCGACGGTGCTGCTCGACAAGATGGGGGAGCGCCTGGCGTTCGAGCGCACCGGCACCCGCCTCTACGACGCGCTGCTCGTGAAGGTGGTCGGCACCGGGACTCCGGGCATCGGCCCGAAGCCGGCGGATCTCGAGGAGCTCCGCGCCGACGAGCTCCGCCACTTCGAGCTGGTGCGCCGCCATCTCGTGCGCATGGGAGCCGACCCCACGGTCCAGACGCCATGCGCCGATCTCGCCGGAGTCCAGGCCCTCGGCGTCCTGCAGGTCCTGAACGACCCCCGCACGACGCTCTCGCAGTGCCTCAACGCCATCCTGACGACCGAGCTGGCCGACACCGCCGGCTGGGAGCTGCTGGCCAAGCTCGCACGCGAATCCGGCGAGAAGGAAATGGCGGATGAATTCGAACAGGCCCACGCCTCCGAGATGGAACACGACCAGAAGGTGAAGACCTGGCTCACGGAGATGTTGATGAGTGACGCCGGGGTGGCGTAAGGAACGCGGGACCGGCGCGATGGCACGCCGGTCCCAATTCACCATTCAACATTCTGCGTTCTGCGTTCTGCGTTCAACATTCTGCGTTCTGCGTTCTGCCTTCTGCCTTCCGCCTTCTGCTTCTGCCCGTCACCCGGCCCAATGTTGAATGTTCAATGCTGAATGGTGAATGTTGAATTACTGAGGGCCCCGCGTAAACTTCCCCTCCCTTGAAACGCGTCCTCCTCTATGGGGCGATCGGCGGCGTCCTCATCGCGCTGCTGAAGCTCATCGAATACCAGCACTTCGTCCGTTTCTACCCCACCGAGCTTTACAGCGGACTGCTGGCCATCATCTTCACCGTCGTCGGCGTCTACGTCGGCCTCCGCTGGACCCGGGCGAAGGAAGTAGTCGTGGTGAAAGAGGTCGAGGTCCGCGTCCGCGAGACTGAGCCGTTCACGCTCAACCCTGACAAGCTGAAGGAGCTCGGCATCACGCAGCGCGAGCACGACGTCCTGGTCCTCATGGCCCAGGGGCTGAGCAACCGGGAGATCGGGGAGAAGCTGTTCGTCTCCGAGAACACCATCAAGACCCACTCGTCCCGCCTCTTCGAGAAGATGAGCGTCAACCGGCGCGTCCAGGCGATCCAGAGAGGAAAAGAGCTCGGTCTCATCCCCTGAACGGGTGATTTCGGGGCAAATCACCCGTTCGTAGGACGACAGGTGAGGCGCGGACCGGTAGCTTGCGGTCAGAAAGAAGGAGCTAACGCACATGAAAAACGTCGTCCTCAAATACGGTCTGATCGCGGGCGTCCTCATCGCCGCGATGTTCTCCATCACGCTCCCGCTCTGCATGAACGGGACGATCGACTTCAGCAACGCGGAGTGGCTCGGCTACAGCTCGATGGTGCTGGCCTACCTGGCCGTCTTCGTCGGCATCCGCACCTACCGGGAGAGACACAGCGGCGGCACGATCACCTTCGGCCGTGCGTTCAAGGTCGGCATCCTCATCACCCTCGTCTGCAGCCTGTTCTATGTCGTGGCCTGGCAGATCGTCTTCTGGGGCTTCATCCCCGACTTTGGCGACAGGTACGCCGCCTTCGTCATCGACAAGCTCCGCGAGAGCGGCGCCAGCGCGACCGTCATTGCCGCCGAACAGGAGAAGATGGCCGAGTTCATGAGGCTCTACAAGAACCCGCTGTTCAACATCGGGATCACCTTCATGGAAGTCTTCCCGGTCGGGCTGGTCGTGACGCTGATCTCCGCGGCCATCCTGCGGAAGGCAGGGCCGACCGATTCACCGGCGACCAGCGTGGTCGCGGCGTAGCGAATCGACGAATGGGACAAATAGGACGGATGGGACTTAGAGGTCCCATCCGTCCTATCCATCTACTCGGTCTTCTGGCACTGGCCGTTCGGGTGCTTGATGCAGAAATCCTTCACGAAGAGGGAAGCGGCAATCAGCGCGTCGTTGCCGGGGCTGGGCAGCACGCCCGCCAACTCCGGCACGATCATCTGAAAGTACTGCGGGATGTGCTGGGCCACGACTTCGCTCACGAACTGCGCGGTCCCGCCGTCGGCGTTGTTGAGGACGAAGAAGCCCGGCACCTCCACGTTCGGGAGCTGCGCGAACACGTTCGACCCGAGGATGCAGTTCGTGGCGTAGGTGACGAGCGACTGGATGCAGGTGTCGGCCGGGAGCTGGTCACCATAGATCGTCGGAATCGCCGCGAGCTGGTTCCAGGCGTGCGGCACGACGTCCAGGCTGTTCCAGATCACCTTGTTCCACGTCTGCCACGCCGGAGCCGACGCATCGGCCTCCTCTTTCGGCGTCCGCAACTGTCCGAGTCCCGGCGGGAACCACGGCGGGAACGGCGGTTGGTAGAAGAACATGATCTGGTACAGCAGCGCGTAATCGCTGTTCCCCGGCGTCGGACCGGCCGTCGGGAAGGTCATGACGTTGGAGAAGCTGTTCTTCAGCCCCTGCTTGAGGATGAGATCGACGACGAGGGCGGGAGCGAGCGCGCCACCGAGGCTGTGGCCGGCGAAGATCAGTTGCGTGCTGTCCGGAAGTCCGTTGAGGAACGCCAGCAGCGTTCCCTGGTTCGGATCGCTCATCGCCTCGAGCGCCGTGATTCCGTCGAGCGTTCCGGTCGCGATCTGGGCCGGCCCCTGGTAATCGACCAGCGTCACGTCGGCGTCCTCGACCTCGACGTCGAACTTGGACAGGAAGTTCGTGCCGGCGATCGCCACCACATACGCGTTCTGGCTCGGGCTGTGAGCGACATACATGGCGTTGTCGGCGTAGCTCGAACCGCTCTCCTGCGACACGATCGGACCCCACACCACGCTCCAGTCCGTGCCGATGTACTGCGTGAACGTGCTGCTGGTCAGGGCGGCGTTGATGGATGAGGAAAGAATCTGCTCGAGCTCTGAGACCGTCCCTTTTTTGCTCGCTGCACCGTTGGAGAGAACCGAAAGAACAAACGTCATCTGCTGCAGGCTGTACTGGGCCATCCGTTGACTGCCTCCTACACACCAAATTGGGGAACCGGGAACTTACCGGAGGAGTGACGGCCGCGGCCGATTCCCTACCCTGCGCCTGCACCGTAAGATGGAGCGATGCAGCGCCGCACGTTTCACCGTCGCATCTTTCTCGCGGCAGGGATCTACAACCTGGCCTGGGGAGCCTTCACCATCCTCGACCCGCAATGGCTCTTCCGCTTCGCCGGGATGCCCCTCGGCAACTACCCCGAGATCTTCGCCTGCCTCGGCATGGTCGTGGGCGTGTACGGCATCCTCTACTGGTCGGTGGCGCTGGCGCCGGAGCGCGGCTGGCTGATCGCCGCGGTGGGACTGCTGGGGAAGGTGCTCGGCCCAGTCGGGTTGATTCCGCTGCTGGTCTCCGGGACCTGGCCGCTGCGAGCGGCGGTGCTCTGCGTGACCAACGATTTCATCTGGTGGATCCCGTTCGCGCTGTACCTCAAGGATGCGTGGCCCTGGTTCCGGCGCGATCTCGGCGCTGGTTGGCCTGCTGCAGGACAGAACCGATAGGACGAATAGGACCTATAGGACGGACAGGACCAATGGGCCTGCGGAACCTGCCGCTTCTCGGGTGGGTGGGGGTCACATTCGTCCTATAGGTCCTATCCGTCCCATTCGTCTCATCGTTCCCGTGTACCACCCCACATATAATCCGCCGCGCTTGCGCGCCCTCTTCGAAGCGGTCCTCTCTTCCCTGGCCGGCCGGGCGCGTTATGCCGACATCCGGTACACCGCCACCCACCTGCAGCACGTGAAGGTGCGCAACGGGGAGATCGACCTCCTTTCCTCCACCATCGACAAAGCTTTCGGCGTGCGCGTGCTCGTCGGGAATGGGTGGGGATTCGCTGCGACCAGCGACGTCACCGAAGAAGCGCTGCGCCGGGCGGCAAAGCGCGCCCTGGAGGTCGCCGCGGCAAGCCACATCGCGTCGACGCAGACGATCGTCCTCAGCGACGTCGAGCCGCACGTGGCTCGGTGGGAGTCGCCGTACCAGATCGACCCCTGGTCCATCCCCATCGAGAAGAAGATCCACCACCTTCAGAACGCGCTCGAGCCGATGCGCGGCGATGCGCGGATCCATCAGGTCGCGGGCGAGATCTCCTGCTATCGGCAGGAGAAGGTGTTCGCGTCGACCGCCGGCAGCTTCATCGAGCAGACCACCACGCAGATGGGCGGCGGCATCGAGGCCGTGGCCATCGACGGCGACGAGTTCCAGCGCCGCGCGTACCCCAATCCGTTCGGCGGCGACTTCCAGGCCGAGGGGTGGGAGTTCATCGAGCGACTCGACCTCGCGGGGAAGGCGCTCGTCGTGCGCGACGAAGCGCTCGCGCTGCTGAAAGCGCCGAAGGCACCGGTTGGGCGCTTCGACCTCATCGTCGGCAGCGCGCAACTCGCGTTGCAGGTCCACGAATCGTGCGGCCATCCCACGGAGCTCGATCGCGCGATGGGCTCCGAGATCTCGCTCGCCGGCGGCTCGTTCCTCCAGCCGGACATGCTCGGCAATTTCCGCTACGGCTCCGACCTCGTCAACATCGTCGCCGACGCCACCATCCCCGGCGCCTTGGGCTCGTTCGGCTTCGACGACGACGGCGTCCCCGCGCAGCGCTTTCACCTCGTCGAGAACGGGCTCTTCACCGGCTACCTCACCGGCCGCGACACCGCGCCGTTCATCGGCCGCGCCTCCAACGGCACGGTCCGCGCCGAATCCGCCGCGCGCATCCCCATCATCCGTATGACGAACATCAACCTCGAGCCGGGCGACGTGCCGCTCGACCAGCTCATCGCCGACACGAAGCGCGGCATCTTCGTCGAGACCAACAAGTCATGGTCCATCGACGACCTCCGCCTCAACTTCCAGTTCGGCTGCGAAGTCGCGTACGAGATCGAGAACGGAAAGCTCGGCCGCCTGCTCAAGAATCCGCTCTACACCGGCACGACGCCCGACTTCTGGCGCTCGTGCGACGCCATCGCCGACGCCAGCTCGTGGCAGATCTGGGGTCTCCCCAACTGCGGCAAGGGCGATCCGATGCAGACGATGCGGGTGGCGCACGGCGCACCCGCCGCACGTTTCCGCAACGTCGAGATGGGCTGATCCGAGATGCGCCACGAACGCGATTCCTACGACATCCTCGACCGCGCGCTCCGCCTCGCCGGCACACCCGAGGCGGATGCGGTGTTCATCTCGACCGACCAGAACATCAGCCGCTTCGCCGCCTCGCAGCTCCACCAGAACATGGCGGAGGAGAGCGCGTGGCTGACGCTGCGCGTCTTCGTCGGCGCGTCGATGGGCGTGGCCACGACCACGGTGTTTGACGACGAGGAGCTCGCGCGCACCGCCGCCGTCGCCCGTGAGGCCGCGCGTCACGCCGGCGCCATCCCGAAGTTCTCCGGCCTCTATCGCGCCAACGAGCCCACGCCGGTGCTCGACACCTTCGACGAAGCCACGGCGCAGCTCTCGCCCGCGGAGAAAGCCACGGCGCTGCGCACCATGTTCGACCGCGGCCGCGCGCACGACGTCGACTTTGCCGGCGTCTACGCCACCGGCGCCTCCTCCGTCGCCACCGGCAACACCCACGGCGTGCGCCGCTGGTGCCGCATCACGTACGCCGAGGCCACGGTGATCGCGCTGCACGCCAAAGGCTCCGGCTACGCCACGCGCCGCGAGCGCCGCAACGACCGGCTCGACCTCGTCGCACTTGGTGACGAAGCCACGCTCAAGGCCACGCTGTCGATCGACAACCAGCAGCAGCTCGAGCCCGGCACGTACGACGTCATCCTCGAGCCGCCGGCGCTGTCCGAGGTCTTCGAGTGGCTGAACATGATCGCGCTGACCGGGCAATCGTTCGAAGACGGCTCCTCCTTCTTTGTCGGCAACCTCGGCAAGCGCCTCCTCGGCGAGAACTTCACCCTGGCCGACGACTCCCTCGATCCCGACTTTCTCCCCTTCCCCTTCGACCTCGAAGGGCTGCCCCGCCGCCACTACACGCTGATCGAGCAGGGCATGCCCCGTACCCCCGCGCTCGACACGGCGTGGGCCGACCGCCTCGGCATGCCCCCGACCGCGAGCACCTGGCACCTCGGCTCCCCCGAGCACGGCGCCGCGTACCACCTCTCCATGGCGGGCGGCACCTCGACGCGCGAGGAGCTCCTCCGGTCCACGAAGCTCGGCATCTGGGTCACTCGCTTCAACTACGTCAACGGCCTCCTCGAGCCCAAGACCGCGCTCATGACCGGCACCACACGCGACGGCACCTTCCTCATCCGTGACGGCGAAGTCGCCGCCCGCCTCCCCAACCTCCGCTGGACCCAGTCCATGACCGAGGCGTTCTCCAACATCGAAGGCCTGACGGCGGAGCGCCGGAACGTGGGGATGTGGTTCAACCTGTTTGGCGGGACCAGGGCGCCCGTGGCCAAGATCAAAGGGTGGCGATTTGGGGGATAGGGCCCAGAGCTCAGGGCCCAGGGCTCAGGAAGCTCCGCGGAGGGCAGCAATGTCCCCCGCGCGCAGCCCCCTGAGCCCTGGGCCCTGACCCTGAGCCCTCCTCTTGGCACGTTCATCGCTGCGCGGCAGGACTGACCGACATGACGCAGTACATCTTCCGCAGACTCCTGCAGATGATTCCGATCACCCTCGGGATCCTGACGCTCATCTTCTCGCTGATCCATTTCATCCCCGGCGACCCGGCGGTGCAGATCGCCGGCGAGGGGGCACGCCCCGAGGATGTCCAGTCGGTGCGGACGGCGCTGGGGCTGGATAAACCGCTTTGGCAGCAGTACGTCAACTATCTGACGAACCTCCTCCAGGGCGACCTCGGCACTTCCTTCCGGACGAACGAAAGCGTCTCCAAGGAGATCGCTGCCCGCTATCCGGCAACGATGCAGCTCGCCTTCGCGGCCATGATCGTGGCCATCATCGTGGCCCTGCCGCTTGGCGTCGTGTCCGCCATCTACCGCAATTCCTGGATCGACAACCTCGCACGCTTCTTTGCGCTCGTCGGCGTCTCCATGCCCAGCTTCGCCCTCGCGCCGCTGCTCATCATCGCTTTCGCCCTCAATAACGAGTGGTTCCCCGTCTCGGGCCGCGAGGCCGGGTGGAAATCGATCGTGCTCCCCGCGATTACGATGGGGCTCGCCCTCTCGGCGATCCTCACGCGCATGGTGCGCGTCAGCCTGGCGGAGGAGCTGAACCAGCTCTACTTCAAGACGGCCATCGCCAAGGGCGTCTCAACGATGCGTGCCATCTTCGCCCACGCCATGAAGAACGCGATGATCCCGGTCATCACGATCCTCGCGCTGCAGTTCGGCTCCCTGCTGACGGGCGCCATCATCACCGAGCAGATCTTCTCCTGGCCCGGCCTTGGACGCCTCCTCGTGCAGTCCATCAACACGCGCGACTACCCCCAGGTCCAGGCCTCCATCCTCGTCATCGCCGTCACCTACATGCTGGTGAACTTCATCAGCGACCTGCTGTACGCCGTCGTCGATCCAAGAATCAAGCTGGAGTGAAGCTCTGAAGACCTTCAAACGCCTGCTACGCAACTTCGCCTTCACCGCCGGCCTGCTGCTGACGGTCGTGCTGATCCTCTGCGCGCTGGCCGCACCGCTGCTCGCGCCGCACGATCCCATTGCGCAGGAGACGTCGCGCCGCCTCGAGGCCCCTTCCAAAGAGCACCCCCTTGGTCTCGACGACCTCGGGCGCGATGTCCTCTCGCGCATCATCTGGGGCGCGCGCATCTCGCTCCGCGTCGGCTTCAGCGTCGTGCTGATCACGTCGCTCATCGGCGTCGCGCTCGGCGCCATCAGCGGCTACTTCGGCGGCTGGGTCGACCTCGGCATCATGCGCGTCTGCGACGTCCTCCTCGCGTTCCCCGGCATCCTCCTCGCCATCGCCATGGTCGCCGTCTTGGGACCCAGCCTGAACAACGTCGTCATCGCCCTGGCCATCATCGGCTGGGTGAGCTACGCCCGTCTCGTGCGCGGTCAGGTGCTGAAAGTACGCGAGATGGAGTACGTCACCGCCGCCAAAGCCCTCGGCGCCCGCAGCCCCAGAGTCATCCTCCGCCACGTCCTCCCGAACGTCATCAACCCCGTCATCGTCATGGCCACGCTCGGTCTTGCCGGCGCCATCCTCGCCGAAGCGTCTCTCTCGTTCCTCGGCCTCGGCGTGCAACCCCCGACCCCCTCATGGGGATCCATGCTCACTGCCGGCCGCCGCTACCTCGGGCTGGCCAACCACCTCGCCATCTTCCCCGGCGCCGCCATCATGCTGGCCGTAATGGGCCTGAACTTTCTCGGCGACGGGTTGATCGACGCGCTGGATCCCAAGTACCGCAAAGAGATGTGATGGGACCTATAGGACCCATAGGACCGATAGGACCTATGGGACTGGTGCGTGACCGCCGGTGCGCCACCGCTCCGCGGCGCGTGACTCACCTGGTACCGTCCATCAGCTTCGCTCCTGTCCTATTCGTCCTATTGGTCCTATTCGTCCTATTCGTCCTATCGTTCCCTGTCCCGCATTAGCATGCGTGCCGCATGCGTGATCTCCTCGGCCGCACCTTCGCTACCACCACCGCTCCGCGGCGCGTGGTTTCCCTGGTGCCCTCTCTCACCGAAACCCTCTTTGACCTCGGCGTCGGCAACACCGTCGTCGGCATCACCGACTACTGCATCTTCCCCGAGGGCCTCACGCTGCCGCGCCTCGGCGGAACGAAGAATCCTCGCGTGGAGGACATCCGTGCGCTCGCTCCCGATCTCGTGCACATGAACCTCGAGGAGAACCTGCGCCGCCACGCGGAGCAGCTCGAAACCTTCGCTCCCGTGTTCGTCACGGAACCGAAGACCGTCGATGACGTCGCCGCGCTCCTCACCACCCTCGGCGAGCTCCATCACTGCCAGGCACGCGCGACGGAGCTCGTCACCGAATTGCGCGAGGAGCTCGCGTCGATCCCGCGGCGCGCGTTCACCTTCGCGTGTCCCATCTGGAAGAAGCCGTGGATGTGGTGCGGCGGCGACACGTACGTCTCGCACCTGGTCGAAGCCACGGGCGGCACCAACGTGCTGCGCGACCGCGAACGCTACCCCTCGCTGACGCTCGAAGAGGTGCTCGCGCTGAAGCCGGACGTCATCTTCCTCCCCGACGAGCCGTACGTCTTCACCGACGAAGATGCCGCCGCGATCGATGCGCGCGTGATCGGTCCCTTCCCCGGCCACCTCTTCACGTGGCACGGCACGCGTACAACGAAAGGGTTACGGTTCCTGCGCGGCGCGGTCAACGCGTGACGCACGTCAACTCCGCACTCCTTCAGCATTCGTATCGTGTGCGCCGTCGTTCAATTCTGAAGGAGATCCACGACCTCATGAAACGCATTACGATTCTCGCGCTCAGCGCGATGATGGCCCTGCCGCTGTTTGCGGCAGACGCAAAAACACTCGTCAAGGCGCGCCAGCTCGCCGCGGCCGCGAACCAGACCACCACGCTGCAGGCCGAGCGTCTGCCCGACAGCCTCGCCGTCGAGATGCTGCAGAAGCTCGAGGCGCGGAAGAGCCGCGTCGGCGCCAGCGCCGTTTCCGAGCGCACGCGCCTCGGCTTCGTCATTCCCGCGGCCGGTAGCGTCGCTGGCGGCGGCGGCTCGCTCTTCTTCCGCTCCGACGTCACGTTGTTCAACAACGATGAGACCGACCAGCACGTGATGATCCTCTGGCTGCCGGCCGGCGGGTCGAACCCGCAGATCTTCCGCCTGACGCAGCCGCTGCCCGCTGACGCGCCGCCCATCACGGCGGTCGACTTCGTCGGTAGCGTCCTCGGCGTCTCGGGTCTCGGCTCGCTCGTCTTCGTCCCCGTCCAGTCGAGCGGCGCGATCGACGAATTCGCGGCGCTCGACGGTTACTCGCGCATCTGGACGCGCCAGCCCGGGTCCAACGGCACCGTGTCGCAGCCGTTCCCCGGCGTCGACGCCGAGAACCTCGACGATCAGATCGGCGCGCTCGCCCTCGGCCTGCGCCACGACGCCAGCTTCCGCACCAACTTCGGACTCGTGAACCTCGACGACCAGCCGCACACCTTCATCGTCGTCGCCGTCGGCGAGCGTCACGAGCAGGAGCTCGTCGTCACCGTCCCGGCCATGAGCATGGTCCAGCAGGCCATCCCCGCCGGCGATTACGGCGCGCTGTCGCTGCTGGTCCTCAACGACCGCTTCGACGACAACGCGCCCGAGTACTCCTGGATCGCCTACGCGTCCAGCACCGACAACATCACCGGCGACGGCTGGGTTTCGATCGCCGCCAAGACGCTGACCGCCGAGGAGATTGCCGCCGGGAACTGATTTCCGGTCGCAGAAACTACGTGAGGGGGCGGGCCGATGGCTCGCCCCTTTTTCGTTACGCTTACCTGTCTGATTCGTCCCATTCGTCCGATTAGAATCGCGCCATGCAACAACCACTCACCGGCAAAACCGCCGTCGTCGCCGGCGCCACCCGAGGCGCGGGGCGCGGCATCGCGACTGCCCTCGGGGAACTGGGCGCCACCGTTTACTGCACCGGCCGCAGCGTCGCCGGCAGTTCGGGGATGAAGGACCGCCGGGAGACGATCCACCAGACCGCGGAGATCGTGACCGCGCGTGGAGGCAAGGGCATCGCCGTGCAGGTCGATCACACCCAGCCCGATCAAGTCGCGCGGCTGTTCGAGCAGGTCGGCGAGTTCGACATCCTCATCAACGACATCTGGGGTGGCGACGAGCTCACCGAGTGGGGAAAGAAGCTGTGGGAGACGAAGCTCGAGGACGGGCTCACGATGATCGACCGCGCGATCAAGACCCACATCATCACCAGCTACCACGGTCTGCCGCGCCTGCGCCGAGGAGGTCTCGTCGTCGAGATCACCGACGGCGACGCCTACTTTTACCGCGGCCACTTTTTCTACGACCTCGTCAAGACCACTGTGATCCGCATGGCCTTCAGCCTCTCGCAGGAGTTGCAGGGACGCGACGTCACCGCCGTCGCCGTCACGCCGGGCTTCCTCCGCTCCGAATGGATGCTCGACAACTTCGGCGTGACCGAGGAGAACTGGCGCGATGCGGTGGAGAAGGTGCCGTCGTTCGCTGCCTCCGAGACCCCGCTCCTCGTCGGCCGCTGCGTCGCCGCCCTCGCCGCCGACCCCAACGTGTCGGAGAAAAGCGGCCGCGTCTACGCCTCCTGGGACCTGGCCGACGAATACCACGTCAACGACGCCGACGGCACCCGCCCCCACTTCATCCGCTGGCTCGAGCAGCACGAGCCGGAGATGGCCGCCAAATGGAAGAAGCTCGACGACACGTTCTACAGCTACTGGGGCGCAATGCCGTACGGCATGCCCGGCGAATAGGCGCCGCTCGCCGAGTTCCGCCCCACTCCCGGAGTGCCGCAAGCGACGCTAGCTCGCGCTCGTCCGCGCTCGGTGCCAGACCTTCGATCTTCACGCACTCGCACTCGGTGCCAGACCTTCGGTGCCACGCGCTGGGTGCCAGACCTTCGATCTCCACGCACTCGGTCCCAGCACTTGGTGCCAGACCTTCGATCTTCACCGTCAATGCTCAAGATCGACACGTCCCAGTTCGCACTCGGTGCCACACCTTCGATCTCCACGCACTCGACCTTCGCACTCGGTGCCACACCTTCGATCTCCACGTACTCGGTGCCAGACCTTCGTTCTTCACCGTCAATGCTTAATGCTCGGTGCCCGCGCTTGGTGCCAGGCCTTCGATCGACACGTCCCAAAAGGTCTGGCACCAGTGGTACGCGTGAACAAGGCTCTCCCCCTCTTGGCTGTCGGTGCCAGACCTTCGATCCAATGCCGCAAACGCCTCCGCAGCCGATGAGATTCGAAGGTCTGGCACCACGCGTTGGCGAACGCCTCCGCACCCGATGAGATTCGAAAGTCTGGCACCGCGTTGTATTCAAAGGTCTGGCACCCGTGGTACGCAACGGTCTTGGTGCCAGGCCTTCGTTCTTTGACTTGGAGTGAACACCGAAGGTGTGGCACCACGGTCTTTGGCGCCAAAAGCTTTGTCTTCCGCGAACCGGCGAGCCATTCACCGCGTGCTTGCACCGCCGCGAAACACGGAATGGTGCTCCATGCCGGCAGCAAACGACCGCCGATCCGGTGACGGCACGCCAGCGCGCAACGCTGCGCCCTCACGCACGGCGAGAGCCGGTGAGGCGTCGACGCGTAGGACCGTTAGAGTCGCGCGTCAGCGCAAAGCGACGAGTGCAGCGTCCAGATGCTGCAGAAGAATCGCGTCGTTGCTGAACTCGCGCTCGCAGCGGCGAATCAGATTCGAGACATGCCCTTCGCTTCGCAGGCGGAGCGACGCCGCGATACTTCGGAGCGTGACCAGGCCCTCGTTCCAGCCGAGCCACGCGATCAGCCGTCGCACTGGCCCTCCGCGCACCGACCTGACGATGTCTTGCGGAAGCTCAGTGATGGCCGCAACGGCGCCGATGATCGCGTGCATCTTCGGGCGTCCTACGGCACGCTGCGGTAGCGGATGGTCGGTCGAGCGTGGCTTCGACTCGACGATCGTCCGCATCTTCCGCGTCCAGGCTTCCGTTCCGAGGTAGATCGAGTTCGTGATCTCGTCCCACAGCCGCTCGTTGGCGACCGGCCCCTCGACAAACGCCTGGTACTCCGCCTGCGCAGCGCCGCCATCGCCGAATGGCGCAAGCGCCGCCGTGACGTCGAGCCAGATTGGCGGCACGTCCAGGCCGGCGGTAGCGCGATAGCTCGACCAACGGTAGTCCTGCGGCCGCTCGACCATGCCCGCGCGGACCGGGTTGAGGACGACGTACCGTAGCAGTTGCGCAAAGTACGCGTCCTTCTCGACCAGCACCGCGTCGTAGCGTCCCTGAAATAGATGACCGGATCGCTGGTGGCGGCGGTTGAACCACGTGGCATAAGTCCCCTTGAGCCAGTGCATGCCCTTAGCGAGCGTCGGCTCCGGCGTCTGGAGGACGAGGTGAAAGTGATTCGTCATGAGGACGTATGCGGTGACGGACCAGCCGAAGCGCCGCGCGGCTTCTCCCAGCAACAGAAGGAACTGCATCCGATCGCCATTGTTGCGGAAGATCGGACGTCGCTCGTTCCCACGGGAGGTGACGTGGTAGAGGGCTCCAGGAAACTCGAGTCGTAACGGTCGTGCCATAACGCCAACGATCCTCCCTCGGCCGCGCCGTAGCTCCGAGGACTGCTCCCACGCGTAGAAATCCAGCGCTCAGAACTCCTCGGAATGGAAGATTTGGTTTGTCTGGCTCTACAGCGCGTGGAATGGGCCGAAAGCGAGGAAGAGCGCAGGCCTGCCATTAAACCGATGAAGATGCGGCGAGGAGGATCGAAGGTGTGGCACCAACCGCCCTCCACAGGTACAGACGATCGAAGGTGTGCCATCAACCACCATCGCTCAGGCCTGCCATCAAACCGATGAAGATGTGGCGAGGAGGATCGAAGGTGTGGCACCAACCGCCCTCCACAGGTACAGACGATCGAAGGTGTGGCACCAACCACCATCGCTACCCTTGCGCTACGATCGCCCTATGTATGTCCGATTGTCGCATCAGCCGCGGAGCACCGCCGATGTTCTTCGTGTGATCGAAGAGCACATGTTCGCCACGATGGTCACGTGGTCGAGCGAAGGCGCCCTCGCCTCGCACCTGCCATTCCTCATTGATCCTGCTCGTGGTGAACACGGAACCCTGCTGGCGCACATGGCACGCGCGAATCCGCATAGCGCCCTGCTCGGCAAGGGCGAAGAGTCTCTCGTCATGTTCCTCGGCCCGCATGCGTACATCTCGCCGTCGTGGTACGAGGATCGCGCCACCGCGCCGACGTGGGACTACGTCGCGGTTCATTGCTATGGAAACGCGAGATGCCACTCGACCGACGAGGCGCGGCAGAACATCGCCAGGCTGATTGCGGTCGTCGAAGCACCGTCACCACAACCCTGGTCCATGAGCGAGCTCGGAGAGACGGAAGTGCGCCGGCTGCTCGAACACGTGGTGTCGTTCGAAATCCCGATCACGAGGATCGAAGGAAAGTTCAAGCTGAATCAGGGAGAGAAGGTGGCGCGTACGCAAGCCGCAATCGCGCACCTGGAGCAGAACGGCGAGGCTGCCATGGCCGCCTATCTGCGTCGTTACAATGATCTGTGACGATGGAAGGCCGGGCTACCGATTGTTGTCTCGCCCTGCACGTCGCGGGCGCCAGCGCCGTAGCATAGATTCGCGCGTACTGACGCACTTACCCGATGAGAAGCCTGCTCCCCTTGCCGCGATTCGCAATAGCGAGTGTCTCGTGCACGCTGCTTGTCATCACCATTGTTTTCACGATCTCTCTGCTCCCGCTCGACGCAAATCGTGGTGACTACGAGGGAATGGCGTACGTCCTCTTTTATGTCGCCATCCCCTCTTCGCCTTCGCCCCCTGGGCTGCATCGCCTGTTTCGAGCAGCCTGGAAACGCCGCGGCATGCTGCCGGCCATCGCCGCAATCATCCTGAACACTTCGCCACTCTGCCTGCTGTGAACGTGTGGACACCGCCACTCACCTGAACGTGTGACAGCCCACGCGCTGTGCGCCGTAAACGGCGCCAGCGCACCTCCGTCTGATCGTCATTGCCGCGCGGCATGAATGGAAAGAAGGAGAAAGCGTCATGCGACAGCTGCTCGTTGTTGTGGTTCTCACCCTCGTCTGTGGTGCCGCGCAAGCGGACGATTTGTTCAATCCGGTCGGCGATCCCGTTCAGCCGGTCGCCGCCATCGCGAACATTCTCGGCGGCGCGCCGGAGATACGCTCGCGCCAAGTCACGGTCGATCATGCGTACTTTGCGGCTCAGGCAGCCGCGGAGGGGCCGTCGGAGCTGGTGATCAACCTTTTTCCCGATGTGATCCTGCACTCGCAGCGGGAGAAGATCGTGCGCAAGGGAAACACGATTCAGTGGACCGGAACCGTGGAGGGGGCGAACGTCTATGGTAAGGCGATCTTCGCGGTAACGGGTGACATCGTCGTGGGCCTCGTGCAGCGCGACCGCCGCGTGTTCCTGGTCCGCCCCGTCACGTTGCACGTGTTGCAGGTGACCGAGATCCGGCAGCGGTTGCTGCCGCAAGGCGGTATCCCGGTGCTCACGCCGGAGCTCGTGCCGGTTCCGCCGCCTCCTCCTCCGCAGCCGGCGGAGCTGAACGTGATGGTGGTGTGGGACGCCGCGTTGTCGGCGGTCTGTTATTTCCCCGCGATGAACGTGAGCTACGAAATGATGTTCGAGGGGCTGCTGAACAGCGTCTGGGCGCAGTTCACGTCCGTCACGATCACCGCCAACGTGACGAACTACTGCAGCAGCCACTCCGCGACCGGCGGCAATCTCTCCGCCGATTTGGCGTGGGTGAGTAGCAACGCGACCATCGCCGCGGAGCGCGACGCTCGCGCAGCCGACCTCGTTTCGTACATGGTGCCGTCGTCCCCCATTTACTGCGGCTTGGGGTACTACAACGCCCCTCCGGTCAATGCGACCGATGAGGCCACCGCGTTCTCCGTCGTCGTCGACGACTGCGCCGCCTCCGCCTACGCGCTTCCTCACGAGATCGGCCACAACCTCGGCATGGAACACGACCGAGCCCACGCTGACGTCGACGATCCGGCGCGCTGCAACTACGGTTTCCACGTCACGATCGACAACGTGCCGTACGTGCGGACGGTCATGGCCTACGACTGCCCCGCCGGCTGCGAAATCATCGGCGTGCACTCCGATCCCACGACGGGGTGGGTCGGCTGGCCGTTCAACGGAACGGTCAAGTACGGTGAGGCCTGCGGCTCCGCGACCGCGGCGGATAACGTATCGCAACTCGAAGCAGCCGCCTCAGTGGCGGCAGATTTCCGCCCCTGATGCGCCGGCGCTGAGTTTTCGATGACTCCGGGGCGGCGGTTTTCCCCGGAGTCATTCGCCAGACGGTAGGACAAAAGGGGACGGAACGGCCTATAGGACCAAAAACGAAGGCCTGGCCCCAGCGTCAGAAGAACGAAACCTTGGCCCGGCGTCACCCGCACGGCGAAAACGAAAGGCCTGACCCCATCGGACACGGTGCCCTAGAGAGAATGAAAGGCCTGACCCGCCGAAAATCAAAGGCCTGGCCCTTTCGTCCATCGGTCCTATTCGTCCTATAGGTCCTATAGGTCTATCGCCTTCCTGCACCCGGCCGCGCTGCGCGGTGACGGCCAGGGGAAGACGAAAGGCCTGACCCCGCGGCCGCGTCTCGGTGACGGCCAGGGGAAGACGAAGGGCCTGACCCCGCGGGCACGTCGCTGCGCGGTGACGGCCAGGGGAGACGAAAGGCCTGACCCCGCGGCCGCGTCACGCACGGCGAAAACGAAAGGCCTGACCCCATCGGACACGGTGCCCTAGAGAGGATGAAAGGCCTGACCCGCTGTCAATCAAAGGCCTGGCCCTTTCGTCATCGGTCCTATTCGTCCTATAGGTCCTATAGGTCCCATCGTCTTCCTGCACCCGGCCGCGCTGCGCGGTGACGGCCAGGGGAAGATGAAAGGCCTGACCCCGCGGCCGCGTCAAACCGCGCGCAGCACGAAGTTGATCGTGCGCAATTGGTTGCGCGTAAAGGTGAAGGGGACGGACGCGGTCTGACCTGCCGCGAGCTCGTAGCCGGGAGGCGGGGTAATGACGATGCGGAAGTCGCCGCTCGTCTTGAGGAAGAAGTAGTAGCCGGGCAGGCCGACGGAGCCGGTGACGCCTCCGGCGTCTTCTACCTGGCCGCCGGTCCGCTCGAGGCGCACCGGAACTCCGTTGATCGGCTGGCCGGCGGGATCTCGTACGAAGACGTCGGCGCGGCCGAACTCGAAGTCGCGCGGTTCCGTCGGCCCGCCGCCGCAGCTTGCAAGCACGACGAGCGCAAGGAGAAGGAGAACGCCGTTTCTGGTGGGCATTGCGGTCCAGCGAAAGCATGCGCCGTGCCTCACCCCTCGGCCTCACTGAGCGGCATCGCGAGGCTCGAACAGCTCGATCGGGTTTCCTGACGGGTCTTCGAGCAGGATCTGGCGGCCTCCGTTGCCTTGCACGATGTCGTTGCGGAACGTGGCACCGGCGGTGCGCAGCGCGGCGACCTGCTCGTCCAGGTTCGTCGTCGCGAGTTGGATGCGGTTCCACCCGCCGGGCTCCGGGCGGCGGCCGTCCGGCATCGCCAGCCCGGTGCCGCCGGCACCGGGCTGGTTGAGGTAGAGCTTCAACGCGCCACGCGTGATGATGGCAAAGCCGGGAGCCGGGTGCAGCTCGAGCTGAAAGCCGAGGTGGGTGGTGTAGAAGGCGATGGCTCGATCGACGTCGTCGACGATGTAGCGGACGTTGACACTCGTCATGTTGGTGACTCCTGTGGCGCGCGGAGCGGATGCGCAGCCGATCGTGAAGAGAAGCGCGAGGACAGAGAGAAGGTACCGCATGCACGCACAACATGCGGCCGAGAGGGCGGCGCGTCTTGGAAAAAGTTGACCTACGCGACCTGAGGGATGTGATTGGGGAGCACGCGCTCGCTGTGGCGACGCAGACAGGCGGCCGGCGCGAAGCCGGAGAACGCGAGGAAGTCGCGATGGAGATGCGCCTGGTCGAAATAGCCGCAGGCGAGCGCGATCGCCGGCCAGTCGGGTGCCGCGGAGGCGCGTGCGAGGCCACGCGCATGCTGGAAACGGGTGACGCGCTGAAAGAGCTTCGGCGTCAAGCCCACCGCGCTCGTGAATAGCTGCGCGAAGCGGCGATGGCTGAGGCCGACCTCGCGCACGACCTCCTTCACCGTCGTCGCCTCACGGAACGCGTGCAGCGCGGTGGCAACCGAGGGATGCAGTGGGCGCAGCAGCAAGCGTTGCAGCAACACCTGTTCGAGGATGGCGAAGCGCTCCCGCACCGTGGGTGCAGCGCAGAGGCGTTCGCGGAGCTCGCGCCCGCCCCTCCCCCAGCACTCGTCGAGAGTGACATGACGCCCCGTGATCTCGCCCGGCGGAATCGTCAGAAAGGGCGCCGCACCGCCGGGCCGGAAGTGCACGCCGAGGATGGAGGCGTGCTGCTGTGGATCGATGACGAAAAAGCGCTCGTACGCGCCCGACACCACGGCCCCGCTGTAGCGAGCGACACGCTCCCCTGCCAGCGAGTCGCCGATGCGGATCTCATCGTCCTGAAGGTTGACCACCAGCTCGATCGTGCCGGAGGGAAGGATGCGCTCGCGCGCATGCGCCGGCACATCGCTGCACGCCCAGAAGCGCTCGATGAAGTGACTGAGCGGCGGTGATGGCGTGTAGGCGTGGTACTGCATGGCACGATGGTAGGACAGATTGGAGGGCGGGGCGAACCTACGGCGCTGCCGCTGCCGGCGTGCGCTTGACGCCGGACACGTGCGAGGCGATCGCGCGCCATTTCCCTTTGCGCTTGATCAGCACGTTCGTCGATTGATAGCGCGTCACGTACTTGCCCTCCGCATCGGTGCCGCGGACGGTTCCGGTGCCGGCCACGATGGCCGTGCCGTTCTCGAAGATGTCGAGTCGCGTGATCTCGAACGTGAGGCTGTCGTAGCTCGGCCGGTTGGCGCGGATGTAATCGAGCGCCTTTTGCTTGCTCGTCCACCCGCCGTCCGCATCAATGCTCCGGAATTCGTCGGCGAGGATCCGGTCGAGCAGTGCCGTGTCCTGCGTCCGGTACGCCTGGGGCCACAGCACCTGTTTGAGGTGCCGCAACGCCGCGGCATCGTCGGCGCGCCCCTCCTGGGCCGCGGCGCCACCGGCGGCGAGCAGCATGAGGAGCAGTGAGGATCGAACGGCGCGGCGCAACGCTTTGCAGAACATGCCCGCGAGCGTGAGGCATCCGGCCGGTTCGTGGTGCAACAAGTTGCAACGCCGATGTGAGACGCCGTGGCGATCGGGCCTTCCGAGTCGCCCTTGGGGCCAGGCCTTCGAACAACCGAGTCGCCCTTAGTAGCCCTTGGGGTCAGGCCTTCGCTCTTGGTGTGGGTCCACCAGCCCTTGGGGTCACCCATTAGCAGGCATTGTCAAGATGGGCGGGCGAATCCCAAGCGGCGTTTAGCCGCTGCCATCGATGGGGTATTCCTGACGCCCGCGGGGCCAGGCCTTCGAAGTACCGGCGTGGCCTAATCGAGGAAGAGGAAAGGCCTGACCCCTGCTCGGATCGCTGTGACCTCAGCAAAAAGGTCTGACCTCCCTCCCCTCTGTCCTGACCCCCAAGCTCATGAATAGCGAAGGCCTGCCCCCCAAGCTCGCTCTGCTGACGCCTGAATAACGAAGGCCTGACCCGGGGGTCCGACCCCCTCGGTGAATAACGAAGGCCTGACCCCCGACTAACGCGGTGAATAACGAAGGCCTGACCCTCGGCTAACGTGGTGAATAACGAAGGCCTGCCCCCAAGCTCTCGAAGCGAGTTACCAACGGGTGAACAGCCGCGGGCGCGACCGTATACTCGTGGTGTGGTTCTCCTACGGCGTGTGTTGATCGGACTCGCGGCAGCGTATGCGGCGCTGTTTGCCGTCGTGCTGTGGGCGATGTGTCAGCCGCCGGTGCGCTTCGGGCGGTTCATGCGCCATGCGCCGGCGCCGCTGGTCTGGGGAGCCTTGCCGGCGAAGCGGATGTGGCTCTGGGCCCGGGCCGGCGATCTGCAGGCCGGCGACGTGGCGCCCGATTTTTCGCTGCCGCGCCAGCATGACGCGACACCCGTCACGTTGTCGTCTTTCCGAGGGGTGCGGCCGGTCGTGCTGGTGTTCGGCAGCTATACGTGACCGCCGTTCCGGCAGGCGGTGCCTGCCCTCAACGAGCTCTACCGGCAGTATCGCGACCGCGCCGAGTTCTACGTGGTCTACATCCAGGAAGCGCATCCGGTCGACCTCTGGCAGATGGGGATCAACGAGCGGGAACAGGTCCTGGTGAAAAGCACGGCGACGCTGGAAGAGCGCTCCGCCGCCGCCGGCACCTGCGTCGTCCGGCTCGGCATCGAGCTGCCCGCCGTCATCGACAAGGCCGACGACCGCGTGGAGCGCGCCTACGCCGGCTGGCCCGACCGCATCTACGTGATCGATGAGGCGGGAAAGATCGCCTACAAGAGCGCGCCCGGCCCGTTCGGCTTCAAGCCGGAGGAGCTGAAGGCCGTGCTGCAACAGCTCCCGTAGCCGCGAAGCTGACTCTGGCGTTCGAGCGCGAGCTCTGTCCGCGTGAAGCGCCTCGGTTGCCCCGGCGAAGCGCCAACAGGAGAAGGGGGATACGCAAGGAGGAGCCGGGGCAGCCGAGGCTGCGGGTTACCGCAAAACGAATGTTATGCGATTGCAGCATACGACGCAAGAGTTATTTCGGGGGAGCTCTCGGGTGGCAGCTCTTGGCTCTCAGGGGAGGACGATGGGCATCAGTGCGTTGAGCTACCCCTCGATCAGCTCTTCGGCCCAGCCGCGGATCGTTTCTTCCACCGCTTCCAACTGCTTGGTGAAGAAGTGGTCGGCGCCCGTCACGATCACGGATTCGGCGTTGCGCACGTTGGGGATGAGCTTCTCGAGTTTCGCCACATCGCCGTGCTCGTCCTGCGTGCCGTGGAGGAAGAGCTTCGGTTTGTCGCAGTGGCGCAGGTAGCTGAAGTCGTACTTGTTCACCGGCGTGCCGATGAGGAACAGCGCATCGACCTCGGGCAGCTCGCACGCGACGCGGGTGGAGACCCACGAGCCGAACGAGAAGCCGCCGACGATCAGCTTCTTGCCGGGCAGCTTCCGCTTGGCCCATTCGATGGCGGCGGCGACGTCGTGCTGCTCACCCTCCCCTCCTTCGAAGTGCCCGCCGCTCGCACCGACGCCGCGGAAGTTGAAGCGGAGCGTGGCCACGTTCGCGGCCTCGAGACCGCGCGCGGCGCGAAAGACGACCTTGTTGTGGAGCGTGCCGCCGCCGGTCGGCAGCGGATGGCAGACGACGGCGATGCCGGCCGGATCCTGAAGGTCGCGATAGAGCGCCTCGAGCCTGCCGGCGGTGCTGTAGAGATCGACGTGGCGTAACGGTTTCGGATTCACGACAGTTTCACCTGGATGCGATCGCCGTCGATGCGGATCTCGTGCGTCGCGATGCTGATCTCCGGATTCCCGACACAAACTCCGCTGGCGACGTCGAAGCCCCAGAGATGCCAGGGACAAACGATTTCATTGCCGAGCAGATCCCCCTGCGACAGCGGCCCGCCACGATGCGGACAGGTGTTGTCAGTGGCGAAAAATCCGGTCTTCGTGTGATGGACTGCAACGGTCCGGCCGTCGATGACGAACGACTTCGAGCGGCCAGCCGGCACGTCCGCGATCGATGCAATGTCGACGAACTCGGGCATGCGGGCGCGAAGTGTATCCGATTGCGTGCCGGTGTGCGGTTGAGCGCGATGATTGGACAGATGGGCCTGCGGACCCTGCAGCCGTGGGCTGGGTGGCGGCCTACCTATTTGTCCTATCTGTCCTATCGGTCCTATTTGTCCTATCGGTTCACAGCCGCACCGGCCGAGGAATCCCGCTGCGCCCCACGGCGGCCTCCCCGGCCCACACGCCGGGGATCTCCGTGCTGCACTGCGGGCACTTGCCATCGACCAGCTTGTACGAGGTCACGCGAAAGCCCGTACGCCCGATGACCACCGTGTCGCACGACGGGCAGTGCGTGGATTCGAGGTCGCCGAACGCGCCGGGGATGTTGCCCGGGTAGATGAAGCGGAGGCCGGCGCGCTTGCCGATCTCGTACGCGCGCAACAGATGCGACGGCGTGGTGTTGGGGTTGTCCATCTTGTAGTCGCTGTGGAAGGCGGTGATGTGCCACGGGATGTCGGGATCGACGCTCACCAGGAACTCGGCGATCTTCGTCAGCTCCGCATCGGAGTCGTTGAAGCCGGGGATGACCAGCGTCACGATCTCGACCCAGATCTTCCGCTGCTTGAGGCCGCGGATGGTGTCGAGCACCGGCTGGAGGACGCCGCCGAGGTCGCGGTAGTGGCGGTCGTCGAAGCCTTTGAGGTCGACTTTGTAGAGGTCCACGTACGGGCTGATGTAGTCGAGGACCTCCGGCGTTCCGTTGCCGTTCGAGACGTACGAGCAGACGAGCCCTTCCTTCTTCGCCTCGCGGAAGACCTCGATGGCCCACTCGGAGGTGATGAGCGGCTCGTTGTAGGTGGAGGTGATCACCGTGGCGCCGTGCTTTTTCGCCAGGCGGACGAGGTCGGCGGGCTCGACGTCGGTCGGGGGCGCGCCGGCCACGGGATCGCGCAGCGCCTGCGACGTCACCCAGTTCTGGCAGTAGCCGCAGTGGTAATCGCAGCCGAGCATGCCGAACGACAGCGCCAGCGCGCCGGGGTAGGCGTGGAAGAACGGCTTCTTCTCGATCGGGTCGACCTGCAGCGCGGCGACGTAGCCGCGCGGGACCATGAGCACGCCATCCTGGTTGTAGCGGACCTTGCAGATGCCCTTGAGCCCGTTGAGGATCTTGCAGCGGTGGCCGCAGGAGAAGCAGCGGAGGGCCTTGTTCTCGAGCTTCTCGTAGAGCTCGCCCTCCACCGTGCGGGTCGAGAGAACGTCGGCCAGGGTAACGGTGGACATGGTGGAGTCAACGGCTCGGCAGGGAGGGGGATTTCATGAAGGATTGAGGATTGAGAATTGAGGATTGAGGATGGCTCCGCTGCGCGAATGGACCTGGCTCCATCCGCAATCCTCAATCTTTCATCCTCAATTCCTCCGACCTCGGCCGCGGATTTGCATGGCCTCCCACACGACTTGGCTTCCAGCGATTTCTCCCCCGAGCTCGAGCAGTTCGTGCGTGACCGGCTTGCCTCGATCGATCAGATCGAGATCGTGATGCTGCTCGCGTCCGATCCTTCGCGCGCGTGGACGGCGCCGCAGATCGCGCAGCAGCTCGGCACGGCGCCGGAGCCGGCGGCGATGCGGCTGTTTCTGCTGGCGTCGAACGGGCTGCTCGCGCTCGATCCGACCGGGGTCCCGAAATATCGTTTTCAACCGATGGACGCGGCCACGGGCGCGCTCGTCACGCAACTCACCGCGCTCTACCCCGACCGGAAGGACGCGGTTGCCGATATCATCTCCGGCAGCTCGCGCGATCCGGTCCGCAGCTTCGCCGATGCATTCAAATTGAAGAAGTAGGAAGAAGAGGCAAGGACAAGTGGCGACCGCGATCTACATCCTCTGCGCATTGACGAGCATCACGTGCGCGGTCCTTCTCCTGCGGGGCTACGCCGCGACGCGGGTGCGTCTGCTGTTCTGGAGCGGTCTCTGCTTCGTCGGCCTGGCCCTCAACAACCTCATGCTGCTCGTCGACCTGCGCGTCCTGACGGAAACGGACCTGTCGCTGTGGCGGACGGTCCCGTCGGTCGTGGGTGTGGCGCTCCTCGTCTACGGGCTGGTATGGGAGACGCGATGATCACGCTGCTGTCGGGCATGCTCATGGCCGGCTACCTGGTCGCGGCGCTCTTCTTTCTCCGCTTCTGGACGACCTCGCGCGACCGCCTTTTCCTGATGTTCTCCGGCGCCTTCTTCATGCTGACCGTGCAGCGTTTCTCCATCGTCATGACGCGCGAATGGATGGAGGACCAGAGCCTCCTCTATCTCCTCCGGCTCGCGGCGTACCTGCTGATCATCGTGGCGATCGTCGACAAGAATCGGCGATAGACTCCGCGCCGCATGTTCATTGCGGTCGAACGAACCAGCGCCGTCACCACCATCACCCTCAACCGTCCCGAAAAGCTCAATGCCTTCAGCGGCACGATGCGCGAGGACCTGCTCGCGGCGTTGCGTGACGCGCAAGCCGACGCTTCCTGCCGCGTCGTCGTACTGACGGGCGCGGGCCGCGCGTTCTGCTCCGGCGGCGACGTGGAGTACATGTCCGGCCTGCAGCAGCGCGCCGACGTCGAAGCGTTCCGCAAGCTGCTCGACGCGGGGCGCGAGATCATCACGCAGATCGCCACGATGCCGAAGCCGGTGCTCGCCGCGATCAACGGCGTGGCCGCGGGCGCCGGCTGCAACCTCGCCCTCGCCTGCGATTACCGCCTCGCCTCCGACGCCGCAAAGCTCAGCGAAAGCTTCGTGCGCATCGGCCTCCATCCCGATTGGGGCGGCACCTGGCTGCTGCCGCGCCTCGTCGGCCGCAGCCGGGCGATGGAGATCCTCATGTCGGGCCGCATGGTCGACGCAACGGAAGCCGTGGCCATCGGCATGGTGGACCGCGTCGTTCCCGCGGCGGAGCTGCTCGCGGAGACGATGAAGCTGGCCACGACGCTTTCCGCCGCGCCACCGCTGGCCCTGGCCGGAATCAAGCGCGCGGTGATGGCGTCGGAGCACAACGATTTGCGCACCCAGATCGACCTCGAAAGCGCGCACCAGTTGCAGTGCTTCCTGTCGAAGGATGCGGCGGAGGGAATGGCAGCGTTCTTTGAAAAGCGCGGCGCCGCGTTTCGGGGAGAATAGGACGAACCGGACCCAGCGATCGTCTTCCGCCAGGTGAACCA
Source organism: Thermoanaerobaculia bacterium (assembly GCA_036380735.1). Lineage (GTDB taxonomy): Bacteria > Acidobacteriota > Thermoanaerobaculia > Gp7-AA8 > Gp7-AA8 > DASVEE01. Next base: position 14,126 of record DASVEE010000071.1, on the reverse strand, counting down.
CTGATGCGGCAAGGTCACACTGCGGCCGGCGTGGTCGATCAGCTCGATGAGGATATCGGTCTCGCGGCGGATCCCCGGCGGACGGCGCTCCAGGTCCAGCTCGAAGCGCGCGGTCTCGTGGGAGTAGAGGGGAAACGTCGTCGCCAGGCCTGGGTGGCGCACGAGCTTCGCTTCGCGGCTGAAGGCTCTGTTGCCGAGGTGGACGCGAACCGCGCGGATGCCCGCGCCGGAAAGAGCCCAGCCGCGCACGTACAGCGGCCCGTTCACTTCGGTTCGCGGCGCGGGTGCATCGAGCATTCCGAAAGGTGCCTCGTTGTAGTCCAACGGACCGGTGGTGAGCGCCGCCGGCACCGTCGACGAAGAAGCGGCATCGAGAGCGAAGACGTAGTCGCCGCCGAGGCCGTGCTCGAAGCGAGCGACGAAGCGCAGCCGTGATGCCTCGAGCCACCGTACGATCGCCTCGGTCGTCAACGCATCGGCATGCACCACGATGAGCCCGCACCCGAGGCGGCGCAGTTCGTCCGCCGTTTGCGGCGGGATGACGTCGGACGCAAACAGCGTCGTCAGCCGGCGGTGCACGGGCGGCTCGAAACCGGAGACGCCGTTGAACGTGGGCTTTCGATGATGCGCGATGCCCGGAAGGTAGTGATACTCGAGCGTGGTGCCGATCGGCAGCTCGAGAATGGCGCCACGCACCTCGCTCTTCGCCAGCCACTCGTACACAGGTGCGACGCGCACCGGCATCAAGTACCAGCGGCGCGGTACGTCCCACGCCTCGACGACGACAGCGAGCACGATCAGCACGGCGGCCGCGCGGTACCGCGAGACGAGAGCCGCGAGAATCGTGAAGCCGAGATACGCCAGCACCGCCCACCGTGCGGGCGCGCGAATGCCTTGCAGAACGTCGAGATGGTCGAAAGCGAAGCGGTAGCTCGCAGCGTTGAGGCCGAGGGAGCAGAGGATGCCGGCGGCGACGAAGAGGAGTGCGACGAACGGCCACCGCGAGGAGGCATTGCGCAGCAGGGCCAGCGACAGCAACAGCACGGCCAGCGCGGTGTAGCCGGGGAAGACGCGACGCTCGGGCTCCTCATTGCTGCGGTTCAGCCAGTCAGCAGCTTCGGCGGAGTAGCGTTGCGTTTCCTCCACATTGACACGGTTCAGCGCGCGGTACGGCTGCAGCACGATGACGAGGATCAGCGCCGCCGCTCCGAGCGCGAAAACCGCGTGGCGGCGCGGCTTGCCGAGGAAAAGGAGGACGATGGCCACGGCCGCCGCACCGAAGACGAGGTAGTGAAGATTCGTCAGTCCGTTGAGAAGGAACGCGGCGCCGGCGAACGCAGCGCTCCGCCAGTCGCGGCGGCGCGCGTACAGCAGCAGCGCCGCGAGCGTCAGCGGCAGCCACATCCCCCACGCGAACTGGAGATGCGGCAGTTGCACGAAGCGCCAGGGACAGAAGCCGTACAGCGTTCCCGCCGCGAGCCCGGCAGCGACGGAACCGGTGAGCATGCGCCCGAGAACGTACGCGCCGTAGGCGCTGCCGGCGAGGCCGAGCAGCAGGAGAACGTTATGCACGGCGATCGGCGGCAGGAATGAGAGGAGCGCAGCCAAGGGAACGAGGCCGAACAGGTTCTCGCTGAAGGTGAGCGAGTTCTCCGCGGGATGAAAGAGGTTGGCGTTCCACGGCGAGCGCAGTTCCGTCAACGCCTGCACGTTCCACGAAAGGATCCATGAATTGATGAGAGGATCGCCGGGGTCGGAGACTGCGGTCGTCAGAAGGCGCGCAAGTGGCCAGGTCAGCGCAAGCGCGATCGCGAGGAAGCAGAGAAAGACCGCGCTCTCGCGTAGTACAGCACGCCTCATGTTCACACGGTACCGATCAGCCGCATCGCACTCATCAACGTCGCATAGGTCCCCTAGGTCCTATCTGTCCTATACGTCCTATCGTTCCCCCCTACGCGTGGCGCGCAATCACGATCGTCTGGTCGTCCTTCTGCGGGGCGCCGATCGTGAAGGCGTCCACCGCCTGGGCGATGCGGTCTTTCAGTTCGGCGGCGGGGGCGGCGGAGTACTGGTGGAGGATTTCTTCGAGGCGGTGGTTCTCGAACTCTTCGCCGTGGACGTCCTCCGCTTCCGTGATGCCGTCGCTGTAGAGGACGACCGCGGAGCCCTTCGGGAACGGCTTGGTCTGGGCGACGTAACGTGACGTCGGCATGATGCCGATCGGCAGTCCGTGCGACTTGATCGTCTCCAGCTTCCCCTCCGTCATCAGATACGCGGGGTTGTGGCCGGCGTTGACGTACTGCACGGTCTCGTTCTCGTGGTCGACCGAGACCATCACCATCGTGATGAACTTGTTCTCCGCCGACCATTTGTGGATGTGGCGGTTCACTTCCGTGGCGATCTCGCCGAGCTCGCGTCCTTCGGCGAAGAGGAGCTGCACCACGGCGTGCAGCGCCGACACGAGGAGCGCGGCGGGCATCGACTTGCCGGCGACGTCGGCGACGAGCATCGTCACGACGCCGTCGCGGTCGAAGAAGGCGTGGTAATCGCCGCCGACCTGTTTGGCCGGGCGTGAGAAGACCGCGATCTCGACGCGGTCGGCCTGCGGGATCCACTTCGGCAGAATGACCTGCTGCATCGTGGCCGCGAGCTCCAGCTCGCGCTCCATGGCCTGCTTCTCCAGCGCTTCGCGGTGCAGGCGCGCGTTCTCCAGCGCGATCGCTGCCTGGTTGGCGAAGAGTGAGAGGAGGCGCAGCTCGTTCTCCTCGAACGCGCCGACGGCACCTTCGCGCGTCTCGCGGTCGGCGGCGGCGAGGACGCCGATCACCGCGTTGTTGCCTTTGATCGGCACGGCCACGAAGGCGCTGCAGCCGGGGAAGATGCAGTCGTTGCCGGCGCGGAAGCTGAGCGGCTCCCCCTCGCGGACGAGTTGCTCGGACAGCTCGGCGTCGAGGAAGTCCTCGCGCACGTCGCCGAAGGAGCGGAACAGCTTGAAGCGTTCGCCCTCGCGCAGATAGAGCACGGCGCGGCGCGCGTTCGTCAGGGAGATCATGCGGAACAGAATCTCGTCCGCCAGCTCGTCGGTGTTGAGGGTGGAGGCGATGGAGAGGCCGATGTCGTAGAGCGTCTCGAGCTCGAGGAGGCGCGACTTGAGCTGGAAGTCGCCTTCGCGCGCGTCCTGGAGGAGGCGCTGGTTCGCGATCATGGCGCTGAGGAAGAGCGCGCCGGCGCGTGCGAGGGCGACGTCTTCGTCGGTGACTTCGGTGGTGCCGTTGCCGAGGGCGAGGAGGCCGAGCTGCTCGCGATGGGAGCGGAGGGGGAGGACGACGTGCGGTGCGGGCTCGACGCTGATCTCCCGTTCGTTCGCCAGCAGCGCCGGGGCTGTGCAGTGGTGCGACTTGGCCGCGAGCCTCAGCGACGCGCCGCGTCCTTCACGCAGGTAGAGAGCGCCGACGGCGAAGGGGGTGTGGCGCTCGAAGGCGGCGAGGATCAGCGGACCCTGCGCGGCGACGGAAGTCTTCTCGAGCTGCTGGAGATCGTGAACGAATTCCGCAAATCGATGGACGGGGGGCATGAGCGGAGGATATCAGTTGGAGAGGGACCGCGGCGCTGCCGCGGGGGTTACAGGGCCAGCTCGCGGACGGCGTCTTCCTCGTTCGCGAAGATCGAGGCGTAGTTCGCCAGCCCCATGATCTGGAAGGTCTTGTGGATGACGGGGGTGAGGCAGCAGAAGCCGATGCGGCCCCCCTTGTCCATCATCTTCTCGATGATCTCGATGAGGATGGAGATGCCGATCGAGTTGACGATCTTCGTCTCCTTGAGGTTGAGGAGGAGCGTCTTGACGTCGGCGTCCATGAGCTCGTAAGCGCGGTTGGCGATCTCTTCGCCGCCGACGTTGTTGATGTAACCGCGCGTGTAGAGGATGGCGCCATTCGGCCGGCGCTCGACCGAGACTCTCAATTCGTCCGTCATGATTTCTTCTCGATTTTCACCATGTGGATGGTGGTCCCGCCATCGGGGCTCGTGGTGATGTCGACATCGTCCATATGGGCCTCGATGATCTGCAGTCCCCAGCCGCGCTTGTGAGCCGGCCCGAGCTTCTGGCGCCGGTTCCGCGCTTCACCAGGATCGAAGCCTCTGCCGCGATCGGTGATCCAGAGGTCGATGCGCGGAGAACCGTCTCCCGCCGTGGTGCCGACGCATCTTACATAGATGCGTTTGTCGACGCTACCCGAGTGCTCGCGGGCGTTGATGCAGGCTTCGATGATGGCGTGCGCCATCTCATCGATCGCCTCCGAGCTCATGCCCAGCTCCCGGGCGAGGTTGCCGGCCGCACGCGCGGCAGCGATCTCGATATCCGGGACCATTGGGAGTGTGAGCTCCATCTGCCGCTCCGCTGTAGCCGTCATCGTGAAGGTGTCCTGAGCGGAATCAGAAGGCGAGAAACAGAGCGGCCGCGGTCTTGATCCAGTCGGGGATGCCGCCGAGACGGTCGAGCGCCACCAGCGCGACGGTGTTCACCGCCAGCATCGCCGGCAGCATGTAGTTCGCCGAGAGCAGCGACTCGAGCTTCGTGGTGCGGGTTTGTGCGAAGTTGTTCATGGTTGTCCCCTCCGTTGTTCGGGACCACCCTTTCGCAACCTGACTGCCAGAGGTGCCGGATCAGCGCAAACCCTCCTAACCTTCTGATGCCGCGTAGTTTACACGAGACGACCTCGTGTCCAACCGAAATGTGCCTGTGTGGCAAAACGCCACACAAAAAGGTTTCAGCGATTTCGCCGCCTCGTAAGTCGTTGACCCGAAAGATGCTTATCAATGAATGTCCCAACGTTCCCCACCTGTGTCATTCTGGGACATCTCGTCGCGCTTACGGTAGAGCGTCTTGCGATCCACGCCGAGAATCTTGGCCGCCTTGGACATATTGCCCTTCGTCGAGGCCAAAACTTTGCGGATATAGCGGGAGATCAGCGCCTCCAGCGTCGGCAGGTCGTCGAACAGCGTGTGCCCGGCGGCGAGCTCGGCCGACTCCGGCAGGATGAGGTCGCCCGGATCGATGACCGGATCGGTCGTCAGCGCCAGCGCTCCCTCGATCAGGTTCTCCAACTCGCGGACGTTGCCGGGGAAGGGGTAGCGCATCAGCTTCTGCAGCCCTTCCTGGGTGATGCGCACGTCGTGCAGCCCCTCGCGCTTCCCGTACTTGTCGAGGAAGAAGCGGACGAGCTTGGGGATGTCGTCTTTCCGCTCGCGCAGCGGCGGCAGGGTGATCTCGACGACCTTGAGGCGGTAGTAGAGGTCCTGGCGGAACTCGCCGCGCTCGATCATCTCCTCGAGGTCGCGGTGCGTGGCGGAGAGGATGCGCACATCGATGGGGATGCGCCGCCGGCCGCCGAGCTTCTCGATCTCGCGCTCCTGCAGGACGCGGAGGAGCTTGGCCTGCAGCGTCAGCGGGATGTCGCCGATCTCGTCGAGGAAGATCGTCCCCCCTTTGGCCAGCTCGAACTTGCCGGGGCGGGCTTCGACGCCGGTGGCGACGCCGCGCTCGATGCCGAACAGCTCCGATTCGAGGAGCGTCTCGGGGAGCGCCGCGCAGTTGATGGCCACGAACGGCCCGTCCTTGCGCGCGGAGTTGCCGTGGATCAGCCGCGCCACCATCTCCTTGCCCGTCCCCGACTCGCCGCGGATGATGACGCTGGCCTGGCTGTCGGCCACGCGGGCGACCAGGTCGATGACGCGCTGCATCTTGGCGGAGTCGCCGACCATCAGGCGGTCGGAGTACTCGCGCAGCATGCGCTGCTTGAGGGCGCGGTTCTCGTCCTCCAGCGTCTCGCGCACGAGGTCGAGGCGGTGGAAGCGGCGGGTGTTGTCGATGGCGGCGCCGCCGATCGACGCCAGCGACGAGAGGAAGCGCAGGTCGTCGGGGGCGAAGCTGCCGCTCTTTTCGCCGCGCACTTCCTTCCCGCCGACGCCGATGATGCCGACGATGGCGTCGCCCGCGGTCATCGGGGCGATGAGGAGGTCGCTCCCCTCGCCGCCGAGGAAGCGGGAGACGGTGAGCATCATCGGCTCGCGGGAGGCCATGACCTGCTTGATGGGCGGCTCGAGGAGAAACGCGCCGGGCGCGACGCCATCGAGCTCGAACGTGAAAATCTGCTGGATGTTGAGCTTCTCGTCGAGGGAGAAGACGAACCCGGTCATGGCGTCGAGGACGGCAATCGCCCGGTGCATCAGCTCCTCGAGCAGCTCATCCTCGGGGCGCAGCGTATTGAGGGCGCGGCCGACGTCGTAGAGCGCTTCGAGCTGAAGCAGCTTGCGGCGAAGCTCGAAGGTGGATGGTGTCGGCACCGGCGGCGTGTCCTCAGAAACCCGAATGCAGAACGCAGAGCGCAGAACGCAGAACGTAGAAGTTTCTCAATTCATCGTTCTGCGTTCTGCGTTCTGCGTTCATCTTCTCTGCCTTCATCATCATCCCTTGCCCATTGCCCTGCGGCACTCTCCGAGGAGAAAGTCGCAGGACCACCCGTCATAGAACGGCTTGTCGAGCGAGTAGATTCTGATGAGGAGGGCGGATGCCTCGTCGTAACGGCCTGTTTTCATCAGGGTCCGGGCGAGGAAGTACATGGAGCGGAGCGTCTGCGGCTCGGCAACCCCCGCTTCGACGATGGCCCGAAAGCCGGCTTCGGCGGCGGCGAACTGCCGTTTCTGGTAGGCGCAGAGGGCCTGTTCGTAGGGGCCGGTGAGGCGGCAGGTGGTCGGAGCGGCCGCGAAGGCGGTGGTGGCGGCCAGCGTCAGAAGGGCTGCCGCGAGGAGTCTGTGCAGTGCCACGGACAGCAGCATGCCACAACCGGTGGCCGATGGTCAGCAGGAGTGCGCGGCTGGCGGCAGGGGAACGATGGGACGGAGGGGACGAATAGGACGGATGGGACGGATGGGACGGAGGCGGCATCAGACGCCGGAGATCAGCCGCGAGGGGCCGGATAGCGTTCACCGCGTGACCAATATCGATCACCACCCTTACCGATGTCGTTCACCGCGTGACTGGTGTCGATCACCACCCTTATCGACGTCGTTCAGCGCGTGACTGATGTCGATCACCACCCTCATCGACATCGTTCACCGCCTGACTGATGTCGATCACCACCCTTATCGATATCGCCCACCTCCTCCACTGATATCGCCCACGGCGTGGGTGATATCGGCCACCTCCTCTAGTGATGTCGTCCACGGCGTGGGCGATATCCCCCACCTCCTCTACTGATATCGCCCACGGCGTGGCTGATATCCCCCACCTCCTCTAGTGATATCACCCAGCGCGTGGGTGATATCCCCCACCTCCTCTAGTGATATCACCCACGCCGTGGGGGCCGATCCGCCGTTCAGCGGCCGGTCCCATTTGTCCCATTCGTCCTATTTGTCCTATAGCTCCCGGGCGCGCAGGATTAAAGTATTCGCATAAATGCGACTGGGCATCATCGGCGGCGGACGGGCAGCCTGGGCGTTCGGCTCGGCGTGGCGGCGGATCGGGTGGCCGCTGGCCGGGGTCTGGCTGCGGGATGAATCGCACTCGCACGTCGCGGAACTGCTGGAGACCTCCCGCCGCGACATGGACGCGCTGGCCGCCGAGTCGGAGCTGCTCCTGCTCGCCGTCACCGACCGCGCCGTCCCGGAGTGCGCCGCTCGGATTCCGGCGGAGACCGACGCCCTCATCTTCCATGCGAGCGGCTCGCTCCTCTCCGTGCGCGACGGCTTCTCCCTCCACCCTCTGAAAGCATTGCCTCCCGTCGGTGAGCGGAGCGACCTGGAAGGGACGCTGCTCGTCTTCGAGGGAGCCCACCGGCACACGGCCAAGCTGATCGCCGCCGCCGTGGGGGCGAAGTTCTGCGAGGTGAAGGCAGAGCAGAAGGCGCTCTACCACGCTGCCGCGGTCTTCGGGGCGAACTACGTCGCGGCGGCGCTCGACATCGCGAAACGGCTGATGGATCGCGCCGGCGTTCACGACGCCAAGGGGGAGCTCGTCGCCCTCGCCCACTCCGCCATCGAAAACTGGCGCCGCCACGACGACGCCCGCCGCTTCACCGGCCCTGCCGCGCGCGGCGACCACGACGTGATCCAGCGCCATCTCGACGCTTTGCGCGACGAGCCGCAACTCGCTTCGATCTACGCACTTCTGGCCGCTGAGATCGCCGGAACGCGCCTTGCTACCGATGAGTAGCGGGTGCTACGATCCGGCCCCTGTCCGCGGAGCCTCACCGATGGTCTTCTTCAATTACGCAACGATGCAGATGGCCGCCAAGATCGTGTACTACGGTCCCGGCCTCTGCGGGAAGACGACCAACCTGCAGCAGATCTACAGCAAAACCTCGCCCGGCAGCCGCGGCGAGATGGTGAGCCTCGAGACCGAGACCGACCGCACGCTGTTTTTCGACCTGCTGCCGATCGACGTCGGCGTCATCGGCGGCTTCAAGACGCGCCTCCAGCTCTACACGGTCCCGGGCCAGGTCTTCTACAACACGACGCGCAAGCTCGTGCTGAAGGGCGTCGACGGGATCGTCTTCGTCGCCGACTCGCAGAAGCCGATGCTCGAGGCGAACGTGGAGAGCCTGAAGAACCTCCGCGACAACCTGGCCGAGATCGGCCTCGACCTCGACGAGATCCCGGTCGTCATCCAGCTCAACAAGCGCGACCTGCCGAACATCGTCGAGGCGGAGACGATGATCAACGCCATCGATCCGCAGCGCCGCCACGAGCACGTCGAAGCGGTCGCCGCCTCGGGTCAAGGCGTCTTTGAGACGCTGAAGCTGATCTCGAAGCTGACGCTGCGCACGCTCCGCCGCCGCATGACCGGCGAGGACCCGGTGAAGACCGGCCCCGTCGCCAAGCCGTCCACCGTGCAGTTCAAGGTCGCGAACGCGTCGGCCGCCACTTCGAGCTCCTCCATGGCCACACCGCCCCCGGCCATCGGCGCCGGCGCTCCGGTCGACGCACCGGCGCCCGTACCTCCCCCGCCGGCTCGCGTCTTCGCTCCCGCCGCAGCAGTTGCCGCGCAGTCGCCCGTGGCCCTGGAGATCGAGGAAGCGGTCTTCGCCGACGACTCACCGGCCGAAGCGGAGCCGCAGTACCACGCCGAGCCCCAGGCGGAAGTTGACTGGAACCCGGAGTCGCCGGCCGCCGAGGTGGAGCTGCCTGAAGCGCCGCAGCCGCTCGCCGGCACGCCGCAGGCTGCCGTGGCTCCGCAGGAAGCGCAGCCCGACGCCCCCGCACCCGACGTCAAGACCGTCAAGGTGCGCTCCTCGGTCGACGTCATGGCGGAGCTCGAAGCGCTGCGCAAGCGCGCCACGACCGTCACCGCCGCCCCCAAACCGAAGAAGGAACGCGAGCTGACGCTCGCCGACTTTACCGATGCGCCGAAGCGCGAGCTCTCGCGCACGGCCCACTTCTCCCTCCCGGCCGAGGCCCGCAAGGCACGATCCGTACGAGTTACGGTATCCTTTCCTGACGGCGAAGACGCGGTGACCCAGGACCAGACGGTCGAGCTGGGTGATCTCACCGACGTCGGAAACCTATCGGTCAATCTGAAAATCGATCTGGCCTGACGCGCGCGCGACCAGGCTGGACGGGAGGTGAGGGGGGTGCGAATGCGCAATCTCTGGTTGCTGACTGTAGCCGGACTCTATTCGGTCGCCTGTGCGACATCCGCTCCGAAGCCAGTGGCCGCGCCCGTCGCGCCGGCCCCACCGCCGCAATCGGCGGCCCACCTCGATGGCGACGCGTATCGCGCCGCGCTGGAAGACGCCTACACGCACATCGTCTCCCGCGAGCATTCGAAGCCGCTGAAGACGGCGCCGGTCGTCGACGTCGAAGCCGCCGCCTCCATCCCCATCCCCGAGCACCGCACCATCGACGGCGCCGTCCGCTACTTCTCGACGGGGCTGAAAGCCAGCATCCAGACGTCGCTCATCCGCTCCGGCCGCTACCGCACCCTCATCGAGCAGGCGCTGAAGGAGCACAAGCTCCCTGTCGGCCTCGCCTATCTGCCGGTCATCGAGAGCGCGTACCTGCCGAACCTGACCTCGCGCGCCGGCGCTCACGGGATCTGGCAGTTCATGCCCGACACGGCCCGCGAGTACGGCCTGCGCGTCGACTGGTGGGTCGACGAGCGCGCCGATCCGGAGCGCTCCACCAAAGCCGCCGCCGCGTTCCTCAAGGACCTGCACCGCCAGTTCAACGACTGGCCGCTCGCGCTGGCCGCGTACAACTGCGGACCGGGGCGCGTGCGCCGCGCCCTGCAGTCGACCGGCGCGACGACGTTCTGGGAGCTCCTCGAACAGCAGGCGGTCCCGAAAGAGACGCGCGGCTACGTGCCGACCTTCTTCGCCACGCTGATCATCGCCAGCGATCCGCAGACGTACGGCTTCGAGCTCGGCAAGACCATCGAAGCGGACGAGAAGCGCGTCGAGGTGGAAGGCCCGGTCTCGCTGCGCTACCTGGCCGAGGTGGCGGGCATCGACGAAGAGCACATCAAGGAGCTGAACCCGGCGCTGGTGCGCGGCATCGTCCCCCCGGGACGTGCGCACGTGCGCGTGCCGGCCAAGGTGGCGGAGACGGTCGTGGCCAAAGCACGAGAGCTGAAGCATGAGGACGCGTACGTCGCGGTCTGCTCCTTCACCCTCCGCAAAGGCGACTCCATCCAGCGCCTCGCCCGGGCCCTCGGCACGAAGCCGGAGACGATCCTGGCGATGAACAACCTCGCGGACGCGACGCGCGTCCGCAGCGGCGACGCGATCCTGCTGCCGGTGCGCGAGCGCGAGCTCGGCTCGCTGCTCAAGTACAGCGAGCGCGAGGACATGTTCTATGCGGTGAAGAAAGGCGACACGCTCTACTCGGTCGCCAAGCGCCACGGCCTGACGGTCGACGAGCTGCGCGATCTCAACGAGCTGACCAAGACCGCAAGTCTGCAGCCGGGCCAGAAGCTGCGCGTGTCGTCACCGCGGACGCTGACGGCCGGCGGCGGCATGTAGGTCCTGCCCCAAATCCTGAGGAGCAAAGCGCCGAAGGATCTATGGAGTCACAGCGACGCGTGAACGTCACGACGAGCTGAGGCCCCGTAGATCCTTCGGCGCTTCGCGCCTCAGGATCGGCGTTGCAGTTGAAATCCCCCCACCCCCCTGATAGTTTCGCCGGTCACCATGGCCGAAAGCAGCGATTACAAGAAAACTCTCAACCTTCCGTCGACGACTTTTGCGATGAAGGCCAACCTGCCGCAGAACGAACCGAAGCGGCTCGAGAAGTGGCAGGGGATGAACCTCTACCAGCTCATTCGCGAAAAGTCCGCCGGCCGCCCGAAGTTCGTGCTCCACGACGGGCCGCCGTACGCGAACGGCAGAATCCACATCGGCCACGCCCTCAACAAGACCCTCAAGGACATCGTCGTGAAGTCGCGCACGATGCTCGGCTACGACTCCCCCTACATCCCGGGCTGGGATTGCCACGGCCTGCCGATCGAGCACGCCGTCGGCAAGGAGCTGGGCTCGAAGCGCGCCGAGATGTCAGCCGCGGAGATCCGCCGCGCCTGCCGCCAGTTCGCCGCCAAATACGTCGACGTGCAGCGCGAGGACTTCGTCCGCCTCGGCGTCTTCGGCGACTGGGACACCCCCTACACCACGATGTCGTTCAACTACGAAGCCGACATCGCCGACGCGCTCGGCCGCTTCTTCGCGACCGGCGGCGTTTACAAAGGCCTCAAGCCGGTGCACTGGTGCACGTACGACCAGTCGGCGCTCGCGGAGGCCGAGGTGGAGTACCGCGACCACACGTCGCCATCGATCTACGTCCGCTTCCGCATGACCGACGAATCGGTGCGCGAGCTCGACCTGCCGATGGAGAAGTCGCTCTTCGCCGTCATCTGGACGACCACGCCGTGGACGCTGCCGGCCAACCTCGCCATCGCCCTCCATCCCGACTTCGAATACTCCGTCGTCGACCACGACGGTGACCTCTTCATCATCGCCAGCGAGCTGGTTCAGAACGTGGCCAAAAAGGCCGGCTGGAACGACTGGAAGCTGGTCAAAGTCTACAAAGGCGCGACGCTGGAGCACCTCCGCTACCGCCACGCCTTCCTCGAGCGCGAAGGCGTCTTCGTCCTCGGCGATTACGTCACGCTGGAGCAGGGCACGGGCCTCGTGCACACGGCACCAGGCCACGGCGCCGACGACTTCGCGACCGGCCGGCGCTACGACCTCGAGATCCTCACGCCCGTGAATCACCGCGGCGAGTTCACTCCCGACGTCCCGCTGTGGGCGGGGATGCACGTCTTCAAGGCGAACCCGCAGATCATCGAGCATCTCCGCGAGCGCGGTGCGCTCGTCGCCAGCGAATCGATCCAGCACTCCTACCCGCACTGCTGGCGCTGCAAGAACCCGATCATCTTCCGCGGCACCGAGCAGTGGTTCATCTCGATGGAGAAGAACGACCTGCGCAAGCGCGCGCTCGAGGAGATCGACCGGGTGACGTGGGTGCCGGCGTGGGGACGCGACCGCATCTACGGCATGATCGAGAACCGCCCCGACTGGGTCATCTCCCGCCAGCGTCTCTGGGGCGTGCCGATCACCGTCCTCTATTGCGAGTCGTGCAACGAGACCGTGTCCTCGCCGGAGCTGTTCGCGAAGGTCACGCAGTACTTCCGCGAGGAAGGTGCCGACGCCTGGTACGAGCGCCCGGTCAGCGACTTCCACGATCAGCCGTGCGCCTCATGCGGCGGCGGCGCCTTCCGCAAAGAGACCGACATCCTCGACGTCTGGTTCGACTCGGGCTGCTCGCACATCGCCGTGCTCAAGCGCCGCGAGGAGCTCGACTGGCCGACGAACGTCTACCTCGAAGGGCACGACCAGCATCGCGGCTGGTTCCACTCGTCGCTGCTCGTCGGCGTCGGCATCGAAGGCGGCGCGCCGTACCGCGAAGTCGTCACGTGCGGCTTCATCCTCAACGAAGCCGGCGACAAGATGTCGAAGTCGGCCGGCAACGCGCTCTCCCCGCAGGACGTGATCAAGCAGAGCGGCGCCGACATCCTCCGCCTGTGGGTCTCCGTCAGCGACTACACCGACGACATCCCGTTCGGACCGCAGATCCTTGCGCGCGCCAGCGACGGCTACCGGAAGATCCGCAACACCGCGCGCTACCTGCTGGCGAACCTGAGCGACTTCGATCCGGCGACGGATCTGCTGCCGACGGATCAGCTCCTGCCGCTCGACCGCTGGATCCTCGACCGCGCCAGCCGCGTCGTCGACCGCTGCCGCCAGGCCTACGAGGAGTACGAGTTCCACGTGGTCTACCACCGCGCGCTCGAGCTCTGCACCGTCGACCTCTCCTCGATCTACCTCGACGCATCCAAAGACACGATGTACTGCGACGCGCCGTCGTCGCTCGCGCGCCGCAGCGGCCAGACGGCGATGTACCACGTGCTGCGCGGCCTCACTGCCGTCATCGCACCGATCCTCAGCTTCACCGCCGACGAGATCCACGAAGCAATGCCCGGCGAGAAGGAAGCCTCCGTGCACCTCACGGAGATCCCCCGCCTCGAAGCGCCACTCTCGGCCGAAGAAGCCACCGGCTGGTCGCGCATGCTCCGCCTGCGCGACGGCGTCCTCGCCGTCCTCGAGCGCGCCCGCGCCGCGAAGGAGATCGGCCAGTCGCTGGAAGCCGACGTCACCCTCTACGGCGACGTCACCGCCGTCACCGGCGGCACCGACGTCGATCTGGCGAGGCTGTTCATCGTCTCCCACGTCGACGCGAAACCCGCCGACGACTCGATCGCCGACTTCGTCGAGATCGAAGGCGCCGGCCGCATCGGCATCGCCATGGCCCCCGCCCGCGGCGGCAAATGCGGCCGCTGCTGGCAGTACCGCGAAGAAGTCGCCGCCGAAGGCGCCCTCTGCGCGCGCTGCCAGGACGTCGTGGACCGCCTGGCGCCAACCGAGGTGCCGACGGCGTAATCGCGATAGCGGACAGGGAGACGACGAGGGGCCTCCGGCGGGCGGGTACGACCCGCGGCGCTTGGGGGCCAACCCCACACCAGGTGGCGCCGCTTCGATCGTGTTCGAGCGAACCCTGCGGCCGAGGCTATGCCAACAAGC
>DASVEE010000070.1:0-19461 GCA_036380735.1 Thermoanaerobaculia bacterium | reverse complement strand
GCGTACGCAAGCTCATTGACTCGCGCGCTGCCACCCAGAAACGCCATCAAATATGCCCACTGGAACTCTATCCACCCCAGCACATCCGCCCGTTCCTTCATACACTTAGCTTACGCCCGAAGATAAGTTAGTGCATATGGGGCTCACGCCCGGGGCTAAACGACGCTGCCGCCCGCCTGGGGCGGGCTGACGGCGGCACACCCATAGGTCGCATTCGTCCTATAGGTCCTATTCGTCCTATAGGTCCCTTTCGTCCTATAGGTCCCTTTCGTCCTATAGGTCCTATTCGTCCTATAGGTCCTATTCGTCCTATAAGTCCTATTCGTCCTGGCGATCACGCCCTCTTCGGCAGCGTCACCACGAACGTGGCCCCGTCTCCCAGCCCTGCGCTCTCCGCGCGGACGGTGCCTTCGTGTCTCTGTACGAGATGTTGCACGATCGACAGACCCAGGCCCAGGCCGGCGTGGCGGCGGGAATCGCCGACGCTGCCCTGGAGGAAGCGGTCGAAAACGTGCGGCAGGAACTCGGGGCTGATGCCTTCGCCGGTGTCGCTGACGACGAGCTCCGCGACGCCTTCGCGGTCGTGGACCGACACGGTCACGCGGCCGCCGGCGGGGGTGAACTTGATGCCGTTCACGACGAGGTTCGTCACGATCTGGCGCAGCCGGTCGGGATCGCCGAGGATCGGCACGGGCTGCTCGCTCAGCTCCAGCACGAGGGCGACGCCTTTCTGCTCCGCCGACATCCGCAGCGTCTCGATGGCGGAGCGGACGATCGACGTCAGCTCCGTGCGGATGCGCGTGATCGACAGCTTCCCCGCGATGATGCGGGAGACGTCGAGGAGGTCGTCGACGAGGCGCGCCTGGGCTTTTGCGCTGTTGCGCAGCGCTTCGAGCGGCCCGAGGAGCTCGGGGTTCTCGGCGTTCGTCATGGTGAGGAAATCGGCCCACCCGATCACCGTCGTCATCGGCGTGCGCAGCTCGTGCGAAAGGATGGCGAGGAACTCGTCCTTCGCGCGGCTGGCGCGCTCCGCTTCTTCGCGCGAGGTGCGCTCGCTCTCGAACAGCATGGCGCGCTCGAGCGCGATGGCGCACTGGCCGGCGACGCTCAGCACGAACCCGCGCTCTTCCTCCGAGAAGTCGTGCTCTTCACTAAAGACGAAGCCGATCACGCCGAGGGAGCGGCCGTTGAGGACCAGCGGAATCGCCGCCCACGCACGGCCGCTGCGCGGAATGGTTGCCATCTCGGGGATCAGCGCGATCGCCTCTTCCTCGTTGCGCAGCCAGACCGGCAACGCCGTGCGTGCGGCGCGCGCGAGGGGCCACGGGGCATCGAGCGCGATCCGGTGGAACTGGCGCGCGATGTGGTCGGGGATGCCTTCGTGGCGGACGAGCACGAGCTCATCGTCCTCGCGCACTGTCAGGACGACGTTCGCCGCGTTGACGACGCGGCCGATCTCGCGCATCACGGCATCGAGCACGCCGTCGACGGTGATCGCGCCGGACAGCGCGGCGGTCAGTGTCTGCAGGTGCATGAGGCGGCGCGCGGAGCGCTCGGCGCGGATGCGCGTGTCGCGCTCCGCCTCGAAGAGCTGGCTCTTCTCGACGGCCGAAGCGGCGCGGCGTCCGATCTCGCCGGCGATGAGGAGATCGAACTCGTCATACGGACGGAACTCGCGCGTGAGGGCGTAGATGAGCACCCCGTACGTGCGCCCGAATGCGCGCATCGGCACCGTCACGCTGGAGCGGATGCCGAGGTCGATGAGCAGCCGCCGCTGCTCGGGATCGGGGACGTAGTCCCACGAGCTCGCCTCGACGGCGCGGTCGAGCCGCGACTCGCCCGACTCGACGAGCGGCCGGATGGCCTCGGTGGCGGGGGGGTAGCGCGCCCACAATGTGTCGAGCTTCCGTTCGAGCTCCGGGCTCGACGCCGCCGCGATGTTGCGCTGCAACTCCCCGTCGCGATCGACGAGGTAGACGAAGCCGAGGTCGGCGAACCGCGGGATGGCGAGGCGCGCGACGGCTTGCAGCGTCTGCTCGTACTCCAGCGTTTCGCCCGTCATGGCGCTCGCCTCGGCGAGGAACGTGAGCGCGTCCTGCTCGCGGCGCTCGTCGGTGATGTCGACGAACGCGGCGACCGCGGCGACGACGTCGTTGGCGCCGTTGCGGATCGGATTGGAGCTGACGCGGATGAAGCCGTAGGAGCCGTCGCCGCGGCGGATGCGGATCTCTTCGCGCGGCACGTGCTCACCGCGCAACGAGCGCGCGATCGGCCACTCCTCCGGGAGATACGGGCTGCCGTCGGGATGAAAGCCTTCCCACGCGGAGTAGCCCTGCACGTCGGGTGAGTAGATGGGAGGACGGCGCCAGATGATGCGGACTTGTTCGTTGGCGGCGAGCACGCGCCCGGTCGGGGCTTCGACGACGATGACGGCGGTGGGAAGTTGTCTGACGACCTCGTCCAGCAGGGCCTGTCGCGACAATTCCTCGGAGCCATTCTCCATGAGAAGTGGGGGAGTGTAACACCGCTCCACAGGCTCACCCTTTGCACCTTTCGCACACTGCGCGCGATGCGATCCGGAGACTCGACGTGCGACGTCGCGCAGCTCATCCAGGGAGGCAACTGATGGCTTTTTGGGATCGAGTTCGAGAAGGAATCGGTTGGGATCGTGACGATTACGACCGCAACGACCGCAACGACCGCAACGACCGCGACCGCTGGAGCGGGCGCGGGCAGGGACAGGATCGCGGCGGCTACGGCAACAGCAATTACGGAAGTGACTACGGCCGCTCCATGGGGGCGGACCGCGACTATGACCGCGACCGTGGCAGCTATGGCAGCAGTGGCCGTGACGACTATGGAAGCGGTGGACGCGACCACTACAGCAGCGGCCGAGACCACTACGGCAGCGGTGGCCGCGACAATTACGGTGGCAACTACGGTGGCGGCAGCGGCAGTTACGGCAGCGGCTCCGACCGCGGAAACTATGGCGGCGTGAATTACGGCAGCCGCAACTACGGCAGCGGCAACTACGGCGAGTCGTCGGGCGGTTACGGACGCGAGTCGTCCGGTGGCTACGGCCGTGAGTCCGGCGGCTACGGACGCGAATCGTCCGGTTACGGCGGCAGCGGCCGCGGCCCGCACGACATGGGCGGCGGACGCAATTACGGCGGCTCGTCCTATGGCTCGTCGAGTCAGGGTGGCTTCGGCGGCGGTGGCTATGGCGGCTATGGCGGCGGGCTGAATCCCGACCGTGACCGCGACCGCGACCGCTGGAGCAGTGATTACGACCGCGGCAACTCGCGCGACCGCGGCGGCAGCGATCGCGGCCGCGATCACGACGACCGCGATCGCAGCTGGGCCGGCGACGACTGGGACCGCAACCGCAATCGCTGGTAATGAATGTGGAGGACGGGCCGTGCGCCCGTCCTCCGTTTCACCACGAAGTCATTCGCTGGCTTTGCCGATGTGCGTCTCGCGGTCCTTCACCGTCAGGCGATTGTGCACGTCGTGCACGCCGCTGCAGTGCAGTGCGATCTCTTCGGCGAGCCGTTTCTGCAGACGCGTGGAAACGTGACCGCTGAGCGTCACCTCGCCGTCCTTCACCTCGATGTCGACGTCGGTGGCGTCGACATCATGATGCTCCGTGAGGCGCTCGGCGACGTCCTCGCGAATGCGCTCGTCGGAGCGGCGCCAGTTCTTCGGCCCGCGTCCGCGGAAGCTGGTGCGTCCGGCCGGCTCGATCTCGCGCGCAAGACCGTAGGTGTCGCGCGTGTACGCATCGCGGCGGCCACCACCGCTGAAGCCGCCATCCCGGGCGTAATCCCCGCCGAAGTTCGGCCCGTAAGGACCCCCGGAAAATTCACCGCGATTCCGTTCATCCGCATCGCGGTCATATCGATTGGCCATCAGGTACCTCCTTCGAAGAGAAGGAGTGCAAGTGACGTGCTCCGCGGGGTGGGGGAATGGCGGCGCTTGATGCCTCTGTCCTATAGGTCCTATTCGTCCTATTCGTCCCATAGGTCCTATCGTGCCCCGCAGTTCGACCGCAACTTCCGGATAGCGCCTGCCCGGCCCCCTGCCCTACATTGCCGGTGTGACCAGGATCTCTGATGACGCGGCGTGGGAAGCGGTGCTGAAGCGCGACCGGCGGTTCGACGGTGCGTTCGTTTTCGCCGTGACCTCCACCGGGATCTACTGCCGGCCGTCGTGCCCGGCGCGGCGGCCACGGCGGGCGAACGTCCGTTTCTTCGCCGCGCGCGATGAAGCCGAACAGCAGGGTTTCCGCCGCTGCAAGCGCTGCGGGGCGGAGGGAACGCCGCTGACGCAGCGGGTGAAAGTCATCCTCGATCAGCGCGTCGAAGAAGGGGTCACGCTGAAAGAGCTGGCGCGGGCGACGAACAGCAGTCCCCATCACCTGCAGCGCGTCTTCAAGCGGGAGCTCGGCGTGTCGCCGAAGGAGTACCTCGCCGCGCGCCGCGCCGAACGGCTGAAGGAAACCCTCAAAGGAGGCAGCACAGTGACGGACGCCATCTACGAATCGGGCTACGGCTCCAGCAGCCGGCTCTACGCGCAAACCAACGCCCGCCTCGGCATGACGCCGAAGGTGTACCGCGACGGCGGCCGCGGCATGCACATTCACTACACGACCGTGGATACCGTGCTCGGACGGATGCTCGTCGCTTTGACGGAACGCGGCGTCTGCGCGGTCTCCCTGGGGGACGACGACGACACGCTGCAGGAAGCGCTCGAGCGCGAGTACCCGAATGCCCACCTGGAACAGACGACCGATCCGGCGCTGACGAACGCCGTCAACGCCATCGTCGCGCAGCTCGAAGGACGTGCGTCCGCGATCGACCTTCCCCTCGACGTGCAGGCCACGTCGTTCCAACTGCGCGTCTGGAACGCCCTGCGCCAGATCCCCTACGGCGAGACCCGCACCTACGCGGAGATCGCCGCCGCGATCGGGAAACCGGAAGCCGTGCGCGCCGTGGCCAACGCCTGCGCCCGCAATCGGGTGGCGCTGGTAGTCCCATGTCACCGCGTGGTGCGCACCGATGGTGCGCGCGGCGGCTATCGCTGGGGCGCGGCGCGCAAGGAAACGTTGCTGGCCAAAGAAGCGCCGAAGAAGTAGGCACGATAGGACGAATAGGACAGATAGGACCAATAGGACAGATAGGACCAATAGGACAACTGCCGGTCCCGGGAAGTCGCCGCCCTCTCTCCCGGTTCCTTCGCACGCATGCGCCGGATTCTGCTGCTGTCCCTCATCCTTCTCTTTGCCGTTGCCGCCGTGGCGGACGACCGGGCCATTTGCGCCGTCTGCGGGCCGCGCGAGGGCGCGGGGTTCGAAGACGTCAAGGCCACGGCCATGTACAAGGGGAAGCAGTACTTTTTCTGCAGCCTGAAGTGCAAGGTCGAGTTCCTCAAGAATCCTGAGGAGTTCCTGGTGACCGATGCCGGGAAGCCCGCTCCCGCCTTCGCGCTGAAAACCTTCGACGGCAAGAACGTCAGCCTCGCCGATTACCGCGGCAAGGTTGTGCTCCTCGACTTCTGGGCCACGTTCTGCGCCCCGTGCGTCGCGGCTCTCCCGGAGCTGCAGGCGCTCCACACGAAGTACGGGAAGGATGGTTTCGCCATCGTCGGCCTGACCGTCGACGACCGTGCGGCGCTCGTGCAGAAAGCGACCTCGCGGGCGAAAGTCACGTATCCGATCCTGAAATCGACCTCCGACGTCTGGAACGCGTACAAGGTGAACGCGCTCCCGTCGATGATCCTCGTCGGGCGCGACGGGAAGATCATCAAGCGCTATGGCGGCGAGGCCGACAAGGCGGCGATGATCGCGGAGATCGAGCAAGCGCTGCGATGACGTTCCTCTTCGTTCTCCTCCTGACGGTCGCGACGCCCGAGGAGTGCATCTCCAGAGGGAACGTCGCGGTGGAGCATGCGGGGAAGACGTACCGCCTCGCCTCCGAGGAGTGCCGCCAGCAGTTCCTCGAAGACCCGGAGCGTTACGCCCAGCTTTACGACGCGCTGCTCGAGCTCGAAGCGCTCGGCGTGAAGCCGAAGCCGCGGCAGGCGTCGCTCGTCCCGAGCTGACCCGGCTGACCCGGCGAGGGGATGGCGATCCGGGGGATTGCCGATGACGCGAAGTGGGAGCTCTCGCATCGCTGGATCGAAGGTGTGGTGCCGCGCGCCACGCACCGCACGATCGTCATGCACCAGTGGACGCCGGACCTGAAGGCCGGCGTCGAGTGGAACGCTCGTGCCGAGGAAGTCGGTCTGGTCGCCAACTGGCGCCTCCTGCGGGAGACGGAGCGGGGCCCGGCGATCATGGTGGGGACGAGCTCCGACCGCATCGGGACACCGGAGGGCCAGTCGTACTACGTCACGCTCAGCAAGGCGTTCGGCCGCGTCGCCCCCTACGCGGGAGCGAGCTGGAGCACGTACGAAGACCGCCTGCTCGTCCCCTTCGGGGTCAACGTTGCCCTCCGCGACAACCTCTCCGCCATGCTCATCAACGATGGCGTGCACACGCATCTATCGGCGACGTTCGCCTGGAACCGGTTCGCGGTAACGGCGCTGGCGGTGGAGCGCAAGCACCTCGGCCTGACGGTCGGCGCCCGGTTCTGAACCGAAGATATTGATGGTGACAAAATTTCACATCGGTTAGGATTTCCGTCAACGTCTCAGAATCGAGGAGAAGCCGATGGAAGTCAGGTTTGGGTCGCTCCGTGCTGTTTTAGTGCTCCTCTGTATATGTCTCCTGGCCGCACCGCTGATCGCGCAGACCTCCCAGTCGGGCACGATCGTCGGGAAGGTGCAATCGACGGACGGCTCGGTGCTGCCGGGCGTCACCGTCACGTTGACGGGCGTTGGCGCGCCGCAGACCTTCATCACCGAGGGGGATGGCACGTACCGCTTCCTCGGCCTGCATCCGGCGCGTTACACCGTGTCCGCCGAGCTCTCCGGCTTCGCCACCGTACGCCGCGAGGTTGACGTCGAGATCGGACGCAGCGCCGAGATCAACCTCATGCTCAACGCCGCGGCCACCGAGGCCATCACCGTCGTCGCGGCCACACCGGTGATCGATCCGCGCGACACCGGCACCGGTCAGAACGTCGACGACTTCGAGCTGCTCAACACGCCGAGTGCTCGCGACCCCTGGGTCGTGCTGCAGTCGATTCCCGGTGTCCTCGTCGACCGCGTCAACGTCGGCGGCAACGAGAGCGGCCAGCAGTCGTACTTCGTCGGCAAAGGCGTCGAGCGCCACCAGACGGAGTGGAACATCGACGGCGTCGCCGTCAGCGACATGGCCACCACCGGCACGTCGACGTTCTATTACGACTTCGATGCCTTCGACGAGATCCAGGTCTCGACCGCGACGTCCGACCCGAGCGTGCGCACCCCCGGCGTGCACCTCAACATGGTGACGAAGCGCGGCACGAACGACTTCCGCGGCTCGAGCCGCTACGTCTACACGAACGACAGCTTCCAGGCGGAAGCGACGATCCCCGATGAGGCGCGCGATTATCTCACCGAGGGGAACCACTCGATCTACAGCATCCAGGACCGCGGCATCGAAGTGGGCGGGCCGATCATGCCCGACCGCCTCTGGTTCTGGGGTGCGTGGGCCGACAACAAGATCAACAACCTCGTGACCGGCGGCGACGAGCTGCCGCAGCGCACGAAGCTGACGAACTACAACGGCAAGCTGAACGCGCAGTTCGGCACCAACAACAGCGCGTCGGTGTACTACATGTTCAGCAACAAGACGGTCGCCGGCCGCGGTCTCGGTGCCCGCCGTCCGATCGAGACGGCGAAGAACCAGACCGGTCCCGGCGACATCCTCAAGCTCGAAGACACGCACGTCTTCTCGCAGAACCTCTACCTCACCGGCATCTACTCGCGCATCGAGAGCGGCTACGAGCTCACGCCGATCGGCGGTCTCGAGCAGTCGGCGTGGTGGGACGACGCCGACGGCTGGCACCGCACGCACAGCTACTTCAAGCAGGACGTGCCGCAGCAGAACACGCGCCTCGACGGCAACGCGTACGTGCACACCGGCTCGCTCAATCACGAGCTGAAGTTCGGCTTCGGCTACCGCGACACGCCGGTCGAGTCGATCACCGTGTGGCCGGGCAACATGACGTTCGGCAACTTCTATGACGACTACGCGCTCGCCGCGCTGACCCGTCCCGCGGTGCCGAACTTCGGCTCGCGCTACCTCGACGCCTACATCGGCGACACGCTCGTCTTCGGCAACCTCACGCTGACGGGCGGCCTGCGCTACGACCTCCAGAAGGCGCGCAACTTCGGCAGCTCTGTGCCGGCGAACCCGGTCGTGCCCGACCTCCTGCCGGCGGTGACGTACGCGGGCGACGAGCGCGCGCTCGAATGGAAGGGCATTTCGCCGCGCCTCGGCGCCACCTGGGCCCTGGGCGAGCAGAAACGAAGTATCGTCAAGGCCAGCTACAACCGTTACATGGACCAGTTGGGCTCGAGCGACGTCGGCCCCAGTAATCCGTTCTATCGAGTGCAGATGCTCTATTACTACTGGGAGGATCTGAACGGCGACAAGACGGTGCAGAGAGGGGAGATCGACTTCGACTCCGGCCTCTACTCCTTCGCCAACATCGATCCGGACAATCCGGGCGTCGGTGTCTCGCCGGGCCGCCTCGACTACGACATGGATCCGACGACCACGGACGAGTTCATCCTCGGCTTCGAGCACGAGCTGATGTCGAACTTCTCGGTGGGCGTGAACTACACGTTCCGCAACCGCACGAACTTCGTGTGGGACCAGTACGAGAAGACGCAGGGCGGCAACGACTTCTACACGAAAGACGACTATGTCCAGGGAGGCACCCTGACGGGTACGCTGCCCGACGGCACGCCCTACTCGGTGCCGTATTACCGGCTCAAGCCGGGGCTCTCCGCGCCGGTCTACTACGTCACCACGAACCGGCCGGACTACAAGCAGCTCTACCACGGCCTGGAGCTCACGGCGGCGAAGCGCTTCACCAACCGCTGGTCGGTCCGCGGCAACGTTTCGCTGCACGACTGGACGCAGGAAGTCGGCGAGAACGGCTACGTCGATCCGACGCGGCTCGTCTCCGGCGACAGTTGCTCGTCGTGTGATGGCGATACGGTTGCATCGAGCAGCGGCGTCGGCGGCTACATCAACTCCCGCTGGTCGTTCGCGATGAACTCCGTCGTCGAGCTGCCGTGGAAGCTGATGCTGGGCACGGCCTTTGTCGGCCGCGAAGGCTACGTCATCCCGTACTACCGCCGCTCGCCGCGCCTCAACGGCTCGACCAAGGACGTCATGGTGACGGAGGAATTCGCCTCCGAACGCCTCCCCGACATGATCAACCTCGACTTCCGCATCGCACGCGAGTTCGCGTTGCCGCGCGGTCTCGCGCTCAACATCTCCGCGGATCTCTTCAACGCGACGAACGAGCGTACCGTGCTGTGGCGCGACAACCGGATGTACGCCGCCGACGGCTCCGATTCGGACAACAACTGGATCGAGCAGCTGCAGAGCCCGCGGATCTGGCGCCTCGGCGCGCGTCTGCGGTTCTAAAGTTTCGTGGTCAGTGGCCGGTGCATTGCGCCGGTCACTGGCCGTTTTTCCGTTGTCCGTTGTCCGTTGTCCGTTGTCCGTTGTCCGTTTTCCGTGCTGCGCTTCACGACGGGCAACGCTGCGCAGCGCAGCACGGACAACGGACAACGGAAAACGGACAACGCCCGCCTTCCATCATGACCATCTTCTTTGCGCTGCTGCTTTCCCTGAACACCTTCCACTCCGGCAATGCCGCTGATGTTGCGCCGCGGCTGCATGGGCCGGTCCTCCACCTGGCCGGCGGCGGCACCGACATGGATGCGTCGTACCAGTCGGTGATCGATCGCGTGCGCGGCTGCACCGACTGTGACACGAAGATCGACATCGTGGTCCTCCGCGCCTCTGGCGCCGACGGCTACAACGATTACCTGCTGGGGATGAAAGGTGTGGACTCGGTGCAGACGTTCGTCGTCACGGATCGCCTCTCCGCCGCGCGCGAGGACGTCGTCGACGCGGTCCGCCGCGCCGAGTACGTCTTCTTCGCCGGCGGCGATCAGTGCAACTACGTCCGGTTGTTCAACGAAGGGCCGGTGGAAGCAGCGGTCCGCGACGTCTACAAGCGCGGCGGCGCCATCGGCGGCACCAGCGCCGGCATGGCCATCCAGGGCCGCGCGATCTACGACGCCTGCAACGACGCCAGCGCCAAGTCGCCGCTGGCCCTGGCCGATCCGTTCAACCATGAGATCAGTTTCACCACCGACTTCTTCGACTGGCGCTACATGGAGGACGTCGTCACCGACACGCACTTCGCGCAGCGGGACCGCATGGGGCGCCTCTTCGCCTTCATCGCCCGCCAGCTTCGCGAGCTGCCGCGCGACTCCTTCCTCGGCATCGGCGCCGACGAGAAGACGTCGGTCATCGTCGACGCACGCGGCAACGCCCACGTCACCGGCGCCGGCCCGGCCTACTTCGTCCTCGGCGATCACTTCCCCGAGCGCGCCCTGCCGGGGCAGCCGCTGACGTACTGCGGCTTCCGCATCTGGCGCGTCGCGTCCGGCGGCTCCTTCGATCTGGTCAACCGCCCCACGACCGGCGGGTACACTGTCGATGTGAATGACGGGGTTGTGCTGCAGAATCCGTATTGACCGATGGGGACCTTGGCACGGGGACGATGAACGCAGAACGCAGAACGCAGAACGATGAATTGAGAAATTTCTTCATTCCGCGTTCTGCGTTCTGCGTTCTGCGTTCGGGTTTGATCGTCACGTTGCTCGCGGTGCTGTTCACAACCTGCGCAAAACGCGATTCAAAACCGCCCGTCATCCTCATCTCCATCGACACGCTGCGCGCCGATCGCCTGCCGCTCTACGGCTACCGCAACATCGCCACGCCGGCACTCGATGCATTCGCGCGCGACGCCATCGTCTATGAGCGTGCGTGGAGCCATTCGCCGCTGACGCTGCCGTCCCACGCGACCATTCTCAGCGGCCTGCTGCCGGCGCAACATGGGGTGCGCGACAACACCGGCTTCCGCGTCGGCGCCCAGACGCCGCTGCTGCAGTCGATCCTGAAGGAGCACGGCTACGCCACCAGCGGCGCCGTCTCCGCGTACGTGCTGCGCGCCGAGACCGGCATCGCGCGCGCGTTCGACACCTACACCGCCGTCGACGAGCGCGCCGGCGCGCGGCAGTCGCTCGGCGCCGTGCAGCGCTCCGGCGACGCGGCCGTGCAGGACGTGACGGCGTTCATCACCTCGCACGCGAAGCAGCCGTTCTTCACGTTCCTCCATCTCTACGAACCGCACGCGCCGTACGAGCCGACCTACGACGCGGAGATCGTCACCACCGACGCCATCCTCGGGCGCTTCTTCGCCTTCCTCAAAGAGCAGGGGCTCTACGACGGCGCACTGATCATCGTCCTCTCCGATCATGGGGAAGGGCTCGGCGACCATGGGGAAGACGAGCATGGGATCTTCCTCTACCGCGAGGCGATCCACGTCCCGCTGCTCGTGAAGCTGCCGAAGAACGAGCGGGGAGGGACGCGTGTCGACGGCAACGTAGGTCTCGCCGACGTCACCCCGACGATCCTCGAATTGCTCGATGTGAAAGCGCCGGCGATGGACGGCAAGCCGTTCCTTCCCACGGTCACACCGCGGCCGCAGTACAGCGAGACGTGGTATCCGCGCTTCCACTTCGGCTGGAGCGACCTGCATTCGCTCGTCGACGGCGACGAGCACTACATCGACGCGCCGCGCCCCGAGCTGTACGACCTCGCTGCCGATCCCGCCGAGCGGCGCAACGTCCTCGACGAGCGCCGCCGCCGCTACGCCGCGATGCGCAACCAGCTCACGCCGTTCAAGCGCGAAGCCGCCGCGCCGACGTCGATCGACCCCGAGGAAGCGCGCAAGCTCGCCGCGCTCGGCTACATCGGCTCCGCGTCGCCGGGCAGCGGGCCGCTTGCCGATCCGAAAGACAAGACCGGCGCCTTCCGCGACCTCCGCCGCGCCTTCGAGCTCTATCGCGCCGGGCGTGACGCCGAGGCGCTGGCCGCGTTCGACCACATCCTCGCGGAGAACGCGGACATGGTCGACCTCTGGGACATGCGCTCCAAAGTGCTGTTCCGCCTCGGCCGCGCCGATGAGGCGATCGAGGCAGGGAAGGAAGCGCTGCGACGTTCGCCGTCGTCCGCGCATCTCGCCGTGGACGTCGCGAACCAGATGCTGCTGACCGGCCGCTTCGACGAAGCGGCGCAGCACGCGGAGCTGGCGCTGAAGTCGGAGCCGGCGAAAGCGCACGAGCTGCTCGCGCGCATCGCCCTCGTGCGCGGCGACGTCACCGCGGCGGCGTCGCACGCCGCGCAAGCCGGCGACACGCCGGCCGCGCTCTACACGCGAGCGCGCATCGCGCATCGCCAGGGCGACTACGCCACGACGGTGGCTTTGACCACGAAGATCGCACTCCCCGGCGCCCACGCGTTGCGTGGCGACGCCCTGGCCCGCCTCGGCCGCGACCGCGAAGCCGAGGCCGCCTTTCGCGAAGAAATCCGCGCCTCCCCGGCGGACGCCGAGGCGTACCGCGGCCTGATCGTGCTGCTGGTGGCGCAGGGGCGCAACGACGAAGCCACCCAGGCCGTGCTGGCGCTGGCGAAAGCCGCGCCCAACAAAAGGACGTACCGGGCCATTGCGGAGACGCTGCGCGTGATTGGGGATGAGGCTGGGGCCAGGTATTGGGCTTCGCGGTGAAGGCTACAGGGGAACGATGGGACCTATGGGACGAATAGGACCTATGGGACCTACACGCGTGGCGCAATGCTGAGCAACAGCGACGCTGCAGCCTGCACCACTAAAACCTGGCGCATCGTCCCATTCGTCCTATAGGTCCCATTCGTCCTATAGGTCCTATCGTTCCCTGTTGGCTATTCGCTCAGCGCCACCGCCAGCAGGATGTTCCTCTTGATCCCGGTGAAGATCGGTTCCACTTCGCACCATTCGTCCACGGAGTGCGATTCGGCGCAGGGCGTCGTGCCGGTGCCGATGGCAGGGATGCCGGCCAGCAGGGCGGCGCTGGTGTGGTTGGACGCCGTATCGCTGATCGGCGGGTCGAAGCCGAACGCGCGCCACACGGCTTCGGTCGTCTGCACCATCTCGGAGTTGCGGTGGTTGGGGAGGCTGGCCACTTCGCTCTTCGATTCGACGTCGCGCTTCACGGTCATGCCGGTGCGCCGCGCTTCTTCCTCGGCAATGCGGGCCACCTCGCGGTCGAGCCACTCCAGCGACTGCTGGTCGTTCGAGCGCAGGTCGGCCGTGAACCAGGCGTCCGCCGCCTTCGCGTTGAAGACGTCGCCGGCGCCGAGCATCCCGACGTTCATCCACGTCGCCGGCGGCAGCTTCAGCTCGTAGAGGCGCTCGATCGTGCGTGCGACCGGGAGCGTCGCCGAGTACGGCGGATTGTCGGAGCGCGTGTGGCCGCCCGGCCCGATCAGGTGATAGCGGTACCAGTAGATGCCGATGCCGCCGTAGGTGAAGCCGCGATAGCCGCCGTCGAGCGTCACGTAGTGATTGATGTTCTTCGCGTTGTTCTTCAGGAACTCGTCGATGCCGCCGAAGTCGGTCTCCTCGCGCACCGTGAAGACGAACGTGACGTCGCCCTTCGTCTGCACGCGCGCGTCGCGCATGGCCCGGATCTGGGCGAGCAGCGCGATCACGTTGCGTGTGTCGTCGCCGACGCCCGGCGCGTAGATGCGGCCGTTCTCGATGCGCGTCTTCAGCGGCGTCGACAGCGGGAACACCGTGTCGAGGTGCGCGTCGAAGACGACGTGCTTGCCGCCGCCGCTCCCTTTGTACGTGCCGATCACGTTGCCGACGGCATCGCGCGAGACCTCGAGGCCGTACTCGCGCAGCAGCCGCTCGACGTGCTCCGCGCGCTGCGCCTCGTGGCCCGAGGGCGCGGCGATCTCGGTGATCGTCTGCCACTGCGCGAGGGTCGTCTCGCGGTCACGGTCGACGAATGCCGAAGCGCGCACCAGGTCGTCGCGCTGCATCAGCGTGCGCATCGCCTCGACACGCGGGGCGACGTCGTACGTCACCTCGACGGCCGGTTGCGGGGGCACGGCGGTGCGGCAGGCGGTGGTGAGAAGGAGAGCAACGACAGCACGCTTCATCATCTGGGTGCGATGATAATGGAACGATGCGCCGGTTCCTCCTCCTGATCGTGCTGATGATTTCGACACTGACGTGCGCGCGCCGCGAAGCGCGCCCCACGGACGTCATCCTCATCACCATCGACACGCTCCGCGCCGACGCCCTCGGCTTCACCGGCAACACGCGCGTGCGCACGCCGTTCCTCGACTCGCTCGCCGCGCGCGGCACCGTCTTCACCAAAGCCCACGCCCACAACGTCGTGACGCTGCCGTCGCACGCGAACATCCTCACCGGGCTCTATCCGTGGCAGCACGGCATCCGCGACAACGCCGGCTTCGCACTGAAGCCGGAGACGGCGACGCTCGCCACGATCCTCCGCACGAACGGCTTCGCGACGGGGGCGTTCGTCAGCGCGTTCCCGCTCGACTCCCGCTACGGGCTCGACAACGGCTTCGACACCTACGACGACCGTTACCGCGCCGCGACGAACGCGCTCGACTTCGCGGTGCAGGAGCGTCCGGGCAGCGAGACGCTCGCCGCGGCGCGCACCTGGTGGCAGTCGAACAGCGGGCGTCCGCGCTTCCTCTTCGTCCACCTCTACGAGCCGCACGCGCCATATCACCCACCGTCGCCCTATCGCGAGCAATACACCGACGACCCGTACCTCGGCGAGATCGCCGCCACCGACGCCATGCTCGCCGCCACGCTCGGCGACCTCCTGCGCGACAACCCGAACGCGCTCGTCATCATCACCGCCGATCACGGCGAAGCGCGGGGCGATCATGGCGAGCAGACGCACGGCCTCTTCGCGTACGAGTCGACGCTCGCCGTGCCGCTCGTCGTCGTCGACGGCGAGCGCAAGCCGGCGAAGGACGAGCGCTACGTGCGCCACATCGACATCGCCCCGACGATCCTCGCGCGCGCCGGCATCGAGCAGCCCGCCGACTGGAAAGGGGCGTCGCTCTTCGCCGAAGGGGAGCGCGGCCACACCTACTTCGAGGCGCTCTCCGCCTCGCTCAATCGCGGCTGGGCGCCGCTCGTCGGCGTGATCGCCAACGGACGCAAGCTGATCGAGCTCCCGCTGCCGGAGCTCTACGCTCTCCCCGACGAAAAGACGAACCGCTACCAGGATGACCGCCGCAACGTCGTCGCGCTGCGCAACCTGCTGAAGGCCGATGCGCCCGCGCCGGTCGCGACGCGCGGTGACGTCAGCAGCGAACAGCAGGCGAACCTCCTCAGCCTCGGCTATCTCGCCGGCACCTCGACCAAGACGACCTTCACCGTCGCCGACGATCCGAAGAACCTCGTCACGCTCGACAACGAGCTGCACAAGGCCATCGCCGCGTACCAGACCGGCCACCTCGATCACGCGCTGGCGCTCGCGCGCAAGCTCGTGGCGCAGCGCCCCGACATGCAGATCGCCCAGGAAATGCTGGCCTTCTTCCTCGGCCAATCCGAAAAGCCCGATGAGGCGATCTCGCTCCTGCAGCGGCAGGTGTCCACGGGTGAGGCCAGCGACGCCATGCGCATCCGCCTCGGCCTGATGCTCAGCGAATCCGGCCGCGCGCAGGAGGCGCTGGAAGTGCTGCGCCCGTACGCCTCGAAAGACGACCCCGATCTGCTCAACGCGTACGGCATCGCGCTGGCGGATTCCGGCGATGCACGCGGCGCCATCGGACAGTTCGAGCGCGTGCTCTCCCTCGACCGCGAAAACGCCAAGGCCTACCAGAACCTCGGCATCGTGGCGCTGCGCAGCGGCGACGCCGGCCGCGCGCGCCAGTACCTCACGCAGGCGCTGACGCTGAACGACCGCCTGCCGTTGGCGCTCAACACGATGGGCGTCGTCGAAGCGCAGGCCGGCAACTACGACGCGGCGATGACGATGTGGTCGAAGGCCGTGACCCTCGACGGCAACCAGCTCGACGCCCTGTACAACCTCGGGCTGGTCGCCGCCAACCGCGGCCGCCGCGACGTCGCCGCGAAAGCGCTGCGCGATTACCTCGACCGCGCACCCGAAGCGCGCTTCGCCGCGGAACGCGCGAAAGCGCGGCAGGTGCTGGGCAGCGTGCAATAGGACCGATAGGACGAATAGGACCGATAGGACGAATAGGACGAATAGGACCTATGGGACCTATGTGCAACCCAGTGCTCTGCGGGAACCACGGAACTGTCGGACCTATGCGCGGTGCATCTGTCCTATAGGTCCTATTCGTCCTATAGGTCCCATCGTTCCCCGCGCGGCGCTACCGGAAGCGCGCCACCACCGCACCGTTGCCGTCCAGCAATTCCAGTTGGTGATCGGCCACGCGCCAGCGGCGGGTGGCTTCCAGGGCGCGCAGGAACTCCTGTTCCGGGTTGGCGCCGAGGCACGCGCGCTTGGTGGTGATCAGCGGACCAAACGTCAGCGCGTCGCCTTCAACTGTGTACGTGCCGGATAGCTGGTTGCAGCCGGTATTGCCGGTGACGTCCGTCGACGTGAACCGCAGCGACGGTTTCGCGTCGCTGTTGGTCACGTAGTGCCAATCGCGATCGACGAGCGTGGCGGTGGAGGACGAAGTCGTCATGCAACTGAAGAGGAAGAGCAGTGTAACGGTCGCAAGTACTCGCATCGGGAAATGGTCTCACGCATTCAGGCGCCCATCCACAGATGCATCACCGCGTACGCGCGCCACGGCCGCCACGGTTCGGCCAGGGCGAGCACGCGGCTGAGTTTCTTCTCGCCGAGGGCTTTCATGACCCAGAGATCGGTGGCGGGGAAGGCGTCGGGCCAGTCGAGGGCGCGCATGGCGATGTATTGCGCCGTCCAGTCGCCGATGCCGGGCAGCGCCTTGAGCCGCGCGATCGCGTCGCCGGCGTCGACGTCGGGCGCGAGGCGCAGCCCGCCGCTCGCCATGGCCTCGGCCAGGCCAAGGATCGTCCGGGCGCGCGAGCGGAGGATGCCGAGGCCGATGCTGCGCCCCGCCACTTCCTCGGGGCGAGGGAACGCGGTCGTCAGCCCCTCATGCGCCGAGGCGACCGCCGGTCCGAACTCCGCGGCGAAGCGTCCGGCGAGCGTGCGGGCGGCGGCGACGCTGACCTGCTGCCCGAGGATGGCGCGGACGGCGATCTCGAAGCCGTCGAAGGCGCCGGGCACGCGCACGCCGGGGCGTTTCGCGGCCAGCGGCCCGAGGGTCGCTGCGATGGTCGCCGGATCGGCGTCGAGGTCGAAGAGGTGCGTGACCCGCGCGCGCACCTCGGGCAGCACGCGTTTCAGCGAGGCCGAGGCGGTGACGTGCAGCGCGCCCGGGCGCGGCGTGACCTCGATCCAGCCGGTGTGCTCCCCGAGGCGCACGATGCGCCGGTACGCGGTGGGTGTGGCCACTTCGACGCCCGAGATGGTGCGCGCGCCGAGGAAGGCGATGATGGCGTCCCAGTCGTACGGGGCGCGGTAGCTGAGGTCGAAGGTTGACGGCATTTGGTGGGCGTTGTCCGTTGTCCGTTTTCCGTTGTCCGTGCTGCGCCCGGCGTGCAGCGCAGCACGGACAACGGACAACGGAAAACGGACAGCGCCCCCGCATCCTAGCGCGCGGGGCGTAGACTTCCTGCATGACGCATTACCGAGTGGGAATCCCTCTTTACGCCGGGTTCGATCTGATCGACGTCACGTCGGTCTGGGACACGTTCAACCGCATCCAGGACTACTGGAAGGACGGCACGATCGAAGTGCTCCTCCTCGGCGCGGCGTGCACGCCGATCCAGTCGGGACAGCGCCTCACGCTGACGCCGACGGCGACGTTCGAGGAGAAGATCAACGTCCTCATCACCCCCGGTGCGCAGGATGTGAGCCAGGGACTGGCGGATCAGGCGCTGCTCAAGTTCCTGCGCGCGCAGGCGGACATCGAGTGGGTGACGTCCGTCTGCACCGGCGCGGTGGTGAACAGCGCGGCGGGGCTGCTCGACGGCTACGAGGCCACGACGCACTGGGCGGCGATCGACAAGCTGAAAGCGAATCCGAAGGTGAAGGTGGTGAACGGCTGTCCGCGCTACGTCCGCGACCGCAACCGCTTCACGACCGCCGGCGTCTCGGCGAGCCTCGACGGAGCCTTCGAACTGATGTCGATCCTGACGAGCGAACAGGTCGCGAAATGCGTGCAGCTCATCGTGCAGTACAACCCCCAGCCGCCGTTCGCCGGCGGAGATCCGTGCACCGCGGATTACGCGACGTACGCGCTGGTGATGGGGGGCTGATCAGGACAGGGGCGACGGGGGCGCTGCCGAGTGGAGGACAGACAAGAGTGTCTGTCCTCCACTTCGCGTCGCCAGTGCGAACGATGCGTGCCCCGCGAACGCCGTCCCATGCGTCCTATAGGTCCTATCCGTCCCATTCGTCCCATCGTTCTCTGATGCAGCTTCGGCGCGCGGAACCCCTTGGCGAGGGTGAGGGGCCGCGGCACACCAGCAAGGCCGCCCACCGCCAGCGGAGCCGTGGTGTCGACCGTCGCAACTGGGGAAAAGCACACGGCGGTCGCCTCCAGCGATGGAGCTTCCGTATCCAGAGTCGGAGATTCTGCATCCCGAGACAGATTTTCTGCCTCACGAAGCCGAAATTCTGCTTCCAGAGGCAGCGGCGTCTGTATTCAGAGGTAGATTTTTCCCATCACGAAGCCGAAATTCTGCTTCGAGAGGTAGACGGCTCTGCATCCGGAGGCAGATTTTCTGGATCAAGAGGTAGAAATTCTCGATCGCGAGGCAGATTTTCTGAATCCAGAGGTAGAAATTCTGGATCCAGAGGCAGATTTTCTGCTTCCGCAAGCGGACAGCCTGACCCGGTTACCAGACGGGCGGTGGAAGTCGTCGCGCCGTGCGCTTGGCCTTCGGCGCGAGTTTGGACTGCGGCAGCGGACGAGCCTCCGCCTTCGCCCGCGGCAGACCAGAGACGGTGAGACGAGGAACGACGCGTCGACGCGCGCCTGTAGGCACAGCGTCGCTGCGCGTGTACAAAAGCGGCAGCTCGTCCGCTGCCGCAGTCCAAACTATCGCCAGGGGCCAAGCGTGTAGGGACGGCATCGCTGCGTCGACGCGAGGCAGAGGAATGCGTTGGGGGGCCGACGGGCGCAACGGCGCGCCGCCCTGTTCCTTCGCCCGCGAACGTTGGCATCCCACTTGGCCTTCGGCGCGCGTTTGGACTGCGGCAGCGGACGAGCTGCCGCTTTCCCTCAGCGGAGGCGGGCGAGCCTCCGCCTTCGCCCGCGGCAGACCAGGGACGGTGAGACGAGGG
>DASVEE010000069.1:0-97561 GCA_036380735.1 Thermoanaerobaculia bacterium | reverse complement strand
CCCGGGAGGTTGCTTTCGTCTTGCCTGTAGGCGACTGTCAAGGATGTCCCCGTCGAAGTGTCAGGAATGTCCCCGCGAGTTCACCCTCTCCCCGCAAAGGCCGGGGAGAGGGGCGACGGGGGGCGCGAAGCGCCGCCCCGTTAAAGGCAAAAAGCGCAGTCGTGCCTGGGTCCTATCCGTCCTATCCGTCCTATAGGTCCTATTCGTCCTATCGTCCTTTGGGCCTGTCAGCCAGGCTTTTGCGGCACACGTCATTCAGCAGGCACACCTGGCAGCTTTCTTTGCGCCTCTTGCGGCTGCACAGCGCCAGGATGCCTAACCGGCACAAGGCGAAGTCGTAGCGGACCGGGTCCGACCGGTCGAATCTCGCCAGGCGGTCGGTCAACGCTCGTGCGGTTTTCCAGTCGGTGCTGGCGCGGCGGTTCAGGCCGAGGAACGTCGCGATGCGGTGGATGTGGGTGTCGACGGGCATGACCAGCTTCGACGGGTCGGCGAAGCGCCAGATGCCGAGATCCGGCGATGTGCGGCGGATCATCCAGCGGAGGTAGAGGTTCATCCGCTTGCACGCGCTGCCGTTGGCGGGGTTGGTCAGGAGGTACTCGAGGGCCGGTGTGGCCCGGTCGGCGATGATGGCTTCGACGAAGCGTTGCAGCGCGGGGGCGATGTCGGCGTCGGTGGGGTCGTAGCAGGCCTCGAAGAGGCTCGCCAGCGAGCCGTGCTTGCGGATCGCCTCCGCCATCGAGGACAGCAGCAGCACGAGGTCCGGGGTCTTGTGGAAGCGGTGGGCGAAGCCGATGAAGCGCTTGCGGGCTTCGCGCTCGTCGAAGCTCTGCAGGTACGCGTACGGCGAGGGGCTCATCTTGGCCAGCACGGCGCCGATGTTGGCCACGATGAAGTCGGCCCGGCCATACGCGAAGGCGGCGGCGATGAGGCCGGCGGTCTCCTGATCTCGCGGCTCGCGGTAACGCAGCACGAGCTGCAGCGGATCGGGGGCGATCGTCGTCACGTCGAACGTGGCGACGAGGCGGTCGAGCCGCTCGTGCAACGCCGCGTGGCGGACGGGATTCAGGGATTCCACCTCACGGCACCGGGGCGCGCGGCGTCCGGCGGCAGCGGGATGGCGATGACGGCCCAGGGATAGGAGATGACCTGCGCCGTGATGCCGTCCGGCACGCGCACCGGCGCATTGACGAGCAGCTCGCCGCGGTCGATGGAGACGGAGCGCGGCTCGATGGTGTAGCCGCCGGTGGGACGCTGGCCGGCGAGCAGGAAGACGGCAAAGTCCTTCGTGAAGTCGACCGCCGGCGCCTCCCCCGTCCCCACGTAGCGCGTCCACGCCTCGGCGTACGACTGCTGGGAAAAGACGGCGATGGCGTCATGCCGCTCGCGCTGCAGAACGGAATGCTGCCCCTCGGCGACGCGGCGGATGGTCATGGCGGGATTGGTGGCCTGGGACGAGGCGCACGCGCCAAGAACCAGCAGAAAGAGCGTCAGCACGTGCTTCATGGGGGCGGCAACAGGGGGGCGTGCGAAACTCTTCCGGAACCAGGAAGCAGGATTGGCGTTGTAAACAGAACGAAAACAGGACCGATGGGACGTATGGGACCCATAGGACGAATAGGACGAATGGCTCCGCTGAGCGCAGCCCTATTGGTCCTATCTGTCCTATTCGTCCCATCAGCCGGTTCTTACTGAGGATGAAACCTATGCGCAGACTTGCTGCTTCGTTAATCGCGTTGTTCCTGGCGGTGCCGGCGTTTGCCGCCATCACCGGGACGGTCATGAATGCCGACGGGAAAGGGATCGCCGGGGCCCGAGTGTCGGTCTTCGCGCTCGAGCTGCCGGAAGCGCGGCGGGCGCGCCTGCTGTCGGCGTCGCCGGAGCGCGTGCCGCTCGTGTTCGGGCAGACCGACGCGAAAGGGGCGTTCACGCTCGAGTCGCCGAAGGAGTCGCTGCTGGTCGTGGAGATCATGGCGAGCGGCTACGCGCCGGAGCTGCGGCGCATCGAGCGTGACGAAGAAGTGGGCGCCCTCGCCCTCCGCCGCGCGGACATGAAGCAGGGGCGCATCACCGCCGGCGGGAAGCCGCTGGCGGGAGCGACGGTCGTCTGGACCTCAGGCACCGACGTGGTCGCGGTCACGGATGCGGAGGGACGGTACTCGGTGCCGGATCCGTCGAAGTGGGCGTACCGGGTGACGGTCATCCATCCGGAGCACGCGCTGCTCGACCGCACGCGCGGCACGCTCGACGAGAAGACGTTCGGGCGCACGCTGGAGCTGGCGATGACGGCCGGCACGGCGTACCAGGGGACGACCGTCGCGGCCGACGGGAAGACGCCGGTGGCGAAGGCGGCGATCACGGTCGACGGCTGGCCGCTGGCGACGAGCGGCGACGACGGGACGTTCACGATCGCGCGCATGCCGGCGAACTGGACCCAGGTCGAAGCGCGCTCCGGCAGCCTGCTCGGCGCCCGCGCGCGCGGCAGCAAGGAATCGACGATCCGCCTGACGCGCGGCGCGGCGGTCAGCGGCTCGGTGCGTGACGGGAAGAGTGGTGCGGCGATCGCCGGCGCGGCGGTGCGCGCGTCGCTCTCCAGCCGCTTCGAGATCACCAGCGAGATCGCGACGTTCACCGACGCGAAGGGGAACTACACGCTGCCGGCGATGCCGCCGGGCGCCTATCGCGTCATGGCCACGCACCCGGCGTACGCGATGCCGATGCACAACATCACCGCGGCGGCGGGCAGCAGAGTGGTGCGCGACTTTTCGGGGACGCAGCTCGCGAAGATCAGCGGCGTGGTGGTGGACGAAGACAAGCAGCCGGTGGCCGGCGCGGCGGTGACGTCGCAGGCGGGCGGCGACCGCGACATGATGTTCATGATGACGCGCGCGGTGCGCATGGACGAATCGGTGCGCTCGGGCCCGGACGGCCGCTTCGCGCTGCGCGTGGAGCCGTCGGAGAGCGACGTGCGCATCGCCGCGAACAAGCGCGGCTGGCCGGCGGGACGCAGCGACGCGCTCCGTCCCGCGGCGGGCGAGAAGAAGACGGGCGTCGTGGTGACGATCCCGCGCGGCTACGCGATCAGCGGCAAGGTCGTCGACCGCAACGGCAACGCGCTCAGCGGCGTCACGGTGACGGCGCGCGAAGCGGAGCAGGCGGGCGGCATGGTGCGCCGCATCGTGTTCACCGGCGCGCCGACGGGCGATGAGGATCAGGTGCAGACCGCGGCCGACGGCACGTTCACGCTGCGCTCGAAGGAAGGGACGTACGACTTCTCGTTCCGCCGCGAGGGATACGCGGTGAAGAACGTGCGCGCGGTGCAGATCGGCAACGCGGCGAAGCCGGTGGAAGCGACGCTCGATCCGGGCGTGGAGATCGCGGGCCGCGTGACGCGCAACGGCGCCGGCGTGGAGGGAGTGCAGATCTCCTCCTTCATGACGGGCGAGATGGTGCGCGCGACGACGGCGGCGGACGGCTCGTTCCGCATCAGCGACCTGACGCCCGGCGCGATCATGTTCAACATCAGCAAGGGTGAGGACTTCATCAACGAGACGCGCAACATCACGGCGCCCGCGGCCGACGTGCAGATCGAGTTGCCGCCGGGCGGCCGCGTGACGGGGCGCGTCACCGACAAGGCCACCGGCCAGCCGGTGACGACGTTCCAGGCGGGGCTCAGCGGCGCGCGCTCCGGCGGCGGCATGACGTTCATGGGACCGCCGCAGCTCCGCTCCTTCACCAGCGACGACGGGACGTTCACGCTGGACAACGTACCGGCGGGCGCGACGCAGATCATCGTGCAGTCGGCCGGCTACACGACGGCGCGGACGCCGAACCTGACGGTCGAGGAAGGGAAGACGGTCGAAGGCGTCGAAGTGCAGCTCGACACCGGCGTGAAGCTGACCGGCAAGGTGACGACGCCGGAAGGCACGGCGGTCAGCGGCGCGACGGTGCGTCTCGACACGATGCCGGGCGGCCGCGGGATGCGCATGGTGGGGATGGACGTCGCGGCCACGACCGATGCTTCCGGCGAGTACGTGCTGGAGACGCTGGAGCCGGGCGAGAAGACGTTCCAGATCGCGGCGCAGGGCTACCTGACCGCGACGAAGACGATCGAGCTGAAAGGCAAAGACCAGCGTCTCGACGTGCAGCTCTCCTCGGGGCAACGCGTCTCAGGCGTGGTGGTCACGGACAGCGGTGCGCCGGTCGCCGACGCGGCGGTGCGCGCCTCGTCGGCCGCTGCGGGCGGCATGTTCAGCGGCCAGAGCGCCCGTACCGACGCGAACGGCAACTTCACCATCGAAGGGCTCGCGCCGGGACGCTACGTGTTCAATGCGTCGAAGAGCGGCTACGCCGAAGGGACGGTGCGCGACTTCGACATCGCGGCCGGCACGCCGGTGCGCATCACCCTCTCCTCCGGCGGCGTGATCTACGGTCACGTCAGCGGCATCGCGGAGAACGAGCACGCGGCGACGACGGTGGAAGCGCGCGGCGCGAACGGCTCGGCCTCGGCGGCGCTCGATCCGTCGGGCAACTACCGCATCGAAGGGGCGCCGACGGGCTCCGTGCGCGTCTCGGCGACGGTGATGCGCGGCTTCCAGCAGCGCCGCAGCTCGGCGCCGAAGTCGGTGCAGCTCGAGCCGGGCGGCTCGGTGCAGCTCGACCTGGAGTTTTCGGGGCAGACGAGCGTCTCCGGACGCGTCACGCGCAACAACCGGCCGATGAGCAACGCGGCGGTGGCGTTCTATCCGCGCGGAGGCGCGGCGCAGACGTCGGCGAACACGACCACCGACGAGAACGGCGTCTACACGATCTCCGGTCTGGAGGACGGGCAGTACAACGTGAGCGTCATCGACATGCAGCGGATGGCGCCGTACCAGACGACGTTCGAGGTGCGCGGCAGCGGCACGTTCGACATCGACATGAAGACGTCGAGCCTGCGCGGCCGCGTCATCGACGCGACGACCAACGAGCCGCTGGCCGATGCGCGCGTCCAGATCCGCGCCGCCGATCCGCAGGAGGCGATGTTCCCGCGCGTGATCACCACCGACCCGGCTGGCACGTTCCTCATGGAGTCGGTGTCGCCCGGCCGCTACGTGGTGACGGCGGACAAGGAGCGCTTCGGCGCGAAAGCGGTCGACGTCACGGTCGGCGACAGCGCGCCGCAGGATCTGGAGTTCCAGCTCGAGCGCGCGGAAGGCGTGCGCCTGACGGTAGTCGATGCGCGCGACGGACGGATGCTCGCGGCGCAGATGCAGGTGACCGACATGCAGGGGCGGGTCATGGACAACACGGGCTTCCGCTTCGGCGGCGGCGCCGAGCCGGTCCAGCTCTCGCTGGCGCCCGGCCAGTACCGCGTGACGGTCGGCGCAATGGAGCTGGCGACGCAGACGGTCATCGTGCAGTCGCCCGGCGCCCGCACGGTGGCCCTGACGCCGGGTGGGACGCTGCTGATCCACTCGCGCAACAGCACGCGGCTTTCGGGGCGGCTGCTCGACAGCACGGGCCAGATCTACCTGCGCGGCCCCTTCCGCCAGCAGATGTTCGGCGTGGAGCCGTCGCCGCACCCCACCATGCTGCGCAACATCGCCCCCGGGACGTACACCCTGCAACTGCTCGGTGAAGGGGAAGCGGTGGTGGGCACGACGCAGGTGACCGTGACGGAGGGGGGAACGGCGGATGTGTCGCTGTAGCCCGGGTTTGCACAGAGAACGATAGGACGAATAGGACCTATAGGACGAATAGGACGAATGGGACAAGGCAGCGGCGCCTTTTGCGGCTGCGCGTAACGTTTGCCATCGGCCACCAGCGCGAAACCACTAGCCCCGGGCTTTGCCCGGGGTTTTTCGTTTTTGGCGACTGCGTTGCTGCGCGCAACCCCGGGCGAAGCCCGGGGCTAGTGGGTGGGCGCGGGATCGTGTTACGCGGCAGCTATGCGTGGCGTGGTGACGCAGGCGTCATAGGTCCTATTTGTCCTATAGGTCCTATTGCACCTTCACGCTTCGTCGTGGTCTTCGATGTGCGGCGGCTCGGGGATTTCGGCCACCGCTTCCAGCGGGACGCGGTCGCGGTCGATGCGGGGGGCGCCGGAGGCCATGAAGATGTTCTTGCGGTACTTTTCGAGGCGCTTGAACAGGTGGTGCAGGTCGTAGGTCAGGCGCATCACGACGCGGCGCAGCTTGTACTTGACGCGCTTGAAGCCCTCGAGGTCGTCGATGCGGAGGGCCGGGAGGAACGACTGGATCTCGGCGATGCGCTTGCGCACCTTCTCGAGGTCCTTGTCCTGGATGTCGAGGAAGACTTCGCGGCCGTCGATGAGCATGGGCTCGATGCCGCGCATCTGGTCGTCGAACCAGTTCCAGAGCTGGATGATGTCGATGCGGCGGCCCTTGGAGAGGAAGCGCGTCTCGAGCAGGTCCTGGCGGAAGTAGCCGAGGAGCTTGCGGTCGTCGGTGTGGTTGAAGTCGTCGTCCGTGAGGTTACGGACGTTCCAGACACCGAAGCGAATGATGTCGTTGCGCGTCGAGCGCAACTGCCGGATGACCTCTTCGAGAACAGGTAAGGGAAGTTGCGCCAGCGACTGCGGCTCTGTGAGGCGGTCGGTCATGGCGCGCGAAGGATACTTCACGGGCCGGGCACGAACAAAGGATCTCCGGAGAGATTGTCCACGACGGAGGCGTAGGCGTAGACGATGCCGCTCAGGACCTCGACGGTCACGCGGCCGTTCACGACGGGCGTCAGCAGCGGAAACTGGACGATCTGCAGCGCGCCGAGGGTGTGCTCGCTGCGGGCGATCTCGTTGCCCGCGGCGTCGTAGACGA
The DNA here is from genome assembly GCA_036380735.1 of Thermoanaerobaculia bacterium. Lineage (GTDB taxonomy): Bacteria > Acidobacteriota > Thermoanaerobaculia > Gp7-AA8 > Gp7-AA8 > DASVEE01. The sequence goes on along the minus strand of DASVEE010000069.1, from coordinate 90,743 downwards.
GCACGCGCGCCGTGCCTCCCTCATCGGTCAGCAGCCCGAGGTTGGTGCGGCGGGCGGCGGATTGCTCGATGTGGAGGAGGTGCTTCGTCGCGGCGGTCGGCGTGGCGAACGGCACGTACTGGCCGTACGAGCCCTCCGTCCACGTGCGCGAGCCGACGAACTGCCACTGCAACCCGGCCAGGCGGACGCGGTAAACGGCGAGCCCGCTCTCGGCGACGTCGAAGTGGATTTCGTACGTCCGCGAAGGAAGGTCGGAGAACCAGACGTCGCTCATCCAACGCGTGCGGTTCGCGCCCCTGGCGTGGATCACCGGAGCAATGACGGGAAGCGGCTCGCCCGTGGGCAGGCGCACGGCCGGAACGAACGTCGGATCGCTCGTGACCCGGTCGATCATCGAGCTGTACGCAATCACCTCCGGACAGACTTCCGAAGCACACTCGACGACCGCGACCCCGGTCGCCTCGACCGGGATCTGCACGTGCGCGAACGGCGCGAGGTCGATCAGCACGGACCGGCGCTGGTAACGGAGGCGAATGCGCCCGCCGATGCCCGAGGTTTCGGTGAAGCCGACGTTCGTGCGGAACTCCTCGTCGACCCGCAGCATCGGCAGATAGAGCGGCAAGGCAGCGCCTCGCAACGCGGGGATGAGCTGGCCGTACTCGCCGCTCTCCCCTTCGCTGTACGTGCGGCTGCTGGCGAGCACGTTGCCCGCGAGCTCGATGCTGCCGCTGCCGACGTTGCCGAACAGCGTGCGCACGACGTCGTCGAACACTACGACCTGGCCGGCGTTCAGCGCGACCTGCACGGCGGAGAACGACGTGCGCCCGTCGGTGCCGCTCGGCGTGTAGACGAGGGTGACGGTCGTCGCTTCCGGCGCGAAGAGCCGCAGCTCGCTGCGGAACGACGTCACGTGCGCCACGACGGGGATGAACTGCGTGCCGCGCGGCCGCTGTGCGAGCGGCACGTCGCCGGCGAGTTGAAGGATCAGCGCCCACGATTCGAGCGTGCCGGTATCGCGCAACCGCGCGTCGGTCACGCGCAACCGCCACACGCCGGCGGCGCTGCGGCCGCGGAGGACGTCGAGCGACTCGTCGGGCTCGACGTCGAGACCGAACGTGGTGCGCACGTCTTCGCCGCGGTCGCCGCTGACGCCCTGCAGCACGATCTCCGTGCCGTCGGGGGCGATGAGGACGATGCGGAGATCGCCGCGCTCCTCGTGGGCGATGTCGACGCGGACGTAGACGCGCTCGATCGCGCGCGTGTCGGCGATCGTCAGCGAAGCGACCGCGCCGGCGGGATCGATCTCCGGGATGGCGATCCCCTGCTGCGGCGACTGGAAGTGCGTCAGCTCACCGCGCGGCAATGCGCCGCAGTCGCTGAGGATGCCGCGCGCCGCCATCGCCGCGCAGATCGTGGGGACGTGCGCGCCGGCGAAGAGGAGGCGGTCGACCTCCACCATGCGCCGCGCGACGCCGGCGAACGTGGGGTTCGGCGGCGTGCCGAAGAGCGACTCGAGCACGAGGATGTCGGTGGTGCGCTTGCCGGCGCTGAGGTAGATCTCGCGCAGCGCCGATGACCAGATGGTGCCGTTGCGATGCTCCGTGCCGGGGAGGTCGGTCGTCACGTAGTTCGCCATGGTGTTCGGCGAATCGAGGCGGCGGAGGCAGTCGGTGCCGGCGGGGTAGCCGCAGTTCTCCGACGACGCATCCTCCCAGCAGCGCGTGTCCCAGTCGGCGAGGCAGAAGGGATCGCGTCCCGACGCCACGCGGCGCTCGTAGTGGTTGGAGAAGGCCCAGTAATCGCCGAAGCCTTCGCTCATCGCGCGCGCCTGGCTGCTGAACGGACCGCCGAACGTGCCGGGCGAGATCCACTCGAGAATCGCATGGCCGTACTCGTGAATCAGCAAATCCGCATCCTCGGCATCATCCGTCCCGCCGTCCCCGAAGTGGAGCGCGCCGCGGCCGAGCGTGGCCGCGGGGATGAAGAAGGAGTTGTCGGTGCCGTTTGCGCCATGCGGATCGACGGGGATGGGATAGGCCACGAGCTGGCGCGAGCCGGTGTAGCCGAGCGACTGGAGGTAGCGCTGGTTGCGATCGATGTGGAAGTAGGCGTGGACCGCCTCGAAGAAGTCGTCCTGCCGGTCGAAGTCGAGCGGCCCGGAAGCGTCGGGGATGGGCGTCGCCGGCGGGCTGAGGTTGGTGATGACGACGTGCGGCCCGGCGAGCGGCGCGGTGGCGTCCACCGTGACGTTGCTGTACGCCTGCGCCGGGACGGCGGACGCGGCGTCGTTGCGGTCGTGCAGCGACGGGTCGTTGAGAGCGACGACGGGATTCGGTTCAAAGACACGCGCGGGGCTGGCGGTCCAGTAGAGCGGTTCGTAGGTCAACAGAGCGCTGGTTTCGGTGTCGTAGAAGCAGGCGATGCGCTCGAGGGAAGGGGAAACGATAGGACGTACAGGACCGATAGGACGGACAGGACTACAGACAGCGGCCATGCCTTCTGTCCCATCCGTCCTATTCGTCCTATGGGTCCTATGGGTCCTATTCGTCCCCTGATCCACGATCACGACGACGGCTTTGCGGCCGGCCACCTCTACGACGGCGCCATCGGCAGCCATGCGCACATCGGGCACGGGCTGCTGGTGAATGCCGGTGAGGGACTCGCGCGAGAGGGTCGCGGCGAGGAGGGCCGCCAGAAGGATCATCGACTGGTTGGTACGGCCGCCGGCTGCGAAACGATGGCCCCGACGGGGGCGACCGGCAGCGCGAAGTAGAAAGTGGTGCCGATGCCTTCCTTGCTCTCCACCCAGATCCCGCCGCCGTGGCGCTCGATGATCTGCTTGGTGATGTAGAGGCCGAGGCCGAGACCGCCGTAGTTGGTCGACGAGACCTGGCGGCCGCGGTGGAAACGCTCGAACACCTGGCCGAGCTCGTCGGCGGGGATGCCGATGCCGCGGTCGCAGACGGCGGTGACGACGTTGTCGCCGCGGTCGTCCACCGTCACGAAGACTTCGCTGCCGTCGGGGGAGTACTTGACCGCGTTCTCGAGGAGGTTGCCGAGGACCTGCTCGAGGCGGTCGCGGTCTCCCTGGACGACCTTGGTCTCGTTCGGGACATCGAGGTGGAAGCGGCGGTCGCTGACGGCGGTGTGGTGGCGGTGCACGACGTCGCGGACGAACTGCGACCACTGGATGGGCTCGCGGCGGATCTCGAGGCGGCCGGTCTCGATGCGGGAGACGTCGAGCAGCTCGAGGATCAGGCGCGACATGCGGTCGATCTGGTCGAGGGCGATCTCGAGGTACTCCTCCGAGGTGTTGAGGTCGCCTTCCTTGATCAGCGACTTGGCGAGCTGCGTGTAGCCCTTGATCGAGGTGACAGGAGTGCGCAGCTCGTGCGAGGCGATGGAGAGGAACTCGTCCTTCAGGCGCGAGAGGTCCTCGACCTTGCGGCGGGCCTCGACCTGCTCGGTGTAGAGCTTCGCGTTCTCGATGGCGAGCGCCGCGCGCTCGGCCAGGACTTCGGCCAGCGGCAGCTTCTGGTCCGTCATGGCGCGGTCGGGATCGTTCGCGGCGATGATCAGCGCGCCGAGCATCTCGCGGCGCGTGCGCAGCGGAAGGATCAGCAGCGACGCGAGCCGCATCGACGAGGCGTGGTAGACGCTGGAGAGGTCGTCGCCGGCCGTGCCGACGTTCGCCGTCAATGAGGGATAGCCGGTGGAGACGACCTGGCCGATGATCCCCTCGCCGACGACGAGCGGCTGGCGGTAGATGTACGACCAGGCCAGGCCGAGCGAGGCCATGTCGCGGTGGTAGATCGAGGCGACGCGGAGCTCGTTGGAGTCGGGCGACTTGAGGATGACGGCGGTCCAGTCGCCGAGGACTTCGGCGATGCGCTCGGCGATGGCCTGGGTGACCCAGGCGGGGTCGATGTTGGAGGAGAAGAAGGCGCCGGCGTCGGCGAGGATCTGCGCGCGCTCGGCGGTGACGGCCATCTCCTCCTCGAGGAGGCGGCGCTCGGTGATGTCGCGGAAGGTGACGATGACGCCGGAGATGCGCTCGTCCTCGTGCAGCGGCGTGGCGCTCATGGAGACGGCGACCTGGCGGTCCTCACGGACGATGAGGATGGTGGCGTCCTGCACCGCGCGGCCCGTGGACAGTGCCTGCGCGGCGGGAAGCTCCTTGGTGTCGAGCGAGCGGCCGTGGGCGTTGCGGAGGCGGTAGTGCTCGGCCTGATGCTCGATGGGCACGCCGACGTCGGTGCGGCCGAGGAGCTTCTCGGCGGCGGGGTTGATGAAGACGGTGCGGCCGTCCTCGTTGACGAGCATGACGCCGTCGGCCATGCCGGCGATCATGGCCTCGGTGCGGCGGACCTGCCGGGTGATGGACTCGCCGAGGAGCTGCTCGATGCGCCAGACGGCGACGGCGCCGAGGCCGATCATCAGGAGGGCCACGAGCACCATCATGGTGATGACCCACTGGCGCATGGTGGTCATGGCCTCGAGCCTCTCGGCTTCCTGCGCGAGGACGGGAGTGGCGATGCGCTCGATGTAGTCGGGAGCCTGGCGGCGTTTGGCCGCCACCTCACTCGAGATCTCCTTGGCCGCCGGCTCGTCGTTCTCCTTGCGATACTGGTTCTGCTTGGCGAGGCGGGCGATGAGATCGGTGCCATGCAACTCGAACTCGCGCAGATGCTCCTCGGCCGGAGTTCTGGCGGCGAGCTCCTTCGCGCGCTCGAGCGCCGTCTCGTACTCGCGTTTGGCGTCGTCGAACTGCTGCTCGAACTGCGACTCGCTGGTGATGAAGTAGCCGCGCGAGGAAGCGACCATCTCGGTGAGCTGCGCGTCCATCAGGCGGACGGCATCGAGGAGAGGACGGGAGCTCTTGGTGAGCTGCGTCTCGTGCTGGCGCTCCATCTGGAGAACGACGATCGTCAACGCGACACCAGCCGCGACGAGGAGGGCCAACGCCGCAAAGGCGCCCCAGAGCATTTTCCGGATGGACGGCGACATTTCGAGCCGACCTCCTCTTTGCAAGAATAGCGCCGCAGGAGAGGCAAAGTGTAGCAGGGCAAAGGGTTGGGGGGGGGAAGGGGAGGGACGTCTTGGTTTTCGGTTTTCGGTTTTCGGTTGTTGGTGCTGCGCTCGGCGAGGAGGCTGGCGGTCGCGCAGCACCGAAAACCGAAAACCAAAAACCGAAAACCGCCCCTCCCCCGCCCCCGGCATCGCCTGTGAAAGCACCGTCCGCTTGCATGGCCGAACGCGAGCTGCTCAAGAAATACCGCGCGATGCGCGACTTCGGCGACACGCCGGAACCGGCGGGATCGAAGCTGAAGGGGAAGCAGAAGCTGCCGATCTTCGTCATCCAGAAGCACGCGGCGTCGCACCTCCACTACGACTTCCGCCTGGAGATGGAGGGGGTGCTGAAGTCGTGGGCGGTGCCGAAGGGGCCGTCGTACGACCCCGGCGTGCGGCGGCTGGCGATGATGACGGAGGACCACCCGTACGACTACGCCTCGTTCGAGGGGGTCATCCCCGCCGGCAACTACGGCGCGGGGAACGTGATCATCTGGGACAACGGGACATGGGAGTTCATCGAGCCGGGCGACGATCCGGTGAAGGCGCTGAAGTCGGGGAAGCTGACGTTCCGGATGTTCGGCAAGAAGATGTTCGGTGAGTGGGCCCTCGTGCGCATCAAGGGCAAAGGAAGCTCGGATCGCGGGAACGAGTGGCTGCTGCTGAAGCATCGCGACGAGTTCGCGAACGAAGCGGTGGACGTGACCGCGGTCGCGCCGCGCTCCGTCGTCTCGCAGAAGCTGGTCGAGGAGATGGGCGGCGAGAAGATCTGGATCAGCAACCGCGCGGCCTCCGGCGCGAAGGGGCGGCCGACGATGGCGGCGCGGCTGGAGCGGGAGCAGCAGGCGGCCGCCCCGCCGGCGAAGAAAACCTCGGCGAAGAAAGTCTCCGTGAAGAAGGCGACGCCGGCGAAGAAGGGAACCTCAGCGAAAAAAGCGGCGCCGGCGAAGAAAGCAGCCTACACGAAGAAGGCGGCGCCCGTGAAAAAGACTACGTCGACGAAGAGGACGTCGTCTGCGCCGGCGAAAAAGAAGCCACCGGCGAAGAAGAAGTGAGCTGCTGCGCCATCTCCAGCAGCTTGCGCTCGGATTCGAAGCTGGCGCGCTGGATGGCGGCGGAGAGCTCGACCCACTCGACGTCATCGACTTCGCTGAGCTGCGGCGTAAGGGTGCCGCCGGTATAGCGCATGAGGTAAAAGTCGACGCGCTTGCGGATGACGGTGTCGCCGGCGCGGAAGTAATACTCGATGGTGTCGAGCGTGCGGACGATGACGGCGTCGAGGCCCGTCTCCTCCTGCACCTCGCGGAGGGCGGCCTGCTCACTGGTCTCGCCGTCGATGACCGCCCCTTTCGGCAGGCCCCAGCGCGTGCGGTTCCGGGTGGCGATCAGCGCGACATGCAGGCGACCGTCGCGCAGCGTGAGGACGGCCCCGCCCGATGAGTGCTCGTCGCGCATCTTCCGCCTGGTCGCGGTCATTGAATGCATTCTAGCCGCTAGTGATCTTTGCGTCGCTTGTCAACCTACAGGCGGCCTCTACGTACGAAAGAGGTAGAGATCTTTTTGGAATAGGCGTACATTTTTCCAGAACGCCACAACTGAACGTCGCCTCAACACGCAGAGGAGGTAGCTCGTGAGCGGATTTTTCCTCAGCCTCATCGGAGTGGCAGTGGTCGTGGGTCTCGCAGTGATGTACCTGAACATGCGTCGTAACGATCACCTCGGCGAACTGCTGAAGAAACGAGCAGAAGGAGCGCGAGTCCAGTCGCGCGCCTCCCACGTCGAGGCCAACCATTTCGTCCCCGTGGCGCTGACCCTCACGCAGGACTCGATCTACTACGAGAACGCCGATCTGGAGGCGTCCTTCGACCTGAACCGGATCGACGAAGTCGAGTACGACGACGAGCTCGTGACGGGCAAGAGCGTCGAAGGAAAGTGCCGCGCACTGCGTCTGCGCTCACACGGAACCGCCTTCGAGTTCGTCCTGCAGCCCGGCGACTGCGACAAGTGGATGGCCGCGCTGCCGCCACGCCGCATGGGGGATCACGCGCAGGCGATGTAGGCCGTGGCGCGTTCCTCCGCGTTGTCCGTTTTCCGTTGTCCGTTGTCCGTAGCGGATCGATCCGCCGCGCGCTGCGCGACGGAAAACGGAAAACGGGCAACGGACAACGCGGAGGAATTGACCTTCCGGTTACCCTGTTGGCCGGTCCACGTCGGGGTGTAGCGCAGTCTGGTAGCGCACCTGCTTTGGGAGCAGGGGGTCGGAGGTTCGAATCCTCTCGCCCCGACCAATCCGCCCTTCCTTCCTGATTTCCTTTTCACGCCGAGCCTCCGCCATGCGTCTACTAACGTGCGCGTCCTGCTGACGTCGGGGAGCCGCTACCCCGCACGGCGAGGGGGGAACGGCTCGTCGCGCGTCCACGACAACATCGCCAAAGGGCTGGCCGAGCTCGGGCACGAGGTGTTGTACGACGTCTCCGGCGGCTACGCGGCTCCTCTGCCGCCCGGCGTCGTCGCCGCGAAGCGCACCGTCACCGACGCCGACATCTATCACTTCAACGACTACCCGGTGTACGGGGCTCCTCCTCCTCCGCGCAAGCCGTGGGTGCGGACGTTTCACGCCCCCTTCGAGACCGGCGAGCGGCACATCGGCGCGATGTCGGAGCATTTCATCTTCGTCTCGCAGGCCCACGCGCGGTCGTTCGGCTTCACCCGGTACGTCTGGAACGGCATCGACCCGGAGGAGTTCGTCTACTCGGAGACGAAGAGCAACGACTTCCTCTTCATCGTCAGCCACCTCTCGCGCGCGGTCAGCAAGGGATTGCTCATCGCCATCGCGATCGCGGAACATCTCGCCTGCCGGCTGTACGTCGCGGCGGACCTCGACCTGGAGTCGCCGCCGCTCTCGCCGAACGTCTGCTACCTCGGCCCAGTGGTGGACGAGGAGAAGGCGATGCTCATCGCCCGGTCCCGCGCCCTCCTCTTCCCGACGCAGCTCCACGAGCCGTTCGGGCTGGTGATCGCCGAGGCGCTGATGTCGGGGACGCCGGTGATCACGAGCCGCAACGGCGCCTGCCCGGAGCTGGTCGCGCCCGACACAGGCTTCGTCTGCGACACGCTGGAGGATTATTTTGCCGCGGCCGAGCGCCTCGACGAGATTTCTCCTGCGGCCTGCCGGCGTCACGCGCTGTCCGAATTTCACTACCGGCGCATGGCCCAAAGGTACGTGGACGAGTACACCCGAGAAATTTCGAGGGGGGCAGGGTAGGGAAACGCATCTTTAAATCACTCCTCAATTACCGGGTCCCAAGACAACTGTACGAGTCGGCGCCGCAGACGCCAAAGAGAGGGGTCGATGGAACTTCCGACGAACGTCCCGTTTCCTATCGAGGAAAAGTCACTCCTGCGCACCTTGGGGGGCGGCGATACAGCCGCTTTCTGGCCGCTCTGGCTGCAGCACCGCCTGCACCTGTACGGCATCTGTCTCCGCCACATGGGTGGCGTGCCGGCGGACGCCGCGGATGCGGTGAGCCGCTCCATGCTCCTGGCCTTCAACAAGCTGCCGCAGCATGCCGAGGAGATCATCAACCTGCAGGCGTGGCTGACGACGCTGACGCGCAACGTCTGCCTCGACATGTGCCGCGAACGGCAGCGCATGACGGTCGGCACCGTGCCGGTGGAAGACGTCACCGCGGCCGACGAGCTGACGCCCGTCGATCCGGGCCCGTCGCCCGAGGAGGCGGCCCTGTCGAACGAGCTGTGCTCGTCGCTGCAGCGAGCGATCGAGGAACTGCCACCGCTCCTCCGCGAGGTCGCGCGGCTGCGCTTCCTCTATGAGGCGGCCTACGAGACGATCGCCACACGGCTGGCCATCACCGAGGCGACGGCGCGCAAACGCGTGCAGCAGGCGCGCATGCTGTTGCGCGAATCGGTGGGGGACATCCACAAGGCGCGGCGGTTTTTCGTGTTCTAGCGCCGGCGGGTAACGCCCGCGCCCTGTTCCGTTGAAACCGCCACTGCGGTAGCCTGCGGCCATGAACAAAATGGTGGCTGTGGTGGCGTTCGTGTTGTTGGCGGCGGCGTGGGGCGAGTCGCTCGAGGCTCGCACGAAGCAGAAGCGGAGCAAGGAGTCGCCGGCCAACCCGGTGACGCATCCGCTGCAGCCGCTGATCGCCGCCGAGCACTTCGCCGCGTATGACGTGGTCCGCGCCCATTTCGCCGCGGCCAACAACCTCCCCGACGAGCCGCTGCTCTTCCCCTACATCGCCCTCCGCGAGCCGGCGAAGGCGTACGTGCGCAGTTGGAGCGGCACGCTCGACTTTCCCCGCGCGGCGACGGTGCACGTACTGCACGCGCCGTCGAACAAGTTGTGGATCGTGACGGTCGACCTGCGCACCAGCATGGTCTCGCGGATCGAGCTGGCACCCGCTGGGACGCAGCCGGCGGTGACGGCCGAGGAGTATGTGATCGCGGATGAGCTGGTGCATGCGTACGCACCGTGGCAAGCGGCGATGCGCAAGCGCGGCGTCGATCCGGACGACGTCTACGTCGACGTCTGGGCGCCCGGCGATCAGGAGCTGCCGGCTTCGGTCGTGGCCTCGCTGACGCACGGCTCGCGCACGCGGCTCCTCCGCGCGCTCTCCTTCCTCCGCGGCGCGTCGGTCGACGATTACGACGCGGAGAATCCGCAGAACCCGTATGTCCGCCCCATCGAAGGCGTCGTCGTCACGATCGACATGAACGACCTCCGCGTCGTGCACATGACCGATACGCTGGTGCGCCCGGTCTCGCGCGAGACCGGCAACGCCGCAACGCGCCGCACGGGGCTCAAACCGCTGAAAGTGACGCAGCCGAACGGCGGCGGCTTCGAGCTCACCGGCAACCTGGTGCGCTGGCAGAACTGGCAGTTCTATCCGGTGCTGCATCCGCGCGAAGGGCTGGTGCTGTACGACGTGCGCTACAACGACAACGGCCGCCTGCGGCCGGTCGCGTACCGGATGTCGCTCTCGGAGATCTACGTGCCGTATGGCGTGCCGGACGAGAACTGGTCGTGGCGCTCCGCCTTCGACGTCGGCGAATACAACCTCGGCACGTTCGCGCAGACGCTCGAGCCGAACCGCGACGTGCCGGAGCACGCGCACCTGATGACGACGGTCTTCGGCTCCGACACCGGCGAGCCGTACCTGTCGGAAGGGACGCTGGGGATGTACGAGCGCGACAACGGGCTGCTGTGGACGCGCACCGATCCGTCGAACGCGGAGCGCGACACGCGCGGCCGCCGCGACCTGGTGCTGACGTGGAACGCCTGGATCGGCAACTACATCTACGGCTTCGACTGGATCTTCGGCATGGACGGCTCGATCGAGGTGAAGGTGGTGCTGACCGGCACGACGCTGAACCGCGGCTCCAACGGTGAGGACGAAGTGGGTGCGCCGATCGTCGGCGTCGACGACTTCGGTACGCCCGTGGCCGCCCCGAACCACCAGCACTTCTTCAGCTTCCGTCTCGACCTCGACGTCGACGGTACGGAGAACGTCGTCGCGGAGACGGAGATCCGCGCGGTTGCGGTGCCGGGTTACAAGAACGCGTTCGACGCGGTGGAGACGGTGCTGACGCACGAAGCGGCCCGCGATGCGAACCCGTTCCTGTCGCGGCACTGGGAAGTGAGCAGCGCCACCGCGCACAACGCCGCCGGCGGGCACACGGCGTTCGCCATCGAGGGCGGCTCCATCGCGGTGCCGCTGTCGGCACCCGATTACGCGCCGCTGCTGCGCGCCGCCTTCGCCAGCCACGCGCTGTGGGTGACACGCTTCCGCGAGGAAGAGCGCTACGCCGCCGGCGACTTCCCGAACCAGGGACCGGAAGGCGACGGCCTGGTGGCGTTCACGTCGCCGGCCGAGCCGCTGGGCGACCACGGGGTGGGCTCCGACGTGGTGGTGTGGCACACCATCGGGATGACCCACGTGCCGCGACCGGAGGATTACCCGGTGATGCCGGTGGAGAGCATCGGCTTCCGGCTGGTGCCGCACGGGTTCTTCGATCGGAATCCCGCGCTGGATGCGCAGGAACTGCCCAGTGGACGGCGGCGGTTTCGGGCGGCAAGGTAGGGTTGTGGTGTCAGGACCAAATAGGACCTATAGGACAGATAGGAAATAGGACGAATAGGACGGATAGGACCTATAGGCCTGCGGACCTTGCGGCGTTTCGGCCGATGGCTCACGGGGCGGGTGGGGTCCTATTGGTCCTATCTGTCCTATAGGTCCTATTCGTCCTATCGTTCTTCCCCTTTTCACAACCTTCGCGCCTCCACCGTCTTCCTCATGTGTCCACCGTCATGCACGCGGCGCAGCTCGATCTGGTCGAGCTGGAGACGCGTGATCTGACGGACGCTCAACGCCTGCGGAGCATCGCGCCGGAGCGCCGTCTGATCACGTGGCGGGGGCGCGCGCAGCAGCTCGAGGATGCGTACCGCTGCATTACGCGCACGCCGGCGGCGCTCTACCGGCTGGAAGTGGAGACGACGCGCGCTTCGGAGGCTTTGCTGCCGCTGCAGTTGCTGCGGCGGGAAGGGCGTGAGGATGTCACCGCCTACGCCACCGGGCCGACCGGCTTCTGGACGCGCGTCATCGCGCCGCACCTCGGCGCGCGCGTGCTCTTCGAGCGCCTCGACGACTACGGATTCCCTCAACTCCACCGCTTCGAGAAGATCTTCGGCATCGTCGGCCGCCCGGTGCTGCACTCGCTGTCGCCGCGGCTGCACAACGAAGGGTTCCGGCAGCTCGGCATCCCCGCGCTCTACCTGCCGTTCGACGTCTCCGATTTTGGCGACTTCTGGTCGGCGCTCATCGAAGGTGGCGGGCTGGAGTCGCTCGGCTTCAGCGTCGGCGCGCTCACCGTGGTCTCGCCGCACAAGGAAATCGCGCTGGCCGCGGCCGGCGCGAAGACGCCGATGGTGGCGCGTGCGCGCTCCTCCAACTTCTTCGTCAACGAAGGCGGCGTCTGGACCGCCGACACGACCGATCCGGAAGGCGTGCTGCTGACGCTGCGGGAGCGTGGCGTCGAGCCGCGCAATCAGCGTGTGGCGGTCGTCGGCTGCGGCGGCTCCGGACGCGCGATCGCCGCGGCGCTGCAGCAGGCGGGCGCCGACGTCACGCTCGTCAACCGCGGCTACGACCGCGCCTCGCTCGCCGTCCGATTGCTCCGTCTGCCGTTCCTGCCGCTCGCGAGCTTCTCGCCGCGCGGCTACGCAATCGTCGTGAACGCCACACCGTGCGGACGCGAAGGAGAACTGCCGTTCGACGCCGAGCTGCTCGAGGACGAAGCCGTCGTCATCGATCTCGTCTACCGCGGGGAACCGACGCCGCTGGTCGCGTCACGCCGTGCGCGCGGCCAGGTCACGATCGACGGGCGCGACGTCCTGCGCATGCAGGCCATGTCGCAGTTCCATCTGATGACGGGCGAGCCGATGCCGGACGAAGTGCCGCGCGTCGTGCTCGGTCTGGGGGAAAAAGGGGAGATGCATGATCGACCTGTCGCCGTTCGCCGGCTCGTGGCGCAAGACGAATGAAGCACCGCAGTGGATCGATCACCTCGACGCACGCGTCGAAGGCGATGCGCTGCACGTGCACATCTTCGGCAGCGATCCTTCCGACTGGGGAGAGCGCCGCGCCGAAGCGGTCTATGCGACGCCTGCCGATCCCGCCAAAGGCACGGCCTTTCTGGCCCGCTACGACCTGACCGACGCGAACGTCGAGGTCGAAGCGAACGTCAACCTCGGGCTGATGGTCGTGGCCACGTGGGTCCGCTGGAAGCACGACAACGGCCGCTCCAACGCCTTCACCCGCGAGTTCTTCTACAGGAGCGAAGCATGAGCAGCGCACCCGTCCTCACCGAAACGCGCCGCATGAACGTCGCGCCGCTCCTCGGCACCTGGCTCAACACCAACGCCCATTCGCGCGGCATCACGCGCATCGACGTGCACGAGGAAGACGGGATGCTGCGCATCGTCACGAAAGACTTCGAGGCGACGTCGCTCCCCTACTCCATTGACGGCTTCGATTCGCAGGACGCGCTGGCCTTCAGCACCGACACCGGCACGGTGCGGCTGCAGGCCAACATCAAAGGCGGCGTCCTCGTCGTCGCGGCGCTGACGCGCGGCGACGTCAACCTGTGGGTTCGCGAGTTCTACTACCGGAGGTCCTGATGACGGCCGCTCAACCAATGACCGAAGCGCACGACACCATCGCCGACCTCTACCTTCCGGAAGAACGGCGCGACCTCGTCGCCGCCGTGCGCGCGCTGGCGAAAGAGAAGCTGGCGAAGCGCGCGGCGCACTACGACGCCACCGCCACGTTCCCGCACGAGGACGTCCGCGATCTCTTCGAGGCTGGCCTCCTCGGCGCCGCCATTCCGCGCGAAGCCGGCGGCCTCGGTCTCGGCCCCTACCGCGGCGACGTCTTCACGCTCTGGATGCTGACGAAGGAGATCGCGCGCGCCGACCTGTCGCTCGCGCGCTGCTGGGAAGGGCACGTCAACTCGCTCGTGATCCTCGACGGCCTCGGCACCGACGAACAGAAAGCCCGCTGGTTCGACGGCGTGCTCACGCGCGGCGAGACGTGGGTCGCGTGGAGCGGCGAGCCGCAGACGCGCGCGCCCGGCGAGACGAACCGCTTCGGCACTTACGCCGAGCGCGTCGAAGGCGGCTGGCGCCTCACCGGGACCAAAGCCTTCGCTACGAGCGCAGGCGGCGCGCGCTGGGCCATCCTCCTGGTCAACACCGAAGGGCCGGGCGGCGCGCGGCATGCGTCGGGCGACGTCGACCATCTCCTTCTCATGGCGTGCGAGCTCACCGATCCGACCGTGAGCATCGACGGCTCGTGGTGGGACCCGATCGGCATGCGTGCGACCGTCAGTCACGCGGTGCGCTTCGACGGCACGTTCATCCCGGACGCAAACCTCATCGGCTATCCGGGCCAGTATCTGCGCGAGTCGTGGCAGACCTGCTTCGCCCCTCAATACGGCGCCTCCTTCCTCGGCGGTGCCGTGGCCTCGTACGACTACGCGCTGGACGCGATCCGCGGCAGCGTGAAGGGCGAGGATGCGTACGTGCAGCACCATCTCGCGAAGATGTCGCTCAACATCGACACCGCTCATCTCTGGCTGCGCCACGTGGCGACGCTGTGGGAAAGCGGCCGCTCCGCCGAGGCGCAGGTTGCGGGCAACCGCGTGCGTCATCTGCTGGAGCATCTGTCGGTGGAGACGGTCGATCACTGCATCCGCGCGTGCGGAGCGCGCGCGCTGAACCGCCCCAGCCCGATCGAACGGATCTGGCGCGATCTGTCGATCTACGTGCGCCACGACAACGACGATCACGTGCTGGCCACCATCGGGAAGCAGCTCCTCGGGCGGAGTTACGACGTGTCGTTCTACAAGCCGTAAGGCATCGGACGCATCGGATGAAACGGACCGATGGGACAACTCCCATCCGTCCTCTCTGTCCCATTCGTCCCACTGGTGGAGTCAGCGATGAACAAGAAGGTCAATCGCATCGTCTGGGGGCTCGGGCTGGGGTACTTCGTGGCCTATGCGCCGTACGCGGGGCTCACGAAGGCGATGACCAGCGGCAGGCTGGGCGTCACCACCGACGGCCTCACGCTGCTGCCATCGGCGATTGCCGGCACCGCGGTCGTGCTGCCGCTGTTCATCCTGCTCAGCGGCTGGTGGCGGCATGCGCGCGTGCCGGGCCTTCCGGTCGTGATCTCCGGCATCGGCACGGCCATCATCATCGCCACGACCACGCTCGCCTACACCTTCCACGGCGTCTCGATCCTCTTCGCGCTGCTGCTGCTGCGGGGCGGCGTGCTGGTCCTCGCGCCGGTCGTCGACCTCGCGTGCGGGCGGCGCGTGCGCTGGTTCTCGTCGGTGGCGCTCGTCATCAGCATCGGTGCGGTGCTGCTCACGATGTTCGCGACGGACGATCGCCGCTTCACCACCATCGCCCTCATCAACACGATGGCGTATCTCGCCGGCTACGCGATGCGGCTGCCGCAGATGACGCTGATGGCCAAGGTCGAGGCGAAGGAGCCGACGCGGCGCTACTTCGTCGAGGAGAGCCTCATCGCGCTTGCCGTGCTGATCCTCGGGCCGCTGCTCGGCGCCGCCTTCGGTGTCGAAGGGCTGCGCCAGGGGCTCTTGGCGCTGACGAGCGGCAGCGCCGTGGCGAACATCGGCTTCGTCATCGGCGCGCTCTACGCGTCGCTCTTCATCTTCGGCACGCTCATCTATCTCGACCGCCGCGAGAACTGCTTCTGCGTGCCGCTGAATCGCGGCGCCAGTCTGATGGCGGGCGTAGTCGCGACGTTCGTGCTCGGCGAGGCAGCGACGTGGTTCGAGCTGACGAGCGTCGGCATGATCCTCGTCGCGTTCGGCTTCCTCTCGCCGCTGCATCACATACCGGAATGGATGGCCGCCGCGGCATGGCGGCGGATACGAGGGCTCGCATGAACGACGAAACCCCGCTGCGCTTTCACTGGCGCATGACGCAACGCGGCGAGCGCGCCGATGCGTCGCGCGCGTACAACGCGAGCCGCGCCGAGACCGGGCTGCCGGAGATCGAGCAGCAGGCGGCGTTCTGCCGCGCCGCCGAAGAAGTGGGAATCGACGGGATGCTCGTCAACTTCGGCTGGCACGAACCGGACGCACTGATCCTCACCGCCGGCGTCGGCGTGCACACCACGCGCATCAACTACATCATCGCGTACCGCTCGGGCCTCATCTGCCCGACCACGTTCGTGCAGCAGGTCAACACGCTCTCCGCGCTGCTCAACGGACGCGTGGCCATCAACGTCGTGGCCGGCCATTCGCCGGAGGAGCAGCGCTCGTACGGCGACTACCTCGCGCACGACGAGCGCTACGACCGGACCGAGGAGTTCCTGGACGTGTGCAATCGCTACTGGCGCGGCGAAGTGCCGGTCGCCTTCGAGGGGCGCTACTACCGGCTCGAAGGGGGACGGCTGAACACGCCGTACGTCGGCGGCACCTCACCCGAGCTCTACATCGCCGGCAACTCCGACGCGGCACGGCGCGTGGCGATCACGCAGGGCACGTGCTGGATGATGATGGCCGATGCGCCGGAGAAGATCGGTCCGAAAGCCGAGGCAGTGCTGCGCGCGGGCCGAACCGTCGGCGTGCGGCTCTCCATCGTCGGCCGGCCGACGCGCAGTGAGTCGCTCGCCGCCGCCCGCGAGCTTGCCGGACGTGCGGGCGACGCCATCGACAACAGCAAGGTCGAGCAGAGCTTCGTGCAGCGCACCGACGCGGTCGGCATGCGCGCCACCTACGCGCTCGCCGACAAAGAGTGGCTCACGCCGTATCTGTGGACGGGGCTGGTGCGCACGCATGGCGCGCCCGCCATTGCGCTCGTCGGCTCGCCGGATGAGATCGCCGACGGACTGATGGAGTTCAAGGCCGCGGGCGTCACGCAGTTCATCATCTCCGGATGGCCGAAGCTCGACGAGATGCTCTTCTTCGGCCGCGAGATTCTGCCGCGCGTCCGGGAGCGCGAGGCGGAAGCAGCGTATGCTGCCGCCACAACATGAAGATCATCACGAACTGCGGGGCGTGCGAAGAGTACGTCGCGAAGTGCATTGCCTCCGTCCGCACCCAGACCTATCGCAGCTTCGAGATGTACGTCACGGTCGACCCTTGCGGCGACGCCACGTTCGAGCGCGCCCTCGATGCCGCGCGCGGCGATGCACGCATCCACGTCACCCGCAACGATCGCCGGCAGTTCGCCATGGAGAACGTCGTCAACGCCGTGGCGCGCTCCGGTGAGGACAAGAACGACATCCTGGTGATCCTCGACGGCGACGACTGGTTCGCCACCAACCGCGCGCTCGAGACCATCGCCCAGACCTACCGCGAGCAGGACGCGTGGCTCACGTACGGAAGCTGGATCTCCAACGTGAAGCCGAACGACGGACGCTGGCCCGCTTACGCGGACGACAACTTCCGCGCCGGTCCGTGGCGCGGCACCGCCGTCCGCACGTTCAAGCGCTGGCTGTGGGAACGGATCGCCGACCGCGATCTGCGCGACGTGGACGGCTCCTACTTCCGCGTGGTCGAGGATCAGGCGTACATGCTGCCGATGCTCGAGATGGCCACGACACGGCACGCGCGGCACATCAGCGACGTGCTGATGGTCTACAACCGTGCGAATCCGCACTGCGTCGGGAAGGTGATGCGCGACGACATGTACCGCGCGCAGGACGTGATCCGCGCACGAAAACCGTATCCGGCGCTCACAACCGCGGCCGTTCGTTCGTCTGTTGGTTGAGGAGGCTTTCATGGCCACCAGTACGACCAATGTCACGGTGAAACTGAGCAAGGACTGCCTGACGTCCATTCAGAAAGGTGTCGACGTCGACGCCGGCACGCTGACCATCCCTCTGACTTGCGCCGAGGCGCTGTGGCAGGCGCTGACGACGGCGCTGAAGGGGCCGAGCAACAAGAAGAAGTCGAAGGGCGGCAAGACGACCACCACGGTCACCAAGCGCAAACGGACCGGCGGCGGCGGCGGTGGACGCGCACGCGCGAATAGCTGACGCGCTGCTCGCGCGCGGCGAACGGTGGGATCCGGCGATCGCGCGAGAGCTGCTGGCGATCGCGCGCGGGTACGATGGGACCGGGACGGATTGGGGCCTGCCCATTCGTCCCATTCGTCCTATAGGTCCTATCGGTCCCCTTTCCTGGCGCACACGCCTGCTGGCGTGCCTGGCGCTGGAGTACCAGTTCCGTTTTCTCCACGAAGAAGACGAGCCACTCCTGCGCGACCTCGGCATCGACCTCCACGACACCCGGCGCCGGATCGCGCGGAATGCGCATCTGCATCCGCACGACTTCGAGCGGCACCTCGACGCGCCGTGCCGCCTGTACTTCGCGCGCTTCGCGTTCACACCGGCGGAGGTCGTCGGCGAGATCCTCAGCCGCGTCCGGACGACGCCGGCGATGCACGAGATGCCGCCGCTGCATCATCCCTGCAACGTGGATGAGGCGCAGATCGCGCTCGACACGCTGCCGCCGTACGAGCGCGAGATCGTGCGGCGTCTGATCGCGCAGAACGTCTGCTACTGGGTGGCCGACGACACGCCATCGTCGATCAACGGCCTCGTCGAGTATCCGAAGGGCACTGTCGTCCTCGTCATCAAGCCGCCGGGCAGTGACCTGGAGCTGGAGATCAAACGCGCCGGCGTGCGCGGGCCGCGCCCGCTCGACGTCCGCTGCGACGAGGGACTGCCAATCCACCATCACCTGTGGGGCGGCTCGCGCGGCGATTACCTCCGCCACGAGGCCGCGTCGTCCGCGCTCTTCGCACGCGTGCATCGCCTGGCGCATGGGACCGAGGCGGCGATTCCGCGGATCGTGACCCTCTGCCGCGTCGACTACGTGCCGACCGCGGACGGCGACAAGACGCTGCTGTCGTACTTTGACGATCCGGCGCTCTACCCCGCCATGACCATCGCCGTCGACCGCCTCGGGCGCGACGACATCGCCACGCCCGATCACTTCGTCGCCGGACAATTCGTCGAGGCGACGCGTCCCGGGCAGGCGATCCTCATCGGCACGTCGTCGTTCCGCCTGCAGCGCATCCTGCCGATGCTCGAGGAGCACGACGTGGACGAAATCCTCGACGAGATCATCGACGACTACGTGCCGGTGGGCGGCTCCACTGGTTTTCAATCAGTGGAGGATGCGCTGGCGCGCAACCGCGAGGCGGCAGACCGCACGTACGTCTCCCTCCTCCGCCAGACCGGCCACCTCTGGGGGACGCTGCTCGGCGTCCGCGGCAGCAGCGCCGGCGAGTCGTTCGTCATCCGCAACGTCGGCCTGCGCAAGCTGTGGTGCGACGGGCGGTGGGAGGTGCGGCTGATCTCGATGGACCACGATTCGCTGCACATCGCCGGCCGCACGCACCGCTACTTCAACCCGTCGCACGCGATGAACTCCACCTTCCTCGACCAGGCCCACATCCTGGGTGGCGTGATCGGCAAGAAGTTCGTCCCGGGCCAGGTGCGCACGCTGCGGGCGATCTACCGCGTCTCCGATGAAGTGGCGGCCGCCGGACTGACGGCGTTCCGCGCCGCGCTGGAGGCGGCGTACGCCGCGACACAAGCGGCGCTGGTGCAGGACGAAGAGGCGCGAGCGCTGTTCCACGACGACTTCGTCGACGGCCTCCGCGAATGGGACGCGGTGGTGACGGACTGGATGGCGTCACGCGACGACGCGGACGCGCTGCGCCGCTGGCGCCGGCGAACGCGCGACCGCCTGCGGAGGCGGGGACTGCCGAAGCGGATTGCGGAGCAGTATCCGCAGACGATCGATGATTGCAGCGATCTGCTGCCGTGGTTTGCGCCGTTGTATGGGGGGTAAGCGGCGCTTGCCGCGGTGCTGGTGCGCCGCGGCCACTCACCCGCGCCGCGACTTCCGGTTCGACCGCCATCCGCGGTGCTCGCCCCGGCGCAGCCGGTCTCCCCGCCGCCAGCATCCGTCCTTCAGCCGGTGAGATCGGCGGTGAAACCGCGGCGATCGGTGTTCCAGCCGCCGTGATTCGCGTTCCAGCCGCCGTGATTGGTGCTCCAGCCGCCGTGCGCGGCGATGACGCCACCGGTATCGGTGCTCACGCCACGGATATCGATGCCCCGACCACCGGCGATCGGACCTGAAATCACGGCGATCGCACTCGAAACCGCGCTGACCGCACTCGAAACCGCGGCGACCGCACCCGAAACCGCGGCGACCGCACTCGAAACCGCGCTGACCGCACTCGAAACCGCGCTGACCGCACCCGAAACCGCGCTGACCGCACTCGAAACCGCGCTGACCGCACCCGAAACCGCGGTGACCGCACCCGAAACCATGCTGACCGCACTCGAAACCGCGGCGACCGCACCCGAAACCGCGGTGACCGCACCCGAAACCATGCTGACCGCACCCCAGATCACCGCAACCGCACCTGGAATCGAGGTCGACGAACCGAAGTGGAGGACAGACACTCTTGTCTGTCCCGCGCAGGAGCTCCCACGCAGAGCGCTCCATCGTCCAGCGAGGCACGAGGTTTCCGACGGGTGTGCGGAGGGGGTGGCGTTCGCGTCATTCCTCGCGGGACAGACAAGAGTGTCTGTCCTCCACTCCGCGTCGCGAGCGCGTGCGGTACGTGCTCCGCGGACGGGATGAGTCGACGATGAAACAGCACCGCTGCTGACACGACGAACCGAAGTGGAGGACAGACACTCTTGTCTGTCCCGCGCAGGAGTGCCCACGCAGAGCGCTGGATCGTCCAGCGACGCACGAAGTTCCCGACGGGTGTGCGGGGGAGTGTCGCGCGGTCCTGTTCGTCGTCGCGCAGGTCCTGCCATCGCACTACAGGCAGTTCGCCTTCAGCCTTTCGTACAGCGACCGCGGGTGATACTGGCGCCCCTTATCCACTCCGCCGCGGCGCCACATTTCGTTCCAGAGGTGGACGGCGTAGGCGTCGCGGGGGAGGCGGATGTCGGCGCTGGGCTCGATGAGCTTTCGCCATTCGTACCAGGGGATGGGACAGAAGGCCGACGGCGGCTGCACGTAGCGCTCGAGCGCGAACGACTGCACGAGCTCCGCGCAGAGGCGGGGGCCGGTCTCGCCCCACATCAGCGTTGCGGGATCGCGGCTGTCGCAGATGCGCGAAGCCTCGGTCATGACCGGCGCGCCGGCCGGGGCGCGGAGGACGCAGTTGCCGACGATCGGCTTGCCGTGCGCCATCTCGCTCGGGAAGACATACTCCTCCTCGAAGTTGAAGGGGCGGAGGCAGACGACGTCCATGTCGATCCACCAGCCGCCGCGCTCCGCCAGCAGCTTGTAGCGAAAGTAGTTGGCGAAGCCGGCGACGGAGTCGTGCTCGCGGTAGCGGAAGATGCGGGAGGCAGGGAGGATCTCGTTCGCATCGCGCAGCGTCACGCCCTGAGGAACGCGCTCCACCTCGTCATAGACGTAGAGGTGCACCGCGTGGCCCGTGCTGACGAACGACGCAAGCGACAACCGCTCCATCGGCGACAGCGATGGACCGATCCAGAGCGCCTGAATGGTCATTGTGCCCGCACGGTACCAAAGTACGTGTACTCGAGCCCGAGCGACGGCGAGCGCAGATAGACGGAGTAGTTGCCCGGCTGCGGCGGCGTGAACTCGATGCGGTACGTGCCGTCGTTCGCCACGGTCGCCGGGATGCGCCGCTGCCAGACACCCGCGGCGAAGACGAGCACGAAGCCGTCGCCGACGCCGGTCACCGGCGCGCCGTTCTCCTTCACGCGGAATTGTAGCGACACCGGCGCGCCGGTCGCGACCTGCGCCACCTTCTCCGCGAGCTCGATCGCGAACTGACGCTTCACTTCCTTCGGGCGCTTCGGATCGGCGGCGATCGTGACGTCGAAGCAGTCGACGATGCGCGGCGAGTCGAAGAGGAACGCGACGTCGTACGTGCCGGCGTGATCGAGGCGGCGCACGGTCTCGTACACGCCCGGCGCCCGCTCGCGCAGGCTGCGGTCGACGACCATCACCGCGCGCGCCTGGCGGTTGTAGTTGTTGAAGCTCCCCTTCGGCGCGGCCATCCCTTCCTCGTAGTAGTAGATGGAGCGGTCGGCGGGATTGGCGATGAGCACCGCTTCGGTACCGACGGAGGGGACGATGCCGGGCGCGGAAGAAGGCGGACCATCGGCGAACGGCCGCTGTCCGCCGGGAAAGTCGGCGAACGACACGGGCTGGCCGATGCGGCCGAACTGCGACAACGCCGTCATCTGGATGTCGGACATGTTCGCCAGCCGCACGTACGCGAGCTGCGGCGTGAACGCGAGCTGATCGGGCACGCCGGGCAGCTCGCCCGTCTGGATCACTTTGTTCGAGGCGGTGTCGATGACGAGCAGCTTCTTCGTCTTCGCGTTGATGGCGAGCGCGTGACGTCCCAGCGGCGCGACGCGCAGTTGCACGAGCCCCGGCTCCGTCGCGATGCGCGCGAGCACCTTCATCTGCTCGCCGCCGATCACCGTGACGGTGCCGTCCTCCGACGCGACGTACGCGGCGCCGGCGAGCGGCGACCAGTCGAGCGACACCGGCTTCGCCGCGGCGAGCTCCTTCGTCTTCTTCATCGTTCGCACGTCGATGACGGCGACGCCAGTTGCCGTGGTCACGAATGCCCAGCGGCTGTCGCCGGAGAACGCGATGTCCTTCGCTGCCGGTACGGCGATCGTTTGCACGAGGGACAGATCGGCGGCGCGAATCACCGCGACGCCCTCCGCTGTCACGGCCCAGACGAACGCTTCGTCGGGCTGCAGACGGAGACGGCGCGGCGCGGCGGCGAGCGTCACGCTCTTGCCGAGCTTCCAGCCGCGCGTGTCGATCGACGCCACCTGCTTCGCCCCTGGGATCGAGACGTAGAGATGGTTGTCGTCGTTGGTCAGCGCCCAGTCTTCGGCCGGGCTGGGAAGCGGGATCAGCGCGAGCAGCTTGGTGCCGCCGTAGCCGAACAGCGGATCGACGACGGTGATGGAGGCGTCGTCGTTCATCGCCAGGACATAGAACGAATTGAGGTCGACCTCGGCGCGCTCGAGCAGGTTGCCGGCGGCGAAGACGCGCACGCGGTCGGAGCATTGCTTCGGGCGCGATTCACGGCCGATGGAATCCATCCACGCACCGGGACGCGCGCCGCGGACCGGCGCCTTCGTCGTGGAGTCGCGGACTTCGAAGCGGATGAGGGCGTCGGTACCTTCGACGAGGGGGCCTTCGACGGTCATCTTCACGTCGATGCCGGCGTGAGTGGCAGTGCGCTCCACAGGAGCGGTAGCGACCGTGGCGGCCAGAAGGAGTGTGGCGATCATTGAGGACCTTTATGGTGCACCGGAATGGGGCGAAGGGGCGGCTGAATCGAAGGACTCGTGGGACCAACAGGCTTCACATCTTTCCTGTTGGTCCCACTCGTCGCTTTTCAATCGAGGCTAGTGATGACCGTTCCCACCACCGTGATGCGGATCTCCCGGCGCGGCGGGCGTCGGCTGCGGCGGCACCGGCTGCGGGCTCGTGGCGTTGAGCGGACCGAGAGATTTGTAGCGTGCGATCTCGCCGAGGTCGATGGCGTTCGGGTCGAGCGCGGCGGGCGTGATGTTCTGCTGGATCACCGGGATGAAAGCCGTCGCGGTCGTCGTCCCCCAGCTCGTTGGGGACGTGCAGTTCGCGTCATTGCACTTGATCGAGGTGATCTTCACCGGCGGCTGCAGGCCGGCCTTGGAGTACGTCCAGGCGCCGCTGCGGCGGTCGACGGCGACGCGCTGCGTGGAGGAGCCGCTCTGCACTTCGACGAAGTCGGCCAGCGTGCCGGTCGACGGGTTCACGCTCGCGTTGCCCGCGATCATGCCGCCGCCACTCGGGAAGCGCGTCACCGTGACGACGTCCTTGCCCGGCTCGCCGACGCGCATGACGCCCCAGAGGCCGAAGAGGAAGTCGGTGCCGATGAACGTGCGGTACATGTAATCGCCCGTGACCTTGGCGGCGCCGCCGGCGCTGGAGGTGACGAGATCCCACGAGACGTTCGGGCCGAAGCCGTCGCGCCCGCCGAGCCACTGCGAGGTCGGGTTGTCGGCGATTTCGGTCGAGCCGGCGTTGTACGGCTCTTCCTGCCACGTGTGGCCGTGGAGCATGAACGTCTGCTCGTCGTTGCCGCCCGGATGCAGCATGCGCATGCGGACCGGCGAGCCGGCTTCGGCGACGAACACCGGCGTCTGCGGATCGCCGAGGACGAGGCTGTTGGAGAAGCCGCGGGCGACGCCGAGCGGCGAGAGGTTGGAGCACGGGTCGAAGTCGTCGAGGAAGTTGCCGGACGCGTAGCGATACTGCAGCGGCTCGCTGCGGTAGTTGACCGCCTTGCTCCAGTTCGACGGTGCCTGCGTCACGCCGACACCGGAGGCGTCGACGTTGCCGATGGCGATGACACCGGCCATGCCGCTCGTGTGGATCGAGCATTCGAACGGCACCGCCTGCAGGTTGGTCGGCACGTCGCCGCGGACCTGAAGGCGTGCGAGCACGACGGGCTCGGTGGTGCCGCTCGGGATGGAGAAGCCCTGCGTGCCCCACGACGCCGGCGGCGGCGGCGCGACGTTGGCCGGCTGCACCTGGAACGGCTTGCCACCGGGGAGGAAGTTGAAGATCCGCTCGCTCGTCGCCTGGTCGAGATTCAGCGTGACGCCGTGCGTCCCGGCCTTCACGTCGAAGGTGATGATGTCGCCCGGCTGGACGCGGTAGACGGAGTTGTTCGGCATCGGCGAGCCGTTGGCGCCGAGAGCGGGGCTGGTGAACGTCCAGGTGACGGCGCCGTTGACGACGTCGCCGCTGATCGTGATCTCGTTGCCGCTCACTTCCGTGCCCGGCTGGTTGATGACGAACGTTCCGGCCATGCCGCCCTGATGGATCGTGCACTCGAACGGCAGCGAGGTGATGCTCGCCGGGATGTCGTTGCGCACGGTGAGGAGCATGAGCGTGGCGGGAGCGCCGTAACCGGCCGTGCCCCAGCCGCCCGGGATCGGGCCGACGCCGATGAACGGCACGAACTTCGTCATGTCGAACGTCGGCTGCGAAATGACCGCGTCGATGTCGAACACCTTACGCACCATCGCCTCGGTCTCCGCGGCCGTGCCTCCGGCCGTCGTCGGGAGGAACGTGATGCCGTGCAGCTCCGAGCCGACGCTGACGAGGATCTTCTGCCCCGGCTTGATGGCGTACTGCGTGTTGTTCGGCTGCGGGACACCGTTGATGCCCCAGACGTGCGTGCCCTGCGCCGGCGCGGTGCCGCCGATCTGCATCCCCATGAGGTGCAGGTCCGGCTTGATGTCGGCGTAGACGAACGTGCCGCTCATCGACTGGCCGTGCACCGTGCAGACGAACTCGGTCGTCGAGCGCTGGGCAACTCCCGGCTTCGCCCGCAGCGTGGCCATGGTCTGGTCGGGGCAGGAGGTCGGATCGGTGCCCCACGAGTTGGGACCGAAGCGCGCCTGCGTCTTGAACGTGGAGCTCGGCTGCACGATGTCGAACATCTGCAGCGCCTGCGTCTTGTTGGGGAAGGTGAAGCCGTGCGTGCCGCCCTGCAGCATCACGCCCACGGTGTCATCGGCGTTGACGATGTACTTCGAGCCGTTCGGCACCGGGAAGGTGAAGGCGGGATACGGAGCGCCGGTGCCCCAGTTCGGGCGCGAGCGAGCGTCCGGATCGGTGGAGCTGCCGTTCGGGTTGAGCGGCGCCGCGGCGGCCGCGATGACGATGCTCGGGCCGACGTCGACCGTGCCGTTGATCGTCATGGTGGCGACGTCGTCCTGCACGACGGCGACGAACTCACGGAACTTGCTGCCGTCACGCTTCGTGACGGTAGCCGAGGCCATCGAGTTGTCGTCGACGCGCCATTGCGCGCCCTGCGGCTCGATGATCAGCGCGCCGATGAGACCGAACGGATGCTGGCGCAGCGGATCGGACGGCGTGAGGTTGATGGAGCCGAACTCCACCGGCGTGCGCGTGCCGTCGCTGGTCACGCGACCCGCGTACCAGACGTACTTCTGCGCGGCGCCGCCGACAGCGACGGTCTGCACCGGGTTCTGCCCGACGTTGATGCCGTTCGACGTGGTCGGATCCTGCGCCACGAGCTGCGCGTGCAGGCCCGCCTGCTGCGAGGTCGTCATCGGGATCGTGGCGTTGATCTGGAACTTCGTCGGATCGGAGGAGCTCTGCGTGACGAGATACGACGCCTGCGTCGGCTGCGACTGGGTGAACTGCCACTGCAGGCCGCCGGTTCCGGCCACACGCGCGACCGTCACCTGCTGCGCCGTCGGCACCGGCAACTGGTAGCCGTAGCGGTTGCCGTTGAAGAGCGTCTGGAACGTCGTGTTGTAGTTGTTGAGGAGGTTGAAGGCGTTGACGATGTTCTGCGCGTCCGCCTGCGTCTTGGCGTTGACCTGGAACGCCACGTTGAACCAGGGACGTCCCAGCGCCGTCGTGCCGACACCGCGCGTGGAGAAGTTGTTCGTCAGGTTGATCGTGATGCAGTCGCCCGCATTCGCGCGCAGGATCAGCGGCTCGAAGTTGCTGTCCTCCGGTGCCTTGCCATCGAGCAGGTAGATGATGGCGTTCGGATCGAAGAGCTGCTCGACGTTCGAGCCTGCGCGGCCGCGGCGGTTGTAGAAGAGCCGCAGCTTCTGCTTCTGCGAGTTCGACAGGTTGCCGACGTTCACCGCCGTGACGTTGAACGTCTTCTGCGGCGCGTCGCTCCACGTCGAGCAGTCGGCGACGGTGCCGCCCGGCGTCGTGTTGTTCGGCAGCGGGGCGAGGTTCGGCTGCGTCGTGTTGTACGCACGCATGATTCCCCAGTTGCCGCCCTGCAGCCCGTTGACGTCGGAGCTCGTCGAGTAGAAGTAGTCGGCCGTGCCGTTCGCGTTCGCCGTGCGCGGCAGGTTGAACAGCATCTCGAAGTGCTCGGAGATGCCCATCGACTGCGTGGCGCGGTAGCCCGACTGGTCGTTCTCCGTTTCGAAGAGCCAGTTGACGCCGTGCATGGTGAAGGTGTGCGGCGACATGTGCGCGCCGACCAGCGTCCGCACCTGGATCTTGTCGCCGGCGTACGCGCGCAGCAGCGGCGTGTACGGATCGGTGCCGCTGGCGCCGGTGTACGCCTGCGAGAACTGGAACGGTGAGCCGGGGGACACCGGCGTTCCCTGCGCCGGCTGCACGTTGAGCGCGGCGTCGGCGCGGACGATGGAGCGGAAGACGTGCGAGAGGTCGGACGCGTTCGGATCGACCGGCGGCGTCACCGGGAACGTGGTGCTGAACGGCGCGATGCGGAACGGCAGCGGCTCACTGCGGTAGTTGACGGAGTACGTGCCGGTGCCGAACGAGCCCGTCACGATGAACGGGAACGGCGCCGTGCCGCTGCCGCCGAGCGGCGGCGCGATCGCGTTCGCCGGATCGGACCAGCCGGTGTAGCTCGCCGTGTCGCCTGGAACGTACTTCGACGGCGTCTTGCGGCTGTTCGCGTTGTAGGCGAGCTGCCGGTCCTGGAACTCGAGAGCGAATTCGCGGTAGCTGTTTTCCTGGTTGCGCGTGTCGACGATCAGCGCCTGCCAGTTCGTCGGGCCACCGTCCATCGGCGGCCGGCCGTCCTTGCCGAGCGGACGATTGGCGTTCGAGCCGAGGAGCGCGTTGGTCTCCGGATCGAACCACTGCGAGTCGGTCGGCTCGACAAGCAGACCGGCGTAGAGGCCCGCCTGCTGATGCGTCGAGGGGCCGAAGTGATCGTGCGTGAAGACCGTGCGCAGCGTCTTGTCGCTGACGCCTTCGATGTCCGGGCGGTCCGCATGCTCCGCGATCTTGCCGAGGAGTCCTTCCTTGTCGGTGGTGCCGAAGACCGGGTCGGCGTACCAGCGCTGGATGGTCGTCTGCGCGCCGAGCCACTCGTTCTCCGGACCGTTGCCGAAGTAGGGGATCGCTTTCGCTTTGAGGAGGCGCTGCTCGCCGCCGACCGTGAAGCCGTTGCCGGTGAGCTGCATCGACGTGAAGATGCCGCGCCGCTTGTTGATGCTCGTGATGATGTCGCGCACTTCCTCGGGCGAGAAGGTGCCGTCCTCGTAGTTGTAGCCGTTGCCGCCGCCGTCGGAAGAGGTGACGTCGAACTTCACGAGGTGGATGTGCTGGCCGATGATGTCCGTCGGCGTGCGCACCTGGAAGTCGTCGAGCTCGTAGTAGTTGCCGATCAGGTTCGTGTGCCAGAACTCGATCACCTGCCGGCTGTTCGCGCGGAAGAAGAACGGTTGCGGCATCCGCTTGTTGTCGACCGTGGCGTTGACGTCGCCCCACAGCGTCAGGAGGCGCGTCTGCGGGTAATGCCACCCCTTCTTGTTGATGACGGCGTCGATCTCGATGTCGGCCGCCTTGTAGCGGACGAGGCACGGCTGGTTGCGGCCCGGGTCGAGGATCGTCGGCGGCTTCGTCTCCGCGCACGTCCCGTCACCCGCGGCGTTGACGCCGGGATCGGCGTACGGCGCGCCCGGCACCGGCGGGCGTCCGTTCATCACGAACGGCCGCGGCGCGCCCTCGGGCGTGAAGGAGGGATGATTGCGAATGGCGTGTGCCGCCATCGCCGTCTTCTCCACGACCGTCCCTTCCTGCGGGAGCTCGATGGCCGTGATGGTGTTGTTGATCTTCGTGAAGTCCCAGCGCGTCTGCTGCTGGTACGGGTCGGGATCGTAGAGCGCGACGGAGCGGGGGAGACCGCCGTCGAGATAGCGGATCTTGCCGTCGGGATCGCGTGCCGGATTCCCCTGCGCATCTTCTTCCCACGCGAAGTCCATCGGCGGGTGCGGCGCGCGCTGGCCGGCCACGCCGGGGACGAAGAAGGGGAAGCCGGGGTTGAGGTTCTGGTCGTCGGGGTGGACCTGCGCGTGGTAGCCGACCGTGATCGGGTTCCCGTTCTCCTGCGCGGTCACCGGCAGGAGTTGCACGCGCGCCGGAACCGGTGCCATGGCGATCGTCGGCAGCGGCACGAGAGCCGGCGTCGGCGTGCCGGCGGCGATCTCGCCGTCGGGAAGCGCGCGGTTCCAGCCGGTGGCGACCTTGCCGTCGTCATGGACGCGCGTGCCGCTCTCGAAGACGTCGTGCACGCGCCAGAGGGACCACATCCCCTGCGCGAAGTGCGGATAGAAGTGGCAGTGGAAGATCGAGTCGCCGACCGTCTTGTTCAGATTACCGCTGCCGTTGAAGACGTGGTCGAGCGTGTACGCCGCGCCCGGGCTGATCAACTGGCTGTCGCGGTAGTGGCCGTCCTCGTTGTTCGGCGAATGCAGCCACTGCTGCGCGTGCAGGTGATGCACGTGCGTGATGTTCGTCCCCGCGTGGAGGATCTGGAACTTGACGTGATCGGAGAGATAGCTGTGGTAGACGTTCGACGGATCGTCCGGGTAGAACGCCTTCGTCGCTTTCGGTCCGAGCTGCAGCGAGCAGTCGGCCGGATTCTGCGGATCGCCGCAGATCTGCGAGTTGGCCGGGAAGTCGACTACCTGCGCCGGGTCGCCGTTCGACCAGGAGCTGAGGAAGAACTCCTCGAAGCGGCACGTCGTGCAGCCGTGCATCGGGCCGACGCCGAAGCGGTTCGCGAGGATCTCCGCGCCGATGCCGCCCATGCCGTAGTTGATGGCGAAGAAGTCGCGCCCCGCGGCCAGCGTGTACTGCAGCGGGCCATTGAAGTCGGGGAACGCCTGCGTCGTCACGAAGTCGTCGTGGTAGTGGATGGCGAACTCGCGGAACGGCTGCCGGCGGTCGGGATAGAGCTGCCGGTTGCGCTGGTGCTGATCGGGCGGCAGCTCCGTCGCGCCGCGTCCGGCAATGATCGCCGTGAGGTCGGTGTAGACCAGGTTCCCCGCGTCGTCGGTCATGCGAAGGATCGGCACGCCGTTCCGCTGCGCCGCGTAGTTGACGATCGGCTGTCCCGCTTTCGTGTGGATGCGCCCGCCCATCTCCGCCGGGCGGTCCTGGTCATCCATGAGGATGACGTCCTGATTGTTGTAGCGCCAGATCGGATAGACCTGTCCCTGGAACGTCGTCGTGCCGGTGCCGCGCGTCACGTTCTGCGCGGTCGCGCGGTACGTCGCGTCCATCAGGTCGCGGCGCGTCACCTGGCTGCGGTACCACTCCGTTCCCGCCGGCTGCACCGAGACGCTGCCGAAGAGACCCTGGGCGAGCTGGCCGCCGAACGCGCCGGCCTGCCCGACGTTCGCGCCGGTGCTGTAGAGGAGGAACGACCCCTCGGCCGGCGCGTACCACGTGTAGGTGATGCTCGCGCCGGGGGCGACGAGGCCGCTGCGGCGCTTCGCGCTGTTGGAGGCGAACGTGTCGTTCGCGCCGACCCACGAGCCATCGCCCGAGATCCCGGCGATGCTCCCCTCGGCATCACGCGCGCTGACGACATTCAAGCCGGTGACGTGCACGCCCGCAAAACGCGTCGCGGGCTGCGACACGCTGGGGTTCGTCGTCGTCCACTTCGTCTGCTCCCCCGTCCCCTGCGGGTTGTACGCTTCCTTCATCTGGTTGTTGTTCGGCCGGTACGGGGTCGACGTCGTGTTGCCCGGGACGGCGTTCGTCCTCGTCGGGAACAGCGCACGGTCGTAGACGACCGGGACGTCGTCGAGGAGGTTCTGGAACGACACCTCCAGGCAGTCGCCGACATTCACGCGCAGGACGATCGGGCGCGGACGCTTGTCGCTCCGCAGCATGACCTCCCCGGGCCGCAGCTCGGCGCGCGTGGCATGCGTCGAGCGGACGTCACGCCGCAGCGCGAAGATCATCCCGCCCGACTGAAACGCCCCGAGCCGGTTGTTGTAGAAGGCTTGATCGAGAGCCACCACGTCCGCTTTCGTCGTGTTGCGACACACCGGCTGCTGCTGCGCCAGGGCCTCGAAACTCACGAATGCGGACAGCACGGCCACCAGGACGCCGAGAATGGGACGAACCATGGACAACTCCTCTCTGCTGAGCGTTCAGACAGTTGACGGATTACGGAAGGAGTTTGTGAATTCGTGGTGACGGGGACCGATGGGACGAATAGGACAGCTGGGACCTATGGGACGAATGCCCCTCTCGTTTGTCCTATCTGTCCTATAGGTCCTATCTGTCCTATTTCCCTGCGGTACTGATCGATGTAATCGCCAGCCATGCGCAGATAGTGAAACTCCCGCAGCGCCACCGCGCGGCACGTGTGGCGATCGATCGTGCCGATGCGCTCCACCGCGGTCACGTACTCCTCGGCGGTGCGGCAGACGAAGCCCGTCTCCGCGCGCACCAGCTCCGGCAAGGCGCCGCTCGCGCTGGCGATCACCGGCGTGCCGGACATCAGCGCTTCGGCGACGGCGACCGGGCAGACCTCGTTCAACTGCGAGGGAAAGAGCAGCGCTTTCGCGTTCGCCAGCAGCTCCGCCTTCTCCTCTCCCTGCACGTCGCCCACGTACTCCGCCTCGCGGCAGAGCGCGGTCACCGCGTCGATCGTCTCCTGCGTGCGCGCGGTGCCGGCGACGACGAGCTTCGTCGCGGTGCGCCGGGCCGTTTCGACAGCGATGGCGAGTCCCTTCTCCACGGCGTTGTCCATCGCCGCCATGAAGAGCAGGTAGTCGCCCGCGCGCTCTTCGAAGCGGTACTCGGCCGGGTCGATGCCGTTCACGACGTACCGCGTGCGGCCGTACGCCTGCGCCATCGTGCGTGACGCGAAGATCCATGGCGCCGGCACCTCCGTCACGCCGCGCGTGCGCGGGTCGAGATGCACCGTCGCCACGTAGGGACCGCGCCACTGCTCTTCCCAGCGTGGGCCGCGCAGCGCGTACGTGTGGAGGATGTCCGCGCGCTCGAGCGTCCGCGTCACGCGGATGCCGGGCGGCGGCGCGCCGGTGGGCTCGTTCGCCAGGCAGACCACGACCTCGTGGCCCAGCTCCGCCAACCCCTTCGCGATCAGCTCGTGCACGCGCTGCGCGGAGCCCGACGGCATCGGCTTCGGCCGCCGCCCCGCGCTGACGCGCGCGAGCGGATAGTCGTGATCGCCGGTGAGCAGGACCTTCATCGCGTCGGCAGCAGCGGCCATTCGCTCCAGCCGGCGCTCGCCTTCAGGTAGCGCACGATGAAACCGGTGCGCGTCGCGGCGGAGCGGTTCGGGCCGGAACCGTGGATCAGATCGAAGTGGTGGAGCGACATCTCGCCGGCGCGCAGCGTCACGTCGACCGCGCGCGTGTCGTCGACCTCCGCATCGACGAACTGCCGCTGCCGCAGAAGATTGCGCGCGTCGTCCGACTCCAGGTGCGGCAGCCGCCGCGTGTGGCTCCCGCTGATGACGCGCATGCAGCCGGACTCCGCGGTGCTCTCGCTGAGCGCGATCCACGCCGACAGCGAGTCATCGCCCGCGAACGATGTGTACGCCCCATCCTGGTGCCACGCCACGTAGCCGTCGCTGTGCGGCGCTTTCCGCAGGATCAGCGTCCCCCACACCGCCACCTCTTGCCCCAGAGCCTCCTCGGCATGGCGCACGATGGCAGGATGCGTCGCCAGCGCGCGGGCCCAGTCGTACTGCAGGTGGAGCTGGCGGACCTCCTCCACCTGCGCGTCGACATGCGCCCGGTAGACCTCCACCTCGGCCGCACTGAGCGCCGCCAGGGGAAAGACGATGCCATCGCGCTGATAGCGCGCGCGGAGTTCCACGTGATGAAGACGGGTGAACGCGGTGTTGTGTGAATCGACAGGGGAACGATAGGACAGATGGGACGAATAGGACGGATAGGACCTATAGGCCTGCGGACCTTGCACCCTCCGGGGTAGGCGGGTTCTGTTGATCGCACAGGGTAGGGATTCACCCTTTTCCGCCACTCCTAGAGTGCATGCGCAAACTTCTTCCTTTGTTTCTTCTGTTGCTGGCCGTTCCTTCGTTCGCGCAGCAGGGGCCCGCCGCCACGTACTTCAAGGACATTGTCCTGACCGACCAGCATGGCAAGCGCGTGCGCCTCTATGAAGACGTGATGAAGGGTCACACCGTCGTGATGAACTCGTTCTTCGCGACGTGCACCGGCAGTTGCCCGGTGATGACGAAGACGTACCTCGCGCTGCAGGAGCGCTACGCCGACCGCCTCGGCAAGGACCTGCGTCTCGTGTCGATCACCGTCGATCCGCAGACCGATACGCCGTCAGCGCTGCTCGAGTACGCGCGCCGCGCCAAAGCGAAGAACGGCTGGTTCCTCCTCACCGGCTCGAAGGAAGAGGTCGAGCTCGCGCTGAAGAAGATCGGCCAGTACGCCGAGAACCGCGAGGCGCACAAGAACGTCATGATCATCGGCAACGACCGCACCGGCCTGTGGAAGAAGGCCTTCGCCCTCGCGAAGACGAACGAGGTCGCGGCGGTCGTCGACAGCGTTTTGAACGACAAGGGGCTATGACGCGCGCGCTGGCGCTGTTGCTGGCGGTCCTCACCGTGGCGCCGCGCCTGTCCGAACAGGAAGCGCGCGGCAAACAGATCTACACCCGCGGCGGCAACGCGAAGGCCGTGATGGGCGAAGAAGGGATCGAGGTGCCGGCGTCGATCGTGCCGTGCGCCTCGTGTCACGGCTACGACGGCCGTGGACGCGTCGAAGGAGGCGTGCGCCCGTCGAACCTTCGCTGGGACGTCCTCACCAAACCGTATGAGGTGCCGGGTGAGCGGCGGCATCCGCCGTACACGCGCTCCTCGCTCAAACGCGCCATCACGATGGGCGTCGATCCCGCGGGGAACAAGCTGCAGACGATCATGCCGCGCTACCGGCTGTCGCACGGCGATCTCGAGGATCTGCTCGCGTACCTGGAGAAGCTGCCGCACGACGCCGATCCCGGGCTGTCCGAGGAGGCGGTGCAGATCGGCGTGCTGCTGCCGGGCGGCGACCGTGGTGCGGCGACGCGCGCGCTGCTCGACAACTACGCCAAACGCCTGAACGGCAGCGGCGGCGTCTTCGGCCGTCGGCTGGAGCTGCAGTTCACGACGACCGTCCCCGCGGACGAACCATTCGCGCTCGTGGCGGCTTCGCTGATCGGGGTGGAAGAGGAGGTCGAGCGCTTCGCCGAGCGCAACCAGCTCCCGCTGCTGGCCACCATCGCCACCGAGGCGCCCCGCAGCCGCTACTCCTTCCACCTCCTCGGCGGCCGCGAAGAGCAGGAGCGCGCGCTCGCGGAGTACAAGGCCGCGCACCCGGAGCCGCTCCCCGCCGGGCACGTGGCCATGGCCATCCCGGCGCTGCCGGCCGACGCCGTCCCTCTCGCCATCGCCGAGTTGCGCTCGCTGGGCGGCGACCCCGCCGCCGGCGCCACGATCAACGGCACGCTCGCCGCGATGAAGCTCGTCGTGGAAGCGCTGCGCCGCGCCGGGCGCGACGTCTCGCGCGAGAAGCTCGTCGACACGCTGGAAGGCTTCTACGAGGTCGAAACCGGACTGGTGCCCCGCGTGACGTTCGGCCCCAGCCGCCACGTGGGCGTGACGACCGCGCATGTGGTCGTTGTGAAAGAGCCTTAGCCAGCAGCGCAACTGGTTCCACGCGCTGATTTCACGCTTCCCGCGGAAGAAAAATCGCTGGCAAATGAAGCTTGCACGCTTGCAGTTGAAGATTTCACGCTTGCAGCGGAACTTTTCAAACTTCCAATGGAACTTTTCAAGCTTGCTTTGACAAGTTTCAACCTGCCAAAGCAAGTTTGAAAAGTTCCGCTGCAAGTTTGAAAAGTTCCATTGCAAGCGTGAAAAGTTCCGCTGCAAGCGTGAAAAGTTCCGTTGGCAGCGTGAAAAGTTCCCTCGCCAGCGATCTTTCTTCGCGTGGCAGCGTGCGCACTTGCGCTGGCAGCGATCGTTCTTCCTCGGGTAACGGTGTTTCCTCCGCCGCAGCCCGGGATGACACCAACACCCTGCCGCGTTACGCTACTATCTTCCGCCGGCACGTCCCCGTAGCTCAGCCGGATAGAGCAACAGCCTTCTAAGCTGTGGGTCGCAGGTTCGAGCCCTGCCGGGGACGCCAAATCACGAGCCCGAGTAGAGGACGAACGGAGCCCAGAACTTCGGCTTCCCGTATCCCTGGGACATCGTTGCGAGCTTCGCCTCGCGCAACGCGGCGGCCGGCTCCTTGCCGGCGGCGATCCCGGCGTAGAGCTTCTCCATCAGCAGCGGCGTGGCCTCGTCGTCCACGGCCCAGAGTGCGGCGATCACCTGTTTGGCGCCCGCGCTGAGGAACGCCCACGACAGCCCGACCAGTCCTTCACCGGCGTACTGCCGGTTCCCGGCGCCATGGCAGCTCGAGATCGTGACGAGGGACGCCCGCAGTTTCTGCTGGTGGATCTCACGCGCGTACAGCTTGAAGTCGCCGGCGCCGCGGCGCCCTAGGATGATGGCGGAGTCGAGGGGGACATTCTTGCTGGCGACGGCGTGCGAG
The DNA here is from genome assembly GCA_036380735.1 of Thermoanaerobaculia bacterium. Lineage (GTDB taxonomy): Bacteria > Acidobacteriota > Thermoanaerobaculia > Gp7-AA8 > Gp7-AA8 > DASVEE01. The sequence continues at coordinate 55,656 of DASVEE010000069.1, read as the reverse complement.
ACGAAGTGGATCACGTCGTACGTCGCGGGCGACGCCTTCGCGTACGCCTCCGGCACCGCGGCCTCTTTCTCGATGACGGTGACGCGGTCGAAATGGCGGCGCACGTTGCCGATCTCGCGCTCCGCGTCGCGCAACCGCGGGAACTCCGGCGTGACCTGCGGGGGATTGCCGATGACGAGCACGTTCTTCGGCCGCGCCGTCTCCACCACGTCGCCGCCGAGCAACTGCAGCGAGCTGGCGTGGGTGACGATCGCATCGTGGATCCAGTAGTGCGGCTGCGGGACGGGGACGACCAGCGTCTCCATGTTGAGCGCGTGGAGGTTGCCGTCCGCGACGACGATCACACGCGCATCCGGCTTCAGCACGTGCGCGGCTGGCGCGACGAGCAGGCCGTACAGCTTCTTCCCCCGCTCGCTGTCGAGCTTCGCATTGCGGTGGAGCAGCTCGCCCTGATACCCCGCCGCCAGCGCGTCGAGCTGCGCGTCCGGCGGCAGATCCTTCCGCTCGATCATGGTGGGCGTGACGATCCAGAGATGCGAGCGCGTGCGACCGAGCCAGTAGCAGAGCAGGATCGCGTCGTGCTGCCGGGCGATCTTCTTCGGATCGGCCACCGTGCGGATGCGCCGCCCTTCTTCGAGCGTCGCGGCACGCGCCAGCTCCGTCACGCGCAGCGCATCCTCGGGGCGGTTCGCGGCGACGAGGAACTCGACGTACGTGTCGTAGAGATCCGCCACGTTGTTGTTGAAGGGAAGGCGCTTTTCGAAATCGTCGATCTCGGCGCGCGCCGTCCGCGCCTGCGCCAGTGCGGCATCGAACTCCACCGTGGCGCGGGAGATGTCCTTTCGCTGGGCATGCAGCTCCGCGAGGCGGCCGTGCGCGTCCCACTTCTGCGACGCCTTCGTCGCGCGGCCGAGCACATTGCGCAGGAGCTTCTCGGCCTCGGCGAGGCGATGCGTGGCCGCGTCGATGCGCGCCTCGACGACATCGAGCGCAATCGCGTACTCGCTCTCTTCCCCCGCGATGATGCCGCGTGCATCGCTCACCGCGCGCCGCGCCTGGTCATAGCAGGCAGTTTCGAGAAGCAGCGTGGCGTAGTTCGCGAGTGTCGACGGCAGGTCGCGCTTCTGCTTCTTCGCCCGTCCGATCCTCAACGCCTCACGGTAATAACGCGCGGCGGCGCGCCGGTCCCGCTTCCAGCGCTGCATGTTCCCGAGCTGCTCGACCCAGGTGAGCTCGAATGCCGAGCCGCTCTGCTTCGCACGCGCCGCCGCGCGCTGGAAGTACACCTCGCCCGTTTCGTGGTCGCCGAGGGAGGCATAGGCCCAGCCGACATTTCCCTCCAGACGTTCGCGCAGGCTTTCGGAAGGCGCGTTTTCGAGCAGCGGCTGCCAGATCTCCAGAGCCTCGGCGAAGCGCTCCTGTTTCGCGAGCATCAACGCCAGCGTGCCGGACACCTTGATCTCCAGCTCCCGGTCTTTGGCGGTTGCCGCGAGCCTGATGGCCTTGCGCGCGAGGCGCTCACCCTCTTTTCCGCCGGCGATCGTGGCCTGGGTGAAGACGATCTGCGGCAGCGACGCCGGGTCATGGCCGCGGGCGATACGTTCCGCGGCACCCGCATACTGCAGCGCGGCGTCGCGCGCGTTCAGCCGGTAGCAGGCGCTCGCCAGCATCAACAACCGCTGCACGGCGGTCTTGCTCTTCGCGAGCCGCGGGGGCAGTCGGAGCCGCTCGAGCAGCTCGCGCGCGTCGTGCGCCTGCCCCGCCGAGATCAGCGTACGGCCGTGAAGGACGCGCAGCTCCCACGCGGCGTCGGAATCGTTTCCCTTGAACCGGGCGACCGCGGCGGACGCGGTTTTGGCCGCTTCCGCTGCCTTCCCGGCATCGACGAGCGCCCACACCTCGGCCACCGCCGTCTCCGGCGACGGTGCCGCTGCCGGCCCGCTCATGAGGAACAGGCACAGCAGCGGCCCGAATACGCTACGGCAGAAAGTCCGCCCCATTGGTCTCACAGGTTCCGATCGTCGTAGAGCCTTCACTGCCGTCGGCACCGGCGGCGTCGGCCATGAGCGACCGCGGCTGCAGGTTTCCGAGCGCCGGCGGGATGGCGCCGGGGGCTCCACCAAAGCCGGCCGGCGGCATCGCATTGCCCGCCAGCGCCGGGTCGGCCACGATGCCGTCGTGCCGCCGCAGGTCGATGTCACCGCCAGCGATCCGGTCACGTCCCGGCTGGTCGATGCCGCCGCCCGGGACGGTGACTGATGGATCGAGCTCCACACGGATCATGTTGAGGCGCCGGCGCCCCTTCTTGACCAGCACTTCGCCTAGGTAGACGCGGCCGAAACCCTGCACCTTCACCATGAAGTTGTCGCGCTGCAGGCCGCGCTTCCCGTTGTCACACTCTTTCGACATGCCGCGGATGAGGGAGCTGCGCAGCGTGTGATTCTCGTCGACGTGCGCGAGTGTCTGCCTCAGGTCGCGCCGGTCGCCGAGTGCCCTCCGCAGCGCGTCGTAGGTCGGGTGCTGGTTGTAAAGATCGAGGTCGAGCTCCGGCTCGACCGGGACGTTGTTGATCGTCAGCCCGAGGAACTGCGCGCGGAAGCTGATGTGGGAATCGTCGTTCCGTTTGTGGTCCTCGCGGCGGTGCTCGGAGAAGACCGTGGCCTGGATGAGCGAAGCACGGATGACGTTGAATGCGTTGAAATGCGCGAGCTGCACGGTCGCGGCGGTGCGGTAGACGCCGTCGTCGTCGAAGTTGCCGGTGACGGAGCTGACGATGAGATCGCAGGTGATGAGGTTCCGGTAGTTGTAGTTCTCGACGGTGACGGAGCCGCCGCCGCCGGTGGGCGCCAGGACCATCGAGCCCTCACTCGAAATGACCTCGCGCCTCGGTTTCGTGAAGAGCCCGCCTACGGCGAGCGCATTGGCGTGAAACGCAAATGGCAATTCTCTTCCCATGAACTTTCCCCTCCTGTTGTGAGGCGCGCTGGACGACGCGCCGGCTTGGACCCTTAGGGACGATTACCGGGGCTGGATGACGATGGAGACGCGGTTGATCTCCTGCGGCTGGCCGACTTCGGGCACACCGAGGATGACCACCTCGTAGTCGCCGGCCGGAGGCTGGCCGAGGTGGACGTAGGTGGCCTGCTGCGCCTGCTGCTTCGTCAGCTCCAGGCGGTTCGAGACAGGCGCGTCCTTCCGGCGCAGCTCGACCATGTAGCGGGGAAACCTGCCTTGCGGATCCTCGACCTGCACCTGGAGGGGCGTTCCCTCCGGCTGGAGGATGCGGGCGTCACCTTCACTACGCGTCAGACGGAGGTCGTGCGGCTCGACGACGGAAATGGCGAGCCGGTCGCTGCCCGGTGCCGCCATCTGCTCCGTTCGCGGAGCGAGCATCTGGATTCCGAGGAAGAGCGCGAGCACTGCCGCGGCAGCGGTGGAGAGCCGGGCCGTCCAGCGGAGGCGCGTGACGTTCGCCGCCGGAGCGGCGCTCTGTTCGCGCACCACGCTGCGGCCGCTTTCGATCAGGGTGACGCCATTCGTGACGGCTTCGGCGCAGACGGGACAGTCGAAGTAGTGCTCTTCGAAGGCGTCGCGCTCCTGAGGCGAAAGCTCGTTCAGGAGGTAGCGCTCGGCGGCCAGTTTTTCGATTGCGTCAGCGTGATTCATCGGTCTCTCTCATGGATGGTGACGTTTCTCACGCTTTCGTTTCACGGGACGCTGAAAAATCTACGGTTACGCCGCCGCGATACTCCTCGCGGAACCGCTCCTTGGCCCGGTGGAGCAGGACGCGGAGGTAACCCCTGTCGACGTTGAACTTACGGCAGACCTCGTCCTTGTCGCGCTCCTCGAGGAACAGCTCGCGGAGGAGCTCGCCGTCGCGCGACTGCATGCCGTGGAGCACGCGGCGCACGCGCGCCTTCGTCTCGGCGCTGACGACCTCGGCCTCGATGTCGAGGCTGTCGGCCACGCTCTCGTGCGATTCGTCGAGCGTCTCCGCCCGGTCACCGGCGCGGTAGTGCTCCATCAGCACGTTGTTGCAGATGGAATTGACGAAGGCGCCGAGCTTCCGCCCGTCGTGCAGACCGTCGGCGCGGAGGGTGCGGAAGACGCGCACGAAGACTTCCTGCCGCACGTCGTCGATGGCTTCCCTGGAGCGCAGCCGCCCACGCAATTTCATCAGCAGGAGTCGCTGGAAGTAGTGGAGGAAATGTTCCTCGGTCCAGCGATCGCCCTCCCGGAGACGCTGCACATACACGTCGTCGAAGGCGAAGAGTTCCATTGAGGAACCTCTACTTTACTGCATTACGCGCGCGAATCGTCACCCGCTGTCCGTCCATAAAAGGGTATAGTTAACGCTTACCTTCACAATTCGACGTAGGAGACGCGCGTATGACCGCAGTCGCTCCGCAGTCCTCGCCTTCGTCCGACCGACGGGAAATCCGCCGCGTCGTCTGGCAGCAGCTCCGTTCGAGCCTCGCCCAGAAAGCAAAGTTGCTGACCATTGCCGTCGTCGCGTTCGTGATCTTCGCGAAGCTGGACGACATCCGGAAGACGTACGTCAAGCATCAGGAGAAAGCGTACGTCTACAACGGCCGCCACTATGCGAGTGAAGCCGCGGCGTTCGAGGCGCACGACCGGCCACGGAGCACGGCGGCGGCGAAAGGACGGCGGGCGATCGCTGCTGCCGCCGCGGTCGACCTGGACGCTGCCGATGCGCAGATCGCGCAGCTGAGGGTGAAGGACTCGAAGGAAAAAGGTCTGCTCCAGGAGCTCGACCGCCGCATCACGGAGCGGGCGGCGCTGGTCGACACGCGCGCGCGGAGGCTCGCCGATCACGACCAGCAGGAGGCACTCGACCGTCAGGATGCGCTCGCGAGCTTCACCGCGGTGAAGGCTCCGTTCGTCTACACGGGCAAAACGGGGCTGGATGGCCTGCTGCGCGACCTCGCCGATAGCGGCTCGCCACTGCACATCGTCTACGAGATCCTCTGGATCGCATCGCTGACGATCGGCATCCTCGCGCTCTCGTACCTGATCCTCGTCTCGATCTTCCGTTCGCTGCCGCTGCCCGGGAGTGAGGCGTCGTTCGAGAAGCAGAGCAACAGCATGCTGGAGAAGCTGCTGTCGAAGGGGCTCACCGCGAAGATCGTCGCGCCGCTCGCCGTGGCCACGGCTGGTGTGGTGGCGTTCAGCGGTGCCGCGGCCACGCTCCCCTCCAGCCCATGGAACGCTCCCGGTGCGACGACGATCGTGCGCACGCATGTCAGCACGCCGCCGCCGGACATCGTCACGCCGCCGCCGACCACGACGAGCCCGGACGACCCGGTACCCGATCCGCCGGACTACGCCTCACAAATCGCCAGCCTGCAGCGAACCGTCGCGTCGCAGGCGACGGCGCTCCAGGCGCACGGTGTGGCGCTCGACCAGCACGCCGTCACCCTGCAGGAGCTCGGCGAAACGGCCGACGGACACGCGACACGGCTCACCGCACATGACGGCGAGCTGCAGGCGACCCCGGAGCGCATCGCCGCCGTCCGCACGGCCGCCGCGCAGCTCGTCCTCGACGAGGAGCTGGAACGCACCAGGGTCGACGATGCTCTGACGGCGAACATCCACAATACGCAGAAACAGGTGAGCGCCGGAGTCGAGACCATCGGGCGGCGCGCGACCGAAGTGGAGTGGAGCAGCGTCGCCCCGCACACGATCCAGGAGCGCCCCAGCCTCGCCGCACGCGTCCTCGGCTTCGACAAGTACCAGGTGACCGAGGTGACGGTCCACCTCCTGCGCACGCGGCTGAAGGTGACAGGTGACCAGCGGCCGCCGCTCCTCGTCGCGGTCGAAGCAATGCAGCAGGAGCCGCCGCGCTCGTACGACCGTTTCGCCGAAAGCTTCAAGGCGGAGCTGCTCGCCGCCGGCGGCGACCAGAAGCTGTACCGGCAATGGCTGCCGGTCGTGATGAAGCTCTCCTACAAGTGAGGATGCGATGGACTACAAACAGATCGTCCGCTCCGATAGCCTCATTGCCCAGACGCTCGAAACCGCGGGGCTGCTGCTCGTGCCGCTGGCGGTGATCGTCCTGATGACCGATCCGGTCGGGTTCTTCATGCTCGGCGGCACGCTGGTGCTCTTCGCTCTGGCGTTCGCCTCACGGCTCTACAACGCGCAACGCTCGATCGAGGCGTTCCGGAAGATGATCTCCCACGCGTACCTCTTCCCGAAGGAGCGGCGGCTGACCATCAAGGTGGCGAAGCTGCCGCTGGACGTGCGGGAACAACTGGAACCGGTGTGGGGAACGACCGTCACCTACAGCGACCTTCAACAGCAGTTGACCCTGGCCCTCGGCAGCGACCGCGCGCGGCAGTACCTGCCTGAAGCACTGAAATACGCGGACGCGGTGGCCGCGGGGAACGCCTGAAGAACGATAGGACGGATAGGACCTATAGGACAGATGGGACAGATGGGACAAACCCATCGCCATAGGTCCCATCAGTCCTGTTCGTCCTATAGGTCCTATTCGTCCTATCGTCAGCTCAGCCGGGCGATCGCTTTGCGGACGGCTACGTGGTAGATGGCCACGTCCACGTCCTGCTGCAGGACCGGTACATAGTGCGCGGCGAAGGCTGCATCCACCTGCGTGCCGAACAGGCGGTTCGCGCGTCCGGTGATGTCGTCCAGCTCCGGGCGGCCGAAGTCCTGGCGCACCATTTCGTCGATGTCGACGATCAGCGACGTCAGTGGCTTCAGCCAGGAGAAGAACGGATCTTCCTGGAGGAGTGTCAGCAGGTGGCCGGGGCTGGAGATGTGGCCGACCTCGTTGCCGTAGCGCACCTTCGCCGTGTCGATCAGCGCGCGGTGCAGCGGCAGGAGTGCTTTGGAGAGATCGCGCAGGGCAGCGCGTTGAGCGGCACGCTCCGCATCATCCGGCGTGTGCATCGTGCGCGCGTAGAAGCGGGCTTTGGGATCGTTGGAGTCCATCAGTAAAAATCACGCGCCTCCACGGTTGGCTGGGGAAGGGTGGGTAGGCAGTAGCCAACCGTAGAGGCCGTGAAAGTTTGCTGCGCTCTGAGAGCACAGAGTCTACCGCAAGTGATATGCCGCCGGAAGCGGGTTGTTTGTGGTGATTCAGAGGGTTACCGAATTCGCGTGGTGGACGATCCGCGGCGGGTTCTCCGTCTTACCTCTTGCACCCGGCCCCACACATGGGTAGAATCCGCCGCCTCCCGGAATGCGGGGCTGCCCAGGGCGGTTCAGGTTCCGTGCTCGCACCCATAGCTCAATTGGATAGAGCATCTGACTACGGATCAGAAGGTTAGAGGTTCGAGTCCTCTTGGGTGCACCAATCGAATTCAATCCGACGGCGGGCGCAGGCCCGCCGTCGATTCTTTACCCCGGTGAGCGACAGCGAGCCGGTATTCTTTGACAGATGAATACGCAGTGGCAGGAAGCAGCGAAAGCCGAAGCTATGGCCGAAGCCTTCGCTCTTGCCGAGGAGGCAGCGGCCGACGGGGAGATCCCGGTGGGCGCCGTCATCGTCGACGCCGGCGGGACGATCATCGGCCGCGGACGCAATCGCCGCGAGTCGGGCGATCCTCTCGGACACGCCGAGCTCTACGCGATCCGCGAAGCCGCTCTGGCCATGGGTGACTGGCGGCTCGAAGGAACGACGATGCTCGTCACCCTCGAACCGTGTGCGATGTGCGCCGGTGCGCTCGTCAACGCCCGCGTCGACCGTCTCGTCTTCGCCGCCTGGGACCCGAAAGCCGGGTTCTGCGGCTCTCTCGGCAACCTGGTGCAGGACGCGCGTCTCAACCATCGCCTCGAGCTCGAAGGCGGCTTCATGGAAGAGCGCTCGCGCGAAATGCTCCGGAGCTTTTTCCGCCAACTGCGGCAGCGTGACCGAACGGAGAGGTGGCAGAGTGGCTGATTGCGGCGGTCTCGAAAACCGTTATACCTTAACAGGTATCGGGGGTTCGAATCCCCCCCTCTCCGCCATGCGGCACGCTGCGTAAAACCCACAGTTTCCCCGTGGAGAGATGGCCGAGTGGCTTAAGGCGCACGCTTGGAAAGCGTGTGTACGTTAATCGCGTACCGTGGGTTCGAATCCCACTCTCTCCGCCATCCCCTCTGCGGGTTCGTCACCTCATCTGTCCCCGGGAACGAAATCCCCTCTCCGCAGGTTCTCCACCAGGCGTGCGTGGATTGGTCTACAATCCGCCGCCGCGATGTCGAACGACCCGTTGGAATGAGCTCGGGTCCTGTGCAGCAGGCGCACCGAACCTCGTCAGGTCCGGAAGGAAGCAGCGATAAGGTGCTAACCCTGTGTGCCGCAGTCAACCTGGGCTCTTTCGAGCGGGTCGTTTTGCATCCGATTCACCCTCATCCCCGCTAAACTGACCGCCGCACATGTCCTACCAGGCTCTCGCGCGCAAGTACCGTCCACAGGCATTTCGCGACCTCATCGGTCAGGACACCGCCGTCCGGACGCTGCAGAACGCGATCGAGTCGGAGCGGATCCATCACGCCTACCTCTTCTCCGGCGTCCGCGGTGTCGGCAAGACGACGCTCGCGCGCATCCTGGCCAAGGCGCTGAACTGCCAGAAGGGCCCCGCGCCGGAGCCCGACAACGAGTGCACGATCTGCCGGGAGATCACCGAGGGGATCGACCTCGACGTGAGGGAAATCGACGCCGCGACGTACACCGGCGTCGACAACGTCCGCGAGCTGCGGGAAGTCACGCAGTTCCAGCCGGCGCGCGACCGCTACCGCATCTTCATCATCGACGAAGCGCACATGCTCTCGACCGGCGCGTGGAACGCGCTCCTCAAGACGCTCGAGGAGCCGCCGCCGCACGTGATCTTCATGTTCGCCACGACGGAGATCCACAAGGTCCCGCAGACCATCATTTCGCGCGTGCAGAAGCTGATGCTGCGGAAGATCACGCTCGACGAGCTGATCGGCCGTCTGGCGGAAGTCTGCAAGGCGGAGGGGATCAAGGCCGAGCGCAGTGCGCTGGAGATCGTTGCCCGCCGCGGCGAAGGCAGCGTGCGCGATTCGCTCTCGCTGCTCGACCAGATCATCGCCTTCAGCGGCCGCAGCGTCACTGCCACCGACGTCGCCACCATCCTCGGCCTCTCCGACAACGTCTTCTTCGGCCGCATCGTCTCGATGATCGTCTCCGGCGACCACGCCGCAATCCTCGAAGCGCTGCAGGAAGCCGCGGACGGCGGCCGCGATTTCAAGCTCCTCTACCGCGACCTCCTCGGCTTCGTCCGCAACCTGATGCTGCTCGCCGGCGGCGCGAACGAAGGGATGGTCGCTTCGTCTCCCGAAGATCTGGCCACGCTGCGCGAGCTGTCGCAGCAGTTCTCGTACACCGAGATCCTCCGCATCGCGAACCTCCTGCTGCGCGACGACGAGACGGTGAACAAGGCGGAGCATCAGCGCCTCGCCGTCGAGCTGGCGCTGCTCAAGGCGGCGACGTTCCCGCGGCTGCGCGCCGTCGAGCAGGCGCTCGCTGGCACCGGCGCACAGGCGCTGACCGCGACCGGCGCGTCCGCACCGGCTCCGGCCGCGCGTCCGGCACCGCAGCGCTCCGCCAACACCGTCTCCGCTCCGGCACCCGCGGCGGAACGCAGCGCTCGCCCCGCGCCCGCCGCGCCTCCTCCGTCGCGTGCTCCGATCGAAGAGCCGGCGTACGAAGCGCCGCGCGCGAGCAGCGGCGGCGGTGATGCGTCGTCCTTCATCGAGCACGTGCGCAAGACGCGGCGGATGCTCGCCACCTATCTCGAAAGCGCGAAGAGCATGACGCAGGACGGCAACCGTCTGACGTTCCTCTTCGACCCGGCGGAGAGCTTCTACGCCGACGCCCTCAAAGAAGACCTCAAAGCACTCGAAGACCTCGCCTCGCAGGTCTACGGCGGAGCGACGAAAGTCGAGATCCGCATGGACACGCCGGAGCCGGTCGCGGGCCGCCGCGCCGAGGACAACCCGAAGGCCAGCACCCTGCGCGACGACCCCGTCCTCCGCTCGTTCCAGAAGCACCTCGGCGCCGAAGTCATCGAGCAGCGCAAGCGGTAAGGAGAACCACGCATGAACCCGAAGAAGATGATGCAGCAGGTCCAGCAGATGCAGGCCGCGATGCAGCAGCGCATGAACGAGCTGCGCGTCGAAGGCACCGCCGGCGGCGGCATGGTCAAAGCGACCATGAACGGGCAGAAAGAACTGCTCGACGTGACGATCGACAAGGAAGCGGTCGACCCGAACGACGTCGACATGCTTCAGGATCTCGTCAAGGCCGCGGTGAACGAAGCAGCGCGCAAGGTCGACGAAGAGATGTCGAACTCGCTCGGCGCCATGACCGGCGGGATGAAGATTCCGGGACTGTTCTGATGACGTGCGTTATCCGTTTTCCGTTTGCCGTAACGGCCGGGCACGACGGACAACGAACAACGGACAACGGACAACCGCTTCATCATGACCGCTCCCCCTCTGGCGAACCTCATCAACGAGCTGACCAAGCTCCCCGGCGTCGGCGGCAAATCGGCATCGCGTCTGGCGTACCACATCCTCAAGCGGCCGGCGGCGGAAGCGGAAGCGCTGGCCACCGCGATCCTCGAGGTGAAGACGAAGATCTTCCGCTGCTCGATCTGCAACAACATGACGGACGTCGAGCCGTGCGCGGTCTGCGACGATCCGCGCCGCGATGCCTCGTTCATCTGCGTGGTCGAGGAAGCGTTCAACATCGCCACGATCGAGCAGACGCGCGACTTCAAAGGCGTGTACCACGTGCTGCTCGGCGCGCTCTCGCCGCTGAAGGGGATCGGGCCGCAGGACATCGACGTCGGCGGGCTGCTGAAGCGCGTCCAGCGCGGCGAGGTCCGCGAGGTCATCATCGCTACGAATCCGAACGTCGAAGGGGAAGCGACGGCGCTCTACATCGCGCAGCAGTTGCGCCCTCTCAACGTGCGCACCACGCGCCTGGCGTTCGGCCTGCCGGTGGGCGGCGATCTGGAGTACGCCGATCAGGTCACGATGTCCAAAGCGCTGGAAGGACGGCGGGAGATCTGATTGCGCTCCCATCCGGCTGTTCCGCCAAATGTGGTATACATCTGCGTCCCCGTCCGGGACTCAACGGTGAAAATGAATGGCCGCTCCTGATCTCGTCATGTACGAGGAGGAGTACCAGCAGATCAAGGAATGTCTCCATCGTCTGCAGGTCGACTCCAACTCGAAAATCGTCTTCCTGGTCGACAAGAACGGCCAGCAGATTGCCGCCATGGGCGATCTGCGGAACGTCGACGCAACCTCGCTCGCCTCGCTGACGGCCGGTAACGTCGCCGCCACCGACGGTCTCGCCAAGCTCATTGGCGAAAAAGAGTTCTCCATCCTCTTCCACGAGGGTGAACGCGACAACATCCACATCTCGCTCGTCGCCCAGCGCGTGATCCTCGTCGTGATCTTCGACGAGAAGTCGTCGCTCGGGCTCGTCCGGCTGCGGGTCAAGAAAGCGTCCCAGGAGCTCGAGAAAACCTTCGAACAGCTCCTGCGGAAGGCCGAAGCCGATCGCGGCAACCTGGCCAACCGCTTCGACTCCCCCTTCGCTGAGATCACGGACGAGGACATCGACAGCCTGTTCAGCGAGTAGTTTCCTTCATGACATTCATCAATTACGCGGCGCGCGAGATCAACTGCAAGATCGTGTACTACGGTCCCGGTCTGTGCGGGAAGACCACGAACCTGCAGTGGATCTACGACAAGACCAATCCGCAGGCGAAAGGGAAGCTCATCTCCCTCGCCACGGAGACGGATCGCACTCTCTTCTTCGATTTCCTCCCCCTCGATCTCGGCACGGTGCGCGGCTTCAAGACGCGCTTCCACCTCTACACCGTCCCCGGCCAGGTGTTCTACGACGCGTCCCGCAAGCTGATCCTGAAAGGCGTCGACGGCGTCGTCTTCGTCGCGGACTCGCAGGAAGCGCGCATGGAAGCGAACATCGAGTCGCTCGCGAACCTCGACAAGAATCTCAAAGAGCAGGGCTACGAGCTGAAGACCGTCCCCTACGTCCTGCAGTTCAACAAGCGCGACCTCCCCACGGCGCTCCCCGCCGACGAGATGTACCGCCAGTTGAACTTCAAGGGTGAGCCGACCTTCGAAGCGGTCGCCATGTCCGGCACCGGCGTGTTCGACACGCTGAAAGCCGTGGCCAAGCTGGTCCTGACGGAACTGAAGAAGAAGTAGGGCGCTACCGCAGCCCCACCTTCTTCAGCATCGCCGTAAAACGCGGATCGTCCCGGATGGGATCGAACTGCGGCTCCACCGCCAGGTAGACCAGGTCGCGCGTGTGGCTTTCGTACGCCCGGTCGAGCCACTGGAAGGCGCGTTCCCGGTCGCCGAGCTGCGCGAAGCGCGCGGCCAAGCCGGTGTGGCGGACGAAGCGCTCGCCGCGCAGGCGCTGTGCTTCTTGCTCGGCGGTCACCCGCTGCACGCCGGCGTAGCCGTGCTTCGCATAAGCGGTCTCGATCGTCTTCACGTCCCCCGGCGTCGCGGAGGCCAGGATCGTCTGGCGCAGCGACTGGTAGTTCTCCTCATGCTTGCCGAGACGGTCGTTCGTCAGGATGAGAAACCAGCGGGCGAGGGGATCGTCCGGGAAGATCGCCAGCGTCCGCCGGTACTGCGCGGCGGCTTCCTCGTAGCGGCGCGCCAGATAGAGGAGGCGGCCGTAGTCGACGAGGACGAACTTGGAGAACGGGTCGAGCTCCACCGACCGTTTGCCGACGGCGATGGCTTCGTCGAACCGCCCGAGCGCCGCGAGGAGCTGCGCGTAGCGATGGTGCGTCTCCGCCGCTCCCGGCGCCAGCTCGAGGGCGCGCTTGAACTCCCTCTCCGCCGCGACAAAGTCGTGGTCGAGGAACATCCGCACGAGCCCGAGGGCCGCGTGCGCCTCCGCCAGGTTCGGGGCAAGCGCGACCGCCTTCTCCGCCGCGGCCTTCGCCCGTGTCATCGATTCGAGCGGCGATACGTCCGCAGAGGGCGCGAACAGCTCCGCCTCGGCCAGCCCCGCGTACGACGCGGCATACGCCGGATCCTTGGCGATCGCTTCGCGGAACATGCGCGTCGCAACGTCGCTCGTACCGGAGTTCTGGCTCGCAAGCTGATGCCGCGCCCGCAGGTAGAGCAGGTGCGCCTCGGCGTTCGTCTCGGGGGCGTTGACCCGTCCGCGCGCGAGCTGGCCGCGCAGGTGTGCACCGACCGCACGTGCAACATCGTGCTGCAATGTGTCCAGTTCTGCCGCGCTGCGCTCGTATTGCTGCGACCAAAGCAACGTATCGTGCACACCGTCGATCAGCTTCACCTCGACACGGGCCCGGTCACCGAAGCGCAGCAGCGACCCCTCGAGGATGCCGTCCACCCCCAGCTCGGCGGCGATCTTCGGCAGCGGCTTCGCGGCGTTCTTGTATTGCATGACCGAGGTGCGGGAGATGACGCGGAGGGAAGGGACGTTGGCCAGGTCGGAGATCAGCGACTCGGTGATGCCGTCGGCGAGGTACTCGTTGCGCGGGTCGCCCGTCAGGTTGACGAAGGGGAGGACCGCGACGCCCTGCAGGTCGCGCGTGGCCGGTTTGCGCAGGGTGTAGAAGGCGAACGCCGTCGAGATCAGGACGACCACGGCGATGATGCCGGCGATCCAGTTGCCGGAACGGCGGCCCGAGACCCTAGGGGCTTCCGGTTCCTCCACGTGGGGAGCGGAGGCGCTCACTACTCCCGGTTCCGCTGCGTCGACGGCGGCGATGAAGCGGTACCCCTTCCGGGCCACGGTCTCGATGTAGCGCGGCTGCTCGGCGGAGTCGTTCAGCGCCTCGCGCAGCTTGCGGATGGCGGTATTCAGCGCGCGATCGAAGTCGACGAACGTCTCGCCCCAGATCGCCGTCCGCAGCTCTTCGCGCGTGACCACGTCGCCGCGCCGGGCGATGAGGAGCTGCAGGATGCGCAGCGGCTGATCCTGCACGCGGATGCGCATCCCGCTCCGGCGCAGCTCCCCGGAGGCGGGGTCGAGGTCGAAAGGACCGAAGCGGATCATGGCGTGGTGTGGATGGGACAAATGCGACCTATGGGACCTATAGGACGAATGGTAAGGCCAGGCGTTCCGTTGCAGCGCAGCCGTCCTATGCGTCCCATCGGTGCTATTGGTCCCATAGGTCCCACCAGCAGGTCACCTCCGCCGCTAACTCACTGTTGTGCCACGTCTTATCCGGTGATCCACGTTTCATACTCCGTCGATGGCAGGTCACCTTCGCCAGGCGCATCGTCACGGCATGTACCGCACGACTGCCACGCTCCTCTTCCTGCTCACCGCCACGACCGTTCACGGCGCTGTCGAGCTGCCGTTCGAGCTCGAGAAGCGCCATGGGGCGATCCTCGTCACCCTCACCGTCAACGGGCGCCCCGCCACGCTGCTCGTCGATACCGGCGCCGCCACCACCATGATCAGCGCCGAGCTGGCCGGCATCGACCGCTTCACGCTGGAGCGCTCGAAGTTCCGCGAGGGGCAGACCGGGCTGCAGGCGGTCGGCGTCTGGGAGCGCGCGACGCTCCAGGCGGGCAGCTGGCGCGCCTCGATGGATGTCGGGGCGATCAATCTGGACGAGGTCACCGCCCGTTACGGCCGCCGCATCGACGGCCTCCTCGGGCAGGACGTCCTCCGCCGCTTCGCCCGCATCACCATCGACTTCGAGGCGAAGAAGCTCCTGCTCGCGCAGAACGTGCAGTAATCTTCGCCGCCATGGACGTGCGATTCCGCGAGCTCTTCAACCGCCAGTTCACGCAGGAGCGCTACGACGCCTATCAGCGCGAGCTCTCCGCGCGCCTGGGCACGCCGTTCGAGTTTCGCCTCGCGGAGTCGCCGGTGTTCCTGCCGGACGACTTCAAACAGAAGGCGGTCGACAGCGCCCACGCCATCGTGGAACAGCTCTCCGATCCGGCGAACCTCGCGCGGATGAAGGCGGCGATTCCGGAGCGGTGGAACACGCCCGGGATGGACGCGCTGCCGACGTTCACGCAGGTCGATTTCGCCGTCGTTCGCGAGGGCGACACGCTCGTCCCGAAGCTGATCGAGCTGCAGGGCTTCCCGTCGCTGACGGCGCTGCAGGTGATCCAGCGCGACGTCTGGACGGAGACGCTGCAGCAGATGGAGGGTCTCGACTACGACTGGTCGTGCTGGTTCTCCGGCTACGACCGCGCGGCGTTCCTCGAGCTGGCGCGGCGCACGATCGTCAGCGACCACGATCCGGCGGAGGTGATCCTCATGGACATCGACCCGCCGACGCAGAAGACGAAGCCCGACTTTGCCGCGACGAAGCTGCTCTTCGGCGTCGACGCCGTCGATCCGCGCGAGCTGACGAAGCGCGGCAAGCAGCTCTTCCGCGGCAACACCCGGGTGAAACGCATCTACAACCGCGTCGTCTTCGATGAGCTGATCAACAAGAACATCACGCTGCCGTTCGACCATCGCGAGGAGCTCGACGTCGAGTGGGCGCCGCACCCGAACTGGTACTGGGTCTGGTCGAAGTACTCGCTGCCGTTCCTCCGCCACACCTCGGTCCCACGGGCGACGTTCGTCTCCGAGCTCGACCGCATCCCGGACGACCTCTCCGGCTACGTGCTGAAGCCGCTGTTCTCCTTCGCCGGCGGCGGCGTCAACGTGGAGCCCACGCGCGCGGACGTCGAAGCGATCCCCGCCGCCGACCGCCACGCCTGGTGCCTCCAGGAGAAGATCGAGTACGAGCCGGCCCTCCGCGCGACCGACGGTGGCGGCGTCAAGATCGAGATCCGCATGATGTTCCTCCGCCCCGACGGCGAAACGAAGCCGATCCTCGCGCAGAACCTGATCCGCCTCTCGCGCGGCAAGATGCTGGGCGTCGATTTCAACAAGCAGTTCACGTGGGTCGGGTCATCGATCGGCTTGTCGACGACTTCATAGCCATGCACGCTTCTTGCGGCGCGCCTCCGGCATGGAAATCACCACCGCGGCGCCGCTGATCCCGCCGCGCCCCACGCTGAAGAAACTGCGTGCCGTGGCCGCGGAATGCAAGGCGTGCGATCTCTGGAAGACGGGCACGCAGACCGTCTTCGGTGAAGGGCTGCAGAAGGCGGAGGTGCTGTTCATCGGCGAACAACCGGGCGACAAGGAAGACCTCTCAGGGCGGCCGTTCGTCGGCCCGGCCGGCGCGCTGCTCGACAAGGCGCTGGAAGAGGCGGGGATCGACCGCTCGAAGGTGTACGTCACGAACGTCGTGAAGCACTTCAAGTGGGAGCCGCGCGGCAAGCGCCGCATCCACAAGAAGCCGAACGCCATGGAGATCACCGCCTGCCGCCCTTGGCTGCAAGCGGAGATCGAGGTGATCCAGCCCTCCGCCATCATCTGCCTTGGCGCCACCGCGGCGCAGGCCGTGATCGGTCCCAAGTTCAAGGTGTCGACGCAGCGCGGCCAGTTCGTGGATTCGGCGCTGGCGCAGTTCGTCACCGCAACGGTGCATCCCTCATCGATCCTGCGCGCGCCGTCCGACGAAGCCCGCCGGGTGGAACGGGCGCGCTTCGTGGAGGATCTGCGCAAGATCCGCGATGTGCTGGGGGCGCTGGTGTCGTAAGGACGATGGGACAAATAGGACAGATAGGACGAATAGGACGGATGGGACAGTCGAAGGCGGTTGCTGTGCGCCTGTTGCCACTCTACGGTACGTAGAATGGCTGGATCTCCTACGTCCTATTCGTCCTATCGTTTCCTGCTGACGATCGGGGCTGATTCGCGCGACATGTAGTCGCCCAGCTCACGCCACGCGCGTTCGCTGGCCTCACCTTCGGTGTAGCACTTTGCGCGTAGCGCCAGCATGTGCTGCAGCCAGGGGGCGTTCGGCTCCAGCTCGCGCAGCGCGGCGATTGTCGCGGGGCTGCAGTCTCCCTGCGCCTGCGTCAGCAGCACCTTGGCCTGCAGCCGGTAGTCCTGCAGCAGCCGCATGGCGAACGGCTGGGAGATCGCGTCGATCAGTCGTTTCGTGTGCCGCGGATCGCGACGGCCGATCGTGACCGCGTGGCGCAGCGCCGTGTCCATCACGTTGATATCGGGCCACGGGTTCGTGCGGAGCGCGAGGAACGCGCGCTCGAGGTGCACGACCGCTTCGTCGCCGCGACCCTGCGTCTCGCGGAGGATGCCGAGCAGCGCTTCGGCTTCGACCGGCTGCCACGGGCGGAGCATCTCGATGTAGCCCGCGGCCGCGTCGTCGCCGCGCTCCGCGTACCGCAGCGCCATGGCGGCGATGTCGCCGCTGTTCGCCGGCGGCGAAACACGACCGGGCGTCAGCATCGACACACGGTTGTCGAGCACCTGTTTCCAGTCGAGCGTGCCGCGCACGTGCCGCGGCCGGTCGAGGCCCATCGACGCGGCGGAGCTGCCGAGCTCCGTCAGCAGGTTCCCGGACGTCGCCAGCGAGCGGGCGAAGCCGAACTCGATCACCGTGCGGTCGTCCGTGTTGATGTCGATCGCCTCCGCGGCCGCGCGGCGCGCGAACTCGTCGTTTGCAATCATCCGCGACACGAACCCCTCGGCCGACTCGACCCGCCACGCGTTCGATATGGCGCTGCGGTACGGCTCCGTGACGATCCGGCGGCGCAACATCTCGGCGTCGAAGACGACCGGCTGCTTCGACGCCACGAGGACCACGTCGCCGCCCGTCGTGCGCCACGCTTCGACGTACGGGAACACGTGCAGCAGCGTCGCGTAGATCGTGCGGAACGTGTCGTTGTCGATGGCGTACGTCTGTACCCACTGCATGAACATGCCGCCCGGCTGCAGGCGCCCGGCAACCGCTTCGTAGAACTCGTGCGTGAAGAGGCTGGCGATGCCGGCGCGATACGGGTTCGACGGCTCCGAGGCGATGAGGTCGTAGCGCTCGCGCGTCGCGAGGAGCACTTCGCGCGCGTCGGCGATGGTGATGTGCAGCTTCGGATTGCGCATCGCGCCGGCGTTCACCGGATCGCAGACCCGCGCCACCTCGAGCACGGCCGGCTCGAGCTCCACGACGTCGACCCGCTGCATCGTCGGCACGACGCCGAGCCAGCCGGCACTGCTGCCGGTGCCGAGGCCGATGACGAGCGACGTCTTCGGCTCCGGGTGCAGCATCGCGCCGATGAAGCCGCACATGATCTGCGTGCCGGCGTCGCCGCGCGCCGCGCCGTCCGACTTGCCGTTGACGATGAACGAGACGTCGCCGGCGAACGACATGGCCACGCTGCTCTCGCGCCCCTCGGCTTCCCAGCCGATGGTGCGCCGCGTGGAGGTCATCCACTCGCGCATCTGGTTGTAGCTCGACAGCGCCGGCGCGCGTCCCACCCCGATGCCCGAGTGGCGCCAGACCTCCGACGGTCCGCTCGCGAACAGCCCCGCGGCGGTGAGCACGACCGCCGCCATCGAGGCGAACGCGAACGTGCGCGAGCGCTCGCGCAACGAAAGCACGCCGACGAAGAGGCCGAGGAGCGCCAGCAGCGCGGCGACGAGACGCCAGGAGCCGGGCGCCGTCAGCAGCGGCATCAGCCCGAAACCGCCGGCCAGCGAGCCGGCGATGGCGCCGGCGGTGTTCCACGCGTACGCGCCGCCCACTTCGCGGCCGACGTTCTCGCGTCCGGTGCCGAGGAGCGCGATCAGCATCGGGAACTGAATGCCGGAAATGAACGCGGCCGGAAAGACGACGAAGCCGGTGATGAGCGTCCACGTCAGGATATGGGCGCTGAAGCCGAAGATGCCGAGCGTGTGCAGCGCGGAGGTGAGAATCGCGATGCGGTCGCCGAGCGCGAAGGGGATGATGATCGCCAGCGCTTCGAGGCTGCACGTCATGGCGAAGCCGCCGGCCGTCGCCCGCTTGTTGCCGCGGAGCAACGCGTACGCGGCGCCGCCCGTGCCGATACCGAAGAGGGCGATGGCCAGGATGAGCCCGAACATGTACGTGGTACCGCCGAGGAGCGGCGACAGCATCCGGTACCAGACCAGCTCCATCAGCAGGAACGCGAAGCCCACGATGGCGGCCGCGGCGAAGACCACGTTCTTCGGCAGGGCTGGCGTGGTGAAAGTCGGCTGCTGCACTTCCACCGCGGACTCATAGCTCCCATCGGTCGCATTCGTCCCATGGGTCCCACTGCCTTCGCCGCGCGCCATCGACCGCGCTACCAAGGCCACGATCAGGTTGACCAGCACGGCGGCGAACAGCGTCTGCCGGTTGCCGAACGCCTCCAGCAGAAAGAAGGTGGACAGCAGCGCCCCCGCCACGGCCCCGAGAGTGTTGATGCCGTAGAGCAGGGCGACCCCGCGGCGGCCGGTGTCGTCGGAGGTCTCGACGGCTCGCGCGGCGGCGGGGAGCGTGCCGCCCATGAGGATCGTCGGCACGGCGAGGACGACCATCGCGAGCAGGAGCCGCACGACCGTGGCTCCGCCGAGCCCGAGGGTCAGCGAGCCGCCGGCGGCGAAGTAGATCTTCGCCACGAGCCACAGCAGAACCGGCGAGATGGCCGCGCTGAGCGCGATCAGCACCTCGAGCGTGCCGTACCACGCCAGCGGCCGTGCTTTCCCGTCGGCTTTACGTCCGAGGAGCGCGCTGCCGATGCCGAGGCCGGCCATGAAGATGGCCAGCACCGCGCCGGTGGCAAACGTCGAAGCGCCGAAAATCAGCCGGAACTGCCGCAACCACGCCGTCTGATAGACCAGCGCGCACATCCCGGAGAAGAAGAGGAGGCCGGAGACTTTCCAGCGATTCACGGGCGGAGTGTAGCGGCGGGAAGCGGTTTTCGGTTGTTGGTTTTTGGTTGTTGGTTTTTGGTTGTCGGTTGTGCGCCGCACGAAAGGGATCGCGGCAGCGCCAGCACCGAAAACCAAAAACCGAAAACCGAAAACCGCCCGGCGGGGCTACCGGCACTGCGAGTGATACGTCTCCCGCGCCTTCCGGAACGCCGCGGCCAGCGCTTCCACGTCGGCGGGCAGCGGCTTGCCCGGATCATCGATCCAGCGGGTCTTGCCGACCTTTCCCGCTTCGTCGAGAGTCAGCGTCCACTCGATGCGGTCGCAGCACTCGTTCTCCGGGGCGTACGACGCCTCCCACTTGTCCGGCCGGGCGGCGCCGACGAGGCGGGTGAAGGTGGCGAGCTCCTCCTCCGTTGCTTCGAAGGTGCAGCTCTTCCCAGCCATGTTCGTCAGCTCCAGCTTGCGGTCCGAATGGACGGTGACGTTGCCGGTGCCGCGGCCGGTGATGCCGCCGCTGGTCGTCAGTTCCACGCGCCAGGGAGTGGCCGGTGCGGCCGGCTGTGAAGCGGCACACGCGGTAGAGAAAATCACGATCGAAAAAAACGCGCGGAGCGAAAGCATTGTCGGACTCTCCCGGTTGTAGAATTTATGCACGAAAACGGCCGTCTTCGGGCAGTTTCTTGACGCTCGAAAAAACGTCGGCGTACACTCGCCTCACCACACAATGTCCCGTCCGATCGACCTTTCCCTTCGCCTCTCCTCGGCGATCTCCCGGGAAATGAGAATGAAGAAGGAGCAGGCATGGCCAGCATACCCAATGACAAACTGAAAGCGGCGGAAACGGCGCTTTCGCAGATCGAGCGCCAGTTTGGCAAAGGCTCGATCATGCGCCTCGGCGCAAAAGAATTTCTACCGATCAGCGCGATCTCGACCGGCTCGATCGGCGTCGATGCCGCCCTCGGCGTCGGCGGCGTCCCCCGCGGCCGCATCATCGAGATCTTCGGCCCTGAATCGTCAGGCAAAACGACCCTCTCGCTCCACGTCATCGCCGAGGCGCAGCGCGCCGGCGGTCTCGCGGCGTTCATCGACGCCGAGCACGCGCTCGACGCCGAATACGCCAAGAAGCTCGGTGTGGACGTCGACAACCTCCTCGTCTCGCAGCCGGACAGCGGCGAGCAGGCGCTCGAGATCGCGGAAGTGCTCGTCCGCTCCGGCGCCATCGACGTGATCGTCATCGACTCGGTCGCCGCCCTCGTGCCGCGCGCCGAGCTCGAAGGAGAGATGGGCGACAGCCACGTCGGTCTCCAGGCGCGCCTCATGTCGCAGGCGCTGCGCAAACTGACCGGCATCGTCTCCAAATCGAAGACGAGCATGATCTTCATCAACCAGATCCGCGAAAAGATCGGCGTGATGTTCGGCAACCCCGAGACGACGACGGGCGGCCGGGCTCTGAAGTTCTACTCCTCCGTCCGCCTCGACATCCGCCGCACCAACCAGATCAAGGAAGGTGAGGAAGTCGTCGGGTCGCGCGTGAAGGTGAAGGTCGTCAAGAACAAGTGCGCCGCACCTTTCCGGCAGGCGGAGTTCGACGTCGGCTACGGCGAAGGCATCTCCAAGACGGGCGAGCTCCTCGACATCGGCATCGAGAACAAGCTGATCGAGAAGTCGGGCTCCTGGTTCTCCTACGGCGACGTCCGCCTCGGCCAGGGCCGCGAGAACGCCAAGCTCTTCATCAAGGACAACCCCGACCTCTCCTCCGAGATCGAGCGCAAAGTCCGCACCGCCCTCGGCATCGGCGGCCCGGACCTCACCCTCATCGAGGGCGGAGAGCCGATGGTGGCCTCGCCCAAGGCGGAGCGTTCCAGCCGCCGGTAGCTTTTGAACGTGGCTTCCACGAAACGCCGCCGGGTGACCGGCGGCGTTTTTTTGTTTTTCCGGGGGGACGATGGGACCTATAGGACAAATGGGACGGATGGGACGGATAGGACGGGGGCCGCGCCCGGCACGACCAAGCAGAACTACGTTGAAGTCCCGCCACTCCGACGTTGAAGTCGCGGACCCTGACGTTGAGGGGACCAATGCGCCAAGTTTCGTTGCTCAACCGCGTACGTTCGGCTCGCGGCATCCTCCTTTGGTATCCCGTTCGTCCTATTTGTCCCGTTCGTCCCATTTGTCCCATTCGTCTCATCGTTCCCCGGGCGCTATACACTCCGGCGCCATGCGACTCGATCAGGCTGTCGCCGCGCGGCATCCGGACATTTCCCGCACGAAAGCGCGTGAGCTGATCGCGCAGCGGCGGGTGCTGGTCAACGACCGGCCGGTGGGGATTGCTTCGCGTGAAGTGGCCGACAGCGACCGCATCACCATCGTCGAGGCGCTGCCGGAGCTCAGCATCCTTCGCGAAACGAAGGAGTGGGTCGCGGTCGACAAGCCGGCGGGGATGCCGACACAGCCGACACGTGACCGGGGGCTGCGCTCCCTCGAGGAGCTGCTGCGCGTCCGCTACGGCTCGATCTTTCTCGTGCACCGCATCGACACGTGGACCAGCGGCGTGGTCGTCTTCGCCCGTACGCGCGCCGCGGCTTCGCGCCTCTCCCAGCTCTTCGCTTCGCGCGCGATCCGCAAGACGTATCTCGCGGTCATCGACGGCACGATTGCCGCCGAGACCACCATCGACACGCCCATCGACGGCAAGGACGCGCTGACGATCGTGAAGCCGCGCGGCGGGAAGGTGGTGGAAGTGGAGATCCGCACGGGGCGGATGCACCAGATCCGCGTTCACCTCGCCTCGATCGGCCACCCGGTTGCGGGAGATCGCCGCTATGGCGGCAGCGGCAACCTGCCGCGGATGCTGCTGCACGCGTGGCAGCTCGAGCACGCTGAGCTCGGCGGAACCCTGACGGCTCCGTCACCGGCCGACTTTCCACCGCTTTGATAGGATCGCCGCGCTATGGAAGATATGGTGATTCGCGCAACGACGGTCATCTGCGTCCGCCGTGACGGGCAGGTCTCTCTGGCCGGCGACGGGCAGGTGACGGTCGGCAACACAGTCATGAAGCACGGCGCCGCGAAAGTGCGCCGCCTCTACCACGACAAAATCCTCGCGGGATTCGCCGGCTCCGCGGCCGACGCGTTCGCGCTCTTCTCCCGCTTCGAAGCGAAGCTCGAGGAGTACCGCGGGAACATGGAGCGCTCCGTCGTCGAGCTGGCGAAGGACTGGCGAATGGACAAGTACCTCCGCCAACTGCAGGCGATGCTCATCGTCGCGAACAACGAGAAGGCCTACCTCATCTCCGGCACCGGCGATCTGATCCAGCCCGACGACGGCATCCTGGCCATCGGCTCCGGCGGCGCGTTCGCGCTCGCCGCGGCACGCGCGCTGATGAAGCACACCGAAATGCCCGCTGCGGCGATCGCCGAGGAGTCGCTGCGCATCGCGGCGGCAATCTGCATCTACACGAACGACAACATCACGGTCGAGAGCCTTTAGCCATGGTCATTCATCTGTCCGGAGAAATCATCGCCGACGCGGAGCGCCTCACGCCTAAAGAGATCGTGCGCGAGCTCGACAAGTACATCGTCGGGCAGCGCGCGGCGAAGCGCGCCGTCGCCATCGCGCTGCGCAATCGCTGGCGCCGCCAGCAGCTTCCCGCCGGCCTGCGCGACGAGATCGCCCCGAAGAACATCATCATGATCGGGCCGACCGGCGTCGGGAAGACGGAGATCGCCCGCCGCCTGGCGAAGCTCACGCGCTCGCCGTTCCTCAAGATCGAGGCGTCGAAGTTCACCGAGGTCGGCTACGTCGGCCGCGACGTCGAGTCGATCGTGCGCGACCTCACCGAGATCGGCGTGAAGCTCGTGCGCGACGAGAAGAACAAGCAGGTCCGCCAGACCGCCGAGCAGAATGCGCGCGAGCGCATCCTCGACCTGCTGCTCCCCGACTCCCGTCCGACGCGCGCGCGGCCGGCCTTCGTCTCGGTACCGCCGGGCGAAGACACGCCGATCGAGACGCGCGAGAAGCTCGGGCGCTGGCTCGACGAAGGGAAGCTCGACGAGCGTGAGGTCGAGATCGACGTCAAGGAGCAGGGCTTCCCGTCGCTCGAGATCTTCACGCCGCAGGGCGTCGAGGAGATGGGGATCAACATGAAGGACATGCTCCCCAACCTCTTCGGCGGCCGCGAAAAGCGGAAGAAGATGCGCATCGGCGAAGCGCGCGAGATCATCGTGCAGCAGGAAGCGGAGAAGCTCGTCGACCAGCAGAACGTCGCCCGTGAAGCCGTCGAGCGCGTCGAGCAGAGTGGCATCGTCTTCCTCGACGAGATCGACAAGATCGCCGGCCGCCAGTCCTCCGGCCATGGCCCCGACATCTCCCGCGAAGGCGTCCAGCGCGACCTGCTGCCGATCGTCGAAGGGACCACCGTCAACACGAAGTACGGCATGGTGAAGACGGACCACATCCTCTTCATCGCCGCCGGCGCGTTCCACGTGGCCAAGCCGTCCGACCTGATCCCCGAGCTGCAGGGCCGCTTCCCCATCCGCGTGGAGTTGGAGTCGCTGACCGAGGCCGACTTCGTGCGCATCCTCCGCGAGCCGCAGAACGCCCTCACCATGCAGTACACCGCCCTCCTCGGCACCGAAGGCGTGACCCTCCGCTTCGAAGACGACGCCATCGCCGAACTGGCGCGCTACGCCGCGCTGGTCAACGACAAGACCGAAAACATCGGCGCCCGCCGCCTCCACACCATCCTGGAGCGCCTGCTGGACGAACTGTCCTTCGAAGCCAGCGAAATGCCCGGCCAGGAAGTGGTGATCAACGCCGCGTACGTCCAGCGCGTCCTGGCGGAGGTCATCAAGGATGAGGATCTGAGCCGCTACGTGCTGTAGGCGCGGAGGACGATAGGACGGATAGGACAAATAGGACCTATAGGACGAATGGGACGGCGGCAGGTCCTATCCGTCCTATAGGTCCTATTTGTCCTATCCGTCCTATCGCTATCATGGAGCCCTGCGACGGCTCTTCGTCAACGATGCTGAACGGCGCCTCCGTGCAGGGTGGCGGCTGGTGCTGCATTTTGGGTTGGCGTTCGGGCTCATGGTCCTGGCCTACGTGCCGCTGTTCCCCGTCGGTCTCATGTTCGGCGAGAAGTCGCTGGTCGGGGAGTTGGCGGGCCATGCCGCGGTGTTCGTGGGCGCGCTCCTCGGGACGCAGCTCGCGGCGCGGCTGCTCGACCACCGTCCCTTCCGCGACTATGGGCTCGGCCGCGCATGGCTCTGGCCGGACCTCCTTGCCGGCTTCGCCACCGGAGGCGCGGCGATGGGGCTCATCGTGGCGGTGCTGGCAATCGGCGGGCACGCGACGTTCGGACCGCTGCGGCTCGATCGCGCGGCGCTGCTCGTTTGCGCCGCCTACTTTCTCCTCCACGCCATGGTCGGTCTCGGCGAGGAGCTCGTCTCGCGCGGCTATCACCTGCTGAACCTCGAGGAAGGCTTCGGCGGCGGGGTCAAAGCGATGCTGCTCGCCACGCTCCTTTCCTCGGCCGTATTCGGCCTGATGCACGCCGGCAACGACCATGCGTCGGCGATCAGCACGCTGAACCTCATCACGGCCGGCGTGTCGCTCGCGGTGCCGTACCTCCTCACGCGGCAGCTCTGGTTCTCGATCGGGATGCACGCCGCGTGGAACTTCGTGCAGGGCGGCGTCTTCGGCCTGCCGGTCAGCGGCAATGTGCACGACGGGCTGATCGACACGACGACGCAGGGGCCCGTGTGGCTGACCGGCGGCGCGTTCGGTCCGGAGGCGGGCGTGCTCGATCTCGCGGCCGAGGTGTTGATGATCGCGGTGGCGATCGCGTACGTGCGCGTCACCCGCGGCCGCGTCTCGCTGCTGCCCGCTCCGGTCCGGCCCCTGCACTATGATCCGCCCATGTCCATTGCCACCGTGAATCCGGCCACCGGCGAAACCGTGCAGTCGTTCGCGGCGCTCACCGAAACAGAGCTCGAGTCGAAGCTGCAGCGTGCGGCCGCGGCCTTCCGCATCAACCGCGAGCGCTCCTTCGCCGAGCGTGCCGTGCGCATGAACCGCGCGGCGGAGCTGCTGGAGGAGCGCGCCAGCGAGTACGGTCGGCTGATCACGACGGAGATGGGGAAGCCGGTCACCGCCGCGATCGCCGAGGTGAAAAAGTGCGCGACGGTCTGCCGCTATTACGCGGAGCACGCCGAGGCGCACCTCGCCGACGAGCACATCGCCACCGACGCGCGCGACAGCTACGTCCGCTACGAGCCGCTCGGCGCCGTCCTCGCCGTGATGCCGTGGAACTTCCCGTTCTGGCAGGTCTTCCGCTTCGCCGCTCCCGCGCTGATGGGGGGCAACGTCGGGCTGCTCAAGCACGCCTCGAACGTGCCGCAGTCGGCGCTGGCGATCGAGCAGGTGCTCGTCGACGCCGGTTTCGCCGATGGCGAGTTCCAGACGCTGCTGATCGGCTCCGATGCGGTGGCGAAGCTGCTCGCCGACGAGCGCGTGCGCGCGGCGACGCTCACCGGCAGCGAGCCCGCCGGTGCGAGTGTCGCCTCCGCCGCCGCGAAGCAGATCAAGAAGAGCGTCCTGGAGCTGGGCGGCAGCGATCCGTTCATCGTCATGCCGAGTGCCGACCTCGAGGAAGCGGTGAAGATCGGGGTCAAGGCGCGCATCGTCAACAACGGGCAGTCGTGCATCGCGGCGAAGCGCTTCATCCTCCACCGCGACATTGCCGACGAGTTCGAGCGGAAGATGGTGGCGGCATTCGAGGCGCTGAAGATCGGCGACCCGCAGGACGAGGCGACCGAGGTGGGGCCGCTGGCGAACCGGCAGATCGTGGACGATCTCGACAAGCAGGTGCGCGCCTCCGTCGCCGCCGGCGCGAAGCTGCTCACCGGAGGCAAGCGGCTCGGCGACCGCGGCAACTACTACGCGCCGACGATCCTCCGCGACATCCCGCCGTCGGCGCCGGCGTTCGCCGAGGAGACGTTCGGCCCGGTGGCGTCACTGTTCCGCGTGGAGTCGCTGGAGGAGGCGGTGCAGCTGGCCAACGCGACGACGTTCGGTCTCGGCGCCAGCGTCTGGACGAACGACGAAGAAGAGACGAGGCGCTTCATCGCCGGCATCGACGCGGGGCAGGTGTTCGTCAACGCGATGGTGGCGTCGGACCCACGGGTGCCGTTCGGCGGCACGAAGCACTCGGGCTTCGGCCGGGAGCTGGGCGTCTACGGCATCCGCGAGTTCGTCAACGTGAAGACGGTGTGGATCGGGAAGAGCGGGACCGGCACGCGCGAGGAAGCAGCGGAGTAACCATCAATAGGACCACTACATCTCGGCTTCGAGCGTGAACTGCCAGGTCGCCGGATCGATGGGCTCGTTCTTCAGCACGCGGAACACGCAACGCCCGTCGCCGTTCTGGAAGCGCTCTTCGCGGAGCACGCGCACGCCCAGCAGTTTCGTCAGCGCGTTGACCGACACACTGCAGAGCGCCGGGCGGCGCATGGCGGTGTTGTAGAAGGGGCAATTGCGCTCGACGAGGCGGAGGTCGTCGTTCGTGGCGATCGTCTCCATGTACGGGTCGTCTTCGAGGTACCAGCTCTTCAGCGAGAGGATCTTTTGCTCGAGCGACTTGTCGCGCACGAGCGACGCCATCGAGACGACGCGGTCGCCGGTGACGCGCGCCAGCACCCGCTTCGTCGCGTCGCCGCCCAGCTCCTCGGTCACCGCATCGATCATGACGACCGTCAGCGCGTCGTAGTGCTTGGGGAAGAGGTGGTCGCCGGCGGCGCTGAGCCGGTAGATGGTGGCCGGACGGCCGGTGCGGCCGCGCTCCGCGGCGTCACGCCCGAGCCGCGATTCGACCCAACCGTCGCGATGGAGCTGGAGAAGCTGCTGACGCACGGCTTCGCCGGTCAGTTGCAGCGTATCCGCGAGACGCGCGATCGTGGACGGACCGTCCTGCTTCAACGCAATGAGGATCGCTCGCCGGCTGTCAGGGAGCTGGTGAATCGTGAGAATCGCCGACCTCCTTCCGCTATCAGACTAACCTGAAATCAGAAGGAGGCGGCGAAAAATGTCACCATCAGAAGGGCGACGGATCAGATGCGCGGCGCTATAGCGCCGTCGCCGGGATGCCGCTCCGCTGCGGCGCGCGGCCGTAGCGCTGCGTGGCCCAGCCGATGATCGCGCCGGTCACGCCGCCGGGCAGCATGATCTCGAAGTAATACAGACCGCCGCCCATCGCCGCCACTCCGAAGGCGAAGAGCAGACCGACGACCAGCCCGAACACCACACCGGCCACGACCGAATGCACCCTGCGCGCGAACCAGCCGGCGAGCACGCCCGCCAGCATCCCCTTCACCGTCGAGCCGATGATGATGCCGAGCATGTCGTTCCTCACCGCGGGGGTGAACCACGCCGTCGCGCCGTCGATCACGCCGAGCACCGCGCCTACCAGCAATCCGAGCAGTACCTTGTTCATCTTTCTTCTCCTCTGCTGACCCTATTCAACGTCCGTTCAGAATCCTTTGATGAACAACACGAGCGCCCGCATGACGAGGTAGGCGAGGATCAACGCCACGAGCGCGCGGTGCTTGCCGAGCCAGCGTGACGTGCGCTCCACCACGTTCTCGCGATACGCGACGAGCGGTTCCTGCTCCACGAAACGCAGCACGTCCGCGGCGAGCTCGCGCGCGCTGGCGTAGCGATCGCTCCTTTCCCGCGCCGTCGCTTTCGTGGCGATCGCGGCGAGGGGACGCGGCCGATTGTCGGTCAGTGCGGCGAGCATGGCGCCCAGGGCGAAGACATCGGCGCGGGCGTCGACGGCTTCGCCTCGCTCCTGCTCCGGCGCCATGAAGCCGCGCGTGCCGGCAATCACGCCCGCATCTTCATCGGCGCGGCGCGCGACGCCCCAATCCATGACCAGCACCTCGCCGAACTCACCGACCATCACGTTGTCCGGCTTGAGGTCGCCGTGCACGACGCCGTTCGCGTTCGCAAACGCCACCGCCTCACAAACCCGCACGAACGCCAGCAGCACCTCGGTCCGCGGCCGCTCGTGCGCCCACGCATCGAGCCTCGTGCCGCGGACGAGCTTCATCGCGTAATACAGCCGGCCGTCGGGGAGGACGCCGACGTCGTGCACCGGGACGATGCCGGGATGCTCGAGCCGGGCGACGATCTGCGCCTCGCGGCGCATCCGGTCACCATGGTCCGCGAGCCGCTCGCTGCCGCCGGTCAGCTCGCTCGCCAGTACCTTCAACGCCACGTGCCGGCCGAGAGCCGTGTCTTCCGCTTCATAGACGACGCCCATGCCGCCGCGCGCCAGCTCGCCGATGACGCGATAGCGCGTGCCGGAGAAATCGGGCGCGTCGGCGACGCGGCGCAGCCGGCCGATCGCATCGTTGGAGATCCACCTCACGACGCGTCGACTCCCAGCAGGGCACGCGCTTCGAGGCGGAACTCGTGGTCGGTCGCCGTCACCTCGCGGAGCGTCTCGAGGACGATCGCGCGGAAGCGGCGGCGTGTCGCGGCGAGCCGATTCGTGACCGTCGTCTCGGCGATGCCGAAGCGCGCGGCGAGCTCGCGATACGAAATCGAGCGGTCGTCCTCGAGGTCGTACGCTTCGAAGAGTGCGAAGTCGTTCGCCTCGCTCGCTGCGCGCAACCGCTCGACGGCGAGCGCGAAGACGCTGCGCACCCACTCGCGCTGAAAGAACTGTTCGGGCGTCTCGCTCCGACACTCTTCGTCGCGTCCGAGCTCCGCTTCCGCCGCGTCGAAATCGAGGTGCACGCTGCCGCCGCCGCGCTTCAGACGCTGCTCGGCTTTGTGCTCGTTCGACGCGTAGCGATCGAACAGCAGGCGCAGAAAGGTGCGAAAACCGGCCTGTTTTGCGTCGTACGCGGCCAGCGTCTCCTTTTCGAACGCGCGGGCGAAGAAGCTCTGCGCGAGATCTTCGGCGTCTTCGCGCGAGCGGCGCCACGCGATGCGCGCGTATTTGTAGAGCGGCTTCCAATAGAGCGCGACGAGCGTGTCGAATGCACGCTCACGCACGTCCGCATCGCTGCTCGAAAGCGCGACGATGATGCTGCGACGCGTCGTTGGGAACGGAATGCTCATGCGATGAAAGTGAAAATCGTAAGGCAATTGTGTCGCGTCGTGTTGACACTCATGTGATGCGTGCGCACAATACAAATCATCTCCATTGAATGCTTGTGCAGCGCGCGGAGAGTTGAAGGGTGAGGGTGGACGAGTTGGATGTGGCCCTGGTCTCGATGCCATTCGGACCTTTGTTTTCGCCGTCGATCGGCCTGTCTCTGCTGAAGGCCGGATTGATGCGCGCAGGTATCTCCAGCCGCGTGCACTACTTCACGATCGACTTCGCGGAGCGAGTCGGGGCGCAGTTCTACCTCGGCGTGGCCAACGGTTTCCGTCCGGCACTGCGCAACCTTCCGGGCGAATGGATCTTCAGCCGCGCGCTTCTCGGCGGCAGCGAGGACGACGCTCGCCACTACATCGAGACGATGCTGAAGCGCCGGCCGGGCAAGACCTCGGGCTCGCGGCGCGTGTTGTCCGACACCGTCATCAACCGCGTGCTCCGCGCGCGTGACTTCACGGAAGACTTTCTGGAGCGCTGCGTCGAGCGCGTGCTCCGCGACCGGCCACGCATCGTCGGCTTCACCAGCGTCTTCCAGCAGCACACCGCGTCGCTCGCACTCGCGAAGCGCATCAAGGCGGCGAGCCCCTCGACGTTCATCGTCATCGGCGGCGCCAATGCGGAGTCGGCGATGGGTGCGGAGACCGTCCGCCAGTTCGGCTTCATCGACGCCGCGGTCTCGGGCGAAGGTGATCTCCTGCTGCCCGAGCTCGTGCGGCGCGTGCTCGCCGGAGAATCGGTCGAAGGGATGCCCGGCGTGCGCACGCGCAACAGCGTGGAGGCGGAGCTCGCGGCCAATCGCTTCAGCAATGCACCGACGGT
The DNA here is from genome assembly GCA_036380735.1 of Thermoanaerobaculia bacterium. Taxonomy (GTDB): domain Bacteria; phylum Acidobacteriota; class Thermoanaerobaculia; order Gp7-AA8; family Gp7-AA8; genus DASVEE01. The sequence goes on along the minus strand of DASVEE010000069.1, from coordinate 24,885 downwards.
CTTCCGCATGGACGACCTGCCGTATCCCGACTACGACGACTTCTTCGAGCAGTTCGGCGCGAGCCGTTTCGACCGCTCGTGGCAGCCGCGCATCTTCTTCGAGACGTCGCGCGGCTGCTGGTGGGGCGAGAAGATGCACTGCACCTTCTGCGGCCTCAATGGCGCGACGATGAAGTTCCGCAGCAAGTCGTCGCCGCGCGCGATCGACGAGCTGCTGTATCTCACCGAACGCTTCGAGGGCTGCGACGTCGAGGTCACGGACAACATCCTCGACCTGGCGTACTTCAAGGACTTCGTTCCGACGCTCGCCGGGCTCGATCGCCACGTGGAGCTGTTCTACGAAACGAAAGCGAACTTGCGCAAGGAGCAGGTGCGCATGCTGCGCGATGCCGGCATCCGCGGCATTCAGCCCGGGATCGAGAGTCTCTCCGACTCCGTCTTGAAGTTGATGCGCAAAGGCGTGAGCGCGCTGCAGAACATCCAGCTTCTGAAGTGGTGCAAGGAGCTCGGCGTCGAGCCGCGGTGGAACATCCTCTGGGGCTTCCCGGGCGAAGTGGCGGATGAGTACCGGAAGATGGCGAAGCTCACACCGCTGCTGTCGCACCTCCCGCCACCCGACTCCTTCGCGACGATTCGCCTGGATCGCTTCAGTCCGAATTTCTTCGAGAGCGAGCAGCTCGGGTTCACCGACGTCCAGCCGATGGAGGCGTACTCCCACGTCTATCGCGGCCTGGCGCCGGAGGCGGTGCGCAACCTCGCCTATCACTTCGACTTCAAGTATCAGCAGCCGCAGGACGTCGCGTCGTATGCACGTCCGCTCGCGGCGGCGCTGCGCAAATGGCAGCGCGACGCGGGCACCAGCGATCTCTTCTCGATCGACAAGGGCGACCACCTCATTCTTTGGGATCTCCGCCCCATCGCCACAAAGGCGCTCACTGTGCTCACGGGCCTCGAGCGTCTGCTCTATCTTGCCTGCGACGGCGTCACCGACGCGCGTCAACTCGCCACGACACTGTCTCGCGCGCCGGAAGAGATCACGGCGCTGCTGGAGCCTTTCGTCGCGCGCGGCCTCATTCTCCAGGACGGCAACCGTTATCTCGCTCTGGCCGTGGCGCTCGGGGATTACTCCCCCGCGCAGCCGGTCATCGAGCGGTTCCACCATGTCGTCCGCGATCTCGGCGTCGCCTCGCGCCGCGGCATTGCCGTCCGCTGGACCGGCATCGCCCGCCGCCGCGAGAAGCCGGCGCCGCTTCCCCGTCTGAAACCGCGTCCCCTCACGACTGCCCGATTTTCAGTCGATGGTTCCCACGTAGTCATTCAGTAACCAATAAGGAGAAATTATGGCCAGCAGCAAGAAGTCCTCGAAGTCCTCGAAGAAGAGCAGCGGCGGTTCGTCCAAGAAGTCGTCGTCCTCCAAGAAGTCCGCCCCGGCGAAGAAAGCCTCGGCCTCCTCGAAGAAGAGCAGCGCCTCGTCCAAGAAGGCCTCCTCGTCGTCGAAGAAGACCGCCGCCAAGAAAGCCCCCGCCAGAAAAGCGGCGCCGGCGAAGAAGGCCTCTTCCGCGAAGAAGGGCGCTTCGTACTCGTCCTCCTCCAAGAAGGGCGCCTCGAAGAAAGCCCCAGCCTCCAAGAAGGCTTCCAAAAAGGCCACGAAGAAGGCTCCGGCTTCCAAGCGCAAAGCGCCGAAGTCGCTGATCATCGGCAACACGCAGGACTAAGCCTGTGGCGCCGGTGACCACAGGCACCGCCTGTAGATCACCGCGCCAATAGGGACAGCAACCGGGCGGCCGGCTGACGGGCAGCCGGCCGCCCAACTCCTGTTCGCTTGCCCTCTTTCGTTGCGCCGATGAATAATCAATGTCCAATCCTCATTCGAGCTTTGGCGCAACGTGACCATCGAGACCGGAACTCGCATTGGACGCTACGAGGTGGTCTCCCCAATCGGGTCGGGGGGTATGGGTGAGGTGTATCTCGCGCGTGACACGCGGCTCGAGCGCGACGTCGCCATCAAGCTGCTCCCGCCGCATCTGCAGCAGGACGAGGATTCGCTGCAGCGCTTCGAGCGCGAGGCGAAGATCATCTCCGGCCTCAATCATCCGCACATACTGACGATCCACGAGGTCGGCAAGGTGCGTCTGCGCGGCAACTGGCGCGCGACGCATTACATGGTCACGGAGTTCATCGACGGCGTCACGCTGCGCGAATTGATGCAGCGCGAGAACGAAGGGCGCCGCATGATCGACTTCCTCGCGCAGGTCGCGGAGGCGCTGCAGAAAGCGCACAACGCCGGCATCGTGCATCGCGACCTCAAGCCCGAGAACATCATGATCACGAACGACGGCTACGCGAAGGTCCTCGATTTCGGCCTCGCGAAAGTCTACGGGTCATGGTTCAACAGCACGCGCAGCAAGCCGGTGCCCCTCGATGACGACGTCGCCCAGACGGAGCGCTTCCAGACGCAGCAGGGGACGGTCATCGGCACCGTCGGCTACATGTCGCCGGAGCAGGTGCAGGGGAAGATCATCGATCACCGCTCCGACATCTTCTCGTTCGGCTGCATCCTTTATGAAGTGCTGGCCGGGCACCGTGCGTTCGAGGCCGAGGGGCTGATCGATACGCTGCATCTCATCATTCATGGGTCGCCGGCGCCGATGCCCGGGAGCGTCAGCAGCGAGTTGCGCCAGATCGTCGACCGCTGCCTGGCGAAGAAGTCGGACCTGCGGTTCGATTCGATGAAGGCGGTCGCCGTCGCCCTGCGCCAGGCCGGCTGGCAATGGGAGGGCGTGGTCCGTCCGACGACGGGAAAGAAAGCGCGCTCGGTCAATACGACCGGCCGCGTCTCCGGCCGCATCAAGTCGATCGCCATTCTCCCGTTCGCGAACACGAGCAACGATCCGGAGATGGAGTACCTCAGCGACGGCATCACGGAGAGCATCATTCATACGCTCTCGCGCGTCGGGAAACGTTTGAAGGTGATGGCGCGCAGCACGGTCTTCACCTACAAAGGGCGCGACCTGCCGCCGCAGCAGCTCGGCGAAGAGATGGACGTCACCGCGGTCGTCACCGGCCGCGTGCAGCGCGTCGGCTCGACGCTCATCATCACGGTGGAGCTGGTGAGCACGCGCGACGGCTCGCAGATCTGGGGCGATCGTTTCCGCCGGCCATTCTCCGACGTCTTCGAAGTGCAGGACGAGATCGCGACGCAGATCTCGGAGCAGCTCAAGGTCAAGCTGACGACGACGGAAAAGCGCCGCCTCGCACGCCGCCCCACGCGTCACTCCGCCGCGTACGAGCTCTATCTGAAGGGCCGCTTCCACGTGAACAAGCGGACGACCGAAGGCGTGCAGCGCGCCATCGAGCAGTTCGAGCGCGCCATCGAGGTCGATCCGAAATACGCGCTGGCCTACGCCGGCCTCGCGGATTGCTACATGGTGCTGAGCAGCCGCTTCCTCGCCTCACCCGACGAGGGTTACGCGAGGGTGGAGTCGGCGGCGCGGAAGGCGATCTCCATCGACCCGACGCTGGCCGAGCCGCACGCGACGCTCGCCGCGCTGCAGTTCCTCTACCGCTGGAACTGGGCCGACGCCGACCGCGAGTTCCGCCAGGCCATCCACCTCGACCCGAACTACGCCACCGCGCACCACTGGTACTCGGCGTTCCTTTCCTGGATGGAGCATCACGACGATGCGCTGCGCGAGGGGAAAATCGCGGCCGATCTGGAGCCGCTGTCGCTGCTGCTCAACATCAACTACGCCGACCTGCTGTACTTCGCCGGCCGTCACGACGATGCGCTCGTGGCCAGCCGGAAGGTGCTGGAGCTGGAGCCCGACTTCTTCCTGGCGCATCTCCTCGTGAGCCGGATCTACTCGACGAAGGAGATGTACACGGACGCGCTGCAGTCGGTGCAGACCGCCATCGCCGCGGAATCCGCCGAGTACCCGGAGCTCATCGGCGGCCTCGGCTACATCTACGGCCGCATGGGCGCCCGCGACCGCGCAGTGGCGGTGCTGCAGCGGCTGGACGACATGAGCCGCGAGCCCGACCGGTTCGTGGCCGGCATCTTCTTCGCCGAGGTGTGCATGGGGATGGGGGACGTCGACCGGGCGCTGGAGTACGCGGAGTCGTTCTTCCGCACGCGCGGCGACGTCGGCGAGCTGCTGGTCGGCCCCCGCTTCGCCCCGCTGCGTGCGGACCCGCGCTTCACGAAGATGCTGCGGAAGATCGGGTTCCCTCCGAGAGAGTGGGATCCCAAGCCGATCGCCCCGGCCCCGACCGAGACGACGGTCTGAGAACGAACAGGACCGGGAATGGGGCCCCACTCGTCATCATCTCTACTTGTTGATGTTGTCCATGAACCACCGTGCGTAGCTGAAGGACGACGACTCCAGCGACCACAGTTCGTCGCGGCGCAGCGCGGCGAGCTCCGTGGCCTGCACGTTCGACAGGGTCACGGCGGGCGTACAGGGGGCGGAGGCCAGCAAAGTCCTGAGGTCGGCGGCTCGTGCGTGGACGATCTGCTGCGATGCGAACAGGTACATCGCGATCGACGCGACGACCGCAAACAGCGTCAACACGAGCGCGGGGAGCACGCGAATGAGGGCTCGTCCCCACGCGCGGCTGGCCAATCCTTCGGCGAACGCCCATACCAGGGCCCACAGCGCGATGAACTTCAACGCGTCGAATGCGGCCCCGAACCGATCGCGGCGATCGATCCAGTAGTCGAGCGACTCGGACGTCGTCTTCACCTTCCCCTCGGCACGCGCGAGCTCGGCCAGGTGAAGCAACTCGCCATCCGCCGAGTAACGGCTCCAGAGACACGCGACGTCCGCATCCCCGAGACTGCGCGCGAGGCTCGCCTCCGATGAAGTCGCGATCGACGGCGGCAACATGCTGCCGAACGTGATGACGGTGGTGCTCGTGACGTAGAGGATGAAGATCAGGAAGAACAGCGTGGCAATCGGCAGCGCTGTCGCTACGCCCATTTGCTCCGCGGCGGTCCGCAGTGCGGCAATTTTCTCCCGATCGATCACTCCTCCGAGGCGCTCGCGCAGCCGCTCCACCCGCAGCGGTGCGACAAAGCGCGCGAGCAGCACGAGCACGATCAGGAGAACGATCGGCGGCCAGACGAACTCCCAGAGGTCGCGTACCGCGGCCTTGATTTCCGCGAAGTTCATGCGGTTCGGAACGTCACCACATCAATCCACGCGAGGGCTATGCTCCCGAACGTGGATGTCGTCCGGTGAAGGGCTCCTGACGCACTTCATCTTGCATTTGCCCCCCGTTTTGTCTCCGTCGTCGCTGAAGCGCCACGCGACTTCGACGGCCGGCCCGAGGTCGGCGGATGCGGGCTCGAACGAGACTTTGAGGTCACTCTCGACCTGGACCATGTCGTCGGGCAGCGGGAGGAACTCCTGCGTACCGGCGACATGCATGTGGGGCATGTAGATGCCGAGGTTGAAGTCGGCGAGGCGTCTGAGCATCGCCTGGACTTCGGGCAGACGAATCGCTTCCTGGGCGCGTTCCAGCTCGGGGTGCAGCGACATGTTGTGCTCCTCTCTTGCGGATATGGATAGGTTCGCCGTTGGCTGACGGCAAGCCGCAAAAAAGGGAAGTGCGCGAGTGCGGAACGCGCGGCAAAACAAAACGGCCACGCTCGCGCGTGGCCGTGATTTTTTGAATGTTGGCTCCGACAGTAGGACTCGAACCTACGACCCGCGGATTAACAGTCCGCTGCTCTACCAACTGAGCTATGTCGGAGTACTCGGTGCTCCGAAAGGCGACGGAAAATACCATTGCCATCCGGTCCCGTCAAGGCGGGCAACGCGGTTAACGGGAAGTCTCCGGACTTTATTCGACGGTCGTCTACAATTCGCGCCGAATGTCCCGCGAGATCGTGATCAACGCCACCAAACACGAGTCGCGGATTGCCGTGCTCGACGAAGGGCAGTGCGTCGAGCTGTGGGTCGAGCGCACCCGCCACCGGACCATCGTCGGCAACATCTACAAGGGGCGGGTCACCAAGGTCCTCCCCGGGATGCAGTCGGCCTTCGTCGACCTCGGCCTCGAGCGCGACGCCTTCCTCTACGTCTCCGACGTCCTCGACGACCTGGAGGAGTACGAGAGCGAGACCCCCGACGAGCTCCACCTCGACGACGTGCCTCACCCGCAGCGGCCGGAGGCGTCGATCTCCGACCTGCTTCGTGAAGGGCAGGAGATCGTGGTCCAGGTGTCCAAGGACACGATCGCCGGCAAGGGCGCCCGCATCACCAGCCACATCACCCTCCCCGGGCGTTTCCTCGTCTACATGCCGACGGTGAACCACATCGGCGTGTCGCGGCGCATCGAAGGGGAGGAGGAGCGCGCGCGTCTCAAGGACATCCTCGAGCGCATCCGCCCGTCGAGCCACGGCGGCTTCATCGTCCGGACCGCCGGCGAGGGGCGCGAGGAGGAAGAGTTCCTCGCCGACCTGAAGTACCTGACCGACCTATGGGAGCAGATCCGCCGCCGCGCCGAGAAGTCGTCGGCCGCGACCGCCATCCATCACGACCTCGACCTCGTCCTGCGCACGATCCGCGACGTCCTCTCGCCCGAGTTCAAGAGCGTCTGGGTCGACTCGGTCGACCAGTACCAGCGCGTCGTCGAGTTCCTCGACCAGATCCAGCCGGCGCTCGTCCCCCGCGTCCGTCTCTACCGCCGCGACGAGCCGATCTTCGACGATTTCGGCATCGAGCCGGAGATCGCCAAGGCCCTCAAGTCGAAAGTCTGGCTGAAGTCGGGCGGCTACATCGTGATCAACCAGACGGAAGCGCTCGTCGCCATCGACGTCAACACCGGCAAATACGTCGGTAAGAAGAACCTCGAGGAGACGGTCTTCCGCACGAACCTCGAAGCGGCCAAGGAGATCGTCCGCCAGATCCGCCTCCGCGACCTGGGCGGCATCATCGTCCTCGACTTCATCGACATGGAAGATCCGGCGAACCGGCAGAAGCTGTTCGAGGCGCTGGAGAACGAGATCAAGAAGGACCGCTCGAAGACGAAGATCCTGCAGATCTCGGAGTTCGGTTTGATCGAGATGACGCGCAAGCGCGTGCGGCAGAGCCTGGAGCGGTCGCTGACGCAGGCGTGCCCCTACTGCGGCGGCAGCGGCCGCATCAAGTCGAACACGACGATCGCCCTGGAGATCTGGCGCGAGCTGATGAAGGTGCGCGATTTCCACGAGGGGCAGGACGTCATCGTCCGCGTGAACCCGATCGTCTACGGCACGCTCCACACCGGCGATCCGATCTTCGAGGAGCTCGAACGGACGCTCGGCATCCACCTCGTGTTCAAGCCGGAGGAGTCGCTGCACCACGAGCAGTTCGACGTGATGCGCATCTGACCGGAGGGTGCTTTCCCATATCGGCACGTCGTGTGCAGTTTTGCCCGGTCCGGAGTTGATTGTCGTTGGAAGACACGTTTAACAACCTAGCCGCGTTCCTCAACAGTCTCGATGCCGAAGGAGAGCAGAAGTTCGAGCTTTCGCACTCGCTCGTCATCATCTGCCCGGATTGCGGCAAGAACATCGCCTTCCGCGGCCGCTGCCCGAAGTGTGCCGGGAACAGCTGGATCCCTGCCGGCCACGCCGGCGGCATCTTCGAGCGTGTAAAAGCGCAACGCCTGCGCCGCATGATCAGCGACGACGACGACACGGCCACGCTACACCGCCGTGAATCGTTGACGGACGCGCCCGACCTGGACGAAAACCCATAGGACAAAATAGGACCGATAGGACGAATAGGACCTATAGGACTTCCGCGAGTTGCCTTGGGGGCAGCGTGGATGCCGTCGCAACGCTCCCCCAGCGTGAAGCGCAGCGCCCGGACTTGGCCGAAAATCCATAAGACCTAGGGGTCGATGGGACCGCAGTCTATCTGTCCCATAGGTCCTATTCGTCCTATGTGTCCTATCCGTCCTATCGTCCGCCGCTACGAATCCAGCCCTTCGCGCAGGTACTCCTCTTCGATGAGGCGGCGGAACAACTGTTCCCACTCGCGGGTGCCTTCGCGCGGCGTGTCCTTCATCCCGGCCAGGCGGCGGCGCACCGTCTCCTCGCGCTCCTCCTCGCGGCGGAGCTCCTCCGCGAGGGCGTGTGCAATCGACTGACGGACGACTTCACGATCCTTGAGCAGCGTGACGTTTTTCGTCCGCAGCAATGCCTCGAGGAGCTCGCGCGCGAGCTGGTTCAACCGCTCGCGCGTCATCTGGGCCATAGCTGATTCTACGCTCAGTGGATCGTGTCGTCGTCTGTCGGTTCTGCCGCCGGTTCGCCGGCCGGTTCTGTTTCTGACGGCTCTTCGTCCGTTTCCGGCTCTTCCGGCTCTCCGCGGTCGATGAGCTTCACCGCCGCGACCACCTTGTCGTCCTCGTCGATGTTGATGATGCGCACGCCCTGCGTCTTGCGCCCTGCCACGCGGATGCTGTCGACACCCGTGCGGATCATCATCCCCTGCTCGGTGATGAGCAGCAGATGCTCGTCGTCACCGACGTGCGCGAGTCCGGCGACCGGACCGTTCTTCTCCGTGATCTTGAGGTTCGAAAGACCGAAGCCGCCGCGGCGCTGGAGACGGTACGCCGTCACCGGCGTGCGCTTGCCGAAGCCCTTCTCCGTGATCGTGAGGATGTAGCCGCGGTCGTCCGCGACCGGCGCCACTTCCTCATCACCCTCGGACTCCTCGAGCTCCGGCGCCGGCTCGTCGATGGCCAGCTCCTCCGACGGATCCTCATCGGGCACGGGAGGCGGCGCGACTTCGTTCGACGCCGCCGGCAGCACGTCCATCTCGATGACGGAGTCGTTGCCGCGCAGCGCGATCGCTTTCACGCCGGCAGCGCCGCGGCCCATCGGGCGCACGTGCGACTCGGGGAAGCGGATGGCGATGCCTTCGTGGGTGCCGACGAAGATCTCGTCGTTGCCGCTGGAGAGACGGACGGCGTAGAGGTCGTCCCCTTCGCCGATGTCGATGGCGATGATGCCGGCGGCGCGCACGTTCGAGAACGCCGCGAGCTCCGTCTTCTTGATCTTGCCGGCGCGCGTCGCCATGACGACGTATTTGCCTTCGGTGAAGTTGCGCGTGGTGAGCAGCGCGCGCACGTTTTCGTTCTGGTCGAGCGGCAGGAGGTTCACGATCGCCTTGCCGCGCGCGTTCGCGGCGACCTCGGGGATCTGGTGCACCTTCAGCCAGTACATGCGGCCGCGATCGGTGAACACGAGGATGTACGCGTGTGCCGTCGCGACGAAGAGATGCTCGACGATGTCCTCCTCTTTCGTCTGCATGCCGATGCGGCCTTTGCCGCCGCGGCGCTGCGTGCGATAGAGCGAGAGCGGCGAGCGCTTGATGTAACCGCCGCGCGACACCGTGATGACCATGTCCTCGTCGGCGATCAGGTCTTCGATGGAGATGTCGCTCGAGTCGGGGATGATCTCGGTGCGGCGCGCATCAGCGTACGCTTCTTTGATCTCGCGCAGCTCCGTGGCGATGATGCCGAGGACGAGGCGCTCCGAGGCGAGGATCTCCTTGAGGCGCCCGATGAGGGCGAGGATTTCCTGATACTCGTTGATCAGCTTCTCGCGCTCGAGTCCCGTCAGGCGCTGGAGGCGCATGTCGAGAATCGCCTGCGCCTGCAGCTCGCTGAACTGCCAGTTCGTGATGAGGCCCGCCTTCGCGTCCGGCGGCGTGCGGCTGGAGCGGATGAGGGAGATGATCTCGTCGAGCACGTCGAGCGCGCGGACGAGACCTTCGAGGATGTGCGCGCGCTCTTCGGCCTTGCGCAGCTCGAAGCGGGTGCGGCGCACGACGATCTCTTTGCGGTGCTCGATGAAGTGCCGCAGGATCGTCGCGAGGTCCATGACCTCCGGCTTGTTGTTGACGATGGCCAGGAAGATGATGCCGAACGTCGTCTGCATCTGCGTGTTGCGATACAGGTGGTTCAACACGACCTCGGCCATCGCATCGCGCTTCAGCTCGATGACGATGCGGATGCCTTCGCGGCTCGACTCGTCGCGCATGTCGGAGATGCCTTCGATGCGCTTCTCGCGTACGAGCTCGGCGATCTTCTCCTGCAGGCGCGCCTTGTTCGTCATGTACGGGATCTCCGTCACGACGATCTGCTGGCGCTCCGATTTCTTGATGGTCTCGAAGTGCGCGCGGGCGCGCACCTGGATGATGCCGCGGCCGGTTTCGTACGCCTGGCGAATGCCTTCGAGGCCGTGAATGAAGCCGGCCGTCGGAAAGTCGGGCCCGGGGACGACCGTCATCAGCTCCTGCACCGTCACCGCCGGGTTGTCGATCATCATCAACACGGCGTCGATGATCTCGCCGAGGTTGTGCGGCGGGATGTTCGTGGCCATGCCGACGGCGATGCCGGACGAGCCGTTGACGAGGAGGTTCGGATACTTCGCCGGGAGCACCGAGGGCTCGGAGAGCGAGCCGTCGTAGTTCGGCACCCAGTCGATCGTTTCCTTGTCGATGTCGTCGCGCATCAGCTCTTCGGCGAGGCGCGTGAGACGGACTTCGGTGTAACGCATCGCCGCGGGGTTGTCGCCGTCGAGCGAGCCGAAGTTCCCCTGTCCGTCGACGAGGCGGTAGCGCATCGAAAAGTCCTGCGCCATGCGCACGACGGTGTCGTAGATCGCGCTGTCGCCGTGGGGGTGGAACTTACCCATGACGTCACCGACGATACGCGCCGATTTTTTGTACGCCTTGCCGGCCGTGTTCCCCTGCTCGTACATGCCGTAGAGGATGCGGCGATGCACGGGCTTCAGCCCGTCGCGCACGTCGGGAAGCGCGCGGCCGATGATGACCGACATCGCGTAGTCGAGATACGACTTGCGCATCTCGTCTTCGATGTTGACCGGGACGCGTGCCTCGTTGAGTCCTGTGTAGTCGAAATCAGCCATAGTTTTGGAGGGCTCAGGGCTCAGAGCTCAGGGCGCAGGAGAATCCCCCTGAGCCCTGGGCGCTGAGCCCCGAGCGCTGTCTCTAGATATCGAGATTCTTCACTTCGAGTGCGTTGTCCTGGATGAACTCGCGCCGCGGCTCGACCTGGTCGCCCATGAGAATCGTGAAGAGCTGCTCGGCGCCGACGGCGTCCTCGATCGTCACCTGCAGCAGGCGGCGGGTCTCGGGGTTCATCGTCGTCTCCCAGAGCTGCTCGGGGTTCATTTCACCCAGACCTTTGTAGCGCTGGATCGTCAGCCCCTTCTCGGCCATCTTGAAGACCTGGTCGAGGAGGTCGTCGATGGTCGTGAAGACCATGACGTCCTCGTTGTGCGTGACGTTGTACGGCGGGAGGCCGAAGGCGGAGAGCAGATCGTACGCTTTGGCCATCTGGCGGAACTCGTACTGGCCGAGGACGTCGTGGTTGACGACCGCGCGGCGGCCGGTGCCGTTGGCGCCGTACGCGAACTGCACGGTCGACGTCTCGGTCACCTCGTCCGTGACGATCTCCACGTTCTGCAGGCCGGCGTTCTCCAGCGCTTTCGCCAGCGACGCGAGCTTCTCGCGATCGGCGAGGCCGGCGCGATCGGTGAAGCCTTCGGCGAAGAGGACGTCGAGCGCTTCGCGCGGCATGCCGCGCGCCCCGAGCTTGCGCGCGTGCCCGCGATACTCGTCCATCCGCTGCAGCATGTTGATCAGCGCTTCACCGGTGATGGACATGCCAGCCTGCGGCGTGATCGTCACCGATTCGGCGATGCGGTTGAGGAGGAAGCGCGACTTCTCGATCTCGTCCTTGAGGTACGAGTCCTTCTTCCCCTGCGCGATCTTGTAGAGCGGCGGCTGCGCGATGTAGAGGTAGCCGCGGTCGATGATGTCGCGCATGTGGCGGAAGAAGAACGTCAGGATCAGCGTGCGGATGTGCGAGCCGTCGACGTCTGCGTCCGTCATGATGATGATCTTGTGGTAGCGGAGCTTCGCGACGTCGAAGTCTTCGCGGCCGATGCCGGTGCCGAGCGCCGTGATCATCAGGCGGATTTCTTCCGAGGAGAGCATCTTGTCGAGACGCGCCTTCTCGACGTTGAGGATCTTGCCTTTGAGCGGTAGCACGGCCTGGAAGCGGCGATCGCGTCCCTGCTTGGCGGAGCCGCCTGCGGAGTCGCCTTCGACGAAGTAGATCTCGCACCATTGCGGATCGCGCTCCTGGCAGTCGGCGAGCTTGCCCGGCAGCGAGGCGGAGTCGAGCGCGCCTTTCCGGCGCGTCAGGTCGCGCGCTTTGCGCGCGGCTTCACGGCCGCGCGCCGCGTCGATGATTTTTTCGGTGATGCGTTTCGCGTCGCGCGGATTCTCTTCGAAGAACTCGGCGAGCTTCTCGTTCATGACCTGCTCGACCCACGTCTTCACGTGCGAGGAGACGAGCTTGTCTTTCGTCTGCGACGAGAACTTCGGGTCGCGGATCTTGATCGAGATGATGGCCACGAGTCCTTCGCGGATGTCGTCGCCCTCGAGCGTCAGCTTGAGCTTCTCGAGGATGCCGGTTTCGGTCACGTACTTGTTGACCGTGCGCGTCAGCGCGCTCTTGAAGCCGGCGAGGTGCGTGCCGCCGTCAGCGTTCTTGATCGTGTTCGTGAAGGTGTAGATGCTGTCGCTGTAGCCGTCGTTCCACTGCAGCGCGATCTCGACCTGCTCGCCGTCCTTCTCTTCGCGCATGAAGATCGGGTTCTCGTGGAGCGGCGTCTTGTTCTTGTTCAGGTCGCGGACGAAGGAGACGATGCCGCCTTCGTACATGAACTCGTGGTGCTTCTCGGACCGTTCGTCCTTGATCTCGATCTGGATGCCGGAGTTGAGGAAGGCGAGCTCGCGCAGGCGCTGCGAAAGCGTCTCGAAGTTCATCTCCGTGACGGAGAAGATCTGGTTGTCCGCCTTGAAGGTGACGCGCGTGCCGCGATGCGTCGTCTTCTCGCCCTTGACGATCGGCGTCGTCGGCAGGCCGCGCTCGTAGCGCTGGCGCCAGACGTTGCCGTCGCGATGGATCTCGAGCTCGAGCCATTCGGAGAGGAAGTTGACGACCGAGACGCCGACGCCGTGCAGACCGCCGGAGACTTTGTACGAGTTGTTGTCGAACTTACCGCCGGCGTGCAGCTCGGTCATGATGACCTCGGCCGCCGAGCGCCCTTCTTCCTTGTGAATGTCGACCGGGATGCCGCGGCCGTTGTCCGTGACCGTCACCGAGTTGTCGACGTGCACCGTGACCGTCACCTTGTCGGCGTGGCCGGCCAGCGCTTCGTCGATGGCGTTGTCGACGACCTCGTAGACCATGTGGTGCAGTCCGCTGATGTCGTCCGTATCCCCGATGTACATACCGGGGCGCTTGCGCACCGCATCGAGTCCCTTGAGGACTTTGATGTCTTCTGCTGTGTAGTTTTCTGCCATCCGTCGCTTTCGAGAGAAAGGGTTGTCGGGTTAACGGCGCCTCGCGGCGCCTTCGCCGGGCATCGTGCAGACGCCCGTTTTTGCCCAGCTCAGTGAGCAGGAGAATTGCCGCAGAATGAAACGCTGTATTGTACCGCGAAATTGCCTTTTCAGGCGAAATCATTCGCGGCCATAACTGTCCCATTTTCAACAGTTAGACGGCGGTGTGGACCGGCCTGCAGAACCTCCAGAAACGCCTCCTTCGCGCTGGTGGCGAAGACCTGGGTTTCGGGCGGCAATTTTGTCAACAATTTCTGGAGAATCACCAGGTCGAGCTCGGCGTCCACGTCGTCGAGCAGAAACAGCGGCGCATCCTCGTGCCGTCTGCGAAAGAGCTCGATCTTGGCGAACTTCAGGAACAGCACGATCATCTTCTGTTCGCCGCCGCTCAGCACTTCGGCCGCCGGCCGCCCGTTGACCAGGAACTCCAGCACGTCGCGCTGCGGCCCCACCAGCGACATCCGCGCCCGCAGCTCGTGCCGCCGGATCTTCGCCAGATCCTCGGTCGTGCTCGGCTTGTACGACATCGTCACCCCGGTGACGTGATAGCCGTGCTCGGCCACGATCTCCGCGAACAGCCGCGCCAGGTCGTGAGCGTACGCTCCGCGGGTGCGGTGGACGGCCGCGGCCGCCACCATCAGCTCGTTGTCCCACGCGTCGAGCGTCGCCGCCGCCTGCTTGTGCTGCGCCACTTCCGCCAGCAGTGCGTTGCGCTGCTTCAGCACGCGCGTGTAGCGCGAGAGCTGCTCGACGTACGCCGGCTGCACGCTCGCAATCCCGCGGTCGAGAAACCGCCGCCGGTCCTCGGGCGTCCCCCGCATGACGTCGAGCCGCGCCGAGGAGTAGGCGAAGACGCTGAGCGCGCCGAGATACGCGGGGAGCGTGACCTTCTCGCCGTTGATCATGAGCACGCGGCGTTTCGCCTCACCCGTTTCCAGGCCGACGGACAGCGTTCGCTCCAGGCCGGCGCGCGTCAGCGCGCCGGCGGCGAAAATATTTTTTTCATCGAAGCGGAAGAGGGAAGCGACACGCGTCGTGCGGAACGACTTCGTCGTCGCCAGAAAGTAGATCGCCTCGAGGAGGTTCGTTTTCCCCTGGCCGTTCCGGCCGACGACGATGTTCGACTTCGGATGAAACTCGACGTCCGCCGGCGCCAGGTTTCGGAACGACTGGGTGGTGATGCGGGTGAGGATCACGTGGTCGGTTTTCCGTGGTCCGTTGTCCGTTGCCTACCGCGTGACGGACAACGGAAAACGGGCAACGGAAAACGCCAGATTACGCCAGACGCATCGGCATCACGACATACAAATAGTCGTACGGCAGATCCTCGGCCTGGGTGGCTGGGCGGCCGATGCACTGGCTGTTCTCGTCCTTGAGGTCGAGCGACACGCTCGGCGTATCGGTCGCGCTCAGAAAGTCCATCACGTACGCGGCGTTGAGGCCGACGAAGAACGGCGCGCCGGCGTAGTCGATGGGAACCGTCTCGCGCGCGTCGCCGAGCTCCGGGTTCGTCGACGACACAGTCAGCTTCCCCGGCGCGAAGTCGAAACGGACCGCGCGGGTGCGCTCGTTCGCGACGAGCGAGATGCGCTTGATCGTCGCCAGCAGCCGCTCGCGGTCGACGAAGACCTTGCGGTCGTTGTCGCGCGAGATGACTTCCATGTAGTTCGGAAAATTGACGTCGATCATGCGCGCCAGCAGGCGGCGGTCGCCGGCTTCGAAGAAGAGCTGGTTCTCGCTGACGCCGAAGCGCACGTTGCCGTCTTCGCCCGCTTCGAAGCGGAGGATCTCGTCGAGCGCCTTGCGGGGGACGAGGATCGTGAGGTCGGCGCCTTTCCCCTTCTTGCCGCCGCCAGTCGCCGGGAAGTTGATCAGCGCCATGCGGTGGCCGTCGGTGGCGACCATCTCCATCTTCGTCGGCTGCACCTTGAGCAGCGCGCCGTTGAGCTGGAAGCGCGTCTCTTCGTGCGTGATGGCGAACTTCACCTTGCCGACCATCGTCTTCAGCTCGTCGAGCGGCATCGCATACGCGTCGGCCACGTTCACCGTCGGCAGCGTCGGGTAATCCTCGGCCGGCAGGCCGAGGATTCGAAATTTGGCGGTGCCGGACTCGATGAGCATCGAGTTGTTTTCCTGCAGCGCGAAGTGGACTTCGTCGTCGGGCAGCGAGCGGACGATGTCGAAAAGACGTTTGGCTTCGAGGGTGACGCCGCCAGGCGTCGTGATGCTGGCTCCGGTCGAGCTGAGGATCGTCACGTCGAGATCGGTGGCGGCGATCTGGAGGCGTCCGTCGATGGCCCGGAGAAGGACGTTCGAAAGAATCGGGATGGTCGAGCGCTTCTCGACGACTCCCTGGCAAAGCTGGAGTTCTTTCTGAAGATCCGCTTTTCCGACGGTCAGCTCCATGTGGTCTCTTCCTTTTAAACCAAAGTGTTCTTAGTTGTAGTGGTAGTGATAGGCGCTGCGGATATCAGGGACGCTCGTCGCAAACGCTTCGAAAGTATAGCAGTCCGCGTCATTCGGGCCTGCGGGTTTCGGTGTGGAAAAGGGGGTGCGTTTTCCGCTGTCATCCGCAGATTTGGCGAAGGTCGTGGTGGCACCGAAAACCATCCACACCTTTTCGAGGACGGAATCCGCAGGCACTGCGGAAATCGTCACGAGAGAGAACGTTGCGCGAGGGGAGGCGGTCATCGGGCGGCTTTACCGGAACTGCTTGGTCAGCATCTCGACCGTGTTCGCGAGCTGCTGATCGCCGTCCATCAGCTCGCTGATCCTCTGCACCGAGTACATGACCGTCGAGTGGTGTTTATTGTTGAAGAGCTTGCCGATCTCCGGATACGAGAGGTCCGTCAGCTCCTTGCACATGTACATCGCGACCTGCCGCGGGAACGCGATCGTCTTGGCGTTGCTCTTCGACTTGATGTCGCCCACCTTCAGACCGTAGTGGGCGGAGACGACGCGGAGGATCTCCGTCGGCGTGATCGGCTTGTTCTCTTTCGAGAGGACGTCGCGCAGCGCTTCCTTGGTCAGATCGATGCTGATGTCGCGGCTGCCGGCGAGCGACGCGTACGCCACGACCCGGTTGAGATGCCCCTCGAGCTCGCGGATGTTCGAACGGACGCGCTCGGCGATGAAGAGCGACACCTCGTTCGGGAGGTCGATCCTTCTCTCTTCCGCCTTCTTTCTGAGGATGGCGACCTTCGTCTCCAGATCGGGCGGCTGGATGTCGGCCGTCAAACCCCACTCGAAGCGGGAGCGGAGGCGCTCTTCCAGCGTCGGGATCTCTTTCGGCGGACGATCGGAGGTGAAGACGATCTGCTTCTGCGACTCGTAGAGCGCGTTGAAGGTGTGGAAGAACTCTTCCTGGGTCCGCTCCTTCCCCGCGATGAACTGGATGTCGTCGAGGAGGAGGGCGTCGAGCGAGCGATACTTGTCCCGGAACGGACCCATCCGGTCGTAGCGGATGGAGGTGATGAGCTCCGTGACGAAGGTGTCGGCGGACATGTACGCCACCTTCACGTTGGCCCGCGACTCGCGGATCTGCTGGCCGATGGCCTGGATCAGGTGGGTCTTGCCGAGGCCGGCGCCTCCATAGATGAAGAGCGGGTTGAACGAGCCCGACGGGTTTTCCGCGATCGACTTCGAGGCCGCGTACGCGAGCTGGTTCGAGTTGCCCACGACGAACGTCCCGAACCGGTACCGCGGATTGAACACGGCCACGGGGATGTCGCCGCTGGGAGGCGCGAGCGTCGGGACCGTCAGGTCGTCATCGAGCGCCGAGCTGTCCACGACGAAGTGGACCTGCACCCGGTCCGGAGCCATCTCGTTGAGCAGGCTGCGGATATGGACGCCGTAACGCTCGCGGATCTCCTCGACGAACCGCTGCGAGGGGACCCGGATGTCAATGGTGTCCCCTTTTTGTGCAACAAGGCGCGTCGGCGCAAGCCAACTGTCATACTCCGTCCTGTCAATGACTTGCTCCAGGCGGACAAGGACTTGTTGCCAGATGTTCATGGGGAAAGAAGGGCGTATCTTCTTGAGAATCCACAGGTTTTCCGCAGTTGTGGAAAATCCTGGGTTCTGCTAAAGGGGGAGCGAGTCTAGCACAGGGGTAGGGGGTGGGGAAGGGGGTTGGACGACGCGTTTTTCGTAAGTCGTGATCCGTTGTCCGTGGTGGTCCAAACGCGTGGTTTTGGCTGTTGTACGATGCAGCCGGCCGTCAGCGCCAGCACGGAAAACGGTCAACGGAAAACGGACAACCGGCACCTTCCCCGGAATAAGCCCCGCAATCTACGGGGTTTGCGCGTCCGGCCTGCGTGCTGCCGTTTGACCGAGCTGCGCCCGGCGACTATACTCACCGCTTTCTTTTCAGAGGGTTAACAATGGCAACGAAGCGTACTTTTCAGCCGAACAACCGCCGCCGCAAGCGCACGCACGGTTTCCTGGTCCGCATGCGCACCAAGGATGGACAGGCGGTGCTCTCGCGCCGTCGCCGCAAAGGCCGTAAGCGCCTGGCGGTCTAAACCATCGCGATCAGGCCGGAGGCGACGACGCCGGTGACGGAGCCTTTGGCAACCAACGCCGGCGGCCGTGCTGCCCTCCCCAAGGAAAGGAAGCTCGCGAAGCGTCGCGAGTTTCTTCGCGTTTACGACGCCGGCCAGAAACTCTTTTCCCGCTACGCAGTATTGTTCTACGCGCGCAACGATCTCGGCCATTCGAGGATCGGGATCACCGCGACGAAGAAAGTCGGGAAAGCGAACGTCCGCAATCGCCTCAAACGCTGGACGCGCGAGATATACCGTACTCAGCGCGAGTCGCTGGGGATCGACAGCCGAACCGTGGACGTCGTCGTCAATGTCAAGCCGAACGCGGCGCTCGCTACTTTTCAGGAGTACAGCCGTGAGCTCACTCGCGTCCTCGCGCGGGTGGTGACCGAGGCTGGGCGCTGAATGCCATGCGTGCCGCTGCCCTTTTCCTCCTCCGCTCCTATAAGCGGTTCCTCTCCCCTTTGCTCCCCCCCATGTGCCGCTTCGAGCCGACCTGCTCGGTTTTCATGATGCAGGCAATCGAGAAATATGGTTTGCTGCGCGGCTTGTGGCTCGGTATCCGGCGCCTCCTGCGCTGCCACCCCTTGAATCCTGGAGGTTGGGACCCCGTCCCGTGACATGGAAAGACGAATTTTTCTTGCGATCGTGATCTCGCTGGCCGTCCTCTGGGGCTGGGCCGCGATCGCTCCCAAGCTGTTCCCCGAGCTGGTGAAGAAGCCGGAGCCGGCCGCCACGTCGACGACGGCTCCCGCGACCTCGACCGCCGCGACCACCGCGGCTCCCACGTCCACCACCGGGACCGCCCCCACTCCGGCGACCATCGCGCCCGGCTCACTCGCCCCGATCACGCCGGTTTCCGGTCAGCGCCTCCAGGAGACGGTGGTCGACACCGCGAACTACACCGCCCGCTTCTCCAACCGCGGCGCGCAGCTCGTCTCCTTCAGGCTGAAGCACTACAAGGAAGACAACGGTGAGCCCGTCGAGCTCGTGAAGGCGCGCGCGCCGAACCGTCTCGACTTCCCCTTCGTCATCCAGCCGGCGAACGCGCAGCTTTTCGGCCCGCTCAACCAGTCGCTCTATGCCGTGACCGAGCGGACCGAGCGCGGCGCACGCATCCTCGAGTACCGCTGGGCTTCGGGCGGCGTGGCCGTGACCAAGACCTTCCGCCTCACCGACGAATACCAGTTCGGCTTCAGCGTCACCATGAATCCGCCGCAGCCGTACCGCGTGGCCATCGGCCCCGGCATCCGTACGCTGTCCGACAAAGAGCAGGAAGACACGCAGGTCATCATCACCGGCAACGGCGTCGTCCAGGAAGAAGGCGACTTCGAGATCGTCGGCCGCGAGAAGGGGAAGGCGCTGCAGACGTTCGGCCGTCCCGACTTCATCGGCATCGAGGACAACTACTTCCTGACGGTCATCCGCCCCCAGCAGGCGGGTGACGGCGTCCTGCGCCGGCACGCGTTCGAGCTCGACGCGAAGCGGAAGCGCATCGATCTCTACGCCGCGGTCAACGCGACCGGCAGCGGCGTCGTCTCCGGCGATGTGTTCTTCGGCCCGAAGGAAACCGCGCTCCTCGATCGGTACCAGCTCGGCGAAGCGCTGCAGTTCGGCTGGTTCGGCGCCATCGGGCGCTTCTTCCTGCAGGCGCTGATCTGGATCAACACCTTCACCCACAACTTCGGCTTCGCCATCATCGTCCTGACGATCATCATCAAGATCTGTCTCTACCCGCTGCAGCACAAGTCGATCGTCTCGATGCGGAAGATGCAGAAGCTGCAGCCGAAGATGGAGGCGATCAAGGCGAAGTACAAGAAGGCCAAGACCGATCCCGACCAGCGGCAGAAGATGAACCTCGAAGTGATGCAGCTCTATCAGAAGGAAGGCGTCAACCCGATGGCGGGCTGCTTCCCCATGCTGCTGCAGCTCCCGATTCTGTGGGGCTTCTACGGTCTGCTCTCGCGTGCCATCGAGCTGCGCAACGCGCCGTGGATTCTCTGGATCCAGGATCTGTCGGAGAAGGATCCGTACTACATCACCCCGATCCTGATGACCATCACCTGGGTGGCGCAGACCTGGCTGACGCCGGCAACGGGCGATCCGATGCAGCGGCGGATCTTCATGATCATGCCGATCTTCTTTGGCTTCCTCTTCAAGGATTTCCCGAGCGGGCTCGTTCTCTACTGGCTCGTGCAGAACGTGTTGACGATCATTCAGCAGTTGATCATGAACAAGTGGTGGAAGGATCATCCGTCGGAAGATCCGAAAGCTGCGGTTTAGGGAGCTCTCATGGCTCAGCGGTTCGAAGGACGGAATCTCGAAGACGCATTGAAGAACGCGACGCAGACCCTCGGCGTCGATCGTTGGCAGCTCACCTATCACGTACTCCTGGAGAAGCGTGGCTTCCTCGGCGGTGTCAAACGCATCGTCATTGAAGCCGACGTGAATGCGGAAGCGCCACCGCCGCCGCCGCCGCTCCAGCCGCTGCCGTACTACGAAGACACCCGGCCGCGGCGCACGTTCGTCGATGACGATGAGGACGACGAGGCTCCGGCTCCGGCCGAGGCGGAAGCGGCACCGCGCGTGCTTTCGCCGGACCGCCGTCCTCGCACCGCCGGCACCGATCGTCCGCCGCGCCGCGATGCTCGCGGTGGGCGAGGCGGCGGTGGCGGAGGCCGCGACCGCGCTCCAGCCGGCGGAGGTCGTGACCGCGGAGGCCGCGGCGGCCGGCGCAACGAACCGGCTCCTGCCGAACGGTCGGGTGGCCGCGGGCGCGGACGCCGCGGACCGGATCGCGGCGACGAGTTGCAGCCGGGCGATTTCGAGCAGTTCATCGTCGCCCCGGCGCCGGAACAGGGCCCCGAGTCCGAAGCAGCGCTGACCGTACGCGCCTGGGTCGAGAAGGTCATCGCCCTGGCGAAGCTCGAGCTCGAAGTGCGGACCGAGGAGAACGACACGCAGCTCATCGTGCGGCTGTACGGGAAGGACGGGCACCGTCTCGTCGCCGAGCACGGCGAGCTGCTCGACGCCATTCAGGTCCTCGCGAACAAGACGCTCGTCGGCCGCAAGGTCGAGAAAGAGATCGAGCTCGATTGCCAGCAGTTCAAGGACAAGCGCACCGAGGAGCTGCGGCAGCGGGCACTTGAAGCCGCGGCGCGCGTCCGCGAGAGCGGCCGCGAAGAAGTGCTCCCCGCAATGACGCCGATCGAACGGCGCATCGTGCATCTCACGCTGCAGGAAGATGCGGACGTGACCACCGATTCGCGCGGCGACGGCTTCTACAAGCGCGTAGCCATCGTGCGGCGTCCGGCAAAAGAAGAATAGAACGATGGGACTGATGGGACCTATAGGACAAATCAAAGTCCTATTTGTCCTATCCGTCCTATAGGTCCTATTGTTCCCACCGTGCAACCGGTCATCGACACGATCATCGCCCCGGCCACGCCGGTCGGGCGCAGCGCCCTGGCGATCGTCCGCATCGACGGTCCACGCAGCGGCGAGATACTGACGCAGATCAGTAACTCCGCACTCCCTGCCCCGCGCGTGGCAACGTTCACGCGGCTCACCGATCTGGATGAATGCGTGGCCATCCGCTACGTGGCGCCGCATTCGTTCACCGGGAACGAGCTCGTCGAGCTGACGCTGCACGGCAACCCGCTGCTGATCGAGCGCGTGCTCGAAGCGTGCGTCGCGCTGGGGGCGCGGCTGGCGGAGCCTGGGGAGTTCACGGAGCGGGCGGTGCTCAACGGAAAGCTCGACCTGGTGCAGGCGGAGTCGATCGCGGATTTGATCAACGCGAGGACCGCCCTCCAGGCGAAGCTGTCGCTGGCAAACCTCGAAGGAGTGCTGAGCCGAAAGGCGGCGGCGATCCGGGAGGCGCTGCTGCACGTGATCTCCCGGCTCGAAGCGGCGCTCGACTTCTCGGAGGAAGGCTACGAGTTCATCACGCGGGGCGACGCCCGGGCCCGGATCACGGAGGCGTTGCGCGACGTGCGCTTGCTCGCCGATTCGTACCGCCGCGGCCGGGCCACGGCGTCGGGATTGTCGGCGGTCATCCTCGGACGTCCGAACGCCGGCAAGTCGACGCTGCTCAACCGGCTGGTCGGCAGCGACCGGGCCATCGTCACGCCGATCCCGGGCACGACGAGGGACATCGTCCGCGAGACGATCGAGATCGGCGGCCTCCCCGTGACGCTGGCCGACACGGCCGGCCTGCGCGACAGCCCCGACGTCGTCGAAGGGATCGGCATCGCCCGGGCGCGTCAGGCGGCGGCTTCCGCGGACCTCATCCTCTATTTAGTGGATGCCACAACGGGACTGACCGAGGAGGACCGGCGTGAGCTGGCCACGTTCGACGATGTCCTGCTGGTCTACACGAAGGCCGACCTCGCCCCAGCCCCTCCCGATGAGCTTTCCATTTCTGTCCCATCTGAGTTAGGTGTAGATGAGCTGCTCCGTCGCCTCGATACCTTGGTCCGCGACCGCTTCGCCGCCCCGGAAGGCTCCGCCACGGTCGTCAACGAGCGCCAGCGGGTGGCGGTGGGGGAGTGCGAAGCCGCGCTGGAAGTCGCGGTGGAGGCGTTGGATGCGGAACTCGATGAACAGATGGTTCTGGTGGACCTGTACCGGGCTAGCAACGCGCTGGGCGTGCTGACCGGCACCATCACCCGCGAAGACGTCTACACGGAGATCTTCAGCAAGTTCTGCATCGGCAAGTAGAACGCGTCAGCAGCGGCGGGTTCGTTGGGGTCCGTTTCCTCTCCGCCGCGGCCCCTCACCCGGCGCTGCGCGCCACCCTCCACGGCGTCCGTCGATCTCGTGCGCTCGGCATTGCGCGAAGCGCAAGCCGTCGCCCCTCTCCCGGCCTTTGCGGGGAGAGGGTGGCGCGCAGCGCCGGGTGAGGGGTCGCGGTGTACCCCAAAGGCCCCTTCGGGAGAATGCGCAGCAACTTCCCCGCTGTTCCACGTGGAACATGTTGCGTTCCACGGACTTTGACATCCTCGTGATCGGCGGCGGCCATGCCGGTGCCGAGGCGGCGCGTGTCTGCGCTCGCGGCGGCGCCCGCGTCGCCATGCTCACGATGCAGCGGGAAGCCATCGGCCGGATGTCGTGCAATCCCGCCATCGGCGGCCTCGCCAAGGGGAACCTCGTCAAGGAGATCGACGCCCTCGGCGGTCTGATGGGAGAAGCCACCGACCGTGCCGGCATCCAGTTCAAGGTCCTGAACCGCTCCAAGGGTCCGGCCGTCCAGGGGCCGCGCGCGCAGTGCGATCGCGACCTCTATGCCGCCGCCGTCCTGAATCTTCTCGACGTGGAGCCCAATCTCACCATCGTCGAAGGCTCCGTCACTTCCCTGATCTACACGGCCCAGGAAGTCCGCGGCGCCGTCCTCGGCGACGGCACCCGGATCACCGCTCGTGCGGTCGTCGTCACCACCGGCACCTTCCTCCGGGCGCTCATGCACTCCGGCGAGGTGAAGACCGTCGGCGGCCGCTTCGGCGAAGCCTCCGCGGAGACCCTCTCCGACTCCCTCCGCGCCCTCGGCCTGCAGCTCGGACGCCTCAAGACCGGCACACCGCCGCGCATCGACCGCACCACCGTCGACTTCTCCCAGCTCGACGAAGCGCCCGGCGACGCCGTGCCGCGGCCGTTCTCCATCCTCACCGACGGCATTCCACAGCCGCAGATCCTCTGCTGGCTGACGTACACCGCCCCCGAAGCGCATGAGCTGATCCGCGCGAACCTCCATCGCGCCCCGATGTACTCCGGGCAGATCCAGGCCGCCGGTCCCCGTTACTGCCCCTCCATCGAGGACAAAGTCGTCCGCTTCGCCGAGAAGGAGCGCCACCAGGTGTTCGTCGAGCCCGAGGGGCTGTCGCACCCGTGGCTGTACCTGAACGGCATTTCCACGTCGCTGCCGCCGGACGTGCAGGACGGCGTCGTCCGTTCTCTGCCCGGCTTCGCCAACGCTGTCATCGCCCGCTACGGCTACGCCGTCGAGTACGACTTCGTAAATCCAGAGCAGCTCGAGCCCACGCTGAAGGTGCGCGGCGTCGACGGCTTGTTCCTGGCCGGCCAGATCAACGGCACTTCGGGCTATGAGGAAGCGGCGGCGCAGGGGCTGCTCGCAGGGATGAATGCGTTGCAGGTCGTCCGCGGGGGAGAGCCGATCGTGCTCCGCCGCGACCAGGCCTACGCCGGCGTCATGATCGACGACCTCGTCACCCTCGGCACCGAGGAGCCGTATCGCATGTTCACCTCCCGGGCGGAGCATCGTCTTCTGCTCGGCTGCGACTCCGTCTACGAGCGTCTTTCCCCGCTGGCCGCCCGTCTGGGCGTTCTGGACGAGGAGCGGAAGCGCCGCATCGACGCCCGCATCGAGCGGATGCAGCGCGCGGAACGCGCCGGGGAGCTCGAACTGCGTCCCGATCGCGCCACGAACGAGTGGCTCGAGGAGGCGGAGCTCGCGCTGAACGCCCCGACGACGGTCGCGAAGCTGCTCCAGCGCCCGAAGCTCGACCTGCCGCGCCTCCTCGAGGCGGCGGAGCGTGGTCTGCCCGAGCTGGCGGAGTCGTTCCGCGCCCTGAGCGAAGAGGAAGAGGAGGGCGTGGTCAGCCGCCTGCGCTACGCCGGCTACATCGAGCGCCAGCAGCGCGAGGCGGCGAAGCTGCACGAGGATGAAGCGCTGAAGATCCCCGCCACGATGACCTACGCGCTGCCGGGACTGTCGCGGGAGATGACGGAGAAGCTGTCGTTCGTCCGCCCCGCGTCCCTCGGGCAGGCGAGCCGCATTCCGGGAGTCACGCCGGCGGCGGTGGCCATCATTCGGATGCACGTAAGGCGGGGGAACAGTAGAGACGTGTAGTTTTTGGTTGTCGGTTGTGGGGGGGGGGGGGGGG
>DASVEE010000068.1:0-49244 GCA_036380735.1 Thermoanaerobaculia bacterium | reverse complement strand
CCGCCGAGCGGCTGACGGAGCTCAACGAGGCGCTGCTGCGCTACCCGGAGGGCTTCACGCCCCACCCGCGCCTCGCCAAGATCCTCGCCCGCCGCGCCGAGACGCTCGGCGACGTCGACGCGCTGAATGCCTTCTTCGCCTCCGACGCCATGATCGCCAAGCTCCGCTCGACGTCGGCGAAGCTGCGCGAGCTCGGCGACGTCGTGCGCGCCGACGAGATCGACGGGAAGCTCAAGACCGCGCGCGACGAAGCCGCGCGGTCGCTGCGCGACAGGAAGGACATCTTCGAGGACGGCTCGAACATCGTCCGCTTCGGCGAGCATCGCTTCAGCGTCAACACGCAGCCGATCGAGCTCTCCATCGTCCCGCGCGAAGGGCGCCCGCACCTGCACATCACCGGCACCGGCTTCTTCGAGCCGATCGAGGATCCGGAGTTCGAGAAGACGCGCGAGTTCTGGGAGCAGGAGCTCGTCTCCGAGACCGCCGACGTCTACCGCGGCGAGTACCTCGCGTACTCCGCGCTCGACTTCGGCGCGAAGGCCGCCGCGCTGCCTGCCGCCGTCGACGTGCCGCAGCGCGTGCGCGACGTCGCCGCCTCCCGCTACGACGAAGGCTACGAGCGCGGCGTACACGACGCGGACGCGATCCTGATCGCAGAGAAACTGCACGGCATGATCGCCACCGCCGGCCTGCTGCGCTACACGCCGCACGCCCGCGCCGCGGCGGCGATGTTCTGGGCGTTCTACGAGAACGAGTCACTGAAGGACGCGTGGGGGAGGCAGGCCCGCGCGATGCGCCGCCTCGGCCGCCACACCGATCTCGCCGCCGAGCTGCAGAAGGCCATCGACGAGTGGCTGCCAGTCGACTGCGACACCGACGGCGCCGGTGAATACCTCGCGCACGAGATCTCCGTGGAGCCGATCCGCTTCGTCCTCAGCGCCGAGGCGGCCGAGCTGCTCGACGCCTGCCCGGAAGACCTGCGCACGCTGGACGTCGAGCGCAAATACAACGTCGTCCGCGCCTGGGTCGAGACCGTCGCCGGACGGCTCGTGCCGGAAGCCACCGCCGCCATCGTCACGAGCGGCATCCTCAGCCGCGAGCGCTCCTCCGCGCTCACGCACGCCACGGTCACCGGCCTGCTCGGCCAGCACCCGCGCGTCGTCAACGGCTCGATGGAGCTGCGGCTGGACGAGTACCTGGCGCGTCTCGGCCGCTTCGCGAGCGTGCGCGTGCCGGCGTTCCGCGCCTACCAGGCTGCGCGCCACGGCATTCTCGAAAGGGAGCGGAAGCGCCTCCGCCTGCACGAGCTGCAGCCGAAGGTCATGTCCGCCTTCGTGCGCAACAAGCTCATCTCCGACTGCTACCTCCCGCTCATCGGCGCGAACTTCGCGAAGCAGATGGGCGTGGCCGGCGAGAAGAAGCGCACGGACCTCATGGGACTGCTGCTCCTCGTCTCGCCGCCCGGCTACGGCAAGACCACGCTGCTCGAGTACGTGGCCACGCGCCTCGGCCTCGTGTTCGTGAAGATCAACGGACCGGCCCTCGGCCACGCGGTGCGCTCGCTCGATCCGAACGACGCGCCGAACGCCACCGCGCGCCAGGAGATCATGAAGCTCAACCTGGCGCTGGAGATGGGGAACAACGTCCTCCTCATGGTGGACGACATCCAGCACACGCACGCCGAGCTGCTGCAGAAGTTCATCTCGCTCTGCGACGCGCAGCGGAAGATCGAAGGCGTCTGGCGCGGCGAGACCAGGCAGTACGACCTGCGCGGCAAGCGCTTCGCCGTCTGCATGGCCGGCAACCCGTACACCGAGTCGGGCGAGAAGTTCGAGATCCCCGACATGCTCGCCAATCGCGCCGACGTCTACAACCTCGGCGAAGTGCTGCAGGGGAAGGAATCGCTCTTCGAGCTGAGCTACATCGAGAACGCCCTGACGTCGAACTCCGTCACCGCGCCGCTGCTCACGCGCGAGATGAGCGACGTCGACAAGCTCGTGCGCATCGCGCGCGGCGAAGCGATCCAGACGGACCAGCTCTCGCACGATTACTCCAGCGTCGAGCTGAACGAGCTGCTCGCGATCGTCAGGAAGATGGTGCGCGTGCAGTCGCTGCTCTCGCAGGTCAATCGCCAGTACGTGCTGTCGGCCGCGCAGCAGAACGCGTATCGCACCGAGCCGCCGTTCAAGCTGCAGGGGTCGTATCGCAACATGACCAAGCTGTCGGAGAAGCTGCTCCCGGCGATGAACGACGCAGAGCTGGAGCGCCTCATCGACGACCACTACCTCGGCGAAGCGCAGACGCTCACGGCCGGCGCCGAGGAGAACCTGCTGAAGCTGGCGGAGCTCCGCGGCGTGATGACCGAAACGCAGCGCACGCGCTGGGACGAGATCAAGCGCGGCTTCACCCGCGTGCAGCGCACGGGCGGCGAGACCGACCCGGCCTCGCGCGTCATGGCGGAGCTGAGCGTCGTCTCCGACCGCATCGGCGAAGTGACGAAAGCGATCCACAACGCCGCGCGCGTCGCGCCGGTGGTGGAGGTCTCCGCCGCGCCGGCCGCCGCTGCGCCGCCGTCCGACGACCTGACGCCGTGGCTGGAGAAACTCGACGCCACGCTCCACGCCCTGCGCGAGCTGCACGAACGCCCCGCCCCAGCGCCGGTGATGGTGCCGATCGCCGCGACACCGTCCACGCCGCTGCCGCAACAGGACTTCGTCTCGCGCGAAGCGTTCCTCATCAAGGACACCCTGCTGCCGCTGCTGAGGTTCATGGCCCACCGCTTCCGCAGCTACCGCTCGGTCGCGGACCCGCGGATCAAACAGGCGATCGCCAGACTGGAACGCGTGGAAGACCTGTCGACGCTGGTCGCCGCGCTGGAGAACATCAATGTCTCCGCGCTGGCGAAACTGACGGAGGAGTGACGATAGGACGAATGGGACAAATAGGACCGATAGGACCTATGGGACAAGTCAAAGTCCTGTAAGGCCCCGGTGCTAAGCCAACAGCACTGATGCCGTTCGCGGCACAGCGCCCGGCGCATAGGTCCCATCTGTCCTATCTGTCCTATTTGTCCTATCGGTCCCCCGCTGACGAGTGGAAGACCTGTCCACCCTGGTCCGCCGCGCTGAGAACGGGGTGACGATAGGACGAATGGGACAAATAGGACCTATAGGACGAATGGGACACGTCAAAGTCCTATAGGTCCTATTCGTCCTATCTGTCCTATTTGTCCCATCGTTCCCCGTCCAAAAACAAAAACGCCGGCGGGGTTGACCCGCCGGCGCAAGGGAACATCCTGGCCAACAACTACAGCAGCGGACGCAGGGCGCTCTTCAGCACGAGGCGGTCGTTCTGGCCGGACGTGAGGCGGGTCTGGCAGGCGTTGCTGGAGTAGTCCATGTAGTTGTCGATCGGGTCGACGGCGCCGCCGGCGCAGGTGTCGCGGCCGCCGGGGCAGCCGGAGGCGGCCGAGGCTTCCGGAGCCGTATCCGCCACGAGGTCGCCGAGGCCGGTCGTACCGTCGTAGCCGGTCGAGCCGGTGCAGCCGCCCTGGAACGTGTGGTAGAGGCCGAGCCAGTGGCCGACTTCGTGGGCAACGACGTCACCCGCGTTGTAGCTGGTCGTGCCGCCGAGGGCGAGGGCGATGTTGTTCATCACCACGCCGTCCATGCCGACGTTGCCGGCGAGCTCCCACGGGAAGGTCGCCCAGCCGAGGAGCGTGCCGCCCATGTAGGTGCCAGGGGCGTTCGTGTAGATGTTCAGGACCGTCTGCGGGTTGTTGCCGGCCATCGCGGAGATCGTCGTCTTCATCTCGATCTCGCCGCGCGAGCCCGGCTTCGCCGCGTACCACGTACGGTTGTTGTAGGTCTTCGGCTGACCGTTGACGGGGTTGTTCCAGACGAAGGAGAGGCCGGTGTTGAAGCCGCCCTCACCGCCCGAGTAAGTCTGATTGAGCTTGGCGATCGTGTTGTTGATGACGGTCGCGCTGACCGCGCCCTTGTTGCCGTCGACGATCACGTGGAAATTGACTTTGATGACCGCCGGGGCCGAGTACTCGGTGCGGATCGAGCGGCGTCCCGTCATGAGGTCCTGCATCTGCTGCGCTTCGAGGACAGCCATTTCTTCGGGGCTGTAGTGACGGCTGGCGCAAACGCCGCCGCTGCGCATCACGCCCTGTTCGTCGACCCACGCCGCCCGGCTGTGAGCGAGCGGCTCGATGTGATCGAGCTCGACGGTGTTGAACGTACCGCGGGGATCGGCGGCGTACATCGAAACGGCAAAGAGACCGGTAGCAAGAACTGTGAGGGAACGGGAAAACCGCATTGAGTGGCACTCTCCTTAAGTTGTTTACGGACGCTCTCCCTAAGAGCGAGGCGAATGCCCGAAACGGAAGTTGTTGATGTCACTACACTTCCCGATATTCGCCGCAAATAAGTGGGTCAGGAAAGGAACACATCGGGTCATACGGTGGGTCAGAAAGGAATGCGACGGGTTAGTTTCGGAACCACCTGAGCCACGACGCCGCCGTCCCGCAACGGCCCGAAACCGTCGTGACTGGAACGTAACATGCTACGTCGGCGAACGATGAAGTCTGCTCTCGCCGTCGCCTTCCTCGCGCTTGCGTCCGCGGCGCACGCGCAGCAGCAACAGCCACAACAGCCGCAGCAGCCGCAATCGCAACAGCAGGCGGCAGCCGAGCCCGACGTCGCCATCTTCGCCACCGTCCGTGCCCGCGAGCTTCGCTTCGAGCACGTCCCGAATGTTCGGGTCACCGTCACCGGCAGCGTCAACGGTACTCCCGCCGCGACCGTCTCCACCACCGACCGGCAGAACCTCCCCGATCCGGTGCAGCCGTACGTCACGTATCGCGACATCGGCATCGTGCTCACGATCACGAGCACCCTGCCGAACATCGAGCAGATTCTCGACGAAGCCCTCGGCACCACCACAAGCCCGCCGGTCACCGCCACCGAGCCACCGCCAGTTTCGCCCAAACCGACGCCGAAGCCCCGCAAACAATCCAAGCGCTAGGAGTGCTGATGAACCACGTCCGAGGAATGCTGGGAGCTGTCCTGCTTCTGGCGGCGAGCGTGCCGCTTGCCGCGCAATCGACACCGCCGCCACAGCCGCAACAACCGACTACGAGCACCATCAACCGCGGCGACCGCAACGCCTCCATCAACGCCACCGCGACGGGACAGCAGACGCAGACGCCCGGCGAGATTCAGTCGCCCGCGGCGCCGCGCACGCCGTTCGTCGATGGGCCGCGCGCGGGGACGGCCGCGGCGCGGCAGCGACGCACGCCGACGATGTCCCCCGAGGATCGCGCCCGATTCGCCGCCACCTCGGACGTCTACCTCGAAGTGCCCGACCTGCACGTCGACCAGATCCTGCTCGACGTGGAAAAGGTCGACGTGCACCTGGCGCTCGACGCACGCGTGGCGAACCTCGTCTCGCTCCGCGCGGGCGTCGACGCGCACATCGGCCGCGTGAAGCTCGAGATCCGAGGCGTGCAGGCCGAGGCGTACCTCGTCGTGCGCCTGGAGAACGTGGCCAAGATCCTCGACCGCACGCTCACGACCATCGACAAGAATCCGGAATTGCTGAACCGCCTGCTGACGACCGTGAACAACACCGTCGGCACGGTCGGTGGTGTGGCGAACACCGCCCTGCAACCGGGTGGCGTCGTCAGCCAGACCGTCGATACCGTCGGCCGCACGCTGAACAACGTCACCGCGCCGGGCGGCGTGCTCACGCAGACCGTCAACACGCTGGGCCAGACGGTGCAGCGCACGCTCGACACGACGGGCAACATCGTGGAGCGCACGCTCGACACCACCGGGAAGCTGGTGAACGAGCGCAGCGTCGGGCGGCTGCTCGACATGCAGGTGATCAACCAGACCACGAATGCGGCCGGACAGGCCGTCAAACAGGTGCGCGACACGAGCGGCGCCGTCATCGAGTACACACTCGACGCGGCGGGCAAGATCGTGAGCTCGCGCGTCGTCAGCCAGGCGACGTCACCGCGCCGGTAAGAGAGGAACGACATGACCAGAAGCACGACACGAAACCTGCTGCTCCTCTCCCTGCTCCTTCTCACCCTTCCTGCCTTCGCGCAGGAGCGCCGTACGCCGTCGACGACGGCGCGTCAGAGCGTCGGTGCGAATGCGACGACCGCGCAGCCCGACGTCCTTCTCGACATCCCGAACCTCTCCGTCGACGACATCCGCCTCGACGTGCAGAACATCCGCGTGCAGGTCGCCCTCGACGCGCGCGTGGCGAACCTCCTCGTGCTCAATGCGGGCGCCGAGGCGAGCATCGACCGCGTGCGACTGCAGATCAGCGGCGTCGGCGCGGAAGCGCGCCTGATCGTGCGGCTCGACAAGGTGGCGGCCATCCTCGAGCGCACGCTGCAGACCATCGACAACAATCCGAAGCTCATCACGAACCTCCTCACCGCCGTCGACAACACGGTGAACACGGTCGGCAACGTCGCCAACACGGCGCTGCAGCCCGGCGGCGTCGTCAGCCAGACGGTCGGCACGGTGGGCCAGACGCTCGACAACGTGACGGCGCCGGGCGGCCTGCTCACCCAGACGGTGAACACGCTCGGACAGACCGTGCAGCGCACCGTCGACACGACGGGCAACATCGTCGAGCGCACGCTCGACACCACCGGCAAAGTCGTGAACGACCGCACCGTCGGACGTCTGCTGGACCTGCAGGTGATCAGTCAAACCACGAACGCCGCGGGCCAGGCCGTGAAGCAGGTGCGCGACACGACCGGCGCCGTCATCGAGTACACGCTCGACGCCAGCGGCAAGATCATCAACTCACGCGTGGTGAGCCAGGGGACGCAGCGCCGGTAAAACACGAACGGGACCTATGGACACACGGGACCTATGGGACGTCCTATAGGTCCCATTGGTCCTATAGGTCCCATTGGTCCTATTGGTCTCATTCGTCCTATCGTTCCTTTACCGCCCCCCCTCAATGAAAAGCGCGGATCGTCCGCATCGTTTTCCCACCGGGAAACGCTCCGCTGCGGCCGTCCTAATGATTAGTGCTGGACGTAAGGCCAGCAAGCGCTATCATTCTTTCATTCCACCACCACCAAGAGGAGCCGCCCATGCCAAAGGCACGTGCGATGTCTCTGCTGTTCGTTGTACTCCTGCTGTCCTGCGGCAGCAGTGACGTTCGCCGTTTCGACTACCGTGAAGACGCGGGAAGCGTGCACGTCGCCGTGCAGTCGGTTGCACCGTTCGACAGTGATTTCATCCAGGAGATGCAGTTTCCGTTGCAGGTTTCTGATACCGAAGCGTCTAACGCCATTGCGCAATCGAGGCTGCTCGAGATCCTGGAAGTCCGAAAGCTCTTGCTGGAGATCGCCCGCAAACAGGAGGCCGCCGCGCCGGCAGCACCGGCGCCAGCGGGCGGCGCCGCAACGAACAGCACGACGCCCGCGAGCGGCACAGCGGGTGCGACGAACACGACGACCGGCAGCACTCCATCGACACAGAATGCGGCGACACAGGACGCCAGCCGCGCGTCGGGATTCGACGTTCTCGCCGCGCCGGACAACCTACAAATCTCGCTCGATCCTGCGCTGAATTTCCGCGCGAACCTCGCACTCCGTCAGGAGATTGCCCTCTTGAATCGACAGGTGCGCGATGCAGCCGTCGCCGCCGACACCCGTCCGTACGTCATCAGATTTCTCGTGACCGTCTTCCCTGCCGCAAGGAAGGAGCCGTACGACACCTACTCCACGATCAGCGTCTTTTCGGATCAGCAGCGCACCGCACCCGTTCCGCTGTTCGTGCGCAACCCGCAGCAGAACAAGCTGGTCGGAGACCTGATCGACAAGGTGCGACCACAGATGTGCAACGAGCCATTGGAAGTCGTGCCGCTCTTCGTCACGGACAATCTGGAGAGCTCGTTCAACAATGTCGCCTTCAGGAATGAGTTGGCGCTGGAAGCGGAGAACGTCGGGAGAACGACCACCGCTGGGATCGACGCCTCGTCCGACCGGCGCCGTCGCGCACAGTCGCGGAACCTGAACGCCCTCTCGGCCGTCGCTCGTATTTCAAGCAACACCATCGAGGCGCGCCTCGGCGCGATGCAATCCGACACCGAATGGGAGACCGTCGCACGCACCTACAACGTCACCGCACTCGTGCTCGTGCCGACGCTTTCCGCAGCATTCACAATGGTGGAGGACGAGGTCCTGCGCAACCATGTGGTGAACGCCGGAAAACTTCTGACGGACGAAATTCTCCCCTGTCGGGGAATCGCCTTCACATCTACGTTCCGATTCACCGACAGTCGCACTGGACGCACGCTGCAGGGAGCGTCTCACACGACCGTGCCTTACGTGGTGGAGGAGTTACGCGTCAACTCCTTCCCTCAGTTCGACAGGGCGGCGATGGAGTCGCTCCTCAATGATGTGCGCAACGACGATCACGAAGGCTTCGAAGCGCAGACGATGGCACTCTCGGCCGCAGAGCGCCGCGTCCTCTGGAACTCACTGGTAAACGCCAATCGTCGGTCCGGCCATAGCTCAGGACGCATCAGCGTTCCGCAGACCGAATCGTTGCTCCCTCTTCCGTTCAACAGGCAGGGCACTCTGATCGACGACGGAAAGGAGGCTACTCTGACGCTCACCGGTGGCCGAAAACTGAGCACCAGCGGGCTCGAAGCATCGCTGACGTTCGGCGGGCATACCGTTGCGGCGACCAGCGTCGCCGCCTCGGCTGACGGCCGACGCGTGACAGTGAAGTTCCCGTCGCCGAAGCGACTGACGGGCGACACGAATCATGTCTACGTCGCGCAAGTGGAGCACCACCGCGGTCTGCACGACTTCGAGAGCCAATTCCGGTCGCGCTGGATCGGGACATCGGACTACGAATCCGGCGACCAGAACACGGCCCGCCTCACCTATCTGTACGTCGAATCGAAGGAGGACGCAAAACCGGAACCGCCGGTGATCCTGCGGCTCTCTGCGAAGCACATCGTCGCGAAGGAAACACTCGGCACGATCGCCGTCACCTTCGTCGCCAAGAACACTCCCGCCAAGGAGGGCGAGGCGGAGAACGGTGCTCAGGTCCCGGCGAAGGTGCGCTTCGCGGTCGACGGTGCGCACATCGTTTCGGCGACGCCAGCAATCGTCGTGGACAACGGCGATCACATCGCCGAGACACGCAAGACGTACGTCTTTACGTTGCAGAACCTCAACCCGAAGAAGAAGGTGCGCATCGACGCCTTCGTCGACAAGGACAACGCGCGCGGCGACCGCATCGGCAAGACCGAAGAGCTCGAGGTCATCGCTATCGAACCGGAGAAGAAGGAAACGGCGGAGAAAAAGAAAGAACCGGAGCGGTGATCACCGTCCCCGGATCCGCAGTGAAAACTGCGGATCATCCGCGTACCTGGCCGCCAGGTCGTTGATGCGGTACTTCTTCCGCAGTTCTTCGGGCGGCACGTCGGTATCGATCAATCCCAGCTCATAGGCAAAGCGGTCCGACTTTCCGGGCAGCAGGATGGCGGTGCTCCAGGGCACGCGCTCGGGCACCACCTGGTTCGCGTGGCGCACGATGTTCGTCGTGCAGGTGTTCGTCAGCGTGTTGTAGAACTCCGGCTTTTCGGCCACCGCGTTGGCGCGGGTCAGCATGTCGACGAACATCTTCCGCATGCGCTCCGGCGTCGTGCGCACGGGGTAGAGGTAGACGTCGTCCTTGCGGTAGTTGCTGCGCAGCTTGACGAGATCGCGCTCGTCGCCGACGACGTACGCGAGCTCGTACTGCCGCACGAGGCCGCGCCACGGCGAGAACGACTCCCCCTGCTCCTTCCGGATCTCGACCGAGATGCCGACGAACTCGTCGCCGAAACCGAAGCTGACGAACGTGTGCGCCGGGCCGTCCCACTCGCCGAACGGCTCCACGAGAAACCAGACGGAATCGAGCTTCCGGAGGTCGTACGTCCGGTCGTCCCATGCGGGCGTGAACTGCGTCGTCGACGCATAGGAGAAGTTGCGCACGTTGCGCACGGTCACGAGCGGTCCATTGAATTCCGCGCGCGGGATGCGGGCATTGTCGACCGTCCACTGGCGGTCATTCGACGGCCGCACGAGCAACTGCAGCAGCAGAACGCCTGCAATGAGCGCGGCAAGAACCGCATAAGTGCCTTTTTTCATGAGGAATCAATCCTACCTTGCAAGGGCGCGCGGGTTCGTGCACTCTTGCCGCGGGTTCTCTTTAGTGAAACGGTGGTCCAGCTTCGCCCGCGCCCTTGCGCTTGCGTGCGCCATGGCGTTCGTCTGCGCACAAGCGTTCGCGAGCGGCCGCGGATTCCCGCTGATCACGGTCCATCGCGCCGAGGAGCACCGCGGCGGCGCGCAGACGTTCGACGTGGCGCAGGACGCGCGCGGCATCCTCTTCTTCGCCACGCTCGGCGGCGTGCTGACGTACGACGGCGCGTGGTGGCGCCTGATCCCGCTCCCCGAGGACGCGGCGGTCTTCGCCATCGAGAGCGACGCTGCGGGCAACATCGTCCTCGGCGGCGTCAACGACATCGGCACGCTCGAGCCGAACGCGCAGGGCGTGATGCAGTACCGCTCCTTCGTCTCGCTGCTCCCTGAAGCACAACGCGGCTTCGGCGACCTCCGCGCGATCTGCACCGCGGAGCGCGGCTTCCTCTTCCTCACCGACACCTCGCTGATCCACAGCGACGGCAAAGCGGCGCGCGTCCTCACGACGTTCACCGGCGAAGCGCCGTACGCGCTCCACCGCATCGGCGGCAGCGTCTACCTGACCGGCGAGCAGGGGCTGCAGCGCCTCGACGGCGATCGCGTCGTCCCCGCCGGCTTCGACAGCCGGCACACCGATCTCGTCGTCGGCGCGGGGCTCGTGGCCGTGCGCAACGAAGGGCTCTTCACCATCGACGGCAGCCGCATCGACAGCGACGCGTCGGACTGGATCAAGGACAAGCGCATCACCGGCGGCAGCAAGCTCGCGGACGGCCGCCTCGTCATCACCACGCGCGAGCACGGCCTGGCCATCCTCTCCAACGACGGACGCCAGCTCGAACAGGTCATCGACAGCAGCGCCGGGCTGCCGGAAGACATCCTGGCGATGCCGTACCCCGACCGCGAAGGTGCGCTCTGGCTCGCGTTCCACGGCCCCATCGCGCGAGTCGATCTCGCCTCCCCCGTCTCCGTCCTCGACGCCCGCAGCGGCATCAAGGGTTCGGTCAACGATCTCCTCGAGCACGACGGCAGAGTCCTCGCCTCCACCTCGCACGGCGTGTTCACGCTGGACGGCGAGCGCATCGAAGGCAGCCCCGCCGGCGCGTGGACGATGCTCGCCGTCGACGGCGAGCTGCTGCTCGCCGCCGGCAGCGGCGTCTATCGCATCGACGGCGGCAAGGCGGCGCGCCTCCCCGGCACCGAGCGCGCCGGCGTCTACACGATGCTGCGCAGCCGCAGCGATCCGTCGCGCATCTGGCTCGGCACGCGCACCGGCCTCGGCGTCCTGCGCCGCAACGGCAACGGGTGGCGCTACGAAGGGATCGTCCCGAAGAGCAGTCCGTACCTCGGCACGCTCGTCGAGCGCGACGGCGTGCTGTGGGGCGGCTCCGTCGTCGAGGGCGTCATGCGCGTCGACGAGCTCGCGAAGCCGACGCCGCGCATTACGCGCATCGGCAGCGGCGAGATGAACGTCTTCGAGATCGGCGGGCGCATCGTCTTCACGCACGCCAAAGGACAGATCCTCCACCTCAACAGCCGGGGACAGTTCGCCCCCGATCCCCTCCTCGGCCACATCGACGCGCCGGGCGGCTTCTTCCTGCTGGCCGAAGACCGCGGCGGCAACGTGTGGGTCAACTCCACGCCGCCGCGCGTGATCGAGCGCCGTCCCGACGGCACATTCGAGCGCGAAGCGCGGCCGCTCGTCAGCGTCACCGCCGCCGACATCCAGTTCCTCCGCGCCGACGCGAACGGCGTCGTCTGGTTCGGCTCCGACCGCGGCCTCTTTCGCTACGAGCCGTCGAGCGCCGGCGGCGCCGCCGCGCAACCCGCACCGCTGATTCGCCGCGTCGTCACGGCCGACGACCGCCTCCTCTTCGGCGGAGCAACGGCGGCGGCCGCGCAAGCCGTCGAGCTGCCGCCCAACTTCCGCCGCGTGCACATCGAGTTCGCCCCGGCGTCCTACCGCCCCGGCGTCATGTACCAGTACCGCCTCGAGCCGCTCGACGCAGCCTGGAGCCGCTGGACCGCGGAGCCGTCGATCGACTACACGAACCTCGCGGCGGGGACGTACACGTTCCGGGTCCGCGCGCGCGGCGCCGCCTCGGCGGTCAGCCAGGAAGCGACGTGGTCGTTCTCCGTGCTGCCGCCGTGGTACGCGACGCCGCTCTCCATCGCACTGTGGGCGCTCGTCGCGATCGCCGCGGTCGTGCTCGTCGTGCGGCTGCGCACGCGCGCGCTGCGCGGCCAGGCCGAGAAGCTGCGCGTGCGCGTCGTCGAGCGCACCGACGAGCTGCGCCGCACGGTTTCACTGCTGGAGCAGGCGAATGAGCGGCTGGAGCGGCTGTCGCTGCTCGACGACCTCACCGGCATCGCCAACCGCCGCTACTTCCAGCGCGCCCTCGGCGACGAATGGGAGCGCGGGTTGCGCCGCGATCAACCGCTCGCGCTGATCCTCCTCGACCTCGACCACTTCAAGGAGTTGAACGACCGCCGCGGCCACCCCGCCGGCGACGCCTGCCTCCGCGAAGTCGGCAGCTTCCTCGCGCAACGCATCAACCGCACCGGCGACGTCGTCGCCCGCTATGGCGGCGAAGAGTTCGCGATCCTCCTGGCCGGCACCAAACCAGAGGAAGCCGTCCGCGTCGCCGAGTCGCTCCGCGACGGCATCGAAAAGCTGTCGATGCGCTACGACGACGTCGTGTCGCTCAAAGTGACGGCAAGCTGCGGCGTCGCGTCGATGACCCCCGCCGAAGGCGAATCCCACGAGATCCTCATCGACCGCGCCGACCGCGCACTCTACGCGGCGAAACACGCGGGAAGAAACTGCGTGCGCTACGCCGCGGACCGGTCCACCGGCACGTGGCTGCGGGATGTGGCGAAGTAGCGGGGAACGATAGGACGGATAGGACCTATGGGACCTATGGGACCTATGGGACGGATAGGACAATGCCGCTCCGCGTCGCGGCGCATCTTGTCCTATAGGTCCTATTCGTCCTATTTGTCCTATCCGTCCTATCGTCCCTAAACCTCTTTCATCGACAACCCAATCCTTTTCCGTTCCACGTCGACCGCCGTCACCTTGGCGGTGACGCGGTCCCCCACCTTCACCACCTCATTCGGGTCGCGGACGAACTTCTTCGCGAGCTGGGAGATGTGCACCAGGCCGTCCTGGTGCACGCCGATGTCGACGAAGGCGCCGAAGGCGGTCACGTTGGTGACCACGCCTTCGAGGACCATCCCCTCTTTCACGTCGGCGATCGTCTTCAGCTCTTCGCGGAAGCGGGGCGGCTCGAAGGAGCCGCGGGGGTCGCGGCCCGGTTTCTTCAGTTCGGCGAGGATGTCGCGCAGGGTCGGCTCGCCGACGTCGCCGGCGACGTAGCGCTTCCAGTCGATGCGGTCGGCGAGCTTGTCGTCGCCCACGAGTTGCTTGAGCGGGACACCGAGATCCGACGCCATGCGCTCGACGATGGGGTAGCGCTCGGGGTGGACGGCGCTATCGTCGAGCGGGTGGCCGCCGCGGATGCGCATGAAGCCGGCGCATTGTTCGAAGGCGCGGGCGCCGAGGCCGCGGACGTCGAGGAGCGACTGCCTCGCGCGGAATGCGCCGTTGGTGTTCCGATGCTCCACCACGCGCTTCGCCAGCACGGGGCCGATGCCGGAGACGTGCTCCAGCAGTTGCGGTGAGGCGGTGTTCGCGTCGACGCCGACCATGTTCACGCACCAGTCGACCGTCTCGCCGAGCTTCTTGCGCAGGTACATCTGGTTGACGTCGTGCTGGTATTGGCCGACGCCGATCGACTTCGGGTCGATCTTCACCAGCTCGCCCAGCGGGTCCTGCAGCCGGCGGCCGATGGAGACGGCGCTGCGCAGCGAGAGGTCGAGGTCCGGGAACTCCTCGCGCGCCACCTCGGACGCCGAGTAGACGGACGCGCCCTGCTCCGACACCGAGACGATCGCCGCGCCGTCCGTGGCTACGCCGCGCACGAACGCTTCCGCTTCGCGGCTGCCGGTGCCGTTGCCGACGGCGATGAGGTCGGGCTTGTGCGTCTGGATCAGCTTGCGCAGCGCCTTCTCGGCCGCGGCGCGCTCGCCCGCGGAGCGCTCGGTGTAGAGCGTGGCCGTTTCGAGCACCTTCCCCGTCTCATCCATCATCGCCACCTTGATGCCGGTGCGCAGGCCGGGATCGAGCGCGAGCACGCGGCGATTGCCGGCCGGCGGCGCGAGCAGCAGGTTGCGCAGGTTCTGCCCGAACACTTCGATGGCCTGCGTGTCGGCGCGCTGCTTGATCTCCGCGCGCAGCTCTCCTTCGAGCGAGATCGAGAGCAGCCGCTTCCACCCGTCTTCGATCGCCTTCTCCCGCTCCTCGGGCAAACGCGTCGGCTGCTTCACGCGCGCCTTCAGGCCGGCGACGATCTCTTCGTCCGGGAAACGGAGCCGCACGTTGAGCAGCTCTTCCGCTTCGCCGCGGAAGATCGCCAGCACGCGATGCGAGGGCGCCTGCGCCAGCGGCTCGCGATGCTCGTAGTACAGCTCGAACTTGCTCTTCACTTCCTTCTTGTCGCTGAGCACCTTCGATTCGAGGACGCCCTGCCGCGTCGCCGCCGCGCGCGCGTACTTGCGCAGGTCCGCATCTTCGGCGAGGCGCTCCGCGCAGATGTCGCGCGCGCCGGCCAGCGCGGCCGCGGCGTCCGGCACTTCCTTCGCCGGATCGACGAAGTCGGCGACGTTCCCCTCACGCGTATCGCCCCAGATCAACAGGGCGAGCGGCTCGAGCCCACGCTCCTTCGCGATCGTGGCGCGCGTGCGCCGCTTCGGCCGGTACGGCAGGTAGAGGTCTTCGAGCTCCGTGCGTGTCTTCGCGTTTGCAATCGCCTTCGCAAGCTCCGGCGTCATCTTCCCTTGCTCGTCGATCGACTTCACGATCGCGGCGCGGCGGTCATCGAGCTCTTTCAGCTCGGCGGCGCGGTCGAGGATGGCCTGGATCTGGACCTCGTCGAGATTGCCCGTGGCCTCCTTGCGGTAGCGGGCGATGAACGGAACGGTCGAGCCTTCGGCGCTGAGCTCGAGCGTGCGGGAAACCTGGTCGGGACGGACGTGGAGTTCTGCGGCAATGAGGGCGACGTGGGACATAGGGGCGCGAAGTGTATATTTGGTCATGCAGCAAATCGAGCAGCAGATCTTCGCCATTCACCGGCCCAGCCCGCAGCTCTTCAAGTACTACCTTCTTTCCTCGCTGCTCCTCGGGCCGTTCTTCTTTTTCATCCTGATCCCGCTCTACTTCCGCTACCACACGATGCGCTACGAGTTCGACGCGGAGGGGATCTCGATGCGCTGGGGAATCCTCTTCCGGCGCGAGATCACGCTGACGTATGCGCGCATTCAGGACATCCACCTGATGAGCAACCTCGTCGAGCGGTGGCTGGGTCTGGCGCGGATCCAGGTGCAGACGGCGAGCGGCAGCGCGACGGCGGAGATGACGATCGAGGGCATCCTCGAGTTCGCGATGGTGCGCGACTACCTCTACTCCCGCATGCGCGGCGTGCGCGAGCAGTCGAAGACGCCTGCATCCGCCGCGCGCGATCTCCCGTCGGCGCTGCTCGAAGTCGCGGCCGAGCTGCGCGCGGTGCGTGAAGCGCTGGAGGCGAAGAAGCCATGAGCTGGCGCAACGTCGTCCTGCGCGTGATGAAAGTGCCAGCCGATCCGGCGCCGCCGCCGGGCGCGCCGCCGCGTGTCTTTCGTGCCGCGCGCAACTACTTCCGCCTCCGCGTCCTCCGCTGGCTCCTCGCGCAGTTCCTGCTCATTCTCGCGCCGCTCGGCGGCACGCTCGCGGTCTTTGCTCTCGACCGGCGGACCGACGCGCCCGAGGGGTTGATCCTCACGCTGCAGGTCGTGGAAGTGCTCACGTGGATCGCGTACGTGACGCAGCTCGTCTTCGCGTGGGGCGTGCTGCGCCTCGACTACGAGCTGCGCTGGTACATGGTCTCCGACCGCGCCATCCGCATCCGCGAAGGAATTTCGCGCGTGACGGAGAAGACGATGACGCTGGCGAACATCCAGAACATCTCCGTCAAGCAGGGCCCCCTGCAACGCCTCCTCGGCATCGCCGACGTCGAAGTCCGCAGCGCCGGCGGCGGCAGCGGCGGCGCGCACGGCAAGGAACAGCCGTTCGCCGAGCCGATGCACGTCGCCTACTTCCGCGGCGTCGACAACGCCGAGGAGATCCGCGAGCTGCTGCGCGAAGGCGTCCGCCGCCAGCGCGATTCGGGGCTGGGTGACGTGGACGAAGTCACCGTGGATGAGG
This sequence comes from Thermoanaerobaculia bacterium, assembly GCA_036380735.1. Lineage (GTDB taxonomy): Bacteria > Acidobacteriota > Thermoanaerobaculia > Gp7-AA8 > Gp7-AA8 > DASVEE01. Next base: position 32,703 of record DASVEE010000068.1, on the reverse strand, counting down.
AAACGGCCGTGGCGGCCTTGCTGGAGGAAGCGCGGTTGCTGAGGAAGGCGGTCAGTGGGTAACGATGGGACGGATGGGACCTACAGGACAGATGGGACAGATGGGAACGCACCCAACCCGGCGGAGAACCTACCCACGCGCCTCCGCGTTGCCATAGGTCCCATCTGTCCCATAGGTCCCGTTGGCCCTCCCAATGAAACCGTTTTCATCGCGCGCCCGGCGCGATAGACTTTCGCGGTCAAACGCATGACTCACCGTAAATTTCCGCACGACTTTCTCTGGGGCGCCGCCACCTCGGCTTATCAGATCGAGGGCTCCCCGCTCGCCGACGGAGCCGGGCCGAACATCTGGCAGCGCTTCACGCACACGCCCGGGCTCACCGTGAACAACGAGACCGGCGACATCGCGTGCGATCACTACCGCCGCTACCGCGACGACGTGAAGCTGATGCGCGACCTCGGGCTCACCGCCTACCGCTTCAGCATCGCGTGGGCGCGCATCCTGCCGGACGGCACCGGGCGCGTGAACCAGGGAGGGCTCGATTTCTACAACCGGCTCGTCGACGAGCTGCTGGCGCACGACATCCAGCCGCTCGTCACGCTGTATCACTGGGACCTCCCGGCGGCACTGGACGATCGCGGCGGCTGGCTCAATCGCGACATCGCCGACTGGTTCGCCGATTACGCGCAGGTCTGCTACCGCTCGCTCGACGATCGCGTGAAGATGTGGGCCACGCTCAACGAGCCGTGGGTCGTCAGCGACGGCGGCTACCTGCACGGCGCCCTCGCCCCGGGGCACAAGAACGATTTCGAAGCGCCGCTCGCGTCGCACAACCTGCTGCGCTCGCACGCGAAGGCGATGGCAGCGTATCGCGCGAACTACAGCAACCAGATCGGCATCGTGGTCAACCTCGAGCCGAAGTACGCGGTCTCGCAGTCGGACGAGGATCTCGCCGCCACGCGCCGCGCCGACGCGTACATGAACCGCCAGTACCTCGACCCGCTCTTCTTCGGCGAGTACCCGCCGGAAATGCGCGACATGTTCGGCGAGGCGTGGCCGGAGTTCCCCTCCGCCGATTTCCAGGAGCTGCGCCAGCCGGTCGACTTCCTCGGCATCAACTACTACACGCGCGGCCTGACCAAAGCCGATCCGAACAACCGCATCGAGCGCGCCACACGCGTGAAGAATCCGCGCGCGGCGTACAGCGAGACGTCGTGGGAAGTCTTTCCGCAGGGCCTCACCGACATCCTGACGTGGACGACGGAGCGGTACGGCAAGCTGCCGCTGTACATCACCGAGAACGGCGCCGCTTTCTACGACCCCCCGGTCGCGGAGAACGGCCGCATCGACGATCCGCTGCGCATCGATTACTACCGCAAGCACCTCAATGCGGTGCTCGACGCGATCGAAGCGGGCGCCGACATCCGCGGCTACTTCGCCTGGTCGCTCCTCGACAACTTCGAATGGTCGCTGGGCTACTCGAAGCGGTTCGGCATCGTCCACGTGGACTACTCCACCCAGGTGCGTACGCCGAAGGAAAGCGCGAAGTTTTACTCGGGCGTGATCAAGGCGAACGGTTTGTAGCGATAGCGCCGATGGGACGATGGGACCTATAGGACCTATGGATTCGTTCCGTCCGTCCTATTTGGGATACGCGTGCACGATCCCGCCGGGTGGGTTCGGCGTGCGCAGCATCTCCACCACGGTCTTGCCATCGACGCGGCGCAGCGTGTAGCCGACCTCGCCCCAGGGCGTGGAGATGCCGTCGACCGTTAGGCCGCGATCGAGCCACTCCGGCAGGACGCCGGCGCCGAGGATGAGCTGGTCCTCGTGCTCGTAGACGAAGAGGTCGAGCGCGGAGCGGATGAAGTCGGAGCCGACCCACGTGTGCGGCATGTCGCCGATGAAGCCACCGCGCCGCGGATCGTGCCACACCCCCTCGGACCAGTGATTCCACGCGCGCGGCCGCTGGTCGAGAAAGATCCAGCGCATCACCTCGTGTGCCTCGGCGATGCGCCCGAGGCGGACCAGGGTGCCGACGACGCGCCACTCGTACGGCGTGTAGAGCTCCGAGTCGCTCTTCCCGTCGCGGCGGAGGCGGAAGTTCTCCATGTACTTGTCGAACGTGCGCGTCAGCGCCGCGCGCGGCAGGCTCTCGGTCTCGTCGACCGGTGAGACGGCCACGGTCGTCGACGTCGCATCGAAATCGCCGAGCTCCGCGGAGCCGGGGATGTAATCGATGTTGTGGTTCTTCATCGCCAGCGCGAGCGACGCGAGCAGATCGCGCCGGAACTCGTCGCGCAGCGCGTCGTAGCGCTTCGTGTCTTTGCCGACGATCGAGGCGAGATACGCCGCGTCCTTGAGGCCGCGCAGGACGAAAAAGTCGTCCCAGTACGAATGCATCGGCTTCGCCGAGTAGCCCTCGTGGCTGATCGACGCCGGCATCATGCCGTCGAACGCGTTGCCGCGGCGCGGCTCACGCGTGCGGTCGAGGAAGCCGACGATGCGCACGATGTCGGGCCAGAGCTCCTCGACGAGCTTGCGGTCGCGCGTGTGCCGGTAGATCTCGGCGACGAGGTAGATGAACTGCCCGTGGCTGTCGTGCTCCGGCACCGGATCGGCGCCCGCGAAGCTGACGCAGCACGGCGCGTAGCCGTCCTCGCGCAGGTGCGTCGCGTACCAGCGAACGAAGTCACGCACCGGCTCGACGAAATCGAGCCGCAGCAGCGCCGTCGAAGTGAGCGACCCGTCGCGAATCCAGGAGCGGTCGTACGCGCGCGACCCCGGCTGGATCGACGGCCCATCGCGGTTGATCAGGATGTACGCCACGTTGCTGCGGATCGTGCGCGCCAGTTCGGGGGCGGCGGGAACGTGGATGGTGAAGCGGGACAGTTTGGTTTGCCATTGGCGCGTGGTAGCAGCCAGCAGATAGGACGGATGGGACGGATGGCTCCGCTCAGGCGAGGCTTCTGGTCCTATGGGGCCGTTCAAAGGCACCGCAATTCCCACAGCCCGCGCATCAAATTCTAGCTCCGCGCTGGCGTAGCCTTCGGCGCCGGGGAACGTGCGCGTCACCATGGATCGCAGGGGCGTCAACGGAATCACCGCGCCGCGCTGATCCGCGTCCACCACGATGGCGTCTCCCTCACGCGCGATCCGCCGGATCGGCACCACGCCGCCCGTGCGCTTGAGGAACTGCCACGGCGTATTCACCTGGAACGGGCGGATGGCCAGTTGCAGGCGCGCGCCTTCGGCGCCTTCCAGCTTGTAGTGCGTGTACAGCGTCGACGCCTTCGCATCGCCCGCCACGAACGCGGTGATCGTCAACTTCACCTCGGGGTGCGTCCACGTCACGGTCGGAATCGGCAGGTCGCCGTGCGCGAGCGATTGCGTGATCCGCACGTCGGCCCACGTGAGGCGGCGGTCGCCGAGGAGGATGAAGGGCTCGATGGAGAAGCGGGCGTCGCCGGCTTCGACGGCGCCGTCCTCGCTGATCAGCGCTTCGACGGGATTGCCGTCCGCGCCCATGACGGTCCAGTAGGACTGCTGCCCGAGGAGGTAGCGAGGATACATGCCGCGCGGCGATTCCTTCGCGATGTTGGAGAAGAAGTCGTTCGGCGTGCGCGACCAGTCGGCGGGGCGCACGATGACGTCGCTCACCGGCTGCGGCGCGTCGATGCGGATCCAGCGCGCGTCGCCGTCGGGGAGATAGATGTCGTCGCGGCCGCCGTCCGAATCGCGGATGCGCGTCGTCTCCCAGTCGTTGCCGTCGAGCGATGTGGAGACGCTGTACTCCGGCGCCGTGGCTCCCCATTGGATCGTGAGGCCGCCGAGCTCGCGGCGGCGTACGAGATCGATCGTGACGCGGCCCTCTTCGCGGTTGATGACGGGCGCCGGCGGCTCCCCTTCCACGGTGTCGAGCGGCGCGAGCTGCACATCGTCGAGCCACACCGTCCCCTTGCCGCCGCTGCCCGCGGTGACGACGATCTCGATCGCCGCGATGCGCTTCGGCACCGGGCCGCCGCCGAGCGGTCCCCACGCGAACTCGAGGTGCCGCTTCTTGATCGCGATGCGGCGCCACCCCGTGGGGAACTCATAGTCGCGCTTCGTCGACCACCAGACGTTCTCGCCCGTCTCGTCGATCAGCTTGAACTCGAGCGTGTTGCGCGGCGCATTCGCCTTGAGCCAGAAGACGAACTCGAAGTTCTCCGGCAGCTCCAGCACGCCATCGCGGCGCGCGATGGCGTAGCCCGCGCGGCCGTTGAAGTCGAAGTCGATGCGCAGCGATTCGCCGGTGCGTCCGGCGGCATCGCGCGTGAGGTGCATGGCGACGCCGGGGGCGGGGGCGGCGCGCCAGGGGCCCTCGTCGAGGGGTTGGGCGATGACGGGGAACGCCAGGAAAAACAGGAACGCAGAACGCAGAACGCAGAATGAAGAACGAAGAAGAAGACGCGGGGTTCTGTCTTCTCCGTTCTGCGTTCTGCGTTCTGCGTTCTCTGCCTTCATCCTTTGATGCTCCCCGCGGTCATTCCCGCGATGTACTGCTTCTGCAGCACGAAGAACAGCAGCAGCACCGGCACCACCGTCAGCACCGAGCTGGCCATCATCAGTTCGAGATCGAGGGCGTGTTCGCCGAGGAGGTTGGCGACGGCGACGGGGAGGGTGTAGCGGTCGTTGTCGGTGAGGACGATCAGCGGCCACATGAAGTCGTTCCAGGCGGACATGAAGGTGAAGATGGCCAGCGTCGCGAGCACCGGGCGCGCGAGCGGCAGGACGACGGACCAGTAGATGCGGAATTCGCTCGCGCCGTCGATGCGTGCGGCCTGGATGATTTCGTCGGGGAGCGACAGCATGAACTGGCGCACGAGGAAGATGCCGTAGATCGTGGCCATGCTCGGGATGATCGCGCCCATGTAGGTGTTGATGAGGCCGAGCTGCTTGAGCATGAGGAAGAGCGGCAGCATCGCGACCTGCGCCGGGATGGCCAGGCCAGCGATGAGAAACGAGAAGAGGCGGTCGCGCCCGCGGAAGCGCAGCTTGGCGAAAGCGTAGCCGGCCATGGAGTTGAAGAGCAGCGAGAGGATCGTGGCGGAGATGGCGATGACGGCGCTGTTGAAGAAGGAGCGCCCGAGGTCGAGGCGCGTGAAGAGGTCGCGATAGTGGTCGAAGGTGATGCGGCTCGGCACGAGACGCGGCGGGAACATCGTCGCTTCGCCCTGCGGCATCAGCGACGCCGACAGCATCCACAGCAGCGGCACGACGGTCAGGATCGCGCCGAGGATCAGCAGGGCGTGGATGACGAACTTCTTCACGCGTCCCTCCGCCGCAGCCAGATCTGCAGCACGGTCGCGAGCGCGACGACGAAGAAGAGGATGAACGCGATGGCGGAGGCGTAGCCCATGTTCCACCAGCGGAAGCCCTGGCGGTACATGAGCATGACGATCGTCAGCGTGCTGTTGAGCGGTCCGCCTTCCGGCGTCATGACGTATGGCTCGGCGAAGATCTGGAAGTAGCCGATGGAGGTGATGACGCTGACGAAGACGAACGTCGGCCCGAGCACCGGCAATGTGATGTTCCAGAACTGGCGCAGCTCCCCTGCCCCGTCGATCCTCGCGGCTTCGTACAGCTCCTCGGGCGCGTTCTGCAGACCGGCGAGGAAGATGAGCGCGGAGTAGCCGAAGTTCTTCCAGATGGCGAGGAGGATGATCGATGGCATCGCCCATCTCGGATCGCCGAGCCAGTCGAGACCGGCGATGCCGAACGCGTCGAGGACGCGGTTGAGCAGACCGACGCGGGGGTGATAGAGGTAGCGCCAGATCACCGCCACGGCCACGATCGTCGTGACGACGGGCGCGAAGTAGATCGTGCGGAAGAGCGCCTTGAAGCGCGCGAGCTTCGCGTTCAGCAGCAGCGCCGCCGCGAGCGCGACGACGATCGTGAGGAAGCTGCCGACGACCGCATAGTAGAGCGTGTTCCGCATCGCCTGCCAGAACAGCTCGTTCCGCAGCAGCTCGCCGTAGTTGCGCGGCCCGACGATGCGCGTGTCGGTGACGTCGCCGACGGAGTAGATGTCGAAGTCGGTCATGCTGAGGACGAACCCCATCAGCACGGGGATGACGTAGAACAGCGTGATCAGCGTCAGCGGCGGGATGAGGAACATCCACGCGGCGCGAGCTTCAGGGGCGAAGAGGTTGCGGCGGGTCATTCCCACCGCCCGTTCCGCGTTGTCCGTTTTCCGTTGTCCGTGGTCCGTGCTGCGCTGCACGCCGGGCGCAGCACGGACAACGGACAACGGTCAACGGTGAACGCCAGCGCCTTCACCCGCGCTCCTTGGCGACGACCCAGCGGCGTTTTTCCAGGATGCGGTTTACGCGTTCATTGAGCGCTTCGCCGGCGGTCTGCGCGGTGCTGCGCGTGCGCGTGGCGATGTCGCCCTGCTCGAAGATGGTAGTGGCGATGTACTCCCACTCGGGGACGCGCGGCAGTGGGACGGTGTGGTCGAGCTGCACGCGGAAGGCGGGAAGCTTGTCGTCGCCGGCGAGCGGCGGCGCGTCCCACGCCGACTTGCGCGCGGGGAGATCACCGCACTCGAGGTAGAAGCGCACCTGCTGCTCCGGCTGCGAGAGGAACTCGATGAACTTCCACGCGGCCGCTTTCTTCTCCGAGTGCTTGAAGATGACGAGGCTGGAGCCGCCGGCAAGCGACGCGCCGGGGAACGGCGTGCCGTCCGGGGCCGGCATCGGCGCGGTGGCCCACTTCGACTGCATCGACTGCGGCAGCCGGCGGCGCATCTCTCCCACGTTCCACGGGCCGGTGATGAACATGGCGAACTCCCCCGCCGAGAACTGCGAGTAGAGGTTCGCCACCTGGTTGCTCGTCACGGCGGCGGCATAGCCGCGGCGGTAAAGGTCGAGGTAGAAGTCGAACGACGCGAGGAAGCGCGGCTCGGTGAACTGCGCGGTCGCGTCGTCGCCGAGAAGCGGGGCCTGCTTCTGCAGCGCGAGGATGACGGGCTGCGGCCACTCGTTCGTCGGCAGCAGGATGGGGAAGAAGTCGGGGCTCGTGTTCTCGCGCTTCAGCCGCTCCATCGTCGCGGTCCATTCGCTCCACGTGCGCGGCGGCACCGGCATCAGGTCGGAGTTGTAGAAGAGGACACGCGTGTCGACGTACCACGGGATGCCGTAGAGCGTCGTGCCGACGACGTTCGTCTGCCAGATGCCGTCGAAGTAATCGGCCCGATCGAGCGAGCGCGCGTAGCTGTCGAGCGGCGCCAGCGCATCGATCGTGACGAACTCCGGGATCCAAGTGTTCCCCATCTGCGCGATGTCGGGGACGGACTCACCGACGTGCGCCGTCAGCAGCTTCTCGTGCGCGGCCGTCCAGGGGATCTGCTGCACGTCGACCTTGATGCCCGGGTTGAGGCGCTCGAATTCAGGGACCAGCGCGGCGACGACTTCGCCTTCGCGGCCGAGACCCCAGAACTCAATGGTAGTGGTTCGGGAGGATTGCCTCGAGCAACTGAGCAACACGAAGATCACGAAAAGCGAACGCAGAACGCAGAACGCAGAACGCAGAATTGAGAAGGGCATCTCCTGGCGTTCCTCTTTCTTCATTCTGCGTTCTGCGCTCTGCGTTCTGCGTTCATGGCTTCTCCAGCCAGCCGCCCGTGAAACCCGCTTTTTTGAGCCCGCGCACGATGTGCGGGTTCTTCCGCATCATCTTCCACACGAGCTCGGAGCGGTGGTTCTCGATCATCAGGACGATCGGGCCCTGGTCGATGCCGAGGTAGTCGCCGTCGAACCAGCCGATGCCGTCGACGATGTGGCCGTGCTGCGTCTTCATCGGGGTGCGCAGCGTGGGGTTGAACGAGTCGAGAAAGCCGTACTGCTGGTAGAGGTGCTGGCCGTACGTGCGGCGCATGTTGTCGAGCACGCGGATGGAGAGCTCCGGGGTGAACGGCATCGAGCCGGCGGCGGCGGTCGGTGCGAGGGTGCCGTCGTCGCGCACCTCGTTGCCGGCGGCGCCGCGTGCCGCGTACGTGTAGAAGCGGCGCTTCTGGCCGTCGATCTCGAGCTCCGCGTCGGTCGGACCGTCGCACGCGGTGAGGCCCCACATGTCGGCGCCGTAGCCGCGCCACCCCATCGGATTCTCGATGGCGTAGGCGCGCTGAGCGAGCGTCGCGCGGCGGGAGTTCTCGAAGTAGTCGATGCCCTTCTCGCGCATGTAGGCGTCCTGGATGCCGCGGAAGTCGATCCACACGTGGGAGTACTGGTGGCCGAACAGCGGCGCGAAGTTGAGGTGCGGCTGCCCCTGATACGTCCGCCACTGGTACGTCTTCTGGTACGCCTGCCACGCCGACGGATCGATCGGATGCGTGGGTGAGCCGAGGGCGAGGATGTACAGCAGCATCGCCTCGTTGTAGCCGGTGTAATCCCAGTCGTGCAGCCCGTTCTCCGGCGTCCACCCCATGCTGACGAGCGGCGGCCGCTCGTGGAAGAACGTCCACTCGGCGCGGCGGTACAGCTCCTCCGCCGCTTCGCGGATCGCGCGCTCTGTCTCGTTGTCGCGGTCAAAGTACGACTGGCAGAAGAGCGCTCCCGCGAGCATCAGCGTCGTGTCGATCGTCGACAGCTCGACGTCCTTGAACCGCTCCCCCGTTTCCATGTCGAGGAAGTGATAGTAGAACCCGCGATAGCTCGTCATCCCCTGCGCCGCGGGACCGGAAGGCGCGTTGAGGAAGAAGCGCAGCGTCGTGAGGACGCGCTGCGCCGCGGCATCGCGCGTGATCCAGCCGCGCTCCACGCCGACGCCGTATGACGTCAGGCCGAAGCCGACGGCCGCGATGCTGGAGAACGACTTCGTCGGCCAGCGGTCGTGCACCAGGCCGTTCTTCGGGTTCGTAGTTTCCCAGAACCAGTTGAACGTCCGCTGCTGTACGTCGTCGAGCAACTGCTCGCTCGTCAGCGCCGGCAGCGGCGTGGACGGCCTCGCCGACGGCGCCGGCGGCGTGGCCGTGCACGCGAAGGAGAAAAGAAGGAGAGCGGCAATTGCCGCTCTCCCGTTGCGCAGAATGGTCATGAGTTAGAAGCCGACGCGGAGTCCGAACTGGAAGCGTCGTTGCGAGCCGCCGACGATCGCCGTGCCCTTGCCGAGGTTCGGGTTGCCGTTCTCGCCGAGGAAGTCGTTGAAGAAGGCGAAGCGCTCGTCGTTGAAGATGTTGAACGCCTCGAGCGTCACGCCGATGCTCGTGCGGTTGACGATCGGGAAGTCCTTCTCCAGGCGGAGGTCGACCGTCGTCCAGCTCGGGCCTTCACCCGTGCGCGGCACGTAGCACGTCGGGCAGAAGCCCTGCGTGCGGTCGTGGATGCGGAACTTGTCGCCGGAGCTGTACTGCACGATCGTGCTGAGGCGCGTGTCCCACGGAATGCCGACGATGGCGCTGGCGACGATGCGGTGATCCATCGTGCCCGGCGTGCCGTAGCGCGGCCAGTCTTGAATCCTCGGAAGGTCGAGGCTGAAGAGATCGCCGCCGATCTGCTCGGCGTCCGAATAGGTGTACGCGAAGTTGAAGCCGAAGTTGGACTGCGAGGTGAACGGCCGGTCGAGCTGCACGTAGAACGCGTCGTACCAGGTCTTGATGTCGTCGGACGAGATCAGCACATTGCTATATGCCGGGTCGAACTGCGGGCAGCAGAAGCCCTGGGCCCACAGGTAGCTGAAGCCGTTGTAGCTACGGATGTTCGCGTAGCTGGCCGAGGCGACGATGTTGCCGAAGGTCTGGCGCGCGCCGATGTTCCACTGATCGGAGTACGGCACCTTCGTGTCGTTTTCGACGAGGAAGACTTCCGGACGGCCGGTGATGCCGGTGGCGAGGACTTCCTGCAGGCCTGCGGCAGTGAGGTAGCGCGGGTCCCACTTCACGGCGGGCTGGCCGTTGACCGGCGAGCCGTCGGCGGAGAAGAAGAACTCACCGACCGAGTACTGCAGGCGGAAGCGCTCGTCGACGGTGTTGTTGAAGAGGTTGCGGTCGTAGTAACGCCCCGCGCCGCCGAAGACGATCGTGCGCCCGTTCGCTGCGACGTCGTAGGAGAAGCCGAGGCGCGGCTGGAACATGTCCGTCTTCGGATCGCGGTCGTTGCCGTCGGTGAAGAAGTTCGCCGGGAACTGATCGGCGAGCCGCTCGCGCACGAGCGCAGGCGTTTCGTAATCGGTGTTGTTCATGTTCGTCTCGTAGTCCCAGCGGACGCCGAGATTGAGCACGAGGTGATCGTTGACCGACCAGTCATCCTGCACGTAGAGACCGAACTGCGTGTTGTCGGTCGAGAGGTCGGGATTGCCGATGCCGTAGCGCGCCTTGTACGGGATCGTCGCGCCGCGGTCCTCGCGGAAGAAGTAGCGAGGATTGCTCTCGAAGTGCTTGTTCATCGTGTATTCGAGCTGCTCGAGGTTGCCGCCGACCTTGAGCGCGTGATCGCCGGCCCAGTTGAGGTTGGCGAACGTGAGGTCGTCGCGAAACGCGAGGCGCGTCTGGCCGATGTTCTGCTCGGTGTCGCGGCCGCCGATGCGGAGGAGGTTCTCGTACTCGAAGCCGACGAGGTCGGGGTTGAGCGGCGTCGGGTTCCAGAGGAAATCCTGGTAGCTGACCGACGCCTCGTTGAGCCAGCCGGAGGACGTGAGCTGATGCCGCAGCGTCGTACTCCACACGTCGTTCTTGGCATCCTCGGCCGCTTCCCGGCTGATGATGTTGTTGAAGCCGCGGATGTCGCTCTCAGAGCGCCAGGTGCCGCTCCAGTCGAGGACCTGCGCACCGCTCGGCTGGAAGCTCAACTTGCCGAAGGCGAGGTCGGAGCGGAACGGCGAGACGAACGTGCCCTCGTACTGGCGAAGGCTCTCGCGCAGCGCGGGGTTGTTCTGGAAACCGCCGCCGAGGACGACGGTCTCCTCGCGGTCCTGATCGTTCGCTTCATACGAGAAGAAGTAGTGCAGTCGGTCGCGGATGATCGGGCCGCCAATGTTGAGGCCCCACTGCAGGCGCTCGTACTCCGGCGTCGCACCCGTCAGCGGGTTCTCCGCGACGAGGCTCTTGTCCTGATAGAACGCGAAGGCGTCGCCGCTGATGGTGTTCGTGCCGGACTTGGTGACGGCGGTGATGATCGCGCTCGACGCCTTCTGGTACTCGGCGCTGTAGTTCTGCGTGATGACGCGGAACTCCTGCACGGCGTTCTGCGGGAACGGGTTGCCTCGGCTGGCGTCCTGCCCGACCACGCCGCCCTGGAGGACGTCGTTCTTGAAGGAGACGCCGTCGATGAAGATGTTGGTCGCGGAGGAGCCCTGCGCGCCCGCCTTCACTTCCTTGCGGTACTCGTCGTTGCCGAGGAGGACGCCCGGTGCGAGTGCGGCGAAGTTGAGGAAGTTGCGGTCGTTCTGCGGCAGGCTTTCGAGCTGCAGCGGCGTGATGTTCGTGCCGAGCTCCGACGTGCGCGTCTCGACGGCCTCGCTGCCCACCACGGTGATGGACTCCATCAAGACGAGGTCGGGCGTGAGGCGGAACTCGACGTCGAGCGTCTGGCCGACGCGCAGGGTGACGTCGCGCGAGGTCTGGCGATACGAGGTCGCCGAGACTTCGACGCGATAGGTGCCGGGGACGAGACCGGCGAGCTGGAACGAGCCGTCGGACCCGGCGGCCGCGGTGTGGCGGAAGCCGGTCGCGGTGTTCGTCGCGACGAGCGTCGCGCCGGGGAACGCGTTGCCGCTCTCGTCCTGCACGTTGCCACGGATCGTCGACGTCGTTGTCTGACCGTAGGCAAGCGTCGCGAACAGAGCGAGGAAAAGCGCGAGTAGCGCCGTGATTCGATTCATGATCCCTCTCCTGAATTCACTGGCTCTTCGTCCTGCGAGGACGTGCGGGGCGCGAAGCACCACACGACTGACGCACGACGAGCGTTGTTTCGAGTTTGAGCGAAGGGGCGGACGGGTCGGTGGTGCTGTCGCGAAGAAGCTCGAAGCCGCGACGGCCAAGATCGGCAATCGGGACTTTCACGGTGGTGAGGGGTGGAGCGAGGAAACGCGCGATGGGAATGTCGTCGAAGCCGACGAGGGCGATCTCGCCGGGCACCGCGCATCCTGCCTCCACCAGAGCGCCGAGCGCGCCGATGGCCATGGCGTCGTTCGCGGTGAAGATGGCGGAGGGGCGCGGTCTGGTCGCGAGCATCCGTTTGACAGCGTCATAGCCCGACTCCTCGGTGAAGTTTCCGGTGAGCTCCAGATTGCGGTCGGCGTCGATGCCGGCCGCGCGAACTGCGGCGCGATACCCGCGCAGACGCTGTTCGGCGTCCGCGTTCTGCGACGGACCGCGCAGAAACGCGATCCGCTGATGGCCGAGACTGGCGAGGTGACGCACGACTGCGCGCGCGCCGCCGGAGTTGTCGATCGTGATGCTGGGGCGCCCGTCGACGCGCGAATTCAGCAGGACGAGCGGGAACGTGGAGGGGAAATCGGCGAGCAGCGTCGACGGCTCGAGATCGGGAGACATGACGATGAGGCCATCGACGCGCCCGCGCACGGCCTGCAGCACGGCGCGCATCTCCTCACTATTCGAGTGGGAGCCGGAGACGAGGAGGTGATAGCCGCCCTGTCTCGCGGCAACGTCGATGCCGCGAATGACCTCGGAGAAGAACTCGCCGTGCAGCTCGGGGAGGACGACGCCGATGGTGCTGGTGCTGCGCGTGGAGAGCGAGCGTGCCGCGGCGTCGGGCACGTAGCGCATCTCTTCGGCAATCGCCATGACGCGCTCGAAGGTGTCTTCGCGGATGGGGCCCTTGCGGTTGAAGACGCGGGAGACGGTTGCGACGGAGACACCGGCTTTCGCAGCGACGTCACGGATCGTGACGGTCTGGAGGACAGCGGACTGACGTCGCGGTGTTCTCGCCATTGCTCGGATGTAACCGTTTACAGCGCGGAGAGTAAACCTCTCGTGAAATGGGTGTCAATGACGAATGTGGATCACACCGTCGCGAGGACGACATAGTTGCCGTCTTCCGTCCCATCACGCTCCAACTCGATCCGGTAGCCCTCCCCTCGCAGGACGGCGAGGCAATGCTCGTGCTGCTGCCAGCCGTGCGTGGAAAGGTGGATGACGGGCCGATGTGTGCGCAACGTTCGCAGCGCCCCGGCGAGCACCTCGGACTCGGCGCCCTCGACGTCGATCTTCATGAACCGCGGCGGCCGGAGGTCGAGCGCATCGAGCGACGAGGTCTCGACTTCGAGCGTCCCCTCCGGCGCCAGCCCGCCCATCGAAGGGTTGGAGCCTTCCTGAAAACGCGCCACACCCGGCGCCGCGGCCACGGCGAGCGGCAACACGGTGACGTTCGTCAGCCTGTTGAGCGTGAGGTGCCGGCGAAGAAAGGTGAGATTGCGCGGTAGAGGCTCAAACGCATAGACATGACCACCGTCACCCGCCAGCCGCGCCGCGAGCAGCGTGAAAAAGCCGACATTGGCGCCGATGTCATAGACGACGTCACCGGGCTTGATGTGCGCGGCGAAGGTTTGCTGCGCATCCCGTTCATAGGTGCCGACCCAGCAGCCATGCGTGCCCGCCCCCACCACCCACCGCGCGCCACGCAGCCTGCCCGTGAAGACGCGCATGACGGTGCCGGGTGGGATCAGGCGGAGAAGGCGGCGCAGCATGAGGTGTCAGCGTAATCGATACGGGGAACGATGGGACGAATAGGACAGATAGGACCTATAGGACAGATAGGACAAAACCACGACAGCCTGCCGCGAGAACGCCGCGACCGAACCAGCAGCCATGCGTGCCCGCCCCTACCACCCACCGCGCGCCACGCAGCCTGCCCGTGAAGACACGCATGACGGTGCCGGGTGGAATCAGGCGGAGAAGGTGGCGCAGCATGAGGTGTCAGCGTAATCGATACGGGGAACGATGGGACGAATAGGACAAATGGGACAGATAGGACCAATAGGACAAAACCCCGAGAGCCTGCCGTTAGAAAAACGGGCCCCGCAGACAACCCGGCTGCCTGCAAGTGCACCAGCGCCCGGGTTGCGGTTCTAACTGGCGTGCACCGGCCTCTGTCCCATAGGTCCTATTCGTCCTATCTGTCCTATTCGTCCTATCGTTCCTGTTTCTTCCTGGCAATCACCAGCGCACCCGCCGCGCTCAGCGCGGCCAGCGCTGCACCCAGGAACATATCCACGCGGTAGGCCGCCACGAAGGCGTGCTGCACGTCGCTCCTTGTTGCGGCATCCGGCGCTTTCGCTTCGGCCAGCTTGCGGCTTTCGCCGCGCATGAGTTGCCGCACCTCCGGTGTCGCGCCGCGGTGCGTGAGGCGTGCGTCCAGCTCTCGCGCGAAGACGAAGACGGCCACAGCGCCGAAGACGGCGATGGCCAGCAGGCCGGCCGCTCGGGCGATGGCGTTGTTGATGCCGGAGGCGGCGCCGGCGTGGCGCTCGTCGTCGATCGACGTCATCACCGTCGTGGTCAGCGGCGCCACCGTCACGGCCATGCCGAGGGCGAGGACGACGATGCCGGGGAAGAAGGTGGTCCAGTAGGTGCCGCCGATGCCCGGAAGTGCTCCGAGCAGTGTGAAACCGGCCGCAGCGAGCAACGGCCCGACGAGGAGCGGCACGCGCGGTCCGATGCGGTCGGCCAGCGCGCCCGACCAGCGCGAGAGCAGCGTCATGAGGACGACGAACGGGAGAAACGCCGCCCCCGCCGCGAGTGGACTGTAGCCCTGGACCTGAATGAAGTTGAACGGGAGGAGAAACATCGCGCCGGAGAGCGCGGCGTACAGGAGCAGCGTCAGCACGTTCGCGCCCGTGAAGCTGCGCGAGCGGAAGAGCGACAGCGGCACGATGGGGTTGCGCACGCGGCGCTCGACCGGAATGAACGCGATGAGCGCGGCCACGCCAATCGCCATCGGCAGCGCCATTTTTTCGATGAGCGAGAACGTGATGCCGCCGAGGGCGATGGTGATGAGCGCGGTGCCGAGCCAGTCGATGGCTGCGCGATCGCGGCCGTCGTGCTCCAGTTTGATGCGCGGCAGCATCCAGAGGACGACCGCGGCCAGCGGCAGGTTGATGAGGAAGATGGCGCGCCACGAGACGGTCTGCACGAGAAAGCCGCCGAGCAGCGGGCCGGCGATCATGGCCAGCGACGTGAGCGCCGACCACGTGCCGATCGCACGGCCTCGCTCCGCCTGCGGAAACGCGGCCGTGATGATGGAGAGGCTGCCGGGAACGAGCATCGCCGCGCCGAGCCCCTGCAGTGCACGCGCGGCGATGAGGTGCGCCACGCTCGGCGCGAGACCGCACCAGAGCGACGCCAGCGCGAACAGCACGACCCCGGCGCCGAAGACGCGGACGCGCCCGAGGTGATCGCCGAGCGAGCCGCCGGCGAGGATGAGCGCGGAGAGGACGAGCAGATACGCGTCGACGATCCACTGCGCGGCGGCGATGCCGGCGCCGAGCTCGCGCTGCATCACCGGCAGCGCCACGTTGACGACGCTGCCGTCGATGAAGGCCATCGTCGAACCGAGGATCGTGGCGCCAAGGATCCAGCGACGCATCGGTGAGGACGGTAGCACGCTGCGACGGCCGATTTCCGCTTTACGAACCCTTGCGGCGCGCTATCGTAGTTACAACAGAAGGAGTACCAACGAATGACCGATCAGAACGACCAGAGTGGCGGCCGCGTCGCCGAGTTCCTCAAGGAGTGGGGCTTCGACGTCTCCACTTTCGAATCACGCATCAAGGAATCGCTCGGCGGCGCCAAAGAGAAGATGGGCGCCACGGCACCCGCCGCAGCGGAGCTGAAGGTGGGACTCGAGCGCGCGTGGCACGAGATCGAGGAAGCCTTCAAGCGCGCGCGGCAGACCGTCCGCCACGAAGCGCCGGAGACGCCCGAGGCGCCCACGGAGAACGATCAGCCTTCGACACCGGAGCCGCCATCGCCGTCGTAGGGCGGGGACGATAGGACCTATGGGACGAATGGGACCGATGGGACGGATGGGACAGCACGTCACCTGAGTCCTGCCTGCCGGTTATCATCGGGCGCGCGCATGCATCCACCCGTACTGGTCGCCCTGACGGCGTTGTCGATTTCGCTGGTGGCGATCCCGCTGTGCCGGGTGCTGGCGTACCGCATCAATGCGCTCGATTCGAAGAGTGAGCGCGCCCTCGGCGGCAGCTCGCCGCGGATCGGCGGCGTCGGCATCGCGTTCGCGGCGGTGATCGCGCTGCTGACGACCGACGCGTCGCGGCACACGGATGCGGCGCTGATTCTCCTCCTGGCGCTGCCGCTGGCGCTCGTCGGCCTGGTCGACGATCTGCGCAACGTGCACCCGCTGTTCGCGCGCATCGAGGCACTGCCGTTCTGGTGGGCGGTGAAGCTGTTCGTGCAGTTGGTGCCGGCGACGCTCGCGGTGTTGTTCGCGCACCTCCTGCGGCCCGAATGGTTTCTGCTGCTCCTGCCGGTGGCGGTGCTGTTCATCGCCGGCGTGACGAACGCGGTGAACTTCATGGACGGCATCAACGGCATCTCGGCGCTGGAAGGGGTGGTGTGCGGCACCGCGCTCGCCTGGCTGCTGACCTCGCGGGGCGACGGCGAATTCGCGTTGCTGCCGCTCGCGGTCGCGGCCGCGGCGGCCGGCTTCCTCCCCTACAACCTGCGCTCCGGCTCGATCTATCTCGGCGACTTCGGCGCCACGGCCATCGGCTTCGTCATGGCCGCGGGGACGCTGCGCGCCGTCTACATGGGCGTCCATCCGTTCGCGGCCGTGCTGCCGCTGCTGCCGTTCCTCGCCGACACCGGCCTGACGCTCGTGCGGCGCCTGAGGCGCCGGGCGAACGTGTTCAGCGCCCACCGCGAGCACTACTACCAGCGCCTGACGGCACGGCTGGGCAACCGGCACATGCCCGCGGCGCTGCTGTGGTGCGCGATGGCGATCGTTTGTTCGCTCTGCGCGATCGGGTACGAACGCGGGGTTGCGTGGTGGGTGCTGATCGTGCCGGTGGTGATGCAGGTGGTGGTGTTCGTGGCGATCGATCGCTACGAAGCACGATAGGACCAACAGGACGTATTGGACCTATAGGACAGCTGGGACGAGGCTGAACCGCACCTGTATTTTTACTGACCCCGCCGCTGACTCCCCTTCTGCTACGATCCGGCCGGCTTCGGTCCTGAGGTCGGAGAAAAGCGAATGGAACAGTTGCGTGTGCCCACCGTCGCGCTCGAGGCGCAGATCCGCTATTTCGATGAGCGGCCGCTCTCGGGACGCATCTTCCTCCCTGCCGCGGCCCAGCGGCACGAAGGGCCGATGCACCCCGAGGAGTGGATCAACCAGACGAATCTCTTCTTCCCGTTCCTCATGGACGGCGAACCACGCGCGCGCCTGCTGAACAAGCGGTACGTCGTGGTGCTGACCGTCGATGCCGGGAAGCACGCGGAAGTCTTCGGCCAGCCAATCGGCAATCCGCGGCGCGTCGCCGTCGAGTGCGGCTCGCTGCGGCTCGAAGGAACGATGTACATCGAGATGCCGGAGCACGCCTCGCGGCTGCTCGACTGGGCCAATCGTCCGGAGCCGTTCCTCGTCCTCTACGACCAGGAGCAGCGGCACATCGTGCAGAAGAATCGCATCACATTTCTCTCCGAGATCATGGAGGACTGACCCCTTGTCAATGGAAACCCTGTTGCGCCAGGCCGCGGCGGCCGGAGCGCGCGAAGTTCGTCTCGTCACGGGACGAAAGATCAGCATCGCGACGGCAGCCGGTGAGCGCGAGATCGAAGGAGCGGAAGTGACGCCGGCGATGCTGCAGCAACTCGTCGGCCCGATCATGCCTCCCACGGCACGACAGGCGCTGGCCAGCGGCGCGGCGGAGTGGGTCATGCGCCACGCGGAGCTCGGCGCAATTCGCGTCAGCGCACAGATCGCCCCGGGTGGCGCGGCGAAAGCCACGTTCACCTTCGACGGCGCGGCGACAGCGGCTCCGGCTCCGGCACCAGTTGCAGCTCCGGCTCAGGCAGCGGCTCCCGCTGCAGCGCCGGTGGCGACCACCGGCGCGACGGCGGAGATGGACTCGTTCTTCCGGCAGATGTTCGACATGCGCGCATCCGACCTGCACATCAGCGTCGGCGCGGTGCCGATGGTGCGGCACGATGGCGAGATCAAGCCGCTGCCGGGGCGCGGCGTGCTTTCGGCGGCGGACATCGAGCGCATCCTGATGCCGATCGCGCCGGAGAAGAACCGCGAGGAGTTCGCGCGGCGCAACGACACGGACTTTGCGTACGAGATCGAAGGCGTCTCCCGCTTCCGCTGCAACTTCTTCCGCGACCGCAAAGGGATGGGCGGCGTGTTCCGCGTCATCCCGAGCAAGATCATCACGGCCGAGGAGATGGGACTGTCGAAGGAGATCCTCGAGCTCTGCTACCTCTCGAAGGGGCTCGTGCTGGTCACCGGTCCGACCGGTTCCGGCAAATCGACGACGCTCTGCGCGCTCATCGACTACATCAACCGCCACCGCACGGACCACATCATCACGATCGAAGACCCGATCGAGTTCGTGCATGACAACAAGAAATGCCTGATCAACCAGCGCCAGGTCGGCGAGCACACGGACTCGTTCAAGGACGCGCTGCGTGCCGCACTGCGCGAGGACCCGGACATCGTGCTCGTCGGCGAGATGCGCGATCTGGAGACGGTGGCCATCGCGATCGAGACGGCGGAGACGGGCCACCTGGTCTTCGGGACGCTGCACACGTCGTCCGCGGCGTCGACGGTCGACCGCATCATCGACCAGTTTCCCGCCGAGCGTCAGGAGCAGATCCGCGTGATGCTCGCGGCGAGCCTCAAGGGCGTGATCTCGCAGATGCTCTGCCGGAAGATCGGCGGCGGCCGCGTTCCCGCGCTCGAGGTGATGATCGGCACGTCGCCGGTGGCGAACCTGATCCGCGAAGCGAAGATCTTCCAGATCCCCTCGATCATGCAGACGTCACGCAAAGTCGGCATGTGCCTGATGAACGACAGCTTCCTCGAGCTGGTGAAGAAGAAGATCGTGGAGCCGCAGGAAGCCTACGCCAAGGCGGTGGACAAGGCAGGACTGTTGTCGCAGTTCAAGGCGAACAACATCGATACGTCGTGGCACGCGGCGTCGCAGTAGGCGGCGGGGACCGATAGGACGAATAGGACGAATGGGACGGATAGGACAGCGGCACGTCAAAGACGGCCGCGTCCCATCTGTCCTATGAGTCCTATAGGTCCTATTCGTCCTATCGGTCTTTAGCCCCCGCTATCCGTCGGCGGCGTCGTCGCCGTGGTGTCGGTCGGCGGGGGTGCCGGTTCATCCTCGTCCGGTTCGGTGGTCGTCGTCTGCGGCGGCGTGCCGGTGTCCGTCCTGCCGAAGCCGCCGGTGAGGGTGGAATCGGGTGGGGTCGGCGGGGGCGGCGGCGTGTAGGTGCTGTCGCGTGACGCCGAGGTCATCGGCGTGCCGGTGTTGGTGATGACCGGGTTGCCGTACTGGTCGTACATGGGCACCGCGGCCGGCGGCGTCTGGGCGAGCTGCGGGCCCATGTGCAGCGGGCATGGCTGGCGCGGCTCGGTGCCGGCTTTGAACGCCTCCTGCACGATGTCCTTCGCCGGGCAGTACGGGGTGGCGAGGCCGCCGCTCATCTCGTCGACTTCGCTGAACGTCACGCCCGGCGCGACGGGGAACTGGCGATTCGGCTGCCCCGCGGTCACGGCGTTCATGTAGCGGGCCCACATCGGAACCGCCGCGTCGGAGCCGGAGAGCCCGGTCGGCGTGTTGTCGTCGAAGCCGACCCAGGTCAGCGCCAGCGTCTGCGGCGTGAAGCCGATGAACCAGGCGTCGCGCTTGTCGTTGGTGGTGCCGGTCTTCCCCGCGGCGATCTTGCGGAAGCCGAGGCCGCGGGCGCGAGCGGCGGTGCCGTCGTTGACGACGCCTTCCATGACGTGCGTCAGGAGGTAGACGTCGCGCTGCGGGAAGACCTGGACCGGCTTGATCTCGCCGGCCGAGCCATCCATGACGCGGCCGCGGTCATTGGTGACGAAGCGGATCGTGCGCAGCGGCATTCTGGCGCCCTGCCGCGCGATCGTCGAATACGCCTCCGCCATCTCGATCGGTGGGATACCGACGGCGCCGAGAATGATCGACGGGTTGCTGTCGTCCATCTCGGTGGAGACGCCGAGCGTGCGTGCCGTCTTGAGGATCGGCGCGATGCCGGTGGCGAGGCCGATGCGCACGGAGGCGGAGTTCAGCGACTCCTCCAGCGCCACGCGCACGGTGACGTTGCCCATGTAGCGGTTGTCGTAGTTGCGCGGCGACCAGTCTTCCGACCAGCGCCGTTCGAGCACGAAACGCGTGTCGCTGACGAGCGTGGCCGGGGTGATGTTCTGATTGGAGAGGCTCGGCTCGAACGCCGCGAGGTAGACGAACGGCTTGAAGAGCGAGCCGACGAGGCGCTTCGAGCGGAGCGCGCGGTTGAACTGCGAGCGCTCGTAATTGCGGCCGCCGACGAGCGCGCGGATCTCGCCGGTCGGGACGTCGGCGTGGATGATGACGCCCTGCAGCGGATCTTCGCGGCGGAGCCTGCGGCTGCTCCGCTCCAGGCCGCGCAGGTGCGCTTCCAGCGTGCGCGCGGCGGTGTCCTGCGCGCCGAGGTCGATGGCGGTGTAGATCTGCAGGCCGCGGCCCTTGACGTCGTCGATGCCGTAGTCACGCTTCATCTCGTCCATGACGCGATCGACGTAGAAGGGAATCGACGTGAGGCCGGAGCGGTCGCGGAACGGCTTCTTCGGCAGCTTCGCCGAGCGCGCTTCCTCGTACTGCGCCTGCGTGATCTTCTTCTCCTTCAGCATCAGCGCGAGCACGGTGTTGCGGCGCTTCATCGACGTTTCGGGGTTGTTGAAGGGGGAGATGTTGTTCGGGCTGCGGATCATCCCGGCGAGCACGGCGGCTTCGGCGATGCTGATCTCGGCGACGGGCTTGCCGAAGTAGAAGCGCGACGCTTCGCCGACGCCGAGGATGGAGATGGAGCGGTTGCGCCCGAGGTAGATGTCGTTGAGATACGCCTCGAGGATCTCCGGCTTGGAGTACTTGGCGTCGAGGATGACGGCCATCCCCGCTTCGACGATCTTGCGCTTGAAGGTGCGCTCGCTCGTGAGGTAATAGTTCTTCACGAGCTGCTGCGTCAGCGTCGAGGCACCCTCGGAGACGCCGCCCGCTTTGACGTTGCGGAACAGGGCGCGGAAGATGCCGAACGGATCGACGCCGGGATGGTGCCAGAAGCGCACGTCTTCGGTGACGACGACGGCGTCCTTCAGATGCTGCGGCACCTGCTGCAACGTGACGGGGCGGCGGTTCTCGAGCTCGTCGTTGAGGATCGAGGTGAGGAGCTCCGGCTCGAGCGCGGCGTTCGTGAGCGGACGCGCTTCGCGCAGGTTCACGACGGACTCGATCTGCGAGTTGCGGATGGTGAGGCGGACCGGCTGCGCGGGGTACTCGCCCGTGGGATGACGGAAGGCGCGCAGGTGGATGTCGATGCCGCCGTCGGCTTTCGCGAACTCGCCCGGCTGTGCAGCGCGCGGGGTCTCGCGGTAGCCGAGGCGGTCGAGCTTCTCCATGAGGTCGTCGTTCTGCAGCG
The DNA here is from genome assembly GCA_036380735.1 of Thermoanaerobaculia bacterium. Lineage (GTDB taxonomy): Bacteria > Acidobacteriota > Thermoanaerobaculia > Gp7-AA8 > Gp7-AA8 > DASVEE01. The sequence continues at coordinate 11,030 of DASVEE010000068.1, read as the reverse complement.
CGGCGCCTTGCTGGAGCGGCAGGTAGTCGGCGTAGATGCGCGTCGGGAGCGAGAGCTTGCGTACCTCGAAGCGGCCGACGGCTTCGCGATAGACCCAGAAGCCGAGGCCGATGGTGGCGACGAGCATCACCAGGAAGGCGATGCCGAGGATGCGGAAGAAGGCGCGGCGTTTCGGGCCGGCGGCGAGGCGCGGCATGCGCGGAAAGCGCCGCGTGCGCGGCGGTGTCGGGGGCGTGACTGGTGTCTGGTTATCCATGGCTCACTGCGCCACGATGGACAGATTGCGTCCACTCGCGGCGGCGTCGCGTCGGTACGAATGGAAGAGAGAGTCGTCGCAGCGCGTGCACATCTCCGAATCGAAGATGCGCGAGCCGTCGAATCCGCGGGCGCGCAGGATGTCGGCGGTGTACGCGACGAGATCGACGTGCGGCTTGCTGCCGCGGCTGCGGTCGAGATACTGGTCGTCGAACTGCGCGGCGACTTCCTCCCCCACTTCGAAGCAGCAGACGCGGATCGAAGGGCCGAGGTAGGCGTGCGCGGTCGTGGGGTCGAAAGCCGATGCGGCGGTGATCGCGTCCACCGTGGAAGCGGTGATCCGCGCCACTGCACCACGCCATCCGGAGTGCACGTTTGCAAGGACGGAGTGCGTGGAATCGAGCATCGTGACCGGCAGACAATCTGCAACCTTAATGCCGAGCGCGACATGATTCTGATCGCTCCACAGAGCGTCACAGGAATCACACTCCCGCCACCCTTTTTCGCTCTTCACGCGCGTCACCGTGGCCCCGTGCACCTGGTTGCAGGTGATAAGCGAAGTCTCCAGACCGAAGTGGTCGCGAATGACGGAGGTGAGGTCGTCCGCCACGCCGCCGCTCAGGCGGCCGGGAAAGTCACGCGTCGTGTAGAACAGCGCGAAGCCGGCGGGAAGCGTGGAGGGCACGACGATGCGGCCAACGGAGCTCTGCGTCACACGAAACATGCGCCGCATTCTGCAATGGAGAGGCCGTGGGCAGACGCGGTTGTCCTATTGGTCCTATCCGTCCTATTTGTCCTATCGGTCCCTAGACAGGTGACGCCAGCTCTCCGTAGCACCAGCCATGATCCCGGTTCTCCTGGCCCTCCTCATCGACGTCACCAACATTCATGATTCCGGTCCCGGCTCTCTGCGGGCCGCCATCGAGCAGGCGAACGCGGTTTGTGTGGCGGAGGACTGCGCGATCAAGTTCCAGCAATTGCCGGCGGGATCCGTCATCGAGCCGCTGGCGCCGTTGCCTCCGCTGACGAGCTGCCGCACCACGATCGATGCCGACCTGCGGGTGACGCTGAGTGGGGCGCGTGCGGGATCGGGCAGCGGGCTCGTCGTGCACTGCGGAGCCGTGCACGATCTGGCGATCACTGGCTTCACTGAGGACGGAATCCGCGTCCTTGGGCCGGCGACCATTCAGGAATCCCGATTGACGGCAAACGGGTTGCGCGGCGTGTCGGTCGTGGCGCCTGGCGCGACAGTGCTGATCCGGCAATCGGAGCTGAGCGGGAACGTGCGCAGCGGCTTGTTCGCCTGGGACGCGGAGCTGGTCTCGGTGACGCAATCGAAGCTCAACGGCAACGGCGCGAGCGGAGCGTACGCACGCGTCGGGAAGCTCGACATCGTCAACAGCGAAGTACAGAGCAACCGCGAGTTCGGAGTGGCGCTCGACCGCGGGGTGGCGAACGGCTACCTCCACAACAACAGGATCGAAGGGAACGTGGGGCTGCCGATCGACTGGCACCTCGACGGCCCGACGCCGAACGATTCGGGTGAGCTGGACCGGGTGCCGAACGCGCCGGTGCTGGGGTCGGTGCGCTACGACCCGCAGCAGCGGGAGACGTTCTTCACGGGGATCCAGACCGGCAACGCCACCAACTGGGGCGTGCTGGTCACCTATCGCGTGGATCTCTACCTGGATGGGGAGTACGTCGCTTCCTACTCGCTGCCGGAGCAGCAGGGGGAGTTCATCTTTCCCCTCGAGTTCCGGCTGCTGGGCGATCACACCGGCCGCCGCGTCAACATGGTGACGCAGGTGCGCCGGCAGAATGACGTCGAACGGTGGCTGACGTCAGAGATGCGGTAGCTGCGGAGGGCCGATAGGACGAATAGGACCTATAGGACAACTGGGACGGATAGGACAGAAGTCCTATTGCTAGCTGGCAAACGGCTGGCGCACTTGCGCGATTCTCGTCCGCAGTTGCTCCGTCACGGCCAGGCCGCGTAGCAGGGACGCGGTCTTTTCGAACTCCTGCACCATCACGTCGAGGGCGCGGCGCCCGTCGCCGCTCATGATGCCGTCGAGGGCGTGAAGAAAGGTCTTCTCGATCGTCTTGTGCGCAGAATCGCCGATGAACTCCTCGGCTACCGCGCGGATGCGGGCTGCCAGATCGACTAGCTCGCTATTCTCTTCGTCGGGATTTGGCTCAAGTTTTTTTTTTAGCGTCACCAGTTCCCCGGTGATCATCCCGTAGAGGATCTTGGCGACGTCGAAGGAGGAGATCTCCAGCGCTTTCCCGATGTCCGCGATCGAGCGGTGGCCGTCGATCCTGGTCACGAGCAGCCACTCGTGCGGGTTCAGCGTCACCTGCTCGTGCCGGTTCTCACGGGCGAGCAGCTCCGGGACGTACTCCACCGAGGGGATCTTCTTCGAGAGCACGCGCCACTCGTCGAGGCGGCGAGCCGCTTCCATCAGCAGGTTCGTGTTCGACTTGCTGATCGTCTGGCGCTCGGCTTCTTCACCGGGGCTGAATTGAAACTCCCCCTGGTTCCAGATCGCCAGCGCGTAGATTGCTTCCTCGCCGATCAGTTCCCCGACCAGCGCGTGCACCATCTGACCATTCTTGAGGTAAATGAAGCCCTGATCGGCCTCGCGGCTGAGCGTGAACTTGCCAGTTTTGCCCGAGACACTCACCAATTGGATGATGTCGGGCAAAGGCAGTTCTTTGAGCGATCCCTGGAAGGCCATTTCACTCCGCGCTCGAGCGATTTTTGTACGTGAGAGGATGCCGCGTCTCGACAGCGTAACCCAGCGGTCACAGCATGGTCAAGACGAGGGAACAGCCTGTTCGCCGCGTCGCTCGATCGCGCACAAAATCCAGATTCCAAAGAACAAACCGGCCACAACTCCGGTCGCCAGACGCAGCCCGTTCCCGCTCGTCCGCAGCCGCAGCGCCTGGGTGATTCCGTCGAACGCCAGCGGCGTCACCGCGACCCAGGCCGCGATCCGGGCCGTCCTCTCCTGAACATGCGGCCACGCCAGAAACAGCAGAAAGCCGGTCAGCACCCCCGCGTAGATGCCGGAGCAGCGCGCGCAGACCGGCAGCGCCTCACCGGCCACCTGCAGGCTGCGCTCGGCGACGCCGTGACAGATCATGCGGAACGGCGTACGCAGCCACTGCGGGGCGCCGTGCGCGATCGCCGTCGCGCAGAGGGTGGCCAGCCCGAGGATCGTCAGCGGGATGGCCGAGAACACCGACAGCGCGATCTTCGTGTCAGCTTTCATGTACCGGGGAGAGCATCCAGACCTGGGCGTACGCATGCGCGCTGATGAGGAACGCCCAGAACGCGGTGAAGATGACGCCGATGCAGAACAGCATCACCCCGGCGCCGCCGACGAATCTCGCGATGAACATCACCAGCACGGCCAGGAGGTAGTTCCCGACGTTCCCGCGGATGAAGGCCCAGATCGCGCCGAACTCGAAGCCGGCCGAGAACCGCTGCTTCACCGCCACGCGCAACATGGCCGCCGGCAGCCAGAAGGCGAACGCGAGTCCGATCGGCAGCATCAGGCAGTAGATGCAGCCCATGAACAGCCCGGCCATCGCCTCGGCCGCTTCGTTCTCCTGGCTGCCGCCGATCGCGCCGAGGATCGTCGTCGGCACCATCAGTCCGATGAAGACGAGGAAGAGCGGCAGCATGTACACCAGCCACACGCCCGCCACGCGCAGCCCCTCGGCGAAGAAGCCGCCGAGGTCGTTCCACTCCGGCAGCGGGTGCGGCACCCCGGCGATGATGTTGCGCGTGGTCTGCGCGACATAGCCAAAAAGGAAGAACCAACCGACGATGAAAATCCCCGCGAGGTAGAAGAGTCCGCCGATGAGGATCTTCTGCACCCAGTTCGGATCGTCGAAGACATATGCGAACGGCCGCGAGAAATCGAGCTGCGGCGAAGCGGGTGCAACTGTTGACATGTTGCAAGGTTAACCGAAACTGGAACAAAGGACGCGCGTCTCAACTTGTAGGAAGACCTTGGAAGAACAACTGGATCTGCTGGTACGCGAGAAGCGGCGGGGTGGTTTTTCGCTGGCGGTTCCCGTATCTCTTGTTCTCCATACGCTGATCATGTACTGGTTCTTCACCGGCACCCGCTCGGTGGAGAAACCGGCCGAGCAGCCCCCCATCGCGCGTTACGTCGAGCTGATGCGCCAGAACCCCCAGAACCCGCAGAACGTACGCGAGTTCACCGAGGCGCCCGGCCCGGCGATCCAGAACGCACCGTCGCCCGACGCACCGTCGCCCGACGCACCGTTCTCCGACAAGAACCGCAAGGCGAGCACGCCGAACCCGACCGGCGACCAGCCGACGCGCCGTCCCGGCGACGGCAGCGGCGGCTATACCCCACCGATGCCGCAGCGCGGAGCGCCGCCATCTCCCGCACCGCAACAGGCGGAGCAGCCGGGGCAGCAGTCGCAACAGCAGCCGGAACCGCAGCAGACGGTCGCCGAGACGCCGTCGTCGTCCTCCTCCTCATGGAAGCAGCCGTCGGAGCCGCGCGCGACTGCCGCGTCCGTCGTCGGCGGCGTCGACTGGCGCAAGGCGATCACGGACGTGGGCCGCAACACTCCCGCCGGAAACAACATCCGCGGCTTCGACGCCGGCACGCCCGGGAGCGGCGGCGACGCCGGCACCGCCGACGCGGGGCCACTCTCCTTCGAGACCCAGTGGTACGACTGGGGCGATTACGCCAACTCGATGGTCAGCCAGATCCGCTATCACTGGTACCAGAACATGCCGCAGATCATCCGCACCGGCATGAAAGGCGTCGTGACGATCCGGTTCACGATCCAGCGCAGTGGCCAGATCACGAACATCGAGCTCCTGCAGAGCTCGGGCGTTCCGCCGTACGACTTCGCGGCGCGGAAAGCAATCCAGCTCGCGTCACCGCTCAAGCCGCTGCCGGCCGACTTCCCCAACCCGACCGAGCGTGTGACCTGCATGTTTTACTACAACACGCCGATCCCGGCGCGCTGAGTCACGCCCCCGCATAGAATGCGGGAGTGTCGCGCGAAGTCGTCATCCGCAAACCGGTCACGTTCGTCCTCCTCCTGCTGACGACGATCGCCATCGGCGCGGTGACGCTCTGGATGGCCGGCCGCAGCTACGAGAACTTCGAGCCCATCCCCTTCGACGACGTCCGATTCCTCGCGAACCGCCTCGGCACTCGTCCCATCTCCACCCAGATCCTGGCGGTGCTGGTCGTCCCGATCATCGCCAACGTGCTGCTCTTCGTCCCCTGGGGCTTCTTCGCGTTCATCCTCTTCTACAACCTCGAGCGCCCGACGCTGCAGACGTACATCCTCACGATCCTGATCGGCTTTTCGATGACGCTGGCCATCGAGGCGTACCAGTACTTTCTCCCCTCTCGCGTGGCGGACATCAACGACGTCATCTACAACACCGCGGGCACCATTGCCGGTGCCATCCTGGGACACATGCGGCTGAGGGTCAGGTTCGAGTTCGAGTGAACGGGGAACGATAGGACGGATAGGACAGATAGGACCTATAGGACGACAAAGGCGCAGCGTCCCATTCGTCCTATACGTCCCCGTTTCCAAAAACAAAAGCGCCGGCCTTGCGGCCGGCGCTTTCCACTACCGTTCGAATAACGCTTACTGCGTGACCGGCAGCACTTCGATCTGCATGAAGGTGTTGTGGGCGCTGGTGTTGATGATGCGGATGGACGTGCCGGTCTTGGGAACGATGACGCTGTTCTCCGGACGGGCGGCCGACCAGTAGCTGTTCAGGTCGTTGAAGACCGAGACGCCCTGCTGCGACGGGTACGGGATCTCGAACTCGACCACGCGGTTCGGCGTGCCGGCCGGGCTGCCCGTCGCCGGCGGCAGCGTGCCGGTGAACGGCAGGAACACCGGATCGGTCGGCTCGAGCGTGAACGTGGCGTCGAACGCCTGGATCGAGGCGGACCACGGCGAGAACGTCCAGTTCTGGCCGTCGTACGGCACGGTGCGGCGGAGCGGCTCCGGATGCGCGTCGATCGGGAGAATGCGTCCCTCCCCACGGTGCTGCGAGGTGTTGTTGTTCGCTTCGCCGAGGTCCCAGTACGTCACGAGGAGACCGTCCTGATACGGGAAGTGCGTGACCCACTTCGAGCGCGAGAGCAGGTGGCCGTACGTGTACGGTCCGGTCTGCAGCCCCGTGTCGTACGTGCGGTACTGGCGGAACTCGGCGATGTAGTAGTGACCGGCACCCGAGGACTCGACGCCGTCGGAGGCCTTGAAGCCGTCCACGGTCCAGCCGTTGTCGCCGTTCTCGGCGCCGTCGGTGAAGCCGGGGAAGCTGATCTCGTCGACGAGGAGACCCTTCTGCACGTCGAACGGATCGGTCTTGTAGCGGATGCGGAGCAGCACGTTCTTACCGGCGAAGGCGGTCGTGTTGAACGACGCCAGGCGCCACACGTTGTTCGTCGTGCCGGTGATGCCGTTGCCGAGGTTCTGGCCGTTGGGGTTGGTGTTGGTCGTCAGCGCGACGTTCGCGCCGTTGGTGCCACCCGGCCACGTGCCGGCGAGGTTCGCCCACGTCGTGCCGCCGTCCTGCGAGATCGAGACGTACGCGTAATCCCAGTTGGTTTCGATCTGGTAGTTGAGGCGCATCTGCAGCGTCGAGGCACCGGCGGGCACGGCCAGCGGGCGCGTGATCGACGTCGTCGTGTTGTTGGTGCGGCCGCCCCACCAGGCGCGGGTGCCGTACTGCAGCTTCCCGGCGGTCGGGTCGTACATGTAATAGACGTTCTTCTCCGGCGGCAGCGGGATCACGACGGCCTGCGCCTTCTTCGTGTTCGTCTCCGCCGGTCCGAGCTTGTGCGTCGAGGCGACGCCATGCACGGCTTCGTCGTAGTTGAGCCAGCCGAGCTGCAGCTTGTCCCAGGCGTTGAAGTCGCCCGGACGCGAGCCGATGTCGGTGTGGCCTTCGCCGAGGTAGGAACCGCTGGACATGATGGTCCAGTAGCCGGTGCCGTTGGTGCCGCCGTTGGTGTCGTAGTGATCGGGGAGGCCGAGGTCGTGGCCGTACTCGTGGGCGAAGACGCCGAGGCCGCCGTTCTCCGGCTGGACGGTGTAGTCACCGACCCAGATGCCGGTCTTGTTGACCGGGTGCGCGTAGGTCACGGTCGCGGCCGTCGTCGGGTTGGCCGAGGAGAGCGCGGCGTTCGCGGAGCTCACGGTCGAGCCGGTCGGGTTTGCACCCCAGCCGCCGCCGAACTCGATGCCGCCGTCCTTGTTGAAGGCCGGGCCATCGACACCAGCACGATTGTAGAAGGCCTGCCAGCGATGCGACCAGATGGCGTCGCTGCCCAGGGGGCCGCCGCCGACCTCTTCACCAGAGCCCGCATGGACAATCTGGAAGTGGTCGATGTAGCCGTCGGCTTCGTCGAAGTTGCCGTCGGCGTCGTAGTCGTAACGATCCCACTGGTCGAAGCTCTTGAGGTAATCCGTCACCTCGGCCAGCGTCTTGCCGCTGTCGAGCTGCTGCTTCGTCCAGATGTTGACCGCGTCGGCGATCAGCGTCCACATGCCTGCGTCACCCATGAGGTTGGAGCCGTAGCGCGAGCCGTTGAACGGGACCTTCACCCACTCGGTGACGTCGCCGTTGAACGAGTAGCGTCCGGACGACTGCACCCGGTAGTACTCCTTCATCTTGTTGAAGTACATGTCCATGAAGTGGGCGCGGTTGTAGTCGGCCTGCCAGATGTCGGAGTTGTTGTTGGCGCGGTCCGGCTGCGGGAGCGTGTTGTGGGCGGGGCCCGGCACGATCGAGAGCGTGTTCTGCGGCGCCGGCGGAGCCGGGTTCACGATGAAGCCGGCCTTCTCGCCGAACTCGACGAGGACGACGAAGATGCGGTCGGTACGCTCGAGGCCGAGCTCGACGAACTGTCCTTTGGCCACTTCATGCACGCGGCCGGAGCTCTTCTTGCCACGCAGCTTCTGGTCGAGAGCCTCCTGGCGGCGCTGGAAGCGCTCGGCGGCTTTGGGCGACTTGAAGTTGTCGCCGCCACGGATCGCGAAGGCGGTCTCGTCGTCACTCGGGACGACGGAGCGCGGCTCGCCAAGGATGTCTTCCTCGGTCTCGAGGACGGCGGGCTCGTCGGCGGATTGGGCCCACGCGACGGTGGGGGCGGAGGTGGCAAACAGCGTGGCGGCCAGGACTGCACACAGCAGACGTTTCACTTCCAAGTCGATTTCCTCCCGGTCAAGGTGGCACAGAGGAGTCCCGAAGCGTCGCGTGACCATTCACGCGCCGGAGGCGGAACCATTTGTTATTAGGATGAACGAATCTTACCTGATCGAGGCATGTGCGTCAATCAGGAGATGCGGAAGAGCCCGCGTTTTTGTGATGAATGACCGGGTTATTGGGACGAGTGATCCCGGCAACGCCAGACCCGATAGGACAGATGGGACCGAGGGGACCAATGGGACCTCCGATTCTCAATCGTCCTATCTGTCCTATTCGTCCCATCGTGCCGTTGCCACGATTGGCGTGACCCCTCTCACACAAAGCATTTCCTTAGGAAACGCGGCGGTGAACAGCACCCGGAACGCTCTTCTTTTCAGATGCGCCTAAGGAACTCTTAGCAACCGCGGCTGCCGGCGGTACCTAGATTGAGGGCTGTCCAAAACGTTGTCCGGCCGACCAACGGCCACCAAGGAGAAACCAGTGACTACCGCAGCTCTCGACGCCACCGGCGTCGGCCCGAAACTCGACGCGATCAGCGTCGAGCAGAAACTCGACGCGATCAGCGCCGAGCAGAAACTCGACCACGGCGCCCTCACAGCCCTCGAATCGATGCTCCTCATCCGTACTTTCGAAGAGAAGTCGGCCGCCCTGCAGGCGGCGGGGCAGTCCCCCTCGATGTGCACCTCCGTCGGCCAGGAAGCCTCGGCCGTCGGTGTCATCCGCGCCCTCACGAGCCGCGACCGCATCCTCACCAACCACCGCAGCGCGGGACACCTCCTGGCGCGCGGCGCCGATCCGAACCGGATCATGGCGGAGATCCACGGCAAGGCCACCGGCTACTGCAAAGGGAAAAGCGGCAGCCTCCACATCTCGGTCAAAGAGCTCGGCGTGCTGCTGACCTCCACCATCGTCGGCGGCGAGCTCTCCCTCGTCACCGGCGTCGGCCTCTCGATGTCGATGCAGGAGGAGAGCGATGCCGTCACCGCCGTCTTCTTCGGCGACGGCGCGGCGACCGAGGGGATCTTCCACGAGTCGCTGAACCTCGCGGCGGTGTGGAACCTCCCGATCCTCTATGTGTGCGAGAACAACCAGTGGCAGGCCTTCGTCCACCGCAAGGAAACGATGCTGGGCGATCACATCAGCGACTTCGGGAAGCCGTACGGCGTCGAGTCGCTGACCGTCGACGGCAACGACGTGCAGGCGGTCGAGGCCGCGGCGCGGAACGCCGTGGACTACATCCGCCGCACCCGCAAGCCGTTCCTCCTCGAGACCTACACCTACCGCACACGCGGCCACATGGAGCCGGACGATCAGTCGTACGTCGACAAGAACGAGCTCGCGTCGTGGAAGCAGCGCGACCCGATCCAGATGCTGGCCAACCGCCTGCTCGCCGCCGGCACGGTCGACGAGCGCGCGCTCGAGGCGATGAAGCAGCGCGTCACGCAGCAGGTCGAAGACGCCGCTGCCTTCTCCGCCGCCTCACCCTACCCGAGCTTCGACGAGCTCACCACCGACGTCTACGCGTAAGGAATCGACACCATGAGAACCATCACTGCTGAACAAGCCATGTACGAAGCTCTCGGCGAAGAAATGCGCCGCGACGCCAGCGTCATCACCTTCGGCGAAGGCGTCGCCACCAAGGGCTACCAGTTCGTCTCCGAGTTCGGCGCGAAGCGCGTCCGTAACACGCCGCTCGCCGAAGGGATCATCGCCGGTACCGCCGCCGGCGCCGCCGCTACCGGTCTGCGCGCCGTCATCGACCTCCTCTTCGCGCCGTTCCTCACCTTCGCGATGGAGGAGATCGTCAACAGCGCCGGGAAGCTGCGCTACATCTCCGGCGGCCAGTTCTCCTTCCCCATGGTCACGATTACGCGCACCGGCGCCGGCTGGGCCGTCGGCGGGCAGCACAACCACAACAACGAGGCGTGGTTCGTCCACACGCCGGGCGTGAAGGTCGTGATGCCCTCCAACCCCGCCGACTTCAAGGGGCTGCTCAAGAGCGCCATCCGCGATGACAACCCCGTCATGTTCTTCGCCGACATCGGCCTGCTGCACACGCCTGGCGAAGTGCCCGACGGCGACCACGTCGTGCCGATCGGCAAAGCCGCGATCCGCCGCGAAGGCAGCGACGTGACGCTCGTGTCGTACGCCAAGACCGTCAACACCTGCCTCGTCGCCGCCGAAGCGCTGCAGGAGCAGGGCATCTCTGCCGAAGTCATCGACCTCCGGTCGCTCAAGCCGATCGACGAGGAGACGATCCTGACGTCGGTCCGCCGCACCGGCCGCGCCGTCATCGTGCACGAAGCGACGAAGCTCGCCGGCGTCGGCGCCGAGATCGCCGCGATGGTCGCCGAACAAGCATTCAGCTCCCTCCAGGCACCGGTCATCCGCCTCGGCGGACCCGATGCCCCCGCCGCATCGTCCTACCCGCTCGAACAGGCATTCGTTCCGCAGGCCGACGCCGTCGTCGCCGCCGTGAACAAGCAGTTCGGACGCTGACCCTCCCCTCGCGGTGGCGCAGACGCGTGCGTCTGCG
>DASVEE010000067.1:0-261047 GCA_036380735.1 Thermoanaerobaculia bacterium | reverse complement strand
CGCGGATGCGCACCGCGCCGTCGCGCGCAGTGAACACTTCGGCAAGGTCGTGCTGCGGGTAAATGCAGGGGAACGATAGGACGGATAGGACCAATAGGACGGATGCCCTCGGCCTTGTCCCATTCGTCCTATCTGTCCTATAGGTCCTATTCGTCCCATCGTTCCCCGTTCAACTCTTCACGAAGTACAACCCACCCCACACCTTCAGATCCACCAGCACATCCTCCCCACGCGCCCTCAGCCACGCTTCCGCCTCGGCCAGGGGCACCAGGTGTACGGTGATGTCTTCGCCGCCGACACCGCCCCCCTCCCCTTCCCTGCGCGCGTTGTGGGCCCGGTAGAAAGACACCTGCTCCGAGGTGATGCCGGGGGAGGTCGGCCCCTTGGCCAGCAACTCCACCGAGTCGCAGACGTAGCCCGTCTCCTCCTCGAGCTCCTTCTTCGCGGTCGTGGCCGGGTCGGTGGCGCCTTCTTCATCGCCGACCAGCCCCGCGGGCCAGTCGATGACGCGGCGGTGCACCGGGACGCGGAACTGCTCCGTCAGGATCAGCTTCCCGTCAACGACGGCCACGACGGCCACCGCTTCCTTCCCCTTCTTCCGCTCCACGTACTCCCAGCCGCGGTCATCGAGGATCACGACACGCTCGCCGGCGGCAATCTGCTTGGGCACTTCCACCTCCACACGGTTTTCGGTTGTTGGTTTTCGGTTTTCGGTTGGGGGACCGAAAACCGACAACCGAAAACCGACAACCGTCCCTAAAACAGACTCCCTTGCAAACCTCGTCGCCGGAACGATTCGGTCGAGAGCTCGAAGCGGTCCTCGTTGAGCCCATTCTTGCGGCAGGCGACGTCGAAGAGGGCCTGGATCTGCTCCGCGAAGATCCCTTCGCCGCGGCCGCGGACGCCCCACTTCGCGTCGTAGAGCTTGCCGCCGCGCAGATCGCGGACGCGGTTCAGCACCTTGTCCTTGCGGTCCGGATAGTGCTCCTCGAGCCACTGCTCGAACAGCGGGGCGACCGCCCACGGGAGCCTCAGGACGACGAAGCCGGCCCACTTCGCGCCCGCTTTCTTCGCCGCGGCGAGGATCGCCGGCATCTCGTGGTCCGTGATCCCCGGCACGACCGGCGCGACCATCACGCCGACGGGGATGCCGGCGCTGGCCAGCGTCTCGATCGCCGCGAGGCGCATCTCCGGCGACGACGTCCGCGGCTCCATCGTCCGCGCCACCTTCGAGTCGAGCGTGGTCACGGAGACGAACACCTTCGCCGCGTCGTACTTCGCCAGCTCCTGAAAGACGTCCACGTCGCGCGTGACGAGGTGGTTCTTCGTGATCACCCCGACCGGGTTGCGGAAGTCCGCCAGCACCTCCAGGCACTTGCGCGTGATCTGGAACTTCTTCTCGATCGGCTGGTACGGGTCGGTCACGCCGCTGATGGCGATCACCTTCGGCGTCCAGCTCTTCTTGTTCAGCTCCTCGCGCAGCAGTTGCGGCGCGTCTTCCTTCACCAGGATCTTCGTCTCGAAGTCGAGCCCGGCCGAAAAGCCGAGGTACTCGTGGGTGGGGCGGGCGTAACAGTAGATACAGCCGTGCTCGCAACCGCGGTACGGATTGATGCTGGCGTCGAAGCCGATGTCCGGGCTGTCGTTCGTGGCAATGATCGACCGCGACGGATCGCGCAGGTAGAGCGTCCGCGCGGAAGGCTCGACGTCCTCAGGCAGAGCCTCGTCATCGCGGACGTACTCCAGCGTTTCGAAGCGGTTCTGCGGATTCCAACTGGCGCCGCGGCCTCGGATGGTCATAGGGGTATCGGGGTGGTTGTCGGTTTTCGGTTTTCGGTTGTTGGTGCTGCGCTACGCGACGTTCCCAGCAGAGCGCAGCACCGAAAACCGAAAACCAACAACCGAAAACCACTCCACCAACTCCGTCATTCTCCGCCCCACTGCCTCGCGCCGCGCAAACTCCACCCCTCGTAGCGCCATTCGTCCCTACAACCCGGCCCCTCGTCCCAAAATCCGAACTATCCTCTCTCCGTCCCGTAGAACTCCGCGCAGTCCCAACACCATGGAGGAGAATCCATTCGTGCGACGTCTACTCGCTTCGCTTCTGCTTTTGCTCGTCTCGACGGCCGCGCTCGCTCAGAGCAGCGCCTCGTCTCTCGACCAGTTCCTCGCCGGCGTCAAAAAGAAGACGCTGCCGAACGGGCTCACCGTCATCACCCGCGAAACGCCGGGCACCGGTGTCGTCGCCATCAACACCTGGGTCAAGGCCGGCTACTTCCACGAGCCCGATGAAGTCGCGGGCATGGCCCACCTCTTCGAGCACATGTTCTTCAAGGGCTCGAAGAACTTCCCCGGCGCCGAGCAGATCTCGCAGGAGCTCGCCGGCGTCGGCGGCCTGGCGAATGCCGGCACCATCTACGACACCACCAACTACTACTTCGTCCTCCCGAAAGAGAATTTCGAGCGCGGGCTGCAGATCCAGGCCGACGCCGCGATCAACCCCCTCTTCGACCAGGCGGAGCTGCAGAAGGAAGCCGAAGTCGTCATCGAGGAGTCGAACCGCAAGCTCGACAATCCCCCCGCCGTCTCCGCCGAGCGCATGTACGCCACGATGTTCCAGAGCCACCGCATGAAGCGCTGGCGCATCGGCTCCAACGAGGTGCTGCGCAACATCAAGCGCGACAACCTCCTCGCCTTCTTCGAGACGCTCTATCGCCCGCAGAACATGATCGTCTCCATCGTCGGCGACGTGAAGCACGACGAAGTCGTCAAGGCCGTCGAGAAGACGTTCGGCAAGCTGCCCAAGGGCACGCTGAAGAAGCTGGGCGGTCCCTCCGAGCCGAAGCAGACCGAGTTTCGCTACGGCCAGTCCTCCGCCGACATGCGCCAGGGCTACACCGTCATCGGCTGGCACGTGCCGGGCGCGCGCCACAAGGACGAGGTCGCACTCAGCCTCCTCTCCTCCATCCTCGGCGACGGCCGCTCCTCACGCCTCTTCCGCAACGCCATCGGCCCCACCGCCGCCAGCACCGCCAACGCCTCCACCTTCACCTTCGAAGACGTCGGCGTCTTCCAGCTCGACGCCTCGTTCGATGAGAAGAACCGCGCCGAAGTCGATCGCCGCCTCCTCCAGGAGATCGAGCGCATCAAGAAGGAAGGACCGACCGCGTACGAGCTGCAGCTCGCGAAGAACCGCATGGAGTCCGGCATCGTCCTCGGCCTCCAGCACGTCCTCGGGCAGGCCCAGACGCTCGGCAACGCCGAGGCGGCGGGTGACTACCGCAGCCTCAGCGGCGACCTCCAGAAGCTGCAGGCGCTGACGTCGCAGGACATCGTCGACGTCGCCCGCCGCTACCTCACCGTCGACAACATGACGCTCTACCACTACCGCCCGAAAGGGACGGAGGAGCTGACGCGCGACGCCGCGCTGAAGTTCGTGCAGGACGCCGTCGCCGCGACCACCGCGCCGCAGGCCATGACCGCCGAAGCGCCGGCCGCACCGGCGCCGGTGCGCGGCGCGACGGGCTCGAAAGGGCCGCTGACGTCGAAGCTCTCCAACGGCGCGACGCTCGTCGTGCACGAGCGCCCGGGCGCGCCCGTCGTCACCGCCGGCATCTACTTCCGCGGCGGCCGCAATCAGGAGCACAGCCGCATCGCCGGCATCACGCAGCTCATGCAGCGCGCGATGCGCCGCGGCACCGCCACCCGCACCGCCGAGCAGATCGACCGCGAGATCGAGTTCCTCGGCACGCAGATCATCACGCCGCTCGACCGCGACTACTTCGGCTTCGCCCTCAGCTCCATCGCCCGCAACATCCGCCCCGCGCTCGCGCTGATGGCCGACGTCGTCACGAGCCCCGCCTTCCCCGCGCAGGGCATCGCCGAAGAGAAGCACCTGCAGAAGGGATCGATCCGCCGCACGTACGACTCCGCCACGGCGCGCCCGATCCAGCTCTTCGACGAGCTGTTCTACCGCAACCATCCGTACGGTCTGCCGTCCGAGGGTTACGCCAGCTCGATCGACGCCCTCGACGAAGCCGCCCTTCGCGGCTGGTGGCAGCGCAACGTCACCGCCGATGACGCCCTCGTCGTGATCGTCGGCGACATCGCCCTCGACGACGCGAAGCAGCTCGCCGAATCGGCGTTCGGCAAGCTGCCGAAACGCACCGGCCCCGCGCCGGCGACCGATCTCGCCATCGTCCCCGCGCAACGCGCCGAGACCGTCGAGTTCCGCGACCGCAAGCAATCCGCCATCGTCCTCGGCTTCCCCGCCGTGCCGATGTCGCACCCCGACTACGTCCGCCTGCGCCTCGTGCAGGGCATCGCCTCCGGCCAGGCTGGCACGCTCTTCGGTGAGCTGCGCAGCAAGCGCTCCCTCGCCTACACCGTCTTCGGCAACATCCAGGCAGCCGCGCAGGGCGGCGCGTTCATCGCCTACCTCGCCAGCGAAGCCGCGAAGGAAGAAGACGCGAAGAAAGGCCTCCTCACGGAGCTGCGCCGCCTCCAGAACGACGCCTTCGGCGAGCCGGAACTGGCCCGCGCGAAGTCGTACCTCGCCGGCGTCACCCGCATCTCCCAGCAGACCAACCAGGCCTTCATGACCGACTACGCCCACAACCACTTCAACGGCGTCGGCCTCGACTTCACCAACAAGATGGTGGCCGAAGCGCAGAAGCTGACGGCGGAGGAAATCAAACAGACCGCGGCCAAGTACTTCGGCACCGACAACTACGTGATCGCCGTAGTGCGCGGGAAATAGACACGATAGGACGGATGGGACGAATAGGACCGATAGGACGAATGCGTCCTCGGTCCCGTCCCATTCGTCCTATAGGTCCTATTCGTCCCATCGTTCCCCGCGCCTACAGCGTCTTCAGCTTCCGCAACTGCGGCGCCTTCGCCGCCACCAGCCCCACGATCAGCAGCGTCATCGCGCCGCCGAACACCACCGACGGCACCACGCCCAGCAGCCGCGCGGCCACGCCGGATTCGAAGGCGCCGATCTCGTTGGAGGCGCCGATGAACATCTGGTTGACGGAGGAGACGCGCCCCAGCATCTGTTCGGGCGTGCGCGTCTGCACCAGCGTCGAGCGGATCACCACGCTGACGTTGTCCACCATGCCGCTGGCGAGCAGCAGCGCGAACGACAGCCAGAAGCTGCGCGACAGCGCGAAGCCGATCATGCAGACGCCGAACGCGGCCACGGAGAGCAGCAGCGCGACGCCGGCGCGTTTCATCGGCGGGCGGTGCGCGATCCAGAGGCCGGTGAGGATCGCCCCCGCGGCCGGTGCGGCGCGCAGGATGCCGAGGCCTTGCGGGCCCGCGTCGAGCAGCTTGGCGAAGGCGGGCAGCAGCGCCACGGCGCCGCCGAAGAGCACCGCGAACAGGTCGAGCGTCATCGCGGCGAGGATCACCGGCTCGTTCCAGAGGAAGCGGATGCCGGTCGTCAGGCTCTGTCCCAGCGGCACTTCTTCCGTGGCGGTCGGGCGGACGCGGTGGGTGACCGACGCGATCGCCACGACGGAGGCCGCCATCAGCAGCACCACCGCGCCGTAGGCCCACGCCGCGCCGGCGAAGCCGTACATCATGCCGCCGAAGGCGGGTCCGAGGATCGCGGCGAACTGCCACGTGGAGGTGCGCCACGCCACGCCCTGCGGATACAGCTCGCGCGGGATCACCTCCGCTGACAAAGCCGTGACCGCGGGACGGGTGAAGCTGCGGGCGACGGCGCTGAGCGCGATCACCACGTACACGGGCCAGATGCCGTTGGAGAGCAGGCGCGGCTCGAGCGTGAAGAGCAGCAGCGTGATGGCCGACACCAGGATGCCGAGCGTGCCGACGACCGCGACGGCGCGGCGTTCCGTGCGGTCAGCGACGTGGCCGGCGTAGAGCGCGACGCCGATGTAGGGGAGGGCTTCGGCGAGACCGATGAGGCCGAGGACGAGAGGGTCGCCGGTGCGGGCGTAGAGCTGCCAGCCGATGACGACGATCTGCGCCTCGCGCGCGATCGTCAGCGTGCCGTAACTAACGAGGAGCTTGCGGAAGTTCGGGATGCGCAGCGGGGCGTACGGGTCGGCGGCGGCCAATCGCGCGAGACTATACTCCGGCGTCAATGCCGGATGCCCTCGACGCCATCTCCCGTGCCTGTTTCCGCAGCTTCAGCCAGCTCCGCAACGCCCAGCTCATCGACGCCCACGGCGTCTACGGGGTCGTCACCGACATTCCCATCACCTTCTTCAACGGCATTGCCACCAGCCACGACCCCGACATCGAAGCGGTGACCGCGATCTACCGCGAGCGCCGCATGCCGTTCCGCTGGTGGCTCACCCCTTCGACGCGCCCGGCCAATCTCGACGAGCTGCTGAAGGCGCACGGCCTGAAGCAGGCGTTCGACGCCAAAGGGATGGTCGCCGATCTCAGCACGATCGATTTCGACACGCCGCTGCCGCCGGATCTGGAGCTCGTGCAGGTGCGCGACGCCGCCGGCTTCGACCAGTGGACGAGCGTGCTGCTGCCGACTTTCGCCCAGCCCCCCGAGCACGCCGCCATCTGGCGCAACGGCTACGAACAGTTCGGCTTCGACCGCGACGCCCCCTGGGCCCACTTCGTCGGCCTCATCGACGGCAAGCCCGTCGCCACGACGACGGTGCTGACGGAGGGAGACCTCGTCGGCGTCTACCACGTAGCCACGCTCCCCGAGGCCCGCGGCCGCGGCATCGGCCCCGCCGTGACGCTGGCGGGGATGAACCACGGCCGCAGGCTCGGCGCCAAGCGCGCGGTGCTGCAGTCGTCGGAGATGGGGTTCAGCATGTACGCCCGGTTGGGCTTCCACGAGGTGGCGGACCTGCGGTTATTCGACTGGCGCCCGTGAGGGGACGATAGGACGAATAGGACCAATAGGACGGATAGGACCAATAGGACGGATAGGACCAATAGGACGGATAGGACCAATAGGCCTGCGGACCCTGCGCCCTCAGGGCGGGGTGGGCTCCGTGGTGGGGCGGGGGCCTGCCTATAGGTCCTATTCGTCCCATAGGTCCCATTCGTCCCATCGTTCCCCGGCCTGGTCGCCTATCGCGCACAAGCGGCGTTTCCTCTGCGCCGCGCCCCCTCACCCGGCGCTACGCGCCACCCTCTCCCCGCAAAGGCCGGGGAGAGGGGCGACGGGGGGCGCTTCGCGCTTAGCCGTGAAACCCCCGTTAACCCCATTTCCCTACCAGCAATGCACGAAGCACACGCCGCGGGTTTACGGGGCGGCGCTTCGCGCCCCCCGTCGCCCCTCTCCCCGGCCTTTGCGGGGAGCGGGTGATTCTTCGCGCCAGCGAAGAATCGGGTGAGGGGCCGCGGCACAACAGCAACGCCGCCTGCGAAGCCACGCGGATCGCGCCTCACTCCGTGGAAATCGCACGGCACTCCGTGGAAAACGCACGGCGCTCTGTGGAAATCGCACGGCACTCCGTGGAAATCGCACGGCACTCCGTGGCCGACGCCACTTCACTCCGTGGAAAACGCACGGAACGCCGTGGAAAACGCACGGAACGCTGTGGAAAACGCACGGCACTCCGTGGAAATCGCACGGCACTCCGTGGAAATCGCACGGCACTCCGTGGCCGTCGCCACTTCACTCCGTGGAAATTGCACGGAGCTCCGTGGAAATCGCACGGAGTGAAGCGAAAATCGCACGGCGCGCATCGAAAAACCCGATGAGTGAAGCCCAACCCGAACGGGGGCAGACCTTGCGGTCTGCCCCCTCACTGGATCAAGGAACGGTGTGGGTGAAGATGTCGTAGACCCAGCCGCCGGCGATGCGCTGCTGGATGATGTTCAGCTCCGTGGTCACGTAGATGCTCGTCGGTGACGGTGTGCCGTGGATGAAGGCGTGGACGTTGCCGCGGGCCTGGCCGGCGAACTCCGCCGACAGCATGTCCCACAGAGGACGCCCCTCCGTGTTCCACACCATCCCCTTCGTCTTCGCCGCCATGGCGATCCCGCCCGGCGTCTCGCCGATCGACGTGTAGCCGGCGAATCGCTCCGCCGCAAGCCTCGCCGGGTCGCCACCCGACCACAACGCCACGCGTCCACCCGGCGCCCGCACCGGGTTGAGCGGCGTCCGCGGATGCCCGAACACCATGAAGATCGAGCCACCCACCGCCGCCAGCGTGTAGAACATCGCCAGCCCGTACTGCTTGCGGTCGTACGCGCGCATGGCCCCGTACCCACCGAGACCCGCCGACGCGATGGCAATCATCACCCGGCCGACGCGCAATGCCGCCACGCCGTTCATGATCGGCCCGAGAATCGCCCCGATCGCCGCACTCTTGAAGATGTGGCCCGGCGTGACCGTACCCGTGGACAGGTACTCCTCCACCCCTCCCATGAACGCCCCGGTCAACGCACCGACCAGCATGGTCGTGCCGAGGTTGACGCGCATCATGGTGACCATGATGTTCATCGCCGTCATCATCGTGCCGACGAACGTCCGCCCCGAACGGTCCGACTTGTTCAGCGGATCGTGCGCCGAATAGAGATAGCGATGCAGCGTCAGCGGATCGCCCGTCGTGCCGAGCTCCGGATCCGTCGACCAGAACCGCCCCGTCGCCTGGTCGTACCAGCGCGCCCGGAAGTAGTACACCCCGAGGTCGGCGTCGTACTGCTCGCCCAGCCAGAGGTAATCGTTCTGCGTCGTGCCAGTCCGGCGGATCAGCGTGCCGAACGCGTCGTAGTCGTACGTGTCGGTGATCGCCCCTGACGCATCGGTCAGGAAGCGCACGCTCCCCTGCCCGTCGTACCCGTAGAAGCTCACACCCGCGGCGGTCTTCTGCGCCACGAGCATGTGCCCGTACACGAAGCTGCGCACCACCGCGCCGCCCACGACCTCCTCCGCCACCTGCGCGTAGCCGGTGGGAGCAAAGTCGTCGACGAGGTAACGGATCGTGACGCCGTTCGCGATCTTCGCCACGCGGTTGCCGTCGCCGTCATAGACGTACGTCGCGGCCCCGTGCGTGACCAGGCGATCCTCGAAGTCGTACGCGTTCGTCACGCCGTTCGCCAGCGTCACATTACCGTTCGCGTCGTACTGCTCGGAGTCGAGCCGGTCGTTGGCGTCGAACGTCGACACCTCGTTGTACACACCGGCCACCGTCGACAGCCGCTCGAGGCGGTTGCCGACCGGGTCGAGCGTGTACGCGATCACGCCGTTGTTCGTCGACGGATCGCCGGCAATCGTCTCCTTCGTGAGGCGATACAGCGGATCGTACTCGTACGTCACGCTGCGGCCGTTCAGTTCCGTCGAGGAGAGGCGGTTGCCCGCCGCGCCGACGTTGTACGCGTACCGCGCAATCGTCGTCGCCGCCGTATTCACCACCCCCACCTCGGTCAGCCGGTTGCGGAGGTCGTACGTGTACGTCGAAGTGAGTCCATTGGCGTTGACGACGCGCGCGAGGTTGCCGTTCCCGTCGTACCCGTACGCCGTCACGCCCGTGGCCGTGCTGGTGACCGACGTCAGGCGATGCTGGTCGTCGTACCCGTACTGCTGAGCGATGCCGTTGGCGTTCGACGACTGCACCGAGGCGAGGTTGCCGGCGTTGTCGTACGTGTACGCCAGCGTCCCCTGCGGCGTGGCCTTCTCCGTGCGGCGGCCACGCGAGTCATACGCGTACGTCGTCGTGCCGCTGACGTCGGTCATCGTCGCCCGGTAACCGCGCGGGTTGTACGTGAACGTGATCGCCGGCTGCGCGAGCCGCGGATCCGGCGTCTTCGCCAGCATGCGGTTCTCGGAGTCGTACGTGTACGTCGTGGTGAAGCCGTTGAAGTCCGTGCGCGTGGCGATGTTGCCCGCCAGGTCGTACGTGAACGTCTCGGTCATGCCCAGCGGCATGATCCGCTTCGTGCGGCGGCCGAAGCCGTCGTATTCGAAGCGCGTGGTGTGGTTGTTCGCGTCCGTCTGCGACGTGAGGTGGCCCGCCTCGTCGTAGGTGTACGACGTGACCTTCGTATCGGCACCCGTCACCTTCTTCACGCGTCCCGCACCGTCGTGCTCGTACGTGGTGACGCGGCCCGCCGCATCCGTCTTCGTGGCGATCAGCCCGAGGGCGTTGTACGTCACGGCCTCGAACGTGTTGTCGTGGAAGATCGTCCTGGTGCGGCGGCCGTTGCCGTCGTACTCGTGCCGCGTCGTCGTGCCGCGGCCGTCCTTCTCCGTGAGGATGTTGCCGTCGCGGTCGTGCGTGTACGTGATGGTGTTGCCGGCGGCGTTGGTGACCGAGGTGTTGTTGCCCGCCTGGTCGTACGTGTGCGTCTCGATGACCTTGCCCGCCGTATCCGTGCGCGACAGCACGCGGCCGGAGAGGTCGTACGTGGTCGTCTCGAACTTGCCGTCGGGGTGCGTGGTCTTGGTGAGACGGCCGACCGCGTCGTATTCGAACGACGTGGTGAAGCCGCCCCGCATCGTATGCGTCAGCGTCCGCCCCTCGGCGTCATACGTCCACTGCTCGTTCGTGCCGTCCGGATGATCGATGCGCGTCTTGCGATTGGCGTTGTCGTACGCGATCCGCGCCTCGTACCCGCGGCGATCGCGCGCCTGGATGATGTTCCCGGCGGCGTCGTACTGCATCGTTTCGACGGCGCCGTCCGGCCAGGTGATCTTCGTGATGCGGTTCTGGCCGTCGTACTCGAAGCGCGTGGTGATGGACTGGCCGTTGAACGTCTGCACGCGCGTCAGCGGGTTGTTGTTCGCGTCGAAGGTGTAGCCCGTCGCGCTGCCCGTCGTGTCGCTGATGCTGTTGACGTTGCCGCTGGCGTCGTAGCCGTACGTCGTGGTGGTGCCGCCGGCCGTGCGCGTGGCCATGCGGCCGCCGCTGTAGGTGAAGGTGGTGAGGTTGTTCGCGGCGTCGCGCGTCGTCAGGACGTTGCCGGACGAATCGTAGGTCGACGTGGTCACGTTGTTGCGCGCGTCGGTGAACGTCAGGACGTTCCGGCGCGAGCCGTACGTGTACGCGACCTTGTTCCCCAGCTCGTCGGTCTCGGTGAGCTTATTGCCGAACGGGTCGAAGGTGAAGTTGAGCGTCCGCCCTTCGGGATCGGTCTCGCTCGTCATGTTGCCGACGGCGTCGTACGTGTAAGAGGTGACGGCGCCGATGGCGTCGGTCTTCTTCAGCGTGTTGCCGAACTCGTCGTACTCGAAGATGGTCTTCTTGCCGTTGCGGTCCGTGACGGTCTGCGTCCGGCCGGTGACGTCCGTGTCGAACGTGATGGCCTGACCGGTGCCGTCGGTCTGCTTGATGAGGCGTCCGGCCGCGTCGTACTCGTTGCGCTGCGGCTCGATGCCGCGCGCGTCGGTGATCTTGGTCAGGAGGTGCGCGACGTACGTGTACTGCGTCGACTTCGACTCACGGTCGGTCACGGTCACGAGGTCGCCGTTGCCGTCGTACGTGTAGACGAACGCCTTGCCCGCCGGATCGGTGATGCGCGTGATGCGTCCCTGCGCGTCGCGCGTGAACGCCACGCTCTTCCCGTCGGAGTGCGTGAAGCCGTTGACGCCGATGGTGAGGCGCGCGCCGTTGGGATCGACGAGCGCGGTCACGCCGGCCGACTGGTCGATCGTGTACGAGAAGCCCTCCGGCGTCGTGAGACGGAAGACGCGGGGGTTGTACAGCTCCACCGTGGAGAGGTCGAGCAGGTCGACCGGGCCGACCCCGCCGCTGCTGACGTACAGCAGAGGATCGCCGTCGACGACGGCCAGCGTCGCGCCGAGCGTGCCGCCGCTCGTCGGGACCTGGTTGAACACCGGCTCGACCTGCGACAGCGGCTGCACCTGCTGGCAGGAGCGCACCAGCGACATGGAGAACTTGTAGACCTTGCCGTCGGGGAACGTGACGGTCACGTAGTGCGGCCGCGTCGGCTGGATGCAGTAGTTCGGCAGGATCCCGCCGGACTTGGTCATCTCCCACGACGCGCCGAGGATGGTGCTCTTCTGGACGCGGGCATTGCGGATGGAGAGCGACCAGCCGACGCCGAAGTCGCCCTTGCGCTTGTCGCGCGAGTCGTACGTGCGCTTGACCTGCAGCGGGAAGCTCGGCAGCGGCACGTCGATGTCGGTGTAGCTGATGGTGAACGCGCCGAGCTTCAGGTCGCCCTGCACCGGTACGACGATGGTGCTCGTCGTGGTCTGGTCGTACTCGTCGGTCGCAACGAGGCGGACGGAGTACGTGCCGTTCTGCAGGATCGTCGGATCGAACGTGCCGAGCGCGCCGGAGGCGGGGCCGCTGCCGCTGGCGAACGTCGTCCACACCTGGTTCGCGGGGTTCTCGTCGGTGAGCGCGTACTCGAGGCGCCATGTACCGCCGCCCGTGGTCCCGCCGTTCGTCGTACCGGTGAACACGATGGGCTTCGTGACGTCGGTCCCTTCCGCCGGACTGGTGATGACGGCGGTCGGAGCCGGCGCGGTCTGCGCGACCTCGATCGTGACTTCGTCGAACGCGGTCAGCGCCGAGTCGTTCGCCGTGAGGCGGAGGACGTACGTGCCGATCGCGCTGAACAGCGCGGTCGTGGTGGCCGCACTGGCGTTGCCGACCGAGACGTTGCCCGGGCCGCTGACCTTGTTCCACTGCACGGTGAGCGTGCCACCCAGCGGCAGGTGGTCGTCGGTGACGCTGCCGCTCAGCGTGGCCGGACGGTTGACGATGGCCAGGCGATCGGGACCGGCGTTGACCACCGGCGCCTGGTTGATGCCCTCGTAGTGAATGGTGACGGTGTCGCTCGCCGACAGCTCGCTGTCGCTGGCGGTAAGGCGGAGGACGTACGTGCCGAAGGCGCTGAACGTGGCCGCGGTGGTGAGCGACGCCGCCTGCGCGAACGTCACGGTGCCGGGGCCGCTGACCTTGCTCCAGACGACGCTGACCGTGCTGGCGTTCGGCAGCCCGTCATCGGTCGCCGTGCCGCTGAGCGTGGCCGTGTTGCTGTTGACGGTGGCGTCGGCACCGGCGTTGACCACCGGCGCCTCGTTGCCCGGCGTCCTGTTGTAGAGGATGACGACGTCGTCGCTCGCGGTGAGCTCCGAGTCGGTCGCGGTGAGGCGGAGGATGTACGTGCCGAACGCCGGCAGCGTGACGGCGGTCGAAGCCGCGGCGGCGTTGGCGAAGCTCGCCGCGCCCGGACCGGCGACCTGCGTCCACGTCGTGGTGAGGGCGACGCCGGCGGGGATG
Source organism: Thermoanaerobaculia bacterium (assembly GCA_036380735.1). Lineage (GTDB taxonomy): Bacteria > Acidobacteriota > Thermoanaerobaculia > Gp7-AA8 > Gp7-AA8 > DASVEE01. The sequence continues at coordinate 247,845 of DASVEE010000067.1, read as the reverse complement.
CCGTCATCGGTGGCCACACCGGCGAGCGTGACGCTGTTGTCGGGCTCCGTCGTCGTCACGTCGGCACCGGCGCTCACCACCGGCGCGGTGTTGCCCGGCGTGATGTCGACCGTGACGGTGACGTCGTCGAAGCGGGTGAACTCGCCGTCGCCGGCGGTGAGGCGGAGGACGTAGGTGCCGAGCGCCGTGAACGTCACGGCGGTCGTGGCCTGCGCGGCAGTGGCGAACGTCACGGCACCGGGGCCGCTGACCTTCGTCCACGCGATGGTCAGCGTGTTGTTCGGCAGCTCGTCATCGGTGACGCTGCCGGTGAGCGTGGCGCCGCCGGAGAGCGTCGCCGTCTGATCGGCGCCGGCGTTGACCTGCGGCGGACGGTTGCCCGGATGCACGACGATCGTCGCGTCATCAGTGGCGGAGAGATCGCCGTCGGTCGCGGTGAGGCGGACGACGTACGTGCCGGCCAGCGTGAACGTGGCCTGCGTCGTCGTCTGGTCGGCGGGGTTGAACGTGACGGCGGCCGGACCGCTGACGGAGCTCCACGTCGTCGTCAGCGTGCTGCCGGCGGGGTTGCCGTCGTCGCTCGCCGAGCCGGTGAGCTCCAGCGTCACCGGCGCACCCGGCTCTTCGCCCGGCACGCTCGGCAGCGTGGCGGCGCGGTCGTCGCCGGCGCTGACCGTCGGACCGACGTTCTGCGGATGAACCGTGATGGTGACGGAGGAGCTGCGCGTGTACTGCGTGTCGTTCGCCGTGAGGCGGAGGACGTACGTGCCCGGCGTGCTGAAGGTGGCGGTCGTCGCCGGCTTCTTGACGTCGCCGAACGTCACCGTGCCGGCGCCGCTCTCCTGGCTCCACGTGACCTGCAGCGTCGCCAGCGGCGGCATGCCGTCGTCCGTGACGCTGCCCGCGAGCGTGACGCTGTTCGCCGGGAAGGTGATGGTCTGGTTCGCGCCGCTGTCGACCACCGGCGGCTTGTTCGCCGGCTTGCACAGCGAGCTGACGATGGAGGCGTAGATGCCGGTGAGCTCGCCGTTCTGCGCGGCCTCGTAGTAATCGCCCGGTCCGGACGCGACGTCCTTGCCGAGCTGGCGTGCGGTCGTGCCGCCGCCGATCATCACGGAGATGATGCGGATGCCGGCGTTCTTCGCGGTGGTGGCGGCGGCGCGCGTGCCGGTCGGGTCACCGTCCTCGAAGTCGGAGTAGATGATCATCACCGGGATGGCGAACGGATTCCGGCGCGCACTGAGCAGCTCGAGACGCGCGGAGGTGATGCCCGATCCGATGATCGTGCCGCCGCTGGCCGACATGGTGTCGATCGCTTCGCGCACGGCGTCGAGGTCGTACGTCAGCCCCTGTTCCACCCGGCCCGACGACGTGAACGAGACCGCTGCCGACTGATCCTGGTTGCGCTGCAGCGAATCGAGGAAGACGAGCGAAGCGTTGCGCGCGGCGGTGAGGCGCTCGCCGAGCATCGAGCCCGAGAGGTCGAAGACCAGCGAGATGTCGAGCGGATTCTGATCGGCCGGGCAGGCGGCGAGCACGGAGACGCTGTGCCCGAAGTAACGGTCGTCGCCGGCGAAGGCGGCCACGATGGTCGGCTGCTCCGCCGTCCCACCATAGATGATCGTCGCCTCCGCATACCCCTCGGCATTCGTCACCGCGGTGACGGCCTGCCCTTCGATCGTGAAGGTGATCGTGCGGCCGGCGATGTAGGTGTGGAAGTTGGTGTCGCGGAGCGTCGCGCCGAACGTCAGCGGGGAGCCCGGCTGGACGCCGCGGCCGCCGCTGTAGCTGACGACCGTGGCGCGTTTGGTCGCGGTGATCACGGCCGCGTCGGTGCCGACGCCGCCGTCCTTGTCCGTGACGGTGAGCGTGGCGTTGTAGACGCCGGGGCTGGCGTACACGTGGCCGGTGTACGTGCCGCGGCAGTTGACGACGTCCTTCGTCTGGCCGTCGCCGAAGTCGAAGCGGCAGAGGAGCGAGTTGCGGTCGACGGTGCCGACGTCGTTGACGCTGAAGCCGATGGCCCAGTCGTCACCCCACGGCACGCTCTTGTCCACACCGAGCGTTCCGGTCGGCGCCACGTTCAGCACCGTGACGGGCTTCGTGGCCGTACCGCGGACGCCGCGGGCGCTGGTGACGCGCAGCGTGGCGTTGTAGGTGCCGTTGTCGGCGTACGTGTGCGGCGTGGAGACGGCGTCCTGCGTGTTCGCCGTGGCATCGCCCCACACCCACTCGCGCGCGCCGATGCCGCCGAAGTCGGAGGAGGAGGTGTCGGTGAACGTGACGGCCGAGCCTTCGTTCGACGGCTGCGGCGCCATGGTGAAGTCGACGCGCGGCGCGCCCTCCACCGCGTACGGCGTGGTGCGCGTGCTGGTGAGGCCGTTGGCGTCGGTGACGGTGAGGCTGACGTCGTACAGGCCCGGCTCCGCGTACGTGTGCGACGGATCGCGCTGCGTGCTGACGCCGCCGTCGCCGAAGCTCCACTGCCAGCTCGTGATGCTGCTGTCGCCCGGCACCGAGGTGTCGAGGAAGTGCGGCGTGAGCGCGCCGATCTGCGGCGAGAAGACGACGAAGTTCGACAGCGCCAGCGACGTGCCGCCCCACGCGTTGATCATGCGCAGGCGGACGTAGCGCGCCTGCGTCGCCGGGAACCAGAAGTGCTGCATGCGCGCGTCGGTGCTGCGCATCGTGCCGCTGTAGACGGTCTTCCAGACGAGCGCGTCGACGTCGGTCGACACCTGCAGCTCGAACTGGCGCGGCGAGTTGGTGATGTAGCAGCCGACGCAGTCGATGCGCTGCTGCAGGCCGACGTGATCGACGGTCCACGTCTGCGTCGGCTGCAGCGCGATCGTCATCTGCTGGTTCGTGCTGAGGTTGGTCGCGCTCTGCCAGACGCCGGTGTCGAAGTCGACGTCGATGATCGACGACGGCACGAAGCTCGTCGTGTTCGTCGAGGAGTAGCTGATGAGCGTCGCCCCGTTGTTCGGCAACGCCGTCACGGCCACTTCGCGCACGGCGATGCCGGTCGTGGCGTAACCGTTCTTGAAGAAGAAGCGGACGTAGCGCGCTTCCGCCACGCGGTGGAACGCGATCTGCTGCGTCGCCGTCGTCTGCGGCATCGTGCCGCTGTAGACGGTGGTGAACGCCGACGCGTCGGTCGACGTGTTGGAGACGCGGATCTCGAAGTCCTTCGGATAGCCGTTGGCGTCGGGCCAGATCGTGACGCCGTACAGCTTCATCGAGTCGCCGAGGGCGAGGTCGAGGTACTGATCGGTGGCGGCGTTGGTGGCCGAGATCCAGGTCGAGGACGTGTTGTTGTCGAACGCCTGCTGCGGGCCGAAGCGCGCTTCACGCGAGCTCGAGCCGCCGTAGACGCCGGCGACCGGCTGCTCGAGGATGACGTCGAAGAAGCCGGTCGAGAACGTGGTCGTGCTGCCGTGCGTCGTCTTCGGCACGTACCTGAGGAACTTCGCCTCGACCGCCGGGAAGGTGAAGAACTGCTGCGCCTTCGAGGTGGTCATCTGCGCCGTCAGCACGCGCGTGAAGGCGGCGTCGTCGGACGTGGTGGAGGAGACCCACAGCTCGAAGTCTTTGACCGAGTCGGTGGTGGAGCTGGTGTCGGAGCGCTGCGCGAGCACGACGCCCGTCAGCACGTGCGGCGTGGTGCCGCCGAGCTGGATCTTGACGAACTGCGTCGCCAGGCTGCCGCTGGTGCTCCACGGCGCGCTGGAGACGTAGTCGAGCATGTTCTGCGGCGCGCCGGAGCTGACGGCCACGATCGTCGCGCCGTTGGCGATCAGCGCCGGCGAGCTGGCCTTGGGCTGCGCCGGCGCGGTGCCCGGCGCGGAGAGGACGTGACCGTCGCTGCCCGGCCCGAGCAGGTGCAGCGTGCCGATGCGGATGTAGCTGGTGAAGCCGTAGTTGTTCTTCGCGACGAAGCGGAAGTAGCGCGCGCGGATCGGGCCGCCCGGGAAGGCGAACGTCTGCAGCAGCCCGTTGTTGAGGTTCGTGCCGGTGAGGATCGAGGTGAAGGCGCTGTCGTCGTCCGTCGTGGTCGAGGCGAAGAGCTCGAAGTCCTTGACGACGTCGGTCGACACGCTGCTGTAGCCCTGCAGCGACAGCGCGGCCACCGGGCCGACGGTGTCGGCACCGAGCTCGAACTTCAGCGACTGGTTCGTGATGCGGCCGTTGCCGGTGAGCCATGCCGTGTTGATGTCGTTGTCGAACACGTGCTCCGGCTGGTTCGCCACGCCGTTGTAGCTGGAGACCGACGACTTGCCGGCGTAGACGGAGATGATCTCGAGATCGCGAATGCCGAGGGCCGAGGTCGAGCCGTAGTTGTTGACGGCGAAGAAGCGGACGTAGCGCGCGGTGACAGCGGGGAACGTGAACTCCTGCACCGGGTTCGCGTTCAGTGCGACGCCGGTGAAGGCGGCGGTGTAGTTGACGTTGTCGTTCGAGACCTCGACGCGGAAGTCCTTGACCGCGCGCTGGATCGGCAGCGTGGAGTCGTCGAGGTTGAAGAGGCGGATGCGGTCGAACGTGTGCTGCGTGTTGAAGTCGATGGTGAACGACTGGTTCGTCAGGCGCGTCGACGACGTGGCCCACGCGGTGGCGGGGTTGCCGTCCAGCGCGTTCACCCCCGACCCCGCCGTCTGCGCAATCACCGTCGCCTCCTCGGTAGCCGTCGCGACGTTCGCGGCGGCGAGGAAGGTGGGGATGCCGGAGAGACGGCTGCCGACGACCTGCAGCGTGCGGAGCCCCACGACCGAGGTGGCGACCTGCGCGTCGATGGCGAAGAAGCGGACGTAGCGCGCGGCGACGGAGGCGGAGAGGCGGTACTCCTGCCAGCGCTCGCTGGTGCCGCCGACGCCGGTGAGGACGGTGGTGAACGCCGCCTCGTCCGTCGTCGTGGTCGAGACGTCGATGCGGAAGTTCTTCACCGCTTCGCTGCTCGGCCCGCTGATGAAGCGGATGCGGTCGAAGGAGCGCGGCGCGTTCTCGGTGCCGGCGAGCTGCACGATCAGCCACTGGTTGTTCGCGACGAGGGAGCGCCAGCGCGTGGAGGTGCTGTCGTCCAGCGCGTTCTCGGCGACGAAGCTCGTGCTGCTGATGCCGGAGACGGCGACGACCTGCGCGCCGTTCTGCACGCCGGCGAGGTTGTTCTCCAGCGCGGTGACGCTGCGCTGCGGGCCCGGCACGGTGAACGCCGCGACCGGCGCGCTGCGCACGGTGATGCGTACGTCGTCGCTGGTGCTGAGCAGCGTGTCGCTGCCGGTGAGGCGCAGGACGTAGATGCCGGCCTTGTCGAACGTGACGGTGGTGCCGGCCGCGCTCGGGTCGCTGAAGGCGGCGACACCGGGACCGCTGACCTGCGACCAGGCGGCGGTGACGGCGGCGAGCGGCGGCAGGCCGTCATCCGTGACGCTGCCGTTGAGCGCGACGTCCTGGCCGACCTGGGCGAAGAGGTCGGGGCCGGCGCTGACGACCGGCGCCTGGTTGATCGGCTCCGGCTCGACGATGACGGTGACCTCGTCGCTGTCGGAGAGCTCACCGTCGTCGGCCGAGAGCTGCAGGACATACGTGCCGGCGACGCTGAACGAGGCCGTGGTCGCGGGCGACGACGGCGCGAGGAAGGTGACGGCGCCGGGGCCGCTGACCTTCGTCCAGACGATCGTCAGCGGGTTGTCCTCCGGATCGATGGCCGTGCCGGTGAGCGCGGCCGCCGACGGCAGGGTGATGGTCTGGTCGGGACCGGCGTTGACCTGCGGCGCGCGGTTGGCCGGTTTGACCACGATGATCACTTCGTCGTGGATCGTGGCGAGGCCGTCGCTGCCGGTGAGGCGCAGCACGTAGGTGCCGGGCGCCGTGAAGGTGGCGGTGGTGGCCGCCGACGTCGCGTCGGCGAAGGTGACGGGCGCGTTGCCGGCGATGGAGGTCCACGTCACGCTGAGCGACGGCCCGTCGCTGTCGACGACGCTGCCGTTGAGCGAGGCGGTGGCGGGGAGACGGAGCTCCTGCTTCGCACCGGCTTCGACGACGGGCGGCGCGTTGGCGCGGCCGACGGTGACGTCGACTTCATCGTGCGCCGAAAACTCGCCGTCGTTCGCGGTGAGGCGCAGCGTGTACGTGCCGACGGCGGTGAAGGCGGCGCTGGTCGTGGTGGCGGCGGCGTTGCCGAAGACGACGCTCGCCGGACCGCTCCACGTGGTGGTGAGCGTGGAGCCGGCGGGGAGGCCGTCATCGGTGACGGTGCCGGCCAGCGTCAGCGCGGCGGCGCCGGTGGCGCGCAGCGAGAAGCCGTCGAACCAGACGTCCGTGGTCGCGCCGCTGTTGCGCGTGGCGATGAGGCGCACGCGGATCGTCGTCGTGCCGGCCGGCGCGACGCGCGTGTCGGCGATGCGCGTCCACTCGAGGAGCGCGGCATCGGTGGTGAACTCGAAGGTGGCGAGCGCCTGCGTCGCGTCGCGGTACTCGACGACGACACGCGGCGCGTCGAACGCCGCTTCCTCGCCCGTGCGAACGTAGCCCTCGAAGGCGAAGGTCTGGCCCGGCGCGAACGCGCGGACGTCGAGGTTCTGCGTCAGCTCGGCGGTGGCATCCGTGGTGGCGAAGAGCTGCTCCCCTTCCGTGCTGAAGGGGAAGGAGCCGCCGCGCGTCCAGGCGCCGGAGACGGCGGTCCAGTGGGCGACGCTGCCGTCGACGAGCGGCTCTTCGTTGCCGCCGTTCGTCAGGAGGTTGCGGTTCAGCGTGGCGGTCTGCGGCTCACCCGCTTCGACGGTGGGGGCGATGTTCGCCGGGAGGACGACGACGGTGACGTCGTCGTGCACCGTCTCGCGCGAGTCGGTGGCGGTGAGGCGGAGGACGTACGTGCCGTCCGTGCTGAAGGTGGCGCTGGTGGCGGGCGACTGCGGCGCGGCGAACGTCACCGTGCCGGGGCCGCTGACCAGGCTCCAGGTGGTGATGAGCGACGAGCCGAACGGCCAGCCGTCATCCGACGCGCTGCCGGCGAGCGAGGCGCCGGCCGGGAGGCGCAGTTGCTGATCGGGGCCGGCGTTGACCACCGGCGGCTGGTTTTGCGGATAGACGGTGACGATGGCGTCGTCGCTGACGGTCTCGCGGCCGTCGGTCGCGGTGAGGCGGACGACGTACGTGCCTGGCTCGGTGAACGAAGCGATGGTGACGGGCTTCGAAGCATCGGCGAACGTCACGCCGGCCGGGCCGCTGACGAAGCTCCAGCTCGACGTGACGGTGGAGCCGCGCGGCCAGCCGTCGTCATTGACGGAGCCGGCCAGCGAAGCGCCGTTCGGCAGCTCGATCGCCTGATCGGGGCCGGCGTTGACCACCGGCGGCTCGTTCAGCGGATCGACCGTGATGGTGACGTCGTCGCTGGCGGAGAGCGTGCCGTCGCTGCCGGTGAGGCGCAGGACGTACGTGCCGGGCGTGCTGAAGCTGGCGATGGTGCCGGGCTTCGTGGCGTCGGCGAAGCTCGCCGTACCGGGGCCGCTGACCTGCGACCAGGTCGAGGTGAGCGTGGAGCCGCGCGGCCAGCCGTCGTCGGTGACGCTGCCGGTGAGCGTGGCCCGGTTCGGGAGCTCGATGGTCTGATCGACGCCGGCGCTGACCACCGGCGCCGCGTTCTCCGGATCGACGATGAGCGTGACGTCGTCGCTGGCGGAAGCGCGGCCGTCGCTCGCGGTGAGGCGGAGGACGTAGACGCCGGCAACGGAGAACGTGGCCGTCGTCGCCGGCTTGCTGCCGTCGGCGAAGGTGACGGAACCGGGGCCGCTGACCTGCGCCCAGGCGGTCGTCAGCGTCGAGCCGGCGGGCCAGCCGTCGTCGGTCGCCGTGCCGTTCAGCGTGGCGGCGGCCGGGAAGACGAGGAACTGATCGTCGCCGGCGTTGACCACCGGCGGCTGGTTCTCGGGATGGACGGTGATCGTCACCGTGTCGGTGACGGTCGCTTCGCTGTCTGTCGCGCTGAGCGTGAACGTGTACGTGCCCGCGGCGCTGAACGTGACGGTGGTGGCGAGCGACGAAGCGTTGGCGAACGTCGCCGTGCCCGGGCCGCTCGTCTGGCTCCACGTCGTCTGCACGGTCGAGCCATACGGGAGACCGTCGTCCGACACGTTGCCGGCGAGCGAGGCCGCGTTCGGCAGCTCGATCGTCTGATCGGCGCCCGCGTCGACGACCGGCGGCTGGTTGCGGGGGATGACCGTGATCGTCACTTCATCCGACGAGGCGAGCAGCGTGTCGTTCGCCGTGAGCTTCAGGACGTAGGTGCCGGGCTCCGTGAACGTGGCGGTCGTCGCCGCCATGGTGGCGTCGCCGAACGTCACAGCCGCGGGGCCGCTGACGCTCGTCCACTGCACGCTCAGCGTGCTGCCGGCGGGGAGGCCGTCGTCGTTCGCCACACCGGCGAGCGTGACGGTGTCGTTCGGCAGCGTCGTGGTCTGATCGCCACCGGCATCGACCGTCGGGGGACGGTTCACCGGCGGCGGCGGGACGTCGTTCTCCGTGATCTCGAGGACGCCGTTGCCGCTGATCTGCAGGCGATCGACCGTGACCGTGCCGCGGATGCGGCTGTTGCCGTCGATCGTGACCGTCGACTGCGGCGCGCGCACGATGCCGTAGAGGATCGCGTTGCCCGTGACGCTGACGGTGCCGGTTGCCTGGAGGATGAGGTTCTTCGGCGTCGAAGCGGCGCCGATCGTCGAGCCGGCCAGCGCGGCCGTGGTCACGTTGATGACGACGGGGCCGGCGAGGCGCAGCTCGGCGCCGCCGCCGAGCTTGAGGCTCTGCAGGTTGTACGTCGTGGTCACGCCGGCGGCGCCGAAGACGAAGGCCGTGCGGCCGGTCGCCTCGAAGTTGCCGTACGTGCCCGGCGGGACCGCGACCGCGCCCGCTTTGCCGGAGATGCCGAGGTTGCGCAGCGTCGCCGGATCGCCAATCGATCCTTCCTGTGTCAGCGTCACGTCGCGCGTGCCGGACGGCAGCGCCGGCGCCGCAACCGGCGTCAGGACGATGGGGTTGGTGCGATTCACGAGGTGCCGCAGGATCGCGTTGTTCGCGATCGTGACGGTGTGCGTCGACGGTGACGCGCTCTCCGTCCCGGCGATGACGCCGCCGAACGACGGCTTGCCGCTGCCGAGGATGACTTGCGGCGTGCCGGGGATGAGGAGGTCGGTGGTGATGACGTCGGTGCCGTCGAGCGTGACGCTCTCCGCTTCGAGCTGCCAGAGCGACCCTTCGACGCGGCCGCTGTTCAGCTCCGGCGCGTGGCGCACGACGGCGATGGCGTCGTAGACGCGCTTGACCGGGACGATCGGCGCGATGCCGGCGGCGGAGAAGGCCACGCGATCGAAGCGTGCGGCGCTGCCGAGCTGCGCCACCTCGAACTGCGTGCCGTCCCAGCGGATGCGCGCGAGGACGCCGGGCGCGCTCTGCGCGATGAGGATGTCGCCGTGCAGGCCGGCGAAGGCGTCGTCGGGCGCGCCGACCAGCGTGCGCGAGGCCGAATCGACGGCGAAGAAGTTCTGGTGCGGCGGGATCACGTCGACGTCGGCCGCGACGATGCCCGTCGGGATCGTGGCCACGTTGCCGAGGAGGTCGACGGCGTAGAGGAGCGACTGGCCGGCGGCGCCGAGGAGGAGCTTGCCGGCGATCGGACCGTAGCGGCCCGCGTCGTTCGGGATCGTGGTGATGGAGGTCAGTTGCGCGCTGAGCGTGGCGATGCGCGTGGCGGCGCCGGCCGCGTTGACGCGCCAGACGGAGCCGCTGCTGGTGACGGCGTAGAGCTCACCATCGAGGTGCAGCCCGGTGATGGAGCCGGTCTCGCCGCCGAGGGCGATCGTGCGGAACGAGGAGCCGTCGGCGGCGACGCGGTTGATGACGCCCGCGTTGTTCGTGGAGGTGAACACCTCCCCCGCGGTAAAGCCGCCCACGACGGTGGTTCGCGCGGTGGCGATGGCCACGGGGCCCGTGAGGCCGCTGAGGTTGGAGAAGGGGCGATGCGTGCCGTCGGCCGCGATCAGCGCGAGGCTCGGCGCACCGGCCACGGACGAGGCAACGACGACGTTGCCGCTCGGCTGGTGGTGGTCGATCCCCGAGTGGTCGTTGAAGGATGTCGAAAGCGTCGCGAAGACGACCGCGAACGCGCTCTCCACGCTCTTCGGCGCGGCGACGACGGGCAGCACGGCGGGCATCGCTGCCTCTTCGCTCTGCAGCGGTCCGGGCGACGCCGCTTCCGCCGAGGGCGGCACGCTGAGATCGATCGGCCCGAAGGGCGCGGCGGCGCCTGGTTGCTGCGCGCGCATCGCGTTGAGCTCGGAGGCTTGCAGCGCCACCGGCTGGAGCAGCATCAGGTAAGCGAGGAGTGCTGCGAGCGGGCGCCGGACTGACAGGTTGCCGAATCCGAACGTGCGCGAAGAGAGGATCGTCCTCTGAGTTCTCATGGGTCGCCTTTTGCCGAGACAGCTCCCCCATGCGCAGACACAAAAGCTCCGCAGCACGAAGCAAGACTGCTCTACGTCTTCAGGTTGTTATTGGTGCCTTTTGGGCCGATTGGCGGCGATGATACACGAATCCCGCATTCCGTCCATGTTCCATTCCGCACCGGTGGAGGTGTGCAGTGTCACTGTAGAGATTGACAGGACGAATCGGACGAATAGGACTGATGCGCCCGCGGAGCACGTGACGGACCCCACCGGTGTCTACTGACCTGTCCGTGGAGCACGCACGAGGAGGCGCCCGCGAAGGAGAGTGGAGGACAGACACCTTTGTCTGTCCCGCGAAGGAGTCGCTACGGAGGGCGGCGCGTCGTCCAGCGAGGCACGAAGTTCCAGCGGGGTGTGCGGAGGAGCGCCGTCATCGCGTCCTTCCTCGCGGGACAGACAAGAGTGTCTGTCCTCACACCGCAGTACACTTCCCGCTGTGAAACGGCTGGAAGTGGAGGTTTGGGTTCTACGTGTCATGAATGCAGTGGTGCGGCGTGGTCCGACCGAGGACCAGCTCGTGGAGCTGAAACGCGAGTGGCCGACCGACTTCAACAAAGTTGCACGTCGCATCGCAGGGCATGCAAACAGCGCGCGGTTCCAGCCCATCATGTGGCTCATTGGCGTCGATGAGAAAGCCCACACCGTGCCGGGCGCACCCGCCATGGATGTCGCGAGTTGGATCGCACAGGTACGTGCTGAGTTTGCAGAGGAGTGGGCGCCACCGGTCGACATTTATAACTTTGAGATGGAAGGTCGAACCGTGACCGCTCTGCTCTTCAACACCGAAGGCGCGCCATTCCTAGTTAAAGCTGGCGCGGCCCGGTTCGATGTGCCGTGGCGCGACACAACTGCGACACGTTCGGCGCGCCGCTCGGAACTCCTGTCCTTGCTTTCTGAGCCGCTCTACTTCCCCGAATTTGAGGTACTGCGTGTATCTGTCTATGCCGAAGTAGACGTCAGCAAGACTTATCTCGATTGGGTAGTTGACCTTCAGCTGTACATTACGCAGACGGCAAATAGGCCTGTGTACTTCCCGTTCCACAGGATGCACGGATGGTTGCAGAAAACAGATGGAAGCGACCGTGTCGACTTGGACGACTTCGGAAAGACCAGACGCATTTCGGGAATAGGGTGGTTTGGGTCGCGTCCAACCGAATCCCGCCTCAAAGAGGTCGTGGCGGATGACGTTCAGATTTCTGTCTACGGGCCCGGCAGGACTGCGATTTCGGCCTCTTGTCGCGAAGATGCCCGGGAGGTCGACACCGACGATCGTGATTTGACGATTACGCTGATGCCTGCGATGTCAGGGGGAGCCGCCGTTGTTTTGCAGCCACGGCTCAAATACTTTCCTGCGAAGGAGAATCTCTTCGCGTGGAAGTATTTTCCGTCGGGTTAGTTGCGTGCTGCACGTCATCATCAGTGACGGTTCGGCCTTGTAGCTGCTCTTGCCCCCGACGCCCCCCTTCCACAAAGTCACAAAAGAGTCTTTCTACACCTCCATTTCGACGCACGTTGAAGACATTTTTGCACCCTGCTACCCTCACTTTCGGTCCAACAATTCAGCGGTCGAAAGAGGTGCGCGGATGTCCGATGGGCGCGAGAGCACGATCTATCCATTCAGTCTGTTTCGCAGGAAGCAAGCGGCTGCCAACGACCCTGCTGGACGTGCGGCTGCGCTGCGGGGGATGGCGCCCAAAGCGCGGCGCGCCGCCGTTGCCGGTGATGCGCTGTATCGCGCAGCGGAGGTGTTGACGCATCTCCTCGACTTCGCGCACACGGAGCTCGATCGCAATGGCGAAGCGGCGTTCACTCTGACGACGCTGATCGTCGATACGATCGAAGCCGAGCCGGAGGACGGCGTCTCCTACGACCTGCTATTGCGGTCCCGCGCCTGGAAAGAGCATGCACTTGCGCTCCTGCCGTTGAAGGGTCCGGCCGACGCGCTCTACGCCATCAGGAAAGCCTCGAAGCTGTTCGGCGACAAGACGGTGTATCCCGTCGAACGCGCGAACATCATCCTCACCGAGGGTCTCGTTCTCTATAAGTTGGGCGAGCAGACGGCGGCCCTTTGCTGCATCGCGGCGGCCAAGGCAATCTACGAGGTTTGCGGCGACGCGATCGGCCAGACCAAGGCTCTGCAGATGTCTGGCGCGGTGCACTACGAGCTGACGCAGTACCGCCGCGCGGAGAACACGTTCGTGGAGGCGTTGCAGCTTGCGGAGAACGGCGGCGATCGCGCCGGCGCCGCGCGGTCGATGAACAACCTGGCCGCCTGCGCGGTGAAACTCGAAAAATTCGAGGTGGCCTCGCAGTGGTACGGGCGCGCCCTGGAGGCATTCGAAGCACTGGAGATGACGGCCGAGGTGCAGCGGGCCAAGGTCGCCCAGGCGGGCATGCTGGGCAAACAACGAAAAGTCGAGGAGGCCCTCGCCGCCTTCTTCGCCACGCGCGAGGAGTTCCTGCGCCGGGGCATGGTGATCGTCGCGGCCGAGGTCGGACTGCAGATCGCGGCGTTGCTGGTGCAACAGGAGCGGCTGCAGGAGGCCAGGCCGATCTGCGAGGAGATCGTCACGATCTTTACCGAGGCGGGCATGACGACTCAGGCGCTGAAGGCGCTGGCCTACATGCACCAGGGCGGCGTCGAGGACAGCGGCCAGGGCGAAGTGGCGGACGCGGTGATCCAGCGCGCCATCACAGGACCCATCCTCGATCGCGAGCAACTCATCCGCGACGTGGCTGAGTCGACGGGTCTGCCGGAAGAACAGGTCAGCCAGCAGATTGCGCTGCTCTCCGGCACCGGAAGCGATGGGCGGGTGCATCAGGCGTTGCAACGCCTGCTCGAGGTCTGGCAGAAGACGGCGGGCGTGGTGTTCGTGGAGACCGGCAGATATCGCGAGACGCGCGACCGCCTCCTCGAACAGCCAGGTGTGAACGCTTGCTTGCCTGTCCTGCTGGAGCGCTTGCGGCGTGACCCTTACGCTGAGGGCAGCATTCAAGAGGCGGATGCGCCGCTGCGCTCGATCCGATCGGCCGCGGCGCCCGGATCACCGGCACTGCAGCTGTTCTACGCCATCGACGCGGATGCCCGGGTGCTGCTGCTGCAGTTGGACAGCGCGACGTAGTCGAACCATGACGCCTCGCGGTGCGTCCTCGTGCGAGTTCGCGCGACGATGCACCGCGCTGGCGTTCAGTTCACTTTCGGCAGGGCGCCGTCGCCGTAGATCTGGATTTCGGCCCAGATCTCCCGCGCGCGGATGCGATCGATCTCTCGCATCTCGCGGTAGATCTTCACGCGCGGCTTCGCGGCGAGCCGCCAGCACAACGTGCGAAGGAAGGCGAAGTTTCTGGAAAGCGCCATCTTGATAGAGGAGTGATCCGCGAGCGGATTTCCCTACCCTGTTTTACCGCACTTTCGCCACTTTCGTCGCTCCCGCTTTCGGCTTCTTGCTCGCCGCGGCCGGCGCCAGCTCCTGACGCGCGAACTCCTGCAACTCGGCGAGCCGCGCGCGCTCATCCTGCGCCGCGTTGCCGGCCGTCGCCGCCGTCTCGATCCTCGCCTGGACGGTGGCATTGAGCTGGTCGGCGGTGTTCAGCGCCGCGTGCAGCGTCGCGCGGAGCGCCACGATGGTGCCCTGCAGCTCCGCCAGTTCGGAGCGGTTCGCCGCAACCGTGGCGTTCCCCAGGTGAAGCGGCGGGAGGTTCGGGATGACGGAGAGAATCTTCTCCAGGCGCCATACCCCGATGTTTCCTCCCTCCTCGAACGCCTTGTACTGCCCGCGAGGAATGCCGGCCAGCCGCTGGATGTCCGAGAAAGTCAGCTTAGCGGCCAGTCGTGCTTCCCGAATTTGGTCGCGGTACCCCATGCGCCCGCTTTGTACCACGTGGCATAAATCGATGTCAAGGCACGGATGGCGTGGACCAAAGGGCGGGGCCCAGGTGAGCCCCGCCGCAGACGTTGCGAACTACAGGTCCCGACCGGCCTTGAATCCGCGCACGATGGCGAGGGCGTCGACCGTTTCGATGAACAGCGTCAGCGCCTTGCGCCATGCCGGCGGGATCAGCGGGATACGCGTGAGGGAACCGAGCAGCGGCCGGATTCCCATGTAGAGCTTGAGCACGCGCTCGATGCGGTCGGTCTCCGTCTCTTCGGTCGCCGTCTCTTCGAGCGCGGTCAGCGCGAACTCCGGCAGGTTGAGCGTGGCGACTCCGTCGCCGATCTGTTCGAAGGTGAAATCGAGCACATCGATCTTGTTGGTGTTGGTATTCATGACTTTCTCCTTATTTTCTGTATGTCTTTCGTTCGTGTGAGTGAAGAAGTGAGTGGTGGGTTCAGACCGCCCTGTGGCGGTGGAACAGCGGCACGTCGATGCCGACCTGGTCCCACGCGAGGGCGACGGCCCGCTGCACGTCGCCGCCGTTGCCGTAGCGCTCACCGGCGATGTCGACGGTGGCCCGGGCGAGGTCGTCGAAGATGGCGTCGGACGTCAGACGTTCCGTCAGCGTGGCGTACCAGATGCGCCCCGGCACCTCCCACGAGAACCCGCCGATGGCTTTCGCCGCCAGGTAGAACGCGTGGTTCGGGATGCCGGAGTTGATGTGGACGCCGCCGTGGTCCGCCGCCGTTTCGACGTAGTGATCCATGTGCTTCGGCTGCGGATCGCGCCCGAGGACGGCGTCGTCGTACGCCGTGCCAGGGTCGGCCATCGAGCGGATGCCTCGCCCGGTCACGCCGGGTCCGAGCAGCGGCCCACCGATGAACCAGTCCGACTGGTCGACCGTTTCGCGGGCCGCCCACTGCCTGAGCATCATTCCGACCACGTCGGCGATATGCTCGTTGAGCGCACCGGTCTGGCCGTAGTAGCCGAGCGCGGTGACGCTTTGCGTCAGACCATGGCCGTATTCGTGGCCGATCACCGCCAGACATTTCGTGAAGCTTCCGAGGAGGTGGCCGTCACCGTCGCCACAGACGAGCTGATAGCCGTTCCACATCGCGTTTTGAAAACCTGTCCCGTAATGGACAGTCGCGTCGAGACGCATGCCGTGCCCATCGATCGACTTGCGGTGGAAGACCTGGTCGAGGAAATCCCACATGCTCCCGGCACCATCGAACGCCTGGTTCACGACGGCGTCCGCGGTCGGTGGTTCATGCTCGCTGCGCGCGACGGGCCCGTGAAGTTGGCGCTTCTGCTGGGCGTCGAAGACCATGCGGTGCTTCTGCGGCTCGACGGTCTCGGGGAGGACATCGATGAAGGTTTGGATCCTCTCGTTCGCCAGCCGGTGCATCTGGTTCAGCGTCGACTCCGCGCTGTGGCGGGTCGGTGCGTCGCCGTGCTGCACCATGCGGTCGAACATGTGCGAAGGGATGACAGCGCACACGTGAGGAGTTACATTGCTCATGCACGAGCTCCTTTCTTTTCTTTCAGGGATGGAGGGGGGATCTGCTGGCCCGGCCCGCGCGCCAACGCGGGACCGGGCGCTTTGCTTTATGTGGTCGTTTTCGGCTGTGCCTTCGTCACCTCCTCTCCGTCCGTCTTCTTCTTGCGGCCACGGCTACGGCCCAGCGCAAGCTTCATGTTCTCCACGTGCGCCAGGGCGTCGTCGCTGTCCGTTTTCCGCGCGACGCTTTTTGCAAAGTCGTAGACGGTGAGCGCGTCGCCGCCGAGACCGACTTTTTTGGAGTCCGTCGTGAACGACAGATTTGTGTAGAGCGATTTGAGCTTTGCCTTCACGGGCGCCATCGCCGCGATGTACTGCAGCGTGTCATGCGCAACGAGGGGATCGAGCGCGTTGACGGATTGGAGTTGCGGCGTGAGCTGTACTGCCGTGACAGCGCTCTCCATGAACGGAACGGGCACGCTCTTCCGGCCCCTGATGTAGGCCTTCGCGGCAGCGTTCTCCTTCTGCAGGTCGGGGATTTTGCTTTCGACGAGGTCGAGCAGCTCCAGCAACTCGGTCGCGACGTTCTGATACTTCGTGACGGTCAGCAGCGGCGGCGCTGCCGGCGGAACGTCGGTCGCGGCGTTGGCGCTGGCATCGGGCCGGGTGACGGTGGTCGGGGGTGACGGGATCTCCATGGGACACCATTCCTTTCTCCACCCGCCATGTTCGGCGAGTGGCGGCTTGGGGTACCCGCCCTTGCTCCGGCCGGAGCGCGACGGGCGATGGGGTGCCGTTGGATCCACGCGATCGAACGTACCCGAGGGGAGCGGACCGGTCTGTGCGTTAATGTAGGCCTGATATCGTTTTGTGTCAAGTGCCACAAATCGATATCACGAATATTCTGGACCGTGGGTTCGATTCCCGTAGCCACGAACTGCTCGGCGATGCCATTCACGGCTTAGCGGTGCCATTCATGGGTTGCGCGATCCCATTCATGGGTTGCGCGATCCCATTCATGAGTTGCGCGATCCCATTCATGGGTTGCGCGATCCCATTCATGGCTTACGCGATGCCATTCATGGGTTGCGCGATGCCATTCATGGGTTACGCGATGCCATTCATGGGTTGCGCGATGCCATTCATGGGTTGCGCGATGCCATTCATGGGTCGCGCGATGCCATTCATGGGTTGCGCGATGCCATTCATGGCTTGCGCGATGCCATTCATGGCTTGCGCGACGCCATTCATGGCTTGCGCGATGCCATTCACAGCTCCGGCGATCCATTCACGGCGGGTGACACGCCGTCAGGCGAGACGTGATGTCCCGGTGCGATGCACGCTAGTGGGCGACCACTACTCCTGAAGGAGTAGATTCCCTGCGTCTGAGGGCTCCAGCCCCAAGTTGACCGTGGCCTGCATCAGCGCATCGGCTTCATGCCAGAGCACGATAAACTCCTCAAAGTCGAGAGCACCAAACTTCTCGGTTATCGCGAGGTAGTCCGCACGAAGCTGAGCATCGAGCGCGGCGTGCTTCATGACTGAAGTGTACGCCTCTACACCGGGAAGAGCAGGTCAACCGTCAGAGTGCTAGCCTTGGACGGGCTGCGCATGGCGGCGGCAGGCGGCTCGAAGCGCCGCCGTCAGCCAAGCGTGCGTGTTCTCGATCTTGTCTGCACGGAGCAGCGTTGAGAGCAGCACGTCGTCAGCGATGTCATCGGCCTCGTCGGAGGTCAGCTGAAACTCGCTCCGGGCGATTTGGTAGAGAACCGGCCACCACCTCTTGTAATAGGCCTCGTCCATAGATCTAAGCCTCCGAGTGTCAGCGAAGATCTAAAACTACCACTAAGTGACTGCTGGCTCGCGGTTTAGACACTCATAGGAGTCCGTAAGCGATGTGGTCCTCACCCGGCGGCGGTGCACCGGGGACGTCCGCGTGGAAGTTACGTGTGTAACCGGCACGGAACGCACGCCACACACCCCGGTTATGCTCCTTGAGGACTCCGGCCGCCAGCATCGAGAAGTAGTCGCGCGTCACGTCCGTCTCGTCCGGGCCATCGGCCCATGTCTCATTCAGGACATCTCCTGTCATTTTCTGACCTCCCGGAATTCGCCCGGCGGCATCCCGTGCTCCTTCTGGAAGCATCGGTAGAAGGTGGAGGTGGTGCCGAACGCGGCGTGCAGCGCGATCTCTTCGATCGTGAGGGGCGTCGTCGTGAGCAGCCTGACTGCCTCTTCCAACTGCTTCCGCCGCAGGTAGTTTCGCAACGAAACGCCCACCAGGAAGGAAGTGGTCCGCGTCAGGTACTCCGGGTTGCGCTTCAGAAATGCCGCGAACTCGGAGACGCGTGCGGCGGTGCGGTGCGTATAGCAGTCGCGAAGGTAGTGGGCCACCGCCCGGTCGAGCCGCTGGCGGTGAGCGTGTGTGTAGGTCCTTGCTTTTCTTTCGGTCGTCATCGTCGGACGGTGGTGGAGCCGCGGCGACGAACGACTGTCCCGGACGGGTGAAGGTGGTTGGGAAGACTGCGCCTGGACTAAAGCCTGCCGGTGCGTCATCGCCACGACTCCATCTACGGAGTGGTGGAGCCGTGGCGACTCCCTACCGGGTACCGCGACGATATTTGCTCGCTCCGAGCGTGTTGGGTCAGGGGATGACCCGTCGCGCTCGTTCGCTTGATCATTCGACTGCTAACCGAAAACGCATCTCGATCCAGCCGAAGAGCAACTCCATGAAAGATGGTGGTGCTGGTGCTTTCGACGTGACGCCGATGGGAGGAAGAATCCGCGCTTCGACCGGCTGGTCCGGGCGTTCGGGCGTTGACGACGGTGTATTCGACGTTACACCGATAGGTGGACGAATCCGCGCTTCGAGCGGCTGATTTGGGTCAACCTCATCTGCCTTCACCGTGGGTGCGAAAGCCAGCGCAGCCACTAACGTCAGCAGCGCTACGCCCTGCAACATACCTTTGGACACACTTCGCATAAGCCCTCCTGGAACCGGCTGTCGCCGGCGTTCTTTGGGAGGGCGCCCTCATCAAGAAGTGTGTCTCAGCGCCAAGGAACCTATACGGGATTTTTGGCTCAGCCATGAGGCGGGGCGAATTTGAGTGCTGGCTGACGTGCCGCGCGCCTAAGGAACGTGCGGATTTTTCCAACATCGTGCTGTGTCAGCCGTGCCTGCGCTGCCGCATCTTTCATGTAGGCCATGGCGGAGAGGGCGCCAGTCAACATGCCCGCCTTCCTGAATACGGAGAACAGGTGTTGCGCCAGCTTCGTGATCTCGGATGTTCGGCCAAGGGCGAGAAGCGCCTCGACGATATCTAGCCCGACGAGGGCCGCGTCAGTAACCATCCCGCCCTTCTCGTAGTCCGCAGCCACGTCTTTTAGACGCCGGATCGCCTCCGGCAGCCTTCCGCTTTGCAAAACGACACGTGCGATACCCCACTCTGTGGCAATGCGGTCGGGATCTGGCCCAATTGCCCGAAAGGTAACCAGTGCGCGGTGGAAGTGCATCGCCGCGTCGGAAAGACGTCCGAGATCGATCTCAGCGTTAGCCAGGGCATATGAACCACGCGCCTCCCATAGCGGACTTCGGATCTGTTGCCCGTAATCGATCACTTCCTGGAACAGCGTTGCGGCATCGCCAGCGGCGCCAGCCTCGAAGAGGATGCTCGCCCGCAGAAACCGAGCGTCCATCCGGCGTTTGTCATCACCCAAATGCGAGAACCCAAGCTCGGCACGCTGCGCGATGACCATAGCGTCATCCAATCGCTGCTGTTCGTACATCACGGCCGCCCTTACCAAGGCGACCATCGATAAACCCAACGCGTTGTGGGTAACCCGCCGGTAAGCACGTTCGGCGTGGTCGAGCGAGCCATGCGCCTCCGGGAACTGACCGAGAAGCATCTGGGCGTTTGCTCGCTCCTTCCACGCAGTACCACGGAGTTGATGCACCGCCTGCGCGGGGTAAAGATCATCAGCCAGCGACTCGGCCACCGCCACAGCTGTCTCAGCCAATGTGAGGGCAACCAACGGATCGCTTTCGCACACGCTATGCGCCGCGGCGCTCAGCTTTCGTACGACGCCACCGGTACGGTAGCGCCGCCTTGTACTGAGCGACGTCCACGCGGCCTGAATGGGATTCTCGATGAACGGCCGGAGCAGTTCCTCCGCCTCGCTATCTTCGGTGGCAACCTGTGCGCCGTAGGCCAAGAGCGACGTGCGTGTTTCCGACCCAAGTGCCTGTTCCCACGTGTCGTCGTCTTTCAGATCACCTTCCGCCACGACGAAAAAATCCAGCGAAGCTTGGCAGTCATGGCAGGTCGCAACGTGCGCTTCGATCTCCGCACGACGCGCAGGGCTCACGGCATCTGGACCAAACGCAAAGAGCGCGAGATCAGACTCGAGGATGTGTTTCACCGGTGCCGCTCCATCGCGTGATAGGCCAGCAGGGCGCGTTTGCGGCACTTGTGCAGCAATATGTGCACGGTTGTAGCCTTGAACCGCAGCCGCTGCGCGATCGCGTCCGTGCTCTCGCCGTTGACGTAGTACTGCTCCAGAATCTCGCGGCAGCGGCTGCCGATCCGGGCAAGCATGCGGCCAAGGAGAATCCGTCTCTCCACCTCACGGACCATCGGCTCCGCGGGGGCTGCGGCGCACGGTGACTCGCCGCAAAAGAGCTCGTTCGCCGCGTCCGTCCTCCGCCTGTACTGCCGCGAAGCGTTGCAGATACCTCCGACGAGATACGGTCCCACCTCGTGGACTTCCTGCGCATTCGTGAAGTACGTCGCAAAGACGTCGTGCACGAGGGACTCGGCGTCGGCCGGCGGGATTCTGAACTTTCCAATCGCGATCTTGCGGAGCAGCGGAGCAAACTGCAGATAAGCCTCCTCGAA
Source organism: Thermoanaerobaculia bacterium (assembly GCA_036380735.1). Classification (GTDB taxonomy): domain Bacteria; phylum Acidobacteriota; class Thermoanaerobaculia; order Gp7-AA8; family Gp7-AA8; genus DASVEE01. The sequence continues at coordinate 227,078 of DASVEE010000067.1, read as the reverse complement.
CGCCTCGGGCGCGTCGCTCGGCGGGTCCGGCCGGACGGACGTCTCGTGTGTTGCCTCTCTGCGGGGCTCCTGCATCACTCTCTCCGAGTCGGAGTGTTCCAACGGCACCACTTCCCTACCCATTTCAGCACGTATGTCAGGAAATGCAAGTAACAGACATGACTGAAGGTCAGGAAATCGGAGCCCGTGCCGGGATGCAACGCCGGTAAAAGACTCTTATACGGGCCACGCAGAGCCGCATGTGGCCGGTGACGGAGGAACCAGGTGACGGAGATGAACGCGACGACGAGCGAAGCGGAGCGCCCGGATCGGGAAACGCTTCTGGCCTTCTTCGCCGGAAGCCGCGAGCCGGTCTCACTCGAAGTCGCGGCACGTCTCACCGGCCAGTTGGAGGCGGAGTTGTATGCAGACGCACGTACGGACGGCCGGTTGGCCGAGCCATTCGCGACTGGCGACGCGGCGCTTGATTGGGACGAGGTTGCCTATCTCACGATCGAGGCGTGGCCGCGTACCTGGCTCGTGAACACCCTCGGCGCCGAGGCCGCCGTGCTGCCACCGTATCTGCGCCCGGTAGACGTCTCCGTTTCCCTGCCGATCTACGTCGTGGTGGCGCTGCACCAGCAGTTCGAGTCCGCACGAACTACTGCCGAAGCGCGACGCGGACTGACGTTCCACGACTACGTCGCGCGTCTCCTCCACCTGGCCATTGAAAGTGAAACCGTCGACGAACTTCGCGCCGACTCCGACTTCAACGAGGCGTACGACTATCCGCATGGCGGAGCTTAGGGCAGCCAGTGGCCAAGGGATCGAAATGAGAGAGAAGGACGTACCACATCCTCAACCGCGATTGCTTGCGCGTGCCGTGGCCAGACAGCACAAGCGCATTCGCTCAATCTTCCACAACCGGCGGCAATTCACGCGAGCGAATGCCGCGAGACTGCTGGACAAGACCGTCGACTGGGTGGACAAGTCCAGATTCTCCCGCGAGAACGGGGAACTCCTGTCCTGGGAGGAGATGATTTTACTGGCGGAGCTCCGCTGGCCGATCACGGAAATCGACCGCGCGTTAGGCTCCGAACAGGCGTCTACCGTACCGGCGTTGTGGCGCCTCGTGGAGCTGAGTGTCCGCGTTCCCGCGTTCAAAGCGATTGCGCTGGAACTGCAGGCGCAACGTCAACGCGTCGAGCCCAGTGATCTGATCCTGTGGGGCATCGACGTGTCCTTCGACGAAGCTGAGGAACTGGAGGCGCGGCACCCAGGGATGGTTGATGCCTGGTCCTTTCCATACGATCGAAGACGACGGGGAGCTGGTTGGGTATCGCGATGCACCGAGGAATGAGGCCGGAGCTTCCGCACACGCCAATCCTGAGTGAGCTGTGCGGTGTCGCTGCCGACACGGAAACACGCATGTCGGCCAGACGCGGCGGAAGCATTCGCGACATCGTCAGCCTATCGAATCGTGTCTACGACCGGTGGGTCGAATACAGCCGCCGCCACGCCGGTCGAATGGTGAAGATGGATCACGCGTTGTCCCGTCTCTTCGAGCATGTCGAGCGCTACGCGCCACACCGGAAAAGAGCAGCGAGGCGCCTCGATCGTGCGGCGAAGATACCGGGCGTTTTCAAGCTGCAGGAGATTGCCGACGCGCTGGAGACGAGCGTCGGCGACCTGTTGGGCGAACCGGCTTACCAAGGCCCGCGCGAGTTCCTCACACCAGCCGAGCGTCGGACGCTCCGTGATGCGGCGAAGATCATCATCGATATCTTCGACTTGAAGGATGAAGCGCTGGAGCGCGTGACGTAGCGCACGTGCCACGAGTGACGCACCCGATATCTTGCCTCCTTCCGTAAAACCGCTTCGCCACACTTGGAGGGAACGATGAGATTCTTCGCGCTCGTGATCCTTGGCGCGCTGCTGACGCTTCCTGTCGCAGCGCAGAACCTCGAAATTCACACGATCAACGTCGGGTGGGGCGGCAGCGTCCTGATCGTCGGACCGAACGGCACCACCGTCCTCCTCGAGGCGGGGGAGACGGGCTACGGCACCACGCGCGTCGTGCCGTACCTGCAGAGCATCGGCATCATGCCGGCCGATGGCCTCGACTACATGATCGCGGGACACCAGCATTGCGACCACCTCGGCGGCATGGATGAGGTCATCGCTGGCGGGTACAACGTCCACGTGAAGAACTACTACAACGGCAGCGCAACGACCTCGACGTGTGTCACCGGCTGGAACGCGGCCGCGGCAACGACGACGGCCGGAAGCCCGGTTTCGATGCCGGTCGGCACCGTGATCAACCTTGGCAGCGGTGCGACTCTGACCTGCGTTGCCCGGAACGGCAGCATCATCGGCGGCGGTTCCGTCAGCGTCAGTAACGAGAACGATCGCTCGATCGCGCTGCTCCTGAAGCATGGCGGGTTCGAATACCTGTGGGCCAGCGATCTTGGCGGAGGCAGCGACGCCTGCACCGGCCGCTCGACGTCGCAGGCTAACGTTGAGACGGCCGTGGCTCAGGCGATCTCGCCCGGCGGTGCGAATCCGCTGATCTTCACCGGCGGCATCGACGTCCTGCACGTGAACCACCATGGCAGCGAGAGCAGCACCAATCCAACGTACTTCAACCTCGCAGCGCCGAGCCTCGCCGTGATCGGCGTTGGCAGCGGGCTGACCACCGGATGGGATCTGCCGCGTATCGACGTTGTCGATGACGTGCTGCGGGGTGTCGCCTGCGTGACGGCGCCTCCGACATTCGTGCTTCAAAGCGAGGAAGGCAGCCCGATCGGCTCGAACGCCAGCACGTCGGGATACTGCGTCGGCAACATCGTCATTACCACCGACGGGAAGCGCACGTACACCGTCGATGCTGACGGCGGCGTGAGCCAAGGTCCGAACGAATACGCCGCGGCCGCGCTACCGCGCACGATCAACCTGGACGCACGCGACATCGGCGGCTGGAAGTTGGTGCAGGCGAACGCTCTCCTCAACTACACCATCCCCACCGGCACGATCATCCCGTCGAAGGGATACGTGATCGTCGGCCGCAACGCCACGAAGGCGCAGTTCCAGGCGTTCTGGGGTGTGACCTTGGCTTCCAACGTGGTCTACATCAACAGCGCCGACGGCATGCCGCAGATGAACGGCGACGAAACGTACACCTTGAAAGATGCCGCAAGCGTCACGATCGACGGTCCGACATACGCGAACGACGCCGCGGCCGGCGACAGCCTGCAACGCGCGAATTGTGGCGCCGTGGGGACAGCGGGTACTTGGACGAAGGTTGCATGGGGCTCGGCGACGCCGGGCAGCGGCGGCATCACGCCGTGCGGCAAGGGCGTCTTCATCACCGAGTTCTCCGATGCGCTGGGGACAGGGAACTACGTCTACGAATTCATTGAATTGTTCAACGACAACTGACAGTGATCATGGAGTTATCGGCAAGCAGGAGCGGATGCGCGTCACTTTAATACGGAACGCATCCGCTCCTTATTGACGTCATTCGCTTCGGGGCGTACCGTGCGCGTCCAATCACCCTGACAGCTGCAATCCGCACATGTTCAGCGGTGTAGAAGGAGCGAAAGCATGAAGTTCTATCGCCTGCCCCTGTTGGTTCTCCTCCTCATGGTTTCCGGTGGGTCGCTGTTCGCAATCGACAGCGGCCTCGGATGCGGCGCCGACCTGACGGCGTCGCAGTGCATTGCGCTGAACGACGGCGTCACAGAGACTTACTCCATCCTCTGCACCAGTACCTACGGCTGCAAGTGGTGCGATCTCACCGTCGGTACGCCGAAGAGCGTCTGCACCTTGCACCGGTTTTCGCCTGGATTCTGTGAGTGTTCTGGCCCCAAGGAACCCAAAGTGGATCCGCGATACGGGTATCTCGTGCCCGTTTGCGAGGTTCTTCGCGGCTCCTGTAAGTACGTCTAACTGGAGAACAGATCGTGTACTTAGCGGCTGTACTTTTCGCTGCTGTGCTGGCGGATGTTGTGCCTGTCGAGCTGGCCGTGACTTCGCCGCGTGACGCGGGTGTTGCGACGCCGGGCGCCACGTTCACCGTCGTCGTTCACCGCGTAGACGGCAGTGCGAGGGAGCCCACGGTGCACGAGATTCAGCAACGTGATGTCCTCGAGCTAGCCCCTGGGTTATGGGAGCTACGGCTGCGAAGCGCGACCCTTTGGGCCGCCCCGGTTTCGGTCCGCGCCGAAGCCGGGGCACCGGCCGTCACCATCGTCGCCTATCCAACGGCGCCGGCACGGGGCACCGCAGATGTCACGGGTGCAGAGCCGTTGGATGCCTTGACGATGCGATTTTCAGGTGCGGACGATGGCCAAACACCATCAGGGGACGTGCCTTGCACGGTTGAAGGTCAGTCATGGCTCTGCCGCGTGCCGGTCGGGGTCCACGATCTTTCCTTACGCCGGCCGGGCTACGCGCCGGTCCATCGTTGGGCCACAGTTGTCGCGGCCGGGAAGGGCGTCAATCTCGGCCGCATCCGGTTCACGAAAGGTGGGAGCGTCACCGGCGCGGTGGCGGTCGAACGGCCCGCGAAGCTGAAGCTCAACGAGACCAGCATCGAGTTTCGTCCTGCATCCGTGGGCCTCACCCCAACAGCGCAGAGCGACCGAAACGCGGTCCGTAGCACGACTGTCAGGCCCGACAAGCGCGGCCGGTTCCACGCGGTGCTGACCGCCGGTCGGTACGCGGTGCGTGGCGTGGCGGGTGATCTCGTGTCTACGACGAGAGAGATTCTGGTGATTGATGGGCGCGAAGCTCAGCTGAGTGAGCCGCTCATGCTCGCAAAGCCAAAGACGCTGACGGTCGACGTCATCCCGGCGCGCGATCCACGGAAGTCGCCATGGACGATCGCACTTGGTCGCGTCAACCGCTACGGTGTCGTGGAGAGCGAAATCACTGCGACCGTACCGGAGACCGGACGATGGGTACGGGCAGGGCTGCAACCCGGCTCCTACCAGCTCACCATCCGAAAGACCGAATCCGACTCCTGGTACCGGGCAGACCTTGAGATTGCCGAAGACTTGACGCACGAGGCGCGTATCCCACTCAACGTCGTGGATGGGATCGTGCTGCTGGCCGACCAGCCGATCGCCGCGACGCTGAAGTTCGAGACCGAACATACCGGGATTTACGTCAAGACGCGCGATGACGGATCGTTCCGCGCGTTGATGCCGGCGCCCCCAAACGGCACGTGGTCCGCGGTCACTGTCGAAGCCGACAATCCCCAGATCAACCGCACTCTCCACGACGTCCCCCTGATTCCGGAGACGGCAGAGTCGATTCCGCGCGTGGAGATCAAGCTGGACGGCAAGACTCTCCGCGGCGCGGTGGTCGACGATTCCGGGCGTCCGCAGCCGTACTCCATCGTGCAACTCGACTCCAGCCACGGCATCATCGAGCTTCGCAGTGATAGCGGCGTCATCGAAGCGGCTGGTCTGCTTCCCGGTACCTACTTGGCGCGTGCGTTCACGAGGCACGGCGAAACCGCATCACCGACAGAAATCATCATCGAAGATGCGACGGACCCGGCGCCGGTGGAACTGGTCGTCGAAGAATCGTCGCAAGTACGTCTCACGCTGCAAACCGAGAGCGGCTCACCAACTGGCGCCGCAGTAGGCGTGCTGCCCCCAGATCCACGGGGATACACCTTCTCTCCGCTTCCAGCGCAACCAGACGGCACGTTCCAGACTCGAATGCCACCGAAGATCCAAGAGGCGTTCGCCTCGATCCACGCGCCCGGATACGCATGGCAGCTTCGCCGCGTCCCCGTGGGCCGCGATGAGGTTGTGCAGCTAAGCGCCACGAGTGGGGAGCTCCGTTTGCACGTCCCGGCGGTTCTCCGCGACGATCAAGTCGCGTTTCTACTTCACCGGCGCGCAGCGTTCCCGGTGATGCACCTGCCGCTGTTCGCTGGCGCAGCAGCGTCCAAGACGGATGAAGGAATCGAGTTCGTGATCCATGCGGCGGAGCAGGGCGACTACGCGCTGTGCTGGCTAACACTCGGCGAAGTCGAGGCGGCTACGAATGGGGCACTGCGGGAGCGGTGCGTGTCGGCTTTTTTGGGGGCGGGAGGCACGGCCACGCTCCGCGAAGGGATGAAGAACTGAAGGTTCGTCGGGCGGCGCGACGCCCCCTACCATCACCTGTTTAGAGCGTCCGCGAAAGCATTGATACTAGGCAGTCCGCCCTTACGTACATACATTCACGGCCGCCGGCAAAACGTCAGAAGGAGATCGTGAATGCTTCGTAAGCTACGCATCGCTTTGCTGTTGTCCCTGCTCGTCATCGGCCTGGTCAGCGCCTTCTCCGCGACCGCGGCCCCACCCTATGAGATCGAGTACGAGTATTACTCGGAGCCCGCGAAGATCAATCAGTGCGGCTGGAAGCTGATCGGCTGCTCGGGCACGTATCGCAGCGGCTGCCAGACGTCGTGGTACAACGTCTATAACTGGGGAGAGTGCTGATCGTGATCCGCAAGATCCGCATCGCCCTGCTCCTCACCCTCCTCGTCATCGGCCTCGTCAGCACCTTCTCGATGCAGGCCCTGCCGCCCTATGAGTCCGAAACGATCTACTACTCCGAATCGGCCAAAATCAACGAATGCGGCTACAAGTTCGTGACCTGCGGCGGCGTTTACCGCGGCGGCTGCCTCACGTCCTGGTACGACGTGTACGTCTACGACCAGTGCTGATCCCAGTGCTAATCCTGTGAGGGGGACGAGATGACGGAAATGATTGCAGTGACTGAAGGCCACGGAGACGGCCGGCGGGGCGCGCGCTTCGCCACACATGCACTCGAGGTTGGATTGGCGATCGTGTTCGTCATCCTCGTCTGGAACAATTTATCCCTGCGGCGGCAACTCGCCGCCGCAGCCCCTCCCCGCAACGCCTCCGCCGCCGCCACCTTCGTCGCCGGCGACCGTCTCGGGCGCCTCGACGTGCTCGACCTCACGGGGAAGAAAACGTCGCTCGATCTCGGCACCGGACGCATGCTCGTAGCCGTCGTGAACCCGACGTGCAAATCGTGCGTGCGGACCGTGGCGGAGCTCTCCGCCGCGCAATTGCCGAACGCGCGCGTGCTGTCGGTGGCCAGCCCCGCCGAGACCGCACCGTTGGTGACACGCGCCAACCTCGCCGCAGTCACCTCGGTCGTGCCGCCGAACCTGAACGGCGACACCGGCCGCAAACTGGTCCACTTCCCCCAGGTGCTGCTCGTGGATCAGGGGACCGTGGTGCGCACGTGCAAGACGGTGGCGGAGTGCAGCCGCTGACCCGGAAAGGAAAACTCATGAACCGCAAGCTGCGCATGCTTCTGCTGCTCACGTTGATCGTCATCGGTGTGGCTTCGTCTTACGGCAACCCGACGCACCAGATCGACACCCTCTACTACACCAACTGGACGTACGTCACCCAGTGCGGCCGCACGACCGAATACTGCGACGGCAGGATCGTCCACACCGGCTGCACCAGCCAGAACTACGAAGTGGTTTTGTCCGAGTGCCTGTAGGTTGGGCGCCGATAGGACGAATGGGACGAATGGGACCGTATAGGTCCTATTCGTCCTGTCGTGCCTTCGCCAGGAATGCGGCTATTTCATCGACGTCATCGCTGAACAGCAGCAGTCCTTCGAAATCCTTTTCCTGCGCCAGGGTGCGCAGTAGCGGCTCCACGGCTTTCCGTTCGCTCCAGTAGCTCTTGCCGAACAGCACCATCGGGCTGGCGCGCTCGTGGTACGTCTTGTAGTAGTTCTGGCAGGCGTCCTGGAAGATCTCCTGCACGGTGCCCGCGTTGCCCGCGGCGAACACGACACCGTCTTTGGCGATCGCCAGCAATCCTTCTTCGCGAACACTGTTCTCGAAGTATTTGGCGATGTCGGTGGCGAAGGCGTTCGGCGGCTCGTGGCCGTAAAACCACGTCGGGACGCCGACGCTCCTCCCCGGCTTTTCGACTCGGTGGCGCACGCGCCAGGCGACGCTCAGCCAGCGCGGGTCTTTGTACGACGGCGCCGCCGCCAGCTCGTCGATCGCGTCGGCCATCGTGGCTTCGCTCTCGTACGCGAAGTAGGCGCCGAGGTTCGCTGCTTCCATGATCCCCGGCCCGCCGCCGGAGACGATCAGGTAGCCGTCGAGCGTGAGCAGACGCGCGAGCCGGGCGATGCCGCGGTACGACTCGTGGCCGCGAAGCGTGTCATGGCCGCCCATCACGGCGATGATGCCCTTGAACCGCTGCTCCTCGAGGAACTCCTCGAGCGCGTCGGTCACGCTGAAGTCGTGCAACCGCCGCGCGAGCACCTCGTCGAGCCCGCACGGGCGCATCTTCCCGGGCGCGGCCATGTACGACGCGTAGATGAGCGCATCGGGCGTGTGCGCGTACGACGCGGGATGCTCGGGCTCGAACGCGGCAAACAACTCCTCGGGTGAATACAGGTGCCCGCGGAAGATGGTGAACGCACGGCCGGCGAGCTCCGGAATGATCGTGCACTGCCGCGCCGCGAGATGCGCACCGAGCCGGTCGCTGAACCTGCAGCCGATGAAGATGCAGTGCAGCAGCGCCTCATCGAGCGCGCAAAAGTCGGCTTCGTAATCCGTGAGGTCCAGCGCCTGAAACACCAGGCCGGGCCGCGGCGCGCGCAGCCACGCTTCCAGCGCCGGGATCTTGTCGATTTCAGGGTGCATGGTTGAAGGGCATTCGTCGCATCACGCCGTCGCCACCGCCGGCGCCGCACCCTTGCGCACCCGCACGATCGCGCGGAACACCAGATAGAGCGCCAACGCGATCAGCGCGGCCGAGGTGATGCCGTTGACGAGCTGCACGCCGCCTCCTTTGGCGTCGCTGAAGTTGGCCACCGTCAGCCGGATCAGCGCATACAGCGTCGTCACCAGGACGAACGCCATCGGGATCAGCGTGAACGCGATGCGCTGCCGCCGCTGGTGCAGCCAGACCGAGATCGCGAGCAGCGTCAGCGCGGCGAGCAACTGGTTCGACGCACCGAACAGCGTCCAGAAGTTCACCCACGATCCGGCCGGCGCGAAGGCGACGAAGTACACCGGCAGCGCGACCGTGGCGAAGGTCCCGGCCCACGCGCCGACGGTCGTGGTGGTGCGGAAAAGCTCCTGCACGATGTAGCGGCCGAGCCGCGTGGAGACGTCGACGGTGTCGAAGACGAACGTTGAGAACGCCATCGCTCCGAACGTGATGGCGAAGTTGCGGTACTTCTCGCCGATCAGCAGCGTCATGAAGCCGCCGATGCCGTTGCCGTAGATCGTGCCCGGCTTGAGCCCCTTCAGCTCCGGCTGCGCCACGATCATCACCGTCACGATCGCAATCAGCGCCACGAAAGCCTCGGCCAGCATCCCGCCGTAGCCGACCGCCTTGATGTCCGTTTCCTTGTCGATCTGCTTCGACGTGGTGCCGGAACAGACGAGGCCATGGAAGCCGGAGCAGGCACCGCACGCGATCGTGACGAAGAGGAAGGGGAAGAGCAGCCCGGTCATGCCGCCGGAGTCGAACGTCTTGAACGCCGGCTGCCGGATCTCGTAATCACCGAAGAAGATGCCGATCACGCCGAGCGCCAGCGCGAGGTAGAGGACGAAGCCGCCGAGATAGCCGCGCGGCTGGAGCAGCGACCAGACCGGCACCATCGAGGCGACGCAGCAGTACGCGAGGATCAGCAGCGCCCACACCTTCGCGTCGAGGATGAAGAACGTGGAGATCTGCGTGCCGGCCCACACGGCCACGAACGTGGCCGGCACGAAGATGATCGTGACGAGCCACAGCGGCGGCTTGAGGAAGCGCTGCACGAGCCCCATGACGACCGCGAGCAACAGGTAGAGGATCGATGCCGCGGCGACCGCGCCGCCGGGATGGAACGCGGTGGCGGCACCGGCGAGCTCCTCGTTCCCGGTGACGAAGCTCGATGCGGTGATGTCGGCGAAAGCGACGATGACGTAGACCAGCGCCAGCCAGATGAACGCCATCATGGCGATGCCGGCGCGGTTGCCGAGGTGCTCGCGGGTGATGTCGGCAATCGACCGCGCGCCATGCCGCACCGACGCCGCCAGCGCCATGAAGTCGTGCACCGCGCCGATCAGCACGACGCCGAGGCCGACCCACAGAAGGCACGGCAGCCAGCCGAACGCCTGGCAGGCAATGATCGGCCCCGCGATCGGCCCCGCCGCCGCAATCGCGGCGAAGTGCTGTCCGAAAAGATAGAACGGCTTCGTGGGGACGAAGTCGTTGCCGTCTTCCAGCTCGTGCGCGGGAGTCGAAGCTCGCGGATCCAGACGCATGAGCTTCGCGACCCACGCCCCATAGGCGTAGTACGCGAACGCAATGACGGCAAGAAACCCGATCGCGATGAGGGCCAGCATGCGGCCCGCAGTTTACTCCGCGACCAGGTCCTGATACTCCTGATTGCGCTCGATGTAGCCGGCGATGAAGCGGCACTGCGGCACGACCTTCAGGTTCTTCGCTCGAGCATGATCGAGGGCGGCTTTCGCCAGCGCTTTGCCGATGCCCTGCCCCTCCAGCTGTTCCGGCACTTCGGTGTGGGTGAAGGTGATGCGGCCGTCGCCGAGGAAGTACTCGGCGACGGCGAGATGACCGTCGACGGTGGTCTCGAAGCGCGATTCGGCTTCGTTGTTGCGGACTTGCGTGCTCATGCCCGCATCTCTATCAGATTCCGGACCAGGATCAATAGCGATAGGGCCTATAGGACAGATAGGACTTGCCTCTGTCCTATAGTCCTATCTGTCCTATTTGTCCTATTCGTCCTATGGTTCCCCGGCAATCTGCACCGGCGCCGTACCAATGCGCGCCGCATCAAACTGCCGCAGTGCTTCCTTCAGCATGGCGCGCGGCTCCGCGGGTTCCACGTGCATCCCCAGGATGCGCAGCGCCACGGCCAGCGTTTCACGCACGCGGCGCTCGTCCAGCGACGGCAGCGGCAGCGCGCCGTCGCGTTTGCCCAGCTTGGCGCCGTCGGCGCCGACGACCAGCGGCAGGTGCGCGTACTCGGGCACCGGCAGCTGCAGCGCGCGCTGCAGCGCGATCTGCCGCGCGGTCGACGTCAGCAGATCGCCGCCGCGCACGACCTGGGTCACGCCCTGCTCGCCGTCGTCGACCACCACCACGAGCTGATACGCGAACAACCCGTCCGCACGGCGGATGACGAAGTCGCCCGTCTCGCGGGCGACGTGCTCCTCGAGGTGACCGTGCACCAGGTCGTCGAAGGCGATCGTTTCCTCCGGCACCATGAAGCGCAGCGCGCGCGCCTGCTTCCCCGCGGCGATGCCCGGGCGGCAGGTGCCGGGGTAGACGGCCTCGCCGTCGATCTCGCGCCGCGAACAGGCGCAGTCGTAGACCAGGCCACGCTCGCGCAGACGTTGCAACGCGTCGCGATAGAGCGGCAGACGCTGCGACTGCCACACGATCTCGCCGTCCCACTCCAGCCCGTAGCGCTGCAGCGCGGCGAGAATCTCCTCCGCCGAGCCGCGCACCACGCGCGGCGTGTCGATGTCTTCGATGCGCACGAGCCAGCGGCCGTTGGCGCGGCGCGCAAACAGCCACGAGCCCGCCGCCGCCACGAGACTGCCGAGGTGGAGCGGGCCGGTCGGCGAGGGAGCGAAACGGCCGACCGTGTGGGACGACTGGGACGTCGACATGCGCGCATAGAATTCAACCATGAAACAAACCATCGGCATCATCGGCACCGGCTGGGTTGGCTCGAGTGTCGCGATCTCGACGCTGCATGCGGGAATCGCGCAGGAAGTGCTGCTGCACGACCGCCGCGAAGAAGCAGCGGAGGGCGACGCGATGGACCTCGCGCACGGCGCGCCGTTCTATCCCGCCGCCTCCGTCCGTACCGCCACGATCGATGCGATGCGCGACTCCGCCGCGATCGTCGTCAGCGCGGGACGCGGCGGCCGTCCCGGCGAGACGCGCCTCGATCTCCTCAAGGACAACGCCGCCGCCATCCGCGACATCGGCGAACGGCTGCGCGGCTACAGCGGCATCATCGTCATGGTCACGAATCCGGTCGACGTGCTCACGTACGTCATGACCGAAGCCTCCGGCCTCCCGCCATCGCGCGTCCTCGGCACCGGCACCATGCTCGACACGGCCCGCCTCCGCCAGATCCTCGGACACGAGCTGCGCATCGATCCCCGCTCCGTGCACGCGCAGGTCGTCGGCGAGCATGGCTATTCCGAGGTCGTGCTGTGGAGCGGTGCGCGAGCCGGAGGGATGAACCTCCGCGCGTGGCCCGGCTGGAGCGACGCGCTCGAAGCGCGCATCGCCGGCGAAGTGCGCACGGCCGCGTACGAGATCATCCGCCGCAAAGGCGCCACGAATCACGCCATCGGCCTCGTCACCGCCGCGCTGCTCAAGTGGATGCTTCGCGGCGAGCGCCGCGTCCTCACCGTCTCCCGCGTCCAGGAGGGCGCCTGCGGCCTGCAGGACGTCGCGCTCTCGCTGCCGGCGATCGTCGACACGGACGGCGCCACGCAGATCATCGAGCCCGAAATGACCGCCGAGGAACAGGCGAGGCTGCACGCCTCGGCCGAAGTGCTGCGGAAGGCGCTGGCGTCGCTGAAAGAATGAAAGTGACCGCCCCCACTGACCTTCAGCCACCGACCCCGAGTACCATTCGCTCTTCGGTTCAAAAGGAGAACAGATGTACAAACTCGCAATCGCCACAATCCTCACGGTGACTGCCCTCGGCGTGTCCGCGCAGACGACGAACGCGCCGCAACTCCCCCATGACGAGAAGATCGACCGCGTTTCCACCGGTCTTCAGGCGCTCACGCGCATCGTCCACCACTCCGACACCCCGGAGCGCTACCGGCCGCTCCTCCTCGCCATCGTCGATGCCGACATCGACCATCTGCGCACGCCGCGTGAAGACGGCACGTACCGCTGGGCCTCGCTGCAGCGCGAAGAAGCGAGCCGCGTGAAGGACGAGAAGAGCATCGAGCGCGTGCACACGGAAGCGGAGCTGCGCTACGTGACGCTGACCGCGCCGAACGCGTATCGCGTGCTCGTCACGGTCCCGCCGAAGCGCGGTGTCTTCGCGCAGAACAACCGCGTTTACGTGCGCAACATCATCGCGGACGTCACGGGATTCGACGGCAAGACCGTCCACCACGAGCTGCCGCTCAACGCCTGGATCAATCCGGGCGACTCGAACGGCGTCGCTCTTCCGGAGATCGGGAAGAGCGTGAAAGCGACCGCGGAGCTGGGCGTCGAGAACGGCCAGAAGGAAGCGGTGGCCGAGGTGGCGCTGATCCAGGCGAAGCTCGTCGACGACCCGCAGTCGCCGTACTTTCCGGCGGTGAAGCGCCTCGTGCAGATTCGCGAGCTCGCCTCCGGCCGCGACCCGAACAAGGGCGCGCTGAAGACGACGATCGACGAAGCGCTGCTCTCGCTGCCGGGTGAGCTGGAGAAGCGCACCGCCGAGCAGCAGCGCGCGGCGGAGGAGCGTCGCCAGCTCGCGGCGACCGGCACCACGAAGGGTGCGATCGCCGTGGGTGATGCCACGCCCGACGTGCTCGTGGAGCTGATGGACGTGCAGCGCCTGATGGGCGGCAACCTGACCGAGCAGAGTGACGCACGCGCGCGCCTGCAGAAGCTGATCGACACGCTGCGTCCGCCGCTCGCCGGCCCCTGATTCCTATGCCGGGCGAACCGGAACGCAGTCCTTCGATGGCGGGCGAGATCGCCATCCTCCTCCTCGCGCTGCTCAGCGTCGTCCTGCTGGCAGTCGAGGTGGCAGGCGATCTCGCCCCCGCGGATCAGCATTTCGTCCAGACGGTCGACGTGGCGATCGCGTGCATCTTCCTGGCGGAGTGGCTGTGGCGCTTCGCGCGCGCGCCGAAGAAGGGCGCGTTCTTCCGCAAGACGTGGTGGGAGCTGATCGCGTCGATCCCGATCACCGCGGAGATGGCGCAGGCGCTGCGCGGCCTCCGCCTGCTGCGCATCGTCCGGCTGATGCGCCTCCTGCGCGTGATTCGCTTCGCGGTGCGCGTGCGCATCCTTCTCGACCGCGCGCACTCGCTCGCCGTCGATGCGTCGCTGATCTACCTGGCGACGGTGACCTCGACGATCGTCTTCGCCGGCACGCTCAGCTTCCACTACTTCGAGTTCGGCACGAACCAGAACGTGAAGAGCCTGTGGGACTCGTTCTGGTGGGCGATGGTGACGGTGACGACCATCGGCTACGGCGACATCTTCCCGGTGACCGTCGGCGGCCGTCTCGTCGCCATGGTCATGATGCTCACCGGCGTCGGCACCCTCGGCGCATTCACCGCGTCGATCGCCGGCTGGGCGGTGAAGCGCGAGCGCGCGAAGGAAGGCGACGAGTAGCCGTTACCATTCGCGCATGCACGTGCGCATCATCCTCGTGGAGCCGCAGGAAGCGGGCAACATCGGCGCCGCGGCTCGCGCGATGAAGAATTTCGGATTCACCGATCTCTGGATCGTGGGGCAGGGGCTGGAGCGCGTCGACAACGTCTCCGAGTGGTGGGCCGTCGGCGCGATCGATCTGGTGAAGAGCGCGAAGCGCGCGGCGACGCTGGCCGAGGCGCTGGTCGACTGCCACCTCACCGTCGCCACGACGGCCATCCGCGGCCGCCAGGTGTACGAACAGCTCACCCCGGCCAGCGTCGCCAAGCTCGCCGAGGAGATGCTGTCGGATGAGCACCGCATCGCGGTGGTGTTCGGCCGCGAGAAGTCCGGCCTCACCGGCCAGGAAGTGGCCCTCTGCCAGCGCACCGCGTCCATCCCTACGTGGCCCGAGTTCCCCACGATGAACCTTGCGCAGTCGGTAGCGATCTTCTGCTACGAGCTGGGCAAAGGGCTGCGCCCGGCCAGCGGCGAAAAAGAACCGGCGACGCATCAACTGCTGCAGGAACTGTCCAGCCAGACGCGGGAGCTGATGCACGAAGTCGATTACTTCGGCGAAAAGAACCCCGATCGCATGTGCGCCGAATTGTCGTCCCTGGCGGGCCGGGCCCGATTGTCGACGCGCGAAGCGTCCTTGTTGCTGGCGCTGGTGCGCAAGGTCAGGAAGCGGCTGCCGGCCGATAGGCCGTAGTCTTTTCGTGTCATCCCGAACCGCCCGTATGGGGGCGTGGGTGGAGGAGGGCGGTGAGGGATCTGTGTGGGGGAAGTAGCTACATTGCTATGCCGTGCAGCAAATTGCTATGCCGTGTTTCCCCCACACAGATCCCTCACCCTCCTCCCCCACCCACGCCCCCATACGGAGGGTTCGGGATGACACGGAAGGGGCGCCCCACCCACGCCCCCATACGGAGGGTTCGGGATGACACGGAAGGGCGCCGTCCTGTCGTTACCCCGCCGTTCCCAGGATCACCGGCTGATAGAACCGGTTGTCCACGCGCTGCACGGCCTTGAAGCCGGCTTCGCGCATCAGGGCCATCAGCTTGTCCGTGCCCACGGCGTAGTACTGCGTGCGCATCACGCGTGTGGTGCATTGGCCGTCGCGGTCTTCCACGACGTACAGCGACAGCGTGTAGTGCTCTCCGACGAAGTCCCAGACCTGGAAGACCAGATAGCGCACGCCGTCGATGAGTCTCATGTCGTACGGCTTCACCTGCGTGCCCGACTTCACTTCGCGGTCGTAGTCGCGCACGGTGATGAGGCAGCCGCCGCCGGGGCGGAGGCAGGCGCGGAACTGGCGGAACGTCTCCAGGATGTCGGCGTCGGTCAGCAGGTGCGGCACGGAGTTGTCGCACGCGATCACGAGGTCGTAGCCGCTCCCGTGCTGCTCCGCGAGCTTACGCATATCGGCCTGCGAGACGTCGAGCGACACGCCGCGCAGCGAGGCCTCGCGGCGCGCGCGGTCGACCTCCGCCGCGGAGATGTCCGACGCCGTCACGCGATAGCCGAGCTGCGCCAGGCCGATGCTCTGCGTGCCGATGCCGCATGCGGCGTCGAGCACGCGCTGCACGCCGCCCCAGTGATCGCGAATCAGGCCGTCGAGCGCGACGGCCTGACGCACGATGCTCGCGTCCCAATTCTCGAAGATGAGGTGATAGTCGGGCGCGAGCTGGTCGTAGAACTCCACCGCCGTCATGACGGTGTTCCGTAGAAAGCCTCGGCCGTGAAAATCCGGCCGTCATCGTGAAAGGCCATCGTTTCGCAGACGCGCAGACGCTCGCCGTCGAGGTCCGCGACGTACGCGATGGTCATGCGCCGCGCGCGCGAGTCCCACGTGAAGTGGTCGAGCGTGAAGCGCAGCGTCTCGACCGGCGCGAGCGCGTTGCGCAGGTAGTGCTCGAGCTCGCGGCGGCCGTGCAGCGTCGTCCGCCCCACGACCTTCGCGGCCATCGGGCTGGTGAAGGTGACGTCGTCGGTGTAGTGGCCGAGGATCGTGTCGAGGTCGCGCGCGTTCCAACTGCGGACCCAGTCGCTGGCAAACAGTTTCGCCGCGGCGCGGCCGATGCTTTTGGTCATGGCAGATCCTCCAACACGGCGGTCCATGCGGAGCGCCGTACAACGCGGACGCTGCCGGTCGGGTGAGAAAACAGCGGAAGGCAGCATCAGGTGATCTCCTTGGTCATGAGGGTGCCGCCGAGGACGACGCCGTCGCCCAGCGTGATCTCGGCGGGTGCGATCGGCGTGTAGCCGAGCGCGAGGTACATCTGTTCGCCGCCACTGAGCATGGCCATCAGCTCGCAGCGGCGGAAGCCGGCCTCGCGCGCTTCGCGCTCGGACGCTTCGAGAATCTGGCGCCCGAGGCCGCGGCGAGCCCATTGCGGATGGACAAAGAAGGCACGGATGCGCGCCGGCTCCGTCGCCGGATCGAGCAGCCGCGATTCGCCTTCGGCCGATTTGCCGGCGGTGAAGAGCTTTCCACGCTTGCTCCACCCGCCGCAGGCCACGACCTCCCCCTCCTCTTCGACGACAAAGTACGTCTCGTCGTCGATGAGCTGCGCATCGGGACGCGCGATCCAGACGAGCGCACTGGCGATCTGGTGCGCGTCATACGCGGGCGCTCCGAGGCCCTTCAGCGACTCGCGCATGACGCGCTCGATGGCGGGGAGGTCGTGGTGTCTGGCTTTGCGGATCATGGGTGTCATTTTTGGCGAATAGGACGTATGGGACCAATAGGACAAATGGGACTGGGGCGAAGCCATACGTCCTATCCGTCCCATCGGTCCCATTCGTCCTATCGTTACTTCTTCGCTACGCAGTAGTAGTTGAGCGGATCCACTTCCACGCGCTCGAACTTGAGGCGCGAGAAGCCGGCGTCCCACAGCATCTGGCGCGCGCGTTCCTCGCCCCACATGGTGCCGAGGCCTTCGCCGTCGTGGGCGAGGGAGACGGACATGCAGTGCATGGTGGAGACGGTGTAGAGATACGGGCCGAACGGGTGGCCGATGTTCTGTTCGAGCTGGCTGGAGCCGGCGATGTCCTGCATCAGGAAGACGCCGTCGTCACGCAGCGCGGCGGCGATGTTCTGCAGCACGCGCGTGGGGAAAGCCTGATCGTGGATGGCGTCGAACGCGGTGATGAGGTCGAACGCATGCACATCGTCGAGCTGAGCGACGTCGACCACTTCGAACGCGAGGTTCTGCACGCCGTAATCGTCCGCTTCGACGCGCGCCGCGGCGATCGCTTCGCGCGAGAAGTCGTCGCCGCGGAAGCGCGAGGCCGGGAACATCTTCGCCATCTCGATCAGCACGCGGCCGCGGCCGCAGCCGACGTCGAGGACGTCCGCACCCTCCACGAGCTTCGCGCGCATGCCGGGCATGAAGGAGAGCATCGCCTCGACGAAGGCGGGGCTCACCATTTTCGCGCGCTCCTCGCCCATCACCTCGTGGAAGCGCTCGTACTCCTTGTACGGCACGCCGCCGCCCTTGCGGAACGTGGCGAGGATCTGGTCCTCGACGCTGGCCAGCAGCGGGAGGAACTGCGCGGCGACCGCGAGGTTGTTCGGACCGGCGGCGCGCGTCAGAAAGGCCGCGTATTCGATGGGGAATGTGTACGTTGCCGTGGCCGGGTCGAAATCGACGAAGCGGCCGGTGGTCATGGCGGCGAGCCATTCGCGCACGTAGCGCTCGTTGAGGCCGGCCGCTTCCGCGATCTGCGCGCTCGTCGACGGCGGCAGCGTGGCCAGCGTGTCGAAGAGCCCCGTGCGGTGCCCGATGCTCATCATGAGCGTGATGAACCCGTCGTTCAGCGTGCGGATGACGCGGCCCATGTAGACGTCGGCGCCTACGCCCTGTTCCAGTGTTGCCATAGGTGAAGAACCTCCTGAAGCGATGAAAAGTGAAACCGGTTACATCCGGCTGCTGAAATCTAGGTCGCCGCCCGCGCCGAATCCGGGTGAAAATCAGGAGAAAGTCTGAGGATGCATTTCCCCATGTTTCGCTTTGGTGACTACGAGCTCGACATCGATCGCTATGAATTGCGCCGCCGCGGCGACGTGATGAAGGCGGAGCCGCGCGTGCTCGAAGTGCTGAACTACCTCATCGCCCAGCGCGAGCGCGTCGTGCCGAAGGAAGAGCTGCTCGACGCGATCTGGCGCGGCGCCATCGTTTCCGAATCCGCACTCTCCTCCACGATCCGCGACGCCCGCCGCGTCCTCGACGACTCCCCCGCCGAACCGCGCTGGATCAAGACGATCTATGGCCGCGGCTTCCGATTCGTGGGCGAGGTCGCCCTCGTCGGCGACGAGCCGGCACCAGCGCCGGCGCCGGTGGCCGCCGCCGCGCCGCCGGCGCCGAAGCGCCGCTCCGTGGCCGTCCTGCCCTTCACCGACCTCTCGCCAGAGAGCAACCAGGGCTACTTCTGCGATGGGATCGCCGAGGAGCTGATCAACTCACTGACGCGGCTGGAGGAGCTGCAGGTCGTCTCCCGCGCCGTCGCCTTCGACTTCCGCAACGACGAAGACATCCGCCTCCTCGGCGAGCAGCTCGGCGTCGACCACGTCCTGCGCGGCAGCGTGCGCAAAGCCGACGACCGCCTGCGCATCACCGTGCATCTCGTCGACACGAAGTCGCGACACCACGTCTGGAGTGAAAAGTACGACCGCACCGTGGGCGACGTCTTCGCGCTGCAGGAAGAGATCGCGGAGCACACCGCACGCGCGCTGATCGGCGTGCTGTCGGATCGCAATCGCAGGGCGATCAAATCGACGCCGGTACGCATCGACGCGTACGAGTTCTACCTCAAGGGACGCACGTACCTGACGCAACTGACGCGGCGCAGCCTCGAATCAGCGGTGGCGATGTTCGAGGTGGCGCTCGAGTTCGACGCGAAGTACGCCCCCGCCTACGCCGGCCTCGCCGACACGCTGGCGGAGCTCTACCTCTATCACCAGCACGACGAGTCGCTGCGGCGCAGGGCGGTGGAGGCGAGCGAGCGCGCGGTGGAGCTGGCGCCGGAGCTGGCCGAAGCACACATCTGCCGCGGCGAAGTGCTCGCGCTGCAGGGGGAGTTCGACGACGCCACGGGCGAGTTCGACCTGGCCATGACGCTGAGTCCAAGATCGTTCGATGCCTGCTACCGCTTCGGCCGCGTGAAGTGGGCGGAGGGAGAGCTGGCCGAGGCGACGACGCTGTTCGAGCAGGCGTGGGAGATCCAGCCCACCGACTACCAGTCGCCCGCGCTGCTGGTGCAGCTCTACCGCTTCGCCGGCCGCGAGGACGACGCGCGCACCGCCGCCGCCCGCACGGTGGCGCTCTGCGCGCAACACCTCGAACGAAGGCCGCACGACGCCCGCGCGCTGGCGCTGGGCGCGCAGGCGCTGCTGGTGGTCGACCGTCCGGTCGACGCGGAGGACTGGATGTCGCGCGCGCTTGCGCTGGAGCCGCAGGATGTCTTCACGCTATACAACGCCGCCTGCTACTGCGCCATGACCGGCGACCGCGTCCGCGCCAAGGAGTTCCTGCAGGATGCGGTGAAGCACGGGTACGCGCATGAGAGGTGGCTGGCAAATGATGGGGATCTGGCGGGCGTGATGGCCGGGGAGCGATAGGACGAATAGGACGGACAGGTAGGCCACCAGCCGGCCACGAAGCCGGAAGGTCCTATTTGGCCCGTGCGTACTGCGGCGGCCAGTAATCCACATCCACGCCCAGTTCCTTGGCAGCGTGTAGTGGCCAATACGGATCGCGCAGGAGTTGGCGGGCCATCACTACGCAATCGGCGGAACCGTCCGTCAGGATGCCTTCGGCCTGACGGGCTTCGGTGATCAGGCCGACGGCGCCGGTGGGGATTTTGGCTTGCGCGCGGATGGCGCTGGCGAAGGGGACCTGGTAGCCGGGGCCGAGCTCGATCTTCTGGTGCGGGACCATGCCGCCGCTGGAGCAGTCGATGAGGTCGACGCCGAGGTCGCGGAGACGCTTGGCGAGCTCGATGGATTGGGCGAGATCCCAGCCGCCTTTGGCCCAGTCGCTCGCGGAGATGCGCACGAACAGCGGCAACTCCTCCGGCCAGCGGCGGCGGACCACTTCGGTGACGCGCAGCGTGAGGCGCATGCGGTTCTCGAGCGAGCCGCCGTACTGGTCCTTGCGCTGATTTGCCAGCGGCGAGAGGAACTCGTGGAGCAGGTAGCCGTGCGCGGCGTGGATCTCGACGACGCGGAAGCCGGCATCGAGCGAGAGCTGCGTGGCGCGGTCGAACTCCTCGACGATCGTGTCGATCTCGGAGGCGGTCAGCTCGTGCGGCAGCATCCATCCTTCCGCGAACGGGACGGCGCTGGGCGCGTCGGGCGTCCACGAATGCGGCCCGTCCAGGATCGGCTTCCCGCCGCGCCACGGCTTGTCCGTCGACGCCTTGCGTCCCGCATGCGCGAGCTGAATCCCGGCGATGGAGCCCTGCGCGTCGATGAACTGCGTGATGCGCCGGAACGCGACGGCGTGCGCGCTCGACCAGATGCCGCTGTCCCAATCGGTGATGCGCCCCTTCGGCGTAACCGCGCTGGCCTCGACGATCACCAGCGCCGCCCCGCCGACGGCGCGGCTGCCGAGGTGAACCAGATGCCAGTCGTTGGGCATGCCGTCGGTGCTGGAGTACTGGCACATCGGCGAAACGAAAATCCGGTTGCGGAACGTCAGGGAACGAAGCTGCAGAGGGTCGAACAGCATGGGGGGCGCATTAGATCATGATGGCGTTATGGCGGGGGCAATAGGACGAATAGGACAGATAGGACGGATAGGACGAATAGGCCTGCGGACCTTGCGGCGTTGCAGTCCGTAGGGCACTGGTAGCCTGCGGACCTTGGTTTTCGTCGGTGGGCTGGTGGCCTACCTATTCGTCCTATAAGTCCTATCTGTCCTATCGTTCCCCGTCACCCTGCCGGCTTCGGCTTGGTCGTGGCCACGTCATCCCCTTCGATCACGTACTTCAGCACGAACGCCGCAATCGGCACGCCCAGCAGCAGTCCCCACAGGCCGAACAGGTGCTCCGCGACCAGCAGCACCACCAGCACCAGCAGCGGGTGCAGACGCAGGTGGCGGCCGTAGATCAGCGGGTTGAGGGCGTACGCTTCGACGGCGTGGATCACCATCACCATCACCACGAGCCACAGCACCTTCGTGATCCCGCCGAGCTTGAACGCCAGCACCGCCGCGGGGATCGTGGAGATGATCATGCCGAGGATGGGGATGTAGGAACAGACGAACACGATCGACGCCAGCAGCACGATCGACGGCAGCCCGAGCATGATGAAGCCGACGGACGACAGCACCGCGTTGACCACCGCCACGACGGTCTGCGCTTCGAACGCGCGGCCGAGCATGATGCCGAACGCGCGCAGCCCCGGCGCGATCTCGGCGTAGATCTCCGCCGTGCGGCCGTGGGCGAAGCTGGCGATGCGCTCCTTCGTCCGCGGCAAATCCCACAGCATCAGGAACGACAGCAGGATGGAGAGGATGAAGTTGAAGACGAAGAGGACCGCGTTGTTCGCGAACTGCGTCACCGCCGTGGCCACGCGCGGCATCGCGCCGCGCAGCGTCTGGTCGATCTTCGCCACGATCGCGGCGTAGGCCTCCGTCTGCTGGAAATCGACGAACGCATCGCGGCCGGCGACGCCGACGATGATCTCGTCGACCATCTCGCGCGCCTCGCGCTGCAGCACGCCTTCATCGCTGCCGCGATCGGCGCCGGCGTTCTGCGTGGTGATGTATTGCTTCACCACGTTGCGCGCCTCGCCCATGATGCGCGGCACCATCATCAGCATCCCGCCGGCGAGGACGCCGAGGAAGATGACGTAGACGATGACGAGATTGACGCGCCGGTGCGGGAAGCGCCGCGTCATCGCGTTCACGGCCGTGCTCCCGATGTACGAGAGCACGAACGTCAGGAAGAAGATCGGGAAAAGATGGCGAAGCAGGAAAACGAGGGCGATCAGCGTCAGCCAGATCGCCCACTTCTCTGCTTTGATGATGACGGCGCGGTTGACGGGCATTACTACAGTTTAAGCACGAGCTTGGTCATATCGTGCTGATTGCCGTCGGGATCGGTCCCGTAGCCTTCCTGCACGTACGACTTGAAGCCGAGCTCCTGGAGCGTTTCCACGGCATCGGCTTCGAGGTCGCTGATGAGCATGCAGGAGACGTGGCGAAGCCCACGTTCGCGGGCGATGTTGAGGAGGTGGTTGACGAGCGTGGTGCCGAGGCCGGCGCCGCGGAAGTCGGGATCGATCATCCACTTGACGCGGCCGACGAGGCGCAGCGGACCGCCCTTGCGCATGTGCAGGGTGGCATCGGCGACGACGCGGTTGCCGTCGAGCGCGATGAGAGGAAAGACCTTCGCGTAATCGACGTTTTCGCCCCAGCTCTCGATGAGCGCACGGTTGTCGAGGTTGTCCCAGGCGAAGCGGCGGTACTCGGAGGGCATGCGGTGGAAGAAATCGTAGAGCGCGTCGACGTCTGTTGCCGCGAATGGGCGAAGGTGCACGCGGCGGCCGTCGCGAAGTGCGGCCTCCTGCGGATAGCGATGTGGCAAGGAACGACCTCCTTGGTGATCTCGCGCGGAGGATATCGCAAAAAAGGCCGGTTTTTCGCGAAAAACCCATTGCTTCTGCGCGCGTTCGTCGCTACATTTCAGCGGCTTTGAAATCCGCGAAAGGAGCAACCAACCACACATGGCAGCAGGCCCAATGACCAAATCCCAGCTCATCAACAAGATCGCCGAAGAGGCCGAGGTTCCGCGCAAAACCGCGACGCTGATGCTTGCGACACTCAGCGAGATTGCGTACAAGGAAGCGAAGAAGGGCTTCACTCTTCCCGGCCTCGGGAAGCTCGTCCTCGTCAACCGGAAAGCCCGCACGGGCCGCAATCCGATGACGGGCGAAGCGATCAAGATCCCGGCCAAGAAGGTGCTGAAGTTCCGCATCGCCAAAGCCGCGAAAGACGCGATCATCGGCTCCAAGAAGTAACCCGTTTTGCGCGGGCGGCCTCAGGGCCGCCCCACCGCGATTCCTCATCGCGAAGCGCGCAGCCAATCACCAGAGCACGATAGGACGAATGGGACCTATGGGACTGATAGGACCAATAGGCCTGCGGACCTTGCGCCTTCGTGGTTGTGTGGGGGCCTGCCTATTCGTCCTATAGGTCCCATAGGTCCCATTCGTCCTATCGTTCCCAGTGCCGGCACACCTCCGCAACCTGGCTGCGGCCATCCTTCCCGGGCGGCGGCACGGCCGGCCAGAACTTGCACAGCTCCGCGATGGGGTGCGCGTCCGCGACGTCCACTTTCTGCAGCGCGTGCAGTGCGGCATGCAGGTGGCTGTAGCGGTCGCGCAGCTCGCGGTTGCGCGGATCGTCTACGTCGTTCCACCACCCTCTGCGCAGACGCGGTGCGTTCGCGCGGAAGAAGCGGTGCGCCTCGGCCACCACGTGAATCAGCTCTTCGCGGGCCACGCTGCCGCCGATGGCGGCCAGCGTTTCGATGACCTTCCCGTGCGCGTGCGACCGCGATTCGTCGGCCAGCATCCGCTGGAGCACCGGCACCGCGGCGCTGCCGCAGGCGCGCAGGCCGTCGAACGCGGGGGCGCTCGCGTAGAGCACCTCGACGGCGGTGAAGCCCTCCAGCGCCGCGGCGCGCGCGGCGGGAGCTTCGAGCGCGAGCGCCGCGTCGAGCGCGCGATGCGTTGCGTCGATCGCCTGGAAGCGCTCGGCGAAGGCACCCTCCGAGTCCGCCAGCTGCACCAGCACGGCGTCACCGGGGTTCATGATCTGCACGAACGCGTACGGGCGTCCCTCTTCGACCCACACCGCGGAAACGTCGAGCGGCTGGTCGCCGGCGCCGCTCCAGCGGCCGTCTTTGCGCTCGAGGAAGAGGATCATGCGTGCGCCGGTGACGAAGGGAGGCGGCTCGCTTCGCGACCAGAACGTCTTCTCCAAGCGCCGCGACTCCTCGGACGCAAACGCGGCGAGCTCCGGCAGCACGAGCTCCGCATCCGGCGCGAGGTCGCCTTTCCACGACTCCAGCACGGTGAGCTTGCCGTCGATGGTCTCCCCTTCCGTGGCCACGACGACGTGCGTGGCCGGCCAGGCGCTCCGCTCGAGATGGAACGAGGGGCGGATCTCCGCGCGCACGGCGGCGGCCAGCACGAGGCAAAGAGCAAGGCTCGCGACTCTCATCACGCTCTTCACTATGGGTCGCGGCGTGCGCGCGCGCTGCGCCCAGTCGGAAAACAAGCAGGGCCGGCTTGCGCCGGCCGTGGTGGCCGTGCGACGCAAAAGGACATCGCCCGAGAGAACGCCCACCCACACATCGACGACGACCGGCTAGCCGCCTCGATCGATATCTCCACATATCGACGACAACGGCCAGGCTACCGCGATCGATATCCCCACAAACGACGACAAGGGCCAGGCCACCTCGATCGATATCCCCACATATCGACGACAGTGGCCAGCCCACCGCGAGCGGCAGCCCGTCGGCCGTCGACAACAGACCAGCCGTCTCAATCGATATCCCCACACATCGACGACAGCGGCCAGCCCGCCTCCATCGATATCCCCACACATCGGCCACAGCGGTCAGCCCGCCTCCATCGATAACCCCACACATCGACGGCAGCGGCCAGCCCACCACGATCGATATCCCCACACATCGACGGCAGCGGCCAATCCAGCTCGATCGGCAGCCCGTCTACCGATCGCAGAGGACCGGCCGCCACGATCGGTACCGGAGTCCTTCACCACGGCCAGTGGGTCACGCGCGGCGACGCCGCCTCCAGCGTCACACCGGCGGCTGCTGGCGGCCGTCCCCTAGCAGGACGATCAGCCGTCCCGGGCGACGCAATCCTTACCCCGTGACGGCGAACGCGCGCACCGCAAAAGTCCCCATCCCCCTCACCGGCGGCGGGACCGCGAAGAAGCGGAACGACGCCGCACCGAGCTGCTCCAGATTCGTGAGGTGCTCCACGATCGGCACGCCCTGGCGCAGCAGCGCGGTGTGCGCGGGGCGGGCCGGATCGGCCATGTCGTCGATGTTCACCGAGTCGATGCCGACGACCGCCGCACCCTCCGCCGCCAGCCACTCCGCGGCGCGCGCCGTGACGAATGGATGGTGCGGCGCGCCGTACGCCGGCGTGCGCCAGTGACGCGACCAGCCCGTGTGCAGCAGCACCGCCTTGCCGCGCACGTCCAGCCCTTCGACCATCGCCACGTCGATGGAGCGCTCTCCTTCCGCGATGCTGACGAGGAGCCCCGGCAGATTCGCGATCTCCTCCAGCGCCAGCCCCGCGATATCCGCCCCCTCGGCGAACCGGTGCGACGGCGCATCGAGGTACGTGCCGGTGTTGGCGATCATCTCGATGCGGCCGATGTGGAACTCGGCCTGCCCCTGGTAGCGCTCGCGCGAGGCGGTGCGCGTGAGGAAATCGCCGATGACCGGCGCCGGCAGGCCGGGATACGTCTGCATGCCGTGCTCGATGACGTGACTGAGATCGATGAGCGTCATGCCGCGGATTAGATCATCCGCGCGCCGCGCGTGTGACAAGGAGCTGCAACGCCGCCGACGCAATTTTGTCGCGCCCGCCACGCGCGCGTCTGCCGTACGATTCCACGCATGACGAACCAGGCAACCGCGATCCTCGAACAGTTCAACCGCGTCGATGCCCACTGGTCGCCGAAGGTGATCGGCCGCGTGAACGATCAGTACCTGAAGGTGGCGAAGGTCAAAGGCACGCTCGCCTGGCACAAGCACGACGCCGAGGACGAGCTGTTCCTCGTGATGCGCGGCGAGCTGCGCATCGAGCTCGAAAACAGCGACCCGGTCACCCTCCGGGAAGGCGACTTCTACGTGGTGCCGCGCGGCGTGATGCACAACCCCGTGGCCGAGGAGGAGTGCTGGATCGTGCTGATCGAGACGGTGACCACGCACCACACCGGAGGCGTGGAGACGCCGCTCACCCGGTCGATCGAGGAGCAGTTGGGGTGAGGGAACGATAGGACGAATAGGACGTATGGGACAGATAGGACGAATGGGAGGGCCTATCTGTCCTATTTGTCCCATAGGTCCTATCCCTCCTATTCCGCAACAGTCCTGCACCCCGATGGGTGTACACTTACTCCGGTGAAGCGTCGTGAGTTGGAACGCCGTCTGGCCGACTGGGGTTGGCGGTTCCTGCGACATGGCGGCAATCACGACGTGTGGACGAACGGCGAGCGTGAAGAGGCGGTTCCGCGGCATCGTGAGATCAACGAGCGCCTCGCCCTTGCGATCCTGCGGCGCGCATGTGCGGACTGAATGAACATGAGATTCG
Organism: Thermoanaerobaculia bacterium; assembly: GCA_036380735.1. Lineage (GTDB taxonomy): Bacteria > Acidobacteriota > Thermoanaerobaculia > Gp7-AA8 > Gp7-AA8 > DASVEE01. Next base: position 200,318 of record DASVEE010000067.1, on the reverse strand, counting down.
AAGGCAAAGTCTTTCGCGATGGACGCTGGTGGCTGGCGGAGATCCCGTTGCTGGACGCGATGACCCAGGGGCGCACGCGCAAGGAAGCGCTGGCGATGATCGGCGACTGGCTGGAAACGATGGTCAACCGCGACGACTTCAAGGCGGAAGTACACTCCCGCGGCGCGGCGGAATTCGAGATCTCAGGAACGGATGCCGGAGCGATGACGGCTCTTCTTCTGCGCCGCCGCCGTGAAGCAAGCGGTGTCTCGCTCCGTGAGGTTGCGACCCGCCTTGGCGCCACTTCGCGCAACGCTTACGCGCGCTATGAACGCGGCGATGCGGTGCCCACCGTCGACAAGCTGGACGCGCTGCTGAAAGCAGCTTCCCCGGAGATCGATTTCGTCATCCGCGCCTCGACCGACTAACCCGTCCCTTTGCGTTCCGCGCGCAGCTCGAACGCGCGCACCACCACGAACGCCAGCAGCGCTACCAGGAACACGACCAGCAGCATCCAGGCGACGGCCTGCAGGGTCTCGATGATCGTGCGGTAGACCTCGAGGACCCAGCGGTCGGTGTTGAGGACGATCACGGGGTCGTCCTTGCTGCGGGGGGAGATGTACTTTTCCAGTTCCCAGATCCGCACGCCGCCGGAGATGCCGACGACGTAGATGGCGAACGTGATGTAGCGGTGCCAGGCGGAGCCCAGCTCCTCCGCGACGATGCGCTTGAGAATCGCCCCGATCGGGCGATCGAACAGGCGCGCCACGATGAAGGAACAGACGGCGGCGATCAGGAAGGTAACGGCCAGCAGGGTGATGAACATCGAAGGCAGTTTAGTTCAGCCCGCTGCCAGTTCAGCGCGTCTTTCTCCCATTCGTCCCATCCGTCCTATAGGTCCTATTCGTCCTATCGTTTCCCCGCACCCCAAAACAAAAAGGGCCGGCGCTTGCGCGCCGGCCCGGGGTGAACTGCATGGGTGACTCTTACTGCTCGTCGTCGAAGTCCAGGGCGGCCAAGGCTTCTTCGTCCTCGGGGCGGAGCAGCTCTTCCAGCGACGGCTGGGCAGGGGCTTCGTCTTTCTCGAGGTAGACCTCGCGGTAGACGGGCATGCCGGTGCCGGCGGGGATGAGGCGGCCGACGATGACGTTTTCCTTGAGGCCGCGCAGGTAGTCGACACGGCCCGCGATGGCGGCTTCCGTGAGGACGCGCGTGGTCTCCTGGAACGACGCCGCCGAGATGAACGACTCGGTCGACAGCGACGCTTTGGTGATGCCGAGGAGGAGCGGAACACCGTCGGCCGGTTCGCCGCCGCGGTTCATGACCTTCTCGTTCTCTTCCATGAAGCGGAAGCGATCGACCTGCTCGTCGACGAGGAAGTCGGTATCGCCAACGCGCGTCACGCGCACCGAGCGGAGCATCTGACGGCTGATGACCTCGATGTGCTTGTCGTTGATGGCGACGGACTGGGAGCGGTAGACCTCCTGGATCTTGTCGACCAGGTAGCGCTGCAGCTCCTTGATGCCGAGGACCGCCAGGACGTCGTGCGGATCGATCGGACCGTCGATGAGCGGGTCGCCGGCGCGCACGCGCTCCCCTTCCTGCACGTTGACGTGCACGGAACGCGGAACGCTGTACTCGTGGCGGGTGCCCTCGTCGGTCTCGATGATGATGCGGCGCATGCCCTTGACGATCGCACCGTGATGCACGGTGCCGTCGACCTCGGTGATGACGGCCTTGTCGCGCGGGTGACGGGCTTCGAAGAGCTCGACGACGCGCGGCAGACCGCCGGTGATGTCCTTCGTCTTGGTCGTGGCACGGGGGATCTTCGCGAGCGTGTCGCCCGGGTGAACTTCCTGACCGTTGTGGACCATGACGTGGGCGCCGGTGGGGAGAAGGTACTTCTTCTCCTCGCTGCCTTTGCCGGATTTGATGATGAGGGTCGGGGTGCGCTTCTCGGCCGTCGACGCTTCGACGATGACCATCTGCGTGAGGCCCGTGACCTTGTCGGTCTCTTCGCGGACGTTCTCGCCTTCGACGATGTCCTTGAAGGTGACCTTACCGCCGACTTCCGTGAGCACGGCCGAGGTGAACGGATCCCACTCGACGAGCGGCTGGCCGGCGTCGACGTGCTGGCCGTCCTGGACCTTCAGGGTCGAGCCGTAGACGAGCGCGTAACGCTCCTTCTCGCGCGAGCCGGTGATGTCCGCGTCGCCCTTCTTGCCCTTCTTGGTCGGGACTTCTTCCATGATGAGCAGCTTGCCGTTACGGTTGATGACGACGAGCTCGCCGTTCTTGTTCGTGACGGTGGTGACGTTGATGAACTGCACGCGTCCGGGGCTGGTGGCCTCGTGCTTGGACTGCTCGGAAACGCGCGATGCGGTACCACCGACGTGGAACGTACGCATCGTGAGCTGCGTGCCGGGCTCGCCGATGGACTCGGCGGCGATGACACCGACCGCTTCGCCGATCTCGACGAGCTTGCCGCTCGCGAGGTTGCGGCCGTAGCAGCGGCGGCACACGCCGCGGCGCGTCTCGCACGTGAGCACGGAACGGATCTTGACCTGCTCGATGCCGGCTTCCTGAATCGCGTTGGCGAGGTCCTCGGAGAGCTCCTCGTTCTGCGCGATGATCTGTTCGCCGGTGAGCGGATCGTAGATGTCTTCCTGCGCAACGCGGCCGCCGATGCGGTCGCGGAGCGGCTCGAGGATGTCGCCGCCTTCCATGATGGGAGTGACGACGATGCCGTCGAACGTCTGGCAGTCCTGCTCGGTGATGATGACGTCCTGCGCGACGTCGACGAGACGGCGGGTGAGATAGCCGGAGTCGGCCGTCTTGAGCGCCGTGTCGGCGAGACCCTTACGGGCGCCGTGCGTGGAGATGAAGTACTGGAGCACCGAGAGGCCTTCGCGGAAGTTCGCGGTGATGGGCGTCTCGATGACTTCGCCCGAGGGCTTGGACATGAGGCCGCGCATACCGGCGAGCTGGCGGACCTGTTCTTTCGAACCACGGGCGCCGGAGTCGGCCATCATGAAGATGGGGTTGAACTCGCCGCGCTGCTCTTCGACGCGCTTCATCTCGACGAACATCTCGTCGGACACCTGCTCGGTGGCGCGGTGCCAGATGTCGATGATCTTGTTGTGGCGCTCACCGTGGGTGATGGCGCCGTCGAGACGCTGGCGCTCGACCTCGAGAACGTTCTTACGCGCGTTCTCGACGATCTCGGTCTTGCGCGACGGGATGACCATGTCGTCGACACCGATCGACACGCCGGCCTTGGTCGCGTAGAGGAAGCCCATCTCCTTCAGGTCGTCCAGCATCTGCACCGTGAGGTCGTTGCCGTAGTTGATGAAGGCGTAGTTGACCAGTTCCTGCAGACCCTTCTTCTTGAGGAGGCCGTTGATGAACGGGATCTCCTTCGGAAGGCGGGTGTTGAAGATGACGCGGCCGACCGTGGTCTCGACGAGCTTGTTCTCGACGTCGATGATCTCGGCGTGGACGACGTCCTGATCGTTGAACTGCTTGGTGAGGTCCATGAAGCGGCCGGTCACGCGGCAGCGGATCGGCGTGAGCAGCTCGACCTCGGCCGACTGCAGCGCGATCATGACTTCGTCGTACGAACCGAAGATCTTGCCCTCGCCCTTCGCACCCTTCTTGGCCTTCGTCAGGTAGTAGCAGCCGAGGACGAGGTCCTGCGACGGCACCGCGAGCGGCTTGCCGTGCGCCGGCGAAAGGATGTTGTTCGACGCGAGCATGAGGACCTGCGACTCGACCTGCGCCTTCGGAGAAAGCGGGACGTGCACGGCCATCTGGTCGCCGTCGAAGTCGGCGTTGAACGCCGTGCAGACGAGAGGATGGATCTTGATGGCCTTACCTTCGACGAGCACCGGCTCGAACGCCTGGATGCCAAGGCGGTGGAGCGTCGGGGCGCGGTTCAGGAGGACCGGATGCTCGCGAATGACCTCTTCGAGCGCATCCCACACGTCGTTCGTCTGCAGCTCGACGAGCTCCTTGGCGGCCTTGATGGTGCCGACGAGGCCCTTCTGTTCGAGCTTGTGGTAGATGAACGGCTTGAAGAGCTCGAGCGCCATCTTCTTGGGAAGACCGCACTGGTGCAGCTTGAGCTCGGGGCCGACGACGATGACGGAACGGCCGGAGTAGTCGACGCGCTTGCCGAGCAGGTTCTGACGGAAACGACCCTGCTTGCCCTTGAGGGTGTCGGAGAGCGACTTGAGGGGGCGGTTGTTCGAGCCCTTGAGGACACGGCCGCGGCGGCCGTTGTCGAAGAGGGCGTCGACCGCTTCCTGAAGCATGCGCTTCTCGTTGCGCACGATGACGTCGGGCGCGCGGAGCTCGAGCAGCTTCTTGAGGCGGTTGTTGCGGTTGATGACGCGGCGGTACAGATCGTTGAGATCCGACGTCGCGAAGCGGCCGCCGTCGAGAGGAACGAGCGGACGAAGCTCCGGCGGGATGACCGGAATGACGTCGAGGATCATCCACGCCGGGCTGTGGCCCGACTTGCGGAAGGCATCGACGACCTTGAGGCGCTTCGCGGCCTTGAGCTTCTTGATCTGCGACGTTTCGGTACGCATGATCAGGCGGAGCTCGTCGCTCAGCTCTTCGACGTTGACGCGGCGCAGCAGCTCCTTGATGGCCTCGGCGCCCATCTTGGCGACGAAGACGTCGCCGTACTGCGTGCGCAGCTCGCGATAGCGCTCCTCCGGGAGGAGCTCCTTGTCGTTGATGACGCCGGAGAGATCACCCGGATCGATCACGACGTACGACTCGAAGTAGAGGATGCGCTCGAGATCGCGCAGGGAGATGTCGAGCAGGTGGCCGATACGCGACGGCAGGCCCTTGAAGAACCAGACGTGCGAGACCGGCGAGGCCAGCTCGATGTGGCCCATGCGCTCGCGGCGGACCTTCGACTTCGTGACTTCGACACCGCACTTGTCGCAAATGACACCGCGGTGCTTCATCCGTTTGTATTTACCGCACAGGCATTCCCAGTCAGTGATCGGTCCGAAGATCTTCGCGCAGAAGAGCCCGTCCCTTTCCGGTTTGAAGGTGCGGTAGTTGATCGTTTCCGGCTTGGTGACCTCGCCGTACGACCACGACCGAATCTTCTCCGGAGAGGCAAGCGAGATCTTGATGGCGTTGAAATCGTTGATCGCCTGCTGCTTTGCCGGTGTAAAGAGTGCGTTGAAGCTTTCCAATTGCGCCTCCGTTCTGGTTGGCGTTATCCGTTATGCGTGCTCGGCTGATGCGCCCGAAGGCGCATCAGTTGTCTGTCGTCTTCGGATGCGGGAACTGCAGTTTCACGTCACTTCCGAAGCACTCCCAGCACGGCGTTTCCCAATCGGTATCGCCGGTGTGGAAGTGGACGGTCATGTGAATCGACCCGAGGCCGTGACAGGCACGGCAATCGGCGTTCGGCATGCGGGTGAGACTCGTGACTCTGCGGCCCATGATTCGCTATTCCTTCAGCAACTCGACGTCGAGACAGAGCGACTGCAGCTCGCGCACGAGCACGTTGAACGACTCGGGGAGACCCGGATCGTCCGGAACCTCGCCCTTCACGATGGCTTCGTAGATCTTGGAGCGGCCTTCGACGTCGTCCGACTTGACCGTGAGCAGTTCCTGCAGCGTGTACGCCGCGCCGTACGCTTCGAGAGCCCAGACTTCCATCTCTCCGAAACGCTGGCCGCCGAACTGCGCCTTGCCACCGAGCGGCTGCTGGGTGATGAGGGAGTACGGTCCGATGGAACGCGCGTGGATCTTGTCGTCGACGAGGTGCGACAGCTTGAGCATGTAGATGTAGCCGACGCAGACCTTCTGCTCGAACATCTCGCCGGTCATGCCGTCGAAGAGCTGGGTCTTGCCGTCCTCGGGGATGGCGCCGGCGCGAAGCTGCGCCTTGATCTCCGCTTCCGTCGCGCCGTCGAAAACCGGCGTGGAGAAGTGGAGGCCGAGCGAGCGAGCCGCCCAGCCGAGATGCGTCTCGAGGATCTGACCGACGTTCATACGCGACGGAACGCCGAGCGGATTGAGCACGATCTCGACCGGAGTGCCGTCCGGCATGTACGGCATGTCTTCCTCGGGCAGGATGCGCGAGATGACACCCTTGTTGCCGTGACGTCCGGCCATCTTGTCGCCGACGCTGAGCTTGCGCTTCATGGCGACGTAGACCTTGATCATCTTGATGACGCCCGGGGGAAGCTCGTCACCCTTCTGCAGGTCTTCGCGGCGCTCTTCGGCCTTCTGCTCCAGCACGCGGATGCGGTTCTCGGCGCGCTCGACGAACATACGGACCGTCTCGCGCGTCTCTTCCTCGACCGGCAGGGCGAGGAGCTCGCGGCGGCTGAGACGATTGATGGTCTCGCGATCGGCGGCCTCGCCCTTGCGGACGAGCACGTCGCCGGTCTTGAAGTCGACCACGTCGCGCTGCAGCTTCTTGTCCGAGAGGATCTCGGAGATCTTCTTGTTGCGGGCGTCGGTGATGATCCGGATCTCATCCTGGATGTTCCGGTTCATCCGCTCGATCTCACCCTCTTCGATCGACTTCGCGCGCGTGTCCTTGTCGACACCCTTGCGCGAGAAGATCTTGACGTCGACGACCGTGCCTTCGATGCCCGGGGGCGTCTTGAGCGAGGCGTCGCGGACGTCGCCGGCCTTCTCACCGAAGATGGCGCGGAGCAGCTTCTCCTCGGGCGTGAGCTGAGTCTCGCCTTTCGGAGTCACTTTGCCGACGAGGATGTCGCCCTGCTTGACGGTCGCGCCGATGCGGATGATGCCGCTCTCGTCGAGATCGCGCAGCGCGGACTCGCTGACGTTCGGGATGTCGCGCGTGATTTCCTCGGGACCGAGCTTGGTGTCGCGGGCTTCGATCTCGAATTCCTCGATGTGGATGGAGGTGTAGTAGTCCTCTTTGGCCAGCTTCTCGGAGACGAGAATCGCGTCCTCGAAGTTGTTGCCGCGCCACGGCATGAACGCGACGAGGATGTTGCGGCCGAGGGCGAGCTCGCCGGCGTCGGTGCAGGGACCGTCGGCGAGGACCTGACCCTTACGGACGCGCTGTCCTTCGCGCACGACCGGCTTCTGCGTGATGCAGGTGTTCTGGTTCGAGCGCTTGAACTTGATGAGCTGGTAGATGTCGGCGCCGAACTCTTTCGTCTCGCCCGTTTCCTGATCTTCCGCTTCGACGCGGACGATGATGCGGTTCGAGTCGACGAGGTCGACGACGCCACCACGCTTGCACATGACGACGGCGCCGGAGTCGCGGGCAACGACGTTCTCCATGCCCGTGCCGACGTACGGCGACTCGGTGCGGAGGAGAGGCACGGACTGGCGCTGCATGTTGGCGCCCATGAGCGCGCGGTTCGCGTCGTCGTTCTCGAGGAACGGCACGAGCGAAGCGGCGACGGACACGAGCTGCTTCGGGGAGACGTCGATGAAGTCGACCTTCTCCTTCTCGATGGAGACGAAGTCGCCCGACTGGCGCGCGATGACACGGTCGTGCACGAGGTTGCCCTCGTCGTCCATGATCACGTTGGCCTGGGCGATGGTGTAGCGCTCTTCATCCCACGCGGAGAGGTAGAACGCGTACGGCTCGGCCTCGGCGGCCTGCAGCATCTGCTTGCGCGTCTTGGTGCCGCCGCTGGCGTTGTCCTTGGCGATGCGCGCGTTCTCCTTCTGGAGGTCGCGCTTCTCGACGATCTGGCCGAGGGTGAAGTTGGCGTCGCCAGCCTTGACCACGCGGTAGTGATCGAGGACGCGGCCATCGTGCACCTTCTTGTACGGCGACTCGATGAAGCCGTACTCGTTGATGCGGGCGTAGCACGCGAGCGACGAGATGAGGCCGATGTTCGGACCTTCCGGCGTCTCGATCGGGCAGATGCGGCCGTAGTGGGTCGGGTGAACGTCGCGGACTTCGAAGCCGGCGCGCTCGCGCGACAGACCACCCGGTCCGAGGGCGGACAGACGGCGCTTGTGCGTGACCTCGGAGAGGGGGTTCGTCTGGTCCATGAACTGCGACAGCTGCGACGAGCCGAAGAACTCCTTGATCGCCGCGATGACGGGCTTGGAGTTGATCAGGTCGTGCGGCATCGCGGAGTCGATGTCCTGGTGAACCGACATCTTCTCTTTGATCGCGCGCTCCATGCGCACGAGACCGATGCGGAACTGGTTCTCGAGCAGCTCGCCCACGGCTCTGACACGGCGGTTGCCGAGGTTGTCGATGTCGTCGACGCGTCCGACGTCCTTGCGGAGGCGGAGCAGGTAGTTGATGACGACGTAGAAGTCGTCCGGCGTCATCGTCTTCTGCGTGACCGGCGAATCGAGATCGAGCTTGATGTTGAACTTGAAGCGTCCAACGCGCGAGAAGTCGTACTTGCGCGCATCGAAGAACATGCCTTCGAAGAGGGCCTTGGCCGACTCGAGGGTCGGGGGATCACCCGGGCGCATGCGGCGGTAGATCTCGATGATCGCCGCCTCGAACGACTTGGAGGTGTCCTTGCGGACGGTGTTGAGCAGGATGTCGGAGACGAGATCCCACTCGGGGAAGATGACTTCGAATTCTTCGATGCCGTGGCCGCGAGCGACTTCGGCCCAGTCGGCCGGGACGCTTTCACCCGCTTCGAAGAGGACCTCGCCGGTGTTGAAGTCGACGACGTCGCTGAGGAACGCGGCCTTGTCGAGGGCGGCGTAGTCGACGCTGGCGGTGGCTTCGTTGTGCTTGGTCAGGGCGTCGGCCATCTTCTGGTCGAGCTTGATGCCGCCGAAGACCGTGCGGACCGTGCGGCGTCCGCGGATCGAGTGGCGCTCTTTCGCCTCTTCCTGGTCGAGGACGCGGCGGTCGAACGACAGCGAAGCGCCGCCGTCACCCACGCGCACCTTGATCGGGGTGTAGAACTGGCGAAGGATCTCTTCGTCCGTCGTGAGGCCGAGCGCGCGGAGGAAGACCGATCCGAGGAACTTGCGCTTGCGGTCGATGCGGACGTAGAGGATGTTCTTCTGGTCGTACTCGAACTCCACCCAGGAGCCGCGGTACGGGATGATCTTGGAGAGGAAGGTGTGGGCGCTTTCCTTGGTGAAGAAGACGCCCGGCGAACGGTGGAGCTGCGAGACGATGACGCGCTCGGTTCCGTTGATGATGAACGTACCGTTGTCCGTCATCAGGGGGATGTCGCCGAAGAAGACTTCCTCTTCCTTGGCGTCGCGCATGTGCTTGACGCCGGTGTCGGGGTCCTTGTCGTAGACGAAGAGGCGGAAGGTGACCTTCAGCGGGACGCTGTAGGTCATGCCGCGCTCCTGGCACTCCTCGACGGAGTACTTCATCTGGAGATCGACGGGGTTGCCGCAGATGTCGCAGACTTCGACGCGGTTCTTGTTGATGACGCCGCACTGACCGCAGGTGACGGTCTCTTCATGCGGATGATCGGTGATGATCTTGGAGCCGCAATTCGCGCAGCTCATGCGCAGGTGCTCGAGGCCCTTGAGCTGGCCGCACTTGCACTCCCAGTTGCCGATGGAATACTTGACGAAGTCGAGCGAGCAGGTTTCCCGGAAATCGCTGAAGGGGAAAACGCTCGTGAAGACCGACTGAAGACCCGTGTCCTCGCGCTCCTCGGGGAGGAGGTTCATCTGCAGAAAACGATCGTACGACTTTCTCTGAACGTCGATGAGATTCGGCAGCGCCATATAGCTGCGAATCTTCGAGAAGTCGTGACGAACCGGCTCCTGCTTGGGCATGGCTCCGTTCATTCGTGCTCCTAACCGGATTGTGGTGTGGCTTACGTCAGGCAGGGTTCATCGCAGGCGACGCGACGAACTGATTGCGGGGTTTGGAGCCATGTGGAAAGGGCCGCTCCCCCCCTTTCCGACTCCGCTGAACTTCAAATGCAGAGCGCAGAACGCAGAATTCAGAACCTCGAGCAGCGTCTCAGTTCTTCATTCTGCGTTCTGCGTTCTGACTTCTCTCTTACAAAAGGCAAATCCGGGCGAGGGTGTTCCCCGCCCGGAATGATCGTGCAGCAGGGGTCTTACTTGACCGTGACCTTGGCGCCGGCGTCTTCGAACGCCTTTTTGATCTTGGCCGCCTCGTCCTTGGAAACGCCTTCCTTGATCGTCTGGGGCGCGCCCTCGACCAGGTCCTTGGCTTCCTTGAGGCCGAGCGAGGTGACCTCGCGGACAGCCTTGATGACGTTGATCTTCTTGTCGCCGGCGTCGGTCAGGACGACGGTGAACTCGGTCTGCTCCTCAACCGGGGCGGCAGCGGCAGCCGGGCCGGCGGCAGCGGCCGGAGCGGCGGTGGCGGCGGCAGCCGACACGCCGAAGCGCTCTTCCAGCGCCTTCACGAGGTTGGAGAGGTCGAGCACCGACATGCCCTCAATCTGCTTCACGAAATCTTCAGTCGAAATAGCCATTTCAGCCTCCAAATAGTTCTAAACGTTCAAACCAGCGAGCCCGTGGGCCCGCGTCAATGTCGAAATTACGAAGCCGCGGCGTCTTCTCCGCCGCCGCCCTTCTGCTTGGCGATCTGGTCGAGCACCACCGCGAAGTTGCGGATCGTGCCGTTGAGCACGACGGCGAGCCCGCGGATGGGGTGCTGCATGAGATAGAGCAGCTTCGAGAGCAGCTCTTCGCGCGAAGGAAGGTTGGCGATGGCCTGGATCTGGTTCGCCGGCACGATCTGACCGCTGAGCATGGCGCCCTTGAACTGCACGGCCGGAACATCCTTGGCGAACTTGGTCAGGGCCTTCGCGAGCGCCACCGCGTCGGTCTTGTTGTAGGCTACCGCGGTCTCACCGGTGAAGTGCTCGCGGAGCTCGACGAGCGGCGAGTCCTTGACGGCGATGAGGGCGAGTGTGTTCTTGACGACCACGTACTCGGAGCCCGACTCACGGACCTGCTTGCGCAGCTCGGTGACCTGGGGAACGGTGATGCCTTTGAAGGAGATCAGGAAGGCGTTGGTCGCCGATCCGATGCCTTCGGAGAATTCGGAGATCGCTTCGGCTTTCTGTACGCGATTCTTCATGTCTTCTCCTTACTCCGCCTTCGCTTCAGCCACGGCCGTGTCGATCTGGACCGACGGGCTCATGGTGGAAGAGATGTAGATCGAGCGGACGTATTTGCCCTTGGCAGCCGAGGGCTTCGCCTTGCGGACGGCGTTGATGATCGCCGAGGCGTTGTCCTTGAGCTGGTCCGCGGAAAAGGAGATCTTCCCGACCGGAACGTGGATGATCGCGGTCTTGTCGACGCGGAACTCCACCTTACCGGCCTTGATCTCCTGGATCGCCTTGGCGACGTCGAACGTGACGGTGCCGGTCTTGGGATTCGGCATGAGTCCGCGGGGACCGAGGACCTTACCGAGCTTACCGACCGAGCGCATCATGTCCGGCGTGGCGATGACGGCGTCGAAATCGGTCCAGCCACCCTGGATCCTTTCGACGAGCTCGTCGCCGCCCACGATGTCAGCGCCAGCATCCTGCGCTTCCTTCTGTTTCTCGCCCTGAGCGATCACGAGCACGCGCTTGGTCTGGCCGGTGCCGTGCGGAAGCACGGTCGTGCCACGGACCATCTGATCCGCGTGCTTGGGATCGACGCCGAGGAGCATCGACAGCTCGACCGTCTCGTTGAACTTGGCGAATGCGATCTGCTTGAGCAGACCGAAAGCCTCGTCCAGCTGATACGGCCGCTGTTCGATCTTCCCGACGGCAGCACGATACTTCTTGCCGTGTTTGGCCATTGAACCTCCGTAGTGCAGACGGCTCGCGTTGCCGCGAACCTCCTACGTTACTGATTTGCTGCAGCTACGCGCTGCAGCGCCGTTGCGAAATTGAGCATGGCGGAATTGAGAATTGAGAATCGTCCGACTCTCGCGCCTCAATTCTCAATTCTCAATTCCGCATTCTCAATTCGACGTTAGTCGCTGACTTCCATGCCCATCGAGCGCGCGGTGCCCTCGACGGTGCGGACGGCGGCCTCGAGGCTCGCGGCGTTGAGGTCGGGCATCTTGAGGCGGGCGATGTCTTCGACCTGCTTGCGCGTGACGGAGCCGATCTTGGTCTTGTTCGGCACGCCGGAGCCCTTCTGGATGCCGGCGGCCTTCAGGAGAAGGATCGCGGCCGGGGGCGTCTTGGTGATGAACGTGAACGTACGGTCGGAGAAGACCGTGATCACGACGGGGATGATGAGGCCCTCGTCCTTCTGGGTGCGGGCGTTGAACGTCTTGCAGAACTCCATGATGTTCACGCCGTGCTGGCCGAGCGCGGGGCCGACCGGCGGGGCCGGGGTGGCCTTGGCGGCCGGGATCTGGAGCTTGATGTATCCGGTAACTTTTTTAGCCATTGATAAATCCTATGAATTAGAAGTTCGAATTTCGAATGAAGAATTGAGAATGATTAGCTGACATCTTTCGGCATTCTTAATTCTTCATCCGAAAGTCTTCATTCAATTAGTTATCGTTTCTGCGCTGGCGCTCCGCCGCCGCCCTGTTCGTCGCTCGGATCAAACCGGGCGACCTGGAGGAAGTCGAGCTCGACCGGGGTCGAGCGGCCGAAGATCGTGACCATGACCTTCAGGGTGTTGCGGTCGAGGTTCACTTCCTCGACGACGCCGGTGAAGTTGGTGAACGGCCCGTCGATGATGCGGACGTTCTCGCCGTGCTCGTACACGTGCTTGGGCTTCGGCTTTTCCTTCGTCGTGACGACCTGCGTCAGGATCTGGTCGACCTCTTCCTGCGTGAGCGGCGTGGGCTTCTTGCCGGTACCGACGAACCCCGTGACCTTGGGGGTGTTCTTGACCAGATGCCAGGCTTCATCGGTCATTTCCATCTGGACGAGGATGTAGCCGGGGAAGAACTTCCGCTGCACTTCGCGCTTCTTGCCGGCCTTCATCTCGACGAGCGTTTCGGTCGGGATCTTGATCTCCCCGAAGCGTTCGCTCATGCCGAGCGCGTCGACGCGCTGCTGCAACGTCTCCTTCACCCGATCCTCGAATCCGGAGTAGGTGTGGACGATGAACCACTGTTTCTGACCGGCTTCCGCCATGATTTCCTTACGCGCCCTGCCCGAATCTGGTGAAGAGGAAATCGATCGCCTTGTAGAAGGCCAGATCGCAGCCCCAGAGGTAGACCGCGAAGACGAGCGTCGCCACGATGACGACGACAGTCGTACCGACGACCTCGTTCTTGGTCGGCCAGGAGACCTTCTTCATCTCCGCCGAGGTGTCGCGCATGAACTCTCTGGTGGCGAGCCACCACTGTTTCGGCTTCGCGACGGCCGAGTTGTCTCTGATCGCTTCCATGTGTAAGACCCCGAAGCTCTCAGCGATAGCTCTTAGCTCTCAGGACGGCCGCACGTTCACCGGCGCCGTCCTGAGAGCTAAGAACTGACAGCTGAGAGCTGAATTTAATTTGGCAGGCCAAGAGGGACTCGAACCCACAACCTGCGGTTTTGGAGACCGCTGCTCTGCCAATTGAGCTATTGGCCTGCAAGTAGACGCAAACTGTCGAGAAGACGAATGTCTCCCCGTTTAATTCCTATTTGGTTTCGCGGTGCGCCGTGTGCTTGCGCTCGTGCCGGCAGAACTTCTTCAGCTCGAGCTTCTCGGTGGTGGTCTTCTTGTTCTTGGTCGTCGTGTAGTTCCGACGCTTGCACTCGGTGCACTGAAGCGTGATGATCTCGCGCGCTGCTGCCATGGACTGATACTCCGTTCCGCGAAAATGGTGGAGCCCTCGACGAGAATTGAACTCGTGACCCCGTCCTTACCAAGGACGTGCTCTACCCCTGAGCTACGAGGGCGTTCTGTTACCTGTTGCTGCCTGATGGAGCGGGAGACGGGATTCGAACCCGCGACCAACAGCTTGGAAGGCTGTGACTCTACCCCTGAGTTACTCCCGCGTTCGAGCTATCGCTCTCACGAGCTGTTAGCTTTTAGCTGTCAGCTCTTGGGAAAACGACCGCGGCTTCGCGCGAACGGCCTCCGAAGAGCTAAGAGCCAACAGCCAAGAGCTGATGGATTTGGTGGAGAGTGGAGGATTCGAACCTCCGTAGGGCAAGGCCCGGCAGATTTACAGTCTGCTGCTTTTGACCGCTCAGCCAACTCTCCCCGATGTTTTTGCCGGTGACCGGCATGGAGCTGGCGACGGGACTCGAACCCGCGACCTGCTGATTACAAATCAGCTGCTCTACCAACTGAGCTATGCCAGCACCGTACGACTTTTCAAAGACACACAAACCCGCAGACGGAAACTCTTGGTTTTGGTTGAGCTTACACCGGCGAGCCCGAGGAACTGCGGGTTATAGCACGGTGCCAAACGGGACGCAAGAGGGCCTTATTCCGTTTTCAGCGCTGTGTTGGGCACAGGACAACGATAGGACGAATGGGACAGATGGGAGCTACAGGACCCGCCCACCCGGAGCCCTGCTACCGGGTCTGTCTGGCCACCTCGTAGCAAAGCACCGCGGCCGCGGTCGCCACGTTCAACGATTCCACGTGGCCGTACATCGGGATCGTCACCACGCGGTCGCAATGGTCGAGGACGTTCCGGCGGATCCCCTTCCCCTCGTTGCCCAGCACCAGCGCCACCTTCCCCGTGAAGTCGATGGCGGACGGCGGGTCGCCTTCCGCCGCGGCGGCGTAGACCCAGTAGCCCTCCTTCTTCAGCGTCTCGATCGAGCGCGAGAGGTTGGTCACCTGGGTGATCGGGACCCACTCCGAGGCGCCGGCGGAGGCTTTGATGGCGGCGGGGGTCAGGCCGGCGCTCTCGTGCTGCGGCAGCACGACCAGATCGACGCCGAACCCATCCGCGACACGAAGGATGGCGCCGAGGTTCTGCGGATCGGTGATGCCGTCGAGGACGAGGAGGAACCGCGTCTCCTCGCTCAGCACTGCCTTGTCGAAATCGACGTAGCCGGCCTCATCGAGCTCGGCGATGACACCGTTGTGCACGCCTCTGCCCGCGAGCTTGTCGATCTGCGAATTCGAGAGCTGCTTGACCGCGACGTTCGCGTCGCGCGCCTCATGCACGAGCCGCTGCATGCGGCCGCTCGCCTCCCTCGAGATGGCGATGAAGTGAATGCGCTCCGGATGAGACCGGATGGCTTCGAGAACCGGGTTGACGCCGTAAACGATCATAGTCAGTAGGGCTCAGCGGTCAGGGCTCGGGCTCAGGGGCTCCGCTGACTCGTGGCCTCTCCTCCTGAGCCCTGGGCCCTGAGCGCTGAGCCCTTCGCCAATCTTTTCGCGATCCCGGGCCCCTCGTAGATGAAGCTGGTATACACCTGCACCAGGTCCGCTCCTGCCGCAAGCTTCGTGCGCACATCCTCCGGCGTGAAGACGCCGCCGACACCGACCAGCGGATAGTTCTTGCCGACGTGCTGCCGCACCTTCGTCAGGATCGAGGTCGATTTCTCCAACAGCGGGCGCCCCGACAAGCCGCCGGCCTCGTTCATCCCCGGCAGGCGGTCGAGCGTGGTGTTCGTGCAGACCATGCCGTCGGCGAGGCGGACGCAGACGTCGCAGATCTCGCGGAGCTGCGTGTCGTCGAGATCGGGCGCGATCTTGATCAGGATCGGGCCGCTACGCACGGAGCGCACGGCGTTCAGCAACTGCTCGAGATGCTCCGGGCGCTGCAGATCGCGCAGCCCGGGCGTGTTCGGCGAGGAGAGGTTGAGCACCGCCGCATCCGCAAACGGCGCCACGCGGCGATAACACTCGACATACGCCTCGGTTGCCCCTTCCAGTGGCACGTCCTTGTTCTTCCCCACGTTGACGAACGTCGGGACGATGCGGTCCCACGACTTCAGCCGCGCGGCGACGGCGTCGGCGCCGTCGTTGTTGAACCCCATGCGGTTGATGAGCGCGCGATGCTCGGGATAGCGGAACATACGCGGCCGCGGGTTGCCCGGCTGCGGCCGCAGCGTGACGGTGCCGACCTCGACGAAGCCGAACCCGATCGCGGCGAGGAACGGCATCATGACGGCGTTCTTATCGAACCCCGCACCGATGCCGATCAGCGAGCGGAAGGTCATGCCGAGGAGCTGCTTCGAGGCGATGGGCGGGATGCGGTGCGTCGCCGCGATCAGCCGCAGCGCGAGCGGAATCTCCTGCAGCCGCTCGATCTGCTCGGTGGCGAATTCGTGCGCGTGCTCGGGATCGAGCCGGAACAGCAGGCGGCGAAGCAGTGGATAGATCATGCGGAAGCGGCGACGATTCGTTCGACGCGCGCGAGCGGCGACAGCACGCCGGGATCGACCTCGCTCGCGTGACGCAGCAGCGGGATCGATTTCACGAGCTCAGGCCCATGCTCCATCCCGGTGATCGCGAGGCGCAGCGGCATGAACAGGTTCTTCCCCTTCTGCCCCGTAGACGTCTTGAGCCGCTCCGTCATTGCTTTGTAGCCGTCCGCATCACCGGGCGTCCCGTGCGTGCGCAGCTCTTCGGCGAGCGCGCGTGCGAACGCCGCATCGACCGCGGGTGTGTTGTACTCCGTGACGAAGCGCAACGCCTCGCGGAACTGCGTCAGCCGCTGGACGCTCGTCTTGACGACGTCGATCCCCTCTTCGAGCCACGGCACGTCGAACCATTTCGCGACGAGCGGCCGCAGCTCCTGCGCGCTCTTCGCGTGCAGATGCTGCGCGTTCATCCACTCGAGCTTCTGCGCGTCGAAGACGGCCGGCGCCGCATTCACGCGCTCCAGCGCGAACTTGTCGATGGGATGTTCGGTGCCGAAGACTTCGAGCCCGTCCGGCGACGACCACCCCAGCAGCGTCAGGTAGTTCACCATCGCCTCGGGCAGAAAGCCGTCTTCTTCGTACTGCGAGACCGACGTGGCGCCGTGGCGCTTCGAGAGCTTGCTGCGGTCGCTGCCGAGGATGAGGGAGACGTGGGCAAACTCCGGGATGCGCCACGCCATCGCGCGATAGATCAACACCTGGCGGTGCGTGTTCGTCAGATGCTCTTCCGCGCGGATGACGTGCGTGATCTCCATGTCGTGATCGTCGACGACGACGCAGAAGTTGTACGTCGGCAGGCGGTCGGAGCGGACGATGATGAAGTCGCCGAGCGACTCCCTCTTCCACGTGACCTCGCCGCGGATGCGATCGTCGATCGTGACGTCGCCGTCCTTCGGCACGTGGAAGCGGATCGCGTGCGGCACGCTCTCGTCGTCGCGCCGCTCGTTCCAGCATTTGAGGTCGTAGTGCGGCGGACGGCCTTCCGTTTCTGCGAGCTTGCGCTTGGCCTCGAGCTCCTCTTCGGTGCAGTAGCAGCGGTACGCAACGCCGCGCGCGATCAGCTCGCGGGCGACGCGATCGTAGAGCTCCACGCGCTCCGACTGGCGGTACGGCGCATGCGGCCCGCCGACGTCCGGACCTTCATCCCACTGCAGCCCGAGCCAGCGCAGATCGCCGAGAACCATCGCTTCCGATTCGCGCGTGGAGCGAGCCTGGTCGGTGTCCTCGACGCGCAGGATGAACGTGCCGCCATGGCGCTTGGCGAAGAGCCAGTTGAAGATCGCGGTGCGAGCGCCGCCCACATGCAGGTGGCCAGTCGGGGAAGGTGCGAAACGGACGCGAACGGTCATGAAGGCGCGCAGTTTATCAACGGATGGCGCCGGAGGAACGATAGGACGGATGGGACTTATAGGACAGATAGGACGAATGGGATTTCATAGGTCCTATTCGTCCTATTGGTCCTATCGTTCCCTGCCAATCGCCACGCAGACGATGGCCATCGCGCAGATGCCTTCCGCGCGGCCGATGAACCCCAGGTGATCGGTCGTCGTCGCCTTCACGTTGACTTGCCCTTCGCGCAGATCCAGCATCCGCGCGATCGAGGCGCGCATCGCGTCGCGGTGCGGGGCCAGCTTCGGTTGCTGGGCCAGGATCGTCACGTCGAGGTTGGAGATCTCGGCGTCCATCTCGTCGAGGATCCGCTTTGCCTCGCGCACGAAGCGCTCGGAGTCCGCGTTGCGCCAGCGCTCGTCGGTCGACGGAAAGTAGTGGCCGATGTCCCCGGCGCCGGCGGCGCCGAGCAACGCGTCGGTGATGGCATGGAGGACGGCGTCGGCGTCGGAGTGGCCGGCCAGACCGTTGTCGTCGCTGATGCGGATGCCGCCGAGGATGAGGGGGCGGGTGGCGTCGAAGGGATGGACGTCGACGCCCTGCCCGACGCGGATCACTCCGCCGTCTCCTTCAGCCACGACTCCGCGATCTCCATGTCCTCGGCGTTCGTGATCTTGATGTTCGTCCGGTCGCCGACGACCACCTTGACGGTGTAGCCGTAGCGGACGGCGAGACTCACCTCGTCCGTGCCTTCGATCCCTTCGCGCATCGCGCGGTCGAGGATGTCGCGCAGGATCGGCGCGCGGAACACCTGCGGCGTCTGCGCCGCGGCGAGCACGCTGCGGTCGAGCGTCTGCTGGATCGTGAAGTCGTCGCCGACCATGTGGATCGTGTCGGTCAGCGGCACCGCGGGGAGCGCCGCGCCGTGCTCGCGCGCGAGCGCCACGATGGCGGCGAACGTCGACGTGCGGAAGAACGGCCGCACGGCGTCGTGGACGGCGATGATCTCGACGTCCTCCCCCGCCGCTTCGAGCGCGCGCATCACAGACTGCTGGCGCGTGGCGCCGCCGGCGACGAACGAAACGCGATCGCCCGGCGTCTGCTTTACCGATGCGAGCAACGGCTCGGCGACGGCGACGACGACACGCGCGACGTTCTCGTCGAGCAGGAAGCGCTCGACGGTGTGCAGGAGCAGCGGCCGTCCGGCGAGCGGAAGGAACTGCTTCGGGATCTCGCCGCCGAAGCGGGTACCGCTGCCGGCGGCGGGGATGAGGACGGCAATAGACATAGGGCTCAGGGGCTCAGGGCTCGGGGCTCAGGGGGCTGCGCTCGGCGGGACGATGTCCCTCCTGAGCGCTGGGCCCTGGGCCCTAGACGGCCATCACGTCCACTTCCTTGTGCTTGAGGATCGTGGCGACTTCGTCGATGTGCTTGTCGGTCAGCTTCTGGATCTCGTCGAGGGCGCGCTTTTCGTCGTCCTCGGAGATCTCGTGCGCCTTGAGCATCTTCTTGAGCTTCTCGTTGCCGTCGCGGCGGACCTGGCGGATCGCGGTGCGCGACTCCTCGGCCATGTGGTGCGCGCGCTTCACGAGATCCTTGCGGCGCTCCTCGGTCAGCGAGGGGATCGGGATGCGCACGACCTTGCCGTCGCTGGTCGGGTTGAGCCCGAGGTCTGAGGTGCGGATGGCTTTGTCGATGGCGTTGACCATCGACTTGTCCCACGGCTCAGCGATGATGAGCGCCGGCTCCGGAACCTTGAGGTTCGCGACCTGCGCCAGCGGCGTCGGCGTGCCGTAGTAGTCGACGGTGATGCCGTCGAGCATGGCGACGTTCGCGCGGCCGGTGCGGAGAGTTTTGAATTCGCGGTGGAGCGCTTCGATCGCTCCATGCATGCGCTGCTGTACGTCCTTGAGCACGTCCTGAATCATGCGATTGACTCCTACGCCGCCGGCGGTTCGTCCGTGACGATCGAACCGACGTCTTCGCCCATGAGGGCACGGCGGATGTTGCCTCGCTCGACGAGCGAGAAGATGTAGATCGGAATGGAGCTGTTGCGCGCGAGATCGATCGCCGCCGCATCCATCACTTGCAGGCGGTCGGCCAGCACGCGCTGATACGTGACGTGCGGCAGGCGCTGCGCGTTCGGGTCCTTCACGGGATCGGCGGTGTAGATGCCGTCGACCTTCGTGGCCTTGAAGATGATGTCGCACTTGAGCTCCGCGGCGCGCAGGGCGGCGGCGGAGTCGGTGGTGAAGAACGGGTTGCCGGTGCCGGCGGCGCAGATGACGACGCGTCCCTTTTCGAGATGACGCATCGCGCGGCGGCGGATGAACGGCTCCGCAACCTCGGACATCGTGATGGCGGTGGTCACCCGCGTCGGGATGTTGCGGCGCTCCAGCGCGTCCTGCAACGCGATGGCGTTGATGACGGTGGCGAGCATCCCCATGTGATCGCCGGCAACGCGGTCGATGCCTTCGGTCGCCGCGGTGACGCCGCGGAAGATGTTGCCGCCGCCGATGACGATCGCCATCTGCACGCCCATCTGCTGCACTTCCTGGATCTCATCGGCGATGGTGGCGAGCGTTTCGGCGTCGATGCCGGTCCGGCGTCCGCCCATGAGGGCCTCGCCGGAGAGCTTGAGAAGAATACGTCGGTATTTTGGCTGCGGGTCTGCCATTGCGGGGTGCTTTATATCAGATGCAGGGGCCGTATACTGACCGATGTAAATCCCACATATGGATGCACCTAATCCGCTCGGTATCCCCGGCGACGAATCGCTGGTGGAGGTGTTTGGCGGCGCGTGGCTCGCGCATCAGTCGAGAGCCGGCCGTAAGGACGCGCCCGTCTCGCATCTGGAGTTGTTCTACGGCACCGTCGTCGGAAGCGGCGTCGTGCGCGACATCCTCTGGGAGCACGGCTTCGACCGGCGGCGGTTCGAGAAGGAGCTGGGCGTGCGCGTCGCGCGGATGCGAGGCGAGAGCAACACGCACTACGAGATCGAAGACGCCCATGAACTGCGCGAGTGGTATCGCAGCAACCTCGCGGACCGGTCCCTCGACGCGGTGGGGATGGCGGCGATGTTCGTCGCCAATCTGAAAATCGGCGCAGGATTGCGGCGCGATGCGGCGCTGAAGGCGTTGATGTACGCAATCGGCACACGAGAGAACGACCTCATTCCTTTTCACGAGACGCTGCGCGAAAGCCTCGTCGGCTCAGCGCTGGACGCGTTCAATGAAGCGGCCGTGATCGCGTTCGTGGACGGTCCGAAGCGCCACGTACTCACGTCGGACGCGCTCGGTCTCGGCATCGTGTCGAGTCGTCGCGCCGGCGACAGTGGTCCCGAGTTCCTTCACGAATGGATCCGGCGGCAGCGGCCGGACTTCCTCGAGACCATCGGCGCGGACGTCATGAGCGAGCCGGCGGAGTGGATCAGCCGCGGCGCGATGTACACCCTGCGCGAGGCGACGGACATTGCCCAGCGGGTCGCCGGCACGAGCTCCATCAGCGGCCGTCACCTCGTCGGCGCGATGATCGCCACGCGGCATCTGCACAGCGGCATGCGCACGCTCCTGACGAAGGAGTTGGGGCTCGACCTCGAGCAGCTCGCGCGCGATTTCCTCAACTATCTCGACAAGCTCGCGCCGCGCGATGCGGAGCCGGATGACCTCAGCGCCTGGCGCGAGCTGCTCTACCTGGACGAAGACCCGACGCGCGTGCCGCGCTATCACGCCGAGGGGTACACGAAGAAGGACTACCTCGGGACGAGCGCGGATGCACGCGCGTTCGCGAAACTCATCGCTTCCACGGACCTGAAGCCGCCGCTGTCGATTGCCCTCTTCGGCGACTGGGGCTCCGGCAAATCGTTCTTCATGGGGCAAGTGCGCGACGAGATCGAGACGCTCGCCGCGATGGAGAACGAGAACTTCCACCAGCGCATCGCGCACATTACGTTCAACGCGTGGCACTACGTCGAATCGAACCTGTGGGCGAGCCTCGTGGCGAACATCTTTCAGAACCTCAGGACGTCGCGCGCGGACGACGATCCGGCGAAGCGGACGACCGAGGTGCTGGCGAAGCTCGGCGAGGCGATCACGAAGAAGGCCGACGCCGAGAAGAAGGTGGAGGAGGCGAAGCTCGCGCGCGACGAAGCCGCCGGCAAGCTCGAACAGAAGCGCGCGGAGCTGCAGAAGACGAGCTCCGCGATCAGCGTGGCGGCGGCGCGCGACGTGTGGGACTTCATCACCGTCGACAACCTCGATCCCGAGGAGCGGAAGAAGCTGCAGGACGCGCTGAAAGAGGTGGGCATCGACCGCGCCATCGACACGGTCGACGACCTGCGCGCGTCGGTGGCCGAGGTCCGCGGCATTGCGCAAGAGTCACGGACGGTGTGGTCGACGATGGCGGCGAAGCCGACGACGTGGTGGTGGCTGATCGCGGTGGCGCTGCTCGTGCCGGCGGTCGCGCTCGTGGTCGGCGCGCTCCTGACGGACCTGCGGCCGCAGCTCGCACAGCTCGGCGCGATCGTCTCCGCGGTGTCGACGTGGATCGCCGGGATCTCGGCGTGGCTGACGTCGCGTGCCGGCGAAGCGCGCAAGGTCCTGGCACGTATCAACGAGGCGCGCGCCAGCGTCGACCGCCTCTTCTCGAAAGCGGAAGAGCGGAAGCAGGCGGCGCTGAAGGCCGAACAGTCGGTGCTGGAACAGAAGACGACCGAGCTGACCGAGGCACAGACGGACCTGGAGAACGCAAACGCGGATGTGGTGACGCAGCAGCAGGCGCTGCTCGCGCTGCGTGCCGGCGAGCGGCTCGCGCGCTTCATCGACGACCGCGCCACCAGCGACGACTACCGCAAGCTCCTCGGCGTGCTGGCCACGGTGCGCAACGACTTCGAGATGCTCACGGCGCTGATGGGACAGCAGGCCACCGAAGCACCGCTGCCCGCCGGCGTCACGCCGCTCGAGGAGCAGTACCGCCTCGACCGGATCGTGCTCTACATCGACGACCTCGATCGCTGCCCCGCCGACCGCGTGGTGGAAGTGCTGCAGGCGGTGCATCTGCTGCTCGCGTTTCCGCTGTTCGTCGTGGTGGTGGGCGTCGATGCGCAGTGGCTGCGCGAATCGCTGCGCCTGAAGCACGCGAACCTGTGGGTCTCGGCGACGCCGGACGATTACCTGGAGAAGATCTTCCAGGTGCCGTTCTGGCTCAGCGCGATGACGCCGTCGACCACGCGCCGCTTCGTCCTGAAGCTGCTGGCGAATGATCTGGAGCCCGACGTGAGCGGCGACGGACACGCCGGCGGGTCCACGGGCGGCAGCAGCGGCGGCGGGTACACCGCGACAGGCGGCGGTGAGCCGGTCAAACACGAGCCGGCCATGGTGGCGGAGCCGGATGAGCTCGACGTCGCGGAGCTCAAATTGCGCGCCTGCGAGCGCGACTTCATGACGGAGATCGCCGACCTGTTCGGCCGCTCGCCGCGCAGCGCGAAGCGCTACGTGAACACGTACCGCATCATCCGCGCGCGCGTGGCGCTGCGCCGGGTCGACGCGTTCCTCGACGAGACGTCCGCCCTGCCGGAGTACCGCGGCGTACTGGTGCTGCTGGCGGTCATCGTGGGGCTGCCGAAGGTCGCCGGAGAGCTGTTCACGCTGATGAAGAAGACGCCGGCGGAGACCACCCTGGAGGACTTTGCCAGGGGGTTGCCGTGGAAGCGGCTGTCGGCGGTGCTGACCGGTCTGGCGCAGAAGCACCCGCGGGCCACGGTGGGTGACCTGGCCGCGCACCGCGGGACGGTGCGGCGGTATTCATTCGTGCAGTAGGCGGCGGGGAACGACAGTACGAATAGGACCTATGGGACTTCCCATTCGTCCCATCCGTCCTATCTGTCCTATTCGTCCCATCGTTCCCCCAAACAAAAAAGCGGCCCGGTTGCCCGGGCCGCTCACTTGAATGCGCGTGTACCGCGTTACTTCATGTAGGACGCCACTTCGGCGGCGAAATCTTCGCTCTTCTTCTCGATGCCTTCACCGAGCTTGAAGCGGGAGAAGCGGGTCACGACGTACTTGCAGCCGCTGTCCTTGCCGCTCTTGTCGAGGTACTGCGTCACCGTCGACTTGTCGTCGCGGATGTACGGCTGCTCGAGGAGGCACGCTTCGCCGTAGAACTTGTCCATCTTGCCGGACACCATCTTCTCGACGATGTTCTCCGGCTTGCCGGACTTGGCGGCGGCGTCACGAGCGATCTCGCGCTCGGTCTCGAGATCCTTCTCCGTGACGTCTTCGCGGCGGAGGAAGCGCGGCTCGGCCGCGGCGATGTGCATCGCGACGTCCTTCGCCAGCTCGTCCATCTTCGCGTTCTTCTCACCCGACTCGGCGAGCAGCTCGACCATCACGCCGATCTTGCCTCCGGCGTGAATGTAGGAGCCGACCGTGCCGTTCGACGGCACTTCGTAGCGCGCGAAACGGCGGATGGAGATGTTCTCCTTGATCGAAGCGATCTGCTCGGCGACCTTCTGGCTCACCGGCTCGCTGGAGCCCGGCCACGTTTCGGCAAGGAGCTCCTCGACGGTGTTGGCTTTCGACTGCGCGATGACCTTCGCCACTTCGTCCGCGAACGCGCGGAAGTTCTCGTTGCGGCCGACGAAGTCGGTTTCGCAATTGACTTCCACGAGAACGCCGACGCCGTCGGCGGCGTAAGCCTGCACGGTGCCTTCCGCGGTGACGCGGCCGGCCTTCTTGCTCGCTGCCGCCAGACCCTTCTTGCGAAGGATGACGACTGCTTCTTCCATGTTCCCCTGGGCCTCGGTGAGGGCGTTCTTGACCTCGGTGAAGCCGGCGCCGGTCTGCTCGCGCAGCGCCTTGATCTGCTGGGGCGTAATCTGCGTCATTGTGTGAACCTCTCTGGTGATGTGGGGGTGACGGCGAGGCCAGACGCGCGGTCTGGCCGTAAGGGGCCGGCTGCGAGAGCCGGCCCGACGTTCGTCAGCTTGAAAACTACGCCTGCGCGGGGATCGGCTCGGTCGCCGGGGCTTCGGCCATGGCAGCTTCCATGGCGACGTCGCCGTCCGACTTGTCCGCAACTCCGATGTAACGCTCCTCGGCGAGGTTGTAGCCCTCGAGGACCGCATCCGCGATTTTCTGCGTGAACAGGCGGATCGCACGGATCGCGTCGTCATTGCCCGGGATGACGTAGTCGATGTCTTCCGGGTCGCAGTTGGTGTCGACGATCGCGACGACAGGGATGTTCAGCTTCTTCGCTTCCTTGACCGCGATGTACTCTTTCTTCGGATCGATCACGAAGAGCGCATCCGGAAGACCGTCCATCTCGCGGATGCCGATCAGGTTCTTCTGAAGCTTGTCACGTTCCTTGTCGAGTGCTGCACGCTCTTTCTTGGAGAGCTCCTTGTCGGCATCGCCGAGGACGGACTCCAGTTCCTTCAGCCGCTCGATCGATTTGCGAACGGTCTGGAAGTTGGTGAGCGTGCCGCCGAGCCACCGGTTGTTCACGTAGAACATCCCGCAGCGGTTGGCCTCTTCGAGAATTGCGTCCTGCGCCTGCCGCTTGGTGCCGACGAACAGAATGCGCTTGCCCTGGGATGAGAGGTCCGAAATGAACCCGGAAGCTTCCTTGAAGAG
Source organism: Thermoanaerobaculia bacterium (assembly GCA_036380735.1). GTDB lineage: Bacteria > Acidobacteriota > Thermoanaerobaculia > Gp7-AA8 > Gp7-AA8 > DASVEE01. The sequence continues at coordinate 175,141 of DASVEE010000067.1, read as the reverse complement.
CTTGAGCGTCTTCTGAAGGTCAATGATGTAGATCCCATTGCGCTTGCCGAAGATGTACTTCTTCATCTTCGGATTCCAGCGCTTGGTCTGATGACCGAAGTGGACGCCAGCTTCCAAAAGCTCTTTCATTGTGATGGAGACTGCCAAGTGAATCCTCCTTGTAGAGTGAAATGGGGTTGATCTGAACTGCCAGCTCGAAAACAAAAGACAGGAGCGGTGGAAACCGTCTCCTGTCTCGACTTAAACCGCAAAGGTGAACGACCGGAACATGGGAAGAACTAGCGCTTGGAGAACTGGAAGCGCGCGCGTGCGCCCTTCTGGCCGTACTTCTTGCGCTCTTTCATTCTCGGGTCACGGGTGAGGAGACCCGCCTTCTTGAGGCGCTTGCGCAGCTCCATGTTGTAGACCTGGAGAGCGCGCGAGATGCCGTGCCGGATCGCGCCGGCCTGACCGCTCGGGCCGCCGCCGTCGACCGTGACGACGATGTCGAACCGGTCGACCGTCTCGGTCAGCGAGAGGGGCTGCTTGATGATCATTTTGAGCACTTCGTTGCCGAAGTAGTCGTCCAGCGAGCGGCGATTCACAACGATCGCGCCCGCACCCGGGCGCAGGTGAACGCGCGCCGTCGACGTTTTCCGTCTTCCCGTTCCGTAGTATTCGACCAAAGCCATGAATTCTCCTGTGATTACTCGCCCAGCTTCAGCGGCTCGGGCTGCTGCGCTTCATGCGGATGCTGCCCGCCGCGGTAGACCTTCAGTTTCTTGAGCATCTTGCGGCCGAGCTTGTTCTTCGGCAGCATGCCCCAGACCGCTTCTTCGATCATCGACTCGGGCTTCTCGGCCCGGACGAAGCGCGCCTGCTTCGACTTGAGCCCGCCCGGATACAGCGAGTGGTGACGGTAGATCTTGTCCGTCTCCTTGCGTCCGGTGAGCAGGATCTTCTCGGCGTTGATGATGATCACGTGATCGCCGGTGTCGAGGAAGGGGGTGTAGGTCGGCTTCGCCTTCCCCGTGATGATGTTCGCAATGGTCGTGGACAAACGTCCGAGGACCTGGCCCGAGGCGTCGATCACGAACCACTTCGGTTCGATATCGCCCTTCTTGGGAAAATAGGTACGCATGACTCTCCCTGAAACTTTCGTGTTGTCTGGTTGTCCGTTTTCCGTTGTCCGTCCGGGGGCTCGGGCGGGGAAACAACGGGCAACAGACCCACTTCGGTACTACTCACTGAGAGACCGTGGCGCGGGCGAGAACGGCACTGCGCCGAGGTCGTTCAAAGACGTTTACACACCTTTCCTGCGAGGGAAAGGGCTGAGACGGTAACACTGCCGAACAAAGCGTGTCAAGCGACTCATTCCCCGCCCCCTGAGGGGAACGGCGCGAAGGTAACGGGGGTGCCGCGGGATGAATTCCGGGTGATGGTGGAAAGGGGAAAAGGGGATCGCCGGACTCGGGGTTGGTCCCATTGGTCTATTCGTCCTATAGGTCCTATCGTCTCCCCTGTAGATCCCCACGCAGCGCTTCCACCACGCGCGCAGTTTCCCGTTCCGCCTGGTCCACGTCCCCGCTGTTGTCGATGACGTAGTCGGCGTGGCGGAGGCGTTCTTCGCGCGGCATCTGGTGGGCGATCCGCCGCGCTGCCTCTTCGCGCGTCATGCCGCGGCCGACGGCCCGGGAAAGCTGGACATCCGGCGCCACGTCGATCACTACGATCCGGTCGTAGCGCTCGCGGCCGCCGGCCTCCAGCAGCAGCGTGGCCTCGACCACGGCAATCGTCCCGTCCGGCAGTGCAGCCAGGCGGCGCTCCGTCTCCGCGATGACGATGGGGTGGATCAGGGCGTTGAGCTTCTTCGCCTCTTCCTGCGTGGCGAAGGCGATGTTCGCCAGAGCCACGCGGTCGACCTCGCCGTCCTCGCGAAGGACCGATGGTCCGTACGTGCGCACCAGCGCGTCATGGCCGGCCTGCCCCGGGCGATAGATCTCGGTGACGAGCTTGTCGGCGTCGAGGGTAAAGCAGCCGTGGCGGCCGAACAGGGCCAGGATGGTCGACTTGCCGCTGGCAATGCCGCCCGTGAGGCCGACGCGCAGGATCACGCGCGCCTCCGCTCCGCGGCCTCGACCGTGTTCTTCATCAGCATGGCGATCGTCATCGGGCCGACGCCGCCCGGCACCGGCGTGATCCACGAGGCCACCTCGCGGACGCGGGCGTAGTCGACGTCGCCGAGGAGGACGCTGCCGTTCTTCTGGAGGAGGCGCGTCTTGGCTTCGTCGTGCGCGAGCTGCGCGGCGAACTCCGGCCCCACGCGGTTCATCCCCACGTCGATCACGACGGCGCCCGGCTTGACCATCTCGGCCGTGACCATGATCGGCCGTCCGACCGCCGCCACGAGGATGTCGGCTTCGCGTGTCACGGCCGCGAGATCGCGCGTTCGCGAGTGGCAGATCGTCACCGTCGCATTGCGCTGGAGCAGCAGCGCCGCCTGCGGTTTGCCGACGATGTCGCTGCGCCCGAGGACGACGGCGTGCTTGCCGTCGATCGAGGTGCCGGTGGCGTCGATGAGACGCATGACGCCCGCAGGGGTGCAGGGCGCCAGCGTCGGCCGTCCGAGGTGGAGCATGCCGACGTTGACCGGATGGAAGCCATCGACGTCCTTGGCCGGGCTGATCGTGTCGATCACCTTCTTCGCATCGATCTGCTTCGGCAGCGGAAGCTGGACGAGGATCCCGTCGATGTGCTCATCGCGGTTCAGCCGCTCCACCTCGGCCAGCAGCTCGGCTTCGGACATGGTGTCGGGGAAGATCAGCTCGGTGCCTTCGAGACCGAGCTCCTGCGCTTTCCGTGCTTTGCTGCGGACGTAGATTTCGGAGGCGGGATCGTTGCCGACGCGCACGGCGACAAGCCCCGGACGAAAACCCAAGCGCACGATGGTGGCGGCGACTTCCTCTTCGATCTGGCGGGCGACGGCTTTGCCGTCGATGAGCTGGGCGGTCATTGGGGCGTGTTTTATCACGCAGGGGAGACGATAGGACGAATAGGACCCATAGGACCAATAGGACAGATAGGACCAGCCGAGGCCCATCTGTCCCATCCCCAGAAACAAAAAGGGCCGGCGCTTGCCACACCGGCCCTCGAGTGCACTTGCGGAAAAACTAGGTCGTGGTCGTGCTGGTGGTGCCGGTCGTCGTCGACGTGGTGGACGTGCCGGTGGTGCCCATCGTGTCGGTGCCGGTCGTGGCGCCGCCGGTGCCCATCGTGTCGGTGGCCATCGTGTCCGTGGCCATCGTGTCGGTCATGATGGTCGTGTTGTTGGTGGTGTTGCTCTCCGAGTTGGTCGTCATCGACGTGTCGGTGGCGGCGGTGTCGGTGTTGATGGTGGTCTCTTCCTTGGCGCACGAGACGAACATGGCCAGAGCAACCGTACCCAGGAGTACGAGAACTTTCTTCATTTGTGTTTCCTCACCTTTTCAAAATTCAGTTTCTACGAACAGTCCACGATTCGGGGTGCGTCACTGGGTTGCCTGCCTTCACCTCCCTGATGCTTCCTTTAGACGGGGATTACCGCCGATAGAAAACCTTCGTGGTCGAAAAAGGACGGGGCGACTCCAATGACGCAGAATCGCGCCGGGGAGAGAGTAGAGCAAGAGAAGTGCCGAAACGGAAACGCCCCGCCGAAGCGGGGCGCCTTTACTGCGGTTCGCTGAGGAAGCGATTAGGTGGTGGTCGTCGACGTCGTGGTCGTCGTGGTCGTGGTCGACGTGCCCGTCGTGTCGGTGCCCGTCGTGACCGACGTGTCGGTCGACGTGGTGCCCATCGTGTCGGTCGAGGTGCTGTAGGTGCCGGCGGTGTCGCTCATCATCGTGTCCGTGGCGCCCGTCGTCATCGACGTGTCGGTGGCGGCGGTGTCGGTGATGGTGGTCTCTTCCTTCTTGCAGCCGACGACGAGCATCGCGACGGCGACGAGGACAACGAGGGTGTAAACGAGTGACTTCTTCATTAAAAAATCTCCTTCAAATTTCTTTCAGGCCAGTCTCGGCCTGACAGTTGGGTTTTCGTTCAGGTTGTGGGTCGAAGCTGCTCGAAGTAATACTGTCCGGGTTGCCCGACTCACCTGCCTTCTTGTCTTTTTTGTGCAATCCTGTCGCGACTGGGCCGCGAACGATCCGTAGGCATTCAGTAAAGATGGACCTGGGATTTCCTGCTGGGGGCATGTGAGCCGCAGGAGCAGCCCACGGGCGATATCATAGGAGCAGACTCGACGATGTCAAGCAGTTCGCTCGTGGAAGTGCGTCTTCAGCCGATTTCGGCAACGGTCCCGTCGTTCGACGGTACGACCATCCATTACGACTTCTACGACGCCCCGTCGCCCTCGCTCGTGCTGGTCGTACCGGGCTTCTGGCGCGACCGGAAGCACCCCGCCATGATCCGCCTCGCCCACTTCCTCCACGACCTCGGCTACCGCGCCGCGATCGTCGACGTCCGCGGCCACGGCGACAGCGACGGGACCTACGGCTTCAACCATCTCGAGCACTACGACGTCGAGGCCGTGGCCAAGGACCTGCTGCGCAAGAGCTCCACGATCGCGACGATCACGCTGGCCGGCTTCTCCTACGGCGGCGCCATCGCCATCTCCACCGTGGCGCGGCACGAGCTGCCGGTCTCCTCGATCCTGCTCGTCTCGGCCGTGGCGGACTTCGCCATGATCACGCCGCGGCTCAACCCGTTCACCATCCACCGCCACATCGCCATCGGCAACGCCCTCCGCCGCCCCCGCTTCGTCTGGCGCGCCCGCCAGAGCGAGAAGCTCCGCGCCGTCGACGACGTCCACGACGTGCACGTCCCCATCTGCCTGATCCACGTGAAGAACGACTGGCTCATCGGCCACCAGCACTCGATGGCGCTCTACGAAGCGGCGAACGAGCCGAAGGAGCTGCACATCCTCGACATCGAGGGCAACTACCACTCCGACAGGATCTTCTCCGTGGCCTCGGCCTCGATCGAGCCGCTGGTGACGGACTTTCTGACGCGGCATACGCCGCGGGGGTAGGGGGACGGCAGGACGTATAGGACAAATAGGACAAATCGGACGAATGGGACCGATGAGGGCTGCGCCGGCGCCCGGTTCTGTCCCATCAGTCCTCTCCGGTGCTATTTGTCCTATACGTCCTATCGGGCGCGTCCTGTCCAATAGACGGTTGTCCCCCTGCACTGGACACCTGATGGTGACCGTTTCGACGCCGTCCGTCCGCACCAAACGTCTAAACCGTTCGTATATATAGATATCGAGTCGATCGGGACCGATTACGAGATCTGGCAGATCCCTTGAAGTCTAGAACGGTGCGCGCCGGTTGTTTCGGCCAACGCGGAAAGGACACCATCATGTGGGTTTTCGACGGAGAAGAGTGGCGGCAGGACGACGGCAGTGAGTCGACCTCGGTCAAGCCGGTGAGCAATCGGCCGCAGCCAATGCCCATTTACGACGACATGATCCCCGAGCTGCAGGTGCTGGAGATCGTCCCCGTCCCGCGGACGAATCACGACATTCCGCCGTTCCCGATGGTCTAAGCAGTCAACCTTTAACCCTCAAACGACGACTTCATCCGGGGCCGCGCGCGAAGCGCGGCCCTTCGTTTTCGTCTATCCCTTCTTCAGGTGCTCCGCCAGCTTCCGGTACGCCCGTCCCCGGTGGGACACTTCGTCCTTTTCTTCCGGGGTCATCTCGGCGAAGGTTTTCTTGGAGCCTTTGGGGAGGAACCAGGCGTCCCAGCCGAAGTTGCGGGCGCCGCGGGGCTCGACGAGGATCTCGCCGGCGGTCTCGCCCATGAAGATCTTGCCTTCGCGGCCGTTCCAGTAGGCGACGCAGCACTGCGCCTTGGCGGCGCGGTTGTTGAGGGCGTAGGCGATGGCGGCCAGGCCGGAGCCGCCCGCGGCTTCGAGCAGCCAGCGGACGTAGGGGCCGGGGAAGTTGCCGAGCTCGTCGAAGCCGAGGGAGACGTCCTCGACGAGGAGCCGCTGATAGCCTTTGGTGCGGGCGACCTCGAGCTTGTAGCGGGTGATGTCCTCCACCGTCGCCGCCTGGATCTCGGGCAGCGAGATGGCCACGCGGAGCAGCGGCATCCCGAGGATGCGCTCGGCTTCGATGGCTTTGTTCGGATTGGTGGAGACGAGGATGAGCTTGTCGTCAGGCTTCACGCGGCGAATTCTATTCGCTCGCGCCGCTGGCGGACCATTCGGTGCGGAAAGCCCGGATGGAGCGGGTCAGCCTGATCTTCAGCTTGTCGGGTGCGGTGACCGGAGAGAGGCGCCGGTGGACGAAATCACGAATGCGCTTCTGGATGCGCATACGGGCGTCGCAATCGGGACAATCGTCGAAGTGCCTGGCCAGCGCCTGCTTTTTGCTGTCGCTGACCGAACCGTCGAGGAAGAAGTACACAACGCGTTTGACCTCGTTACAAAGCATCACTGCTTTTCCTTCCGTGGCGTCGAGGTAACGTCTCTCATTCGTCCGTCTTCAACTCCCCGTACAGGGGTCGAATTCCGGAGCGCCATCACCTTCGAAGTGGACATCGTGTTGAGCGGGGCTACAGCAAGGGGTCTGCCACCAGAATCGATGGGGCTCAGGGCGCACGCTCAGGGCGCAGGGCTCAGGGCTCAGGGCGCAGGGCGCAGGGCGCAGGGCTTCGCTTCGCGGGGAGTCCTGCAAGCACGGCATAGCGCAGCCCCCTGAGCCCTGGGCCCTGCGCCCTGGGCCCTGGGCCCTTCACCAAACACAAAGGGCGGCCTCGCGGCCGCCCTTCGTGCACCACAGCGCTTGCGCGCTATTCGATTTCGAAACGCTCTTCCTCTTCTTCTTCGTCGAGGTCGAACTCGAAGTCCTCTTCCTCGCCGCCGGCGAAGAGAATCTCCTCTTCCGGCTCCTCGGCCTCGGTGACTTCCGTCTCGTCGGACGGAGCGTCATCCTTCTTCTTGCGGCCCTTCGTCTCGTCCTTGCGCGAGCGCATCTTGGCCGGTTCGGCTTCGCCGCGGATGTAGCCGTACTTGCGGGCGTACTCCAGCAGCGTCCGCTCGAGCATCTTGCGGCCGCGATACAGACGCGACATGACGGTCCCGACCGGGCAGTCGAGGATCTCGGCGATCTCCTTGTAGGAGAAGCCTTCGATGTCGGCGAGCAGCACGACCATCTTGTAGTCGTGCGGCAGCGAGTCGAGGGCACGCTTCACGTCAGCGTCCATCATGTCCTGGAAGATCTCGCTTTCCGGATCGCGGATGAGATCCGGGGCGTTCTTCTGGATGACGCGCTCGTACGACTCTTCAATCTCGGAGAAGTCGATCTTGTGCGGCGTGAGCTTCTTCTTCCGGTAATTGTTGATGAACGTGTTCTTCATGATCTTGAAGAGCCACGCTTTGAAGTTCGTTCCCTCTTCGAACTTGTCGTAGTACTTGTAGGCTTTGAGATACGTCTCCTGGACGAGGTCTTCCGCGTCCTCGGAGTTTCGCGTCATGCGATAAGCAGTGTTGTAGAGGGAATCGACGTAGGGCATCGCTGCCTGTTCGAAATCCCAACCCTGCTCATGCAACGTGGCTTCGGCGGTCTTCATGATGTCTCCCTGCGACAGCACCGATGAAAACTTCATAACTCGTGCCGCATGCAGTGTTAGATGCAGTAACTAATAAATAAGTTTCGCCGAGCCAGACACGCTCACTAACATCATGTGACTCAGCGGGTTAGGAAATGCAGCCGGATTTCCTCTTCTGACAACGAGTTGCCGCGCGCGTCACCGGCTGCGGACACGCACGTCCTCGAAAGCGGCTGATCTCGTTGATTAAGAAAGCTTAAGGTCTACCGGAGGGAACTGCTGGCAAATCGCCGGTGAACATCTCGTGAACAGCCCGAATTCCCAACTGGCCCATCATACACGTGGATTTCGCCCACGGTCAATCCCTGTAGATCGTCAGGAGCGTCTCGTAGGCGCGGGTGATCTCGATGAAGCGGGCTGCCGCGCTCGTCTGTTCCTCCGCAGGACGCCCGAAAAAACGGTCCGGATGGTGCCGCGCCGCGAGGCGCCGGTAGGCGGTGATGATCGATTGCCGTGACGGAGTTCCTTCGACTTCCAGAACACGGAGCAATTCCCCCTCGGTCTCCTCGCTCCGCGCGAACAGTGGCTTGCCCTCCGCGTCCCGCGGCCGCCCCGCCTTCGCCGCATCGACGTAATCGAACCCGTAGACCTGCCGCAGCTTCGCCAGCGCATCGGTCTGAAAGCCGAGGGCGAAGCTGAGGTCGAGGAGCGCGGTGTATTGGCGAAGAGGGACGGCGCGCTCCTTCGTGGCCACCAGTTGCACCGCCGTCTCGAGGAGCGCCGCACGCTGCTCCTGCGTCGTCAGCCGCGCGTAGCTCTCGGCCCAGTTGGCGATGTCGATCCCCTGCGTCACGGGAGCGGCGATGCCGGAGCCGCGGCGCACCATGCGCAGCGCTTCATCGCGAGCCGTGCCGCCGGCAACGAGGATGTGGACGAGGATCGACGCCGCGATCTGGTCGCGCTCCGGCGCGGCGACCTGCGCCTCCGTCTTCGCGGATTCCTTCTGCGCGATCGCGAACGCCGTCAGCACGAACGTCGCGACCGCCCCACCCGCCACCAGCATGAACACGATGGCGATCAGCTCCACGGCAGCAGTGTAAGCAACCGGCGATCCTGTTGGATAGCGGGGGGGAACGATCGGACGCGTGGCATCAGCGATGGGCTGGCGTGGCTTCAACGTTGAGATGAAACGACTTCGACGTCGAGATCCGTGACTTCAACGTTGAGGTGGCGTGACCTCAACGTTGAGGTGGCGTGACCTCAACGTTGGGGTCCGCGACTTCAACGTTGGGGTTGCGCGACTTCAACGTTGGGGTCCGCGACTTCAACGTTGGGGTTGCGCGACTTCAACGTTGGGGTCCGCGACTTCAACGTTGGGGTTGCGCGACTTTAACGTTGGGGTGCGCGACTTCAACGTTGGGGTTGCGCGACTTCAACGTTGGGGTTGCGCGACTTCAACGTTGGGGTCCGCGACTTCAACGTTGGGGTTGCGCGACTTCAACGTTGGGGTCCGCGACTTCAACGTTGAGGTTGCGCGACTTCAACGTTGGGGTCCGCGACTTCAACGTTGAGGTGGCGCGACTTCAACGTTGGGGTCCGCGACTTCAACGTTGAGGTGGCGTGACTTCAACGTTAGGGTCCGCCACTTTCAACGTTGGGGTGGCGCGACTCGAGCCGTCCTGTCGGTTCCTATCCCGCCAGTTGCGCGCCGATCGCCGCCACCTTCGCCGCCAACTCCCCTTCCGGCAACACCGGCGTGGACCCTTCCACGTCGATCTCTTCGTCCACGCTGACCCAACTGCGGCAACCGGCGTACGCGTCCTGGAACTGCACTTCCGCCGGCTCGGGCAGCTTCCAGGTGCGGACGGCGATTACGTAGAGAGCTTGGTCGGGGCGGAACTGGTAGCGCGCGTCGAGGGTCTCGCGCGGCAGCGCCACCAGCGGCGCCAGACGATCGAGCGCGGCGGCGTCGCGCACGCTCCACGTCTGCACCACCTCGCACCAGTGGGTCACGGTGACCGACGGCCGGTGCTCCGACTCTCCCTGATGAAAGTACGTGGGGTAGAGGTAGAAGCGGTCGGCGTCGACGGCGAACGACGCGTCGGCGATGCCCCCCTTGCGGATGAGGATGATCTGCTCGCCGGTGCCGAGGGCGCGGACGACGTTGGACCATTCCTTGAGGGCGGTGTGATCGGCGAGTTTCTTCATGCGGATTCCGGGACGTAGGTGACGGAGTTGACCGGCCCCTCCCAGATCGTCACGGCAGTGACCAGGGCGCTTTCATCCTCGACAGCGGCCTGCAGCTCCGCCGCGAACCACGCCGCGATGTTCTCCGCCGACGGATTCACCTCGGTGAACGGCGCCACCTCATTGATGCAGCCGTAGTCGAGCTTCCTGGCCAGCACTTCCAGCTTCCGTTTCGCGCTGACGAAATCGACGGCGATGGCGTCGGCGTCGAGCCCGCCGCCACGGGCGATCAGGTCGGCCTCGACCTTGTACGAATGGCCGTGGAGCGGCTCCGAAATGCCGCGGTACTCACGGAGATAGTGGGCTGCCTCGAAGCGTGCTTCGACGCGGACGCTGTACTTACCGGCCGTCACGATGGTCATGGGGCTCCGCAAAGACGAATTGGATGAGACGCTCGTTGACGCCGAGCTCGCGGAGCTCGTCCGCGCTGGCCTGCGAGCGGAGCAGTTCGATGGCGCGGTTGTCGTCCCAGCAGGAGCTGGGGTTGTTTTCCTCCGCCAGATCGATGAGCGCCAGCAGAGTGCGGCGGCGGTTGTCGTCCACCGGGGAAGTGTACAATGCGCGCCGATTTCGACATGCCGCTCCCTAAATCCGTCCTGTGCTCGTCGTGCAAGAAAACCTATCCCGAAGGTTGGCGCCGCTGTCCCTACTGCGGCCACGACGAAATCAAGCTCCGCCGCGAGGCGCAATCGCGCAAATACATGGAGAAAAAGCTCCGTGAATTCGAGCAGCGCACCGGCGTGAAACCGCAGCGGCAGCAGCAGCCGCAGGGACAAAAAGGGCAGCGCGGACAGCAACAGCAGCAGGGCCAGCAACGCCAGCGCGGCGAACAGCGCCAACGCGGCGGCCAGCAGCAACAGCAGCAGCGCCAGCGGGAAGCGGCCGACCAGCAGCAACAGAACGCCGCCGCCCAGCAACAGCCCCGCGAAGGCGGCGGCCGTCGCCGGCGCCGCCGTGGCCGTGGCGGCCGCGGTGGCGGTGAAGCCGCCCTGCCGGGCGCACCGCAGCAGCAACCCCAGAATCAGCAGCCGCGCGAGCCGCGTCCGCCACGCCCCCCGCGCGGCGAGCGCCCCGAACGCGCCGAACGCCCCGCGGGTGCCGAAGGCGCCGAACCGGGACCCCGCCCGGAACGCGGCCCCCGCCGCGAACGTCCGCCCCGCGCGGAACGTCCGCCGCGCCCCGACCGTCCCCCGCGCCCGGAACGTCCGGCACCGCCCGAAGGCTCAGCCGCACCGCCCGCCGAAGGCGGCGGTGGTGAAGGCGAAGGTCCGCGGAAACGGCGCCGTTTCCGCAGGCGCCGCCGTGGCGGCGGCGGTGGCGGCGAAGGCGGCGGCAGCGCCGAATAGCGACAGGGAACGATAGGACAAATAGGACCTATAGGACGAATAGGACTTATGGGACCCCGCCCACCCGAGTCCCATTTGTCCTATTCGTCCTATAGGTCTTATTTGTCCTATCGTTCCTTGTGCACTACACCAGCGCCTGCGGTTCCGCGTCGGGCGGCATCGGCGCCGGCCGGTTGGCCCGGAGGAACCGCGTGGAGCATTCCGCGAAGCCTTCGCAGCGGATGCAGTAGCCGTCGCTGTGCTCCGGTTTGAAGTCGGCGGGGGGGCAGACGTTCACGCCTCCGACGATCTCCCGTTCGCATTGCGTGGCCAGGCGATCGACGTCGACGGCGGACTGGGCGTGCAGCGCCTGCTTCATGGCGGCGTAGCGGACGCCGTTGCGCATGGCCAGCGTATCCATGACGTTGACCGGCGGCAGCTCCGCCTCGGCTGGCTTCTCAGGCCGGGGGAGCGTCATGCGCTGCAGCAGGTAATAGATGTAGCCGGCGACGGCGCCGCCGAGGGCGGCGAGGTTGGAGGGGGCACCGGCGAAGACGCCGTAGATCAGCACCACCGCCGAGAACGCCGCCAGGATCCGCACGCGGACCGGCATGGCGCCGAAGAGGTAAAACGTCTGCTGCGGGAACTCCGCCGCATAGACGAAGAGGAGCGTGAAAAAGATGAAGTACGTCCCCAGCAGGGGGATGTCGAGCAGCGCGGCGAAGCCGGCCGAGCCCAGCGTCGAGACGATGAACAGCGTGAGGAAGCGTCCGCTCCCCCACTCCTCCTCGATCGCCGAGCCCATCATGTAGAGCAGCAGCAGCGTGACGAACAGCGCCAGCAGCTCCATCCAGCCGGAGCCCGCCTGGGTGAACTGATAGGTGAAGACACGCCACCACTGCCCGCCGAGCACGGCATCGCGCTCGAAGGCGAACAGGCTCCGGAACTTCTGCGGGTCCTGACGTTCGAGCAGGAAGAACGCGACGTTCAGGAACAGCAGCACGAAGATGGAGCGAAGGTTTTCGCCGCGCTTTCGGACCATGGGATTCTTCAGGGCGCAACGTGACGCCCAAAACAAAAATTCAGCGTGCGCCGACGTTGCCGATGTCTTCGAACCGCAGCACGTCGCCCGCCTTGATGCCGTGTGCGCGCGCTACCCCCGCCCCGACTTCCAGCACGTAACGCGAGATCGCGTTCGGCGGATAGCTCGGGCACGGATCGGCCTGGCACGGCGGCACATCATATTTGACGTGCGTGACCCGGTTTTGTTTGTCGATCCAGATGATGTCGAGCGGGATGAGCGTGTTCTTCATCCAGAAGCCGTACTCCCCATCCTCCGGAAAGATGAACAGCATCCCGGTGCCGGGGCGGACCTGATCGCGGTACATCAGCCCCTGCGCGCGAGTGGCGTCGTCGATGGCGACCTCCACGCGCACGACGTGGCCGTCGGGGAAGAGGACGCGCGGACCGGAGGAGGCTGCGCTGCCGGCGGTGTCGGCCGGTGCCGCCGTAGCGGTTTCCTGGGGCGAGGACGTCGTCGTCGTGCTCGGCGGCGGCGCCGGGGTTTTCGCGCAGGCCATCATCCCCAACAACAACACCACCGCGGCTTTAGTTGCCATCCTCGACCTCGACCATCTCTTCCTGCCTCGTGTCGCGCGGCAGGAGATCGTATTTCTTCGCGTAATAGCGGAAGGAGCGGAACGACATGCGCAGCAATTCCGCCGCCTGCGTCTGCACGCCGCCGGAGCGCTCCAGCGCCTTGAGCATGAAGATCTTCATGATCGCCTGGACGTGCTCCTCCAGCGACAACCCTTCGGGCGGCAGCTCGAACGAGGCGTCGGGGATGCGGCCGCCGAGGAGGACGTGCTCCGGGAGGGAGCGTGTGGTGAGGAGGTCGGCTTCCTCGAGCGCGATCATCCGCTCGACGACGTTCTCCAGCTCGCGCACGTTGCCGGGCCAGTGGTACTTCTCGATCGCACGTACCGCATCGGCGGAGATGCGCTTCCGGGCGACGCCCATGTTGCCGCAGAACTTCTCGATGAAGTGATCGACGAGCAGCGGGATGTCTTCCTTGCGCTGCCGCAGCGGCGGCAGATGGATGGGGATCACGTTGATGCGGTAGAAGAGATCCTCGCGGAACGTTCCTTCGCGGATCGACTCCACGAGATCGCGGTTCGTGGCGGTGATGACGCGGACGTCGATGGGCGCATCGGCGTTCGAGCCGACCTTGCGCACGACGCGCTCCTGCAGCACGCGCAGCAGCTTGATCTGCATCGCGGTCGAAGTCTCGCCGATCTCGTCGAGGAAGATCGTGCCGCGATCGGCCTCGGCGAAGAGGCCGCGCTTCTCGCGGATGGCACCGGTGAACGCACCGCGCTCGTGGCCGAAGAGCTCCGACTCGAGCAGCGTCTCCGGCAACGCCCCGCAGTTGATCGACACGAACTTTCCCCGGCGCGTCGAATTGAAATGCACCGCCCGCGCGATGAGCTCTTTGCCGGTGCCGGACTCGCCCGAGATCATGACCGTGGAGGTCGTCTTGGCGATGCGCTGGATGATGGAGAAGATCTCCTGCATCTTCGCGCTCTTGCCGATGATGTTGGAGAAGGTGAAGCGCTCCTCGAGGACGCTGCGGAGGTGGATGTTCTCGTCTTCGAGCTCCTTCCGCTCGACCGCTTTGCGGACGAGGATCTTCAGCTCCTCGATGTCGAACGGTTTGGCGATGTAGTCCATCGCCCCCGCCTTCAGCGCCTCGACCGCCGAGCGCGTCGAGGTGTGCGCGGTGATCATGATGAAGGCGATGGACGGGCGCTCGCTCTTGACCTCGCGGATCAGATCGATGCCGGAGCCGTCGGGCAGCATGAGGTCGCAGAGCACGACGTCGGGCTCGAGCCGGGCCACCATCGCCCGAGCCTCGCCCAGCGACGCGGCGGTCTCGACGCGCCACCCCTCCTCCTCGAAGACGATCGAGAGAAAGTCACGCAGGGAAGCTTCGTCATCGACGATGAGGAGATCCATGTGGGGCAGCGATTCTACCGCCAGACTCGAAACGGCGGCGTGAGGCGCGCCACCGGGACACGATAGGACGAACAGGACCTATAGGACGGATAGGACAGATGGGACAAAGCCTGGCCTATTCGATCTATAGGTCCTGTTCGTCCTATTTGTCCCATTGATCCTCCGTTCCCGGCGCCCGTGCGCCTTTGACTCTTCTGCGTCACTCCCTCGCAGGGCCTTATCCGCTCCTTATTGACGGCCCTAATGCGATGTGCAATATGTTGCCACATCGCAACATGCGAAAGGAGCAATGAGCATGAAGGTTCCGGTTCGTTTTCTTCTCTCCCTCATCTTCGTTTTCACGGCCACGGCGGCCTTTGCCGGAGGCATCAGCGACTGCACGGCGGACATGTCTTCGACGGAGTGCGCGATGCTGTCGGATGCCAGCACGCCCTACGGCTACGGCGGCAATACGACGACGTACAGCATCCTCTGCACGGATACGTACGGCTGCAAGTGGTGCGACGTGGACGTGGCGTTCACGAAGAGCCTGTGCACCCGGCACCGCTTCGCGCCGGGCTTCTGCCTCTGCAAGACCGCCGGGTCGCTGAAGAACGGGCAGGCGTACTGTTACGAGCTGAAGGGCTCGTGCCGCTACATCTGAGGTGAGCACTATGTTGCGCACACTGGCACTGCTCGCCGCTCTGGTTCAGCTCCGCCTGGAAGCCCCGGCGCTCATCGAAGCCCGCCGGCTCGACTCGGCGGAAGGGAAAATGGTCACGGTCACGGCGGCCGTGACGCCCGACGGGGCGGCGGCGGAGGTCGAGCTCGAGCCGGGGCTGTGGGAGCTGACCCCGCGCGCGAGTGGCTGGTGGGCGCCACCCTCCGTGGTCCGGATCGAGGCGTCGACGGCCACGGTCGCTCTTCCCCTCTTCCCCGCCGGCATCCTTCGCGGGACCGTCGAGGTGCCGGCGGGCAGTTCCCCGCGCGAGCTCACGGTCCACTTCCAACCGCTTCCCGGTGCCGGACCCGCGACGGCGCCGGGAGGCGTGCTCACCTGCCCGATCGAGGGGCGCACGTTCGCGTGCGAGCTGCCGGCCGGGCGCTTCGACCTGGCGCTGCGCATCCAGGGGCTGGCATCGCTCCATCGCTGGGAGCAGACGCTGGCGACCGCCAGGCCGCTGGACCTGGGACGGCTGCGGTTTGAACGAGGAGCGTCGCTGACCGGGAAGGTCGTTTTCGAGGAGAGGCGCGACCGGCCGAAGCCGGCGGAGCAGCCGAAGGTCACGATCGAGCTGACGCCAGCATCACTGACGATGATGACGGACGACGCGCGGCACCGGGCGGCGGTACGGCGGGTCGTGGCCACGGCCAATGCACGCGGCCTCTTTCACCTCAATGCGCCGCCGGGACGCTACGTCGTGCAGGCGCGTGCGGGGGCGCTGCTCTCGGATGCACCGGAGGTGACGCTGCTCGACGGACGCGAGGCGCAGTTGCGGCAACCGTTGGTGCTGGCGCGTCCGCGTACGCTGACGTTGCAGGTCACACCGCCGGTCGACCTGACCGGCAAGCCGTGGAGCGTGCGGCTGCAGAAGCTCGACCGCTTCAACGTCCTGCTGTCGGAGGTCACGGCCACGCTGCCGGAAACGGGGCGTTGGGTGCGCGAAGCCATCGCACCCGGCGGTTACCGGCTGGAGATCGGCCGCTCGCCCGACGACTCCTGGTACACGGAAACGCTCGACCTCACCACCGACGTCGACCACCACGCCCGCATCCGCTCCAGCTTCGTCCACGGCACCATCACCCTGGGCGGCAAGCCGCTCGAAGCGCAACTGACCTTCACCAGCGATCGCGCGTGGGTGCCGGTCGTGAGTGACGCCAATGGCGAGTTCCGCGTGCTGCTGCCGTTCGCGGCAGAGGGGACGTGGCCGGTGGTGAAGATCGTCGCGCTGCAGCCGGCGGTGCAGCGGACGCTGAACGACGTCCGCGTCGTCCGCGACAGCGACGACGCCCTGCCGCGCATCGAGATCGAGCTGCCGGGGAAGAGCCTGCGCGGCGTGGTCGTGAACCGCGAAGGCGAGCCGCAGCCGCACGCGCTCGTGCACGTCGAGGGATCCGGAGACTTTGCCGAATTCGAAGCGGAGCACGGCGCCTTCGAAGCAGCCGGCCTGCTGCCCGGCACGTACGCGCTGCGCGCGTTCACGCGCGACGCGGAGACGGAGGGCTTCGTCGAGGTGACGCTGGAAGACGATACCGAGGCGGCGCCGGTGCAGCTGGTGGTCCTTCCCTCGACGCGCGTCCACGGCACCATCATGTCGGCGGCGGGGCCGGTGAGCGGCGCCGCGATCGCCATGCTGCCACGCGAGAACCGCGGCATCGCCGGCTCGCCGCGGCCGGTCGAAGCAGACGGCTCGTTCGACTTCCGCGTCTCCGCCGGCACTGCCGACGTGTTCCTTTCGGTCGTCGCGCCCGGATACGCCTGGCGGCTGCTGCGCGTGCCGGTGCAGCGGGAGCCGCTGCCCGTGGCCATGGAGTCGCTGGGCGGCACGCTGGTCGTGGAGCCCGGCGACCGCCGCGACCTCTGGCTGCTGCACGGCGGCGCATTCCTCGCCGCGCGCGGCCTCGGCTACTTTGCCGGCGCCACGGCGGAGGGGACGCGCTTCGTGGTGGATTCCGCGGAAAGTGGGGAGTACGCGCTGTGTGATGCGCCCAGCGGAGGGCGCTGTAGCCGGGGCGTGCTGGCGCGGGGTGGCACGGTCGTGTTGAAGGCGCCGGAAGAACGATAGGACGAACGAATAGGACCTACAGGACGAATGGGCCGTCCTATTTGTCCCATTCGTCCTATCCGTCCTATTTGTCCCATCGTTCCCATTGCCAAGGCATCATGGGCAGGTGATCCGGCTGGTTGCCCTGACCGCGCTGCTGCTTACGGCCTGCACGGCCACCCCCTTCATCCCCCTCCACGAAAAGCAGCGCGGCCTCAGCTACGCGTCGGCGCGACCGCCGCGGCATTACGGCGGTGAGGGATCGGCGGCCTCGCTGCGGAAGGCGCAGGCGCTGGGGGTGAACTGGATCTCCGTGACGCCGTTCGGCTTTCATCGCGGCACGCCGGAGCTGCGCTGGGGTGGGCCGAACGTCTGGGAGAGCGACGCCTCGCTCGTCGCCGTGACGAAAGAGGCGCACGCCCTCGGGTTGCGCGTACTGCTCAAACCGCACGTCTGGAGCCGCAACGAGCCGGCGGCGGAGCAGTGGTCGGACGAGGAGTGGCGGCGCTACCTCGGCGACTACGAGCGCTTCATCACGCACTACGCCACCATCGCGCGCGATACCGGTGCGGATGCGCTGAGCGTCGGCAACGAGCAGAAGCTGGCGTCGCGCTTCGAGCCGGAATGGCGGCGCATCATCGCCAGCGTGCGCGCCATCTACAAGGGGCCGCTGACGTACGGCGCGAATTTCGACGAGGTGTTTCACGTGCGCTTCTGGGACGCGCTCGACTGGATCGGCGTCAGCGCGTACTTTCCGCTGGTCGATGCGCCGAAGCCGTCGCGCGAGGAACTGGTGCGCGCGTGGCAGCCGGTCGTGGCGCGGCTGGCGCAGCTCGCGCGCGACGAGCGGAAACCGATCGTGTTCACCGAGATCGGCTACCGCAGCGCGGAGGGCGCGGCGTGGCGGCAGTGGGAGCTGCCGCGCACCGCGCCACTCGCGCTCGACGTGCAGGCCACCGCGTACGAGGCGTTCTTCGAGGCGGTGTGGCCGCAACCGTGGCTCGCCGGCGTCTATCCATGGAAGTGGTTCTCGTATCCGGAGCACAGCGGCCCGCAGAGCAACGATTACGAGCTGGAGAACAAGCCGGCCGAAGCCGTCGTGCGCGAGCACTACTCGAGAAGTGCGACGAGGTCGTCGACGCGGCGCTGATCGAGGTACTCGCGCGCCATCTCCCCGAGCAGCAGCTCGAGTCCCGCCTTGTGCCGCCGCTCCAGGCGCTGCGGGAGCGCGAACTGTTTCGCCGCCTGCAGGAAACGGTACGCGGCCGCGTCCTTCGTGAAGCGTGGCCGCAGCGTCGGCCGAGCGGCTGTTCCGTGCGTGAGCCGGTCCGTCGCCAGAATCGACCGGCGGTCGCGATTCTTCGCGGCGACCGTACGGATGATGCGGGTCTCGTCGCGCTCGGGGAGAAAGTAGATGGCACGCACGGAGTCGCGTGTCTGGCCGATGCGGTGCGCGCGGCCGTTGCGCTGGTCGAGCTTCACCGGGTTCCACGGGATGTCGTAGTGCACGATCACGCCGGCGCGTTGCAGGTTCAGCCCTTCCGCGGCCATGTCGGTGGAGACGACGACATCGAGCTTGCCGCTCATGAACGCGCGCAGCACCGCATCGCGCGAACGCTCATGTGACGTGACGAGGCCGCAGCGGAGCGCGTCGCGGAGATCGCGCGCCGTGGCGATGGAGCCGGTGAAGATCAACAGCGGCTCCTTCGCTTCATGCACCAGGTCGACCAGCAGTTGCCGCTTGATGCACGTGGAGTTGCGGATGGCGACGGAGAGCGCGTCGAGGCGCTGCAGCTCCGCGCGGATCTCGTCGACGTCGCACGCGCCCGGCGGAGCGAAGAGATCCCAGAAGAGCACCTGCTGGAAACCATCGTCGTCGCCGAAGGCACGGCGGTAGTCACGCTTCGAGAGTGGCCGCCCCGCCGCGACGACGCGCTCGTAGAAGCGCTGCTGGCGTCGCAGCGAATCGAGCAGCGCGGCTTCGCTCGATTCGAGGCGGCGCCACAGGAAGCGGCGCAGGATGGCCTGCTCGCCCGTCAGCGGAAAGCGCAGCGCGTCGATGAGGTGCCCGCCGTCGGGCAGCGGGTGGCGGATCACGCGCCGCTCCAGGATACCGAAGCGGAGGCCGGGCGGCAGGACGTCGCGCTCGCGGCGGATGACGAGCGCCGCCACGATGCGCGCGAGCTGCTCGCGGTCACGCTCGGCGAAGGCGACGTCTATTGAAGGAACGCCGCAATCGGCGAGGAGATCGTCGCTGGCGATGAGGCGAATCAACGCTTCGAGGTCGTCGAGCGAATTGCACACCGGCGTAGCCGTGACGAGCAGCACGTTCGCCCCGACACTGCGCCGCGCCAGCGCGTCGTACCGCCGCGTCTTCGGATTGCGGAACGCATGCGCCTCATCGACGATCACCAGCCGGTCGTGCGGCAAAGGCAGGAAGGGATCGGACGCCAGCGCGTCATGCGTGAGGATGCGCGCCTCCACGCCGAACCGGTCCAGCGTCTCCCGCCACTGCGCGACGAGTGCAGCGGGAACGACCAGATCCACGCTGCCGCCCCGCGCGTGTACGTCGTGCGCAAGCGTGGCCGCCACGAACGACTTCCCCAGCCCCACATCATCCGCCAGCAGCGCCCCGTTGCGCGTGCGCAGCAGATCGCGCAGGCGGGCCACGGCGTCGTGCTGGTGTTCCGCAAGAGTGGGCGTCATGGGTGATCCCAGGCTAGTTCTACACGATGCGCACGGTGCATAGGACCGATCTGTCCCATAAGTCCTATTGATCCCATCGTTCCCCGTGCATCACCGCCCATACAGCCGCCTTTCCACGAACCCACGCAGCACCGCCAACTCCTCCGCGGCCACCCCATACAGCGCCGCCACCAGCGGGTCCACATCGACCGCACTCCCCAGATGCGCGCGCCGTCCCAGGCGCGCCAGTTGATCGCGGGTGGCCGGCCCCACCAGCGGGAACGGCAGGCGCGCCACCGTGCGGCCGAAGTAGCGAAAGTGTGTGTCCTTGGCCCGCTCCGCGACACACAGCAGCAAGGCATCGGCAATCGTGGAATTGAGGATCGCCGCGATCGCGTACGCGTCCTCCATCGTGGTGCAATCGATCGAATACAGCGTCTGATTCGGCACCAGCGGTACGGGGTGGCCGTGCACGTCGACGATGTCCGGCAGCACCGCCGCGGCCATGCCGCGCGAAAGATCTTTCCACGCGACCTTGATCCCCACGTGCTCCGGGCGCACGAACGCCAGTTGCAGCGCCTCGGGTGCGACCTTGCGCCGCCTGGCGAACGCGGTGAGCCACGGCGGCGGCGTGCGCCAGCCGTCACGCGGCGGCCAGAGCATCCACGTCGACTGGCTGACGCGCCAGCGGCGGACGTCGCGGCCGCGCACACAACGGCTCAGCGCCGTCAGCGGGATGCGCAGCCCCTCCTTCGTCACGAGATGCGTGCCGTCGACGCGCTCCTCCTCCACGAAGAACGCGCCGTTGTCGCCGGTCTTCACGCCCATCAGCGGGCGGCGCCCGAGGACTTCGTCGAGGTCGAGGTAGGTGTCGCGAAGGCGGCGGAGGATCGCCGCGACGTCGGGCGGTGCGAGGAGCCATTCGTCATCGGTGGTGATCGTCGTGTCGAAGCTTTCGCCGGAGAAATTCACGCGCGTCGCGCCGGCGGGGCTCCCCGGCCGGCAGACGATGCCCATGGGGAAGGTGTCGGCTTCGAACCAGCGCTTCGGATCGCTGCTCCAGTCCTCGATGGCGAGGACGTTGTGGCGCGCGAGCTCGCGGCGGAGCGGCGCCGCGTACGCGGCGTTCGCAATCTTCGACGGCATGAGCATCGCCACGACGCCGTCGGGATGCACCAGTTGCAGCGCCCGCTCGAAGAAGGCGACGGAAAGATCGGGCTGGTGGATCGCGACGCCGCCGCGCGGGGCGCGGAAGAGCGCGAAGCGGTCGGCGAGCATCCGCTTCATGCGCGGCTCGAGGCGGCTGTGGCGCACCCACGGCGGATTGCCGGCCACGACGTCGAAGCCGCCGGCGGAGAGGACCGGCGCGAAGTGGACGTCGAAGGAGAAGAAGTCGAGCTGCCCCTCCTCGACGCGCTCCAGCGCGTGGCGGTTCTCGGCGATGCGCTGCTGCAGCTCGCGGCAGCGGTCGTCGTCGGCGGGCCGCGCGCGGCCGAACAGATCCTTCTCCGGCACGATCGCGCTCTGCAGCTCCGCCTCCGCCGCGTCGATGGACTGCGAGAGGAGGTCGGACGCCAGCCGCTGGTCGTTCGCGCGCAGCATGCGGTTGAGCGCCGGACGCTCCTCCTGCGGCGCGGTGCGATAGCGCTCGACGAGCTCGCGCTGCGCGTGCAGTGCCACGACCCAGTCGCGGTAGACGTCGGCGCGCGCATGGCCGAGGAAGGAGATGGGGCTGAGCAGTGAGTTGCCTTGGAGGATGTTGCGGTCGAGGTTCGGCAGCGGCGGTACGGTCTCGATGGTGTCGTTGCTGCCGGCGACGATGGCCAGCCACAGGCGCAGCTCGCAGAGGCGCACCGCCTCCGGTTTGATGTCGACACCGAAGAGCGAACGCTCCACGATGCGCTGCCGCAGGTTGCCGGGCGTGTCCGGCGCGAGCCGCTTCCACAGGCGCTCGAGCACCCCGAGCGCGGAGAGAAGGAACGCGCCGGAACCGCACGCGGGATCGAGGATCGTGATGCGCTCCAGCTTCGCCGCGTCGCCGTCGCCGAGCCACGCCTCGATCGCGCGTGTGGTCAACGTGTCGACCAGCTCCTTCGGCGTGTAGAAGCTGCCGCTCGCCGCGCGCTCGTCCTCGGCCATCAGCGACTCGAAGACGCGGCCGAGCATCTCCGGATCGACATGCGTGCCGGCGGCATCGCTCTCCTCGATGCGGAAATCGAACCTCTCGAAGACGTCTTCGAGCACGTGCTGCAGCAGCTCGTTCGGCAGTTGCAGCTCGGCGTGGCGGCGCTCGAACGGCGACGGCTCGAAGAGTCCGCCGTTGAGGTACGGGATGCGCCCGAGCTTCCGCGCCGCCGGCGTGCGCCGCGACCGCGGCGTGTTCAGGCAGCCGAAGAAGAGCGGCAGGAGGACCGTCGAGAAGAACTCCCGCTTGCGCGCGATCGCCTCGTCCAGCCGGTCGACGAGGAAGCGCCGCTCCTCCGACAGCCATCCTTTCTCCTGCACGAACGAAAGAAAGAGGAGCCGCGAGAGGATGAGGAGCGCTTCGGCTTCGACCGCCTCCCCTCCTTCCTGCGGACACGCCTGCGCCAGCGCGGTGCCGACGTTGCGCACGGCATCGCGGAAGCGGAGAAAGAACTGCCGCGTGACGCTTTCGCGATCGAGCGCGCGGTCGAAGATGCGGGGCAGTGCCTCGTCGTCGCCGCGCACGAGGAGGTTCAGCCGGTCGAGCGCGTGCGGCGACGGCGAGGAGAGATCGACGTCGAGCCGGCGCAGGCGGCCGTCCGGCGCGAGGTCGAGGATGCTCACCGGGCAGCGGCCCTGGCCGCTCGCCGTGCCTGCATGGCCAGACGCTGCCGCGCCAGGATCGCTGCTTTTGATGACGACCGATTTGGTCAGCAGATTGTAGTCACGGTAACTGAGTAGAAATTTTGAGACTGATTGTTCGTCAACATTACCGTGGAGCACGAAGGCGTCGAAGCGCTTCAGGCGGGTGACCAGTTCGAGGCTTCCGTTGCCGTTCCAGGCCAGCGTCACGCCACCGCGGCGCCATTCTTCGGGATCGACCGGAACGGGACAGACGGGGTAGCCGAGGAGGCGGAGGAGGTCGTGCGGTCCGCGGCAGGCGCGGAGGGTGGCCGCGGTCAGCATAGAATGACCGCCCTTCGATGCTGATCCGGTGGGCCTACCTCAAGCGCGTCCTCGCCGGCGCGATCTTCGGCCACTACATGGCCCACCTGCTGTATTTCCTCAATCCGCAGGTGGACATCACGCCGGCGCGGCTCGCGACCGTCACCGTCGTCTACGCCCTCATTTGCGGTGTGCTCTTCGGCTCGATTCTCTGGGGCTTCCGCGCGCTGCGCGTGCGGCTGTTCGGCCGCGGACCTTCGCGAAGCGGCGATCCGGCAGAGACCGACGAGTATCGCGCGCACGGCTTCGGCTTCGTGGTGTTCGCCGCGTTCATTTCCTCGTTCATCTACTGGACGCATCTCGAAGATCTGCGCATCTATCTGCCGATCGGTGCCGTGCGCATCCTGTCGAAGGCGACGAACATCATCACCGTCACGGCGTTCATCCTGCTGCTGCTGTGGCTCGTCGAGCGCAACGCGGGGCGCCGCCGTTCGCGGCTGATCTTCGTCATCGGCTTCGTGCTCGTCGCCATCTCGTCGGTCTTTCTCTACCAGCGGCGCGAGAGCTACCGCACCAACACGCGCAACGTGGTCGTGGCGAACATCGGCGGACTCGCCGGGCACCGGCCGGTGATCGTCGTGGCCATCCGCAACCTGCCGTTCGACTGGATCGTGCAGATGCGCGGCGAGGGGCTCGTGCCGTTCTTCGAGCAGACGACGGAGCGCGAGTTCTTCACGCGGCTCGAGCCGTTCCCCACCACCAGCCCGAAGGCACTGTGGGCCTCGCTGGCGACGGGGAAGCTGCCGTACCGCCACCGCGTGACGGGGCGCTTCTCCTACCGCACGCCGCTCAATCGCGCCGATCCCTTTCTGCTCGTCCCGAGCGGCGTCGGCTTCCGCGCGTGGGGTTTGATTCCGCCGGTCGAGCGCATCTCCGCTCCGCTGCCGGCGGGCAACTCCCTCCCCCTCTGGTCCCTGTTCGAGCGCGTCGAGCTCGACGCCTCGGTCGTCAACTGGCCGCAGTCGGCGGCCGGTGGTGCGACGCGCGTCCTCACCGACGCGGCACTGCGCTCGAACGTGAAGCCCGTGGCGCCCGACGTCGCGCAGCGTTTCCGCGAGAGCGGCAATGCACGCGAGCGCATCCTGGCCGGACTCGCCGCCGACGCCGCGGCGATGGCCAGCGTCGACGATCGCTTCGCGCTTTCCGTCGTGGCGCTCGAAGGGTTCTCCGAGGCGCAGCGTGCGATGCACATCTTCCTGAACGAGCTGCCGGAGCGCACGAGCGGCCGCGGCGACGCGCTGCGTGCGTACGTGCAGCAGCTCGATCGCATGCTGGCCACGCTCGCGCGCGAGCATCCGCAGCACCTGATCGTGATCTGCTCCCCGTCCGCCGTCACGCCGCCGGACGTGCAGGCGAGTGCTTACGCGCTGCTCATCGACCGGCTGCGGCAGGACGATCCCGGCGCCGACGACGGTTTCGTGCTCGTGACAGGTCCAGGGGCCGCGCACAAGCCGAATCCGGCAGCCGCGCGCGTGGTCGACGTCGTCCCGACGGTGCTGTTCGCCGCCGGTCTGCCCGTGGGCCGCGACATGGACGGTGCAGTGCTGACGGACGTCTTCACGGAGGAGTTCCTGCGCCGCAATTCGCTGTCGGCAATTCAGACGTACGAGGCGAAGCAGGTCGTCGTGCGCCGCGCCGGCTAGACGCATCACCGCACCTCCCACTTGCGCCGCAGGCGGTCGTAGCGGAGTACGCGGACGCGGCCCGTGGCGCCGTACACGCGCACCGCGTACGTGGTGCCGTCGCCGTCGTTGAGATAGATCGAGCCGGGTGTCGACTCGCCGATCGGCGAGAACGAGCAGATCGCCGACTTGTTGAATTGCACGGGGGACTTGGTCGGCGGCAGCTTTTCGCCGTCGGGATCGACGATCGTCTCGTTGGGCAGCTCGATGCGTGCTGCGCGCGAGCCTTCGAGAAACACGAGGCGCGGCTGCGTCACGGGGCGGTCGATACCGCGCAGGATGTCGTCGTTGCGGATGCCGTCCTGGTCACCGTCGTCGTAGATCGAGAAGTGCCAGTCGCGTCCGAGCTGCACGAACTTCACGCCGCAGTTGATGCTGCGTGCGAGCGCCCGGGCGCGCGTCTGCTGGAAGATCGCGCGGAGCTCGCTGGCGGCGATGCGCACGGCGGAGCGGCGGCGCAGCGACATCCAGGAAGGGAATGACGAGAGCCCGATGACGGCGATGATCGCCACGCACGTCAGGAGCTCGAGCAGGGAGAGTCCTCGCTGTGAAGACACACGTCCTCCTTGTTGTGATGAGGGGTGGGAGCCGCGGGCGGCGGTTGTCCGTTTTCGGTTGTCCGTTGTCCGTGCTGCGCCGCGCCGCGATGGGGGCACGGAAAACGGACAACGGAAAACGGACAACGCGACTAAAGGTGCGGAGGGAAGGTCGGGACCGCCGCGGCGCGTGCGGCGGTCCCGGGTAGGACTAGAGGTAGGAAGCGCCGCTTAGTTCGACGCCGTGGAGGTGGGTTTCTGCGCGCGCGCCTTGCGCGGAGTGCGGATCTTTTCCGTGAGCGTGGTCTTGCCGTCGACGGCGATGTAGGGGGCGACGAGATCGAAGGTCTTCTGGCCGAAGCCCTTGACCTGCATCAGGTCCGTCGCCTTCTTGAAGGAGCCGTGCTGCTTGCGGTACTCGAGGATGCGCAGCGCGGCTTTTTCGCCGACGCGGGGGAGGAACTGGAGCTGTGCGGCATCGGCCGTGTTGAGGTTCACGACACCGCGAGTGGAGGGCGCCGCGTCGTCCGCGAGGACGGTCGTGGCACCGAGGGTGAGGAGGAGCGTTGCGATCGCGAGAAGCTGCAGGGATTTCCGCATGGGGTCATTTCTCCTTTTTTCGAATTTGGTGTTGACCGGGGATTTGGCTGTTCCACATGTCCTGTCTTTTCTTTCCGTTCACGTCATCGCTCTCTTCGGCACCACCTCCTTTCGCCGGACACAAATCGCAAGCGGCCGGCCGAGGTGGCAGGAGGAGGTAAGTTGTTGATGTGGTGGTGGTTGCGCTGATTCAGCGCGTGCGCGGCGTGTCAAAAAAGCTGGCGCTCTCCGCCGGGTGCAAGGAAAGCAGTCAGTGACTTATCGGTGTCGCTGTTGCAAACAGTATTGATATACTGCCGTCACTCTTTATGACCGGAGGTACACGGTGACGTCCGCCTCGATGTCTTCCACACGCGCACCGCCTCGTGCCGAAGCGGGACGAGGAACCCAGCGTCGCATGTCCACTGCACTCACGACCTTCAACTGAAAATCGGGGAAAGAAATCGTGTCCAAAACGTCTCGCGTCCTCATCCTCGTCGTCCTGCTCCTCTCCGTCCTCGCGCTCAACGTGAGCGCCTCCGTCGCGACCGAAGTGGCCACTGAAGAAGCCGCGGCCCTTCCGTGCTACGACATGTGGACCAACTGCAAGACGACCCACAGCGCCGAATACTGCGAAGGCATGTGGTGCGGTTGTATGAAGGCCACCTACGGCAGCAACTGCTGAGGCGACGTCTCAGTGGAATGAATGAGGCGGCAGAACGGAGCTTGCGCGCAGCCCGCGCCTCCGTTCTGCCGCGGACGCGAGGGAGCTCACGACATGATCCGCCTCCTGTCTTTGCACGTTCTCACGGCTCTGGTACTGGCTCTCCCTCTCGCCTGCCAGCAGGCATCGGGCAATCCGTCTCCGGCGGAGACGGTCCGCGAGGTATGGAAGGTGGCGACGCCGCCGGAGACGATCTGGATCGACTTCGACTCGGGTGGCAACATCTACGCGCTCGATTTCGAGGAGCAGAAAGTGACGAAGCTCTCCTCCACCGGTGCACGGCTCGGCGAGCTCGGACGTCCCGGACAGGAAGCAGGAGCGCTGAGCAAGAGCCGCCGCTTCGCGCACGTCGACGGCCGCCTGTACTTCGCGAATGAGGGGAACGGACGCATCGAAGTCCTCGGGACCTCCGGCGAAGTCTTTCCGCCGATCGAGCTGCCGGCGGTCGCGCGGCCGGGCGAGCTCTATTTCGCGAACCAGAACTTCTATGTGACGCGGCGCTTCGCGTCGAACGGCGGTGCGTTCGTCTACGCCTATGACCGGAACTGGAAGCCGCGCGGCGAGTTGCGTGCCGCCACGGCATCGGCGGAAGGAGTCGAGCACCTCGCGTCGCTCAATACCGTCTGCACGGCGCCGGACGGCTTCTGGCTCGTTTACGTGGTGCAGAACCGCATCGAGAAAGTCGGCTGGGACGGCAAAGTGCTGCTCGAGACGAACCGCGAGCTCGACGACCGCTGGCCCTTCCGCAAGGACGCGAAGGGGCGTGTCCTCCCGGAAATCGTCGTTCACCGCGCCTGCGCGGTCGACCGCGACGGCAATCTCTACGTGGTCTACAGCAACCCCGAGAACTGGAAGCGCGGGAACGACGTGTACAAGTTCGCACCGGACGGCCGCCTGCTGCAGAAGGCGTTCACGCTGCCGGTCTTCAACACGACGATGATGCGCTTCGACCGCGACGGGCATTTCTTCTACTCCGACGGAAAAACACTGACGAAGGCGAAAATTGAGCGAACAAATCAGCAGTGAAGTGACTCCCGTCTCCACACCGGCGAACCGCGATTTCACGAAGTGGATCGTCGCCGCCCTCGTCGTCGCGGTGATCGGCAGTGAAGTCGTGCTGCTGCGCCAGAACCGCGCGCTGAAGAAGCGTGTCGCCGCCGCCCAGACGCTGTCGGTGGACGTGAAGAACCTCCGCATGCAGACGGACCGCAACGCGTATCAGGCCGCGCTACTGGGTCAGTGCCAGCCGTTCGGCAGCGGCACGGCGACGGCGCGTCCGCTGGACGTCTCGATCTACTTCTCCGTCGATCGTGACTGCGGATCGTGCCTGGCGGAGACGGTGACCGTCTGGAACGAGGCTCTGCACACGCTGCCCTCGACAGTCACCGTGCGCGGCTACACGGAGGTCGACGGCACCGAGGCGCAAAAGGCGGTCGACGCGCTGCGTGTGGCGTTTCCGCTGACCGTCGTGCCGCAGTTCCGGCGCAAGCTGGAGGCGATCGGTGTGACGCACACACCGGTCGTGGTCGTGTCGGACGTCACCGGCCGCATCCTGATGACGCACGCCGCCGTCACCTGGGAGAAGAACGACCGGCAGTTCGTGGAGCGCGTGCGCGCCGCGGCCACCGCCTGCAAGTAGCAGGTGCAATGGGACTGATAGGACTGAGGAGGACTGATAGGACGGCGCCAACGACCTACGGGATCGTCAGTCGTCCTAGGTCCTATTCGTCCTATAGGTCCCATTCGTCCCATTCGTCCTATTCGTCCCATCGGTCCCAATGCGCCCTACCGACGCAGGACCAGCCGCAGGTCGCCGATCGTGCTGTCATCCGCGGGTACGTCCACGAGCTGCTCGGTAAGGGCGTAGCCGTCCTTGCTGACGGTGACGCGGAACCGGCCACGGCCGACGCCGTCGAGGGTGAACGCACCCGCGTCGTCGGTGGTCGCCCGCGGCGGAAACGCACCGGACGCTCCTTCGAGCAGCGCGAGCACGATCGCACCCGTGACCGGCGCGCCTGTCGCAGCATCCACGACGTAGCCGCTCAGCCGTGCGACCGGCACGTCGATGTCGATGCTCTGATCCGACGTGAGCGTCACGGTTCGCTCGTGGCGGAGGCCGGACCGCAACACCGTCACGATCACGCTGTGGGTGTCGGGTTGCAGTCCTTCGATGCGGAAGCTGCCGTTCCCGTCGGTCGTGGCGGAGCCGCTCGACGTCCCGGCGGCACCGCGCGCCTCGACCGTCGCGGCGCTCACCGGCTGGCCGCGGCGCTGCACACGTCCGCTGAGGGTGACTCCCGGCTCGAACTCCAGATCGACCTGCACGTCGGCGGCACCGGCGGCGATCGTCACGTCACGGCGGGTCTCGCGGCCGCTCGGCAGCCGCGCGGTGACGCTCCACTCGCCCGGAAAGACGCCTTCGATCCGGTACGCGAACTGCTCGTTCGCGCGGCCGTCGCGCAGCCCATCCATGCCGGCGAGCGGTCGCTTCATCGCGGTGATCTGCAGCTGGGGAAGATCGCGCG
This sequence comes from Thermoanaerobaculia bacterium, assembly GCA_036380735.1. GTDB lineage: Bacteria > Acidobacteriota > Thermoanaerobaculia > Gp7-AA8 > Gp7-AA8 > DASVEE01. The sequence goes on along the minus strand of DASVEE010000067.1, from coordinate 146,316 downwards.
CGGTGAGACCGAGAATCTGCCCGGCGATGACACCGCCCCCCTGGCGCAGTTGCAGGTCGAGATCCTCGATGGCGCGGTCGACGAGCTGCAGTTCCTGCCGCGCCGTTGCGTAGCCCTGTTTCTGCGCGGAGACGATGAAGCGGCCTGGCGCGACGCCGGAGAATCGGAAGCTGCCGTCGCCGGCGCTCGTCTCGTTCTGTGTGGCGCCCGGACCGCTGGTCAGAAGCGACACGGCCACGCCGCCGAGGGGCGCGCCGCCGCTATCCGTGACACGGCCACCGATGGCGAAGCCTTCGCCGAGCCGGAAGTCGAGCTGGTTCTGTCCCGGCTGGACGGTGAGCTCCCGGATCGCGCTCTGGTAGCCTTCCTGCGACGCGGCGAGGCTCTGCGGCCCGGACGGCACTCCTTCCAGACGATACCGTCCTTCGCCGTCCGTGCGCGTCGCGCCGGCCACCTCACGCTCGAGCATCCGCTCCGGCGTCAGCATGCCGCGGAGTGCGACGCGCGCGGCGGCCGCCGGCTGTCCGCCAGGGGTCAGCACGACTCCTTCGACCGTCGCGCCGCGCCGGAGCGTCAGCTCGACGTCTTCGACATTGGTGCGTACGCCGAGGTCGAGCACGAGCGGCTCGGCGGAGAGGAAGCCGCGCGCAACGGCGGAGAGCGCCACCGCACTCTTCGGCAGATCGGCCAGCACGAAGACACCAGCGGCGTCGCTTTCGACGAGGCGGCCGTCGAGCCCGACCGGCAGCGCGCTTTCCGCCGGCTTCGCCGTCACGACGGCACCGGCAATGACGTCGCCGCGATCGTCGACGACCCTTCCGCTGATGCGCGCGGACGGCTCCAGCACGATCCGGAGCGGCTCCAGCGGAGGCATCTCCACGCGCGACCGCGTCTGCGTCACGTAGCCGTCGCGCCGAACGGTGATGTCGGCGGTCGCACCCGGTGTGAGCCCGCGCACGAGGAAGCTGCCGTCACTGCCGCTCACGCCCCGCCGCGTCTCCTCCGCGTCGGCGGCGGCGCGCAACACGGCATCGCCACGAACACCCGCGGCGACCGGCGGGTGCACCAGCACGGTCGCACCGTTCAGCGGCCGGTCGTCGGCATCGACGACGGTTCCCTCGACGATTGCGCCGCGCTCGAGCAAAACCGTACCGAACGTCGCCGCCTGCTCCGCCGTCACCGTCAGTCCCGGTACCCGTTGAGGCGCGTAGCCGTCGGCCATCACGGCCAGGTCGAACCGGCCCGGTGGCAAATGGTCGAAACGGTAGCTGCCGTCGGCGCCGGTGACCGCCACGAACTCGTGCGCTTCGGCCTCGTCGTCATCGCCGCGCGCCCAACGCGGAAGGGCCGCACGGGTGGCTGTGACGAGCCGCAGCTCCGCGCCGGCGATGGGCGCGGAAGTCTCTTTCTCGACGACCTCCCCGGCGGCACTCTGTCCGCGGGAAAGCACGACGCGAAGACCGCGCTTCGACGCGCCGGGCAACAGCTTCTCCACCACGATCGACGCGGGCGCGTAGCCGGCGCGCCGGGCGCGTACGACGTACGCGCGCCGCGGCAGCACGTCGACATGGAACGCACCACTTGCACGGCTCGTCGTCCGCAGCGCCGGGCCGTCGGCCCGGCGGAAGCGGATCGCGGCGTCGGGCGCGTGCTCTTCGACACGGACATCGGCATCCGCGACGGCGCGCCCTTCGTCATCGACGACTTGCCCCTGCAGCGCGGACGTCGGCGCGAGCGCGAACACCGGCCCGGTGGAGGAAGGAAGATGCGCCGTCGCGGCGGCGTGGAAGCGTGCCGTGCCGCCCGGCGCGCGCGGCGTCAGCCGCCAGGCGCCCTTTTCGTCGGTGCGCACGAACGCCGCCGCGTCGTCGTCCGTCCAGACGAACGCACCGGCGATCGGCTCGCGGGTCTCCGCGTCGAGCACACGCCCGCTGTGTACCTCCGGCGGCTGGAGTGTGATCTGGAGCGGCAGCGGCTCGGCCGCCGGCAGGAGGCGCCCCTCCGCGCGATGCCCGTCATCCGCGCCCGCCGCGAGCCGCAGCTCGCCATGACACGGCGCCCCGACGACGAAGCCTCCCTCGGCGTCCGTCTTCCCGATCGGGAACGACGCAACCGACAGCGTCACGCCCGCGGCCGCGGAGCCGTCCGGCGCGCGCACGATGACCGGCCGGGCACAGCGTGGCTCACGACGGACGTCGAGCGTCCGCTCTCGAGTCGTGCGAACGTCGACAAAGTCACGGCCGATCGTCGTGACCTCGAGAGACTCCCCCACTCCCCGCGGCAGCGATGCTGCGCCACGGTCGTCGGTGATCGCCGTGCGCGTCGCGACGCCCCAGCCTTTGTCTGCGCTGCGTTGCAGCGGACGCGCGACGAGGCGCACACCTCCGAGGGGCGCATCGCCGCCGCGAACCTGCACGCGCAGCGGCTCGTCCGCCGTCAGCCGCAGCAGTGGAAGGTCGGCAGGAGCCAGGAGAGGGAACAGCCTCGCCTCCATCGGCACGGTGCCGTTCGCGCGAACCACCACGCGGTACATTCCGGCACCCGGTGCGGCGAGCTGGAAACGGCCATCGGCGCGAGTCACGGCGCGCGCAAGCGGTTCGGGTACGCCATCGGCGAGCAGCTCGACGGCGGCATGAGCGGCCGGCTTCCCCCCGGCGCCGAGGACGCGGCCCGACACTTCGAGCTCCGCTGCCGGCGCGGCACCGGCCAGCAGGAACGTCGCGAAGAGGGCGAGGGCGCGCAACATGTCAGGGCAGCGGTTGGGACGGGCGGAACGCGGCATCGTCGAGCTCAGGATCGACCTCCACGATGCAGGTCGTGCCGCCGAAGTTGTGCGGAACCCGAACACCGCGCACCATGCGGTAATCGCCGATCGGCGTGACCGCCAGTTCCTGACTCCCCCACGGCGAGACGACGGTGCGCGCACGCTGCAGAATCAGGTACGACTCCGCGTCGACCCAGAGCTGCACCGGGTCGCGTCCCTCGCGCGTCAGCGTCAGTTTGTACGCCCGCCGCCCCTGCACCGATTCCTCGCCGGCCAGCGTCACGCTGGAGCCCTTCGGCGGCATGTCGAGCAGGTCGCTGCGGATGGCCAGTCCGGTTTCCCAGCGGCGGTGCTCGGCCGGCGTGATCTTCCGTGGGTCGGGCGAGCCTTTGAACGGATTCGACGTCCAGGCAGTGCGGCCGTCGAACGAGATCGTCAGCGTCTTCCCGCTGTTGAGGTGGTCGCGCTCGTCCGTGCGAAACCGGTTGGGACTCTTCCACAGCCAGACGAACGCGGCGTAATCGTTGGTGCCACGCACCATCAGCGACTCCACCTTCCGCCACCGCTCCACGCCGCCGATCGCGTCGAGGTGGCGCTGCACGATGGTGCCGGCATCCGGCGCCGGAGCGGCCGCGGTGGTCAGCATGAGCAGAAGAAGCAAGGCAGCGGATCGCACCGCACGATTATCGTTTTACTTACGGACATGGGCAAGTGCGGCAGCGCCAATCTCCTGTCCCATCAGTCCTATTCGTCCTGGTCGCCCCGTCGGTCCCATCGTTGTCCCAATCCCGGACCGGATCTCAGACACGGCCACGCGCAATCACGCTAAATCATTGAATTTACGCATGGCCGCGTCCAGCACACCGCTCGCTTTTGGAATGGCAGGCTGCCTCGGTCCGGCGGCCCAAATCGAGAGAGAGAGGAAACTCCAAGCACCATGCGTCCAAGGCTGTCTCTGGCGATCGCCCTCGCCATCCTCACCACCACCGCGGCATTCGCTGCCGATCCCACCGTCCGTGAGCTCGGGCAGGATGCAACGCGACGTGGCGCACCTTCACCGCGCTCACACGTACAAGATGACGCAGTTCACCGCCGCGCTCGAAAACATCACCGACGAGGCCTACGGCTACTTCGTCTACCCGGGAACGACGTCCGCCGTGCACCTGCCCGGCCGCCAGCTCATCCTCGGCGCGACGTGGCGGTTCTAAGGAGGATTCCGATGAAACGACTCATTGCGATGCTCCTCCTCTTTGTCGCACTCACCGCCGATGCGGCCGGCTTCAAGGTCATCGTCAACGCGGCGAATCCCGCCGACGAGCTGACGCAGTGTCCGCCGACCGCGGCGCGATCGGCTACGTGTCGGAAGTGGCGAAAACGCCGGCGAACGTGAAGCATCAAGTAGCGATGGGACGAATGGGACCAATGGGACAAAGCAGCACTGAGCCAATCAGTGCAGCCCCATAGGTCCTGTTCGTCCCATTCGTCTTACTTCACATCCACGCGCGCCACGCGGATCCGTTTGGGCGTGGACGGTTCCGTCCACGCCACATACGCCGCGTCGCCCAGCATCGCCGCGCGGGGGAACCCGGCGGACCTTGCCGCGCTCGACGCGGCCACGCGCGTGATGTCGCTCATGCGGCCGTCTTCGCGGACGTGGCGCACGACGATGCTGGCGTCGTCGATCCAGGTGACGAGGGCTCCGTCGCGCGTGAGCAGGACGTCGACGCGGCCGGTCGGCTTGCCGCCGTCGATGCGCAGCGCCTTCGCGAACGTCGCGCCCGAGTCCCTGGAGAACGCGACGTGCACGCGCTTCGAGCCGCCTCCTTCGCTGTACCAGGCGACGACGGCGCGGCGGCCGTTCGCGTCGATCTGCGGGCCGTTGACCGGGCAGCCTTCGATCTTCCAGCCGTCGGCGTGTAGGCTCGCGGGCGCCGTCCATTTGCCGTTCACGCGCCGCACGACGGAGATGTCGCGCACCTCCGCCTCGGAGCGGTCGCGATAGACGGCGACGACGCCGTTCGCCGTGCGCGCCGCGCCGGTCGCGCAGCATTCGCAGATGCGACTGTCGATGCGTGTGGTGTCCGAGATGGCGAGCTTCGCGTCGATCGTCGCGCCCTGCAGCGCGCCGTCGCTGAGCCACACCGCCGCAACACCCGACGCCGCGGGGACGAGCGACACGAAGCCGCGCTCTCCCGGCTTCGGCGCGTGCTCCAGCTTCTTCGCCGGACGCCACGTCTTCCCGCCGTCGGTGGACGAAGCGATGTACGCGTCGTACGCGTGGTCGTGCGCGCCGTCGACCTGCAGCCACTGCGCGAACAGCGTCCCCTTGCCGTCGCTGACGACGGAGGGGAAATCGGCCCAGTTGACCAGCAGGTCTTCGCGCTGCACGACCACACGCGGCGCGCTCCACTTGCCGTTCGTGAACGTCGAGAACTTCAGCACTCCCGGCTCCAGCCAGCTCAGGATGAGCTGTCCGTTCCGTGAGTGGAGATGCGGCTCGGCCGCACCGGCCGGTGCAGGTGACGGGACTTCGGCGATCGTCAGGGCAAGGAGAATGGAGGCGAGGAGCATGACGAGAGTTATACTCGTCTCACGTTCGCCGATGAAGGAAAAGCGCGAGATCTATCGCTTCCTCCACGTCTCCCCACGGCGGATTTTCGAACAGCTCGATCAATACGTCGTCGGGCAGCGGCATGCGAAGGAAGTCCTCGCCATCGCCGCGTACAACCACCTCAAGCGCATCGAGTACCTGAAGTTCGGCGGCGAAGTTTCCATCCGCAAGTCGAACATCCTGATGATCGGGCCGTCCGGCTCGGGCAAGACGTACCTCGCGCGCACGCTCGCCCGGATCCTCGCCGTCCCGTTCGCGTACAACGACGCGACGTCGTTCACCGAGGCGGGGTATTACGGGGACGATGTGGAGGCGGCGATCGGGCGGCTGCTGCTCGCCACGAACCAGAACGTGCGCGACGCGGAGAACGGCATCGTCTTCATCGACGAGATCGACAAGATCGCGCGCCGCTCCGGCAACGGCCGCACCGGCCAGGGCTCGCGCGACATCGGCGGTGAAGGCGTGCAGCAGTCGCTGCTGAAGATCCTCGAAGGGGAGAAGATCTTCGTCCCGACGAACGTCTCGGCGCACTGGGCCAAGCAGGATTTCACCGAGGTGGACATCGCGAACATCCTGTTCATCTGCGCGGGGTCGTTCACCGATCTGGAGGAGCAGGTCGAGCCGAAGCCGGTCGGCTTCGGCGAGCGCGCGGCCACGGTGCGAAGCGAGATCTCGACCGACACGCTGGTGAAGTACGGCTTCCTCCCGGAGCTGCTCGGGCGCCTGCCGGTGCGCGTGGAGCTCGATGCGCTGACCTCGGACGATCTGGTGGCAATCCTGACGCAACCGCGCGAGGCGATGATCCCGGAGTACCAGCGGCTCTGCGCGCTCGATCAGATCCAGCTCGATTTCAGCGAAGCGGCGCTGTACGAGATCGCCGGGGCGGCGCAGCGCCAGAAGCTGGGCGCCAGGGCGCTGCGTGCGATCCTGGAGAAGGTGCTGCACCCGGTCCTGTTCGTCGGTCCGGAACGCGCCGGGGAGCGCATCGTGATCGAGCCGGAAGACGTCCGCCGCGTCGTCGGCTGAGCATGGCACACGAATCGCTCGCACCCTCACCACGAAAATGCAGACCATCGGCATCGCCGCTAAAAACACCGCCGCCGCGCTCGAATACGCCGAGCAGGTCGCGACCGATCTCCGCCAGCGCGGCCTGACGGTCGTGATGGACAACGACACGGCCCGGGAGACGAACGACCGCCGGCCGGCGCTGACGAAGGCGAAGCTCGGGCACGAGTGCGACCTCCTCATCACGTTCGGCGGCGACGGCACGCTCCTCTCCGTGGCCCGGCACGCCCCCGAGAGTGTCCCCATCCTCGGCGTCAACATGGGCACCCTCGGCTTCCTCACGGAGATCCGGCTGGAGGAGTTCCCCACGGTGATGGACCGCGTGCTCGAAGGCGACTTCCACGTCGAGCCGCGCGTGACGTTCGACGTCTCGGTCTCCGGCCCGAAGCACTGCGACGACCAGAACGTCTACCGCGTGCTGAACGACGTGGCGATCAACAAGAGCGCGATCGCCCGCATCATCGAGATGAAGGTGAGCGTGGCCGGGCTGTTCGTGTCGTCGTTCCGCGGCGACGGCCTGATCGTGGCGACCCCGACGGGCTCGACCGCGTACAACCTCTCCGCCGGCGGCCCGATCATCTACCCCACGATGGGCGCCGTGGTCATCACGCCCATCTGCCCGCACATGCTGACCAACCGGCCGCTGGTGCTCCCCGACGAGCTCGACATCGAGATCGGCGTGGTGACGCCGGACGCCAGCGACGTCTACCTGACCCTCGACGGACAGGAAGGATTCGAGATCGGCGACCAGGACCGCGTCTGCGTCCGTCGCAGCGAAGCCCGCGTCCTGCTGATCCAGTCACCGGACAAGAACTACTTCGATGTGCTGCGCACGAAGCTGAAGTGGGGTGAGGGGTAGGGCCAGGGTCTTCCCATCGGTCCTATAGGTCCCATTCGTCCCATTGGTTCGAGGGGACCCAGGGGACGAATGGGCCTATGGGACCTGACCTGCGCAGAATGGTAATCGGCAGCCCCGGAACGTCGCCAGGCACACTTTCGCCGCGGCACGGCACTCTTTGCGTGCCGCCGAGTCGCTTTTGAACGACCCGGAGTCGATTTTGAACGCTGCTGAACACTCGTGGAACGCCGAGTGACGTTCGATGAACGCCAGGTGGCGTTCGCGGAACGCCGGGTGTCGTTCAAAAACGACTTTTCGTCGTTCGGAGAACGCCATGTGACGTTCAACGAGTGTTCAGCGGCGTTCGATGAACGCCGAGTGACGTTCAAAATCGACTCGGCGACGTTCGCGGAACACCAAGTGACGTTCAACGAACGCCAGGTGACGTTCAACGAACGCCGGGTGACGTTCAACGAACGCCAGGTGACGTTCAACGAACGCCAGGTGACGTTCAACGAACGCCGGGCGGCGTTCAACGAACGCCAAGTGACGTTCAACGAACGCCGAGTGACGTTCGCGGAACGCCAGCGGATGTAGGGTTCGGCCTACCGCAGCGACTTTTCGTAGGTCGACTTGACGGCGGCGACGTAGGCCTGGGTCTCGCGGTACGGCGGGATGCCGTTCCACTTCTCGACGGCACCCGGACCGGCGTTGTAAGCAGCCAGGGCGAGGTCGAGATCGCCGTTGAACGTGTCGAGCAGCGTGCGCAGGTAGCGCGTGCCGCCGAAGATGTTCTGGCGGACGTCGAAGATGTCGGCGACGCCGAGGAACTTCGCGGTGGCGGGCATGAGCTGCATGAGGCCGCAGGCGCCGGCAGTCGACTTCGCGTTCGCGTCCCACGCCGACTCGCGGCGCATGACGGCGGCGACGAGGCGAGGATCGACGCCATGCGTGCGAGCCGCGTCGGCGATGATCGGGGCGAGGTCGCGCGGCGCCGTCACGTTCGCGTTCGGGTCGAACACGACCGGGCCGTACGGCGTGGTGTGGATGCGGCGCGTCGCGGTGCGGATCTTCACGAGCGCTTCACGGATGTTCCCGAAGAAGTGCCACGCGGTGATGGTGCGTCCCTCGTTCGAGATGACCACCTTCCCCGGCTTGCGGAGCTTCGCATTCGGTACGTCCGCCGCGGTGAACGGTCTCGCCGTTCCCGCTTTTGCCGCCGCCGCTGCAGAGAGCAGCAACGTGACGCCGATCACAACTCGCTTGATCATCAAGGCATCCCCGCAACGCTCTCCCGTTGAAACGCTATTCCGGTACGATGCGCCGCTATGCGGACTACTGCAATTCTCCTGCTCGCGCTGACCGCCTGCGCCACTTCGACACCTCGAAGCGGCACGCTCTACCACGGCGGCACCGTATTCGCCGGCCCCGAACAGACGCCGCGCAACGATTACGCGATCTACGTCGAAGGCGGAGTCATCCGCGAGGTCGGTCCTGCCGGCGAGCTGCGCTCGAAGTACGGCAGCGCGCGCACCGTCGATGCGACGAACGCCACGATCCTCCCCGGCCTCACCGACGCCCACGGCCACCTCTACGGCCTCGGCGTCGCCCTCGACACGGTGTCGCTCGTCGGGACGACGTCGTACGACGAAGTCATCGCCCGCACGAAAGCGCGCGCCGGCGGCAGCGGCTGGATCCTCGGCCGCGGCTGGGATCAGAACGACTGGCCGGTGAAGGAGTTCCCGACCGCCGCCGCGCTCGATGCTGCGATCGGCAATCAGCCCGTCTTCCTGGAGCGCGTCGACGGTCACGCCGGACTGGCCAACACCGCCGCCATGCGCGCGGCCGGGATCACCGCGGCCACTCAGGACCCCGCGGGCGGCAAGATCGTGCGCGATGCGAACGGCAACCCGACCGGCGTCTTCATCGACACGGCGATGGCCCTCGTGGAGCGCAACATCCCGCCGGTGACCTACGAGCAGACGAAGGCGCGCGTCCTCGCCGCCGCGAACCGCATCGCGGAGCTGGGGCTCACCGAGATGCACGACGCCGGCGCGGGCGAAGACACGATCCGCGCGGTGAAGGAGTTGATCGACGAGAAACGCTTCCCGATCCGCGTGTACCTCATGCTGAACGGCAGCGATGCGGCGCAGCTCGAGCGCTGGTTCGCGCAGGGACCGCTGGTCGATTACGGCGGCCGCCTCACCGTCCGCTCGGTCAAGCTCTACGCCGACGGCGCCCTCGGCAGCCGCGGCGCGGCGCTGCTCGCCCCGTACGCGGACGATCCCGGCAATTCCGGCCTGATGATCACGAAGACGGAGGAGCTCGAGCGCATCGCGCGCCGCGCCCTCGCCGCGGGATTCCAGGTCAACACGCACGCCATCGGCGACGCCGGCAACCGCAACAGCATCGACGCCTACGAGCGCGCCGGCGTCACGCCCGACAAGCGCTTCCGCATCGAGCACCTGCAGGTCATCGCCCTCGACGACATCCCCCGCCTCGCGCGCAACGGCATCATCGCCTCGATGCAGCCGACGCACGCGACGAGCGACATGTACTGGGCCGAGCAGCGCGTCGGTCCGGAGCGCGTCCGCGGCGCATACGCCTGGCGCAAGATCCTCGACGCCGGCGGCCGCCTGGCCCTGGGCTCCGACTTTCCAGTGGAGGAAGTGAACCCGTTCTTCGGTCTCTACGCCGCGGTGACGCGCCAGGACCAGAAGGGCTGGCCGGAAGGCGGCTGGCTGCCCGGCGAACGCCTGACCCTGGCCGAAGCCGTGCGCGGCTTCACCGCGGACGCGGCCTACGCCGCGTTCGAAGAAAAGTCGCGCGGCACCATCGAAGTGGGAAAACTGGCCGATTTCACCATCGTGGAAGGGGATCTCACGAAGATGCCCGCCGCGGAGTTGTGGAAGGCGAAGGTGGTGCGGACCGTCGTCGGCGGTGAGTGACAGGGACGATAGGACGGATAGGACGGCACCCTGTCCTGTAGGTCCTATTTGTCCTATTTGTCCTATCGTCCCCTGCCGCTACGCCAACACGGTCTCTTCGTGGTCGTCGAAGTGGGTCAGCGCGCGGAAGTCCTGGTAGCGTTGGTAGATCTCGCTAAGGGTGATCTCGCGCAGGCGGTCCAGGGAGAACTTCTCCACCGTGAACGACGCCAGCACGCTGCCGAAGATGATGGCGCGGCGCAGCTCGCGGTCGGTCACTTCGCGGCGTGACGCCAGATACCCGAGGAAGCCTCCGGCGAAGGTGTCGCCGGCGCCGGTGGGGTCGAAGACGTTTTCCAGCGGATACGCGGGGGCGGCGAAGATCGCGTCTTTCGTGATCATCAGCACGCCGTACTCGCCGCGCTTGACGACGAGCGTCTTCGCGCCGAGCTCCAGGATCTGGCGGCAGCCCTTGACGAGGTTCGCTTCGCCGGTGAACTGCCGCACTTCCGCTTCGTTGATCACGATCAGGTCGACGGCGCCGAAGACCTTCGCCAGCTCCTCTTTCTTGGAGGAAATCCAGTAGTTCATCGTGTCGAGTGCGACGAGCCGCGGCCCCGCGGCCTGCTGCAGCACGTCGAGCTGTAGCACGGGATCGATGTTCGCCAGGAACAGCACCTCGGCGTTGCGCTGGCGCTCGTTGAGCTGCGGCTTGAAGCCGGCGAACACGTTGAGCTGCGTGTCCTTCGTCCTGGCGATGTTGAGGTCGTAGCCGTACTCGCCGGCCCAGAAGAACGTCTTCTCGCCCGCGACACGCTCCAGGCCCTCGAGGTTGATGTTGCGCCCCTTGAAGACGCTCATGTCCTCATCGGTGAAGTCCTCACCGACGATGCCGACGAGATCGACGGCGGTGAAGAATGAGGCGGCCACGGAAAAGTACGTCGCGGAGCCGCCGAGGCACTTCTCGGCTTTTCCGAAGGGAGTCTGAAGAGAATCGAACGCAACACTGCCGACGACGAGGATGGACATGCGAACCCTTTGCGATGAATTTTTGCGGGCGGAGAGTAGCACGCGTCGAGCGGACCGCGGCCAGCCCGGCCTATTTGATGTACTTGCTGATGATCGGCGCCAGGTCTTCCTTCACCTTCGGCGGGATCAGCGACGGGTCGGTGATGATGGCGTACTGCAGCGCGTTCACGCAGCCGCAGTCGCGCGTGCGTGACGCTGCTTTGGCGATCGAGTTGCGGAGCGTTGTCTGCGCCATCTCGGCGTTCGCGCGCAGATAGCTGAGGATCGTCTCCACGTTCACGTCGTCATGCTCTTCGTGCCAGCAGTCGTAGTCCGTCACGAGAGCCATCGTCGCGTAGCAGATCTCCGCTTCGCGCGCGAGCTTCGCTTCCTGCAGGTTCGTCATGCCGATGACGTCGACGCCCCACGTCCGGTACAGATTCGACTCCGCGCGCGTCGAGAACTGCGGCCCTTCCATGCAGAGGTAGACGCCGCCCATGTGCACCGTCGCGCCGGCCTCACGTGCCGCGTCGCCCATGATGAACGACACCGCCGCGCAGATCGGATCGGCGAACGGCACATGGCCGACGATGCCGTTGCCGAAGAACGTGTCGGCGCGGTGGCGCGTGCGGTCGATGAACTGATGCGGGAAGACGATGTTCGTCGGGTGGTACGTCTCCTTCATCGAGCCGACGGCGCTCGCCGAGAGGATCGTGTGCACGCCGAGCAGCTTGAAGCCGTAGATGTTCGCGCGGTAATTCAGCTCGCTCGGCAGCTTGCGGTGTCCGCGGCCGTGGCGCGAGAGGAACGCCACCTTCACCCCGTCGATCTCGCCGATGAGGTACGGATCGGAAGGGTCGCCGAACGGCGTCTCCACGAACCGCTCGTGCAGGACGTGCATCCCGTCCATTTGATAGAGGCCGGAGCCGCCGATGATGCCGATCTGGATGTCCATTTGCCCTGCCTCCCGGCCGTTGTTGGTTGTTGGTTTTCGGTTGTTGGTGGGGCCACCGAAAACCAACAACCGAAAACCGACAACGTTTCTCTCTACACCACCTTGAACTTCGCCAGCGACGCCTCGATTGCTTCGCCGACGCGGATCGCCAGCTTCACGGCATCGAGGCCGTCTTCCGCGGAGACCACCGGCCGCTCGCGCGTCTGCACGCAGCGGAGGAACGCTTCGAGCTCGGCACGCAGCGGCTCCTTCTTCTCCACCGGCACTTCCAGCGGACGGAGCACGCGCTGGCCGCCGTCCTCGACGAGGCGGTAGCCCTTCACTTCCTGCTCTTTCGTGTCGACGGAGATGTAGAAGTCGCTGCCGAAGAAGCGCTGCTTGCGCACGCGCTCCTGCGAGACGCGGCTGGCCGTGAGGTTCGCCACCGCGCCGTTCGCGAGCTCGAGGCGCACGTTCGTGATATCGACCTTGCCGGTGAGCACCGGCACGCCGGCGGCGCGGATCTCGATGACTTCCTGCTTCGTCAGCGACAGCACGAGGTTGATGTCGTGGATCATGAGGTCGAGCAGCACGTCGACGTCCAGCGAGCGCGGGACGAAGACGCCGAGGCGCTCGGCTTCGAAGTAGCGGACGTTGCGGACCTGCTCCGCGATGGCGACGATGGCCGGGTTGTAGCGTTCGACGTGGCCGACCTGCACGATGCGCTTCTGCGTCGCCGCCAGCGCGATGAGCCGTTCGGCTTCGTCGACCGTGGCGGTCACCGGCTTCTCGATCAGCACGTCGACGCCGCCGTCGAGCAGCTCGCTGGCGACGGCGAAGTGGCTCGTCGTCGGCGTGGCCACGACGGCGCAGTCGATCTGCTTCGCCAGCTCGGCGACGCTGCCGACGCGCGTAATGTTCAGCGCCGTGGCGACTTCGTTCGCGATGGCGTCGTTCGGCTCGACGAAGCCGATGACGTTCGCTTCCGGCATCTCGGTGAGGATGCGCGCATGCAGGCGCCCGAGGTAGCCGGTGCCGACGACGCCGACGCGGAGGGTATCGGTCATCGGGTGATGCCTCGCGTCGAGCTGCGCACGAAGTCGAGGAGATAGCGCACCTGATCGTTGGCGCCGAGCTCCGTCTCGATGCGCTCCAGCGCGTCGGCGAGTTTCAGCTTCGAGCGGACGAGGATGCGATACGCGCGCTGCAGCGCTTCGATTGTCTCTTTCGTCAGCCCTTTCCGCTCCAGGCCGATCGTGTTGATGCCGTACGTCTTTGCCGGACGGTTGCCGACCGTTTTGATGAACGGCATCGCGTCCTGAACGATGATCGAGCCGCCGCCGATGAACGCGTAGTTGCCGGCGCGCGCGAACTGGTGCACGGCTGAGAACGCACCAACGGTGACGTGATCGCCGATCTCGACGTGGCCGGCGAGCGTGGCGTTGTTCGCGAAGATGGTGTGCGAGCCGACGTGGCAGTCGTGCGCGACGTGCGCGTACGCCATCATGAAGTTGTGCGAGCCGATCGTCGTCTTGCCGCCGCCGCCGAGCGTGCCGCGGTTGAGCGTGATGAACTCGCGGAACGTGTTGTCGTCGCCGATGTGAAGCTCGGTCCGTTCGCCTTTGAACTTCAGGTCCTGCGGCGGCCCGCCGATGGACGCATGTCCGTAGAACATGTTGCGCTCGCCGATGAAGGTCGGCCCTTCGATGCGCACGTGCGGACCGATGACGCTGCCCGCGCCGATCGTGACGTCCGGGCCGACGACGGCATACGCGCCGACCGTGACGTCGCCGGCGAGCTTCGCCCCCTCATGAACAACCGCGGTCCGGTCGATGGTCGCGCTCATTGCGGCCTCGCCACCATGACGCTGAGCAGCTCCGCCTCCGCGACGACCTGCTCGCCGACCTTGGCGACGCCTTTCAGCTTCACCGTCGATGCGCGCGCCTGGAGCACTTCGAGTTCCAGGATCAGTTGATCGCCCGGCACGACCGGGCGGCGGAAGCGCGCTTTGTCCACGCCGCCGAAGAGGAAGAGCTTCTGGTCGCGGTCTTCCATGTTGCGGAGGAAGAGCACCGCGCCGCACTGCGCCATCGCTTCGACGATGAGCACGCCCGGCATCACCGGTGCGCCGGGGAAGTGCCCCTGGAAGAACTGCTCGTTGGCCGTGACGTTCTTCAGGCCGACGATGCGCTTGCCGTCCTCGAACTCGAGGATGCGGTCGACGAGCAGCATCGGGTAGCGATGCGGCAGGAGTTTCATGATCTCGTTGATGGTCAACATGACTTACCTCTTCTTCGTGAGCCTGCGCAGGTGGGCTTCGCGCCGTGCGAACTCGCGGAACGGCACGGCCGGGATGCCCATGACCTTTGTGTCGTCCGCCACGTTTTCGAGCACCGCGCTCTTCGCCGCGACCTGCACGCGATTACCGATTTTGAGATGCCCGGCGAAGCCGGACTGGCCGGCGACGACGACGTAATCGCCGAGCTCCGTCGAGCCGGCGATGCCGACCTGCGACACGAGCAGGCAGTGCTTGCCGATTTTGACGTTGTGGCCGATCTGGACGAGGTTGTCGACCTTCGTACCTTCGCCGATGACGGTCTCGCCGAGGGCGGCGCGATCGATGGTGGTGCCGGCGCCGAGCTCGACATCGTCCTCGATGCGCACGATCCCCACCTGCGGGATTTTGTGATGCTTCCCCCCCTCGGTCGCGAAGCCGTAGCCGTCCGCGCCGATGACGACACCGCTATGGATGATGCAGCGGCGGCCGATCTTCGTCCCGTAGTAGATGGAGACCTGGGGATAGACGATGGTGCCGCCGCCGATGACGCAATCGGGCTCGATCGTGACGTTGGGGTAGATGACGGCGCCGTCGCCGATGACGACGTTCTCGCCGATGGACGTGAACGCGCCCACGGCGGCGCTCTCCGCGATGCGGGCGCTCTCCGCGATGGCCGCGTGCGGCGAGATGCCGCTCGGTCGCGGCCGCGCGGCAAAATAGCGCGCCACGACGGTGGCCATGGCGTAGTACGGATTCGCCACCCGGATCCACCGCGGCGAATCCCCCTCCAGGTCATTCGCCACCAGCACCGCCCCCGCCCCCGTCGTCTCCACCTGCGGCGCATACTGGGGGTTCGACAGAAAGCTGAGCTGCCCCGCCCCCGCCTCCGACAGCGGCGCCACGCCGCTGATCACAAGGTCCTCCGGCCCGTCATAACGGCCTTCGACGAACTCGACGATGGAGGTGATGGGAACGGCGGGCATTGGCGGCGGGATTCTATATCGCAGCCTGCTGCGGAGCGATGGGACGAATAGGACCGATAGGACAGATAGGACGGAATCTTCCGCGGTTGCTAGGTCCTATTCGTCCCATTCGTCCCATAGGTCCTATTCGTCCTATCGTCCCCGCCCCAAAAACAAAAAGCCTCCCTTTCGGGAGGCTTTCATCACCGCAGGAAGGACGGCTTACTTCTTGGCGGCGGCCGGGGCGGCGGTGCCGGCGGTTTCGTTGAAGCGCTTGATCACGCTGTCGGTGATGTCGATGGCGTCCGAGGCGTAGACGAGGCCCGCTTCGAACTTGTTGAAGATCATCGCGAGGCCCATCTCTTTACCGATCGAGTCGATGATCGGCTTGATGCGGTTCTCGAGGGCCAGCAGCTCGCGATCGCGGGCTTCGCCCATCTCGCGGTCGGCGTCCTGCGCGAAGCGCTGCATCGTGATCTTCTTGTCGGCGATGGTCTTCGCCATGTCCTGCAGCTTGTCTTCGCTGAGGGAGATCTTCTTGGCGTTGAGGTCGGCGTCGAGCTTGCGCAGCTCTTCGTCCATCGCCTTGGCCTTCTCGAGGCGCTCGTCCTGCATCTTCTTGAGCTTCTCGACGGCGGACTTGCCGGCGGCGGACTGCTGCAGGACCTTCTGCACGTCGATCACGGCGACGCGCGCCGGGACGTTCTGCGCGAACATCGGAGCCGCGAGAGCGGCCACTGCCATCGTAACCAGGAACTTCTTCATGACGGGATTCTCCTTGATCTGATTCGCCCCGGATTGCCGAGGCAGTTTTCTCACTCTGTCAGGTTGTCGCGGACAACTCGTTAATCGGGCCGTTCTTAGAAGGTATTCCCGATCGTGAACTGGAACGTCTGGAACTCGTCGTCCTCTTTCTTCTGGGGGTTGAACGAGTAGATGAACCGCAGCGGGAACTGGAACACCGGCAGGAAGATCCGGAGCTCCGCACCGACCGAGTACCGCAGCTTCGCAAAGTCGAAGTTCTCTTTGTACGCGTACGAATAGCCGGCGTCACCGAAGAGCACGAGCCGCAGCGGATCGTTGATCTTGGTGATGTACTCGAGGTTGTAAACCTGGTAGCTGTAGCCGCCGACCGGGGACGGGCGCCCACCGGTGTTGAGCGTCTCTTTCGGGCCCAGCGAACCGTACTCGAAGCCGCGCACCGAGAACTCGCCGCCGACGAGGAAACGCTCGCCGGTCGGGATGCAGAGATCGCGGCCGCTGTCCTGTCGCTCGAGGAACGTGTGCACGCAATCCTCGTCGTTGAACGGGTGGATGTAGCCGCCCTCGAAGTTGAGGCTGAGGGAGGAGCGGCGCGAGACGGGGAAGAACCTGGTCGCGCCGACCGTCGGCTTGAACATGTTGATCGTGCCGCCGATCGGGCCGCCGGCGTAGCCGAGGCCGAGCGTCAGGCGCGAGCCGCGCATCGTGTCGAACGGGTTGTCGCGCGAGTCGTAGCGGTACGTCGGCGCGATCGACGACATGGTGAACGTGTAGTCGGCGACGTTCGAGATCGGGACGTTGCCCTGGCCGTCGGGCGAATCGGTGAACTCGTAGTGCGTACGGGTGCGCTCTAGGCCGTAGACCACGGAGAAGGCGTCGAAGCGTCCGATGCGGTAACCATAGGCAATCGAGCCGCCGCGGCCGCGATCCTCGAAGCCGAACGACTGCGGATAGACCGTCGCGCGGTTGAAGACCGAAACGCCGAGGCTGTTGGGCGTGTCGAGGAACCAGGGATCGGAGTACGAAAGGCTGAAGAAGTTGGTCCGGCGTCCGCGCTGGTAGCTGATGCCGAAGTTTTCGCCTTCGCCGAGGAAGTTGCGCGTCGCGAACTGCGCCTGCACGAAGAAGCCGCCGCCCTCGGAGTAACCGCCACCGAACTGGACGTCGTTCTTCCCTTCCTCGAGCCCCTTGACCGTGATGTCGACCGTCTTCGACTCCTGATTCACCTTGAAGTCAGGGTTGTCGTTGATCTTGAAGTAGCCGAGCTGGCCGAGCTTGTAAAGGCTCTGCTTGAAGGTCTCCATGTCCATGATCATCCCCTCTTCGAGGAAGATCTCGCGGCGGAGCACCTTGTCTTTGGTGGTGGTGTTGCCCTGGAACTCGAGACGCCCGAGGCGGAATTGCTCTCCCTCGAAGACGCGGTAGGTGACGTCGACGACGTTGCCGTCGCGCTCGACGAATTCGGGATCGACGTAGGCGTAGATGTAGCCGCGGCGCTGGTACGCCTCGCCGAAAGCCTCGGCGCGCGTCGTGACCGGCTTGCGCGACATCGTCTGACCCGCCTTCAGCGGAAAGTCGCCGAGGATCTGCTCG
The DNA here is from genome assembly GCA_036380735.1 of Thermoanaerobaculia bacterium. Classification (GTDB taxonomy): domain Bacteria; phylum Acidobacteriota; class Thermoanaerobaculia; order Gp7-AA8; family Gp7-AA8; genus DASVEE01. Next base: position 128,574 of record DASVEE010000067.1, on the reverse strand, counting down.
TTCGTGAAGACCGTGTTGCCGGCCACCGACACTTCACCGAAGGTGTGGACGACACCTTCCTTGACCGGGATGACCAGTTTGACGCGCGGCTTCTTGGTGTTCTTGCCGACCGTCACGACCTGCGGCTCGCCGAACGCGATGTCCTGGTAGCCGTGGTCCTGGTAGTGGTTCTTGACGCGCTCGAGATCCTCGTCGAGCTTCGACGGGATGTAGAGGTTCTTCTTCCGGATCCAGCTGATGAGGCCAGTTTCCTTGACCTCTTTCATGATCGTTCGCAGCCTGCGGTCGGAGAAGCGCTCGTTGCCGGTGAACTCGATGTCCGCGACCTTCGCCTTGATGCCTTCGGAGATGACGAAGACGACGCGCTTCTCGTTCGTCTCGGTCATGTCCTCGAGCATCGTGTCGACGGTAACGCCTTCGAAGCCGCCCTCGGAGTACGCGCGGCGGATCGTCTCGGCGGCGCGGCGGACGAGCGCCTGCTCGATCGTGCTGCCGACGTGAAGGTCGATCTTCTCGCGCTCGAGCGCCTCGGTGATCTTCGCGGTCTGCAGCTCTTTGTTGCCGCGATACTCGACCGAGCCGATGCGGGGACGCTCGCGCACGATGGCGCGGACGATCACACCCTGGTCACCCTGCTCCGTCTCGATGCGGATGTCGTCGAACAGACCGGTCTGCCAGAGATTGAGGAAGTTGCGCTGGATGAACTCGGGGTTGTACGGCTCTCCCGGGACGATGCCGAGGTAGACGCGAATCGTGTCGCTGGCAACGGAGCCGTTGCCCTGCGCCTCGAACCGTTCGATCGGCTGCCCTGTCAGAGGAGAGTTCGGATCGCGCCCCACGGGGGTGGTCTGTTGCTGGGGCGTCGGGGCGTCGGTGATGCGGCCGGTCGAGGGGGTATCGAGGATCGTACCCGGTCGAGGCCGCTGAGGTGGCTGCTGCTGTGTGGGTGTCGTCTGAGCCTGTGCGACACCGGCCATGACGGCCAGCGTAAGCAAGGCGATAGCGAGAAATTGCGTCATAGCGTGTGAGTGGCCTGCTGCCGTTCTGACCTGAGACGAATGACCTGTGAGACAGGTCACGCGCCGGGTGAACATCAGGGAAACGCGGCGCATTCTACATGGTCGGCGGTCCGGCCCCGCCGCTCAGACCGCCGGATCAGGCATACGTCGCCAAACCTTTGCCGAACGACCAGTTCTCTTTCGTGACCTCGGTGAGGGAGATCAGGACGTCATCCGGCCGGACCTCGAGCGTCTCTCCGAGCCTCTGGACGATGGCGGCGTACAGGTTTCTCTTGATGTCGACGGTCCGTCCGTGGTTCAGGGTGATCTCGATGAAAACGACATCGACGGATCGCTCGACACCCGCGTACGTAGGGTGCGCAATGAGCCGGTCCGCCTCGACTTCATCGATGACCTGGAAACGATCGTCCTCCGGGACGTTGGCCTCGGCGACGAGCACCTCGTGCACGGCGTCGGCGAAGTCGCGGAGGTATTCGGCGGATTTTCCTTTGCGCAGGGTGATGCGTACGAGCGGCATGGCGGCGGCGATTCTACTGCTAGCGGCGCTCGCGTGGGGCACTCCACCCGAGATCAGGCTCGCGCCCGCCAGCACCGAAACGTTGCGGCTTGTTGTCGCCGGCGACACCGGCAAAGGGACGGTGGCGGTGGCGAATGGGATCGCCAGGGTCCATCGGGAGCGTCCCGTGGACGGCATCATCCTGACCGGCGACAACTTCTATCCGTGCGGCGTCACGTCCGAAACGGACCCTCGCTGGAGTCTCGCCCTCCCGCTGACGAAGATCGGACCGCCGGTCTTCCCCGTCCTCGGCAACCACGACGAGCAATGCGGCAAAGCGGATCCCAACGCCCAGATCCGGGCGACCGGCCGCATCCCGCAATGGCAGTTCCCGGCGCGGCAGTACGCGATCCGCACGCCGCTCGCCGACTTCGCCATGATCCAGACGACGCCGTACGTGCGTGGCCAGAACAAAGATGCGGAGGCCTTCGTGCGCAGCGCGCTGGCGTCCTCGGCCAAGCCGTGGCGCATCGTGGTGGGCCATCATCCGATCATCTCCTCCGGCTACCACGGCTACTTCCCGAGGGACGAAGTGAAGATGATGCGGCCGATGTCGGACGTCATGCGGTCGGTCGGTGCCGAGGTTTATCTCTGCGGCCACGACCATCATCTGGAGCTGGTCCGCGGCAAGGTCATCTCCATCGTCAGCGGGGCGGGCTCATCGCCCATCCCCCCGATCCGGCTGCGGCAACGGACCGCCTTCCCCACCGCCATCGGCCGCGAGCGCCTCGGCTTCGCCGTCGTGGAGCTGACTCGCGACAAGCTCCGCGTGCGCTTCTACGACGGAGACGGCCGGCCACGAGCGAACTGGATCGAGTTGGGTCATTTGAAGTGAATTCGGGCGTGGGGTGGCGGCGGGGGACGATAGGACCTAGGACGAACAGGACCTACAGGACGAATGGGACTCAGGTGAAAGGCTTTGCCATCCTGTAGGTCCCACAGGTCCCATTCATCCCATCGTTTCCTTCCGGCCGTACAATCGCCCGCATGGCGCGCTATGAAATCGGCGAGAAACTCGGTGCCGGTGGCATGGGGGAAGTCTTCCGCGCCACCGACACCACCCTCGGCCGCACGGTCGCCATCAAAGTGCTCGCCGCTGACGTCGCGGCGCATCGCTTCATCCATGAAGCGCGCGCGGCCTCGGCGCTGAATCATCCGCACATCGTGCAGGTCTACGACGTCATCGACGAGCCCGTACGCGGCATCGTCATGGAGTACGTCGACGGTGAGACGCTCCGCGCCGCCATGCCGCGCCGCCCGCTGCACGTGTTGACGCAGGTGGCCGACGCACTGGCGCGTGCGCACAGCGCCGGCATCGTGCACCGCGACCTCAAGCCGGAGAACATCATCCTCACGCGCGACGGCAACGCGAAGGTCCTCGACTTCGGCCTCGCGAAAGTCGTCGAAGCGAAACCGGTGTCGGCGGACACGCCGACGGAGATCCTCGCCTCGACGCCGGGGATGCTCGTCGGCACGCCGGCTTACATGGCGCCCGAACAGATCGAAGGACGCACCGTCGACCATCGCACCGACATCTTTGCTTTCGGCTGCCTCCTCTACGAGGTGGCCTCGGGGCAGCATCCGTTCCGCGCGCCCACGGCGCTCGACACGCTGCACAACATCGTGCACGCGGAGCCGAAGCCGCTCGACGACGCCGGCCTCGACGCGATCGCCCGCCGTTGCATCGCCAAGCATCCGGATGAGCGCTACGGCTCGATGGATGCCGTGGCCACCGACCTGCGCGCCGCGCTCGCGTCACCGGCGAGGCGGCCGCGCCGCGCTTACTTCATCGCGGCGCTCATCGGACTGGCACTCATCGCCGGCCTCACAGCCTGGCTTCGTCAAGGCACCTCGGAGTGGTCCGCCGTCCCGAAAGCAGAGCGCGCCGAGAACCTCGACATTCTCCGCGACCCCAACCGCACCGGCGCTCCGATCAACTTCGCTTTGCGCAACGCCGACATCCAGGACGTCCTCCGCAGCATCGCCCTACTGTCCGGCCTCAACATCACCACGGCGCCCGAGGTGACGGGCATCGTAAACGCCCACTTCGAAAACGTCCCCTGGGACACCGCACTGGAACAGTTCCTCGACCAGAACGGCCTGCGCTATGAGGTGAAGGGCGGGGTGGTGGTGGTGTCGAAGAAGTAGGGGCAACGTTATCTTCGGCGGCCGGGAAGTAGCGTCGACGCTGCTAACATGGCCGGGCGTGAGCTATCAGGACATCATCACGGTCGAGCCGGGCAAGCGCGGTGGGCAGCCGTGCATTCGTGGACTGCGCATCACCGTCTACGACGTGCTGTCGTACCTCGCATCAGGGATGTCGGAGGAAGAGATCATCTCCGACTTTCCGGACCTCACGCATGAAGACATCCTGGCGGCGCTGAGCTACGCCGCCGACCGTGAACGGAAGACGGTCATCTCGCAAGCGTGAAGCTGCTTCTCGACCACAACCTGTCCCACAAACTGGTAGGCCGCCTGGCCGATGTGTATCCGGACAGCACGCAGACGCGGCTGCTGAACTTCGGCCGCGCCGGCGACTCGGAGCTTTGGTTCTACGCCAGAACCCACGGCTACATCTTCGTGACCAAAGACCGCGATGTCGCGGAGCTTGCGGTCCTTCGCGGCGCACCGCCGAAGATCGTCTGGCTGCGTATGGGCAATTGCAGCGCGCAAGTCATCGAAGAGACGTTGCGCCGCAACTTCCAGGCGATCGCCGATCTGGTTGAGGATCCGGATAGGATTGTTCTGGAGCTGGTCGAGTAACGTTCGGCACAACCGATAGCACTCATAGGACAAATGGGACGAATAGGGCCTGTCCAGTCCCATTCGTCCCATCCGTCCTATAGGTCGTATTTGTCCTATCGCGTCTCTTACGAAGTCAGTTCCACTGCCCTCGGCACCAGGACGACTTCGTCGCCGTTCATCGTGAATTCGATGTGCTCGGGGACGACGTCTTTCTGGCGGATCATGAACTCGGAGAGCTCGTCCTCGATGTAGCGCTGGATGGCGCGGCGGAGGGGGCGGGCTCCGGAGTTGGATTCTTCACCGGCGCGGCGGAGCAGCCAGTCGACGACGCTGTCGTCGATCGAGATCTGCACGTTCTTGTTGACGAGCGCCAGGTTGACGTCGTCGACGAGGAGGCGGCAGATCTTGCGCAGCTCTTCCTGCGTGAGCGGATTGAAGATGATGATGTCGTCGATGCGGTTGATGAACTCGGGCGAGAACTCGCGCTTGAGCTCCGTGTGGATGAGCTGCTCGGCCGACTTCTGATCGGCTTCGCCGCCCTGCTCGCGGAAGCCCATGTGGCCGCGCGTGGCGAGGTGGCGGGTGCCGAGGTTGCTCGTCATGATGATGAGCGTGTTGCGGAAGTCGACCTGGTTCCCGAGCGAATCCGTGAGGATGCCGTCCTCGAGGATCTGCAGCAGCAGGTTCGAGATGTCGGGATGCGCCTTCTCGATCTCGTCGAGCAGCACGACGGAGTACGGGTTGCGGCGCACGCGCTCGGTGAGCTGGCCGCCCTCTTCGTGACCGACGTAGCCCGGGGGGGAGCCGATCAGCTTGGAGACGGCGTGCTTCTCCATGTACTCCGACATGTCGAAGCGGATGAGGTTCTTCTGCGAGCCGAAGAGGAACTCCGCGAGGCGGCGCGCCACTTCGGTCTTACCGACGCCGGACGAGCCGAGAAAGATGAACGACCCCATCGGCCGGTTGGGTGAGGCGACGCCGAGTCGGGAGCGGCGGATGGCGCGCGAGATGGCGATGATCGCCTTGTCCTGACCGACGATGCGCCGCATCAGGATCTCTTCCATGTTGATCAGCTTCGCGGCTTCATCGGCTTCGATCGACGTCACCGGGATGTCGGTCCAGGAGCTGATGATCTCTTCGATGTCGCGCTTGGTGACTTCCATGAACTCGTCGCCGACGCTCTCGCGCTCCGACTTGAAGCGCTCGATTTCGTCCTTGAGCTCGATCTCGCGCTCGCGGAGGAACACGGCCTTTTCGAAGTCCTTGTCGGAGATCGCTTTCTTCATCTCTTTGACGATGGAGCGGATCTCGGCTTCGAGACGGCGGAGGTTCTGCGTGTCGGCGACGCGGCGGAGCTTCACCTTCGCGCCGGCCTCGTCGATGATGTCAATGGCCTTGTCCGGGAAGAACCGGTCGGTTATGTAGCGGTTCGACTGGTACACCGCGGAGCGGATCGCCTGATCCGAGTACTTCACCTTGTGGAAGTTCTCGTAGCGCTCCTTGACCCCTTCGAGGATCTGGAACGTCTCTTCCTCGTTCGGCGGATTGACGATGATCGCCTGGAAGCGGCGGAGCAGCGAACGGTCCTTCTCGATGTAACGGCGGTATTCGCGAATCGTCGTCGCGCCGATGCAGGAGATCTCGCCACGGGACAGCGCGGGCTTGAGGATGTTCGCCGCGTCGAGGGAGCCCTCGGCGGAACCAGCACCGATCAACGAGTGGATCTCGTCGATGAAGATGATGATGTCCTGGTTTTCCTTCAGCTCTTTGATGATCCCTTTGAGGCGCTCTTCGAACTGGCCGCGGTACTTCGTGCCGGCGACGATGAGCGAAAGGTCGAGCGAGAGGATGCGCTTGTTGGCGATGAAGAGCGGCACGTTGCCGTCGACGATGCGCTGCGCCAGTCCCTCGACGATGGCGGTCTTGCCGACGCCCGGCTCGCCGAGGAGAATCGGGTTGTTCTTCGTGCGGCGGGAGAGGATCTGGATGATCCGCTCCACTTCCTTCTCGCGTCCGATCAGCGGATCGAACTGCTGCTGGTGCGCCATGGCGGTGAGGTCACGGGCGTACTCGGCGAGGAAAGGGAGCTCCTTCTTCTGTTTGTCAGCCTCCCTCTCCTTGAGAATGGAGATCGTCTCTTCACGGACGCCGTAGACGTTGAGTCCTTTGGCCGTGAGGATGCGCGCGGCGGTCGAGGCTTCGACGCGCAGGATGCCGATGAGCAGGTGCTCGGTGCCGACGTACTGGTGGAGCATCGACTCCGCCTCGTGCGCGGCATACGCAAGGATCTTTTTCGATTCCTCGGACAGCGGGAGCTCGGCGGACGAAGAGATGCGGTCGACGAAGAGGCGATCCCCTTCGACTTCTCTGCGGATCTGCTCGGGCTTGACGTTGAAGCGGGAGAAGATCTCTTTGATGATCTCCTCACCCTCGCGCAGAACTCCCAGGAGGATGTGCTCGGACTCGATGACACGTGAGCCCAGCTTGGACGCTTCGTATCGGGCGAAGAAGAGGGCGCGGCGTGCTTTCTCGTTGTATTTTTCGAACATGTCAGTTGTACCGCTGCTGCGTCGTTTCGGCCCTGCTCAGGGCAGGCATTTCGAAGACTCTGTCGCAGCGTGCCGCCAATTCCGGATTGTGAGTGACTATAACCGACGTCAAACCGCGTTTACGATGGCATTCGCGCATCAATTCGAAGACGCGTTCGCTTGTTGCCAGGTCGAGATTGCCGGTGGGCTCATCCGCGAGGAAGAGAAGCGGATCGGTCAATAAGGCTCGAGCGATGGCGACCCGTTGCTGTTCCCCGCCCGACAGTTGATTCGGAAAGTGGCGAGACCGCGCCTTCAACCCGAGCTCTGCAAGCAGCTCAGCGGCCTTGTCCAACGCCTCCTGCTTCCCGATTCTTCCGATCCACGCCGGCATGGCTACGTTCTCGACCGCCGAGAACTCCGGCAGCAGATGGTGGAACTGGAAGACGAAGCCGACGTTGCGGTTGCGGAACCGCGCGAGCTCATCGTTGGACATGCCGGACAGCTCTCGCTCTTCGACGCGAAGAGTTCCGGAGTCTGGACGATCGAGTCCGCCGAGCAGATGGAGCAAAGTGGACTTGCCGATGCCGGACGGTCCCACGATCGCCAGCATCTCCCCTCTCTCCACCTCGAGCTCGAGCCCGCTGAACACGGACACGGGCACCTCGGCGTTGCGATACGTTTTCGACAGCGCGTGCGCCTCGAGAAACGGCATCACCAGTGATTATAAGCACGCAGCGGGCCCAACGTTCGAAAAGGGTGAGAATCAATAGAGAACGATTGGGGCAGACAGGACATCTACCTGGACAGTTGATTCATCCGCTTCTGCAGCGCTTCCACGGAGCGGTCGTCCAGCGCCACGTGCATCGCTTTCCACTGCTGCCCGATCTCCAGCACGCCGACGGACACGGGAAAGTCGAAGCGGCGCGGTCCGGCGCTGGCGGGATTGAAGTAGACGGCGTCGCCGACGCGCTCGTGATGCGGAAGGTGGCTGTGGCCGAAGAGGACGAGGTCCGCCGCCTCCTTCTTCAGCGATTTCAGGACGCGCGAGGCGGGCTTGTGCGGCCGCGGCAGGATGTGCGTCAGCAGGATGCGCACGCCGCCGAGGCGAAGGCGCCGGATCTCTTCACCGGTGGCGTCGTCGTTGTTGCCGTCGACGGAGGTCACGGGCGCGATCGCGCGAAGCGCGGAGAGCACGTGCTCACCGCCGATGTCACCCGCGTGCAGGATATGATCGACGCCGGCGAAGACCTCGGCGATGCGTTCGTGAACGCGGCCGTGGGTGTCGGCGATCAGACCGATGCGCATGCGGATGGACGATGCGTCTTCCACGCCCGGGAACGACCCTTGGGACAAATGGGACCGATCGGAGGTCCCATTCGTCCCATCGGTACTATTCGTCCCATTGGTCCTAGGGTTCAGCGCATCACATCGAGTTGCACGATGCCGTAGTCGGTGGACACGTCGTCGTAGACGCCGATGGCCAGCTTCTTCGTGGCGCTATCGACCATCACATCCATCTCGTAGGTGAAGTAGCCGGTCTTCGCCTTCTCGAGCTCGTCCGGTTTGATCGTGTACGGCTGCGTCTTCTGCACGACCTCGCCCACGTCGCCGAGGATCTGGCCGGGGACGAGGAAGATAGAGAAGGCGCCGGCGTGGGTGCCGTCCGCCTGCGGCAGCGCGGTCAGCGACTCCACCGGGATCGAGATCTTGAGCGGCACCGACCAGCGGTTCTTCTTCACCTTCTTCAGCTCGCCCAGCTCGGCGGTGATGTCGAAGATCGGCCGCTCGCCGGCGCGGAAGAGACTGGCGATGACGCGCTCCTTCATCTTCGTCGTCTCGGATTTCTCGACGAACTGCCGGCGGGCGCGCACGAGGTACTCGGGGTTCTTCGGCTTGATCGCGATCTTGCGCGAGCGGTCTTCGCGGCGCGTCTGCGTGCGGTAGCCGAGCGAATAGTAGGCGTCGAAATCATCCTGGACGTGCGACAGCAGATCCTGGATGTTCTTATTGCCCCACGCCATGACGCCGCCGGTACGTTCGGCGATCATCCCCAGCGCGGCGGTCTCGTTGGACAGTACCAGGTGCTCGAACCCGGCTGGGATGACGCCCGTTGGTGACGTCGACATGATGTCGGTCGGGCTGATCGAGGCATCGGCCGGGAAATGGGTGGTCAGCCCCTCGATGAAGAGCGGGTAGACGGTGATGTTGTTGGCATTGGCGGTCGCCGTGATCGACTCCAGCTCGCGCCGCATGTCGAGCTCATTCCGCGCCTCGAGCGGCACCTGTTGCGCGCCCGAGGCGTAGAAGAACTCGGCGCCGGCGAACTCGCCAAGACGGCGGGTGGCGAGGAGGATCGCCTTCTTCCCCGGCGCGCCCGAGATGCCGCTCATCAGGGCGTTGATCGCCCGGATCTTCGCGCGCTGTTCGAGCATTGCAATCCACGCGTAGCCGCGCGCGTCGAACATCCCCTGTCCCGGGGGCAGGCCGGCACTCTCACCGCGCGCCGCGAGCGCGGAGGCCATGGCCATCTCCATCTCTTTCAGGTCGATGGCGCGGCGGCGCATCTCGTTGTACGGGTCCATCCGCGCGCCCACCGAATCCTTCGCCAGCTCGTCGAGCGCCGCCTCGAGCAAGGCGATGTCGTCGGTGAACGGCTGACGCTCCACGCTGCCCACCATCGGGCTCCACGTGACGATGGCCATCGCGTCACCGGGGCGAATGGTCTCGCGCACGAGCTGCTTGAGCGAGGCGAACAGCGGCTCCACGCGGAAGTCCGGGAGCATCACCGGCTCCACGAAGAGGACGACCGTGCGCGGCTCCCCCTGCTGCTGCGGGACGGCCACCGCCGGTGCTGCCTGCGGCTGTGCGTCCTGCGACCCGTGGTGCAGCGTCGCACGCGCCTCGCCCGTGTACTCGGCGAAGTTCGAGACCGGCTGCTTCACGCCGTCTTCGAACACCTCGAAATCATTCGCCGTGAGGCCGCGGATGCGGTTCCCCTTCCTGTCCGTGACGAAGAGATCGACGTTGACGACGGTGATGTCGATCGTCTCGCCCATGGATGGGACGACCGGCTTCGGTTTGTCGGCGGCGATGAGCGTCAACGCCACCAAGGGAACTGCCCACTTCACGAAAATGTTTGCCCAGGTTCGAGTCACCCTTACTCCTTCCTGGGTACCGGCGCCGATGATTCTCAGCTCCGGCACCCGCGCCGCACAAGCGATTGTCGTAAACTTTCTGGCGCGGAACCCGCATTTTTGCAGGCACGAATCATGACCGAAGACCGCGACGAGGCGCGCGCGAATTTTGAATACTTCAGCAACGAATACGCCCAGGCGCTCCAGGCATTGAAGGCCATCGAGCACCAGTCGTCGACGCTGCTCCTCATGGGCTACTCCGACGATCTCCGCGTTTTCATCGAGCAATTCATCGAGATGGCGTCGAAGGCGAAGGCGCTCGCCGAAGAGAAGAACGAGCCCAACTTCGCCGAGTGGTTTGGCGAATTGATCGAAAAGGCGGAGAGCCTGCGGCAGGCCGCGCCGGAGCGATGACGCGGCGCGTACAATCGCGCCGACATGCGTGCACTCACGATCGCGCTCTTGCTGGAGGTTCTCACCATGACCACGATTTCCGCCGCGCCTCCGCTCGAGCAGCGGCTCGATGACGCCGCGAAGCGCGTCGAGGCGCGCGTCATCGAAGTGCGCCGCGATCTGCATCAGCATCCGGAGCTCGGCAACCGCGAGACGCGCACCGCGAAGGTCGTCGCCGACCGCCTGCGCGCACTGAACATCGAGGTCCAGACCGGCGTCGCGCACACCGGCGTCATCGGACTCCTCCGCGGCGGCAAACCGGGACGCGTCGTGGCGCTGCGCGCCGACATGGACGCGCTCCCCGTCACCGAACAGGTCGACCTCCCCTTCGCCTCGAAGGTGCGCACGACGTACAACGGGCAGGAAGTCGGCGTCATGCACGCCTGCGGGCACGACGCGCACGTGGCCATCCTCCTCGGCGTCGCCGAAGTGCTGGCTGGCGTGCGCGAGGAGCTCCCCGGAACGGTGAAGTTCATCTTCCAGCCGGCCGAGGAAGGAGCGCCGGCGGGTGAGGAAGGAGGCGCCGCGCTGATGGTGGAGCAGGGCGTCCTCGACAACCCGAAAGTCGACGCCGTGTTCGGGCTGCACGTGACATCGCGCTTCGCCGTCGGCGAGGTGGCGTACAGACCCGAAGGGATGATGGCGGCGGTCGACTCGCTGCGCATCAAAGTGCGCGGCAAGCAGACGCACGGCGCGTATCCGTGGCTCGGCGTCGACCCGATCGTCGTCGCCTCGCAGATCGTCCTCGGGCTGCAGACCATCGCCAGCCGCCAGCTCGACACGACGCAGGCGCCGCTCGTCGTCACGATCGGCGCGATCCACGGCGGCGTGCGCAACAACATCATCCCCGACGAGGTCGAGATGATCGGCACGATCCGCTCCCTCGAAGCAAAGATGCGCGACGACATTCACGCCCGCATCCGCCGCACCGTCGAAGGAATCGCCACGAGCGCAGGCGCCACGGCCGAGGTGACGATCGAGACCGGCTACCCCATCACCTACAACGATCCGGCGCTGACCGAAAAGACCGCGCCGACGCTACGCCGCGTCGCCGGCAACGAAGCCGTGCGAGTGGTGAACCCGGTGCTGGGTGCGGAAGACTTCTCCTTCTTCCAGCAGAAAGTCCCGGGCGTCTTCTTCTGGCTGGGCACGAGACCCAAGAACCAGACCCCGGAACAGGCCGCGTCCAACCACTCCCCGCTGTTCTACATCGACGAAAGCGGCCTGGCGTTAGGCGTGCGCGCGCTGGCGCACGTGGCGGTGGATTACCTGAAGGGGAAGTAATCGGCCCTCGTTCTCTACGCCAGTTTCAACCCGGCCGGCACAAAGTGCCGGAAGTCGCGGTCGTAGGTGATCAGCGGAATGTCGTGATCGATGCACGACTGGGCGATGAGGGTGTCTCCCAGATTCCCACGAAGGCCAAGTGCCAGAACCGACCGCCGCAACGCCCCTGCGCGTGCCCAATAGCCGTCGTGGAGCTCGAGTGCCGGCATCATTCGGATGAGGCGAATCGAACCCTCATTCAGTGCAGGATTGCTGAGCAACTCCGTCATGACGGCGGGCGGCATCCGCGCCTCGTTGGTCGCCAGATACTGGCGCAGCAGCCTCGACGCGCGATCGCGCTCTCCAGCCAGCGCACGAGCGAAAGTGCTCGTGTCGTACGCAATCACTCGTTGCGGTCCTTACGCACCGCGGCGAGATCCCCCATGTCGAACTGCACCTTCCCGACGAGTGCCAGTACTTGCTCGAAAACACCAGCGTCGATCGCCGACCTCGCTTTCGCTTCGGTGCGCGCCCTCAGCTCCGCCTGCTGTGCCGGCGTGAGCTGAATGCTGCGGTAGTACTCGAGCGAGTCAGGCTTCGGCTCCGGAGGGTCTGCCTGCGTTTTCTCGTGCGTCACTCTAGCCATAACAACCGTCCCGGCTTTCGATTCTCCCTCGGGCTTGCGGCGCGCGCAAATCGGCTACCCCCTGTAGAATCCGCGACATGAGAGCGGCGGTCCTTCTCGTCCTGACCCTTTTCCTCGGCTGTGCGGCCGACGACGACCCGTCGGCCCGGCCGGTCAGTGAGGCGGGGGAGCGGCTCTTCGACCTGCGCGGCACGATCCTTTCACAGGACACAGAGGGCAACGCGCTTCGCATTCAGCACGAAGCGATCCCGGGGTTCATGGAAGCGATGACGATGGACTTCACCGTTCGCGGTGCGAAGCTGGCCGAGCTGCCGAAACCGGGCAGCCGCGTCACGGCGAAGCTCCATGTGACGACCGGCAGTTACTGGATCACCGACGTGCGGCAGGAACCGTGACCGACGAGCGACGCGAGGTGCAACGCCTGCATCTGACCCAGCCGCTGGACGCCTGGTTCGGCGACTGGCCCGTCCGGCTCACCAACGTCAGCATGAAAGGCGCGCTGATCGAGCACGCCGACGAAGAGCTCCCGCCGGAAGCACGCGCCCTGGTCCGTTTCTTCTGGCGCGGTCAGGAGCTGGAGATGCTCGCCCAGGCGGTCCGCACGGACGACAACCGCCAGGGCCTCCTCTTCCTCGACGAAAGCGCCGACTTGCGCCACGCCATCGCCGCCTCCGCCAGCGAAGTGCTCCGCGCGCAGGAAGCGAACGCCGGCGGCCTCCGCGAGCTCAACCGCATCGGGGACGAGACACTCACCGCCGCCTCCGCCGCCCGCCTTGCCGGCCAGGGCTTCGTCACCTTCCGCCTGGTCGACGGCGCCTGGACCCGCCGCAAATCGCTCCTCCCCGATCAACCCCCCGACGGCTTCACCATCGCCGCCGGCGAGCCGGAAGAACAGATCGAGCTGCTGCTGGCGACCTACGAACGCGGCGACACCGAAGCCCGCCGCATCACACGGCTGCTGGCGGAGCTGAGCGTAGCCGACGCGCTGCTGTAAACCGGGACGTCCTATTCGTCCTATTCGTCCTATCGTCCCCCCTATTCAGCGACAACCGCACCGACCAGCAGCACCGCCACCGTCGCGCCGCCCTCCACGGACGCCTCCAGCATCGCCAGACCGTTGGCTTGCAGCATCGAGGTAGACACGCCGCTTCCTTGCGCGCGCATCGGCTCGGCGAGGAGCTCCCCCTCGCGGGCGATGACGCGGACGCGGGCGTAGACGCGGCGGTCAGGGGCGCCTTTGAGCGCGGCCGTCACGCGTGCGTGGACCGTGGGGGGAAAAACGTTCCGCTCCTGCCCCATGCACTTGCGGAGCGCCGGGAGCACGAAGAGGAGGAACGACACCATCGACGACACCGGGTTCCCCGGCAGGCCGAAGCAGAGGCGCTCGCGGAGTCTCGAGAAGACGACCGGCTTCCCCGGCTTCATCGCAACCTTCCAGAAGAGCGTCTCCGCGCCCAGTTCCTGCAGCGCGTCTTTCACGAAATCGTAGGCGCCGACGGAGACGCCGCCAGACGACACGATGAAGTCGGCTTCGAGCGCGGAGGCGAACGCGGCGACCGTCGCCTCGCGCGTGTCGCGCACGATCGGCAGCCGCAGGGGAATCCCACCAGCCTCGGTGACCAGCGCCGCCAGCGCATACGCGTTCGAGTTCACAACCTTGCCGAACGCGCGCGGCTCGTCGATCTCGACGAGCTCGTCGCCGGTGGAGAGGATGGCCACCACCGGCCGGCGCGCGACCTCCACGACGGCACGTTGCGCGGTCGCGAGCACGCCCAGCTCCGCCGCATGCAACGGCGTACCGCGGCCGACGAGGAGCGCGCCCGCGCGCATGTCTTCGCCGCGCGAGCGCACGTTCGCTCCGCGCGGCAGCGCCTCGCGCACCTCCACGATATCCGTGCCGCCGTCGGTCAGCTCCACCTGCACGACCGTGTCGGCACCTTCGGGGAGCAATGCTCCCGTCATGATGCGGATGGCCGTTCCCGGCTCCACCTGCTTCGCGGAGAGATGCCCCGCCGCGACATCGTCGATGACGCGCAGCGACCGCGGCGCACCTGCAATGTCCTCCGCGCGGACAGCGTAGCCATCCATCGCGCTGTTGTCCGCCGCCGGCACATCGTGCGGCGCAACGACGTCCTCACGAAGGATGCGGCCCAGCGCATCGGGCAGCGGCACGCGCTCCGTGCCGATGACGCGGACTTCAGCCAGGACGCGGCGCTGCGCTTCTTCGACGGTCAGCATCGCCGCAGATCATAGAGGACGGCCGGTCCGCGGTTCGGCTACTCCCAGAGCGTGTCCAGCGACACCCGGTCCGGCGTCAGGATGCGCCAGCCCGCCGGCACCGTGTCCGCCGGGACGATCGTGCGCAGCCCTTCCGGACTTTCCACCGGGATGTAGCGCTGCCCCTCCGGCATCTCCGCCGTCGTCGCCTGCGTCGTGTCCTCGGTCGCACCACGCAGTCCGCCGCGCAGGCTGCGCGGACGCATGTCGGTCCAGATCTCCTGGATCTTCGCCAGGACCTGCTGTTTCGTCCCGGAGAAGCCGTAGGTGCGCCATCCCAGGGGCAGCGCGCGCCCCACCGGCCAGATCGAGTACTGCTCTTCGTCGTTCACCACCAATTCGTATTGATCCACAGCTCGCTCCTTCGCTCCGGCGACGGCAAGCGCCGCGCCAAACGTCTGCAGCAATAAGAGAAAGGACGACAGGCCGTGCAGCATCCCGAACTGGCGCCGCACCGGATCACTTCGCTCGAGCGAGGAGATCGCCACCGGCGACGCTGCCCGGATGGCGCGGATGCGCAGATCGACGAACGCCTGCGTCGCCGCCAGCACGATGGCCACGAAGAGCACCACCAGCGTCAGCCGCCGCACGCGGCGCAGTTCCAGCACGAAAAGGATCAGCGGCGCCAGCAGCGCGATGTAGTGCCACCGGTTGAGCATCGATCCGACGACGTTCGCCGCCACGGCCGGATCCCCCGCCGCCCGAAACGCGGCGGAAGCGGCAAGCATCAGAAAACAACCGCTGCCAAACCACAGCGCGGCAATCAGGCGGGCGAACATGGCCGCCGATTATCCCCCGGCGCCCCTATTCCATAGGTGCCATTCGTCCTATAGGTCCTATCCGTCCCGTCGACCTTGGTCGCTAAAACGCGTACGGCGGCCGGAACACCCCGGTGTCCGTGATGATCGCCGTGATCAACCGCGCCGGGGTCACGTCGAACGCCGGGTGCCGCACCGCGATCCCCTCCGGTGCCAGCCGTTCGCCGAACAGCGACACCACTTCGTCTCCGCTGCGCTCCTCGATCGGGATCGCCGCGCCGGTCGCGCAGCGCACGTCGATGGTCGACATCGGCGCCGCCACGTAGAACGGCACGCCGTGCGCCTGCGCCAGCACCGCCACCGTGTACGTACCGATCTTGTTCGCCGTGTCGCCGTTCGCCGCGATCCGGTCCGCGCCAACAATGACGGCGTCGAACGCTCCCTGCTGGAAGAAGTGGCCGGCCATGCTGTCGGTGATGAGGGTGACGTCGATGTTGTCCTGCTGCAGCTCCCAGGCGGTCAGCCGCGCGCCCTGGAGGTACGGCCGCGTTTCGTCGGCGAAGACCGCGATCCGCTTCCCCCCTTCGATGGCCGCGCGGATGACGCCGAGGGCGGTACCGTAGCCGGCTGTGGCCAGCGCACCGGCGTTGCAGTGCGTCAGCACCGTGGCCTGTGCGCCGAGGAGCGAGGCGCCGTGATGGCCGATCCTGCGGTTCGCTTCGATGTCTTCGTCGTAGATGCGCGACGCCTCGGCCGCCAGATCGCCCGACGCGGCCAGCATCCGGTCGACGGCCCAGGCCAGATTGACGGCCGTGGGACGGGAGTCCTTCAGCACGCGCGCCGCTTCCTGGAGATCGTCGCCGCGCAACTGCGCCAGCGCCATGCCGAACGCGGCCGCCACGCCGATGGCTGGAGCGCCGCGTACGATCATCGCGCGGATCGCGGCCGCCACCTCGCCATAACTCCGATGTTCCGTCCAGATCACCTGCGTCGGCAGCAGCCGCTGGTCGAGAAGGGAAAGGGAGTCGCCGTTCCAGCGGAGCGGGGTGACGCCTGACCTGAGGTCGTTCGAAGGTTGCACGGAACTCGCAGTCGATTTCACCTCGATATACTACCGCCCGAAATCAGGAGGCTTCAGGAATGGTGAAAGTAGGAGTCAACGGATTCGGACGCATCGGTCGCAACGTCGTCCGCGCCGCACTCGAAAAAAAGTATGACCTCGAATTCGTGGCGGTGAACGACCTCACTGTCGCATCGACGCTCGCCTATCTCCTCAAGTACGACTCGGTGCACGGCATCCTGCCGCACGAAGTCACGAACACCGAAAACTCGATCTCCATCGGCGGCAAGGAAATCAAGGTCTTCTCCAACCCCGATCCCGGCGCGATCCCCTGGGGCGACCTCGGCGTCGACATCGTCGTCGAATCGTCCGGCCGCTTCACCGACAAGGCAAAAGCCGGCAAGCATCTGCGCGACAGCGTCGAGACAGTCATCATCAGCGCGCCGTCGAAAGACGCCGACGCCACCTTCTGCATGGGCGTCAACGAGAGCTCGTACGACCCCGCGCAGCACAAGATCGTCTCCAACGCGTCGTGCACCACGAACTGCCTCGCGCCGCTCGCGAAGGTCCTGCACGAGCGCTTCGGCATCGCGTCCGGCATCATGACGACGATCCACTCCTACACGAACGACCAGGAGATCCTCGATCTCCCGCACAAGGATCTGCGCCGCGGCCGCGCCGCCGCGCTCTCGATGATCCCGACGTCCACCGGCGCCGCCGCCGCCGTCGGCCTCGTCCTCCCGGAGCTCAAAGGAAAGCTCGACGGCATCAGCGTGCGCGTGCCGACGCCGAACGTCTCCCTCGTCGACCTTTCGTTCCACAGCATCAAGCCGACGACGGTCGACGAGATCAACCAGGCCGTGCGCGACGCCGCCAACGGCGAGATGAAGGGCATCCTCACGTACTCCGACGAGGAGCTCGTCTCCATCGACTACAACCACAATCCGTACTCGTCGACCGTCGATACCGCGTACACGCGCTCGGTCGATCCGCACATGCACAAGGTCCTCTCCTGGTACGACAACGAGTGGGGCTATTCCAACCGCGTGCTCGATCTCATCGCGTACATCGCGAAACACAAGAAGGGGTAGCCGCAGGACGCATGATCAACATCCGTACGATCGAGCAGTTGCCGCTCACCCAAGGCGCGCGCGTTTTCTACCGCGTCGACTACAACGTGCCGCTCGAAGGCGCCGAGATCAGCGACGCCACCCGCATCGAGGAGACGCTTCCGACGCTGAAGCTCCTCCGCGAGCGCGGCGCCGCCGTCGTCATCGCCAGCCACCTCGGCCGCCCCAAGGGCGAGCGGAAGGACAAGTATTCACTCGCGCCGGTGCGCGCGAAGCTCGCGGAGCTGCTCGGCAGCGAGGTCCAGTGGGCCGACGATTGCGTCGGCCCCGAGGTAGAGGAGCGGGCGGCGAAGCTGAAGGGGGGCGAGGTGCTGCTGCTCGAGAACCTTCGCTTCCGCGCCGGTGAGGAAAAGAACGACGGCGAGCTCGCCGCGGAGCTCCGCCGCCTCGCCGATTTCTACATCAACGACGCCTTCGGCGCGTGCCATCGCGCGCACGCGTCGATCGACGCGCTGCCGCGCCTCTTCCCGAAAGAAAACACGGCCGGCGGTCTGCTGCTCGCGCGCGAGCTCGAGTTCCTGCAGAAAGTCACCAACGTCTCCGACCGTCCCTTCGTCGCGCTCCTCGGCGGCGCCAAGATCGCCGGCAAGATCGAGCCGCTCGAGGCGCTCGTGAAACTCGCGGACAAGGTGCTGATCGGCGGCGGCATGGCCAACACGTTCCTCGCCGCGCGCGGCATCGCCATGGGAGGCTCGCTCATCGATCGCGATTCGATCGAGGTGGCGAAGCGCATCCTCGAAGGCGGCGAGCGCGCGGAAGTCGTGCTGCCGGTCGACGTCATCGCCGCCGATTCGCTCGACGCGCCGACGAAGATCGACACCGTCAGCGTGACGGACGGCCTGGCGGCGGAACAGAAGGCGCTGGACATCGGACCGCAGACCGTGGCCCGCTACGAAGCGGAGCTGGCCAACGCGAAGGTCGTCTTCTGGAACGGCCCGATGGGCGTGTTCGAGAAGGAGGAGTTCGCGAAAGGGACGATGGCCATGGCGCGCGCCGTGGCAGGCGCGAACGGCATCACCGTCGTCGGCGGCGGCGAGTCGGTCGAAGCGGTGAACGCCTCCGGCTACGCCGATCGCATCAGTCACATCTCCACGGGCGGCGGCGCGTCGCTCGAATTCATCTCCGGCGCAAACCTTCCCGGCGTGGAAGTGCTGCGAACCTGATGGCCCAGGAAATCGAGGTCAAGTTCCCGCTGCGCGACCGGCCGGCCCTGCTCCGAAGGCTGCAGGACATCGGCGCGCAGCGGCTCTATCCCGAGACGTTCGAGGACAACATCGTCCTCGACCGTCGCGGCGAGCTGCGAACGAAAGGCTCGCTCCTGCGCGTCCGCAAGTTCGGCCGCTACGCGCTCGCCACGTTCAAAGGACCGATGGCGTTCGACGGCAACGTCAAGACGCGCGAGGAAGTGCAGACGGGCGTGGAGAGCTTCGAGCTGGCCATCCAGCTCTTCGACGCGCTCGGCTTCAAGCCGACGTTCCGCTACCAGAAGTTCCGCGAGGTCTGGCGCGTCCGCGACGTCGAAGTCGTCATCGACCGCACGCCGATCGGCGACTACTTCGAGATCGAAGGCCCCATCGACACGATCCGCACCGTCTCCGACGAGCTGGGCTTCACCATGGACACCGCGATCCGCCAGAGCTACGCGGAGCTGTACCGTCAGCACCGGCGCACACGCGCCGACCTGCCGGAGAACATGGTCTTCCCGCCGGAAGCACTGCCCACCGCATAGGCCGCGCTGCGCGCGTTGTTGGTTTTTGGTTGTCGGTTTTTGGTGCTGCCGATGGCATGCGGTGCGCACTACCGAAAACCGAAAACCGAAAACCAAAAACAGCATGACCAAAGCAATGATCCTCGCCGCGGGCTTCGGCACGCGCTTTCGCCCTGTCACTCACACGCTGCCGAAACCGATGGTGCCGGTGTGTAACCGGCCGCTGATCGCGTGGGCCGTCGAAGCCTTCATTCGCGCCGGCGTGCGCGAGCTCGTCGTCAACCTGCATCATCTCCCTGAGCCGATCGAGCGCTACCTGCAGGACACCTACGCCAGCGAAGCCACCTTCCACTTCTCCCGCGAAGAGGAAATCCTCGGCACCGGCGGCGGCGTGCGGCGCGTCCGCCCCTGGCTCGAAGGCGGCGAGGAGTTCTTCCTCGTCAACGGCGACACGATCCAGTTTCCGCATTGGGATGTGCTGTCGCAGGCACGCCGCGCGAACGATGCACTGGCCGCGCTGTCGCTTCGCCGTCCGCCGGAGAACGATCGCTTCACGCCCGTCTACTTCGAGCACGGCCGCGTCACCGGCTTCGGCAAAGGAACCGGCGAGCCGCTGATGTTCGGCGGCGCGCACTGCATCAGCACGCGCATCTTCCGCTACCTCCCGGAGAAGGAATTCAGCGGCATCGTCGACGAGGTCTATCAGCCGCAACTCGATCGCGGAGAAGAAACACTGGCCGGCGTCGTCGATGACGGCGTCTGGTTCGACATCGGTACGCCGCAGCGCTACACCGGCGCCACCCGCGCGCTGCACGAGGCGACGCTGCGCGGCACCGTCGACCGCGCCCGCGGCTCCCGCATCGACGGCGACTCCATCATCGACGAAAGCGCCCGCATCACCGGCCGCCTCGTGCGCTCCCAGGTCGGCGCGCAGAGCAACGTCGAAGGCGACCTCCTCGAAAGCGTCGTCTGGGACCGCTGCCGCATCGCCAGAGGCGCCCGCCTGGAACGCTGCATCGTGGCCCATGACGTCGAGATCAACGAACCGCTGGAGTTGACCGATGCGCTGGTCACCAAGGGTGAGGCGGGGCTGGTGATCACACAGATCTAGGGGCCGGTTTTCGGTTGTCGGTTTTCGGTTTTTGGTGCTCCGCTATGCGATGGACGTCGGCTCGTGCGAACTGCGTCGCATCGCGCAGCACCGAAAGCCGAAAACCGACAACCGAAAACCAAACCAATCACCTCCCTCCCACCGGGAGTACCATTCCCCCTACTCCCATGGCACCTCCGAGTCCCGAAGCGGCCGCAAGGCGCCGCGTCATCTCGGTTTTTCTCATGCAGGGGCTCGCCGGCCTCGCGCTGATGCTGTGGCTCACGGTCATCCATGCCGCGCAGACACGGCAGATCCTCGACAGCCTCGGTGACGACGCGCCGATCCTCATCACGCTCTTCGCGCTGTTCGCCACCGCAATCGCGCTGCTCAAGTTCGAGCTGACGGAGCTCATCTACGTCGCCCTCGTCCTCCCGGCCTACATGGCCATGGTCCCGATCCTCGGTCCCGTCCTCTCCGCCTGGGTCGCGGTGGGCGTCTCCATCGTCACGCGCATCTTCGCCGTGCTCCACATCGGCCCGGTGAAAGTCGCGCGGCAGGATGCGCTCTCCGACTGGGTCCGCGTCTTCGGCCTTTTCGGCGTCTACGGCATCCCCGTCATCGTCGGCGGATCGATCTACGAGCGCCTCGGCGGCACCTTTCCGGTCACGCAACCCACCTTCGCCAACGCGCTCGCCATCGCCGCCGGCGGCGTGGCCATGATCGTGACCAACTCGCTGCTGATGTTCTGGCCGGCGCGCGCGTACGGCTACTCGATCGCCAAGATCGCGCGGCTTTATCTCATCGACGCCGGCATCTCCCTGATCGCACTCCCCTACGCCGTCGTGACCGCGCTGGCGTGGGGGCCGATCGGCTGGGGCGCCATCGTCGCGCTCGCGTTCACCGGCATCGTCGCCAACTCCATCGCGCGCAACCTCGCGATGACGCGCGCGAAACAACAGCAGCAACTGCAACGCCTCGCCTCGCTCACCAACATCGGCAAGACGATCTCCCTCCGCTTCACCACCGATCAACTGCTGATGGCGATCTACGTCGAGTGCAAGCGCGTCATCGACTGCAGCCTCTTCACGATCGCGCTCTACGACGACACGACGCAGGAGCTCGCGTTCGAGCTCGACGTGCGCGGCGACACGTTCCTCCCGAAAGACCGCATCCCCGTCGGCGAGGGCCTCAACTCCTGGGTCATCCGCAACCACCAGCCGCTCCTCCTCGGCAGCGTCGCCGACGAGCGCCGCTTCGGCGTGAAAGCTGTCCCCGACACCAAGCCGACCGAGTCGTGGATGGGCGTGCCGATGATCGCGCGCGACCGTGTCATCGGCGTCATCTCCGTCGAGAGCTACCGCAAGCACGCCTTCTCCCCCGACGACCTCGTGCTGCTGACCGCCATCGGCAATCAGGCCGCGGTGGCCATCGAGAACGCGCAGCTCTACAAGACGCTGGAGCAGCGCGTGTACGACCGCACGAACGAGCTGCGTGAGACCAACCTCCGCCTCCTGGCCGCCGACCGCTCGAAGAACCAGTTCCTCGCGAACATGTCGCACGAGCTGCGCACGCCGCTCAACTCCATCATCGGCTTCTCCAGCGTCCTGCTCGAGACCGCGCGCACGACGCTGCCGCCGCGCTTCTACAAGTTCGTCGAGAACATCCACGCCGCCGGCAATCACCTGCTCGAGCTGATCAACGACATCCTCGATCTCTCCAAGATCGAAGCGGGGAAGATGGAGCTGCGCCCCGACGAGTTCGACCTGCGCGAAACCATCGCCGCCGTCGAGCGCGTCATGAAAGGGTTCGCCGCCGAAGTGCAGGTGCGCGTCGCTGCTTCCATCGCGTCCGACGTTCCCCGCGTCAAGCTCGACGAAGGACGGCTGAAGCAGATCCTGTTCAACCTGCTCTCGAACGCGGTGAAGTTCTCGCCGCACGGCGCCACGGTCGAGATCCGCGTCGTCACCGTCGACAGCGCCCACTCGCCGCTGGCCGTGCCGACGGTGCGCATCGACGTCATCGATGAAGGAATCGGCATCCCCGCCGACGAGCTGGCGCTCATCTTCGAGGAGTTCTACCAGACGGAAGACGGCCGCCGCGCCCGCAAAGGCGGCACCGGCCTCGGCCTCTCGCTGACGCGCAATTTCGTCGAGCTGCACCACGGCACGATCGAGGTGCAATCGACGCCTGGCAAGGGCTCCACCTTCACCCTTTACCTCCCCGTCGATTTCGCGGAAGCGGCCGGTGTCACGATGCCCGCCCCGGCGCTGCACGCTCGCGCGCTATAATCCGCGCCCCAATTCGCTTCAGGTAAAGGAACAGCATGTCCAACCGTACTTTCACGATCATCAAGCCGGACTCGGTCCGCAAAGGCAACTTCGGCAAAATCGTCAGCCGTCTCGAAGCCGAAGGCTTTCGCGTCCTCGGGCTCAAGAAAATCGGCCTCTCGCAGCAGCAGGCCGAGGCGTTCTACGCGGTTCACAAGGAACGCCCGTTCTACGGCGACCTCGTGCGCTACATGACCTCCGGGCCGGTCTATGTCGCCGCCCTCCAGAAGGACGACGCGGTCACGAGCCTCCGCACGCTCATGGGCGCCACCGACCCGAAGAAGGCCGACCAGGGAACGATCCGCGCCGAATTCGGCGAGTCGATCGAGCAGAACGCCATTCACGGCTCAGACTCCGATGAGAACGCAAGAATCGAAATCGCGTTCTTCTTCGCTGAGAGCGAACTGACCGCCTAGGCCACCGTTTTCATGGGACGGATGGGACCTATAGGACGAATAGGACCTATGGGACCCCATCCGCCCATCCCGGTGTCATCCCGACCCTGAGGTACGAAGGGGAGGGACCTGCGTGGGGGCCGCCGCACATAGATCCAGCCGCCGCAGACCCCGCAGCCGTCCTATCTGTCCTATAGGTCCCATTCGTCCCATAGGTCCTATCGTTCCCCCGTGGCTATTCGCTGACGATGATCGCGGACACGCCGTTCGCTTCCAGCGTGCCGCGGGCGTTCACCGCCAGGTCGCGCGTGGCGAACGGTCCCATCCTGACGCGATACAGCCGGTCGTGATGGATGAACGCCGTCTGACCGATGCGGGTCAGCCGGACGCGCAGCGCCTCAGCGTTCTCCTCGAGGGAGAACGCGCCCACCTGCACGAAGAACTGCTTCCGCGCGCTGCTGCTGCGCACGGGTGCCGGTGGCGGGGCGGCCGCCACGCGCTCGCGATCCAGTGACGCCGCGGGACGCGGAGCATCCTCTTCGACCGGCACCGCTTCGAGCGTGCGGCCGTCGGCGGAGACCTGACGCCGCGTCGGTACGCCGGCGCGCTCTTCGATCACCTCGACGCGGTCGACGACGGCCGGCGCCGGCGCGGTCGTCTGCGACGGCAGCGGGAACGCGACCGGCGGAGCCGATGTCTGCGAAGGAGCCGGCGCCACCACGGGTGCGGGCGTCTGCTCCTTCACCGTCACTTCGTAGGGTGCCGGTGGCTCGCGATCGCCGGCACCGACTTTCACGACGCGCACTTCGACGTCGCCGATGCCCGGCTCAATGAGCCCGATCTGCTGCGCCGCGGCGTACGAAAGGTCGATCATGCGGCCGCCGACGTACGGGCCGCGGTCGTTGATGCGCACGCGCACCGTCTGCCCCGTCTTCGCGTTCTTCACGTCCACGACGGTGCCGAACGGCAACTGCCGGTGCGCCGCCGTGAGCAGCAGCGGATCGAAGATCTCGCCGTTGGCGGTCGTGCGTCCGGCAAACTCCTCGCCGTACCAGCTCGCTACGCCGCGCAGCAGCTCCGGAGCCGGCTGCGTGGCCGGCTTCGTCGTGACGCAGCCGTACGCGGCGAACACCAGCAGCACGATGATCGACAGGTGCCGTCTCATACCCGCACCTCGCCGATCTCCGCGCGGATCTCCGCGCGATTTGCTTCGAGCACGGGATCGACGTCCTCCGTGAGGAAGCGCTCCGTCTGCTGTCTCGAAAGGCCGGTGTAGTGCTCTGGACGCGCCAGCTCGTCGATGGCCGCGCGGTCGATGCCGAACAGCGCATCGCCGGCGATGCGGTCGAAAAGGTCGTTGTGCGCCGCACCCCCTTTGAGCGCGTCTGCCGCTGCCTGCGAATGGACGCGCACGCGCTCGTGCAGCACCTGCCGGTCACCGCCGCGCCGCGCGCCTTCCATCATCAGGTTCTCCGTCATCATGAACGGCAGCTCGCGGCGGACGTTCGTGGCGATGACTTCCTCGTGCACGACAAGGCCGCCGACGACGTTGTCGTAGATCAGCGCGATCGCGTCCGCGGCGAGGAACGCCTCGGGCAGCGCGATGCGGCGGTTGGCCGAGTCGTCGAGCGTGCGCTCGAACCACTGCGTCGCCGCCGTCAGTGCCGGATTCAGCGCGTTGACGATGAGATGCCGCGCCAGCGCGTCGATGCGCTCCGCGCGCATCGGGTTGCGTTTGTAAGCCATGGCCGAGGAGCCGACCTGCTCTTCCTCGAACGGCTCCTCGATCTCCTTGAGGTGCTGCAGCAGGCGCATGTCGTAGCCGAACTTCGACGCCGACTGCGCGAAGCTCGCCAGCGCGTTCACCACCTGCGAATCCACCTTGCGTGAATACGTCTGCCCGGAGACCGGATAGCTGCGGCGCATCCCGACCTTCTCCGCGACGAGCTGTTCGAGGCGGTTCACTTTCGCTTCGTCGCCGTCGAACAGGTTGAGGAACGACGCCTGCGTGCCGGTCGCCCCTTTGACGCCGAGGAGGGCGAGCTGCGATTCGCGGAACTCGAGGTCGCGGTAGTCGAGGAGGAGGTCGTGCAGCCAGAGCGTTGCGCGCTTCCCGACGGTGGTGAGCTGCGCCGGCTGGAAGTGCGTGAATGCCAGAGCCGGCGTGCCGCGCCACTGCCACGCGAAGTCGCGCAGCTTCGCCATCAGATTGACGATGCGGCGGCGCAGGATGCGCAGCCCCTCGGCCATCTGCAGGATGTCGGTGTTGTCGGTGACGAAGGCCGAGGTGGCGCCGAGGTGGATGATGCCCTTGGCGGAGGGGGCCTGGAGGCCGAAGGCGTAGATGTGCGACATCACGTCGTGCCGCACCTCGCGCTCGCGGCGCTCCGCGTCCTCGTAGTTGATCGTCTCGAGGTTCTGGCGGAGCTCGGCGAGCTGGGCGTCGGTGATCGGCAGCCCGAGCTCCTGCTCCGCTTCGGCCAGCGCGACCCAGAGGCGCCGCCACGTCCGGAACTTGAAATTCGAGGAGAAGAGGTACGACATCTCTTTCGAGGCGTACCGTTCGGTGAGAGGGTTCGAGGCGGAGTCGCGCTTCACGGCTGGATTATAGGACGGTACACTACGCGCGTGCCCCCGTCTGTCTCGACCCACGATTCGCGACGCGCGACCCAGGTGACGCTCAAAGCGGTCGTCATGCTGTCGGTCGTCCTGACGATCGTCTTCTTCATCTCCTTCGTTTTCAGCGACCGCGGCCTGCCGGAGCTGCAGCACTCGCGCAAGCGCGTCACCGAGCTCCAGGCGGACATCCAGCACCTCAGGAACGAGAACGCCCGCCTCCGTGCCGAGATCGACAGCGCCAAGAAGTCGACCTACGCCGTGGAGCGCATCGCCAGGGAAGACCTGGGGATGTCCAAGCCCGGCGAGCTGGTTTACATGCTGCCGAAGAGCCGCAACTAGAAAGAACGATAGGACGGATAGGTCCTATCAGACCAATAGGACTGATGGGACCCCACCCGCCCAGGAGAGCCGCGGCGTAGATCCCCCGGCCAACGGCTGCACCATCTCCTATCCGTCCTATTCGTCCTATTCGTCCTATCAGTCCTATTCGTCCTATCGGTCCCATCGTTCCCTGTGCCGCCGATATACTCCGCGGCCAATGTGCGGGATCAACGGCATCTTTGCGTACTCCCCGGACGCGCCGGCCGTCGACCCGGATGAGCTGGTCGCGTCGCGGGAATGCATGCGGTCGCGGGGGCCGGATGCGGCGGATGTCTGGGTCAGCGCCGACGGCCGCGTGGGGCTCGGGCACCGGCGGCTGGCCATCATCGATCTCTCGCCCGGCGGGGCGCAGCCGATGCGCCGCGGCGCGCGCGTCATCATCTTCAACGGGGAAATCTACAACTTCCGCGAGCTCCGTGCGCGCCTGGAAAGCCGCGGCCGCACGTTCACCTCGCATTCCGATACCGAGGTCCTGCTCGAGCTCTACGACGAGCTGGGCGAAGCGATGCTGACCGAGCTGCGCGGCATGTTCGCCATCGCTCTGTGGGATGGCGAGCGGCGGCGCATGCTCCTCGCGCGCGACCCGTACGGCATCAAGCCGCTCTACTACGCGAACGACGGCAGGACCATCCGCGTCGCCTCGCAGGTGAAGGCGCTCGTCGCCGGCGGCCGCGTCGACACGCAGTTCGATCCCGCGGGCGCGGCCGGCTTCTTCCTGCGCGGCACGGTGCCGGAGCCGTTCACGATGTATCGCGCCATCCGCGTACTGCCGGCGGGCACGTTCGCCTATGTCGACGCCAGCGGCATGTCGGAGCCGCGGCAGTACTTCTCCATCGCCGCCACGCTGCGCGACGCGGTCGACTCGCAGACGAAGGTGTCGGACGGCGAGCGCCTCGCGCTCGTCCACGACGCAATGCTCGAATCGGTCCGCTATCACATGGTCGCGGACGTGCCGGTCGGCGCGTTCCTCTCCGCCGGGATCGACTCCAGCGCCATCGTCGCCTTCGCGAAGGAAAGCGGCGCCACCGATCTGCAGACGCTCACGCTCCGCTTCGAGGAGTACCGCGGCCGCGACAACGACGAGGCTCCGCTCGCCGCCGTCGTCGCGGAGCAGTACGGCGTGCGCCACACCATCCGCGACCTGACGCTCGACGACTTCCGCAACGAGCTGCCGCGCATCTTCGCGGCGATGGATCAGCCGACCGTCGATGGCCTCAACAGCTACTTCATCAGCAAGGCCGCGGCCGATTTCGGGCTGAAGGTCGCGCTCTCCGGCACCGGCGGGGACGAGCTGTTCGGCGGCTACACCTCGTTCCGCGACATTCCCCGCTGGATGCCCATCACCAGCGTCCTCGCCCGCATCCCCGGCCTCGGCGAAGGCGTCTATCGCCTGAACAGCGCGCTGGCGAAGCGCAGCCGCCACGTGAGCCCGAAGATGGGGGAGATCCTCCGCTACGGCTCGTCCTGGGCCGGCGCCTACCTCGTCAAACGCGGCCGCTTCCTCGCCACCGAGCTCCCCTCCGTCCTCGGGCCCGACGTCGCCTCCGAAGGGTTGCGCCGCCTCGATCTGATTCATCTGCTGGAGCACGCCGTCACCCCCGATCCCGGCAATCCATACGCGCGCGTCGCGGCGCTGGAGTCGTCGCTCTATCTGCGAAACCAGCTTCTGCGTGACATGGACTGGGCGAGCATGGCCCATTCGCTCGAAGTGCGCGTGCCGCTGGTCGATGCGCATCTGCTGAAGAAGCTGGCGCCGGTGCTGGTCTCGCGCAAGGAGCGCGGCAAGCAGATCCTGGCCAACGCCCCGCGACCGCCGCTGCCCGACGCCGTCCGCGCGCGCCGCAAGACCGGCTTCAC
Organism: Thermoanaerobaculia bacterium; assembly: GCA_036380735.1. GTDB lineage: Bacteria > Acidobacteriota > Thermoanaerobaculia > Gp7-AA8 > Gp7-AA8 > DASVEE01. The sequence continues at coordinate 100,622 of DASVEE010000067.1, read as the reverse complement.
CCTGCCGATCAAAGAGTGGCTGCGCCAGGAAGAGGGCAAAGTGGAGTTCGGGAAGCGCGCCTGGGCCCGCAAGGTGTACGGCGTGATGTTCTCGCCGGAAATGGGGCGCTGGTAGGCCCCCGCGCCGCCGGTTGTTGGTTGTTGGTTTTCGGTTTTCGGTGCTGCGCTACGCCGCGGCCGTCCGCCGAGCGCAGCACCGAAAACCAACAACCGACAACCGAAAACCGGCGGCGCGGGGGCGGGCTACTGCACCGTCACCGTCGTGGTCATCCCCTTCTCTTTGTGCCCCTTCACCGGGCAGTAGATCGTGTACGTCCCCGGCTTCAGGTCGACTTCCATGCTGGTGCGATCGCCGCGGCCCAGCACGTTCGTCGATGTGTGCACGCCGTTGCCTTCGATCTCGAAGGCGTGCTGTTCGCGGCCGGCGTTCTCGATCGCGAACTTCTGCTTTCCGGCGGCGAGCGTCTGCGGGATGCGGATCTGGTACTCGAGGAGCTGAACGTCGTGTCCCACGGTCGCCGTACCGCCGGCGCGGTTCGCCGGCTGCTCTTTTTCGATCGGCACCGGCGAGTTGAGCGGCGAGGTCGTCGTTCCCGCGGTCTGGGAGCTCGCCTCGATGTTGTCCGGATCCGGCGCCTTCGCCTCATCCGGCGTGCAGGCGGTCATCACGGCGAGACAGGCGAGGGCGGCAACAGCTTTCTTCATGCGGACCGGTGAGGCAAAAGGCAGGCCCGGCCACCCTGGGCCGTTTCCACGATTTGCGTAAACTGCCGCCCGTCATGCGTTCCCGTTCCCTCGTGCTCCTCTCTCTGCTCTTCGTGTGCTCGGTTGCCGCCGCCAACGACGTCGCCACCCGATCCGGTCGAGCACCCCATCCTCAAAGCCAACCTGAAGACGACGAAGTCCGACGCCGCCTTCAACGGCACGACGCTCTCCGGCAACCTGACCGAGGCGCTGATCGTGATGGGAGGGATGCCGGTGCCGGCGCTCGATGGCGCTGCCGGTGACGCGCTGACCGAGGCCTTCGCCGCCCATCGCGATACCTTCCGCTACAACCTCGAATCGGGACTCGAGCCGCTCTTCGTCCTCCACGAGCTGAACGGCGCCGGCAAAAAGACCGTGCGCGCCGAGTTCCGCGATGCGAAGGAAGAGTCGAGTACTTCCTCGGACCCTTCCCGTTCGAGGAGCTCAGCATCGTCGAGATGAGTGCCTTCGGCTGGGGCCAGGCTCCCGCGGGTCTCGTCTTCATCACCTCGGAAGCCTTTCAGCCGATCCTCCACGAGGAAAACCAGCTGTACTCCGAGGGAGTGAACGAGCGGATCGCGCACGAGATCGCACACCAGTACTGGGGCAGCGTCGTGAAGATGCCGTCGCACGAGGAGCAGTGGCTCAGCGAATCGTTCGCCGAGTACTCCGCCGCGCTGCTGCTGAAGAAGTTCCAGGGTGACGCGATCTACAACCGCCTCATCGCGCACTGGAAGGGCAACGCGAAAGTGGCCGCCGCCACCGCGCCGATCCCGCTGGCGAATCGCATCCGTACGCTGAACAACTTCGACTGGCAGCGCGTGCATCTGCTGTACTCGAAGGGACCGCTGCTGCTCGCCGCGTTGCACAAGGAAGTCGGCGACGACGCCTTCCTCACGTTCATGAAGTCGTACCAGAAGAGCTTCCGATTCAAGTTCGGCACGACGAAAGACGTCGCCGGCCTGCTGGGCGTCGTGGCGAAGAAGGACTTCAAGCCCTTCATGGACAAGTACTACTGGGGCCTGGAAACGCCGCAATAGCAATGGACCATAGGACGAATAGGACTCATAGGACGGATGGGACTGAAGTTCGTCCTATCTGTCCCATTCGTCCTATTCGTCCCATCTGTCCTATCGTTCAGTTCACGCTGGCCGGTTCCGGTTCCAGCGCCAGTTCCAGTTTGCCTTCGCCGCTGACGTTCACGAACACCGTATCCCCCGCCTTGAACGTGCCGTCGAGCAGCTTCACCGCCAGCGGATCGATGATCAGCCTTTGCAGCGCGCGCTTGAGCGGCCGCGCGCCGAACGCCGGGTCGTAGCCCTCGTGGGCGATGCGCTCCTTCGCGTTGTCGCTGATCTCGATCGAGAGACCGCGGTCCTCGATGAGCTTCGCCAGCCGCTTGAGCTGGATGCCGATGATCTGCTTGATCTGCCCCAGGTCGAGCGAGTGGAAGATGATCACGTCGTCGATGCGGTTGAGGAACTCCGGCCGGAAGCGGCCGTGCAGCTCGGCGTCGACCGCCTTCTGCATCGACTCCTCGTCCAGCTGCCCCTTCGAGAAGTTGTGGATGTACTCCGACCCGACGTTCGACGTCATGATGATGACGCTGTTCTTGAAGTCGACCGCGCGTCCCTTCGAGTCCGTCAGTCGCCCGTCGTCGAGGATTTGCAGCATCACGTTGAACACCTCGGGATGCGCCTTCTCGATCTCGTCGAACAGGATCACGGCGTACGGCCGGCGGCGCACCGCCTCGGTGAGCTGCCCACCCTCTTCGTAACCGACATATCCCGGCGGCGCGCCGATGAGGCGAGCCACCGCGTGCCGCTCCATGTACTCCGACATGTCGATGCGCACCATCGCGTTCTCGTCGTCGAAGAGGAACTCCGCGAGCGCACGGGCCAGCTCCGTCTTACCGACGCCGGTCGGACCCATGAAGATGAACGAGCCGGTCGGGCGATTCGGATCCTTCAGCCCCGCGCGCGAGCGGCGCACCGCATTCGCGACTGCCGTCACCGCTTCTTCCTGACCAACGACACGGCGGCGGAGGTTGTCCTCCATCCGCAGCAGCTTCTGCACCTCCGACTCGAGCATCTTCGTGACCGGCACGCCGGTCCACTTCGACACGATCTCGGCGATGTCCTCGTCCGTCACTTCCTCACGCAGCAGCGCGCCGCCCTTCTGCATCTCGACGAGCTTCGCGTTGAGGTTCTCGACCTCGTGCTGCAACTGCGGGATCTGCCCGTAGCGCAGCTCGGCGACGCGATTCAGGTCGCCTTCGCGCTCGAGGCGGTTCGCCTCCTCGCGCAGGTCCTCGAGCCGCTTCTTCCGCTCGTTGATCTGCGTGATGACGCCCTTCTCGCTCTCCCACTGCGCCTTGAGGCCGGAGATCTTTTCCTGCAGCTCCGAGATCTGCGCGCGCACGCCGCGGAGGCGCTCCTGCGTGGCCGGGTTGTCTTCCTTCTGCAACGCCTGCTCTTCGATCTGCAACTGCGTCAGGCGCCGCGTCAGCTCGTCGATCTCCTGCGGCATCGAGGTGAGCTCGATGCGCAGCCGCGACGCCGATTCGTCGATCAGGTCGATCGCCTTGTCGGGGAGGAAACGGTCGGTGATGTAGCGATGCGACAGCGTCGCCGCCGCCACGATCGCCGAGTCCTGGATCGTGACCTTGTGGTGCACCTCGTAGCGCTCCTTCAGGCCGCGCAGGATGGCGATCGTGTCCTCGACCGTCGGCTCGCCGACGAACACCGGCTGGAAGCGCCGCTCCAGCGCCGCATCCTTCTCGATGTGCTTCTGGTACTCGCTGAGCGTCGTCGCGCCGACGGCACGCAGCTCGCCGCGTGCGAGCGCAGGCTTCAGCAGGTTCGAGGCATCCATCGCCCCTTCCGCCGCACCGGCGCCGACCAGCGTGTGCAGCTCGTCGATGAAGAGGATGACGTTGCCGTCGCTGTCCTCGACGTCCTTGATGACCGCCTTGAGACGATCCTCGAACTCACCGCGGTACTTTGCACCGGCGATGAGCGCGCCGAGGTCGAGCGAGACGACGCGCTTGTTGCGGAGCCCCTCGGGCACATCACCCGCGACGACGCGGCGCGCCAGCCCTTCGACGATGGCCGTCTTGCCGACGCCCGGCTCGCCGATGAGCACCGGGTTGTTCTTCGTGCGGCGTGACAGCACCTGAATCACACGGCGGATCTCCTCGTCGCGGCCGATCACCGGATCGAGCTTGCCGCGGCGGGCGAGCTGCGTCAGGTCGCGCGCATAGCGCTCCAGCGCCTGGTACTTGTCCTCGGGATTCTGATCGGTCACGCGCTGATTGCCGCGCACCGACTGCAGCGCCTTGAGCACCGCGTCGCGCACGATGCCGTGACGCTTCAGGATCTGCGACGCCTGCGCTTCCTTCACTTCGCTGATCGCGAGGAGGAAGTGCTCCGTCGACACGTACTCGTCTTTGAAGTCCTCGGCGGACTTGAAAGCCACGTCGAAGACGCGGCGCAGCGACGGCGAGATCATCGGATCGGCCGACGCGCCGCCGACCTTCGAATAGCGCGACACCTCCGCCGCGACCTCAGCCTCGATCGTGCCGGGGTTCACCCCCAGCTTGTTGAGGATCGGGGCGACGATGCCGCCCTCCTGGCGCATCAGCGCGAGCAGCAGATGCTCGGACGTCGTTTCCGGGTTCCCGGCACCGCGGGAGAGGTTCTGCGCCTCGACAATGGCTTCCTGCGCCTTGACTGTCAGCTTGTTAAAGTTCATCTGGGTGGCCTCACATTGAGTGATCTTCACTCACATCGATACTCAACGGTTCAAGGCTAGCGGTCATTCCGGCGCTGGCCAGAGGCAAATAGGACAAATGGGACCGATGGGACGGATAGGACCACGTTATTTGTGCCCTAATTCAAACTTTTCGCGGCTCATCCGGAAAGAAGTGTCGTCCTCTCCCGGTTGCGATTTGTCACAACGAGGAGACGCTCATGAACGCACGTAAGTCTTTGGTTGTGCTTGCCTTACTGTTCAGTGTGGTTGCATGCAGAAGCGGTCGGAACGATGGCAGCTCGACGCCGCCACCGCCTCCCATGATCGATGGTGCAGCCATGAAAGCCGCCGTCGTGGAGCCGGTGCTCCCGCTCGGCGTGCAGCCTGCCACCGTGAGCCCTGTCGTGCAGCCTGCGGTCGCGGCTCCGCTCTCCTCCGTCGCTCCCACACCCGTTCCGTACGAACAACCTTCGATCGCTACCCCGATCCCGGCGCCTCTCGTGTCCGTGACGGCCGAGCGACCGGCTCCCCTGCCTGTTGAGAGACCAGTTGCAAGACGAGCCAGGTCACGCACAGCCGCCGCCCACACGACACGCCAGGCAGATCTCGCCATCATCGCCCCGCAGGCGGCACCCCGCCCGAGCGCCACGGTCGCGAAACACCCCCGCGCCCTGCGTCCGGTCGAAGGGGAGCCCGAAGCGCAGGTGATGTCGTACGAGGTCATCCGAGTCTCGCGGCCAATCATCTGGCTGCTGATCATCGCGCTGACGATCGCCATTCCTGTCGCATCGTCGGTCACGCACCGGCGCCCTGCCCTGGCGCGATGAGTCGTGGTTGACGTCATCCCGGGCGTGCCGCCCGGGATGGCGCCTCTTCCCCGCCGATTGGCGTTCACGGCGTGAACGATGTCGATGACCCACCTCACCGACATCGTTCACGGCGTGAATGATGCCGGTCACCTACCTCAACGAGATCGTTCACGACGTGACTGATGTCGGTAAGCCACCTTATCGAGATCGTTCACGACGTGACTGATGTCGGTAAGCCACCTTAACGAGATCGTTCACGGCGTGACTGATGTCGGTAACCCGCCTTATCGACATCGTTCACGGCGTGACTGATGCCGGTAAGCGGCGTTATGGCTGCAACCGGCGCTTCGGCGACCCTCCGTGACCCCGCCGGCGGGAATGCCGCACCCCCTCGGTGCGATAAACTCCTACCGTGAGCGCCGCCGCCCCTCTGCACGACACGTCCACCCAGACCGCCCTGTTCCAGAGCATCCTCGAGCTGATCCGCCGCACGTCGACGCAGCTTCCCGCCGACGTCGTCCGCGCCGTCACGGCCGCGCGGCAGCAGGAGACGCCCGGCTCCAACGCCGACGTCGCCCTCGACGTCATCGGCTGCAACATCCGGCTCGCCGGCGACAGCTCGCTCCCGCTCTGCCAGGACACCGGCTCCATCCTCTTCTACGTCAACACGCCGGTCGGCTACGACCAGATCGAGTTCGAGGAGACCGCCACCGACGCCGTGCGCCACGCCACGAAGCTCGGCTACCTGCGGCAGAACAGCGTCGACAGCGTCACCGGCAAGAACACCGGCGACAACACCGGCCCCGGCTCCCCCGTCTTCCACTTCCACCAGTGGCGGCAGCCGCACGTCGAAGTGAAGCTGATGCTCAAAGGCGGCGGCTGCGAGAACATGAACGCCCAGTACTCGCTCCCGCACCCCGACCTGGGCGGCCGCGACCTCAAAGGCGTCGAGAACGCCATCCTCGACTGCATCCTCCAGGCGCAGGGACAGGGCTGCGGCCCCGGCATCCTCGGCGTCTGCATCGGCGGCGACCGAACCACCGGCTACGACCACGCCAAAGCCCAGCTTCTCCGCCTCCTCGACGACACCAACACCGACCCCCTCCTCGGCGAGCTCGAAACGCGCGTCGTCGAGAAAGCCAACCAGTCCGGCATCGGCCCGATGGGCTTCGGCGGCCGCACCACGCTGCTCGCCTGCAAGATCGGCAAGCTCAATCGCCTCCCCGCCTCGTTCTTCGTCTCGGTCGCCTACATGTGCTGGGCGTACCGCCGCCGCGGCGCGGCGCTGGATGCGCAGGGCGCGGTCGCGGAGTGGCTGTACTGAAATCAGAAGAAGTCAGAACGCAGAACGCAGAACGATGAATTGAGAAAGGAAAGAACCGCGCAGCGCAGCCCTTCTGAGTTCTTCATTCTGCGTTCTGCGTTCTGACTTCCATGGCCTTAGTCAAACTCACTACCCCCATCGACGAAACCACCATCCGTTCGCTGCACGTCGGAGACACGGTCGCCATCTCCGGGCGGCTCTACACCGGGCGTGACGCCGTGCACCACCGCATCCACGAGGGCGTCAAACCGCCCGTCGACCTCGAGGGGCAGATCATCTATCACTGCGGTCCGGTGATGGTGAAAGAGGGCGACCAGTGGGTCTGCAAGGCCGCCGGCCCGACGACCTCCTCGCGCGAGGAGCCGTACCAGCACGAGGTCATCCGCGACTACAAGATCCGCGGCGTGATCGGCAAGGGCGGCATGGGAGAGAAGACGCTCAACGCCTGCCGCGAGTACGGCGCCGTCTACCTCCACGCCATCGGCGGCGCGGCCCAGGTCTGCGCGGCGTCCGTCAAGCGCGTCGACGGCGTCGACTGGATGGACCTCGGGTCGCCCGAGGCGATCTGGCACCTGTGGGTGGAAGACTTCATGGCCATCGTGACGATGGACGCGCACGGGCAGTCGCTGCACCAGCAGGTCCTCGAAGATTCACGGGCGCGCCTGGCAGCACTGAAGGCGTGACAGGCGTCTTCCGTAGTCCGTAGTTCGTTGTCCGTTGTCCGTGCTGCGCCAGCAGGCTGCCGTCATCGCGCAGCACGGACAACGGACAACGGACTACGGACAACGTCTCATCCCGGGTCCACTTCTTGCCACGCGCGCAGGGCATGCGCATCGAACGTGACACCCTCGGCGAGGTCCGCGTCCCCGCGGACGCGCTTTATGGCGCCCAGACCCAGCGCGCCGTCGAAAACTACCCCATCAGCGGACTGCGCGAGCATCCGCTCTTCATCCGCGCCTTCATCTACCTGAAGAAGGCGGCGGCACTGGCCAACGGCGAGCTCGGCACGCTCGACGAGTTGCGCGCCAAAGCCATCGTCCGCGCGTGTGACCGCATCCTCGACGATTTCGCCAACCACCGCCGCCACTTCGTCGTCGACGTCTTCCAGGCCGGCGCCGGTACGTCGTTCAACATGAACTGCAACGAGGTCATCGCGAACCTCGCCAACACGTCGCTCGGCGGGAAGCTCGGCGTCTACGACCCCGTCAATCCCAACGACCACGTCAACATGGCGCAGTCGACGAACGACGTCTTCCCGACGGCCATCCGCCTCTCCACGCTGATGCTCCACCGCCAGCTCGATCCGGCCCTGCACCAGCTCATCGATGCGCTCGACGCCAAGGGCGACGAGTTCAGCGACGTCATCAAGTCGGGCCGCACGCATCTGCAGGACGCGGTGCCGGTGACGCTGGGGCAGGAGTTCAAGGCGTACGCCGCCGCCACGCGACGCGCCACGCGCCTCCTCTCCGACGCCGTCGAAGAGCTCCGCATCCTCGGCATCGGCGGCACCGCCGCCGGCACCGGCATCAACACACCGGTCGGCTACCGCTTCGCCGTCGTGCACCACCTCAGCACGCTCACCGGCCTCGAGCTGCATCCCTCCGACGACCTCCGCGAAGCGATGCAGTCGCAGCTCCCCGTGGTCGCCGTCTCATCGGCGCTGCGCAACCTCGCGCTCGAGCTGACGCGCATCACGAACGACCTGCGCCTGCTGTCGTCAGGCCCGCAGACCGGCCTCGCCGAGATCATCCTGCCGTCCGTGCAGCCCGGCTCCTCGATCATGCCGGGGAAGGTGAACCCGTCGATGCTCGAGTGCATGAACCAGGTGCTCTTCCACATCATCGGCTCCGACACCGCCATCGCCTACGCGTCGCAGGCGGGGCAGCTCGAGCTCAACGTGATGATGCCGCTGATGGTCTTCGAGATCTCGTTCTCGATGGAGATCCTCAAGAACTTCCTCCCGGTGTTCGTGGCCAAGACCATCCACGGCCTCGAAGCCGACCGCAAGCGCTGCGAGGCCTACTACATCAGCAGCCCCTCGCTGGCCACGGCCCTCAACCCCATCATCGGCTACGCCGCCGCCGCGGAGATCGCCAAGGAATCCGCAAAGACCGGCAAAGCCATCCCCGACATGCTGCGTGAGCGCCGCCTGATCCCGGAGGAAAAGATCCAGGAGATCTTCACCCCGGAGTTCCTGGCGGGCCAGGCGGATCGCAAGGGGTAGGTGGATAGGGCCCAGGGCCCAGGGCTCAGGGCCCAGGGCTCAGGGGCTGCGCTCGGCCAGCACTGTCCGCCTAGCGGAGCCCCCTGAGCCCTGGGCCCTGACCCCTTTCGTTTACAATTGCGCGCCCGTCCAATCCAATGCGTCTCTTCATTGCGACGAATTTCCCGGAGCCTGTGCTCCGCGATCTGAACGCGCGTATCGCGCAGTTCAAGTCGCGGCTGCCGTCGGCGTCGTGGGTCAGGCCGGAGACGCAGCACCTCACGCTGGCCTTCCTCGGCGAGCAGGAGGAAACGGTCGTCGAGCGCCTCGCGGCGCCGCTCGAAGCGGCGCTGGCGCAGGTGCCGCGCTTCGACGCGACGCTGCGCGCGAGCGGCTTCTTCCCCAACTCGCGCCACGCGCGCGTCGGCTGGGCCGGGCTCGATCCTGAAGCGAAGTTCATCGAGCTTTCGCGCGTCGTGCGCGACGTCGTGAAGACCAACGGCGTGCAACTCGACGGCGCCGACTTCAAGCCGCATCTCACCGTGCTGCGCATCCGCGACAGCTGGCCGCCCGCGTCGATCGACCTCTTTCAACGCACGCTCAGCGCGTACCGCTCCGAGCCGTTCACCGTCGACACCGTGACGCTCTTCCACAGCAAGCTCGATCCACGCGGCGCCGTGCACACACCGTTGCGCCGCTTCCCGCTGGCATGACCGATTACCTGTCGAAGCCCATCGGCTGGCTGCATCCCCGTTTCGGTGAAGACGCCTACGACGAGCTCTCGTTCTGGGGCTCGCGCTTCGGCGCGCTGATGCTGGACAACCTCGAGCTGCGCACCGGCGTCCGCGGCCTCGACGTCGCGTGCGGCACCGGCTTCCCGCTGTTCGAGCTCGCGGAGATGCACGGCCCCTCCTCGCACTTCACCGGCGTCGACGTGTGGCCCGAGGCGCTGGCGCGCGCGCGGCGCAAGCTCGCGGTGTACGGCCTGACGAACGTGGAGCTGGTCGAAGCCGACGCCGCGTCGATGCCGTTCGACGACGCCACCTTCGACCTCATCACCTCCAACCTCGGCATCAACAACTTCGCCGATCCACCCGCCGCGATGCGCGAATGCTTCCGCGTGGCGAAGCCCTGCGCGCGGCTGTCGCTGACCACGAACCTCACCGGCCACATGGCCGAGCTCTACGACCTCTTCCGGGCCAGCGTCCCCGCGGAGCTGGTCGAGCAGGTGAACGCCCAGGAAGCACACCGCGGCACGCGCGCCGACATCGAGCGCCTGCTGGCCGAAGGCGGCTTCCACGTCACGCGCGTCATCGAAAGCGAGTTCCACCTCCGCTTCGCCGACGGCAGCGCGATGTTCCGCCACCACCTCGTCAACTTCTTCATGTGGGGCTGGCGCGGCGTCACCGGCGATCCCGCGATCTACGCCGCGATGGAAGCAGAACTGAACCGCCGCGCGCCGCTGAAGATGCGCATCCCGATGCTGCTGATGGAAGGGGTCAAACAGCGATAGGACGGATGGGACAAATAGGACCTATAGGTCCCATTCGTCCTATTCGTCCTATCGTTCCCTGCGCGCCATCTCCGTAGCCCGGCTTTTCGCCACTTCCTTGCCGCGCAGTTGCCCGCACGCCGCCGCGATGTCGCGGCCCTTCGACCGTCGCACGGTCGTGCGCACGCCGTTGCGCACCAGCGTGTCGACGAAGCGGTCGATGTCGCGATCGCTGGGGCGTTTCATCCACTTCGGCAGGTTCGCGTCCTCGTTGAACGGGATCGCGTTCACCTTCGAGCGGATGCCGCGGATCAGCCGCGCCAGCGCCACCGCGTCCTGCGTCGAGTCGTTGTAGCCGGCCAGCAGCACGTACTCGATGGTCATGTCGCGCCCCTTCTCCAGCGGGAAGCGGCGCAGCGATTCCATCAGCTCTTCGAGCGGGTACTTCTTCGTGATGGGCATGATCTCCTCGCGCCGTTTGCGGTCGGGCGCGTTGATGGAGATCGCGAGGTTCGGCCGCCGCTCGAGCTGCGCCAGCTCTTCGAGGCCGGGGATGATGCCGGAGGTCGACACCGTGATGCGGCGCGGCGCGATGTTGCGATAGAGCACGTCGAGCGACGCCACGAGATGCTCGAAGTTCAGCAGCGGCTCGCCCATCCCCATGAAGACGACGTTCAGCTGCTCCATCGCGATCTGCTTCTCGTGCTGGATCACGAAGAACTGCCCGAGAATCTCGGCGGGTGTGAGATTGCGCCCGGCGCCGAAGAAGCCGGTCACGCAGAACGTGCAGCCGACCGCGCATCCCGCCTGCGAGGAGAGGCAGAGGCTCGTGCGCTCTCCCATCGGCATGTAGACCGATTCGATGCGCTGTCCGTCGGCGAGGCGGAAGAGGTACTTCTGGCTGCCGTCGGAGGCGGGCTCCGTGCGCGTCAGCACTTCCGGCTGCTGCACCGTGAACAGCTCCGCGAGCTTCGCGCGCTGCTCCTTCGGGATGTTCGTCATCGCGTCGAAGGAGCCGGCGCCGCGCGTGAACAGCCACTCCTCGATCTGCTGGATGCGGAACCGCGGGGAGACGACCGCGGCGAGCGTCTGCTCGAGCTCCGCGGGCGCCAGGTCATACAGGTTGCTGCGCGGTTCAGTCGTCACTGGGAGAGGGTGCGAGCGGCTCGACGCGGCGCGCGCTCTTGACCTTGCGCGTCGGGTCGATGCCGAGGGAGCGGAGCAGCGCCAGATCGTTGACGTTGATCCGGAAGTGGATGTCTTTGCTGTCGGTGATGGGGGTGGTCTCCGGCGTGACCGGCAGATCGCTCGGCTCTTCGTCCGTTTTGTTCAGACCGATGGTGGCGTCGAGGACGACGTAAAGGTTGTAGCCCTCATCGCGGATTCGCTGGATGTGCCGGTTGACATCCTCGGAACCGGAGATCGATTCATTGATCGCGGTGCCGAGGTCTCTCAGAAGCTGTTTGATTTTCTCGTCCACGTGATCTCCGAATACCGCGGGAACGTTCTTAATTTCCTCGGGCTGCAAAGGGTTGGCCACGGAATAGGGCGGTTGTCGGTTGTCGGTTTTCGGTTTTCGGTGCTGCGCTCGGTGGCCATCCTCGTGGAGCGCAGCACCGAAAACCAAAAACCGAAAACCGAAAACCGCTGAGCGTCCAGCTCAGCGCGAGCCCCAAAGCTCCGCCCAGTACGCAAGATACTGCCATCGGCCCCACTTTTTGTAGCGCCGGAGCATGGCGGCATCGCTGACCTTGCGCCCGCCGTGGTAGGTCTCGCGGACGAAGCGGCGGAACTCAGTATCCACGGCGATGAAGTCGTGGCGGCCGTCCATGGCCAGGAGGTGCGCCGCGCCATACGGGCCGATGCCGGGCAGCTTCTGGTAGCTCTTGAACAGTTGCTGCGTCGTCTGGGAGGGGTCGGCGATCGCCGCGAGATCGATGCTGCCGTCGACGATTCCCGCGGCCAGCGCATGGATCGACTTGGCGCGATAGCCGAGGCGGCAGTCGCGCTGCAGCTCGTCCGGCGAGAAACGGACGACGTCCTCGGGGTCGGGAAACGCGCCATCGACGCCGCATTTGGCGACGAGCAGCTCCGTCATCCGCACCGTCTGGCTCCACATCGTGTTCGTGGTGTGGATGATCTTGACGATGTCCTCGAAGAGCGTGCTGCCGCAGAGCAGGCGGCCGAAGCCGGCATCCTCCACCCAGGCGTGCGGCTTCGACCCGCGCGTCAGCTCGTGGAAGTCGCCCAGGTCGACGTGAAGCTGGAACATCCGCCGGACCCGCTTCTCCAGCTCTGCCCCATCTGCCCCCTCGACGTGGAGCGCTCCGCGACGGTACGTAATGGAAAGTTCCGCCACTCCTTCACGCAATTTTTCACGCCGGCGGAGGACACCCCCTTGCCAAATGAACGGCGCGAGCCGATACCACCCGTGGGACTCCACGGTCGACTCGAAATTGAAGCTCGCGGGGGTGGGGAAATTGGAGGCGACGGCCGGAATCGAACCGGCGGATGAAGGTTTTGCAGACCTCTGCCTTACCACTTGGCTACGTCGCCTCACGGACGGGGATCGAGAGTGTAGTGAACGTCACAGAAAGCGTCAATATTCGGGCCTTACATTGACCGGAACGACAGCCGGTCGATGCGATTGGGGGGCGTCATCGCCCATTGCGGCCACGGTTCGCGGAAATATCGCTGCCTCGGCTCTCTATATGGTTATTCTGTAGCGTCCAGCGGTCAACAATTCAGGAGATCTGTCCACCATGCGCCGAGCCTCAGTACTCGTCTGTGCCCTTCTCGTCTCTCTTTCTCTCTACGCCGACGGCATGAAAGCCGTCCGCGGCACGTCGCCCGCCCAGGCGCCCGACTTCGGTCAGCCGGCGCTCGTCGGTGCGAAAGCCAACGCGCCCGCCATCGCCACCTTCGAGGCGGTCAGTGAAAACGATCTCGAAACACTGCGCCAGTGGAACGACGCCGGCAACACGCCGATGCGCATCGGCGTCGTCCGGCCCCTCGAGCAGACCTTCGCCGTCGCCCAGCGCAACACGCGCACGGCGGTGGAGTCCGACGGCAGCGCGTGGCGCTGGTCGGGCCGCGTCGCGGTGGCCGAGGCGCAACAGCTTCGCCTCCGGCTGACGGGCGTTTCCGCCTCGGACGCCACCTTCTGGGTCTACGGCAACGACGGCCAGGCCATCGGCTTCGACGCGTCGAACGCCGTCGACGGCGTGCTCTGGACGCCCAGCGTGTTCAGCGACACGATCCACCTCGAGGTGCAGGCGCCCACCGGCTCGAACGTGAAGTTCACGGTCGACTCGGTCACCGACATCCGCCCGGAGTCCGAGATCGTCACGCAGGGCACGGAGTGCTTCCGCGACCTCGCGTGCATGAACAACACGCAGCTCAATGAGCTCAGCAGCGGCATCGCGCGCTACACCTTCTCGAACAGCGAAGGAACGTACCTCTGCACCGGCGGCTTGATCATCGACCGCAAGCAGTCGTTCGAGCCGAAGTTCCTCACCGCGAACCACTGCGTCTCGACGCAGGCGGAAGCCGCCTCGGTCGAAGCATTCTGGGACTATCGCCGCGCAACGTGCGGCGGCGCCGCGCCGTCGCTGGCGAGCCGTCCGCGCTCCAACGGCGCGCAGCTCCTCGTCACCAACGACCAGACCGACGTCACGCTCCTCCGCCTCAGCAGCATCCCGGGCTCGCGCGTCTTCTTCGGCTGGGATGCGGATGCGAACGCCGTCCCGAACGGCACGATCCTCAGCCGCATCGCCCATCCTTCCGGCCAGGTCGCCAACTTCACGCAGGAGCGCGTCGACACGGCGTCCGGCACCTGCTCCGCCCGTCCCCGCGGCCGCTACATCTACTCGCAGCTCACCCTCGGCGGCACCGCCGGCGGCAGCTCCGGCTCGCCGGTCTGGAAGGAGGGTGGCATCATCGTCGGCCAGCTCTTCGGCTCCTGCGGTCCGAACCTCGCGGACGACTGCGACACGCGCAACCGCGAAGTCGACGGCGCCCTCTCCTCGTCGTGGGCCGTCCTCAAGCCGCACCTCGATCCGGAAGTGTCGACCGGCTGCCCCGCCTGCACCCCGAACAACACCACCGCCTGCATCATCGACGGCCGCTTCAAGGTGCAGCTCAACTGGTTCACCAGCTTCGGCCAGTCGCTGAGCGGCACCGGCAAGATCATCAACTACACCGAGAACCGTCCGGACACGCACCCGACCTTCGGGGCCATGTCGCAGAACGTCTTCTTCTCGATGTACGACCACGCCCCGAACGCCGTCGAAGTCGTCGTCCGCATCTTCCGCGGCGTCAGCATCAACGACAAGTGGTGGGCGTACGTGACCGGCTTCTCCGACACCGGCTACACCGTGAAGATCACCGACACGCGCACCTGCGCCACGTGGGAAAAGACCAACGCCCACGGCAGCTTCACGCTGCACCGCGACACGAACGCGTTCCCCTTCCCGTGATGTGAATCCAGGGCGGCGCTGGTTGCCACCGTACAGCCAGCGCCGCAAGGGAACGAGGGGACGAATAGGACCTCTAGGACAGATAGGACCTATGGGACCAACACGGTGCCCGCCTTTCCACGAAGCGACGGTGACGGCGCGCCCGCAAGTGGCCTATTCGTCCCGTTCGTCCTATCGTTCCGCCAGTTCCCCATACAACGTCCGCAACGCGGTCACGTCGTGGGCGAACCACGACTGCACCCACTGCGTGTACGCCGCAATGGCCGCATCCTCCGGCGCCTGCACCACGGAGCCAATGTAGATGCCGCACATCAGCGCCTTCAGCACGCCGTGCGAGGACGCCGGGTCCAGCACCGCCGCCGCGTCGCCGGCGATGAACCACCCCCGCCCCGCCGGCGGCGCGATGCGCCACGTGACGTCGGCGCCGGCGGTGTCGCCCAGCGGCGCGCACGCGGCCAGCCGCGGCGGGCGCCACGCCTTCGGCAGCAGTTCCTCCGCGAACGACACGCGCGTCCACTGGTACGTGTCCGGTGCCACGCGCGCGATCCACGTCCAGCCGTTCGCGTCGCCGTCGAGCAGCGGCGCCTCCACAACGTCTTCACACACGCCGCGCGCGTAGCCGTACCACGCGATCAGGCGCGGCGAGTACTGCGCGTGCGCGAGCCGCAACTGCGACGCCAGCCACTGCCGCCGCCCGCTCGCATCGACCACGAAGCGCGCACGCAGCGTCTCGCCATCAGCCACGATGCCGGTGACGCGACCCTCCTCGACGAGCACCGCGTCCGCGGAGCATGGTTGGCGCACCTCGACGCCGAGGTCACGTGCGCGCTGCAGCAGCAACGCATCGAATTCGGCGCGCGGCGCCTGCAGCCCTTCCCACGGCACGCCGTCGCTGTCGCCATACGCTTCGAAGCGCGGCGCACCGTTCCACGCGATGCGCACGCCGCGATGGCGGATCCAGCCGCGCGCCACGATCGCGTCCCACACGCCGAGCTGCCGCAGGATCGGCTCGACGCCGGGATGCAGCGTCTCCCCCGGCAGCGTGCGTGGGAACGCCGCACGCTCCACGACGAGCACCCGCAGCCCGGCGCTCGCGCATGCGATCGCCGTCGACGATCCGGCCGGGCCGGCGCCGACGACGACCACGTCGGCGTCAGTTGATCGGGACATTCACGATGCGCCACGCCGGCGCCGCTCCCTGCTTGACCATGATCTCCCGGTTGCCGCCCACCAGGAGGAACGTGCGGTTGGAGATGCCGAGGTGGCGGAGCCGGTGATTGGTGGGCTGTGCCGCGACCAGCACCGGCTGATACAGGTCGAAGCGGAAGATCGGGCCGCCGAGCTGCACGCCCGTATCGCTTTTCGCCGCCTTCACGTCCTTGCTCGTCGCCGCGATCGAGCGGAACGAGATGATCTGCCACTCCCCCTTCTGCCTCGAGGACGTCACGCCGATCGCGCGGTACGCGCGCGCCATCGCCACCACACGTGCCGTGTACTGGTGCGTGTCGACGGCGCTCGTCAGCTCCAGCGTGAAGCGGTCGGCGAGCGCGCTCTCGACATAGTCGACGTGCTCGTACGACGCGTACTCGACGACCTCCACGCCGTTGCTCTGCACGACGCGCGGCCCCTTCACGCCATCCCACGGCAGATTGCCGGCGGAGCCGATCTCCTCGTCCGTCATCGGGCTGACCGTCGCGAAGACGCGGTTCGGCCGCGCCGGCGAGAACGTGCGCGCCGCGTCGGGCGACACCGAAGGCCAGAACGTGCTCAGCGCCGCGCACAACTTCGAGTCCTCGGGGAACGGGCTGCCGAGGCCGTAGGCGGAGAGATGCATGACGGAGCCGGTACGGTCGAAGCTCGTGTCCCACCCCGGGGCGAAGACGCCGGCCGCGCCGTCGGGCAACTGCGTGTGCCGTGCGCGCGCGGTGTTGCGCAGCGGCCGTTCCTGCAGGCTGCCGCGCGCGGCGATCGAGACGATGGCCGTGACGGTCGTGTCTTCCGGGCGGAACCCGGCGATCGGCAGCGCCGTGTTTCCGGCCTGGAAGTCGACGTTGTTCAGCTTCAGGTTCGGCGCGAGGCGCGTGTCGGCGAGCGTCTCCGGCTCCGTCTCCCAGAGGAAGCTGCGCAGCGCGGAGGGCGCCTTGTTGTCCCACCAGTGCATCAGCTCGCGCTGGTCGCAGAGGAAGTAGAAGTCGGGCGCCGCAACGATGGAGTACGCGGAGATGAAGCGCGGGAACTCCGCCGCGAGCTCCGGGCAGACCGGCTCGACCCACCCGTCGCCGGTGAAGTCGAGGTAGTGCTGCGCCTCGTAGCCGCCCGCCATCATGCGCGCGCTGACGTCGGGAAGATCGTTGAGGTTCGGCGGATTCTCGGCGGGCGCGTGCCGCACGTGCACGTACTCCGGCGCGGGCCGCGCGCCTTCGACCGAGGGGATCTCGAAGCTGGGCGTGAGGATGTTCGGCGGCCCCGGCGTCGGCGGCACGCGGAACGTCAACGGCGTGCCGTCGGCCTTCTTCGCCGGCTCGACGAGCTGGGCGTGCGGCACCGGGACGACGAGTCCCTGCACCAGCTCCGCGATGCCATCCGTGAAGCGGAACGGCGGGTTATCGATCTCGGGCCGCGTCCAGCCGGTGTCGTGACCGCGCGCGCCGAGGACGAGGTGCACGCGGCGGAGCTTCTCGTTGACGTGATGCGCGAAGAGATCGACGTCGAGGTCGAACTCGTGGATGCACTCGTTGCCGCTGAACAGCTTGTGGATCGGCACCCAGAAGTCGCGCTCCTGATCGCTGAGCGGGAAGCGCGTCATCGGGCCGAACGTGGCCTGGTTCCCCTTGCGCTGCGCGGCGATCCAGACGGAGTAGCGCGCCGGCAGCACGCGGATCGCATGCGGCTTCCCTTTGACTTTCGGCGTGAAGCCGCGCGAGGCTGGCTCGTACAGCGCCGGCGCGGTGCCGACGCGGGCGACGCCGCTGCGTGAGAAGCAGAGGTCCGCGTGTTTGCGCAGTGGCGTGTCGACCGCGGGGCGGTACTCGGTGGTGAACACGACGAGCGCCATCAGGTTGCCGTTGGCGAGCGCCGTCAGCTCCTGGATCGACGGCGGCTCCACACCGAAGACGTAGTTCTCGACCGCCTCGATCTCCGCCAGCGTGGGGAAATCCTTCAGCCGCACGCCGCTGTCGGTGAGGACGTTCGGCGACGCGAACGCGTGATACAGCAGGCTCCGCGCCGGCTGCCCCGGCTCGATCCCGCGCACCCCCTCGGCCGCAAAATCCTCGAAGCCGGCCAGGTTGCGATTGACCGTGAGCGGCTTCGCCAGCTCGGCGCGCAGGTCCGCGGCCTTCAGGTTGAGCCCATGCCGCCGCATGAGACGGTCCCACCCACGAGGAGCCAGCCGTGTACACGCGGCCGCAACAGCATCGATCAGGGGCATTGGTGACCTCCGTTGTTTAGGAGTGGCGCGTACGGGCGCGTTCCCTACCTGGAGGACGGACGGGGGTGGGGGATTTCCGCTCCCATGGGTGTCAAGAGGTTACCGCTTCCGGCGATCCTTCGCCGGCCCGCCCCGCTGCTGCAGGTTCTGCGCGGTGTTGATCATCCCCACGTGGGAGAACGCCTGCGGGAAGTTGCCGAGCTGGCGCTTCGCCAGGGGGTCGTACTCTTCGCTGAGCAGCCCCACGTCGTTGCGCAGCGCCAGCAGCTTCTCGAACACGGCATGGGCCTCGTCGTCTTTGCCGGCCAGCGCGAGCACGTCCGCGAGCCAGAAAGTACACAGCAGGAACGCGCCTTCGCCCGGCGGCAGGCCGTCGACGTTCGGTGCGGTGGGGTAGCGGCGCAGCAGGCCGTCGGTCTCGAGGCGCTTGCGAATGAGGTCGATCGTGCCGGTCATGCGCGGATCGTCGGCGGCGATGAAGCCGAGGGCCGGCAGGATGAGGAGGCTGGCGTCGGGATCTTTGGACCCGTAGAACTGCACGAATGCGTTGAGCTCCGTGTCGAAACCTTTCTCCAGCACCTCCGCGTGGATCTCCTCACGGATGGTCCGCCACCGCTCCACCGGCCCTTTCAGGCCGAACTTCTCGACGTCGGCCACGGAGCGGTCGAACGCCACCCATGCCATGACCTTGGAGTGCGTGAAATGGCGCCGCGGGCCGCGCACTTCCCAGATGCCTTCGTCCGGCTCTTTCCACCCCTTCTCGAGGAAGCGCATGAGCGCGCACTGCACGCGCCACGCGTCCTCGCTCGGAGGGAGCCCGAGGCGGCGCGTGAGATGCAGCACGTCCATGACTTCGCCGTAGACGTCGAGCTGATACTGCTTGTACGCGGCGTTGCCGACGCGCACCGGCCGCGAGCTCTCGTAGCCGGGCAGCCACTCGATCTCCAGCTCCGTGAGGTGCCGCTCGCCGCGGATGCTGTACATGATCTGCAGCTCTTCCGGCAGCCCGGCCGCGGCGCGGATCAGCCACTCGCGCCACGCGATGGCTTCTTCGGTGTAGCCGCCGCCGAGGAGGGCGTAGATGGCGAAGGTGGCATCGCGGAGCCAGCAGAGGCGGTAGTCCCAGTTGCGCACCCCACCGATCTCTTCGGGCAGCGACGTCGTCGCCGCGGCGACGATGCCGCCGGTCGGCGCGTAGGTCAGCGCCTTGAGCGTGATGAGCGACCGCATCACCTCCGCGCGCCACGGTCCTTCGTACGTGCAGCGCGACGACCAGTCGTGCCAGAACTGCTCGGCCTCGACCAGCAGCACGCACGGATCCTCGCGCTGCGGATGTGGATCGTGGCTCTCGGTCCAGGTGAGGTCGAACGTGATGCGGTCGCCGGCGGCGACGTCGAACTCGGCGACCGTCGTGAAGCCCTCGCCGCGCATCGGCACGTCGGCGCGGAGGTACACGGTGTCGGGCCCGGCGACGGCGCGGATGCCGCCGTCGATCGCGCGCACCCACGGCACGATCGATCCGTAGTCGAAGCGGATGGCGAAATCCATCCGCATCGGGACATGCCCTTCCACGCCTTCGACGATGCGGATCAGGTCGATGGCTTCGGTGCGCAGCGGCATGAAGTCGACGACGCGCACGCGTCCCGTGGCGGTTGCGAAGGTGGTCTCGAGGATCAGCGTGTCGTCGCGATACTTGCGCTCCACGCTGACCACGGCGTCTTTCGGCGCGATCTTCCAGCGCCCATGATCGTCAGTGCCGAGGAGCGCGGCGAAGCAGGCGGGCGAATCGAAGCGCGGCACGCACATCCAGTCGATGGAGCCATCGCGCGCGACGAGCGCACACGTCTGCAGATCTCCGATGAGCGCGTAGTCTTCGATCAGGGAAGCCATTCAGGCCTTTGATATCACGGGACTCTCAATCCGCCATGGCCAATCCACACGGCCCATCGTCGGTGGCAATGGTCTTCACCACGCGCAGCGCGGCGGTATCGGTGCGCGAGGCGGTGGCCTCGACCGCCCGCATCGTTTCGAGACTCTGTCCCGTTCGGACTTTCCACTAGAATGCCCCTCGCATGCCCGGCGACCAGCCCATCCTCGTAGTGGACGACGACGACGCGATCCGCACGCTCATCAGCCGCGTGCTGACGCGCGACGGCCATACCGTCGAGCAGGCGGCGAACGGCGCCGAAGCGCTGGACAAGCTCCGCGCAAGGGACTGCCGCGTGATGGTCCTCGACCTCATGATGCCGGTCCTCAGCGGCTTCGAAGTGCTGCGCTACCTCGAAGAGCACGACGACGCCGGCACCCCCTGCGTCATCGTCGCCTCCGCCGCGGCGTCGCCGGCGGTCGATACCGCCAAAGCAGTGCGCTGCGTCCACGCCGTGCTGCGCAAGCCGTTCGACATCGACGCCCTGCGCCAGGCCGTGAACGCATGCCTGGCCGCCGCGGATGATGGACAGCATCAACAGTAGCGGCCGGGAACGATAGGCCCATAGGACGGATAGGACCTACGGACCTAAAGGCCTGCGGACCTTTCGGGGTCGGGCGGGCGCCTGCCTATAGGTCCTATCGGTCCCATTCGTCCCATCGTTTCTCCTTCGCGCAATTCCATGACAGCGCCCCCGTCCCGGCAGCCCTACCTTGCTGCCCATGCGCGCCGCCATCGCCCTCCTCCTGCTGGCCATCACCGCGAACCTGGAACAACCCTTCGTCGAGCGCGTGCGCGTCCTGCACGTGCTGCGCGGCGACGCCGCCGAGGGGCAGTTCGGCTGGATCGCGCGGCGCATCGGTGATACCGACGGCGACCGCGTCGCCGACTTCGTCACCTCGGCGCCCACCTATCCCGTCGAAGGAGCGCCCGCCGGGCGCATCTACGTCTACTCCAGCCGGACGGGCAAGCGGCTCTGGCAGCACACGGGCAAGCGCGGCGAGCGCCTCGGCACCGGCATCGAGGCCGCGGGCGACACCAACCGCGACGGCATCCCCGACGTCGTCGCCGGTGCGCCGGGCTCCAGCCGCGCGTACGTCTACTCCGGGCGCGACGGCAAGCTCCTCCTCACCCTCGGCGACGGCAACCCCGCCAGCCGCTTCGGCCGGCACACCAGCACCGCGGGCGACATGAACGGCGACGGCCACGCCGACGTCTTCGTCGGAGCGCCGGGCGCGGCGAACGGCGCCGGCCGGGCGACCGTCTTCTCCGGCAAGGACGGCGCGGTGCTGCTGACGCTCGAGGGGGAGAAAGCCGGCGACGCCTTCGGCAGCACGCTCGCCGCTGCGACCAACGAGCGCCTCCTCATGGTGGGCGCCCCCGCCGCCGGGCCGCGCGGCACCGGCCGTGTCTACGTGTACAAAGCGCTGACCGCGAAGCCCGCGTACACCCTCGACTCCGACGCCACCGGCGGCGCGTTCGGCGCCATGTTCATGTCGGTGGTGGGCGACGTGAACGCCGACAGAGTGGCGGACCTCTACGTTTCCGACTGGGCCAACAACGCAAACGGCGACGGCACCGGCCGCGCCTATGTCTACTCCGGCAACGACGGGCGCCTCCTCTTCACCCTCACCGGTGAAAGCCCCGGCGACGGTTTCGGCATAGGCGTGGCCGACGCCGGCGACGTCGACCGCGACGGCGCCGCCGACCTGATCGTCGGAGCCTGGCAACACGCCGGCGCCGCCAAGTCCGGCGGCAAGGTGTACCTCTACAGCGGCCGCACCCAGAAACTCCTGCGCACCATCACCTGCCGCACCCCCAACGACACCTTCGGCTTCGACACCACCAACCTGGGCGACATCAACGGCGACGGCGCGGTCGATTTCCTGATCACCGCCGCGTGGAGCGGCGGAAAGGTGGGAAAGGTGTTCGTGATCGCGGGGGAGGGGACGAAGGGGAACATGCGTTAGGTGAGATCAGGCGCAACCAGCCGGAGCTCTGCCGCCGCTGCAATCAGGCGCTTGTCACGCGTCCACAGCCTGGCATCCGCTGTCAGGGTCACCGAGGCGAGCAGGTGGGCGTCGATGTAGCCGATGCCCTTGCCCATCAGTTTCCGCTGTTCGATGAACAGGAGGGTCTCCTCGTCCGTCGCGACGACCGCCGTGGGAAGGGCAGCAAGCAGTCCGAGGACCTCGTCTCGGTTCTTCAGACTCCCGCACGCGAGCTCGCCGAGAACGAAGGGATGCATGATGACCAACTCCTGCTCCAGCGCCTCGGCTAGCGCCCGCACTCCCTTCTGCAGGTGATCGACCCAGACGGAGGTGTCGACCAGAATCAAGAAGACCTGCGCCTCCGCGGGGCCCGAAGCTGAGGATCACTTCCGCCGAGGCGGGCCAGCCGCCTTGCGCTCTCACGCGCGATCAGAGCGCGGAGCCCTTCATGGATCAGCGCGGTGCGCTCCTGCGTCCCCGTCACGCGCTGGGCTTCTTCGATCAGGGTCTCGTCGAGGTTGATGGTCGTCCGCATGGTTACTCCGTGATGCATAGATTATGCACCGATTGATGTACGACATGTACGCCAGCGGGATAACGAGTAGGACGAGTAGGACGGCGCATACATCCTATCCGTCCTATCCGTCCCATCGTCCCCCCGGTGCACAATGCGCCCGCATGCCGCACCTTCCCCACTACACCCTCGGCGCCACCGACGCGGAGCACCAGCGCCTCATTCACCTGGCCTCGCATGAGGAACCTCGGGTCATCGATGCCTGTCGGCGCGCCGGGATCGGGGCAGGCGCCACGGTGGTCGATCTCGGGTGCGGGCCGCTCGGGGGGCTGGCGGCGCTGGCGAAGGTCGTCGGCGCATCCGGCACCGTCATCGGGGTCGACGCCAGTGCGGCGGCACTGAAGAAGGCTCGGTCGGTCCTGCCGCACGAAGCGTTTCCGCACGTGCGGTTCGTGCAGGCGGACGTGAACGACGTCTCGCTGAAGCAGCTCGGCATCGCTGGCGCCGACCTCGCGTACAGCCGGTTGATGCTGCTGCATCAGGCCAGTCCCGCGCGAGCGCTGGCGCGCATCGCCACGCTCCTCCGCCCGGGCGGCGCCGTCATCGCGCACGAGCCTTCCGATCTCCCCAGCCACGCCCCCGCTTCCGAGCCCCACGTCCCCGCGATGACGCGCGTGTGGGAGCTCGTCGTCGGTGCCGCTCGCGCTCGCGGAGCGCGCACCGACTTTGGGCGCCGCGGCCGCGCCTACCTCGAGGAAGCCGGCTTCGCCGTCGAAAGCCACCACGCCTACACCGTCCACTACACACCGGCGATCGGCTACGACATCCCCCGCGTAGCGCTGCAGTCGCTGCGGCCCACCATCACGGAGCACGCCCTGGCCACCGAGGAGGAAGTCGCGCAACTCGACCGGGACCTGGCCGCGGCCAAAGAGCGCACGGACGTGCAGTGGGTTTCCAGTCCGCTGATGTTCGAGTGGATCGGCAGACGGGATTGAGGATTGAGGATTGAGGAAGGGCTTCGCCGGGCGGAGCAATCCTCAATCCTTCATCCTCAATCCTCAATCCCGGCCGGCCCGTGGTCCGCCCCCTGCACACCCTTCCCCCGTGCCAAAGAGCTACAGCGCCGGGGGGCGCGCCATGGGCCCGCCGCCGCCGGGCGGCGATCATCCGACGAAGTCGTGGACGGAGCGCTTCGGCGCGTTGCGCAACGTCCCACCCTTCCTCGAGCTGATCTGGAAGACCAGCCCCACGCTCACCGCGAGCGACCTCCTGCTCCGCCTTCTGCGCGCGCTGCTGCCCGTGGCCACGCTCTACGTCGGGAAGCTGATCATCGATGAAGTCATCCGGCTGGCCGGCTCCGGCAGCATCCCCGCGCACCTCGGCGACTGGCTCGCCAGCGGGCTGTTCGACCGGCTCGGCGCGCTCCTCCTCATCGAGCTCGCCCTGGCCATCCTCGCCGACGTCCTCGGACGCGTCGTCTCGCTGCTCGACGCGCTGCTCTCCGAGCGCTTCACCAACGCATCCAGCATCGAGCTGATGGAGCACGCCGCGCAGCTCGACCTCGAGGACTTCGAGGACAGCGAGCTGCAGGACCGCCTCGAGCGCGCCCGCCGCCAGACCAGCGGGCGCATGGTGCTCATGAGCCAGCTCTTCGCGCAGGCGCAGGACGTCGTCACGATCGTCAGCTTCTCCATCGGCCTCCTGGCGTACGCGCCGTGGCTCATCGTCCTCCTTCTCATCGCCCTCGTCCCCGCCTTCCTCGGCGAAGCCCACTTCAACGCGCAGAGCTACTCGCTCGACTACAAGCGCACGCCGGAGCGCCGCGAGCTCGATTACCTCCGCCAGACCGGCGCCAGCGTCGAGACCGCGAAGGAAGTGAAGATCTTCGGACTGCACGGCTTCCTGCTGGACCGCTACCGCGTGCTCGCCGCGCGCTTCTACGAGGCCAACCGCCGCCTCGCCGGACGGCGCGCGCTGTGGGGCGCGCTGCTCACCGCCGTGGGGACGCTCGGCTACTACCTCGCCTACGCGTTCATCGCGTGGCGCACGCTGCGCGGCGAGTTCACCATCGGCGACCTCACGTTCCTCTCCGGCGCCTTCCGCCGCATGCGCAACCTGCTCGAGGGGCTGCTCATCAGCTTCTCGCAGGTGGCCGGGCAGGCGCTCTACCTCGACGACCTCTTCTCCTTCTTCAAGATCCAGCCGGAGATCGTCTCGCCGCCGAACCCGCGGCCGTTCCCCACGCCGATCGTCGAAGGCTTCCGGTTCGAGAACGTCGGCTTCCGCTATCCCGGCGCCGAGCGATGGGCCGTGCGCAACCTCGACTTCACGCTGCGTGCGGGCGAAGTGCTGGCGCTCGTGGGCGAGAACGGCGCCGGCAAGACGACGCTCGTGAAGCTGCTCGCGCGCCTCTACGATCCCGACGAAGGACGCATCCTCCTCGACGGCCACGACCTCCGCGACTACGACCTCACCGAGCTGCGGTCGAGCGTCGGCGTCATCTTCCAGGACTTCGTGCGCTACCAGATGACGGCGGGGGAGAACATCGCCGTCGGCCGCATCGAAGCACGCGACGACCACGCCCGCATCGTCGCCGCGGCGGAGAGCAGCATGGCGGACGAAGTCATCCGCCGCCTCCCGCGCGGCTACGACCAGTGGCTCGGCAAGCGCTTCAAGTCAGGCGTCGAGCTCTCCGGCGGCGAGTGGCAGAAGATCGCCATCGGACGCGCCTACATGCGCAACGCGCAGGTGCTGATCCTCGACGAGCCCACCGCCGCCCTCGACGCCCGCGCCGAGTTCGAAGTCTTCCAGCGCTTCCAGGAGCTGAGCCACGGCAAGACGGCGGTCCTGATCTCCCACCGCTTCTCCAGCGTGCGCATGGCCAGCCGCATCCTCGTGCTGGCGGAAGGCCAGTTGGAAGCCGCCGGCACCCACGAAGAGTTGCTGGCGCAGTCGCGCAGGTACGCGGAGTTGTTCGAGTTGCAGGCGGCGGGGTATCGATAGGCGGGGCTCAGGGCTCAGGGCCCAGGGCTCAGGGGGCTGCGCTATGCGTGGCTTTCCGAGTTCAGCGCCGAAAGGCTCCGCTGAGCGCAGCCCCTGAGCCCTGGGCCCTGGGCCCTGAGCCCTACGTCACCTGCACATCGCCAAACCGCACATGCCCCGCGGGACTGACATACACGTTCTTCACCTTGCGTGTACGCACCGCCGTCGACGATCCATACACCAGCGGCACCAGGATCGCTTCGCGGTCGATCATCTCGGTGATCGCTTTGCGATTCGCCGGCGTCGGGTCAGCGCGGTAGGTGGCGAGGGCCGCGTCCATCTCCGGCTTCCGCCAGCGGGCGAGGTTGGAGAGGTACTGCGTCGGCGTCGACACCTGGGTCGAGGAGAGCAGCGACTCGTAGAACTCCGCCGGGTCGGGATTGTCCGCGACCCAGCCGGCGAGCGCCATGTCGTACTCGCCGCGCGCGAGCGTGGTGAAAAAGTTCTCGGCGCTCGTGGTCACGATCAGCTCCACGCGGATGCCGTACGCGGAGAGCTGCCGCGCGATCTCCTGCGCCGACAGCAGCGGCTTGAGGATGTACGGCCGCGGCGTCCACGGCACGACGAGCGTCAGCACCGCGGGGCGTTTCGGGTAGCGGCGCAGCAGCTCCTTGTCGCGCTTCTCCAGGACGCCGAGGGCTTTGCCCATGAGTGGGGGGATGATGTCGCCGGCGGTGAAGGCGAGGTGGTTGCGCTCGTAGTTGATCTCCGCGATCGGCGTGATGTCGAGCGCGTGGCGGATCGCCCGGCGCAGCTCCACGTCGGTCAGCGGCGGGCGCTCGCTGTTGAAGTAGAGGATGCTCGTCGAGTTGCTCGGCTGCTGCATCGGCTGGTAGCCGGTGAGGTTGTAGCGCGTCACTTCATTGACCGAGAGGTTGAGCGAGATGTCGATCTCGTTGCGGCGGGCCGCTTCGATCAGCGCCAGCGGCGTGCCGTCCGGCTCGGCCGGGTGGACGATGAAGTGCAGGTCGTCGACGTGCGCCGTGTTCCAGTAGCGTTCATTGCGCGGCAGGTGCGCGGCGCCGGACTGCTTCATCCCCTGGATCGTCGTCCCGGGCGCGAGCACGTACGGCCCGGTACCGAGGAGGGCGCCGCGCTGCTCGAGGACGAGGGCCGTGTTCCACTGCGTGAGGACGCTCTCGAAGCGAGGGCTCGGGCCGGACATCGTGAACACGACGCGGTCACCGGCAGCTCTCACGGTGGCGCGGCCGCGGATGGCCTTCGTCTTCGACAGCGAGTCCGCCGCAATCTGCGCGGTGAGCGGCGTACCGTCGGAGAAGACGATGCCCGGCCGCACGGCGGCCGAGTACACCGGCTGTGCGCCGGGGCGGTCGAGTTGCAGTTTCTCCGCGAAGAGCCACGGCTCGATCTCGCCGGAGGGCATCACGACATAGGGTGATTCGAAGACCTGCTCCAGGATGATGGCGGTGATCGTGTCGCCGGCCTGCCGCGGATCGAGCGACCCGAGGGCGCTGAGGATGCCGATGCGGAGCGACTTCCTGGCAGACGTAGGTGTAGATACAACCGCGGAACCGGATTGCTGCGTCGTGGACATGGAGGCCTCCTTCGGGAACGCGCGGCAGCATAGCAGCGCGCTCGAAGGGCGGGTGTGAACGGGTAGTGACGGGATGGAGGGGGACGGCAGGGGGACGATAGGACCTATAGGACAGATAGGACGGATAGGACGACCGTAAAGGGGACTTGGGCGATGGATCTATGTGCGCCCGGCCCGCCCAGGTCCCTCACGTTCGTTCGGGATGACACGTGGGGGCGCCTTCCTATTCGTCCTATCGGTCCTATAGGTCCTATTCGTCCTATAGTCCTATTTGTCCTATAGGTCCTATTGGTCCTATTCGTCCTATAGGTCCTATTCGTCCTATCTGTCCTATCGTTCCCCTATCGCCCGGCCGACCACAGCTCCCGTTGGCGGGCAATCACTTCCGCCAGCTTCAGGCGGTCGTTGCCAATGCCCTGCTCCGCGTCGGTGATGACGCGTTGCTTTCTGTCGATTTCATCGCGCAGGGTGGTGGCTTCGCGCTGGCGCGTCTCCAGGCGTTTGGTGCTGCTCTCCACGGTGCGGCGGTGTTCGCGCAGGCTTTGCGTCAGGGCGGTGCGGCGGGTCTCCAGCTCGCGGGTGGCGGCGATGGCTTGCTCGAAGGTGGAGCCGTCCATGCTGCCGCGGTCGATGTGCTGCTGCATCGATTTGTGCGCGGCTTCGACCTGCGCCAGCTCCGTCTCCGCGGCAGTGGCGGCGGTGCCGGCGCGATGCAGCTCGGCTTCGAGCTTCTCGATCGCGGCGAGCGTCGCCTCGTGCCGCTCGACGAGCGGCCCCACCTCCGCGCGCGCGGAGGCTTCGAGGCGCTGCCACTGCTCGACCAGCAGCTCGTGCATGCGGTACTCGCGTGCGGTCTCGCGGCGCCGCTCATCCTCCCGGCGGATGATGGAGTACGTGTTGAGGCACCAGTCCTCGAAGCGCAGCGGCTCCATGTCGCCGCCGGCGGAGGCGCGCTCCGGCTCCGGCAGGTAGCTGTCGAAGAGTCCCTTTCGGTATTCGTCGTAGACGCTGTGGAGCTGCTCGTTGAAGTAGACCGCAACGCTGCGCGGCTGGAAGACTTTGAGGATCATGAGGCCGAGGAAGAGGAAGGCGAGGAAAGCACGGACAGCCAGTTCCGCGCCGGTGAAGCGCGGATTGTTCATCAGCTCCTGCAGCAGCTCGCCGCTCGACTGCACGCCGGGCGAGAGGAAGCGGACGCCATGCTGCTGCTCCAGCTCCGGCGGTGTCAGCTTGTCGTACTGCGCCAGCGCCGCGGCGCGCGTCTGCTCGACGGTGGCGATCTCCTGGACCTTCGCAGCCAACTGCCGTTCGATCGTCTCCAGCGCCGGACCGCGGCCGTACTTGCCGGAGGGGCCGACGCCGGCGGCTTCCTGCACGCGCTGCTGTTCGAGCGCCTTCTGTTCGCGCAGCAGCTCGGCATGGCGCGTGAGGAACGGGCGCTCCAGCTCGACGCGCCGCGTGGCGACGCTGCTCGCGTTGCGGCGGTTCATCTCGTCGCGCACATCGCCGGCGAAGATGGCCTGCGCCAGGAACGGCGCGGTGATGAAGAGCGACGCCGAGACGATCGCCACGCGTGCGGCGATGCCGCCGGCCAGCTTCAGCTTCTCCTTGAGCGGGTTCTCCTGCTTCCCCATCAGCACGCGCTCGTACAGGCCGCGGGAGAGGTCGAGCGTCATGAACGTCGCGTCGATGATCCAGACGAGGATGAAGACGAACGTCGCGGCGACCACGGCGCCTGCCCACGGATAGGCGCGCGACATCAGCGCCCCCATGTACCCCCAGGCGATCGCTTCCGCGAGCGCCATCGTGAGAATGATCAGCCGAGCCGAGAACAGCCAGAAGTCGGCACTCCTCGTGAGCAGCTCGTCGCCATAAGGCTTGAGGGCGAGCCGCCGCATGAGACCGCCGCCGCGCGCAGGAACCGGAGTGACCATAGAACGGAGATCCTTTCGAAGACACCGCCCCTCAGAGAGAGCAGGCCTCGCTGGGATCTACGTTTGGGAAAGTCGTTGGTAGACAGGAGGCCTCAGGTCCAGAGGGCCGTCGTCCTGTTCGTCCTATAGGTCCTATTCGTCCTATCGTTCCCTGATACAACCCTACGGGTAGGGAAACCACCCTCTGCCGTCTCTCCTGTTCAGGTCCCTTCCCGCTCGCTCTTTCCACCCCTTACCGGAGGTAAGTCATGGCCCGTCCGCTCAACCGTTACCGCGTGCTCCGCGAGGAGTACATCCGCCTGCACGGCCCCCTGCCCGACGACGGCATCGACTGGGAGTCGCTGTCGGATGATGAGGAGGGGCGGCGTGAGGAAGCGCGGCGCGTCGACGAGCTGCTGCCCCGCCTGTACGACAGGATCCACGCGCTCGGCTCGCGCAGCGCGCTCTGCTTCTCCGGCGGCGGCATCCGCAGCGCCACCTTCTCGCTCGGCGTCATCCAGCGGCTGGCGAAGGTCGGCGTGCTGCCGCAGTTCGACTACCTCTCCACCGTCTCAGGCGGTGGCTACATCGGCTCGTGGCTGTCGTCGTTCGTTCGCCGCAACGAGAACGCTGCGGCCGGCGTGACGAAAGAGCTCGGCGACGGCCCCAGCAACCCCTTCGTGCCGGAGCCCGAGCCGGTCCACCACCTCCGCGAGTTCAGCAACTACCTCACGCCGAAGCTCGGCCTTTTCTCCGGCGACACGTGGGCCATGGCCGGCACCTACCTCCGCAACGTGCTCCTCAACTGGCTGATGCTGATTCCGCTGATTGCGGCGGTGCTGGCGATCCCGCGCCTCGTCGTGGCGATCCTCCACCACAACGAGCACTCGGTCACGGTGGTCGCCATCGTCACCGCCGCCGCCCTCGCCATCGCCCTCATGTACCTCGCGCTCACGCGCCCCGTGCGGAACAAGACCGAGGAGAGGTGGCTGTATACGAACGGCGGCTTCCTGACGATGGTGGTGGTGCCGTTCGTCGTCGCCGCGATCGGCGTCGTGCTGCTGTGGGGATGGCGCAGCGAGCGGCAGCACGACTGGCTGCTGATTGGCGGAGGGCTGACCGCGCTCAGCACGTTCGCCTCGCTGGTCTACATCGCGCGCTACGCGTTCGCCAACCGCACCGAGCCGCGCGACGACCTGAAGAAGCACGCCAGCGTCACCGGCTACACGATCGCCAAGGCGATCCAGGAGCTACTCGCCGCCGCCGTCGCCGGCGCCACCGCCGCGGCGCTGCTGTGGGTACTGTCGAAGCTCTTCGCCAAGCCGACGCTCGCCGTGGTGATGCCGAAGATCGAGTCGTGGAAGGACTGGCCCGCCGATCTCGTCTCCGGCAACGCCGCGGCCTACGTCTGCTTCGCCGTCCCGTGCGTGCTGCTCGTCTTCTTCATCCAGTCGGCGCTCTTCGTCGGCCTGGCGAGCTGGTACAACGAGGAGTACGACCGCGAGTGGTGGTCGCGCGCGGCCGGCTGGGTGCTGGTCGCCGCGGTCTGCTGGATCGGCTTCACCGCCATCACCATCTACGGCCCCGTCTTCATCTACTCGCTCCCCACGCTCTTCACCGCTCTCGGCCTCAGCACCGGTGCCGTGTCCGTGCTCGGCGGGAAGAGCGGCCATACCAGCGGCTCCGCGGAGCAGAAGGACGACGACTCCACCAAGTCGACGCTCACGAACATCGGCCTCGCCATCGTCGCGCCGCTTTTCGTGCTCTGCATCCTCTCGCTCATCTCCCTGGCCACGTCGCGCGTGTCGCTGTCGCTCCTCGAGGCGCCGATCATCCCGTCGGAGCAGGTCGAGTTCTACTCCGCCGGAACCTACCAGCTGAAGGCAACGGAGCCGCTCGCGCAGGGCCAGCGCTCCTTCGACCGCATCGGCGCCGGGGAGCGAGTCTTCGAGACCAAAAGCTATCCGGCGCTCGATCCCGCGAAGCTGCACGCGCTGGAGCACCTCTGGGCCATCGACCACTCATCAGCGTTCAAGGTGGCGATCGCCATCGCCGCCGCGGTGCTCCTCGCGTGGCTCGCATCGCTTTTCGTCGGCGTCAACCGCTTCTCCATGCACGCCTTCTATCGCAACCGCCTCATCCGCGCCTACCTCGGCGCGTCGCGCTGGCGCCGCACGCCGAATCCCTTCACCGGCTTCGATCCCAAGGACAACCTGCCGCTGCACAAGCTGCGGCCGGAGATGTTCTGGGTGTACAGCTTCCGCGACCTCGCCGGCTTCGGCGCGATCCTCACGAAAGATCCCGATCCGCTCGTGGCCTACCTGCGCGAACAGCTCACGCCGGCGCTACTACGGAAGCTCAGCGACCATCCGCCCGACGATGATTACGAGTGCCGCGATCTGCTCGCGGACAACTTCAATCGCATCCTCGACGAGCACGACCTCGAGCAGCGCAAGCCGGCGCGCGACGTGTCGCGCTCACTCATGTCGCTGCGCAACCGCGAGCTGCTCGACCGCACGTTCCCCAACCACCTCCAGCCGCTCGGGGACGGCCGGCCGCTGCACGTGGTGAACATGGCGCTCAACCTCGTGTCCACGTCTTCGGACCGGCTCGCGTGGCAGCAGCGCAAGGCCGAGTCGTTCACCGCCTCGCCGCTCTACTGCGGCAACTACCAGCTCGGCTACCGCTCCAGCCGCGTCTACGGAGGACCGAGCGGCATCTCCCTCGGCACCGCCGTCGCCATCTCCGGCGCCGCGGCCAGCCCGAACATGGGGTACCACTCCTCGCCCGCGCTCTCCTTCCTGCTCACGCTCTTCAACGTGCGCCTCGGCTGGTGGCTCGGCAATCCCGGCCCCGCGGGAGAGACGACGCACGAGCTGCGGAACCCGCGCACGTCGCTCGGGCCGCTCATCGCGGAGCTGTTCGGCATGACGAACGACCGCTACAAGTACGTCTACCTCTCCGACGGCGGCCACTTCGAGAACCTCGGCATTTACGAGATGGTGCTGCGCCGTTGCCGCTCCATCGTCGTGGTCGACGCCGGCGCCGACCAGAACTTCATCTTCGACGACCTCGGCAACGCCATCCGCAAAATCCGCATCGACTTCGGCATCACCATCGACGTCACGCCGCTCCACATCTTCCCCCGCTCGATGACCGAGCCGAAAGACGTGCCTCAATACTTCGCCCTCGGCCGCATCAACTACGCCGACGTCGACGGCCCCGGCACTCCACCCGGCACGCTGATCTACATCAAGCCCGCGTTCTACGAGGCCGAAGTCCCGCGCGACGTCTACAACTACGGCCGCACCAGCCAGGACTTTCCGCACGAAAGCACCGGCGACCAATGGTTCAGCGAGTCCCAGTTCGAAAGCTACCGCCGCCTCGGCGAATTCGCCATCGAGCGCATCCTCGGCGACGGGCCAATCGGCAGCATCAATGAACTGGTGGCACGGGCGGCTTCAAGGATGCCGGCAGGGACGGCCGAACCGGCGTAAACGGACAGGGAACGATAGGACGAATGGGACCTATAGGACGAATAGGACGGATGGGGCCCCGCCCACCCCGAAGCTTCCGGCGGCGTCTGTCCTATAGGTCCTATCTGTCCTATAGGTCCCATCCGTCCTATCGTTCCCCTGTAGCATCGTCAATACTGTTCGTTCTTATCCACCACGTTCTCCAGCGAATCACCGGCCCGGAAGCGGCGCAGGTTCTCCAGGAAGAACTGCATCGCGCGGAGATGCGCGTCGCCGGTGTGGTCGGCCGTGTGCGGAGACAGCAGCACGTTGTCCATCGACCACAACGCATGCCCCACGGGCAGCGGCTCCACGTCGAACACGTCCAGCGCGGCGCCGCGGATGCGCCGCTGCTGCAGCGCTTCGATGAGCGCTTCCTCATCGACGGTCGCGCCGCGACCGATGCTGATGAAGACCGCGGTCGGCTTCAGCAGCGCGAGCCGCTCGCGCGACAGCAGCCCTCGCGTGGACGGCGTCAGCGGCGTCGACATCACGACGTAGTCTGACTGCGGCAGCACCTCTTCGATGGTCGGGTCGCCGAAGTCCTGCCGGCGGCGCACCGGCAGGATGTTCATGCCGAGGGCGGCGGCGCGGCGGCCGACGGCGTTGCCGATGCCGCCGTAGCCGATGATGCCGACGCTCTGCCCTTCGAGGCGCTCGACCGTGTACGGCTCCCATCGCTGCTGCTCCTGGTTGCGCACGAGCCGCCGCAGGTCCTTGGCGAACCACAGCATCGCCGCGATGGCGAACTCCCCCAGCGCATCCGCAAAGATCCCGCGCGAGTTCGTCACGACCACGTCGCGCTCCCGCAACAGTTCGAACGGCAGCACCTCGACACCCGCGGCGAGCGTGTGGATCCACTGCGCCGCGGCGAGGTCGGGCCACAGCTCGGCGAGGGCCGCGCCATACCGTGGCGCAATCAGCACCGCGTCCGCGCGGCGCGCGCCGTCGCGCAGCGCGTCCACGTCCGTGCCAATGGTCAGTTCAACGCCGTGTGCTTCACGCCGCAGCAGTTCCAGCGCCGCAAAGTCCGCCGGCGCAATCACCAGAAGGTTCATGCGCGGAGGATATCGCGGGGATGGCAACCGGAACGATAGGTCCTATTCGTCCTATACGTCCTATGGTTCCCCGCACTACGGCTGCACGGTGACCGTGGTGGTCTTCACCCCGCTCTGATCTTTGTTCAACCCGGACGAGGCGATATCCAGCACCTGCTTCGTCGCCAGCAGGCGATCGCCGGCGGCGGCGAAGCGCAGCGTCTCCTTCGAGCGCACCTTGAAGCCGATGAGCAGCACGCGTGCTTCCAGAGCCTGCGTGCGCTCCGCCGCCAGCGGCCGGCCATCCGGTCCGAGCCACAGCAGCAGCACGTCGGCGAAGCTCTTCACGAAGCGGGAGTTGTCGCTCTTCTCGCGCTGAGGCACGATCTCCAGCAGCGTCGCGGCGTTGCCTTCGAACGACGACGCCGACACCCGCTTCAGCGTAGCCCCTTCCAGCCACTTCAGCAGTTCGGGCGCGAAGTTCATCAACTCCTTCGCCTTCCCGACCGCCGTCTCCTCATCCTTCTTGTTCGCCTTCGGCGGCGTGGCGCGCACGAGCCGCACACCCGCGCCATCCTGCGCCACCACGAGCATCTGCGTCGTATTCGTATTCTTCTTCCCCTCCGTGCGGCGATCGTTGGTGTCGATCCGCACGGTGATGGCGGAAGCACCACGAAGCTCGCCGAGGGAACGGCGCACGTCATCGAGGGTGATGGCGTGCAGAGGAAGGGCAAGGAACAACGCAACGGCAGCAAGGAAGGATGCGCGGGTCATCACCACCTCTACGGATGGCGGTGGCGCAGAGTTCCGGGGACGATAGCTGATGACGTCGCTCGGGCCGGAATAGGGGCAAACCGGGACACCAGCCGCGCGGCACGCACGTTGCGCCTCCTTGCAGCAATGGCACTCGTACGCGCACGCACCTGGTGGGACTCGCTCACCTCCACGCTCTGGTTCTTACCTGCCCTGATGACCGGAGCGTCGATCGGCCTGGCCGCGGGAGTGGTCGCGCTCGACCGCACCGAGGGGGTGGACGCTCGATGGTTTTTTCTCTACTCCGGTGGTCCGGAGGGCGCGCGGTCGGTCCTCTCGACCACGGCCGGCTCGATGATCACGGTCGCAGGCGTGGCCTTCTCCGCGACGATGGTCGCGCTGTCGTTTGCGTCCTCGCAGCTCGGGCCGCGGCTGCTCCGCAATTTCATGAAGGACCGCGGCAACCAGGTCGTCCTGGGCACCTTCATCGCCACGTTCGTCTACTGCCTGCTCGTGCTGCGCACCGTCAGTGAAACGGGCGAAACATTCGTGCCGCACTTCGGCGTCACGATCGGGCTGGTGTTGGCGCTGGCGAGTCTCGTCGTGCTCATCTACTTCATCCATCACGTCGCCCGGACATTGCAGGCCGACTACATCATTGGCGTCGTGGCGAGCGAGCTCGATCGTGCGATCGAGCACATGTACCCGTCCGGCATGGGTGAGGCCGCGCCGCAGGAACGGATTCCGGAGATGAGGGAGCGCGAGCACGAGCTGCGCAGCCAGCAGCCGGCGGAGGTCTGTCTCACGGCCTCGGACTACGTGCACGCGCTCGACGTCGATTTACTGATGAAGCTCGCCACGAAACACGACCTCGTCATCCGCATCCTCAGCCGGCCAGGCCGCTACGCGCACGACGGCATTCCCGTCGCGGAGGTGTGGCCGGCCGCAAGGGCAGATGACGCGATTCAGAAGAAGGTGAGGTCCGCATTCATGATCGGGCGGATCAGGACGTCGCAGCAGGACGTCGAGTTCGCGATCAACCAGCTCGTGGAGGTGGCAACGCGCGCCCTCTCGCCCGGGATCAACGATCCGTTCACCGCCATCACCTGCATCGACCGCCTCACGACGGCGCTCCTGCACCTGATGCGCCGCGAGTTTCCACCGCGCTTCCGGGTCGACGCCGGCGGATCGCTGCGCGTCATCGCCGACCGGCCCGACTTTGCCGGCGTCACCGACGCCGCGTTCCACCAGATCCGGCAGTCGGGAGCGAACATGCCCGCCGTGGCGATCCGGTTGCTGGAGTCACTCTCTCTCCTTCTCGAGCACGCCGCCACGGACCAGCACCGCCGCGCGCTCGAGCATCACCTCCAGCTGGTACGCCGCGCGGGGCTGCGCCAGTCGGCCGAACGCTCCGATCGCGAGGACATGGAAGCGCGCGTGGAGGATGCACGAACCACCGCGCCTTGAGCCCGCCGCGTTCACCGCGCCGGCATGCCGGCGGCGCCGTGTACCCCGCGCAGCGTCGAGTATGCGACGTCGTCCGCGACGCTGCCGATGACGCTGAAGCTCCCATCGGTCTCCAGCACGATCGCCTGCACCTCGCGCAAGTCGCCGACCCCCCCGCGGCGGGCGGCGGTCAGCACTTCGTCTTCCGTGACGCGTTCCCGCCGCATCGTTTCGTGCTCGAACCTGCCGTCGCGCACCAGCAGCGCCGGCTGCGCCTTCACGAGCCGGTGAATCCACTTCACACGCACGGATGCCCACGTGATCGCGAACTGCAGTCCGACCAGCACGATGAACGCGCCGGCGCCTTGCAACACGGGAACGGTGCCGGTGACGATCGTGCTGGCGAGGGTCGAGCCGAGGGCTACCGTGACGATCAGGTCGAAGGCGTTCCACTTGGCGACGGTTCGCTTTCCGCTGATGCGTACGAGCACGACCAGCGCGGTATACGCGAGCAGCCCCGAGATCGCAGATCGCGCTGCATCGCTCCAGTTGCCGAGGATCGATTGCATGTCCATCACCGGGGCGAGTGCCGGAACCGCGCCCGCCAGCCGGCGCGCGCGGGAACGTCACCTCGGCGGCGTATGCTCGTCGCCCTCTCCCGCCACGCGCAGGCAGGCCGAAGGATAGCGACCCACGCGGCACTTCCCGCCTCGCGACCGGCTCAGCTCCTCGCCTCAATAGCGGAAGACCGCCGCGACTCCAGATGCCGTGGGCATCGCCTCGGCCTGGAGGACGTACACGCGCCCACCCATCGCTTCCACGAGGCTGCCGAGGTCGTCGAGCAGGTCGTCGACATCCGGATTCTGCAGGTCGGCGGGCTCGATCTCGCCGGAGGCCGCGTCGAGCCGGGCCGGAATGTGCCGTCCGTCAGCGACCAGTAGCGTTGCCACGCGCCCGGTCGCCGCGGCCCGCGCGACTTCCGCCACATCCTCGCTCCCGAAACCATTCGCACGCGCCTGACGGAACGATTCGGCCAGCCGGCCGAGGCGCGCGCGATACTCCGGCTCCATCGTCTGCCACGCAAGCTGCCGGAGCTCTTCGGCACCCATGCCGCGCGGATGCGTGTCGATGCCGGCCGCAACGAGAAACGGATTGTGGCTGACCTGGCGGAACGTGGCCTGCTGCTCCGGCAAACCGGCCAGGATCAGCGGCAACGCCGAAGGGCGCGAATGATGCGTCAGGATGGCGCGGTCGACCGCGCGGAAGAAACGCTCCTCGTCGATGGCGGTCTCGTCTTTCCTGTCGCCGTGCCCGTGGTACATGGCCGAGCCGCCGGCGCCGTTGTACGAGCCGACCGCCAGGTGCGGCTCGGTGAGCTCGTCGCCGAGGGCCTCGACGATCGTCCGCGGAACGCCCGGCGCCAGCTCGATCGTGTCGAGCACGTCGCGGTTTCCTTCGAAAAGCCCGATCTCGCGGCGCGTCAGCGACAGTACCTGAAACCGATCGACCGACTGCAGGAAACGGCGAAGGGGTTTCGTATGGAAGCTGTCCGCGACGATCGCGACTTCATCGACCGGACGCTGCAGCCGGTAGACGCGGAACACGCCGTCAGCGGCGAGGACGCCGAGCCCGTCGAGCGTGTGATTCCAGAAGCTCGAGTCGGCCGCGAGCTTGTGGAACGGCGCGAGCAGCTCGCGCGCTTCCTCCGCAGGGTACTGCCGGACGAGTGAGCTTTCGAGCTCCCGCACCAGGTTCCGGAACCGAATCGGATCCTGCTGATTGTGCGGATGATGCCGGTGCGTCCGCTGGTACAGCGACAGGCACGGCGGGGGCGCGGCGGACGAGAGATGGCCAGGGAGGTCTGCGATCGAGTAAAGCATTCGTCGGATGCTTCACGAAGCGCGCCGATTCGGAAGACGTGGCGGCGATCAGCTCGCTCCCCGCGCCGGATTTCACCGGAATATGTTGTTTTCCGCCGGGTCGCCGCGGCGGAACGTCACCCCTGCCGCCGGCGGAACAGACTCAACAGAGCAGCGAGGATCGCAGCGCTCACCACGATCGCTGCGAGCGCGTACGCACCATACGGTCGCTCCTCGCTCGCCAGCCAGAACATCTTCATCGCCCAGTAGGACGGCACGATCCCGGCGATCCACTGCTGCGGCTCCGCGACGAACCATGCGGCAACCGGCGCGAGGCCAATGAGGTTCAGCACTTTGACCATCGCGAAGCCCGAGACCTTGTTCTGGGCAAAAGCCGCCAGAAACAGCGCCGTGAACGGCGCGGATAGCGCGGCCACGGCGGAGATCGCGAGCAGATCGGGAAACGCCAGCGGCACGAAGCCGACGATCGGATATGCCGCCACCGTGGTCACGAACCCGACGAGCAACGGGCCGGCAATGCGGTAGGTGACGTACGCCGCGGGCGCGACGGGAGTGACCGCGATGGCAGTGAGCACCCCGTCATCGCGTTCATCGAGCAGCAGGAACCCGGCGATCATTCCGGCAATCCCTGGCGCCGCACCGACGAACGAGCTCGCAATGAGAGGGTAGTACGGCTGGAGATCGAACGCGAAACGCACCAACAGCGCCTCGCGCAGGAGCGGGACGAGGCGATAGGCCAGCGCGAGGACGAACGGCAGGATGCCAATCCAGGCCAGCAGCGGATCGCGGCGGATGTTCTGCAGGTCGATTGGCGCGAGCGAGCGGTAGAAGCTCATGCGCGCACCACGAATCGCTGGTACTCGCGCCGCGCCAGGAGCAGGCCGGCAGCACACCAGACCAGCGCACCACACAGCGCGAACGCTCCGCCGCCGCGCATCCATCGCATCGCCGGCTCCGCCGGATGGATGGCCATCAGCCACTCCACGACCCGATGCCCGACCAGTCCGAAATGCGTCAGCAGCGGCAGCAGCAACAACGTCACCGCCACGACGGACGGCATCAGGAACCGATCGATCGAAGCAAAGCGGACCACCATCACGAACCCTGCGCACGCGTAGAGGAAGCCGAGCAGCAGCGCGCCGATGACGATGCGAGACCACTGCACATCCCGGAACAGCACGGCCGCGATGAGCAGCGTTTCGGCGGTCGCCAGGAGCGACAGCGACAGTGCTTTCGAGACGAGGTATTCGCCGCTCCGCATCGGCGTCACCACGAGCGCCGCGAGGACTCCTTCTCCTTTCTCGAACAGCACCAGCGCCGCCATGAAGTAGAAGGTGGTGATGATGAGGTTCACCAGCACGAGCGCGGGGAGCAGCGCCGGCGCCGCCAGCACGCCGCGCAGCGGCAGGACCAGGCCTCCCCAGATGAGGACCATCAGCGCGCTCACCGCATAGAGCCCATAGCGGAGCTGCAGGCGAACGTCGTTCGCGAGAACTGCTGCGAGCCGCATCAGTCGAGCTTCCCGCCGGTCACATCGATGAAGATGTCGTACAGCGTCGTCTCCTGCGTGTGAATCGTCCGGACGCTCCCGCCGCGCAGGCGGCTCAGGAATCCGGCATTGTCGGCTAGACCGTCGAGAGGAAACTCGCACGCGTCGCCCCGCTCGTCTTCCACGCGCACGACGCGCCGGCCGTGCCGCAGCTTCAGCGCTCGCGGCGCATCGACGAGACGCACCGTTCCACCGAACAGAAACGCCACGCGATCGCACAGCTCCTCGGCCGTCTGCATGTCGTGCGTCGTGAGGAACACCGTCGCCCCTTCGTCCCGGCGCCGGCGAATGACATCGCGGATCAGGCGGCTCGTGGACGGATCGAGACCCGAGGTCGGCTCGTCCAGAAACAAGAGCTCCGGCCGGTGAAGCAGTGCGCGTGCGAGGTTCAGGCGGTTGCGCATCCCTTTCGAATACTCGCCGACGCGCTTGCCGGAGTCATCGCCGAGGCCGACCTCGTCGAGGACGGCGCGCGGATCGTGCGATACGCCGTAGAGCGCGGCGAAGTAGCGGAGGTTCTCCAGCGCGGTGAGCTTCAGGTAGTGATTCGGCAGCTCGAACGAAACACCGATGCGGCGGTAGTCCTCGCGCGTCCAGTCGCGGACCGCGCGTCCCAGAACCCGCGCGTCGCCCTCGAAGCCGCGCAGCAGCCCGATGAGGATCTTCTGCGTCGTGCTCTTGCCGGAGCCACTGGGGCCGAGAAACCCGAAAATCTCCCCCGGCGCGACGTGGAAGCTCACCTCATGGATCGCGGCCGTCTGCGCGCCGCGATACGTGTACGTGAGGCCGGCGACGTCGATCATCTCGGCAATCCACCGAGTCCGTGGCAGCCGAGGCAGTGAGCCTCTGCACCGAATCTGGCTGTGGCGGTAGGGCTCGAACCTACGACCACCGGATTAACAATCCGGCGCTCTACCAACTGAGCTACACCACAGAACTGGCCGCGACGATCGGGACGCGAATGGTCGCGCAGATCGGCCGTGCAAGTCAAATAACGCGGTGTGGAGCGGCGGGGTGCGCGGATGAATGGCGGGACAGGCGGGATGAACGGGAGGGTCAGAGCCGTGCCGGCACCATCAGGACCGGACGCGTCGCCGTCAGCAGAACGCCCTGCGCGACCGAGCCGAGCATCGCTTTCGTCAGCGCCCCACGTCCGCGGGAGCCGATGCAGACGACATCGGCGCCGAAGCGTTCCGCGGTGGCGGCGATCAGCCGCGCCGGGTCGTGACCGCTCAGCACTTCGACCGTCACGTTCGCCTTGCCGGCGTCCTTCACCAGCGACTCCAGTTGCTCGTGCGCGGCCGCGCGGTCTTCTTTCGATGCATCGTCGTCCATGACGTGCACGAGCAGCAGGTCGCCACCCTGCGGCAGCAGACTGTTTGCGTAGCCGGCCGCGGAGTTGCCGAGCGGCGAGAAGTCGGTAGCGCAGAGAACGCGCAGGATGGAGGGCGCCACGGCCGGGATGCCCTGGCCGCCTTCCGGAATGCAGACCACGCTCATCGGCGTCTCGCGAATGACTTCCCTCGACACCGACCGCTCCCACCAGTGGCGCCCCTCTTCGCGTCCGCGGCCGACGACGAGAAGCTCGGCCCCCTCGCGGCCTGCGATCTGCGCGATCGCCGCGCCGGTCTTGCCGACGTTCGACTCGACGACGATCTTCGTCTCGCCGCTGCCTTTCAGCCGTGAGGCGACACTGTCCAGCTCACGCCGGATCACCTGTTCGACGAGCGGATGCGTGCGATCGAGCTGCATCGGCGCGTCCACGGCCAGACGCGCGTAAGCCTCCGGCGGCCACGAGACATGCATCGCCACGAACTCGCAGGGGCCGCGCTCGATGAGCTGCGACGCCCACTGCACCGCCGTGTCGGTGCTCGGACCGAGATCGGCCGCAACCGCGACGCGGAGCGGCTTCCGGTCGCGCAACCATGCGGCAGCGGGGAAACCACCGCGCATCACGAACAGCGGAACGGGAGAGCGCGAAGCGATGCGATCACTGGTGCTGCCGAGAAGTGCTTTGAGCCCGCGCCCACCAACGGATCCGAGCACGATGATGCGCGCGCCCGTTCTCTCGACCTCGGCCAGCAGGATCTCGTCCGCCGCCCCGACGCGTACGGCCGTCGACACCTGCGCGCCTTCGGTCCCGAGCCTCGCCGCGAGATCGCGCAGCGCCCGTTCGGCGGACGCCACCAGCTCTTCCAGCGCGCCACCGGCGTCGTACGGCGGTGGAACCGCCGCCGGTGCCACCGCATGGACGAGGATCAGTGGCTCGTCATGCGCCGCGGCGATGAGTGCCGCCACTTCGCAGGCCGCGACCGATGGCGGAGAAAAATCCGTACCGCAGACAATCGTCATCGACTCCCTCGCACGCAGAGGGGGTGCCAATCCGCAACTGAAGTCATCGACGTACCGGCGCCTCGACAGGAGTGTCGAGCGGAACCCCTGCAACATACGTTTCGATGCGCGCTCTTTCCTGATGCCCGGCCGTCGTACAGGTGATGTCGTAAACACCGGGACCGAGGAGCAGTTGCAGCACGGTCCTGCCATTCGGCGGCAACGATGCCGTGGCGCTGCCGGTGCCACCTCGAACCTCGATCTCATGAGCGATCGCGGTCTCGTTCTGGATGTGGAAGACGGTATGCGCACGCGGAAGCAGGCGCTGGATCTCGATGCGGCCGCTGCGAACCGTCACGAACGTCGTTCCGGGCGCGGCGGCGGAGGCCGGGCGCGGACTGCCCGACGTGGCGAGGACAGGGTCGTTGCTCAACGTTCCCGTCAGCGTCGGCGCGGGACGCGGCTCAGCCGGGGCAATTGTGTTGGTCGTGGCCTGCGGCTCCCGGCTGCAGCCGAGGGCGAGTACGAGCGCGACACAGAAGATCTTCACGCGCCTGAGCCGTTCAAAACCCGTTCCGCCGGCCTGGTTGCGCCGGCCCCGGCGTACCGCTCATCGTGGGGAACGATGTCCTATAGGTCCGATTTGTCGTATTCGTCCCATCGTTCCCCACTGTGGCGCGAATTGAGCACGGCCGCTGCCCAGGAGCCCGAGACAGATGAAGATCGCGATCATTGGGAACGGCAATGTTGGAAGCGCGCTGGAGCGCGGCTTGACGCGCGCAGGCCACGAGGTTCGCGCCACCGGCCATGAGAACGTCAGGGAGACCGCGGAATCGGGCGATTTGATCGTGCTGGCGGTCCCCTTCGGAGCGATCGACGACGCTCTGAAGTCGATGGGCGACGCGGTGAACGGCAAGGTGCTCATCGACGTCACGAATGCACTCGACGACAAGATGGCCTTGGTCATCGGATGCACGACCAGCGGAGCTGAGGAACTGCAGCGGAAAGCAGCGCAAGCGAAAGTCGTGAAGGCGTTCAACACGAACTTCGCGCAGCACCTGGACAGCGGGCATGTCGGTGATACTGCGCT
Source organism: Thermoanaerobaculia bacterium (assembly GCA_036380735.1). Classification (GTDB taxonomy): domain Bacteria; phylum Acidobacteriota; class Thermoanaerobaculia; order Gp7-AA8; family Gp7-AA8; genus DASVEE01. The sequence goes on along the minus strand of DASVEE010000067.1, from coordinate 57,846 downwards.
GACGGTGTTCGCCGCCGGAGACGACGAAGGCGCGCGCGAGAAGGTGCTGCAACTGGCGCGCGAGATCGGCTTCGACGCCGTCAACGCGGGCCCGCTGCAGAACGCGCGGTGGCTGGAGACACTCGGCTATCTGAACATCCAGCTCGGCTACGTGGTCGGTCACGGCACCGGTACCGGGTTTCACTACGTTCACTGAGGACGCGCGCGCCCGCTGCTGCCGCGAGCGGCTCTCAGCGGGCGCCGACCGGAATGTCGATCCGTTCCGCTCCCGCCGCTACGGCGAGTGAGGAGAGCGTCGCGTGCTCGTCCGCGACAGTGCCGGTCGCATACAGCTTGCCGCTTCCGCGCGAGCCCGTCACCGGCACCACCACGCTGATCCCGTCGCGAGACACCTGCCCCGAATGTTGTCCCGACATCGTCAGGCCCTCTCCCAGCAGCGCGATCACCCGTGCATCGGTGGCCGCTTTCCTGGTCGCTTCGTTGGCGACCTCCGTGATCAGAGCGGAATTCGACATGCCCCTCGTCAGCACGAAGATCAAGATGATCACGAGCAGGACGACGAGCAACACCCACCAACGTCTGCGAACACCGTAAAGATAGGTCTCGGGCATCAGAACCTCGCCACCGCGAGCGTCAGCTCGCGGAGAAGCCGGACAATTCATGAGCGCCGGTCGATGAGCGCAGGGAGGAGCAACCGTGACAGGATCTGCACTGCCGCGTTTCCTGCGCATCACGGAGCGTGCCACACCGGCGCACGCATCATCCGCAGCCGAGCCCACCCGGCCTGAGCTGAAGGGAGCGGCGATGGCCGTCGTCGCGTTCTCCAGCGACGAGACACGGATGGTGAGCAGGAGCGACGCGAACGCCGGTGCGCTGCTGCGCAGCAGGCTCTGCCCCGTGCTCGCGATTCCCGTGAAATGACCGCCGCCGGCGTCGCCGTGTGATAAATACGGCGGGCGATGTCGAGACGCCTCGTGCCGCTCGTTCCCATGGGGCTTTTCGTCGCGGCGCTTCTCTGCATCCCCTTCGCCGTCCATGGCGCGCGTGTCATGGAGCTGCCGCTGGGTGCCTCCGACGAGCTGGGGATCCGCTTCTCGTTTCGACTGGACGGACTCTCCATCCTCTTCGCGCTGCTCATCACGGGCATCGGCACGCTCGTCTACATCTACGGCGCAACGTATCTCGCCGCTCGCAAGGACCTGCCGCGGTTCTGGGTTTACCTGACGCTCTTCATGCTCTCGATGCTGGGGCTCACGCTGAGCGAGAACCTGATCCTGCTCTTCGTGTTCTGGGAGCTCACGAGCATCTCGTCGTACCTGCTGATCGGGATCGACCACGAGCGTCAGGAAGCGCGCGACGCCGCACTGCAGGCGCTGCTCGTGACGGGCGGCGGCGGCCTCGCGCTGCTGGCGGGCTTCGTCCTCCTCGGCTCGATCGCGGGGAGCTTCGAGCTTTCGACGATCCTGGCGCGGGGGGACGCCATCCGCGCGCACGCGCACTACGTGCCGGCGCTGCTGCTCATCCTCACCGGCGCGTTCACGAAGTCGGCCCAGGTGCCGTTTCATTTCTGGCTTCCCTCCGCAATGGCGGCGCCGACCCCCGTGAGCGCTTACCTGCATTCGGCCACCATGGTCAAAGCGGGCATCTACCTGCTGGCCCGGCTCTCGCCCGCCGTTGCCGGCAGCGAAGAATGGACGACGATCGTCACCACCGCCGGCGCGGCGACGATGGTTGCGGGCGCGCTGTTCGCGGCGACGGCCGTCGATCTCAAACAGATCCTCGCCTACACCACGATGAGCGCGCTCGGCAGCATGGTCATGCTGCTCGGACTCGGAACGGCGGCCGCGGTGCAGGCGATGATCGTCTACCTGTTCGCGCATGCGCTCTACAAGGCCGGACTCTTCATGGTGGCCGGCATCGTCGATCACGAGACCGGAACCCGCGACGTGACCCTCCTCGGCGGGCTGCGGCGCGCCATGCCGCTCACGGCGGGGGCAGCGATCGTGGGCGCAATCTCGCTCGCTTCGTTCGGTCCCGTGTTGAGCTTCGCGGCGAAGGAGATGGTGGCCGCCGCCGTCGGCGGCGCCGGCGCATGGCGTCTGCCGCTGGAGATCGCGGTATACGGCAGCGCGGTGCTGCTCGCTGCTGCGGCGGCGCTCGTCGCGATCAAACCGTTCTTCGGCGAGCGTCCGGAGACGCTCGCGCGGGCGCACGATCCGGCGGCGGCGATGTGGGCGCCGCCGCTCCTCCTCGCGGCAGCGGGCGTCCTGATCGCGTTGCTTCCCGGAAGGATCGCGGACGCCCTCCTCGCGCCGGCCGCGGCGGCCGTGCATCCCGGGGTCTCGCCGCTAACGATCGTCCTCTGGCACGGTGTGAACTTGCCGCTCGTCCTGGCCGCGGCGGCGACGGCGGCCGGCCTCGTGCTGTATCGATCGCGGCGCCGCTGGAGCGGTCTCGCCGCGGCCGCCGGCCGCGTGACGGTGCTGCAGGCATCGGCGTGGTATCGCGGAGCGCTGCGCGCCATGATGGCCGTGGCGACGTGGCAGACGCGCGTGCTGCAGAACGGCTATCTGCGCGTCTACGTGATGGTGATCCTCCTCACCCTCATCACGCTCCTCCTGTTCGCGAAGATCCGGGGTGGCAGTGTGACCATCGCGATCCATCGGGACAACTTCGCGATCTACGAAGCGGCCGTGGCGGTGCTGATCGTCGCCGCGGCAATCGTCGCGGTCTCCTCGAAGACCAGGCTCGGCTCGATCGCCGCTCTCGGCGCGGCCGGCTATTCGGTCGCGCTCACCTACATCATCTTCAGTGCGCCCGATCTGGCGATGACGCAGTTCGTCGTGGAGACGCTGACCGTGATCCTGTACGTCCTCGTCCTCTACCGGCTGCCGAAATACACCCTGCTCACGCGGAGGCGGGAGCGCGTTCGCGACGTGATCATCTGCACGATCTTCGGAGGCGTGATGGCCACGCTCGTGATGGCGGTCCAGTCGGTGCCGGCCGATCCCACGCTGGCTTCGTTCTTCGAAGCGAACTCGGTCTCGGGGGGGCACGGCCGCAACATCGTCAACGTGATGCTCGTCGATTTCCGCGCCTTCGACACGATGGGCGAGATCGCCGTGCTCGGCATCGCGGCGATCGGCGTGTACGCGCTTCTGCATCTGCGGGCGGCGGACCGGCCATGACGTCGCTCATCCTCAGGACCGCCGCGCGTTACCTGGTTCCGCTGCTGCTGTTGTTCTCGATCTTCACCCTGCTGCGCGGTCATAACCTGCCGGGAGGCGGGTTCGCCGGCGGACTGCTCGCGGCGACGGCGGTAGCGTTGTACATCTTCGCGTGGGATGCCGCCGACGCGAAACGCGCGATCCCGATCGATTCGCACCTCGTCATCGGCATCGGCCTGGCGATCGTGATCGCCAGTGGCCTGGGCGGGATGCTGGCCGGCGATCCATTCCTGACCGGCAAATGGGCCGCGATCGGCAAAGACACCGCCATCGGCACCCCGCTGCTCTTCGACGTCGGGGTCTATCTGGTCGTCTTCGGCGCGTCGGTGATGATGATCTTTTCGCTCACCGGGCGGGAGGAGAAGCGCTGATGCGAATGCTTCTCCCCATCGTGATCGGCATCCTCTACGCGGCCGGTCTCTACATGCTGCTGCGGCGCAGCATGGTGAAGCTCATCATCGGCCTCGGGCTCCTCGGGCACGCCTCGAACCTGCTGATCTTCGTGGCCGCTTCGGGCCGCGGGCTCGTGCGGGGAGGCCCTCCGATCATCCCCGCGGGGAGTGACCGCGTGGCCGGACCGATGGCCGATCCGGTGCCGCAGGCTCTCGTGCTGACGGCAATCGTGATCGGGTTCGCCGTGCAGGCATTCGTGCTGGCTCTCTTTCACCGCACGCACCGGGCCGTCGGCACCGACGACCTCGACGCCTTCACGACGACGGAGGAATCGTGAACCTCCTGCTCGTACTGCCGATCGTCATTCCGCTCGCCGCCGCGGCCGCGTGCCTGATGGTCTGGAGATCGCGGCGGGCGCAGCGCGCGATCGCCGTCGTGACCTCCTTCGCGCTGCTCGCCGCCGCCATCGCGGTCTTCGCGGCCGTGCGGGAACGGTCCTTCCTCATCACCGAGCTCGGGTCCTGGCCGGCGCCGTTCGGGATCGTGCTCGTTGCCGATCTCCTGTCCGCGCTCATGCTGACCGTATCGGCAGTGATCGCCGTGGCGACGACGATCTACTCGCTCGCCTCGATGGAGGCGCGCCACGAGCGCTTCGGCTTTTACCCGCTCTCGATGCTGCTGATGATGGGCGTCAACGGCGCGTTCCTCACGGGCGATCTCTTCAACCTCTACGTCTGGTTCGAAGTGATGCTCATCTCCTCCTTCGTGCTCATGGTGCTGGGAGGAGAGAAGGAGCAGATGGAGTCCGGCATCAAGTACGTGACTCTGAACCTGATCTCGTCGTCGTTCTTTCTCACCGGCATCGGCGTGCTCTACGCGGTGACCGGCGCGCTCAACCTGGCGGACATCGCCCGCGCGCTGCCGGCGGCGGAGCAGCCCGGCCTCGTCGCCGCGATCGCGGTGATCTTTCTCGTCGCGTTCGGGATCAAGGCCGCGGTGTTTCCGCTGTTCTTCTGGCTGCCGGCCTCGTACCACACGCCGCCTGCCGCCGTTTCAGCGATCTTCGCGGCGCTGCTCACGAAGGTCGGCGTGTACGCCCTGCTGCGCGTGTTCACGCTCGTGTTCGTGCACGATCCGGGGTTCACCCATCAGCTCATCCTCCTCATCGCCGGGCTCACGATGATCACCGGCGTCCTCGGCGCCGTGGCCCAGAACGAGTTCCGCCGCATCCTCTCGTTCCACATCATCAGCCAGATCGGCTACATGATCATGGGTCTCGGGATCTTCACTTCGTTCGCGCTGGCGGCATCGATCTTCTATGTGCTCCACCACATCATCGTGAAGGCGAACCTCTTCTTCATCAGCGGGATCGTGCACCGCATCCGCGGCACGTACGAGCTGAAGCGGCTCGGCGGGTTGCAGACGCTCACCCCGTTCCTGGCGCTGCTGTTCTTCGTCCCGGCCATGTCGCTGGCGGGGATTCCTCCGCTGTCCGGCTTCTTCGCCAAGCTCGGTCTCGTCCGCGCCGGGATCGCGGCAGGCGAGTTCCCGATCGTCGCCGCGGCGGTCGCGACCGGATTCTTCACTTTGTTCTCGATGACCAAGATCTGGAACGAGGCGTTCTGGAAGCCGGCGCCGGAATCGACGGAGCTGCCGGGATGGCGCGCCGCCGCGAGGGTGATGATGGTCCCGGTGATCGCGCTGGCCCTGCTGACGGTCGCCATCGGACTCGGCGCCGGCTGGCTTTTCTCGGTGAGTCTCGAGGCGTCCGAACAACTCATGCACCGGGAGGTCTACATGCGCCACGTGCTCGAGGCGGGATCGCGATGAGCATCGTGCAGGCCTTTCTCTGGAACGTGCTCCTGGCGGTTTTCTGGGCGCTTGCTTCCGGCCGGTTGACGCTCGGGTCGCTCGCCACGGGTTTCATCGCCGGCCTGCTCGTCCTCCTCCTGACGCGCCGGGCGGTCGGAGCGGAAGCCTACCTGCTCAAGTTCCCCCGCACGCTGAATCTGATTCTGTACTTCGTGTACGACCTGATCACCGCGAACCTGCGTCTGGCGCGTGATGTGGTGAGAGGGAAGCGCGACCTGGAGCCGGCCATCATCGCCATCCCGATCGACGCGGAGTCGGACGGTGAGATCACGCTCCTGGCGAGCCTCATCACGTTGACGCCGGGCACGCTGACGCTCGACGTCTCGCGCGACCGGAAGACGATCTTCATCCATTCCATGTACGCGGAGAACGTGGAGGAGGTCCGCAGGCGGATCAAGGAAGGGCTGGAGCATAAGATCCTGAGGGTGACGCGATGACCGTTCTGGCAATCTGTTCCGCCATGCTTTCGCTCGCGCTGTTGCTCGCGTTCGTACGGCTGGCCATGGGACCGTCGGTCGCCGACAGGGTGGTGGCGCTCGACCTGATCGGCACGCTCGCCGTCGGCATGATCATCCTGTACAGCGTGGCGACGGGGTTGTCGGTCTTCCTCGACGCGGCGATCGCGCTCGCCCTCGTGAGCTTTGCGGGCACGATCGCCTTCGCCAGGTACATCGAGCGGAGCGCGCGGCGATGAGCATCCTCACCGGGACGTTTCTGCTGCTGGGCAGTGCGCTGCTGCTGCTCGCCGCGATCGGAGTCGTGCGCATGCCCGACGTCTACATGCGGATGTCCGCGGCGTCGAAAGGCATCTCGCTCGGCGCCGGCCTCCTCGCCATCGGCCTCGCGGTCCACCTCGGCGAAACGGGGGTCACCACGCGCGCGCTGCTGCTGATCCTGCTGGTCTTTCTCACCGCGCCGGTCGCGGGGCACATGCTCGGCCGCGCGGCGTATCTCAGCGGAGTCGAGCTGGCCGAGGAGACGTTTCTCGATGAGATGCGCGACGCGATCGAGAAGCCGGACCGGGTGGCGGAGAGCCCGGATGACGCCGGTGACCGCACCGGGGACGGGTGATCGAAGCGTGCCGGCGCGCCGCCTGCGAGCCGTCGCTTGCCTGCGACCACTTTCGCAGTTTTACCGGCGGCGATGGGACGAGTGCGAAATCCTGCCGGGCGCGCGGTGCGCGCCCGGCAGGGGTGATGGGTCGGGGCTACTTGGTGGCCGTCTGTTCCGGGGCTTTCTTTTCCGGCTGCTCCGCCGTGGTGCGGCGGCGGTTGAAGCGGTTGGTGCGCTTCATGGCGTCGACGAGCGGCTTGAGGTTGCTGAACTCGAGGCTCCGCACGAGCTGCTGGCACACCTGGTAGATCTGCAGCGCCTTCAGCCCGAGGCGGTAGCGGCGCGTGGTGAGGGCCCCGGCGATGCCGGCGCGCAGGGCGTCCAGCTCGTCGAGCACCGATGCCCAGCGCTGCGTGGCCTCCAGCTCGAGGCGCATCTCGTCGGGCGTGCTGCCGACGACTCCCGGGAGAGGCTCCGCCGCGCTGACCGCGGTGATGGTGACGCCGATGAATTCCGGCGTCACGTTCGCGGCGGCGGCCAGGCGCGACGGCTCACCGGCCGGCAGGACTCCGAACTCGGGGATGCGGTCGCGCATCGCGCGGAACTGCTGCACGGCTTCTTCCGGCGTGAGGGGGATCGAGGAGACAGGAAGGGTGTTGCTGTTGCTGTTGGCCATCGAGAACTCCATCTGCCCGCAAAGGGGCGGTTAACCCATCGGCGTCATGCCAATGGGGCAGTGAATGAGAGCCCGAGAACGAGTCTCGGACAGGGCGGTGCCGAACACCCCGAAGGGAGGGGGTAGTTCGGCGTCATTCCGCACCTCTCACTCACCACGGATGGGGCTCGGGCATCAGCCAGGCGGCACCGCGATCGGGTGGAGTCAGGTGGTGCTGGGTTGAATCCGAAGCAAAAATTCAGATTTTCCAGACCAAAGAGCATGCGCTCCGCCGGGAAAGTACAGACCCGCGGGCGCTTTGGAAGGTTACAGTGGCGTCCGGTTGGGTGTCAAGGGGAAAGTTGAGGCTGCCTGGCGGACGGGGGGACGATGGGACGGATGGGACGGATGGGACCAATAGGACGGATGGGACGAATGGGACGGCGGGAGCGGCTTTGTGAAAGGCGGGCGAGACCTTCGGGACCGCGGCGGAGACCTCGGTGAGGTCACGCCAGCCCCTGAGTGACTGCACCCGAGACCTTGGCGGGGTCACGCGAGACCTCCGTGACTGCACCCGAGACCTCGGCGAAGTCACGCGAGACTCTGGGTGACTTCACCCGAGACGTCGGCGAAGTCACGTGAGACCTTCCTGGCTTCACCCGAGACCTCCGTAAGGGCACGGGCGACCCCGGGACACGTCACCCGAGGCCTCGGCAAGGTCTGGCGAGGCCTCGGGAACTTTACGCCAGACCTCGACAACGTCTCGCGTGACGCTCCATCGCGTCGTGCGAGACCTCCGCAAGCGCCCGGCCGCCATACAATCGTCTCTCGCAAGGACGAAAGCAGACTGCCATGACCATCACCGAAGCCGACGCCGCCCTTTCCGCTGCCGAGATCGTCGATCTCTCGAAGAAACACACCATGTTCTCCTGGTCGGCGCAGGGGGCGCTGAATCCGATCCCCATGGTCCGCGGCGAAGGGATCTACTTCTGGGACGCCGACGGGAAGCGCTACATCGACATGAACGCGCAGCTCATGTGCGTCAACATCGGCCACGGCGACCGGCGCGTCATCGAGGCCATCAAGCGCCAGGCGGACGAGCTGGTGTACGCCGGGCCGGGCATGGCCACGCCGGTGCGCGCGCGCTTCGGGCGCATGCTCGCGGAGCTCACCCCCGGTGACCTGAACCGCTTCTTCTTCACGCTCGGCGGGGCCGAGGCGAACGAGAACGCGATCCGGATCGCGCGGATGGTGACCGGGCGGCAGAAGATCATGGTCCGCTACCGCTCCTACCACGGCGCCACCCTCGGCGCCATCAGCCTCACCGGCGATCCACGCCGCTGGGCCAACGAGCCCGGCATCCCCGGCGTGGTGCGCTTCTTCGATCCGTACAAGTACCGCAGCCATCTCTACCGCGAGGGCGACACCGACGCGGAGTTCACGCAGCGCTGCCTCGCCGAGATCGAGGAGGTCATCCAGTACGAGGGCGGCCACACCATCGCCGCGATCTTCATCGAGACGGTCACCGGCACGAACGGCGTGATCGTGCCGCCCGACGGCTACATGCAGGGCCTGCGCGCGATCTGCGACCGCCACGGCATCCTCCTCGTCTGCGACGAAGTGATGTGCGGCCTCGGGCGCACCGGCACGTGGTTCGCCGTCGATCACTGGAACGTGGTGCCGGACATGATCACGATGGCCAAGGGGCTGACGTCGGCGTACCTGCCGCTCGGCGCGGTCGCGCTCAGCGAGCAGCTCGCGTCGTACTTCGACAAGAACGTGTTCTACGGCGGGCTGACGTACAACGCGCATCCGATGAGCCTCGCCGCGGCCGAGGCGTGCCTGCAAGTGATGATCGACGACGACATGGTCGGTCACACCGCGCGCACCGGCCGCGTGCTGCGCGAGCTGCACGACGAGATGAAGCGCAAGCACCCCTCCGTCGGCGACGTGCGCTCCATCGGCCTCTTCGGCGTGCTCGAGCTGGTGCGCAACCGCGAGACGCGCGAACCGCTGGCGCCCTTCAACGGCACCAGCCCGGAGATGCAGCAGCTCGGCGCGTTCCTCCGTCAGGAAGGGATGTACGCATTCATCAACTGGAACAACCTCTTCACGAATCCCCCGCTGTGCATCACCGAGGCGCAACTACGCGAATCGTTCGAGATCATCGACCGGGCGTTGGAGATTACGGATAGGGGCGTCACCTAGGACCGAATGGTACCTATGGGAATGGGACCTATGGGACAGATGGGACCAATGGGACACCCTGGAGACGCATGGGTAAGTTCCGTGCGGGTTCGGGTGGTGGTCCCATTCGTCCTATAGGTCCCATTCGTCCCATAGGTCCTATCGTCTCCTACTGCGCCGCCACCTTGTCCTTCAGCGCCAGCTTGCCGTTGCGCACTTCCACGATGACCAGGTCCTTGCCCTGCGGGTTGCGGTCCGGTCCCAGCGTGATCGTCCCGGTCACGCCGGGGAATCCCTTGGTGGCGGCGATGGCGTCGCGCAGTTTGGGGCCGTCGGTGCTGCCGGCGCGTTTGATGGCGTCGGCCAGCACACGCGTGGCGTCGTAGGCCAGCGCGGAGAGGCCGTCGGGCGTGCGGTTGTGGCGGCGGCGGTACTCGGCGACGAACTTCTGGATCAGCGGATTGGGATCCTCGGGGAAGTAGTGCGTGGAGTAGAACGCGCCTTCGAGCGCTTTGCCGCCGATCTCGAGCAGCTTCGGCGATTCCCAGCCGTCGCCGCCGACGAAGGGCGCGGTGATGCCGAGGTCGCGGGCCTGGATGGCGATCTGGCCGATGTCGGTGTAGTAGCCGGGGACGAAGATGACCTCCGGCTTCGCCGCGCGCACGGTGGTGAGCTGCGAGCGGAAATCGGAGTCGCCCTTGGCGTAGCTCGCACTCGCGACGATGCGTCCGCCGTTCTTCGTGAACTGCTCCTCGAAGAAGCGCGCGAGGCCGGTGGAGTAGTCGCTCTTGACGTCGATCAGCACCGCCGCGGTTTTGATGTTCAGCTTGTTCGTGAGGTAGTTCGCCATCGACTGGCCCTGGTAGGAGTCGATGTAGCAGACGCGGAAGATGTAGTCGCCCTTCTCCGTCACGGCGGGATTCGTCGAGGAGGGAGTGATCATCGGCACCTTGTTCGCCTGGCAGATCGGCGCGGCAGCGATGGAGCTCGACGACGCGACTTCGCCGAGGATGGCGACGGCGTTGTTCTGCGTGATGAGCTTCGTGACGGCGTTCGGCGCCTCTTCGGTCTTGGACTGCGTGTCCTCGACGAGGACCTTCAGCTTGCGGCCGTTCACGCCGCCGGCGCTGTTGATCTCATCGATCGCCACCATGATGGCGTTGTGCGTCTCCTGGCCGAACGTGGCCTCGGAGCCGGTGAGCGAGCCGTACTCGCCGATGATGATCTCGCCGCTCGACGTGGTCTGCGTCGTCCCCTCGCGTGCAGGCGGAGGGCAGCCGAGGAGGAGCAGCGCAAGAGCGGCAAGGACGATCGCATTTCGCATAGGCGACGATTGTAACGGCACAGCACACTCGACGTCCGCGCCGATGGGGCGAACGGAAGCACCGCGGGGGCCAACACGCTACCGCACGGCCCTGCGCCTCGGCAGCCCGCCCACGACGAACATGTAGCCGTCGTTCTGCGTGTAGATGCGCCCGTCCGGCCCGATCGACAGCGGCGTGTAGGCGGCGCCGAGGGCGAGGCGCATGAACAGCCGCTGGCGCAGGAAACCGCCCTGGTCGATCGAGTAGAGGTAGCCATCCTCGGCGTTCGCATAGACGATGCCGGCGGCGTCGACGGCGATGGCGTTGACGCACCACTCGAAGCCGTTGGGGTGATCGTCGAAGCAGTCGACGGTGCCGTCGTCGCGGCGGATGCAGCTCCGCGTCTCGGTGTTGCGGAACTTCCACTCGAGCTGCAGGTCGGCGCTGATCTGCGAGATGTAATACGCCTCGGGATCGTTCGGCGTGTTCAGCGTGCGGTTGCCGGGGCAGTGCGTGTTGTCGCCGCAGTAGGAGCCGACGCCGTACTGGTTCTGCTTCATGAGGATGGAGTAGGTGCCGTCGTGGCGCCAGATCGCCGGCGTGAGGTCCCAGCCGAACGGGTACGCGCGGAGGTAGTTGCCGTCCGCGTCGAACATCATGAGGTGCCCCTGCGAGTAGTTGTAGCGCGTGTAGGAGCCGTAGAGGATCCTGCCGTCGGGCGTGACGACGGGCGATGAAGTGGAGTTGTCGGTGACGCGGCCGGAGCCGGGCAGGTTGTCATCCGGTGCGACGCCGGTCGTGGCGCCGGCGCGGCAGCCGCCGGGCGTGCCGTTCGGCGGCAGCAGGACGTTGCAGCCGTCGTTGAAGCGGTTGCGCAGCGACGCGGCCCACTTCGGCGTGAGGTCGGCATTCGCGGCGACGAGGTAGCCGTAACGATCGTTGCCATGCGCGCGGCTGATGACGTACACGGTGCCGTCGGGCGCGATCGCCGGCGCGATGTTCACTCCGGGACGTTGCGGTCCGCAGCGCACGGTGGGCGCGACGGCGTCAGGCGACGGAGGCCACGGCAACTGGTTGTTGGTGAACTGCGACGTGCAGCGCGCGTCGGGCGCGGGCGCGTTCGGCGTCAGCGAAGCAAACGTGCGGATGCTGGGAGTGCCGTTGCGGTCGATGCGCACGAGCCACGCGCCGAGCGGATCGTTGTTCCAAGGTCCCTCGGTCGCAACGTGGATGGCGGTGTAATAGACGTTGCCCTGCGCGTCGGCGGTGGGAGGACCGGCGACGTGAATGTTGGGATTGATGGTGATGCCGAACGGATTGATGCGCGCGAGCCGCGTGCCGTTGTTGCGATCGAGCTTGTCGAGCGTGCCGCCCGGCGCCGGTGCGTAGAGTGCGTCGCTGGTGAGCGTGAGGTGCCACACGGGCTCCCACGTCGGCCCGCCGCTTCCCCACGGCAGCGGCTTCCAGTCGCTCTGGTAGAACCAGCGCTGCGCATAACCGGTCGGCGTGCGGCGAAGGTTCTGCACGTTCCACGTCTGCGACTCGCGCGTGCCCGGCGCGGTGTACGTGCCGCCTTTGAGGACGGAGTAGAGGTCCTCCCCATCGACGACGGGAGCCTGGTAGTGGATGAGCAGCGACCCGCCGGTGGCGAACTGCGCCGCCTTCGCGTGCGGATCGACGACGATCTCCGCCTCGATGCGCCCGAGACTCTGCGCAACGACGGGCGACGCACTGTCGTGCGAGCCGTTGCGCCCCCACTGATACCACCCATTCTGCGCCGATGCCGTTGCCGCGAGGGAGAGAAGAAGAACCACCGGGAGTGCCCGCATGGAGGGAATTGTAGAAGGGCGCGAAGGGCGGTGGGTGACAGTGTTGAGGCGAATGGGGGGACGATGGGACGAATGGGACGAATAGGACGAATGGGACGAATGGGACCCCGCCCACCCGAGGGATCGAACGCGCAGATCCCATAGGTCCTATTCGTCCTATAGGTCCTATTGGTCCTATCGTTCCCCGTGCTGGCGGATTGCCACGGCCCTCTGCAGCGCGCCTTCCAGATCGGCGTGCAGGCAGATGGTGTCGTACGGCACGTGTACGCGTGTGCCATCCCTGGCCACCACCACACCCTCCGCCAGCAGCAACTGCACCTGCGCTACCGATTCTTCGACGGTCAACAACGACCCCGCTTCCTTGCGCGACACCAACGACCCATCCGGGTTGTAGCGGCGGTCGGCGAAGGCTTCGCGGATCACGGGGACGCCGGCGGTGCGGGCGGCGTGCGCCATCTGCGAATCCGCCGGCGCGACGATCGCCAGCGATGCGTCGACGGCACGCATCGCGTCGATGATGATCGCGGCGAGGGCGGCGTCGTGATGGGCGTCGTTGTACAGCGCGCCGTGCGGCTTCACGCGTTGCAGCGGGGAGAGCGCGTGCAAGGCGCGAAGCTGCTGCACCAGCGTCGCATGCAGCGCCTCGGGCGCGATGCTCATCGAGCGGCGTCCGAAGTGCTCGCGGTCGGGGTACGACGGGTGCGCGCCGAGGATGACGTTGTGCTGCTGCGCTTGCACGACCGCGTGCTTCATCGACTCGGCGTCGCCGGTGTGGCCGCCGCAGGCGACGTTGGCGGCGTCGAGGAGGGGCCAGAGTGCATCTTCGTCCGGGGCGCCTTCGCCGAGGTCGGCGCTGAGCTCGAAGGTCACAGCTCGGTGCCTTTCGTTTCGGGGAGCAGCCAGATGAGCACCGCGCCGAGGGCGAAGAAGAGGGCGTCGGCGGCGATGAGCGTGCCGAGGCCGTAGGTCTTGGCGGCGGCGCCGATGATGAAGGGCGCGGCGGCGGAGACGAAGCGGCCGGCGTTGTAGCAGAAGCCCATCGCGCTGGCGCGGATGCGCGTGGGGAAGAGCTCCGCGAGCATCGCGCCGAACAGCGAGAAGTAGCCGTGCGCGAAGTAGCCGACGAGCGGCCCGATGATGAGCAGCGTGAGCGGCGAGCGCGCGCCGAACGCGAACAGCGGCACGACGGCGGCCGCACCGATCATGAAGAGCGTGAACGCGGGGCGGCGTCCGATGCGGTCGGCGATCCAGCCGAACGTGATGTAGCCGAAGAACGCGCCGATCTGCAGCACGATCAGCCAGCGCGCGGAGCGTGTCACCGTCAGCCCCGCTCCTCCCTCCGCCACCGGCGTGGCGAGGAACGACGGCAGCCACGAGGTGATGCCCCAGTACGCGATGAGGACGCTCGTGGCGACGAGCGTCGCGAGGAACGTGCGGCGGATGAATTCGCGCGCGAAGATGTCGGTGAACTTCGTGACGACGCGCTCGCGGTCGCGCCACAGCGGCGGCTCCTCGACGTGGCGGCGGATGAAGAACGCGACCACCGCCGGCGACGCGCCGACGAGGAAGAGCACGCGCCAGCCGTACGTCTCGAGCAGCAGCGCGGAGAGCCCCGCGGCGATGAGCGCACCGATGGCCCAGCCGGACTGCATGATGCCCATCGCTTTCGCGCGGTGCTTCGCCGGCCATGTCTCCGCGACGAGCACGGAGCCGCACGACCACTCCCCTCCCATGCCGAGGCCGACGAGGATGCGCCAGGCGATGATGTGCCACAGCTCCGTCGAGGTGGCGAGGCCCGCGGTCGCGCCGGAGTAGAGCAGGATGCTCAGCGTCATCGCGCGCACGCGGCCGATGCGGTCGGCGAGGCGCCCGAACACCATGCCGCCGATCGCGCTCGCGAACAGCGTCGCCGCGAGCGGAATCCCCATCTGCTTCTGCGTCAGCCCGAGCTCCTGCTGGATGGGGATCAGCGCGAACGTGAAGAGCAGCACGTCCATCGCGTCGAGCATCCAGCCGAGTTGCGCGGCGAAGAGGGCGCGCCAGGCTTTGCGGTCGACGTCGATCACGCGGGCAGTTTACTGCCGGGTGACGATGGGACGAATAGGACGAATAGGACCGTATGGGACGAAGGGGACGTGTGCGGAGGCTTATCTGTCCTATAGGTCCCATGCGTCCTATAGGTCCTATCGTTCCTGCCTATCCCCGCAGGCGCGCCAGCAGAAACGTTTCCAGCCCCACGTCCACCGGCAATCCGCCGGACTTGCGTTTGATCTCCAGGTCGGCCAGCTCACTCAACGCGCGGAAGAGATCTGCTTCGGTGTAGACGCGTGCGGCTTCCCACTTCTTGTGCAGCGGGAACGGGTGCGGGCGCTGGCGTACGAGGCCGTTGGCCTTGAGGTAGTCGCCGAGGCGGTCGGCGATGGTGTCTTTGAAGCGGTTGTAATTGACCGACGCGCGCAGGTTGATGTTGTTCATCCGCGCGTAGGAGTGGATGCCGATCATCTGGCGGACCTCGTCGGCGAGGGGGAAGAGGAAGCGGCCGAACTGCATGTCGACCGGCATCTTGGGATCTTCGCGGCGCGCCTGCGCCACGAGGTCGCGCAGCTTGGTGATGGCCTCGAGGATCTTCCCCTCGGTGAACAGCGATCCGAGCTCATAGCGCGCACCGCCTTCGACGCTGGCGATCTCGCGGTCGATGACGTCCGGCGTCACGCGCCCGCCGCTGCCGGCCAGCGTCACGAGGCGCTCGACCTCGGAGATGACGCCACGCATCTCGGGGACGTCCTTGGAGAACTTGTCGGCGAGGATGCGGTCGATGCCGACGCGCTGGCGCAGGCGCGCGATGGCGTTGGCGTCGAAGCGGACGTTGGCTTCGGTGGCGATGTCGTTGATCGCGGTCTCGAGCGCGGCGACGAAGCCTTCGCGCGTGAGATCGGCGACGACGACGACGCCCTGCTTGTCGATGAGATCGATGGTGGCGGAGTCGCGCGGCACTTCGCCGGTGCGCAGCAGCAGCGTCGTGCCGGCGGCACCGCCGCGCGAGATGGCTTCCATGAGCAGCGCGGCGTCGTCTTCACCGCGTCCCGCTTTCTTGCCGGTGGTGCGGCAGAACGCGAGCATGTCGGTGAGCGTGGCGTCGAGCGCGACGCCGAGCGCGTCGGCGATGTTGCGGTCCTTCATCTCGAGATCGGCGCCGGCGAGCCCGAGGACGTGGAGGAGCTTCGCGGCGGAGGTGGCGCGCTTGCGATCGGTCTTGGCGGACTTCCAGTCGGCGGTGGCTTTGTCGTACAGCCCCGCGATCTCTTTCGCCGAAACGAACGCGTTGACCTCGGGCACGATCAGCAGCCGCGAACCGCCGAAGAGCGAGCCGGTGCGGTAGGAGTCGAGGATGGCGGCGAGCTCCGTGCCGGGCTCGTAGGTCTCGACGGAGATGCCGGGCTGCCTGGCGACGATGGCGTCGCGGATGTCGCGGAAGGCCTGCTCCGACAGGTACTCGGAGGAGCCGCCGACGAGGATCACCCGCGGCGTTTTGCCGTGATCGATCAGGGCGAGGACGGAGTCGAGTTTTTTCGGCATCAGCAGCGGAGGACGATAGGACGAATGGGACGAATAGGACCTATAGGACCTATAGGACAAATGAGACGCAAAAACAAAGGAGCGCCGAGGCGCTCCTTCATGAGATCACGAATGGGTGGGGTTTACTGCAACATCCCCTTCTCCTGCAGTTCCTGGCAGTCGATGCAGAAGGCGGTCCAGGGGACGGCCTGGAGGCGCTTCTCGCCGATGACGGTGCCGCAGTTGGTGCAGACGCCGTAGCTTTCGTCGCGGATGCGGACGAGCGCTTCTTCGATGGCCATGAGCAGGTTGCGCTCGCCGTCGGAGAGGGAGAAGTTGAGCTCCTTGGAGTAGGCGCTGGCGGCTTTGTCGGCGAGATCCTGAATGCCGTCGTCGGGCTGTGAGTTCCCGGCGGCCTTGTCACGCTGATAGGAGTCGAGCAGCTCACGCTGTTTGATGCGCAATGCATCTTCGTACTGCTGGTGCGGACTTGCTTTCGCCTTTGTCTTAGTTGCCATGTGAGCCGGCTCTCCTCGTTCATTTGTGGTACGAGATGTTGCGGATCAACGTGCACGCGCGATAGATCTGTTCCACGAGGACGACCCTGGCCACGATGTGAGGCAGTGTCATCGGGGACAAACTCAGAAGCGTATCAGCGCGTTTGCGGACTGTTTCATCCAGTCCAACGTCTCCACCGATGACGAACGTGATGCCGTACGGGCTGTCGATCGTCAACCGCTCGAGCCACTTTGCAAACTTCAAAGAATCAAATAGTTGTCCCCGTTCGTCGAGGACCGCCACGTGCCCTTTCTCAGGGATTGCTGATAACAGGCGCGCGGATTGAGCGCGCATGATAGCCACATCACTTTGACCTTGTCTACCGCGCTCGGGCGGGATTTCCGTAATCTCCACTGGGTAGAAATGTTTGACACGCGTGACATAGCGGTCGATGGCCTCGGCCAGCTCCAGATCGCCGTGCGTACCGGCCCAGATGAGGCGGAGTTTCATAGGGCGAAGGGCTCAGGGCCCAGGGCCCAGGGCTCAGGGGAGGCGGCGGCGGTACGACACTGTAGATTTCGCATCGGGTTTTCCTGAGCCCTGGGCCCCGAGCCCTGAGCCCTACTCAATCTGATATTTCCGCCGCTTCTCCAGCAGCGTCTTCCGGTTGATGCCGAGGATCTTTGCGGCTTGTGAGTAGTTGGAGTGTGTCTGGCGGAGGATTTCCCGGATGTAGCGGGACTCGAGCTCCTCGAGCGTCCACGCGGCGCGTGCGGCGATGGGGATCATGTCGGCCGGCGCGCTGAGCGGCAGTGCGGTCTCGGTGATGGCGCCGTCGGTCAGGAGCGCCGCACGGTCGACGGCGTTGCGAAGCTCGCGGATGTTGCCGGGCCACGTGTGCGCCTGCAGGAGGCGCTTCGCACCGGCGTCGATGGTGCGCTTCGCGGCGAACGATTTCGCCAGAGGCAGGATGTCTTCCTTCCGGTCGCGCAGCGGCGGCAGGGTGATGGTCACGACGTTGATGCGGTAGAAGAGGTCGCGGCGGAAGGCACCTGAGGCGAGCAGCGCGGGCATGTCGGCGTTGCTCGAGGAGACGACGCGGGCTTCGAACGCGAGCGGCTGGTGGCCGCCGAGGCGGGTGAAGCGGCGCTCCTCGATTGCGCGGAGGAGCTTCGCCTGCAGCGGCGGCGTGAGCGCGGCGATCTCGTCGAAGTAGACGGTGCCGCGCTGCGCCAGCTCCAGCTTCCCGAGCTTGCGCGACTGGGCGTCGGTGAAGGTGCCGCGCTCGTAGCCGAAGAGCTCACTCTCGAAGAGCTCGTGGGGGATGCTGGCGCAGTCGACGTGGACGAAGGGCTCGCCGCGGCGGGCGCTGCACGCGTGGATGGACTCGGCGAGGTAGTCCTTGCCGACGCCCGACTCGCCGAGGATGAGGATGCTCACGTCATGGTCGAGAACCTTCTCGACCGTTTGCAGGACCTCCCGCATCGCGGCGTTGCGCGTGCGGAAGAGATCCGGCAAACGAGGATCAGGACGTTTTCCGGAAGGCATTCCGCGTCTCCGCGGCTTCCTCCGCGTACTCCTGCGTCACGTTGGGAGCGTCGCCCCACAACCTCTCCAGGCCGTAGAAGCGGCGGCAATCCTCGGTGAAGATGTGAACGATGAAGTCGCCGAAGTCGAGGAGGATCCAGCGGCCCGGCGTGGTGCCTTCGACGAGCAGCGGCTTGACCTTCATCTCCTCGCGCAGCTTGTCGAGGATGCTGTCGGCGATGGCTTGCGCCTGACGCTCGTTGCCCGCCGAGGTCATGATGAAGTAGTCGGCGATGGACGTGAGCTGCCCCACGGCGAGGACGTCGAGGTCGTAGGCTTTCTTGTCCAGCGCCGCCTGGACGGCGAGCCGGACGCGGCTTTCTATCGAATCTTTCAAGGTCACGTTAGCCCCTCTTGGTAGAGACCATAATGATGAATGTAGCGCGAGACGCGCCCGTCGACCAGTCGCTCGAACGGTTCGCCCGCGCTGATTTTTCGACGAATTTCCGTGGATGACACAGGCACGGTCGCATTTCGGGCAAACACGATCGAGCCACTGCGGTAGCGTTGTTCGGGTTCCGTGACGCGCCGTGCGAGCTCCGGAGGCAGCTCCGGCTTCGTCGCGAGGCGTGTGAGCACGGCGAAGTTGGCGAGCTCGAAGATGCGGTCGAGCGCGCGCCACTCGAGCAGTTTCGCGAGGTTGTCATCGCCGATGATCCAGTCGAGGGTGGCATCGGGATGCAGCGCGCGAAGCTCTTCGAGCGTGTCGACGGTGTACGAGATGGCCCCCCGGTCCAGCTCCAGCGGCGAGACGTAGACGCCGTTGAGCGCTTCGGTCGCGAGGACGGCCATGGCGAAGCGGTGGTAGCCGGAGGCCGTGGCCTGTTCCGCCTTGAACGGCTGGCGGTAGGCAGGGACGTACAGGATGCGCAGCCATTCCATGCTGTCGCGCACGGCGAGGACCGGGTCGAGATGGCCGCGATGGAACGGGTCGAAAGTACCTCCGCAGATTCCGATTCTCATCCTTCTGCCGACGCCGGGACCTCTTCGATCTCGCGCGCCTTGTGCTCGCGGACGACGCGCGCGAGCATGCGGATCAGTTCCCGCACACCCTCGCCGACGACGGCCGAGATCTGATGATACGCGTAGCCGTGGGCTCGAGCGTACTCCTGCAGCTTCTCCGAGTTCCCGGGGACTTCCGAGTCGATCTTGGAGCCGACGACGATGCGCGGCTTCTGGGCCAGCAGCTCCGAGTGGAGCGCGAGCTCGCGCGCGACGACTTCGGCTTCCTGTTCCGGCGTCTCGCTCGACGAGAGGTCGACGAGGTGGACGAGGACCGAGCAGCGCTCCACGTGGCGGAGGAACTCGTGCCCGAGGCCGTGCCCCTCGTGGGCGCCCTCGATGAGGCCGGGGATGTCGGCGACGACGAAGGTGTCGCCGTCATCGGCGCTGACGACGCCGAGGTTGGGGATCAGGGTGGTGAAGGGGTAGTCGGCGATCTTCGGCTTGGCGGCGCTGACGACGGAGATGAGCGTCGACTTGCCGGCGTTGGGGAGGCCGACGATGCCGACGTCGGCGATCAGCTTGAGCTCGATGTAGAGCTCGCGCTCTTCTCCGGGTAGACCGTCTTTGGCGAAGCGCGGTGCCTGGCGCGTCGAGGTGGCGAAGTGCTGGTTGCCCCAGCCGCCGTTGCCGCCTTTGGCGACGAGGACCTTCTGTCCCTCTTCCATGAGGTCGGCGAGGATCTCCCCCGTGGGCTTGTCGCGGACGACGGAGCCGATGGGGAGCTCGATGAAGGTGTCGTTGCCGTGCTGGCCGGAGCAGTTGGAGCCCATGCCGTGCTCGCCGCGGCCGCCTTTCCACTCCCGCTGGAACTGGAGGTGGTAGAGGGTATTGAGGCGTTTGTTGGCGACGACCCAGACAGAGCCGCCATGGCCGCCATCGCCGCCGGAGGGGCCGCCCTTGGGAACGAACTTCTCGCGACGGAACGCGACGCAGCCGTGGCCGCCGTCGCCGGCCTTCGCCCGGATTGTTGCGTGATCGATGAACGCCATTACCTGAACAGTAGTGCGACCGGTATACCAAGTCGAGGCAACCGGACGCAACGCTTCCTTTCTTACGGCATGTGAGTTGCTTCCGTGCGCGGCGTGCGCACATTGCTGAATCTGACCTTCGATGACATGCGAGCGGGCCGCGAATCGTGGCGCGTGTTGACGTTCTTCAGCACGCTGGCCCGGGCGGCCACCGGGGTGTATCTGTGGTGGTAGCCGGAAAATGAAAACGCCGCTCATCGAGCGGCGTTTCTACGACAGCCGTGAGTGAGAATTACTCGGCGGCGGTGGTGACAGCCGGCGTGACGCTGATGAAGCGGCCGCGCTGACCCTTGTCGTGGAACTGCACGATGCCATCGATCTTGGCGAAGAGCGTGTGATCGCGGCCGATGCCGACGTTCGTGCCGGGGTAGAACCTCGTGCCGCGCTGGCGAACGAGGATCGAACCGCCCGTGACGAACTGACCGGCGAAGCGCTTCACGCCGAGCATTTTCGGCTGCGAGTCGCGACCGTTACGCGATGAGCCCTGACCTTTTTTATGAGCCATGGTGATCTCCCGATTACAGTTTGATGCTGTCGATGCGCAGCTCGACCAGATCCTGACGGTGGCCGTGCTTCCGCTTCGTGTGGTTCTTGCGGCGCTTCTTCTTGAAAACGATGACCTTCTCGCCACGCGCCTCGCGGAGAACCGTTGCAACGACCGAAGCGCCCGCGACCGTCGGCGCGCCGACTTTCGGCTGATCGCCACCGACCATGAGCACTTCGCTGAACGTGACCTTATCCTGATCCGCGCTGGCGAGGATGTCGCGCTCGACGGACAAGCGCTCTCCTTCAGCGACGCGGTACTGCTTTCCACCGGAACGAATGATGGCGTACACGACGACCTCCCGAGAATTGGAACCCCGCCTTGTAGCACACCCCTCTCGGGACGGTCAATCGGCGCGGACACGGGGTAACCGCGCGCGAACCGAAGCTTATTCCGGCAGAGGCAGATAGGGCGTAAGGGACGATAGGACGAATAGGACCTATAGGACGAATAGGACAGATAGGACCTTCAACACCCAAAGACGCCCGATGAAACCGCCGGGCGGGCGGCTACCCGGCCGGGCGGGGTCCTATTGGTCCTATAGGTCCCATTTGTCCTATTTGCACCCACAGGCGGGGCGGCACACCCACGCCGCCGCGATGCCCCTGCCTTACTGCCCGGCCGCCGTTTCCACGCGCGCGTCGTTCAGCGCCTTCAGCACGTAGAACTCCCGCTGCAGAACGAAGTCGCCGTAGCCGGGCTCGTCGATGAAGCGGAAGGACACGGAATCCGTCGGGATCGACTTGGGAAGCTGGCTCTTGTGGTAGACCCACCGCTCCACGGTCCCGGCGAGCTGGTCGCGGTAACGCGACGGCAGGAACGCCCCGCGTGCGCGGTTCAGCGGCTCCACGTAAACGCGCGCCGGCTTGCCCAGCAGCAGGAAGACGCGGGCGCGGTCGGTCACGGAGCCACGGACACGCTCCTCCGTCGGCGCGAACGCGATGTCGGCGAACGCCGCGCGGCGGTCGAACTCGTCGCGCAGCTCGTTCGTCGGCGTCACGGGATCGGGATCGCGCTTCTGCCAGAACTGGGAGATGAAGCTCTCGCGCGCACCGTCGTCGCGCAGCGACTTCCATTCTTTCTTCTCGGCCTCGGTGGCCACGAACTGGTACTCGGGCGAGTTGTGCCACTCGCCATGGACGTACGGTTTGCGCACGGCGTCGCTGAGGATCTTCTCGTTGGGGTAGACGCGCTCGAACGGCTCGCCGGGGAGACTCCCCTTGCGCTCGCTGCGCGTGCCGGAACGGCCGCGGACCTCATCGAAGAGG
Organism: Thermoanaerobaculia bacterium; assembly: GCA_036380735.1. GTDB lineage: Bacteria > Acidobacteriota > Thermoanaerobaculia > Gp7-AA8 > Gp7-AA8 > DASVEE01. The sequence goes on along the minus strand of DASVEE010000067.1, from coordinate 35,841 downwards.
GCGACGAACGCCTCCGGGTACTTCGTGGCGTCGAGGCTCTTGGCCTCCGGCTGGATGCGGAAGAAGCTGCGCAGCTCTTCACGCGCGCGGGCGTCGATGCCGAGTTGCGTGTATGCCAGCGCAGAGAAGAAGTGAATCGCGCCGAGAGCGTTCGCGCGCTGCGGCTCGGCGAGCTTGTCGGCTTCGAAGCGCGCCGTGTAGAGAAGGTTGACGGCGCGATTGTGATCGCCGGCAGCAATCGCCGCCCTGGCCTCACCAATCGCTTCTGCAGGGGTCACTGCAGGATCTGCCGCAAGCGCGGCGGAGGCTGCAAGGATCGAAACGCCAAAGAAGAACGTCGCCAAGCGCTTCATAAGAAGATCCTCCGGTTATACGAGGATTCTACGCCGATGCGAAAACGGCGCCGCGAACGAACGCAAAACAAGAGAGGCGGCCGAAGCCGCCTCGATCAGCAGTAGCCGTTGCCAGGCAGCACGTAGATCTGGATCCAGTTGACGCCGTCGGAGGCGCGCTCGAAGAAGGCGACATAGTTGCTGCCATTTTCACAGGGAATCTGAACGACCACCTTGTGAGTCGCCCCGTTGGACGACCCCTGGTTGTAGATCGGTCCATCGCAGGTCACCTCCCGCTCGCCAATCCACTCGAGGCAGGTACCGTTGTAGATGTAGTACGAAGTCAGAACGGTGTTGTCATTGCTGGCGACCGCCTGCGGAGCGGTCACGACGCTCACGAGCAGGGTAAGCATTGCGACGACCGAGAAAATCTTGCGCATTTTCAAGCTCCTCAAACAAGAGAGGCGGCCGAAGCCGCCTCTCAGGTGACTGCTGTGGTTGAAGCTTAGTACGTGAACTTCACGCCGAGCTGCACGGTGCGCGGGGTCTGGTAAAGGACCGGCGTCGCAAAGTAGATGCTCTGGCTCGTGGTGCCCGGGACGGTGGTGTGCTCGTCCTGGCCCTGGAACGTGAAGTCCTGGTCGACTTCGAGCGTCTCGTTCTGGTTCGTCACGTTGAAGACGTCGACGATGAAGGAGAGGCTGCGGCCCGTGCTGCGGAACAGCGGCAGGGCGTAGTCGGCATGGAGGTCGAGGGTCCAGAAGTTCGGGGTACGGCCAGCTTCGCCGCGCGGCTCGAGGAAGATCGTGCCGTCGCCGTAGCCGTTGAGCTCATCCGGTCCAAGCGCCGAGTACGGGATACCCGACGAGAAGTAGAAGCCTTCGGACACGGTCAGGCCGAACGGGAAACGGTAGGAGCTGTGGATCTTGAGGTTGACCGGACGATCGGCGCGGAGACGGCCGCCGGAGTTGTTGAGGAACTCCGGAAGGTCATACAGGGCGGTGATGTTCGGGTCGAGCTGCTCGTAGCCGGACATGAAGAGACCTTCGTAGTTGCCCTCCGCCTGAGCGTAGGTGTACGAGGCCACGACCTGCCAGTTGTCGCGGAACGCGCGCTGGACGGTGAACTCGGCAGCGCGGTAGTAGCGCTCCGGAGCCGGGTACGGTCCGCCGAGGGCGCCTTCGCCCGGGTTCGCGATCGCGTAGCCGGTGAGCGCCTGCGGGTTTTCAGGATCGGTGAACACGCCGAAGTCTTCGATGACGCGGCCGAGCTCGCGATCGACGAGACGGACGCCAGCCGACCAGACGTCGCCGAACTGGTACTCGCCGCCGAGGATGTACTCATCCTGGTACTGAGCCTTGAGGTCGCTCGACAGCGGGGTGAGCGTCGCAGCCGTCAGGTTGCGGGCGCGGGTCTTGGTGAAGCCACCCTCGGTGACCGCACCGATGCCGCCGTTACGAACGGCAGCCGGGATCGGGTTGCCGGTCGGGTTGAAGAGCATCGGGTTCGATGCGCTCGGAAGGTGCTGGTACTCGTTGATGATGTAGTCCTCGCCGTTGAGGGCGCGGATGTTGAGGTCGAGCGGAACGGCCTCGAAGAAGCGGCCGGCGTAGGCGTAGACCTTGGTGCGGCCGTTGTTGCGCGGATCCCACACGATGCCGAGACGCGGAGCCCAGTTGTTGTCGAGGGTGAACTCGTCGGCGATCTCGTAATCACCGGTGTTGATCTGGTCGGGACTGCTGGCGAGAGCGACGCCGCGGCCGGAGCCCATGCGCTGACGCTCCCAGCGGACGCCGAGGTTCAACTGCACGTTCGGGCGAAGCTTCCACTGATCCTGAAGGAAGAGGGCTTCGTTGGCCGTCTCGCCGCTGCCGGCGACACGGTAGATGCGCTCTTCGATACGGGCGCACTCGATGGCCACGCCGCCCGGCGCGCACTCGCCACGGTTACGGGCAAGAGCGACGTCGCCGAGGTAGCGGTACCAGGTCTCGGACGTGTCAGCGATATAGGCGTTCTCTTCGACGTCGATGCCGTAGCGGAGCTCGTGCTGCGAGAAGAAGTTGGAGAACTTGATGGCCCAGGCGTCGCGCGTCGACTCTTCGTCGACGTTGCGCTGGAAGCCGCCGCGCTGGAAGCTGGAGCGGGTCTCATCGATCTGGCGCGGAACGGTGCGGCCGATTTCGGTCGCCGGTCCGAGCGTGTTGTCGCGCTGGTGGCGGCCGAAGTTGGCTTCCGCCAGCCAGTTCTGCGTGATGATGCCGTTGTAGCGAACGTTGTAGTTGTTCGAGCCGACTTCGGCCTTGCGCGTCGCGGCGCCGGCTTCGGCGGGCGGCGAGTTGAGGCCGCGAACGAGCCAGCCGTCGAGCTCCGTCGGGTCACCGAAAACGGTGCCGACGAGGGTGTGGTTCGGAGTGATGGCAAACGTCAGCTTGCCGGCGTAGAAGTTGGTGGTCTGCTCCAGGCTCGTGGCGGCGTCGCCGAAGAGCGGATCAGCCTCACCGATGTCGGTCTCGCGGCGGCTGGGGTTGAACGCGCCGAAGAACCAGAGGCGGTCGCGCATGATCGGGCCGCCGAGGGACAGACCGAGGTCGCGGCTGTCCGTGACGTCGGCCACGAAGTTCGTGCCGCGCTGGCTGCGCGCGAGACGCTTCTCGGACCAGCTCGAGTCGCTGATGTAGCCGAACACGTCGCCGTGGAACTCGTTGCCACCCGACTTGGTGATGACGTTGAACACGCCACCCGTCGAACGGCCGAACTCGGCCGAGTAACCGCCGGTCATGACCTGAACCTCTTCGACGAAGTTCATCGTGAGGTTGGTGCCCGACGTGCCGTAGCGGGCGTCGGTGGTCGACAGACCGTCGATGATGTAGTTGTTCTCAGGAGCGGAGGAGGCGCCGACGCTCGGGCTGTTGCCGAGCTGACCGCGGGACTCACCCATTTCCATGTTGACGCCCGGGGCGAGCGACGTGAGCTGCTGGAACGACCGCTGCGTCGGCAGCGACTCGAACTGGCGAGCCGTGACGTTGACGCCCGTGGTCGTGCGGCTGACGTCGACGAGCGGCGCCTCCGCGGTGACGGTGATCGCTTCCGTCACACCGGCGCGAAGCTCGAAATTGACGGTCGCCTCCTGGCCGAGGGACACGCGTGCAATCGTCTTCGTGGCCGGAGCGAAGCCCGAGAGCGTCGCCGTCACACGATAGTTTTCACCCGGGGGTACGTTGATGAAGCGGTAGTTGCCCTGTCCGTCCGTGACTGCCGTGCGCACGCCCTGCTGGGCGACGCCCGACAGCTCGACGGTCACGCCCGGGAGCGCTGCCCCGGTGTTGTCCGTTATTGTTCCCTGAAGCCCGCCGGCAGTCGTCGACTGCGCAAAAGCCGGGGTCACAAGGAGCAGCAACATGACCGTGAAGCTGAGAAACCGTTTAGCCATGATCCCTCCGTTTTCGTTTCTTCTCGAGGCCTCTCCGGCCCCGACACCTGATGACTGTTGGATGAAGGCGTAACTATAACCAACTGTCTCGCAACTTCAAATTTTTTGTAAACGTGACTGGTTCGTTGTGAACGACATGCGAACCGGCCGCCTGATTTGGAATATTCAGAACCAAGAGTTAAGTGCTGCAATTCAAGCAGGATAGAAGGAATCGACACCGCGGGCGCAAACGCGGCGGTTCAATCGATTGGAGAATCGATTCAATGGAATGAGGAAACGCCCGGTGACAGGACTCGAACGGAACGCCGGCAGCTGCCCGGCCGGCGCTCCGGAGCGCGCTGATCGCTAGAGCGGGATGTTGCCGTGCTTCTTCGGCGGGTTCTTGTCCCGCTTGTTCCGGAGCATGGCGAAGGTGGTGATCAGCTTCCGCCTCGTGAAGCGCGGCTGGATGATCTCGTCGACGTAGCCTCGCTCCGCGGCGATGTACGGGTTGGCGAACTTCTCCTTGTACTCGGCGATCTTCTCGTCCCGGCTGCCCGGCGCATTCCTGTAAAGAATGTTGACCGCCCCCTCCGCCCCCATGACCGCGATCTCCGCCGTCGGGTAGGCGAAGTTCATGTCCGCCCGGATGTGCTTGGAGTTCATGACGCAGTACGCACCGCCGTACGCCTTCCGCGTGATCACCGTGACCTTCGGCACCGTCGCCTCGGCCAGCGCGTAGAGCAGCTTCGCGCCATGAATGATGATGCCGCCGTACTCCTGGTCGGTGCCGGGAAGGAATCCGGGGACGTCCTCCAGCACGAGCAGCGGAATGTTGAAGGAGTCGCAGAAGCGGACGAAGCGCGCCCCTTTGCGCGACGCGTTGATGTCGAGCACCCCGGCGAGGAACGCGGGCTGGTTCGCGACGACGCCGACCGGATGCCCGTTGAGGCGGATGAAGCCGACGACGAGGTTGCGCGCGAAGTGCTGATGGATCTCCAGGAAGTGCCCCTCGTCCGCGATCGTCGCGATCAGCTCGCGCATCTCGTACGGCTGGTTCGACGACTCGGGGATGAAGGTGTCGAGCTGCGCGTCGACGCGGTTGACGTCGTCCGTCGTCGGCATCACCGGCGGCTCTTCCATGTTGTTCGACGGGAGGTACGACACGAGCTCGCGAATCAGCGCGATGCAGTCCTCGTCCGACTCCGCCGCAAAGTGCGCCACGCCCGACACGGCGTTGTGCGTGTCCGCGCCACCGAGCTTCTCCTTCGTCACTTCCTCGTGCGTCACGGTCTTGATGACGTCCGGGCCGGTGACGAACATGTAGCTCGTCTTCTTCACCATCAGGATGAAGTCGGTGATGGCGGGCGAGTAGACGGCACCGCCGGCGCACGGTCCCATGATCGCGGAGATCTGCGGCACGACACCCGAGGCGAGGGTGTTGCGGAGGAAGATGTCGGCGTAGCCGCCGAGGGAGACGACGCCTTCCTGGATGCGCGCGCCGCCGGAATCGTTCAGGCCGACGATCGGCGCGCCGTTCTTCATCGCCAGATCCATGATCTTGACGATCTTCGCGGCGTACGTTTCGGAGAGCGAGCCGCCGAAGACGGTGAAGTCCTGCGCGAACGCGTAGACGAGGCGCCCGCCGACGTTGCCGTAGCCGGTGACGACGCCGTCGCCCGGGATGCGCTGCTTGTCCATGCCGAAGTCGTTCGAGCGATGGACGACGAGCTGGTCGAGCTCCTGGAACGAGCCGGGATCGAACAGCAAGGCGATGCGCTCGCGCGCGGTGAGTTTGCCCTCGGCGTGCTGGCGATCGATGCGCGCCTGCCCTCCGCCAAGCTCGCTCTCGCGCTTGCGGCGCTCGAGCTCTTCCATTTTCTGTTCGAGGCTCACAGTACGAATTTGCGCTCCGCGGCGACGCGGCGCATCTCCTCCAGCAGTTCAATATCCGTGGGCTGGCGCGAGCCGAGCGCGCGAGTCAGGCGCGTGCGCGCTTCCTGCTCGATCACCTCGGCGGCGGCGAAATTGACGTCCAGTGTCCTGACCACCGTCTGAATCACCGCCTCGGCATCTCCGAACTCGACGAGCCCGCGATCCTCGAGGCGATTCACGATCGACCTCGCCAGGAACTCGGTCCTTCTGTCGGTGGAACCCATCGGTGGGGCGGATTAAAGCATCATCTCCGCGCCGAAGGAACCCGCGGCGTACGGATACCACCTGGTTTCTGCACCGACGGCAAGCACGCCCTCGACCCGGACGACCGAGGCGTAGACGTCATCCCCATCCTCTATCAATACATGGAGGCGTGGTCCGCTGACGGGCGCGAGCAGGGCGATGGCGCGCGGCAGCGTCAGGTCCACCTCCCCTTTCGGCAGCGCCCGGACGTTCATCGGCATGCGCATCGGCCGCACGCGATAGCTGGGGCGATACCACCCGGTGCCTCCCTCGACGAGCGGTTCCCCCTTGCCGTCCACGCCGCCCGCGGACTGACGATGCTCGACGAAGGGCACCAGCGCCGCCGCGACATTGGGCGCAAGGCGAAGATGCTTCGGCGCTTCGCGATCCGCACCGCAGTGGGCAAAGGCGCGCGCGATCGCGTCGACATCATCAAAGTCAGCCGCGTCGATGAGGACACGCTGCCGGCCGTTGACCAGCGAAAGGTGAATCCGTGTGAGGCTATCGGTCCAGCGCCTGCCGGCGAATTCATGGTGCGATTCGCCGTGGGTGACGATGAGGCGTTCGACCTTCAGGGGAGCGATAGGAGGAATTGGACCTATAGGACTGATAGGACGAATGGGATCGGCGGGATGGGCGGAAGTGTCCGGGTAGCACTCGAACGTGGCGCCTTCTTCGACGGCCACGCCCGATTCCTCCACGTGGATGGTCCAGCCGTTTTCGTGGCGCGTGACGCTACCGCGCTTGCGGTAGACCTCTTTCATGCGAACACCGTCAACACGAGCGGCGCGTGGGAACCGACGACGACCTCCTGCCCTTCGCTCGAGCAGACGACGCCCGGGTAGCGCAGCGGCTCGCCGGTGGCGCCGCGGAGTGCGCCGACGATCGCGGCGCGCGTTTCGGTGATGACGAACGGCGCCAGCGGTTGCGTTGCGTCGCCGTCGACGAGCGTCGCGGCGCTCACGAACAGCGACACCGTTTCGGTGAGCGGCTCGTACACGCCGCCGGTGAGGAGCTCGATCTCGATGCGTTGGGGCGGCAACTCGAACGGCGCGCCGTGCTGCCGGGCAACGAGGTTGCTCATGCGCCGCAACGGCACGTCGCGGAACGATTCGCGGCGGTAGCTGGCCGGCGCTTCGCGCAGCAGGTCCGTGACGCGCGTGGGCTCGCCGCAATCGTCGACGGCGGCACGCGGCTCGTCGTGCACGGTGAGCCACGCCGGCCACGCGAGCGGCGCGTGCTGATGCTCGGCGGCGTGACCGGCGGCTTCGTGCAGCAGCACCGCGGCGGAGCCGTTCTTCCACAGGATCGGCATCGTGCGCGACGCCGCGCCGGCGTTGGCGTCGCCTGCATCGAGATGCCGCAGATCGGCGTGCAACTGCTCCGGCGTAGTGACGATGGAACGCGCGCCGCGTGTCACCGTCAACGTGACGTCGTCGACGCGGACATCACCGATGCGACGCGCCGTGGCGACGATGCGCACGCGATCGTGGACGCCGCGCAGATCGACGCGGGCCAGCGCGTCGGCCGCGGCCACGAGCTCTGCGTCGTGGTCGTCGCGTGCTTCGATCGTATGACCGGTGATGCGCGCCACGCCGGTGGTCAGCCGGTTCTCCACGAGAGTGCCGTTCGCCCGGACCTGATCGCGCGTGGCAATGGCGAAAGGGGGACTTTGCGGTCCCATCGGTCCCAGCGGCATCAGTTGAACGAATAGCTGAACTGCTTCGACGCCGCGTCGTAGGTGACCTGCAGGCGGTGGGCACCGCCGGCGAGGAGGCGTGCGGGGATGATCTCGTGCTCCTGGATCTTGAGGGAGGGGACGATCACCCACACCTTGATGTCGGCGTTCTTCGGTGTGACCGCTTTCGTGACGTTCACCGGACGAGCCACCGGGCGCATGCGCAGGCGCACCCGCTTCGTCTCGAAGAGGTTCTCCCGCAGCACCTTGTCCACGCCCGCGTGCACGATGATGTAGCCGTCGGTGAAGGGGCTGTTGAACACGGTCGTCAACTGCGCCGGCTCGTTGGAGGGCGCCTGCGTGGCCGTGCTGGCCGTCGTATCGGTGCCGGGCGCCGTCGTCGTGCCGGGCGGCAGCGTGCGGTTCTGCTTCGCGAGCTGCACGCGCTGCTCCTCGATCTGCGCGAGCCTGATCCAGTTCACCGTCTCGGCGACGCTGGGGTTGAGCCGGAACGACTCCTGGAACCTGGTGATGGCCTGCGTGTACTTCTTCGCGGTGAACAGCGCGACGCCTTCGTCGAACTTCACCTTCGCTTCCGCCTGCGCCGCGGCCTGCTGAGCGGCGGTGCCGTCCTGCTGCATGCGGATCGAATCGAGCCGCTGCATCCGCTCCATGACGTACGGCGAGCCGGGGGAAAGCTTGTCGAGCTCCGCGTATTTGGCGTAGGCGTCGGTGATGCGTCCCTGCTCGACGAGCTGGTTCGCCTCGACGCGCAGTTGCCGCTCGCGCAGGATCTTCGCTTCCTTGCTGCGATCCACCGGCGGCTCGAACTTCTTCTGCGTGCGCGCCGCCACGAGGACCGAGAAGAGCCCGGCCACGAGGATGCCGACGATGCCGATGAAGACCGCGGCCGGGATGCGGCGGCGCCACGCCGGATGCGTGCGCACGTTCGTCAGCGTCTTGCGAACGTTCAGGGCGACGGGAGCGCGCTGCGGACGCGCTTTCGCCGGCGCCGCGGGAATCACCACGCCTGCCGAAGCGGGGCGCGTGTTGGAGCCGACTTCCTCCGCCGGCGGCAGCGCCGCTTCGGGAAACGGCATCTCGATCGTCGGAACCTTGTCGCGGCCGTCACGCGTGAGCACCGTCTCCTCGGCGAACACCGGATCGGCCGGACGCACCGGACGCTCGCCGCGGATCACGGCGCGGACGGCGGCCGCGAGATCGCGCGCACGCTGGTAGCGCTTGGCCGGGTCCTTCGCCAGGCAGTTCGCCACGACCTCGTTGTAGCCCTCGGGGATCTGCGGATTGATCTCGTGCAGCGGGGGGAACGGCTCGTGGACGATCTTGTAGGAGATCGAGGTCAGCGAATCGCCGCCGAACGGCTTGCGGCGCGTGAGGAGCTCGTAGAAGCAGATGCCGAGGGAGAAGATGTCGGTGCGGCCGTCGACGGGAGCGCCTTTGATCTGCTCCGGCGCCATGTAGTTCGGCGTGCCGAGGAACTGGCCGGTCGTCGTCAGGTTCGCGCCACCAGAGGCGATCTTGGCGATGCCGAAGTCCGTGATCTTGGCGCGATTGCCGTCGAGGATGATGATGTTGGCCGGCTTGACGTCGCGATGGACGATCCCCTTCGAGTGGGCGAAATCGAGGGCGTCGGCGACCTGGGCCACGATCTCCCCGATCAGCTCGAACGTCAGCGTCCGCCCCTGCGAGAGGATCTCCTTGAGGTTGTGTCCCTCGACGTACTCCATGGCGATGAACGACATCGCGGAGTTTTCGTCCTGCCCGATGTCGTGCACGGTGACGATGTTCGGGTGGTTGAGGATGCCCGCGGCCTGCGCCTCGCGGATGAAGCGCTGCTGGAATTCCTTCGTCTCGTCGTCGTCGACGTGCGCGGCCGGCCGGATCGTTTTGAGCGCCACCAGCCGCCCGATGAGCGGATCTTTGGCAAGGTAGACGATTCCCATCGCTCCCTTGCCGAGCTCGCGGACGACTTCATACCGGCCCAGTTTCAAGTGGTCCCGATCTCCCGAAGAAGTGCGCTGGCGTGCTTCCGCTCCGGGATCCTGAGGAGTCCCATACGTGGCCAATGATAACTCCTGATCTCTGCACCGCAGCCATCCGCCGAGCTACGCCGAGGCTGGTCATTTTAATTTATGATGTTCCCCCTGCTTTCGTGAATTTCACTAGGACGTCGAGGGAAGATCGCATGAAGGTCTATTCGGGTTCGGAGATTCGCAACGTGGCCGTCGTCGGCCACAACGACACGGGCAAGACGACTCTCGTCTCGCAACTGCTGTTCAACGCCGGGGCCGTGACGCGGCTCGGCAGGATCGAAGACGGGACGACCGTCACCGACTTCGACCCCGATGAGGTGGAGCGCAAGCACTCGATCTCTTCGGCCATCGCCTACGCCGAATGGAAGGATACGAAGATCAACCTGCTCGACACGCCGGGCTTCGGGATCTTCATCATGGAAGCGAAGAGCGCCATGCGCGTGGCCGATGCGGCCGCGATCCTCGTCAGCGGCGTGACCGGCGTCGAAGTGACGACGGAAAAGGTCTGGAAGTTCGCCGAGGAGTACCACCTGCCGCGCCTGATCGTCGTGAACAAGATGGATCGCGAGCGCGCCTCCGTCAGCCGCACGCTCGACGCGCTGCAGAAGAAGTTCAGCAAGAACGTCGTCCCCATCCAGCTCCCCATCGGGGAAGAGAAAGACTTCAGAGGCATCATCGACCTCGTCTCCATGAAGGCGTATCTCTACGCCGCCGACGGCAGCGGGAAGTTCGAGCTGGCCGACATCCCGGCGAGCCACAAGGAAGACGCCGACCAGTGGCGCGAGCAGCTCATCGAGAAGGTCGCCGAGGGCGACGACACGCTGATGGAGCGCTTCTTCGAGCAGGGTGGCCTGTCGCAGGAAGAGCTGCTCGATGGCTTGCGGCGCGAGGTCGCGCATCACCAGATCTACCCCGTGCTCTTCACCTCCGCCTCGCACAACATCGGCGGCCATTCGGTACTCGATGCGTTCGTCTCGATGCTGCCGTCGCCGGAGGAACTGAAGACGGTCGAAGGGACGAACGCGAAAGGCGAAGCCGTCACGTTCGACCGGCGCCCCGAGGCCTTCCCCGCCGCGCTCGTGTTCAAGACGTTCTCCGATCCTTTCTCCGGTCGCGTGTCGCTGTTCCGCGTCTTCTCCGGCACGTTCAAGTGCGACACGCCGTACTGGAACGCCTCGCGCGATCATGAAGAGCGCTTCGGCAAGCTGCAGGTGATCCAGGGCAAGCAGCAGTTGGCGGTCAGCGAGCTGCGCGCCGGCGACATCGGCGCCATCGTGAAGCTGAAGGACACGTTCACCGGCGACACGCTCACGGCGAAGGACCACCAGATCATCCTCTCCCACGTCCAGTATCCCGAGGCAGCCATCGCGTTCGCGGTCGAGCCGAAGGCGCGCGGCGACGAGGACAAGCTCGGCTCCGCGGTGGCGCGCATCATCGAAGAGGATCCGACGATCCGCTTCGCGCGCGACGAGCAGACGAAAGAGTTCCTCATCAGCGGCCAGGGACAACTGCACGTCGAGATCGTCGTGCACAAGCTGAAGAAGAAGTACAACGTCGACGTCGTGCTGCATCCGCCGAAGGTGCCGTACCGCGAAACGATCACCAAGCCCGCCGACGCGCACGGCCGCCACAAGAAGCAGTCCGGCGGCCACGGCCAGTTCGCCGATTGCAAGATCACGGTGGAGCCGCTGCCGCGCGGCGCCGACTTCGAGTTCGTCGACGAGATCTTCGGCGGCTCGATCCCGCGGCAGTACATCCCCGCGGTCGAGAAGGGCATCCAGGACGCGCGCGTGAAGGGCTACCTCGCCGGCTTCCCGATGGTCGACTTCCGCGTCCGCCTCAAGGACGGCCAGTACCACGACGTCGACTCCTCCGAAATGGCCTTCAAGATCGCCGGCTCGCTGGCGTATCAGGAGGCGATGCAGAACGCGCGACCGACGCTGCTCGAGCCGATCATGCACGTCGACATCAGCGCCCCGGCCGAGTACATCGGCGACATCATGGGCGACCTCAACTCCCGGAGAGGCCGCGTGGAGGGCGTGGATGCGGAAGAAGACACGCAGACCATCAAGGCACGCGTGCCGCTCGCGGAGATGCTGACGTACGGCTCGACGCTGCGGTCGATCACCCAGGGCCGCGGCACCTTCCACATGGAGTATTCGCACTACGAAGAAGTGCCGAAAGGCCTCCAGGAAAAGATCATCGTGGAAGCCAGGAAGCCGCACCCGCAGCCCGCCGCGCACTAGGAAGGGGCGCGATAGGACTTATAGGACAAATAGGACCTATAGGACGAATGAAAAGGCCGGCGCAAGCCGGCCTTTTTTGTTTGATTGCAGGAAGCTCGTGAAACGGGCAGAGTCCGTCGCACAGAGTCCTATCCGTCCTACAGGTCCTATTCGTCCTATTTGTCCTATCGTCCCTGCGCCGCCGGTTGCAGCCGCTGAAGATCGCATCAGGACGGCCGGCATGATCACGGCGAGCCAAACTGCGGGATCTCATCGCCAAACTTGTAGAAGATCACGTAGATGAGCTCTGACGGAAAGACGGCGCGCGCGCGTTTCTGCAGAGCGGACCAGCGGGCGTCGAGGTTAGCGTCGCGCTGGAGCTCCTCCTCGTCGCGGAAGAAGCCGGGCGTGCCGAGCAGGTTGACGCTCTGCTCGACGATGCTGCGCTGCTCGGTCGACAGTTCGGGATGCAGCTCGAGAAAGCGGCGAAGGTGGAAGATCCACAGCGACGCGCGGACGTCGAGCGGCAACTGATGAACGCGCGAAAGCTGCTCTTCCCGCGGTTGCGTAGCTATCTCGTGATAGAGGCTCTCGATGTGCCGAGCGTCCACGTGGATCAACAGAGCCCGATGCAGGGGTTCTGCCTGATGAACCCGCAGCGGCGACGGACGACGCAGATCAGGTCCGGTTCGATATGGCAGACGACACTAGGCCAGATCGGATTGCAGTCAAACCAGTCTTCGCAGTTGCAGTCACCGTGGATGTTGCTCTCGACCGCGGGCTCTCCGAGATCGGCGAGGAGCCGCGGGGAAGGTTCAGGTCCGAAGCGAAAGAACAGCTCGTCCAGCGCCAGCCGGGAAAAGACCGATTCCGCACGCGCGCGGCAGGTGCGCAGCTGTTCCTGCATCGCGAGGTCAATACTGCTTCCGGGCTCGCGCAACACAAACGATACGCATCAGAACGGCTCCAGTTGCTTCACCATCCCCGTCAGCCACTTCGGCAGCGGCGTAACGGCTGTGTGGATGCGGTCGATCAGGTCCATGTCGTAATAGCCGGAGAGTGTACCGCTGCAGCCGGCACGTCGCCCTGGAGGCGGAACCTTCACTCCCTGACGCCGCGCAAAAGGGAATCGCTCCGTTAGCGAGCAATAGAGCTCCCGCGATGCGCCTCGGCGACCCAACTCTTCGCGGAGCACGCACGAGGACGCACTGGCGACGCGGAGTGGAAGACAGACACTCTTGTCTGTCCCGCGCAGAAGTTCCCACGCAGAGTGGTGCGACCAGCGAGAAACGACGTCCCCGCCGGGTGTGCGGAGGAGCGTCGTCATCGCGTCATTCCTCGCGGGACAGACAAGAGTGTCTGTCCTCCACTCTGCGTCGCGAGTGCGTGCGGTGCGTGCTCCGCGCACGGCATGAGTCGACGATGAAACAGCACCGCTGCTGACACGAAGAAACGAAGTGGAGGACAGACACTCCTGTCTGTCCCGCGCAGGAGTGCCCACGCAGAGCGGGGCATCGTCCAGCGAGAAACGAAGTCCCCGCCGGGTGTGCGGAGGAGCGTCGTCATCGCGTCATTCCTCGCGGGACAGACAAGAGTTGTCTGTCCTCCACTCTGCGTCGCGAGTGCGTGCGGTGCGTACACGAACGTTTGACAGTCAGAACGCCGCGAAAAGGTACATGACGCCGGTGTATACGGCGCCACTCACGACGGCAGCGACGCCGAACTGCAACGCCCAGCGCGTGAACGTCGGCTTCCACTCAATCCGTTTCCAGGCGGCGATCCCAGCCAGTGCCGGATACAGCGGCAGGGCACCGGCAAAAAACGCGATTGCGTGGGCGTACGCAGCAGGGAGCTCTGCCACGCGCTGCAGCAAGCCGCCGACCAGGCCCGCGGTCACTGCGGAGCACAGCCACGTACACGCCACAAGCGCGGCAAATACCGAACGGCGGACGAGAATGAGATTCGTGTCGTTGTCCATACTGATGTGCAGAGCCATTTCCTGTGGCTACATGTTGCTGATGATCATGTCGAACGTGCAGCCAATCTGGACGGCGACACAGGCGAGGATGAAACACTCTGGGAGCGGGCCTGAGAGGATGCATCCGCCGGCGGCGGCAATACAGCCGCCGACGACGCAGCCAACCCACTCCTGAATCATCCGCTGCGACGGCGGTTTGTGGCTGGTGGCGAGTTGGAGCTCGCCGGCCTGTCGACCGACACGCACGCTTGCGAGGCGAATCCTGTGACCATCCGCCCGGTGGCGCGAAGTCTGGAAGTTCTGCTCGAGGTCTCCGTTGGGGTAGTCACTCCACACCAGTTCCTCCCACACGACGCTGTTCGTACGCGTGTCGACCTGGCCGTGCCGGACTTCACGAGAAAGAGATCACGTTCGGCGCCTGGCTTGTGAGGGCCGCGAGCCACGGCGTGATGAAGGGTGGCGGTGTCAGCCCGCAGGGGTTCGAGGGCGAACGCGTTCTCCGTCCGGAGCAGCGCGGTGATTGCGAGAACGGTCGCGAAGAGGCGGAGGAGCGAATGTGCTCTCACTCGGATCTCCTTCTTTAGCGTGGAACGCGCTGGCGTTCGCACGAACGGGAGGAGTCTAGAGGCAGCGCGGAGGTATGTCCATAAGTAACCTTTGAATGGACATTTTCGGATGGCGCGGCGCCTCGGCGGACAAGCTCTGGCCTCAGCGAGATGCACAACCGCCCCCCTCCAACTTTAGTGTGGAATGCAATGATGCAAACCGTGGCGGAGCTGTTTGGGAAGGCGCTGCGGCGCGTGCGGCACGAGCGCGGGCTCTCGCAGGAGGCCGTCGCTGAGACGACCGGCTTGAGCGCGAATTTCGTCGGGGAGATGGAGCGCGGGCTGAAGGCTCCGGGGTTGGGCGTGATCGTGCGGCTCGCGCGTGCGCTCGACGTCAGCGTGCACGACCTGCTCGCGGACTTTACCGACTCGGCCATCCGGCGCTTGAAAACCTGACCGCGTTGCGCGAAGTGCTGCTGTCCTGGGGACGATGGGACGAATAGGACAGATGGGACGGATAGGACAGGAGGCGGAGGCGTCGAGCACGGGAGCATTGCGTGCACCGTGGGCGTCGACGGGTTCGGTGAAGGGACCTTTCCCTTCGCCGAGGGGACCTTTCTCCTCGGTGAGGGGACGTATCCGGTGGACGGAAGGGACGTTTCCCTCCATTGAGGGGATCTTTCTGTTCGCTGAGGGGATCTTTCTGGTCGATCGACGGGATCTTTGCCTCCGGCGAACAGATCTTCCCTCTGCGCGACGGATCTTTCCCTTCGAGTGAAGGGATCGATGCCTTCGGCGGACAGATCGCTGCCTCGAGCGGAGGGATCTTTTCCCTCGCTCGACAGATCGATGCCCTCATCGGGGAGATCGATGCCCTCGACGGACAGAAAGATCTGGTGCGCGACCATATCGATGCCCTCGACGGACAGAAAGATCTGGTGCGCGACCATATCGATGCCCTCGACGGACAGATAAATCTGTTGCGCAACCATATCGATGCCCTCGACGGACAGATAAATCTGTTGCGCAACCATATCGATGCCCTCGCCGTCAGAAAGATGTGCTCGCCTGGCAGATCCGGTAGTTCCCGAGGAGTCAACGATTGGAGTCGATACATAAATGTTTGCGTATGCCTTGACAACGATACTTGTTTGACTCATATTGTCCATGATGAGCAAGCGCAACCATGCTTCGGCGTCGAAGAGCGCCACCGGAAACTGCCGGGAGGGACGCCTCGAGGGGGCGCGTCCGGCAGCGGCGGCGTGGGTGCGTTCGATGCGGCGGGCGCAGCGGGCGCTCGACTCTTCCAGGCGGCTCATCACCGCCGCGCTCAGGATCGCCGCCAAGTCGGAGCGTTCGGAGCGATGGCTGCCGATCCGCAGCTCGAAGAGTCTGGAGCATGCGGAGGCGCGCATGCGCGTGGCCGCGTCGCGGCTCGCGATTGTCTCCGAGGCGCTGGATGAGTGGACCGCCTGCGTGGTGCGTGAGCCGGAGAGCGGCGCCGGCGCGCCGGTGGCGATGCTCGCCACGACGACGCGCTGGTTCCAGATGCTCGTGGCGCTCAACGAGGCGTCCGGGACCGTCTTCGCGATGCACGAGAACGTCCTCGCGGGGCTGAAGTCCGGCGCGCTGGTTCCGGAGAACGAGGCGCGGCGGCCGCTCACGATCACTCTGACACCGCGACCGGCGGCGATTCGCCCGTTCCTCACGGTGCTTACCCCGCGCGTCGCCGATCGAATCTCCGTCTTGCTCAAACGACGACGGCGGGCTCCCCGCCCGGCCGCCGTCAAGGTCCCGAGGCGTACCTCGCAGGGGCGTGCTCCGCCTCTTTCTTCGATCTGCCTTCTCTGACCACCGGCAAATCGAAAAAGAAAAAGGAGCTTTTATGAGCAACAACAACGAGAAAGTCGTGTCTGCAGTCGTGGAACCGTCCCCGCTTCCGTACTCCGCCCTGGCACTGGCGCGCGTGGAGGAGCTGCGCGCCATGCGCGACTCGATCCCGCACTTTGTGATTCCGGAGGCCGCCGCGACGCGAGAGATGGCCAGCGCGGCGTCGGTGCCGCCGGAATTCGTCGCGCTGACGACGATGGCGATGACGCATCAGAAGACGCTGTCCCGCGGCCAAAGCCTCACGGCGGAGGAGATCCGCGACCTGATGAGCTATGCGGAGGCCTTCAGCCCGCTGGCCGACGAGCTGGAGGCGCTGGCGCACTTCGTCCGCCACAGCGTACGCGCGGCGCGGCACAAGGCCGGCGTGGAGACGCTGACGGTGTACGCGCTGGCGCGGCGCCTGGCGAAGCGCCGCGAGTGCGCGGAGCTGGTGCCGCACGTGGCGGACATGCGCCGCGCCCTCGGGCGCGGGCGCAAGCCGTCGGCGGAGACGCTGGCGCGCCGCGCCGCGGAGAAGGCGGCGGAGGGGGCGTTGAAGCAGACGGCGTAAGAACGTTGCAGTGACTGTGGAGCGGGCGCGTACGAAGGGCGCGCCCGCTTTTGGTTGGGTGGCTTGCTGGTGTGCCGCGGCCCCTCACCCGACAAGGCGGCCAGGCGCGCGGGAGAAAGCAGCAGGCAGAACAAGAAGTCAGAACGCAGAACGCAGAACGCAGAATGAAGAAGTAAGCCTGACCGCGCCGTCCTTCTACGTTCTGACTTCTGCGTTCTGCGTTCTGACTTCTTGTTTTTTCCTCAGTCGAACTTCGCCTGGATCCGGGCCAATTCATTCGGCGCGTCGTCGGCGGCGGTCACGATGAAGTGGCGCTCGGCGGCGATGCCGGGGGCGACTACGCGGACGTTGTAGCTGCCGGGCTGAGGGAAGTCGTAGACCTCGTCCGGGGAATCGAACTGGCTCACCTGGCCCATGGCCACATCGTTCACGTAGATGGCGGCGTCTTTCGGGGTCACGTCGAAGATCATGCCGCGGCTTGCCCAGATGCGGACCGTCGCGCTGACGCCTTGCGGGCCGCCGCTGACGACGGCTCGCGCGGAGCCGGCCACCGGCGGGTGCGCGGCGGGCGTCGTGTCGGACATGAGCGAACCGCCCGGCTCCTGCTCGCCCGGATGCGTCGCGCGCGTCGGACGACGCGGCGGATCATCGCCGCGGATGAGGCCCGTCAGCGTGTTGTCGCGGTAGCGCAGACCGGTGAAGACGGCGAAGCCGGCGATGATGACGAGCACGGTGCCGATCAGGATCGGCACCCAGCGCGGCATGACCGCCGGCGGCCCGTCGTCGTCAGGCGGCGACGGCGGCGGCAGCTCAGGCGTTTCCGGTGTTTGATCCGCCATCGGGTTCAGCCTGCGCCTGCGCCGTCTCGTCGATGGTCGCCGGCCCCTCGTCGGTCACGACGGTCTCGCCGTCGTCGTCCAGACGCTCGTACGCCTCGTTGCGCTGCCGCAGCAGCTCGAACGCGCGCTGCTCGTCCTTCGAGTCCACATAGACGCGAATGTCGCCCATGTTGCCGAACGTCGTCGGCGCCATGGAAAACTCGACCGACTCGATCTGCGCGGTGATCCCCTCGGCTTCGAAGAAGCCCTGGATCAGCTTGGCCTCGTCCTCGTTGCCGGTGCTGGCGATCTCCACCCAGGTACTGCCGTTTTCGGCCGGTACGGTGTTCACGTCATCAGGAAAATCAGTCATGCCTCGCTCCTACGCAATCAGCGTGATCCGGCCGTGGTCGGCCGTCATTCGTCCGATCTTTGCATAGAACAGGCCGCTTTCCTGGAAGCGCCGTTCGAACGCGGATTCGTTCTCCGGCGCGACCGCGATCAGCAGCCCGCCCGACGTCTGTGCGTCACAGAGAAAGATGTAGTCGGATTCGCCAACTGTCGAGCGGACACGGCCGCGGAACGTCTCCGCGTTGCGCATCGTGCCGCTCGGGCGGAAGCCGCGCCCGAGGAACTCGCGCGCGCGTTCGAGCGCGGGAACGGCGCGCACGCTGACGTCTGCGCCGAGCTTCGATCCCTCGCACATCTCGAGGAGGTGACCGATGAGCCCATAGCCGGTGACGTCCGTCGCCGCGCTCACCCCGATCTCCACCATCGCCTCGGCCGCCCCGCGATTGAGCGTCGTCATCCAGCGGATGGCTTCCTCGAGCGACGGCGGTCCGCCGCGGCGGAACACGCGCCGGTGCGCCAGCGCGCGGAAGGCGCTGACGAGAATGCCGCTGCCGATCGGCTTGGTGAGATAGAGCGCGTCGCCCTCACGCGCGGTGGAGTTGCGTACGAGCTTGTCGACGTCGACCACGCCCGTCACCGCGAGGCCGTACTTGGGGACCTCGTCGATGATCGTGTGCCCGCCGGCGACGGGAAAGCCGGCTTCCTTCGCCTTGTCGGCGCCGCCGCGGAGGATCTCGCGGAGCACGTCGAGCGGCAGCTTGTCGGTCGGGAACGCGGCGATCGCGAGCCCGAGGATGGGGCGGGCGCCCATGGCGTAGATGTCGGAGATGGAGTTGGCCGCGGCGATCGCGCCGAAGAGGTACGGATCGTCGACGATCGGCGTGAAGAAATCGACCGTCTGCGCGATGGCGGTGTTGCCCTCGATGCGCAACACGGCCGCGTCGTCCGAGGTCTGCGTTCCGACCAGAAGATCCCCCAGCCCTTCCGTGGAAGGGAGAGTCGCCAGGACGGAACGTAGGTCATCCTGACCTAGTTTGCAGGCTCAGCCACCGGTGGTCGCAAAGGACGACAACGGCGGATGGCGGTGGAGGTGGTGCTTCACGGGCGGAGTTTATCCTGAGGAGCGAAGCGACGAAGGATCTACGGAGCCACAGCGATGCCGCGTCGTGCAGGCGAGAGGACGAAGGGGGACGAAGAGGACGAAGGAGAATTAAGAATTTCGAATTTCGAATGACGAATTGAGGAGGCGCTGACGCGCACGTTTTTTAAATCGGAGAGACGTGCGCGGCAGCGCCACCGGAATTCTTCATTCGAAATTCGAAATTCTTAATTCGGTCCCTGTGGTCTTACGACGGCGCCGGTTCAGAAGTGAGGAGGCGCTGCCGCGCACGTTTTTAAACCGGAGAGACGTGCGCGGCAGCGCCACCGGAATTCTTCATTCGAAATTCGAAATTCTTAATTCGGTCCCGTGTCCCCTTACGACGGCGCCGGCTCTTCGCCCAGCACCGACGCGCGCGCGTTTTCGCACGCCAGCAGGATTTCCTGGTAGAGGTAGAACGCCAGCTCCGACGGCAGCGGCGTGCCGGCTCCGCGGTTGACGATCTCCGCGATCTGCGTCGCGTAGTGCGACGCGGTCGGGAGGCGCTCGCCGCTCTGGTGGATCTGGCGGAAGCCGGCGATCAGCTCTTCTTCCAGGCGCTGGCGGAAGATGCCGGTCTCGAGATCGTCCGCCAAGGTTGCGTAGTCGACGTCCATCTTCATCGCTGCTACCTGGCGACGTAGCTCGCGCGCACCGTGGCGCCGTCCTGCGTCACCTTCGGATCGAGGCCGCGGCCTTTGAGGAACGTGGTGTACGCGTCGGCGAAGATCTTCGCGCGCTCCGGAGTCTCCCACACGGTCTCGGCGACGACGGCGCCGTTCTTCGCTACCGCGACGCGATCGCCGGTGAGGCCGCGCGCGGCGTCCTTGCCGAGGAGGTAGGTCCAGTGGAACTCGCCGAGGCGCTCGACGGAGATGAGGCCGGGCAGGTCGCTCTGCCAGTTCTTCAGCGGGAGCTCCGCGTGCTTCACCTTCTTCTCGAAGTACTCCTCGGGGTGGAGGATCTCGCGCGTGGTCTTCGGCGGATTGGCGTGCACCTTGTCGAGCTCTTTCCAGCCGCCGCGCTTGTAGGCGGCGATGACGAACTCGAGGCCTTTGAGGTACGGGAAGCCGAGCGACTCGGTGAAGTACTTCGGCGTGTCGCTGCCGCTGGCCATGGCCTGCGAGGCGGCGGCGGAGGCCATGCCGGCGAGCATGGCGTCATTCTTCACCAGCTCGTCGATGGGGACGCCCATCTTGCCGAGGAGGTGGGCCATCATGACGAAGGAGGCCTCGCCTTCGAGCAGCGCGTGGTAGGCCATCGCGGCGTCGCCTTCGCGCTTCAGCTTTTCGGTCTTCTCGCCGATGTTCCAGTGCTGATCCTGCAGCGCGTGCATCAGCTCGTGGATGACGACGGACTCCTCGAGCATCTTGGGATCGATGGGGAGCTCGCTGTCGAGCTTCGGAAGCTGCTTGATGGAGTAGTAGGTGTGCGACTTGGGATCGTAGTAGGCGAGCACCTGGCTCTCGTAGAGCGCGATCAGCTTGGGGAGGACGTCCTTGGTGTCGCGCTCGACGAGCTGCAGCGAGCGGAGGATGGTGATCCAGTCTTCCGTGGAGTACGGCAGCTCTTTCTTCATCTGCTCTTCGAGCCGCTTGGGGAGCTCGGAGCGATCGATGGTCACGTTTTTGACGCCGGTGACGAACTTGCGTCCGCGGATCTGCTCGACCATCCGGAGCTGCGGATCGAGCTCGCCGGCGGCGAGGCACGAGGCGGCAATAAGGAAAAGAATCAGCGGCGCGGTGAGGCGTCTGGACATGGGCTCTCGGAACGGGTTGTTTACGTGGCCCATTCCGTTCCCTTAGAATGCCGGGCCATTCAGCCATGGAGCGTGGCGGCGACAGCGAGCGGATCGAAATCACGATCAGCAGCCGATTCGAGAACATCGAACTGGTGCAGGTGATCGCCGAACACCTGTGTGAAAACGCAGGGGTCGACGAAGACGGATCGCACTGGATCGGCATGGCCGTCCGCGAGGCGGTCGCCAACGCCATCAAGCACGGCAACAAACTGGATGTCCGGAAGAAGGTGTTCGCCACCTTCGACCTGCGCGGTCTCGAGCTGGAGATCAGGATCTCGGATGAAGGGGCGGGCTTCGACCCGGAAAAGGTCAGCGATCCCCTGAACCCTCAGAACCTGATGAAGACGAGCGGCCGCGGCATCTTCTACATGAAGACATTCATGGATGAAGTCCACTACTCGTTCCACGACAAAGGTGGGACGTCACTGGTGATGATCAAGAACCTCGGTAAGGGGAACGGCATCGCCAGCGGTAAAGTCTGACAGAGGCAAGGAGAACCACAGGATGAAAGCGACTACTCGGACCGTCGAAGGCGTCGAGGTGATCAATCTGCAGGGGAAGATCACGATCGGCTCGGGCGACACGCAGCTCCGCGAGGTCATCATGAACACTCTGAACAGCGGGAAGTCGAACCTCCTGCTCGACATGAGCGGCGTGACGACGATCGACTCCTCCGGCATCGGCGAGCTCGTCGGGTCGTTCACGACGGTGACGAATCGCGGCGGGAAGCTCAAGCTCCTCCATCTGCCGGCCAAGCTCAACGAGCTGCTGCACGTGACGCAGCTCATCACCGTCTTCGAAGTCTACGAGAACGAACAGGAAGCGCTCCGCAGCTACTAAGCGACGCGGTACGGCGGTTTTCGGTTTTTGGTTTTCGGTTTTCGGCGCTGCGCGATGCGGAGAAGTCCCGCACGGCGCAGCACCGAAAACCGGCAACCGAAAACCGAAAACCGCTTTTTCATTACGGTCGCACTGGTGCTCTTCGTCTGCCGCCGCGCATGTCGGCCGGCATCATCGACGGATCGCCGGGCGCCCAGCGCATCGGCAGCGTGTTCGTGACGATCACCTCGTTGCGCTCGATCCAGATGGGGAACAGCTTGTCCGCGAGCTTGGGGTCGTGGACGGCTTTCTCGGGGATGTTGAGGAGCGAGGAGAACTCGTCGGTGGTGCCGAGGAAGTGGACCTTGAGTCCGAGCTGATTGGGTGCGGGGCGGCCGCCGGCCTGATTCACGACGATCGGGAAGTTGATGCGCGCGCCGACGGTGAAGCTTTTCTTCTCGCCGGGGGCGATCGTCACGAGGCGCGGCAGCAACTGCGCGCCCGGAACCTCGGAGCCGATGTTGACCATGACGATGCGCGTCTCGGGATCGTAGGCGGTCTCAGGGATGATGTCGGCGATGGCGATGGTGGTCGGCCGATTGTTGGTGATGTCGTAGTTGATCGTCAGCGTCTGGTTGGTCGTCAGGTTCTCGCCGTAGACTTCGGCGTCGATGCGGACGTCGTTCTCGGTGCCGACGACGCGCCGCGGCTCTTCCATCCTGACAGGCTGCGTCGAAGCGCAGGCCGCGCTCAGCAACAGCAACACTGCGGTGAAGGCAAAGGATCTCACGGGGTCTCCTCCTGTTGGTGCGATGAGGATACCCCCCGGCGCAGGAAGAGTTGTGAAGTTGCGCGAAAAGATCGATGGGACAGATGGGACTTCATTGGCCCCATCTGTCCGGTGGGTGACTTAGAACGATGAGCCCCTGCGCGTGGCGGCGCTGCCGCGCTCGACGTCGGGCAGCAGGTTGTTGCCGCGCGGCTGCCAGTGGACGGGGATGGCGTTGAGGAAGATGGCGTCGTTGCTTTCGAGCCAGTGGTCGAACTGGTCGTCGGAGAGCGCGACGCGCTGGTTCGGCGATTTGCCCTGCTGCTCGATGAGCGTGGCGAAGGGCTCGAGGTTGCGGAGGATGTTGACCTTGAGCTGGACGTAGCGCGGCGCGGCGACGAACGGAGTGCGCATGCGCGGCAGCACGAAGTTGGGCGTGGCGGCGACCTGCATCGTCTTCTTCTCGCCCGGGGCGATGGTCACGAGCTGCGGCATCTGCCCGTCGGCCGGCACTTCGGAGCCGATGGCCACGGTGATGGTCTGCGTGTCGGCGTCGTAGCTGGCAGCGGCGGTCTTCGCCGCGATGGCGACGGGCTGCTGCGTCAGGTTGTGGATCTGGTAGGTGATGGTGATGGGGGTGCCGGAGGAGACCGTTTCCTGGAAGATCTGGGCATCGACCCGGACGTCGTCTTCGCGCCCGAGAGCGCGGCGAGGGTCTTCCATGTTCACGCTCGCGGCCTGAGCGGCAGCGGCGATGAGGAATGTGGTGGTCGTGGCAAGGAACAGGTTCGAAGATTTCATGGGCTCTCCCCGCCGTGGGGAGGAGATCAGTCAATCTTCAACAGCAGCAGACCAGGCCTCCTGAGGGAGCTCCTTCGGGCGCGAAGCACTCCCAGTGAAGTCGATTTCAGCGTGTCGAAGAAATCGAGGGATCACCTCAACGTACGGCATGTTGCAATCAATCATTTCCATCGGTCCAGCGGGCACCTAACCACCCGCACGTCTCGACCGAAGAGCGAGATGAGTGCCAGGTTATTAGAGGAATGTGAGCGGCGTCACTGGGAGGGGGGATGGCGGAGAAGAATCGATCCAAGAATTCAGAACGCAGAACGCAGCACGCAGAAGGAGAACGAACCCTTCTCAATTCTTCGTTCTGCGTTCTGCGTTCTGAATTCCTGGATCGCTGCGCGTCTCTAGTCGATCTTCAACACCGCGAGGAATGCTTCCTGCGGGATCTCGACTTTGCCGACGCGCTTCATGCGCTTCTTGCCTTCCTTCTGCTTCTCGAGGAGCTTGCGCTTGCGTGAGATGTCGCCGCCGTAGCACTTGGCGAGGACGTTCTTGCGCAGCGCTTTCACCGTCTCGCGGGCGACGACGCGGTTGCCGATGGCGGCCTGCAGGGCGACCTCGAACATCTGGCGGGGGATGAACTCCTTCATCTTCTCGACGAGCATCTTGCCGCGCGGATACGCCTTGTCTTTGTGCACGATGAGGGAGAGGGCGTCGAGCGGCTCGCCGTTGATGAGGATGTCCATCTTCACGAGGTCGCTCTCGCGGTAGCCGATGAGCTGGTAGTCGAGCGACGCGTAGCCGCGCGAGATGGATTTGAGCTTGTCGAAGAAGTCGAGGATGACCTCGTTGAGCGGCATCTCGTAGACGAGCATCACGCGGCTGGCGCTGACGTACTCGAGCTTCTTCTGCGTGCCGCGGCGGTCGATGGCGAGGGCGATGATGGGGCCGACGAATTCGTCGGTCGTCAGCATCGTGACCTCGAGGAACGGCTCCTCGATCTTGTCGATCATCGACGGGTCGGGGAGCTTCTGCGGGTTCTCGACCTCGATGACTTCGCCGTCGGTCATCGTCACGCGATAGCGGACGCCGGGGGCCGTGGTCAGGAGCTCGAGGTTGAACTCGCGCTCGAGGCGCTCCTGGATGATCTCCATGTGCAGCAGGCCGAGGAAGCCGCAGCGGAAACCGAAGCCGAGGGCGACGGAGTTTTCGGGCTCGTAGGAGAAGGAGGCGTCGTTGAGCTTGAGCTTCGCCACGGCGTCGCGCAGGTTCTCGTACTCCTCCGTGATGATCGGGAAGAGGCCGGCGAAGACCATCGGCTTGACTTCCTGGAACCCCGGCAGCGGCTCCGGACTCTGCCGCACCTCGGTAATCGTGTCGCCGATCTTGGCCTGGACGATGTCCTTGACGTTGGCGGAGAAGAAGCCGACCTCGCCGACGCCGAGCTTGTCCATCGCTTTGGGCTTGGGCGTGAAGATGCCCATCTCGGTGATCTCGTACTCGCGGCCCGTGGACATGAACTTGACCTTCATGCCGCGGCGCAGCTCGCCGTCGACCATCTTCACGAGACACATGACGCCGCGGTAGGAGTCGTACCAGGAGTCGAAGAGGAGGGCGCGGGTCGGCGCCTCGGGGTTGCCGACCGGCGGCGGGAAGTGCGTGACGATCTTCTCGAGGATCTCGTCGATGCCGATGCCGGCCTTGGCGGAGGCCAGCACGGCGTCGTGCGCATCGAGGCCGATGACGTTCTCGATCTGCTCGCGCACGCGCTCGGGCTCGGCCGAGGGGAGGTCGACCTTGTTGATGACCGGGAGAATGGCGAGATTGCCGTTGATGGCGAGGTAGCTGTTGGCGAGCGTCTGCGCCTCGACGCCCTGGGTGGCGTCGACGACGAGGATGGCGCCCTCACACGCGGCCAGCGAACGCGAGACTTCGTAGGTGAAGTCGACGTGCCCCGGCGTGTCGATCAGGTTGAAGACGTACTCCTGCCCATCCTTCGCCTCGTAGCGAAGGGTGACGGCGCGCGCCTTGATCGTGATGCCGCGCTCGCGCTCGAGATCCATGTCATCGAGCATCTGCTCGTGCATGTCCCGTTTTTCGACGGCACCCGTGCTCTGCAGCAGGCGATCCGAAAGGGTCGTCTTGCCGTGGTCGATGTGCGCGATGATCGAGAAATTGCGAATAAAACGTGGGTCGGCCATTTTGCAGCGTCCCGTCTAACACGAACACTGCCGTTTGTCATCCCGATGAGGGGGCGTCGGGCGGGAACGTGCCTTGGGTGTGCGGGGGATAGGTTATAGGACGAATAGGACAAATAGGACCTATAGGCCTGGCGGACCCTGGGTGCCGTGGCTGCCCGTGGTAGCAGGGCTACTCAACCGACAGGCGATCAAGGCACCCAGGGTCCGCAGGCCTATCCGTCCTATAGGTCCTATTCGTCCTATAACCCATTCCCCGCACCCAAGGCACGTTCCCGCCACTACTGCAACGGCAACGGATCGCGCCAGTAGCCGTGCACCAGGCGCAGGGACGACACGCCGCCGTAGAACTGGGCCGACGATTCGACCAGCACCTGGTGGTTCACGCTGCAGAGCTGGGCGATGTCGCAGGTGGACGGTTCTTCGACGTAGGCAAGGGCGTGGACGATCAGCGACTTGGCGGGGACGGTCACGACGGTCGCGTTGATGGCGTACTTGGGAACGGTCGCCGTCGGGCGGCGCGTCGTTACCGCGACCTGAATCGGGGTGGCATTCGGGTTCACCAGGAAGAGGTTCGCGCGGGCGCGGTTGTCGCCGGTCGTTTCGATCTCGACGTTCGGGAAGAGGTACGTCCGGTTGCCCTGCAGCCACTCGGAGCGGATGTCGATCCCCTGCCGCGTCGTCAGCTCCAGCGGAGCGAACGCCTTGCCGACGATGTCGTTCGTGATGAAGAGCGGCTGGTCGCTGATGAACGTGAACGCGGCCAGCCCGGAGCAGAAGAGCTCGATGAACAGACGTGAATCAGCGCCCGCGAGCTTGAATTGCGTCGTCGCCGGCGCCTGGCAGTTGCCGGCGGAGAAGATCTCGCCGATGCGGACGTTCGCTTCGACGCGCGCGAGGTTCGTGATGATGACGAGCGCCTCGAAGTCAGCGTCCACGCCGCGCGCGGAGCCATACACCGGGACGATGTACGTGTACTGCGGCGTCGTCTGCGCGGTGAGCGGCAGCGCCAGCACGAGAAGCGCGAAAGTCAGCCATGTCTTCATGCCCTGGAGGTATGCATCAGCCGCGCCCTGAGCGGCTAGGGACATTATTTCCGGCGCGTTTTCAGCTTCGCCGTGACCGCGTCCTTCAACGCCTGCCACTGGAAGTCGTCCATCGTCTCCACCGACTGCAGCTCGACGAGGACGTCGTTCCAGTCGGTGCTCGTCGGGAGCTCGTGCTCGAAGCGCTCGAGGCGGCGCGCGGCGAGGCTCACCCACAGCCACCCTTTCTTCTCGCCGAAGAACGGGCCGGTCAGCCGGTACTTCGCGCAGTCGGCGCCGCGAAGCTGCTCCCGTCCCACGTATTCGGCCTTCGCCCGGGCGACGAGCGCATCGCGGTTGAAGTCGATGAGGTCCAGCTCGAACGAGCGCTCCGCGCTCACCAGGTGCGGCAGCGCGAAGTTGAGGCCCATGAAGTCGAAGCCATAGATGTGCAGCGGGACGGCGCCGGCGGGAAAGCTCATGCTGCCGCCGTTGGCGAGCTTCGCCACGAGCGCCTTCCCGTCGCGCGACGGGTGCGCGGCGATGCGGAACGCCGTCTCATCGGCGAAGACGTTCCACTGGCGGAGGTGCATCGGGGCGAAGCGCTGCCAGTCCTGCTCCGCCTCGACCACCACGAAGTCGACTTCCCCCTCGAGGTACTTGATCACCTCGATGCGCGTCGGCGACAGCACGAACGCGGAGAGACGCCACGCGTCCGTGCC
The DNA here is from genome assembly GCA_036380735.1 of Thermoanaerobaculia bacterium. Classification (GTDB taxonomy): domain Bacteria; phylum Acidobacteriota; class Thermoanaerobaculia; order Gp7-AA8; family Gp7-AA8; genus DASVEE01. The sequence goes on along the minus strand of DASVEE010000067.1, from coordinate 8,572 downwards.
GTCGCGATTGGACTTGGTGTAGTGGAAGACCGTCCCCGTCGCCGGCGTCGCCGCCGCACGATAGCGGAACGTCTGCGCCTCGGCTGCCGCGGCAACGAACAGCACGAGAATCGCGGCGAGGCGCGTGCGCATCACTTGATCTCCGTGCCGCAATCGGCGCAGATGCGCTGATCCAGCACCAGGTTCGCGATCACGATGAGGGCGAGCATGATGCCGCCGACGATTGCCGCGTTCAGCTTGAACGCGAGCACCGCCACCATGGCGGCCGCGATGAGGACGAGGTAGATCATCCACAGGCGCGAGCCGCCACGGCGGATGCGGTCGGAGCCGCAGTTGGGGCAGGTCGTGGTCATTTCTTCAGTTCGGTCAGCAGTTCCGTCGCCCCGTACACGCTCTTCAGCGCTTCGAGGATGCCGCGGCCGTGCACGGCGATGGCCCGGGCGTCGACGTCCTGATAAGCAAAGGAGTAGCCGAGGGTGGAGGGATTGCCGTCGAAGAGGATGCCGACGAACTCGCCGTTGCGGTTGACCACCGGGCTGCCGGAGTTGCCGCCGACGGAGTCGATCGTCGCCACGAAGTTGAACGGCACCTTGAGGTCGATCTTCGACTGCGCGTCGGTCCAGCTCTTCGGCAGGTCCCACGGCTCCTCCCTCTCGTGCTGCGCGGAGCGGTCGTAGAGGCCGGCGAACGTCGTCGACCACGGCTGTACGTACGGATCGAGGCGGTAGCCTTTCACCGCGCCGAAGCTGAGGCGCAGCGTGAAGGTCGCGTCGGGATAGAGGTTCTCGCCGCCGGCACGGAACTTGGCGTTGGCGATCTTCGCGTAGGCCTGGCGCAGCGGCTCCTGCACTTCCTCTTCCTGCTGCTTGCGCAGCTCGCGCGCGCGGGCGTCGACGAGGCGCGCCACGACGAGCATCGGATCCTTCGAGGCGTCGATCTTCGCCTTCCCGCCTTCGACGAGCTCTTTGCGGATCGCGGGATTCGCGAGGCCGGTGCCCTGCACCAGCTCCACCGCGCGTTGCCGCGGCGACTTGCCGTTGAGCACCTTCGCGATCAGCGGATCGCCGGGCATGCTCTCCATCCAGAAGCTGAGGGAGTCGGCGAGCTTCGCCGTCTCGAGATCGCCGTAGATTGGTGAGTCGGCGAGGAGGCCGTACTTCAGCGACTCGAGGTTCGAGTCGCGGTACTCGCGCAGCCGCTGCGCGTTCGGCTTCGCCGTTTCCTCCGCGAGCCGGACGATCGCGCGCGCCTTGTTGAAGAGGTCACCACCGAACGCGTAGCCGGACGACAGCATCTGCCGCTCGACGTAGATCGCGCGGCTCTTCGCCACGGCGCGCTCGATCATGTCGAACGCGTCGCCGGCGAGGCCGGTCTGGCGCAGACGCTGTTCGTCCGCGCGCTTGCTCGCGATCAGCGCCGGATCCTGCAGCGCGCCGAGCGAGCCGTCGTACGACTTGCGGGCGTTCTCGATGCTCAGCAGGTCGTCCTTCGCGCGGCGGGCGTTCTCCTTGCCGCGCTCCGAGTAGATCTCGAGCAGCAGCTCCTGGCGGCGGAGGTAGTTCAGCAGCCACGGGTACGAGACATCGCGCATCGACTCGAGGTGCGCGACCGTGTTGAGACGCTCGGTCGTCCCGGGATGGCCGGCGACGACGACGAGCTCCCCTTCCTTCGCCCCTTCCGGGCTCCACTTCAGGAACGCGTCAGGCCTGGCCGGCTTGCCGTTCTCGTACGCGCGGAAGAAGGAGATGTCGAGGTTGAAGCGCGGATACTCGAAGTTGTCCGGATCGCCGCCGAAGAACGCGATGTCCTCCTCCGGCGCAAACACGAGACGCACGTCCGTGTACTTCTTGTAGCGGTAGAGGTGGTACTGGCCGCCCTGGTAGAGCGTGACGACGTCGCTGCGGAGGCCGGTCTTCTCCAGCGACTCCTTCTCGATCGCGTTGAGCGTCGCGCGCGTGGCCGCTTCCGCCTCGGCGCTGCTCATGCCGGGCTTCGTGGCGCCGCTGACGCGCGTGGTGACGTCCTCGATCGACATCAACACGTTGATCTCGAGATCCGGGCACTGCAGCTCCTCGGCGCGCGTCTTCGCACGGAAGCCGTTGGCGACGAGGTCGCGCTCGGCGGTGCTGAGCTTCTGGATGCAGTCGAAGCCGACGTGATGGTTCGTGATGATGAGCCCCTCGTTCGAGACAAAGGATGCCGAGCCGCCGTTGTTGAAGCGGACGGCGGATTTCTGCAGGTGCTCGAGCCAGGCCGGGCTCGGGGTGAAGTTGTAGCGCTCCTGAAGCTGGCGGAGCGGCGGTTTGTTGAACAGCCACATCCCCTCGTCCGCCATCGCCGGGATGGCGACGGGCGCGACGCAGAGGAGAGCGATGAGTGTGGTGAGCTTGCGCAAAGTCGATCCTCCTGGATTCGGAAGCGCCATGCTAACGTCGCGCGCATGAATTTCGAGTTGCAGAACCGTGTCGCGATGGTCGCCGCCGCCTCCAAAGGCTTGGGGCGAGCAGTAGCCGAAGCCCTGGCGGCGGAGGGTTGCCGCGTCTCGACGTGCTCCCGGTCGCTGGCACCGTCGCGGTCCGAGAGCGCGATGACCGTGCAGTGCGACGTCTCCAAACCGGAGGATTTGCAGCGTTGGGTGGAGGAAACGATCGCCCATTTCGGGCAGGTCGACATCCTCGTGACCAACACCGGCGGCCCGCCGGCCGCGCCGTTCCTGAAGCTCACCGAAGAGCAGTGGTCGAGCGGCATCGAGTCGACGCTGATGAACGTGGTGCGCCTCTGCCGCCTGGTCATCCCCGACATGCAGAAGCGGCAGTGGGGACGGATCGTCCACATCACGTCGCTGGTGGCGAAGCAGCCGACGGAGCTGTTGACCGTGAGCTCGACGCTGCGCGCCGGTATCTCCGGCCTGACGAAGACCCTGTCCGATCAGGTAGCCAGGGACGGCATCCTGGTGAACGCGATCCTCCCCGGCCACTTCATGACCGACCGGCAGAAACACCTTTCGGAGATCCGCGCGAAAGAAACAGGGACCACACCGGAGGAGTACCTGCAGAAAGCCGAGCAGCAGATCCCGCTGGGGCGCTACGGCCGCCCGGAGGAACTGGCCAGCGCGGTGGCGTTCCTCTGCAGCGAACGGGCAAGTTTCATTACCGGCGTGTCGCTGCAGGTCGATGGGGGGCAGATTCGATCGACGTTTTAGAAAATCGCGAAGTACGGCACTCCAATGGGATGGAGGTGCTGCATGTCGTCACAGATTCCGTTCCGGGAACGTTTTCGCCGCTGGGCATGGAAGTTTGTCGTCACTGTGCCACCGCTCGTGGCGCTGCTTGCGATTGCTACGGCGTACGCGCTCTACGATTACGGAAAGCGCGAGCGCGCAGCGCGTGAGGGACAGTTTGGTACATTGTTGCAACGCATGGAGACGCAAGACGCGGAGTTGCGCACGCTGCGGACGCAACTGGCATCTCTAGCAAGTCTTCCACGTGTCGACGTCACACGGACGCCTCCACCTGTTTCGCCAACCGTAGTTCCGTTGACGACGGCTGGCTCGACGACGACAACTGCTACGAGCGCGGTAACCAGCACCATGCCGCCACCGGAGCCGTTGAAAACGCAAGCCCCGCTGACCACGATCGTGACGCGTGAGCTGGAGCTGTCGGTGAAGGAGTGCCGCATCGCGCGGACGACGCTTCGCTGCGACCTGCAGGTGATGAATCAGTCAGCAATGCAGCGCAAGTTCGAGATCGGCATCGGCGGTCACTATGACGAGTTCGGATCACGACGTGGCTCCGCGTGGTACCTGGATGATCGCGGAAATGAGTACAGAGCTATCGGCGGAAACGTCGGCAACCGCAACGTCGGCACGTGCGAAAGCAGCAGCGCATGCAGTATCGAGCGTGTCATTGCTCCGACGATCGTGACGCCCATGTCGCTTCGGTTCGACGGAGTCGCGCCAGACGCACAACGTGCCACCGTGCTCCGCTTGAAATGGCGGGCAGATGACGGCGAGTGGTACGCGTCGGACTTTCGCGACGTACCGATCACCCGCTAGCAGCCCAGCAGATACGGGGCGGGACCGGCCCTGCCTTCACCATTCCGTGCCGTTCATCGCCGCGACGATCTTCGCCACTTCGACGTAGTCCGCCTCAGCGCCCAGCTGGTGCAGGGCGCTGCTGAACAACTGCGTGGTCAGCGCCAGCATCGGCGTGGACGCGTGCTGCTGGTGCGCTAACGCCGCGGCGATGCGGATGTCTTTGTCGTGCAGGGCCAGTTTGAAGACCAGCGGCCATTCGCCGTCGACGAGGCGCTTGGGGAGGAGGTTCTCCGAGGCGTTAGAGCGGCCACTGCCGGCGTTGGTGACCTCGAAGGCGGTCTTCATGTCGATGCCGTACTGCTTCGCCAGCAGCATGCATTCGGAGGTGATCCACACCGTCGCGCCCATGATGGAGTTGGTCAGCACTTTGATGGCGTGACCGGCGCCGGTCGGACCGACGTGGATGATCGTCTTGCCGTTGAGGCGGAGGAACTCCTTCGCACGCGCGAAGGCCTCTGCCGAGCCGCCGATCATGATCGTGAGCGTGGCGTTCTCGGCGCCGACGACGGCGCCGGTCACCGGCGCGTCGACGAAGTCGATCCCTTTCGCGGCGAGCCGCGCCGCGGTCTCTTTGCTGGCGTTCGGGTCGCCGCTGGTCGCGTCGATCCAGAGCGTGCCCGGCTTCACGCGGTCGATGATGCGGTCGACGATCTCGTCCACCTCTTTGCTCGTCGGCAGGATCGTGAGGATCACCTCGGCATCGGCGCATTCGGTCACGTCGTTCGCCAGCGTCGTCCCGTGGTCACGCGCGTGCCGCTCCGCTTTTTCGCGCGTGCGGTTCCAGACGATGACCTCATGTTCCTTCGCGAGATGCCGCGCCATCGGGAAGCCCATGGCGCCGAGTCCGATGAATCCGATTTTCATGGCCGCGAGTTTATCGCGGCCATGCCCCGCGCTAGACAGCGGCGTCAGTGGTCGCTTGCCCGGTCAAACCAAAGTGGCGCTGAACTTCCTCGTCGCCGAGAATCGACAGCTTCATGATTCCCATGATCAACGGCACGATCGCGAGACCAGCTGTGAGATCCGCTATCGCGGAGATCTTCGTGGCGGAGTACACCGCGATCGACGGGGGCTGGTCCAAGCGAGAGTAGGCCATGAAATCGATAATCGCGCCGGCCAGATGAATCATCGGCAAGACTACGAGCAGACAACCTACACCACACGTACCAAGACCGGCAATCGTGACGCTGACCAGTCCGATGGCAACGGCAAGGGAGTTGGCAATACCAGAGATCAGCGTATACGTCTGAAGGTTTCGAACACTCACATCGATGGCGGGCATGACTACCTCCTGTCTCTGGTGAGAGGGACAACGGGCAGCCATTCCCCATTTGTGTCCGTCGGGCGCTTCGCTAGACTGCGCGGCATGACCACGATCGAAATCGGACACGTACTCATCGACGGCGCGCCGCGCGGCGACCAGGCCGTGGCGGTGCCGCTGGCGATGCTCAACCGGCATGGCCTCATCGCCGGCTCCACGGGCACCGGCAAGACGCGCACGCTGCAGTTGCTTGCCGAGGGGCTCTCGCGCGCCGGCGTCCCGGTGTTTCTCTCCGACGTCAAAGGCGACCTCGCCGGGCTCGTACGGCCGGGCGAAGCGAGCGACCGCCTCAACGCGCGGATGCAGTCGGTGGGACGGACGTTCGCGCCCGAGGCGTTTCCGGTGGAGTTCTTCAGCCTGACGGGGAACCGTGGCACGCAGCTTCGCGCGACCGTCTCCTCCTTCGGGCCAGTGCTGCTGGGGAAGGTGCTCGACCTCACGGAAGTGCAGCAGAGCGTGCTGGCGATGGTCTTCAAGTACTGCGACGACCGGAAGATGCCGCTGCTCGACTTCGACGACCTCCGCGGCGTCCTCCACTACCTCGGCGGCGAAGGGAAGGCGGAGTTGAAGCAGTACGGCGGCATGTCATCGGCCACGGTGGGTGTGCTCGTGCGCAAGATGGTGGAGCTCGAGCAGCAAGGCGCCGCGAAGTTCTTCGGCGAGCCGGAGCTCGACATCGCCGACCTGCTGCGCACCGTCGACGGCAAGGGCGTGGTGAACATCCTTTCGCTCGCCGACGTGCAGGACAAGCCGCGTCTCTACTCGACCTTCCTCATGTGGCTCCTCGGGCAGTTCTACTATCGCATGCCGGAGGTGGGCGATCCCGACAAGCCGAAGCTGGTGTTCTTCTTCGACGAAGCGCATCAACTGTTCGACGACGCCTCCTCCGCGCTCGTGGAGCACATCGAGCAGGTCGCGCGACTGATTCGCTCGAAAGGCATCGGCGTCTTCTTCATCACGCAGACGCCGAAGGACGTCGACGAGGACGTGCTCGCGCAGCTCGGCAACCGCGTGCAGCACGCGATCCGCGCGTACACGCCGAAAGACGCGAAGAACGTGAAAGCGACGGCGTCGACGTTTCCGCCGGGCGAAGGCGTCGACGTGATGCACGCGCTGACGAACATGGGCATCGGCGAAGCGCTGGTGACGGTGCTGAACCCGAAAGGCGTACCGACACCGGTCGCGACGATCCAGGTGCTGGCGCCGTGCTCCTCGATGACGGCGATCGACGACACGGGCTATGCGCAGTCGATCGCGCGCTCCCCCATCGCCGCCAAGTACGCGACGCCGATCAATCGGGAGAGCGCCCACGAGATCCTGCAGCGGAAGCTGGCCGAAGCGGCAGCACAGGAAACGCAGGAAGAGGACGCGTGGCAGCCGCGCAGCCGCCCGGTGAAGATCCGCGAGCCGAAGCCGCTGTCACCGCCGCGCACTGCGAGACGCCGTGGCAAGTCGATGGGCGAGCAGGTGATGGGGACGGTGACGAAGGAAGTCACCCGCGGGCTGATGGGGATTCTGAAGCGCGGGATCTTCGGGTAGCGGGGCGAGGTTTTCGGTTTTCGGTTGTTGGTTTTCGGTTGCTGCGCAGCGCGATGATTCCCGGCATAGCGCAGCACCGAAAACCGAAAACCAACAACCGAAAACCGGCTTTAAAACAAAAAGGGCAAGTCCGAGGACTTGCCCTTTTTGTTCGTTGACGATCGTTCGAGACCCTCCGGCCCGCGTTGCAGAGAGAGAGAGGTAGCTTCAGCAATTGACCACGGAGGCACGCCCATTCGCCCGCTCTTCCGTGGTTGGGTCCGAGGTGGGCGCGAAGCTGAAGGGTCTCGAACGATTTTCAAAGAACTGCTACAAAAAAAAGAGGGGCTCTACGCCCCTCTGTTGCCGCTTTCCGGCGCGAACTCGTTATGGAGACAATTTACATCACTCCGACGCAGCCTGTCTAGTGAGCTGGATCACAAAAACCCATGTTTTATGGCCGGTTTTTGTACCAGTCGGCGTTGATCTGCGTGTAGTTCGCCCACTTCTCGGGAACGAGGTCTTCCGGGAAGATGGCCTGGACCGGACAGGCCGGCTCGCACGCTCCGCAATCGATGCAGACCTCGGGATCGATGTAGAGCATCGTCTCTTTCTCGAAATCGCCCTCATCCTTGCGCGGATGGATGCAGTCGACGGGACAGACCTCCACACAGGCGGTGTCCTTCGTGGTGACGCAAGGTTCAGCGATGACGTACGTCATGAGATCTCCTTAGGATTCCGATTTCGGACGGCAGAATTCTACGCCGATTCCGTCCACTTCCGGATGCTCTCGATCATGTAGTCGTTGCCCATGAAGGAGACGATCTCACCCGTCGCGTGGCCCATCAGCTTCTTGGCGACTTCGGACTGATTCGAATAGATACCGCGCTCCGGATCCGACTCCCACGGCCCGAGGATCGTGACCTCGCGCAGGACGTCGCCGTTGCTGAGCGCGACCTTCGTGCCGATGCGCACGACGCTCGTGTCGATCAGGTTGGGATCGAGCACCTGGACGCGGGAAAGCTCCGACGCGAGCTCGCCCACACGGGCCGAGAGGTACTCGGCCCGCTGCCGCGCGGCCTTGTATTCGAAGTTCTCGCGAAGGTCGCCCATCTCGCGCGCGGCCTGCAACGCTTTGGAGTTCGCCGGGATCTCGACGCTCTTGAGGTGCGTCAGCTCGCCGCGCTTCTTCTCCAGCATCTCGGCCGTCGCATAGACCGGCTCCTGCTGCGGCTCGCGCAGCGTGGGGAACTTCATCAGCGCCGCCTGCTTCACGATCTCGCGGCGGTACTCCTCGAGCGCGCCGTAGCGGTCGAGGACGTCGACGAGCCTGCGCGCCTGCTCCTCGTTGTCCTGCGTCATGACGATGCGGATGGCCAGCCCCCCCTTCTCGAAGAAGTCCTTCAGCCGCGCGCGCACGCCGGAGAACTCGTCGTGCGTCAGCGCGTCGAGGATCTGGAAGAGCAGCGGATAAGTGGCGCGGTCGCTCTTCTCGTCGTCGGCCACGCGCTTCGCGTACCAGTAGAACGCGCGCGGGTGGCGGCGGGGATAGCGGAGGGTCTCGTCGATGAGTCGATCGCGGATCTCCGTCTGCCCCGCCTCTTCGAGCGCGGCCATGATGGTGGTCATGATCCGCG
>DASVEE010000066.1:0-104027 GCA_036380735.1 Thermoanaerobaculia bacterium | reverse complement strand
ACGGCAGCCCGATCTCCTTCCGCCCCGGCGGGTTGATCGCGTTGTTCGGATTCGGGAACCCCGCGCCCGCCTTGTACGCGTGCTGGAAGTCGGCGAACTCGAGGAGGAACTCGCGGAAGCTCTGGTTGCGCGCGGGCGGATGGATGTCGGCGCGCCAGCTCGTCGGGCCGCCGTCGAAGCGTCCGCCGTACGGGTTGCCGGTCTCCGGATCGAGCCACGCGGAGCCGAACGGCTCGACGACGAGGCCCGCGTAGAGACCGACCTGCCGATGGGAGGAAGGACCGAAGTGATCGTGCGTGAAGACGGTGCGCAGCGTGCGGTCGACGCCGGCGTTGTTCAGCACGTCGTCCGCGTACCAGCGCTGCACCGTCGTCTGCGCGCCGAGGGTGCCGAAGTAGGAGTGCGGCTCGGGGGTGAGGGTGACGCGCGAGCCGTTCTCCTGTTTCAGTCCGCCGAACGCGTTGATCGCGTCGATGCGCTCGATCACGTCGTCCGGCGAGAAGCTGCCGTCCTCGTAGTTGTAGCCGTTGGCCGCGCCATCGGACGAGGTCACGTCGAACTTCACCAGGTGGATGTGCTGCCCGGTGATGTCGGTCGGGGTGCGCACCTGGAAGTCGTCCTGCTCGTAGAAGCCGGGGACGAGGTTCGTCAGGTGGTAGGTGATGCAATCGCGGCTGTTGGCGCGGAAGAAGAGCGGCTCCGGCGCGCGCGTGCCGTTGAGCGTGGCCGCCACGTCGCCCCAGAGGGCGCTGATGCGCTGCTGCGGGAAGTGCCACCCCGCTTTGTTGAACTTCACGTCGAGCTGGATGTTGGCGCCTTTGTAGAGACGGGCGTTGCCGGTCGCCGCGCCGGCGTCGCTCACGCACGGGTCGGCGTACGGCGCACCCGCCACGGGCGGCCGTCCGTTCGTGGTGAACGTCGCGATCGACCAGTCGGGCGTCATCGAATCGTGCTGGCGCTGGGCGTGGAAGGCCATCGCCGCCAGCTCGACGGGCGTGCCGGTCTCCGGCAGCTCCTTCGCGTCGGCGGTCACCAGCTCTTTCGTGAAGTCGAGGCGCGTGTGCTGCTCGATGAAGGTGCCGCCGACGATCACGTGGCGCGGTAGTCCGCCGTCCTCGATCGTGTCGAGCGGCGGATGCGGCGGCCGGTGTCCCGCCACTCCCGGGATGAAGAACGGATAGCCCGGATTGCCGTTGCCGGTGACCACGACCTGCCCGTTGACGATCTCCGCCTGCGCTCCCGGCATCGGCGCCATGGCGATGGTCGGCAGCGGGACGACGCCGGGAATCGGCGTGCCGGCAGCGATCTCTCCGTCCGGCAACGCGCGGCTGCCGGTCGCCGGCCGCGCGTTGCCGTCGAGCAGCGTGCCGGCCTCGAACACGTCGTGCACGCGCCACATCGCCCACATCCCCATGGCGAAGTGCGGATAAAAGTGGCAGTGGAAGATCGAGTCGCCCACCGACAGGTTGCGGTTGCCGCTGCCGTCGTAAACCATCTCCAGCGTGAAGGCGCTGCCCGGCCCGATGGCCTGGCTGTCAAGGTACGCCGAGTCGTCTTCGTCGGGTGTGTGCAGCCACTGGTGCGTGTGCTGGTGGTGGATGTGATGTTCTTTCGAGCCCGCGTGCAGCACGCGGAACTTCACGTGGTCGCGCAGGTAGCTGTGGTAGACGTTCGACGGATCGTCCGGGTAGAACGCCTTCGTCGCTTTGAGGCCCGTGGTGAAGCAGTTCGTCGTGTTGCTCTCGATCTGCGCTTTCGTGCACGGCGCATTCGCCGGCACGTCGACGACCATGGCCGGATCGGCGACGGCCCACGCGGAGAGGAAGAAGTCCTCGTACTTGCACTCCGTGCAGTTCGCCATCGGCCCCACGCCGAAGCGGTTCGCCAGGATCTCCGCGCCGATGCCGCCCGTCCCGTAGTTGATGGCGAAGGCATCGCGGACGCTGTGCAGCGTGTGCTCCAGCACCGGGTCGTGGAACTGCGGGAACGCCTGCACCGCGCCGATCTCGTCGTGATAGATCGTGACGAACTCACGGAACGGCTGCTCGCGGTCCGGCGTGACTCGCACCTCCGGATACGTGCCCGGCGGGTGGCGCCCCGCGTTCGGGCCGGTGATGATCGCCGTCAGGTCGGAGTAGATGATCTCGTTTTCCGACAGCATGGCCAGGACCGGCGTGCCGGTGCCGCGCGTGCTCGGATAGGTGGCGCCGTAGTCGATCCGCGGATGTCCGGTCCACCACCACGGGATCTCGTCCGGCAGGTCGGTCGGATTCCACAGGTGCGTGCCCGTCTCGGCGGTCACGACTGCCATGTCCGCGGCGGAGATCTGGCTGCGGTACCACTCGGAGCTGGCCGGTTCCACGACGACCGCGCCGAACAGGCCGGCGTTGATCGAGCCGCCGTTTCCTTCGCCGCCGGTCGTCGCCCCGTTGCTGTACATCAGGTAGCCGCCCTCGCGCTCCGCGTAGATCTTGTAGGTCGCGGTGCCGCCGGGCGCCACGAGGCTGCTGGCGTTCGTGCCGACGTGGGAGCCGTCGGAGGCGATGCTCGTCACGAGCTGCATGCCGACCACATGCACCGAAGCCTTGCGCGTGGCGGGCTGCTGGTTGTCGACCGGCGACGACGCGAGCAGGTTCTTGAAGTGGATCGACAGGCAGTCGCCCACGTTCATCCGCAGCACGAGCGGGCGCGGACGCTTGCCGTCGCGCAGGCGGGCGTTGCCGGCCGAGACGGTCGTTCCGGAGACCGGGACGACGTCGCGCTCCAGTGCATAGATCATCCCCTGCGGCTGGACGGCGCCGAGGCGGTTCCAGAAGAAGACCTGGTCGAGAGCGACGACGTTCGCGAAGATCTCCCGCTGGCAGGTGGTCTGCGCGGCCAGAGGTGAGGTCAGCAGGAGGAGCGCAAGGGCAAGCGTAGCGGCCACTTTCATGGCGATCACGATGCCGCGCTGCGCCCAGCCGCCGCATCGGCGGAAGCGCCGGTGCGGATGGCACAAATGTGCCGGGTGGGGAGTCCTACGCGCGCGGCTGTTCCTCGAACGCATACCGCATCAACTCCATGCGGTTGGCCAGCGACAGCTTGTCGAAGATCGACGTCAGGTGGTGGCGCACGGTGTTCTCCGTGATGGCCAGCCGCGCGGCGATCTTCTTGTTCTGCAGCCCGAGGCAGACCAGCTCCACGATCTGCGTCTCGCGCGGGGTGAGGCGGTCGGTGGCGGCGTCGGGATGGAGGACGCTGGTGACGGTGGAGCGTTCGAGCCACGCGCCCCCCGCCAGCACCACATGCATCGCCCGCAACAAAACCTCGGCCGGCCTGCTCTTGAGCACGACGCCCGCGACGCCCATCTGCAGCGAGGCACTGACGGCCCGCCGGTCATCCGACTGCGTGAGCAGGAGGATGGGGCAGGCGCCGGCGGCGGCGACGAGCTGCTCCAGCCGGGCCATGCGGGTGAGCCGGCTGGCGTCGAGATCGAAGTCCATGACCACGAGGTCGATCCCGCCGCCGACCGTCCGGCGGAGCGCCTCCGGCTGATTCGCGCATTCGGCCGCCACCGCAAGGCCGTTCCCGGAGATGAGAAGAGCGAGCGCGGTGCGAATGAGCGGCGAATCGCCGCTCAGCAGAACGCGCGCGGAGTGCCACTCGCGAAGACTGCCTGAATGTAGATGCATTTATGGCGCTACGACATTCACGATTGACGCCAGAAGAGCGGGCGATTGTGGAATGGGGAGCTTGTAGATTGCTGAGGGGGTGGGGGTTAGGGGAAAAGCTGCAGGGCAGGGGGGACGATAGGACAGATGGGACGAATAGGACGGATAGGACGGATGGGACAGATGGGACGGAGAGGACCAGCCGCAGTCCTATAGGTCCTATTTGTCCTATTCGTCCCATCGTTCCGCGCGCTACGCCACGTCCACTACAAACGTGGCGCGGTGTTTCGGGGAGCGTGTCTGGAACTGCACGTTCCAGGAGAACCGCCCTTCGCTGGTGTCGATCAGCGGGATCGGGGCGGTGAAGCGGATCGTCACATCGCGGCCGTCGCGACTGGCCTCGGTCGTTGCGTGTGATCGGCCCACGACCACGGAGCGCGACTGCCGGGTTCCCCGGTACGTGCGGTAGGCCACTACGTCCACCGACGGGCGGACGCCGCCGCGGCTCGCGGTCCAGGCCGAGCCGGAGATCGTGATGACGCCGTGCATGGTGTCGCCGCGACGTGCCGGCATGGCGAGCTTCAGCCGCGCGCGGCCGAATTGCATCCGCCGCCAGAACTTCACGCCCGCTCCGGCGAGGACGCCCACGGAGATGACCGAGATCACGAGCAGGATGGGCTGCTCGGCGGCGGAGCCGAGGCTCGCGGCGAGAAAGATCGCGCCGATGAGGAAGAGGGCGATGCTCTCCCGGGTGCTGTCATCGCGGTACGAGGTGCGGCCGCGCACCTTCTCCAGCGGCGGCACTTCGATCGGCGCGTCCGGATCTTTCTCCTTCGGAGGCCAGATCACGCCCGCCAGCATCGTGCCGCCCATGTACAACATGGCCAGCCCGAGGCCGAGAACGATGTAGCGCTCCGGCGATTCGATGCGGCTCACGTTGACGAAGGCGATGCCGGCCAGGGTGAGGCAGAACGCACTCCATATGAGCACGATGACGAGCGCAATCCGGTGCGGCCACATGCCGTGCCGCAGGGTAGCAGGTGGGGCGTGCGCGCTACGCAGTTGCAGTGCTGGCGGCATTGATGGGGCGCGCGCCCGCGAAGCTCTGCGTCCCATCCGTCCCATTCGTCCTATGAGTCCTATTCGTCCTATCGGCCCTCACGCGCACCAACAGACTGCCCCTTGACCCCCGCCGCTTCACCATCTCATTGATCCAGATCGGCGCAAACGGCGAGGTGCAGCCTTTGGACACGGGATAGTCGCGGTAGATGCCCAGCTTTTCGCCGATGGCGATGGCGCGCTTGCGGAGTTTGGGGAAGTGGATGCCGATCGTGGCGAGCGCGCGAGTCCCTCTGGAGCCTTCCTCTGGTCCGGCCGGCGATACAATCCTGCAATCGCAATTCTCCGCCGGCGCGACATGAGGACGATCCAGTGACTCGACTCCTTGCCCTGCTTCTGACGCTCGCACAGTTTTCAGTCGACGCGGCGCCGCGCAGGCGGGCCGTGCAGCCGCCGCAACCGGTTGTCGCGCCAGCCGCCGTCGTGGCGGCGGCACGTCAGGCCGCCGATGCCGCCTTGAAGACCGGCGTTCCGGCGGTGCAGATCGCCGTGTCTGACCGGGGGCAGATCGTCTACTCCGAGGCATTCGGCGTGATCGACAAACAGAGCGCGACGGCGGCAACACCGCGATCGCTGCTGCAGGCCGGCTCGGTCACGAAGCAGTTCACCGCGGCGGCGATTCTCCGTCTGGCGGACCGCGGGGCGCTGACACTCGACGATCGCATCGAGAAGTTCGTCCCCGCGTTCAACACCCGAGGAGCGACGATCACACTGCGGCAGCTCCTCAGCCACACGTCGGGACTTCGTCGCGACTGGTACCCAGCCGGGCCGCCGTGGCCCAACCTGCTCGCGCCGGTCACACGGCAGCAGACCATCCAGGGCCTGAACAGCGGCCAGTTGCTCGATTCTCCGCCCGGCACCCAGTACAGCTACAGCAACGCCGGCTTCATGCTCCTCGGGTTTGCGATCGAATCGATCACGGGCATGTCGTACCCCGAGTTCATCCACAAGGAATTCGCGTTGCCGCTCGGGCTCCTGGACACAGGCGTGTGCGGAACCGGAACCCTGCCGCTGCCGGAAGGCTACGGCATGCTCACCACGACGAATGGCACCATGTGGATCCGCCTCCCGTCACTCGACCCCACGGTGGTCTGGTCGTCGGGCTCGCTCTGCACCACCGCAAACGACCTCGCGCGTTGGTCGCACATGCTCGCAACCGGCCACGTCCTGCTGCCGGATACGTACGCGACCATGACCACCCCCGCACGACTGGCAAACAACACCGTGCTGTGGAACGGCTACGCGCTCGGCGTCATCCGGCAGTCCTTGCAGGGCCATCCGATGGTGTGGCACAACGGCGCCATCGACGGCTTCAGGAGCCATCTCATCTACCTATCGGATCAGGACATCGCCGTCGCGGTCCTCACGAACGGCTTCCCGGCCCCGCCCGCCGCCGACCCGTACCACATCGCGGTGGCCATCGCGAAAGCCGCGCTGGCGGCGCAGTAGGGGGCGTCTGGCCGTAAGGCACTCACGGCAACTCGCCACTTCCGAGACTCCAGGGCGCCCGAGACCCGACGCTGAAAGGGCCGGCGCGGCGGTGTCTCACGCTCACGCACTGTGCTCCTCGAGCTGGTGCGGCACGCGATAGCAGGACAGCGCCGGCGCTGCCCTGGCATTCGGCTCGCGGCCTTCGCGGATCGCGGCGAAGAGCTCGCGGTTCTGTAGCTCGATGCGTCTTCGAGACATCGACCTGAACGCGCGATGCCTTGGGTCATTACCTCAGATCTTTCCTGCCGGCATCGAAATCACGCTTCATTGCTAGAGGGAGCGGGCGAGTGGACCGCGGCTTCACAACAGCTAACTTCATACTGAGGTGGTCGGCGGCGTCCAGTTCGGCGGCTGAATCGAGATGGCGTTACAGTAAGATCGCCTCTCGCTTCTTGAGGAGAGTTCGCGCGCAAAGCTCTGGAATGACTACGTGGTAGTGGCACCGGCGTGCTATTCCGCTGATGCTTCGCGAACGTTTCGCGCGCTATCCTCACCCATCATCAGGCCGCTACCATGACGAAACGCAGCACTCCTTCTAAGAAAGGAGGGCGTCGATCAACGAGCAAGTTCCTGCTTAAGTATCGAGCCAAAGGCACCCTCTCCTGGCCAGAGCACGACCTGCCCATCAGGTGCGTCATCGCGATTACTCAAGATGGCTCGATAACGATCAGCACCGGGCCAGTTACGCTCAATCGGGACACATTTTGGATCCTCGAAAACGTTCCAGACTCCGGACGGCTCGCCACTTGGGCACGCCTGCGAGCAACTACCAAGGACGGCCTCACGATCGAAAGCGATCACGTCATCATGACCGGTCGTGACGACCGCCTCGGCCCCCAAACGAGTTTGGTCACCCTTCGCGGACACCTCAGCACGCTGTCTGTCCATCACAGGACACCACCACCCACGGCTGCCAAGTGCCTGCTCGTTTACCACACCATCGGCATGCAAGGTTTCGGCGTCCAGCATGCCACGACGTCTCTCGGCATCATCCGTATGGCCGGATCATCCGAGATTCCTGACCACGACCATCTCGCCGGCAGGATACAGATCACCGCCCCTGACCACGAACTCAAAACAATCGACGAATGGACAAACGAAGCTGACGAGCATATCGCCCATGTCCTGCTAATCATAAGCCTTGCCGAAGGAAAGCTCCTCGAGTGGAGCATCCGAGAGAGCGCCACGAGTGACGGTAAACTCTTTCGCACCGACTTCTACGGTCCCAAGCACACTGGGACGCCACGTGATGGGATCGGGCACTTCCTGAACCTTCAGCCGATCCTCGACCTGGCAACGACGCGCTACACCGAGGACCTCAGAAGTAAAACCGGTATCGAGCTCGCCATCAGACTTCTCCTCGCGCAACCGGCACATGCCGAACTTCAACTCGTCACGGCGATGACCGCACTCGAACACCTCACCAGCATCTACAACAAGCAAACGCCGGTTCCGCCTCCAGTACCGCTGGATACATTCTCGACGATCATCCGTCCTGCGCTTGAAGCAGCGTTCGACAACGCGATCGCGAACGTTGCCCTCGACCCGGAAGGAGCGCGTCTCGTGCGCAACAAGATGAGCGGGCTAAACAACACCGTCCTCAAACATCGGCTCGACGCGATGCTACGCGATTACGACGTCCCGATAGCTGGGCTGGAAAAACATGTCGACGCCGCGATCCGCACACGAAACGACATCATCCACAAAGGAACCACAAAAGCAGCCTTCCCCGAGTTCTACCTCCACGTCGCCGTACTCAGAGAAGTCCTGAAGCGGATCATCCTGACCCTCCTCGAGTACAAAGGCCAATACATCAGCTTCCTCAATGGCCAAGAGTTCCGGGAGTTCCCGCCGACGAAGACAACCATCCAATGAGTGGCGCGCGAAAGCGGCCTCGCGTAGCAGGACCAAGGTTGTGGCCCGCGGTAAGAACCTGGCGCGTGCCGAGCGCGTAGCGCCGTGCTGCTCTCCGCCGCCTGCGGCTCGGTTGCATGGCGGTGTTCCCGATTGCATGTCACGCACTTTTCGCGAGCTGCTCCTCGAGCTGTTGCCGCACGCGATAGCAGGACAGCGCCGGCGCTACGTCCGCCGCAACGGCGGCATGACGAGAACCGCTACCGCCTTCAGTGCTCGCGACTTCAGCCTCGCTGCACACGAGTTTCGCCTTGCGGAGCTGAACGACGGCATCGCTGCGCGCACCTTCGCCTCCGCGGAAACCGATGCCGCCTTCACGGCAGCCAATCGCGGCTTGGCGACAGCCAATTATTGACTCCGCGGAGCGCACTTCGACTTCGCGGAGCGGAACTCTGGCCTTGCGAAGCGCAACTTCGGCTCCGCGAAGCGGAACGTCGGCCTCACGGAGCGCAACTTCGGCCTCACGAAGCGCAACTGTTGCATCGCGGAGCGCAAATTCGGCGTCACGGAGCGCAACTGTTGCTTCGTGGAACGCAACTTTGGGCTTCGCGGAGTGCAACTGTTGCTTCGCGGAACGCAACTTTGGCTTCGTGGAACGCAACATTGCTTCACGGAGCGCAACTGTTTGCTTCACGGAGCGCAACTGTTGCTTCGCGGAAGCCGTTGTTGGCTTCGCGTAACCCGTTGTTGGCTTCGCGTCAGCCGTTGTTGGCTTCGCGGAAGCCGTTGTTGGCTTCGCGTCAGCCGTTATTGGCATCGCGGAAGCCGTTGTTGGCTTCGCGGAAGCCAAAGTTGGCATCGCGGAAGCCATTCACGGCATCGCGGAGGCCATTCACGGCATCGCGGAAGCCATTCACGGCATCACCGAAGCCATTCACGGCATCGTGATCGCCATTGACGGCCGCGCGGACGCCATGCAGTCCGCTGCGCCGGCTCTCGGTAGCCCGGATCTACGACGACGCGGGCCAATGCAGCGCGGCGGCGAAGCCCGGAATCTCCTGTTCCAGCCATTCGGCGTGAGCGGAGACGAAGTCGAGCAACTCCCGGGCGAGCACCGCATCGACGCTCTTCCCGTCGCGGGCGGCGACGCGCTCCAGCGCCACCACCTCCAGCCGCGGAATGCGCACCTCGAGCTGCGAAAGCCGCAGCAACTCCGGAATCGCTCTGACCAAATCAGCCCCGAGCGCCGCCTCCACCACTTCCTGCGACCAGAAGTCCATCCCGAACGCCACGACCTCCGACCACGGCACCACCAGCCCGTCAGCCGAATCCACCCCCTCCAACTCCCCCACGTCGATCCACCCGCGCACATCCTCTTCGGCCATGGCCAGGATCTCGGAAGCCTCGGCGATGGAGTAGGTGGGGCGGGAGTGGAGGAGGAGGGAGCGGATTTTATCGGCGTGGGTCATGGCAATCTCCTAGAACTATTGTTAATTGAAGATTACTAGAACAATAGTGCTAGATGCAAGCGTGAATCGTCCCGAAGCAGACCTCTTCGGCAAGAGATTGCGCACGATCCGCGAAGCGCGCGGCCTTTCCCAGGAGCAACTCGCCGCCGAGGTCGCGGAGCAGGGGGGGCGCCTGACGGGCAAATACGTCAGCGACCTCGAACGCGGCCTGAAAGCGCCGACGCTTACGATGATCCTGAAGCTGAGCAAGGCACTGGATACACCGGTTGTGGAACTGCTGGCGGACTTTACGCCGGCGGTGGTGAAGAGGATGCGGTTGGAGTAAGGGGAGGGCAGAGCTGCCCGAACATCGTCATCTGGCAGGGCCGATTGGCATGGGCGCCCTCACAGAAAGCCGCTACGATCACACGATGAAGATATCTCCGTTGGCCTCGTGTCCCTGCGGTCGCACGGCGACGTTTAATGATTGCTGTATGGCGACAGTCGACTGGGAGTCGATCCTCACACGTGGCGATTCGATCACCGTCGCAAGGGCACTCTCAGTGCGGGGTAAGAATTTGTCATTCGCGCGCGATGTAGCCTCCGTGTTGCAACTAGATGATCTCTCGCCTGCAGTGGACTGGCGGAACGTGAAGGCTGGTATGTCTGCCGGCGCCGTGCGCGCAATTCACGAAGCGGTCGTGAAATATTGGCCCGATAGGCAGGACGCTGAGCGCGTTCTGCACGATCAACGAGAGGAGCAAACCGCACTCTTTGTTGGGACCGGTAGGCCGCAGCCGCTACTTCGCGGCATCGCGCGTCACTCGCTGTACTCCGACGTCGTGCTGGTGTTAGACCCGTTTCATCATGCCGAGGCGATGAATAGTGCTTTCAACCCGATCAGAAATCCAGCCCCTTATCGGTCCAGCACACTTGCGGCACTTCAGGTTTGGTGGATGCTTCTTCCCTGGATCGAGGCGGGTATCGTGCGAGTTGTCAGGGCGCCGACAGATTACGATCCCTATTTGTTTGTTTCTGCGATCGAGGCTGCGAGCGAACGATATAAACGTTTCCCAGTTCTTCGGCAGATCGCTGAGGTCGAGACGGATGAGATCGTGCGCGAAATGCCGGAATACCAAGACTTCATCGGTCTTTCGATACCGGATAGTGAGATACGCCGCCGTGCATACTTGGCGGATCCTAACGTGAGTGCTGAGGAAGTAGAAGCACTCATGGCAATGGTAGAGCATCAACGTGACGAGCATCCTTTCTACACTGGCCCAATTGACTCTCACGGGTCGATTATGTCCTTCGGCGATGGTGCCAACTATGACATTGCGAAACTGATGGTTTCCCGAACACGTGGATACCTCGTGACCGACCAACGCTACCGGTGGAAGGAAATCGAACTAGATAGACAGGAATCCGGCGTGGACGAACATAAGTGGTCATCATTCGCGAAAGCATTCCAATCCGCTGATGTGCGATTCTTGGACACGGCCGACCTCGAGCTATCGGTCCTCCTTCGGGAGGAAATGCGACTACGGGATCTTCGGCATTTCTTTAGGAAGGTGTGGCAGACCGTTTCATCGACCGACAGCTTCGACGATGCGGCGACCGCAACACTCGCCGCCGAACTTCATGACAAATTCAGTGATGCTGAGGATGGCTGGCGCGCAATAACGCGGGATTTGCTGACTTTCGTCAGCGCTCAGGGTGTGACGTTCGTCAGCGCGTTAGCGTGTGGTAGTGCGGAGCTGATGCCCGCTTCAGCGGTACTCGGTGCCGGGGTCGCGGCTACCGCACTGAACTGGCGTAGCCGACGGAGCGCCTTCGCGGACAGGCACGCGGCGGCGTTCTTTGTTAGACGTGGGAGGTAAAGAGCTGTAGTGGGGGCAACGGTCTCGGCGCTGCTTTCTGCCGATGAACGTCTGCAGTTGTAAAGGTTGTTTACATCAGCCATCAATCCCGCGATGAATTACCTTCCGCTGTGACCTGCGTCGCTTCCGCTTATCCTCTTCGCGTTTGTGAGGCGCCGAAGACCGACACGCGGTGACGGACGCCGCGCCGCCGTCACCGGCCTGGCACGACGTTGCATCAGAACAACGTCGTCCGCCTCGCCGGCTGGTACGTTCCAGCCGGAGAAGACGTACGCGTGCAGGTGAATGCGGACATCGGCCGCACCGGTGACGCCCTCCGTGGCACGGCGCGGCGCGTCCCAACATTGAGACAGACGTCGACCGCCGCGAGCCGATCCGATCGTGTGCGGGTGGTGCCATCCGGCAACGGTGGAAGGCGTTTGGGCGTGCTGAATGGATGGCACTGAGCACGTTCGAGGCCGCACGTGGACGTGGTGATGTAGGCTAGTTAACGATGGGACGAATGGGACCAATAGGACGGATGGGACCGATGCGACAAGGGATCAACGCGACGCTCCCGCGAAGCGATCGTCCTATAGGTCCTATAGGTCCTATCTGTCCCATTCGTCCCATCGGTTCCATCGCCAGGCTGCCACCACGGAGATCGCATGACCACTGAGCGTCAGAAGATGTTGGCCGGGGAGCTCTACGATCCGATGGATGCGGAGCTCGTGGCCGCTCGTGCGAGAGCGCGGGATCTCTGCCTGGCGCTGAATGCGACGCGGGAGTCGCAAACTGACGAGCGGCGGCGGATTCTGCGCGAGCTGCTTCCCGTGGGCGGCGAGACGGTGTGGATGCAGCCGCCGTTCTTCTGCGACTACGGCTCGAACATCGAGCTGGGGGAGCGCGTGTTCTTCAACTTCAACTGCGTCGTGCTCGATGTCTGCCCGGTGCGCATCGGCAGCTTCACGCTGTTCGGGCCCGCGGTGCAGATCTACACGCCGCTGCACCCGCTCAACGCTGAGCTGCGCCGGCGCGAGGAGTTCGGCAAGCCGGTCGAGATCGGCGACGACGTCTGGGTCGGCGGCGGCGCGATCATCCTGCCGGGCGTGCGCATCGGCTCGCGCGCGGTGATCGGCGCGGGGAGCGTGGTCACGCGCGATGTCCCCGAAGGCGTCTTCGCCGCCGGGAATCCGTGCCGGGTGATTCGTGAGATCACCGAGTGAAGGCGGCTGGGGGGAAGGTCTGGCAGAAAGGAAAAAGAAAGAAAATTGGTGGAGGCGGCGGGAATTGAACCCGCGTCCGAAAACCGTGGCAGCCTGGCTCTACATGCTTGTCTCTCCGCTTGATCTCATCTTGCGACTGTCCGGAGAGCGGGAACCGACGCAAGACCAGCCTCTTGATCTCGTGACGCACGCGTAGGCGTTGCGCACGTCACCAGCTCACATCATGACGCTCTTTCTACGGTCGTGAGCAGGCAGTAGAAGAGCGCTCACGGGGATTAGGCCGCGAGGGCGTATTCGCTGTTCGCGATTACAGGTTTTCGATCGGTTTAACGAGCAGACCGAGCTCGGCATGCAACCATGACCCCGACAGATTCCCGTCGAAGCCGGTGCGCCCCCAAATTTTCAATGACCAGACATGATGGCTAACGGGAGAGCGGCTGGCAGAATTTCTGTATGGTCGAGCTTCCGTGACTGATTTCGACGACATCATCGATCGCGCCTTCGCCGAGGACCTGCCGGACATCACGTCGGAAGCGATCTTCGACCGCGAGGAGCGCGGCCACGCCCACTTCCTCATCAAAGCCTCCGGCGTCCTGGCGGGGCTGGAGGTGGCGGAGGCGGTGTTCCGGAAGCTGGATCCGTCGGCGGAGCTCACGGCGAAGGCGAAGGATGGTGACCGCGTCGAGCCGGGCGACATCGTGGCGGAGGTGTCGGCATCGGTGATCGCCCTCCTCTCCGGCGAGCGCACCGCCCTCAACCTGATGCAACGAGCCTCGGGGATCGCTACGGCTACGCGGCGCTACGTCGACGCGGTGCGTGGGACGAACGCGAAGATCTACGACACGCGGAAGACGGCGCCGGGGCTGCGCGCGCTCGACAAGTACGCCGTCAAGGCTGGCGGCGGGGAGAACCACCGCATTGGGTTGTTCGACATGTTCCTGGTGAAGAACAACCACGTCGACCGCGCGGGCTCGATCACGGCCGCGGTGGAGCGCATCCGCGCGCGAGCCATGACGCAGAAGGTGATGATCGAGGTCCGCGACGAGCGCGAACTGGATGAAGCGCTGGCGCTGGCGCCGGACTACATCCTGCTGGACAACATGACCCCGGCGCAGCTTCGGGCGGCGGTGGAGAAGACCGCCGGCCGCGTGCCGCTGGAAGCGTCCGGCGGGATCACCCTGGAGACGATCCGCGCCGTGGCGGAGACCGGCGTGGACCGCATTTCCGTGGGGGCGCTGACGCATTCGGTGACCGCGCTGGACATCTCGCTGCGGGTGCGGCGGGTAGGGGTGGGGTAGGTCCTATTCGTCCCATCGGGCCCAGCCATTTGACCGATGGCATCACGTTTGCGCCTCAGCCGTGCCGATGTCCGATTCCTTCAAAGTAGCCATCGTCGACGATGACGCGGCCATTCGCCGCCTGGTCCGCTTTCACCTCAAGAAAGCCGAATTCGACATGTTCGAGTGCACTACCGGGGCGGAAGCGCGCGACCGTCTGTGGAACGAGACGTGGGATCTGGCCATCCTCGACCGCCGGCTGCCGGATCTCGACGGGGTGGTGCTCTGCGCCGAGCTGAAGTCGAACCCGGACTTTCGCACCCGCTACGTCATCATGCTGACGGGCGAGGACGAGCAGGCCGACAAGGTCGAAGGGCTCGAGCTCGGCGCCGACGATTACATCACGAAGCCCTTCCAGTCGGCCGAGCTGCTCGCCCGCATCCGCGCCGGCAAGCGCATCGTCGACCTGCAGAAAGAGCTGCTGGAGACGAACAAGCGGCTGGAGCTGCTCTCGATCACCGACGGCTTGACCAAGCTGCACAACCACCGCTACTTCCAGGACGAACTGGCGCGCGCGTTCGAAGAGTCGCAGCGCTACCAGCGCCCGCTCTCCCTGGCCATGATCGACATCGACTTCTTCAAGAAGGTCAACGACACCTACGGCCACGCGGCCGGCGACGACGTGCTCAAAGCGGTCGCCCGTCTGTACAGCGAATCGGTGCGCAGCACGGACCTCGTCGCCCGCTACGGCGGCGAGGAGTTCGCCGTGATGATGCCGGAGACGAACCTCGACGACGCCATCGCCTTCGCCGAGAAGATCCGCAAGCTGGTGGAAGGCGCGACGATGCAGACGCAGGCGGGGCCGCTCACGGCCACGGTCAGCATCGGCGTGGCCAGCGTGCCGCACACGCGCATCCCGACCTCGAAAGAGCTGATCGTCTCCGCCGACAAGGCTCTCTACCGGGCGAAGAAGAACGGCCGCAATCAGGTGCAGGCGGAGAAACGCCGCGATCCGTCGCGGGCGACGCGTACGGCCAAGGCGACGGCGTAACCTCTACGCTTGCAGCTCAGCGAGACCGCGCTCGATCTCGGTGCGGAGGTTGCCGATGTGCTGGCGGATTTTGGCGTCGAGACCGTCCGCGCTGCCTTCGACGAGCGTCTCGACGGCTTTCTCCAGCTCCGCCGCATCGGTGGAGATGTCCTGGTAGCCGTAGCTGCCGCCGGAGCCTTTCAACTGGTGTGCGAGGTACGCGAGGCGGTCGAGGATTTCGCGAGGCCGGTCGCCTTCGGCGAACGACTCCATTTCCCGTACCTTCTCCTCGGCCTCGACGAGAAACTCGCGTCTCAGCTCGTCTAATTCGTGATCCACCATCGTCCCGGGCGCATCCATTTGCACGCGGTGTGCCGCTATGATGGCCGCGAATGTGGTCGGATCACATCGCGGTGCCACGCGCAGGGTTTTCGATCGAGGAGCCGTGGACGGCGCCGCCGGAATGTGAGCCGGTGCGTTTGCGCAACACCGTCGACGGCGCGGCACCCCGCCTGGCCACGACGGTGGCGGTCTGGTTCGACGAGGAAATGCTGACGTTCCTCTTCTCCTCCACGGACGATCACATCGTGGCCCGCTACACCGAACACGACGCGCCGCTCTGGGAAGAAGACGTGGTGGAGGTGTTCCTCGCCCCCGACGGGCTGACGGAGTACTTCGAGCTGGAAGTGAGTCCGAACGGCACCACGTTCGACGCGCGGATCGTCTCGCCGGATGGCGCCCGGGCCACGATGCAGACGGACCTGGCGTGGACGTGCGAGGGGCTGATGGCCGCCGTGCGCCGGGCGACGGAAGCGACCGGCGAGGTCACGATCGACACGGTCGTGCGCGTTCCTTTCCGGTCGTTGGGGCGGACCGCGCCGGTCGCGGGGGAGGAGTGGCGCGGCAACTTCTTCCGCATCGACCGCCATGAGGTCCACGGCGACGAGTACACCGCGTGGCGCCCGACGCTGCGCATGCCGGCGGACTTTCACGTACCGGGGGCGTTCGGGCGGCTGGTGTTCGCCTGACGGGGGGACGTTTTCCGTTTTCCGTTGTCCGTTTTCCGTGCTGCGCTTCGCGAGAAAAGCGTCCCGTGGCGCCAGCACGGATAACGGACAACGGAAAACGGACAACGCATCGGCGCGGCCGCACGCGGTTCGGCCCGCCGGTTGCAGGGGCCGCCATTTACCTTGCGTCGAACGATCCTGACCCTTGCTCTCGTTTTCCTTCCGCTCGCGCTCGCTGCTGAGGATGGTGGCGTTTGGGGCGCGCGCGGTCTGACGCACGCGCTGCATGTGCGCGGGGCGCACGTCTACGCCGCGGATGGCCGCGGTCTGACCGTTTACGATCCGGCTCAGCCTCGCAGGCTGGCCATCGTGCCGAGTGACGTGGAGACGCGCGACGTCGCCTCCTTCGGGAGCGACGAGCTGGTCGTGGCCACCGCGGACGGGCTGCATCGCTACCGCCTGAACGGCCTCACGCCGGTGCTGTACGGCACGACGGAGGAAGCCGGCGGGGTGACGCTGGTGGCGGCGAATGCGACGCGCGTCGCGGCGGCGTCGGGCAACGGGATCAGCATCTGGAAAGCGGAAGGGAACGCGCTCGAGCTGGTGCGCCGCATCGCGCTGACGCGCAACGTGCACGCGCTGGCGTTCGTCGGCAACCACTTGTACGCCGCGATCGACGGGCAGGGGCTGCGCGTCTTCGATCCCGATGAGGGTGGGGCCATCGCCACGCTCTCGATGAGCGCGCGCGACTTTGCGCTGAGCGGCACGCGGTTGTTCGTGGCCGCGGCGGCCAACGGCGTCTTCGTCGTCGACGTCTCCAACGCCGCCTCCCCCCGCGTCCTCGGCAGCGGCGGCAGCGGCGAAGTGAACATGACGCAGATCGCCGTCAGCGGCGAGCGCATTCTCACCATGCAGCCGACGGACAAGCTGTATGTCCTCGACCTCGTGGGCAACACGCCGACGCTCGTGCAGACGATTCAGGAGCCGGCGCACATCATCGCGGCGGCGAGCGACCGCTTCCTCGTCTCCGGCACGATCGTCGATGAGTTCGGGCTCGGACGCGCGACCGGCATTCCGCTGCGCGCCTACAACGCGCAGACGATGGCCGTCGCCGGCGACGTCACCGATCTGGCGGGCCCGGTCAGCGGCGCGGCGACGGACGGCACGTTCGCGTACGTCGTCGACGCGCCGTACTTCCGCGTGCTGGACATCTCCACGACGTCGCAGCCGAAGGAAGTCGCGCGCCTCGAAGTGGCGAACATTCAGGACCGCGTGCGCATCAAGCGCGGCCTGGCGGTGCTGTATGGCCGCGCCGACGTGAACATCATCGACATCTCCGATCCATACGCCCCGAAGCTCCTCGGCACGTACCGTTCGACCGGGCGTCCGCCGAGCAACGCCGACATCGCCCGCGACACGATCATCGAGGCGAACGATCACAGCGGCCTGCACGTGGTCGACCTGTCCGATCCGGCGAACCCGGTGCAGATCGCGGGACGCATCTGGCACTACGTCGAGCTGCTGGCGAACGACGACGCGATCTACGCGTTCCACAACGGGCGGCTGGTCGTTCTCGACATCACCGACCGCCGGCGCGTCGTCGACCGGACGAACGTGGACCTCGGAATCATCCAGGCGGCGCTCTCCACGGGCAATTCGGAACGGGAGGATCTGCTGGTGGTGCTGGCACCGTACGGCGTCCACGTGTTCTCGCTGGCCGATCCGTTCGCGCCGCGCGAGACGGCGCTGGTGGCGCTCAGCGGCGTGGAGGTGCTCGGGGCCGATGCCGACGCGGCGTATCTCGCCACGGGCGGCGTGCTGTCGAAGCTCGACCTGCGCAATCCGGGGAGCGTTTCGCTCACACCGACGGACATGCGGGTGACCTCGCCGATGCAGATCGCGGCGGCGAAGGGGAAGATCGTCGTGGCCGACCGCTACTCCCTCCGGATTTACGGTCCGGACAGTGAGCCGCCGGTTCCGCCGGCACCGTCGCGGCGCCGCGCCGCGCGGTCACGCTGACGTTGCTGATTCGTCATGCGGATTGCGGTACGACGGGCGTAGAGTGGGCCGGGCCGACCACATGCTCCAGGTCTCCAAAGCCATCGCCGTCGCACTCCTCGCCGCGATCGCGGCGAGCGCGGCCGAGCCGTTGTGTCGCAATCCGGCTCAGGAATGCGAGCGGGAGATCCGCCAGATGCTCGCCGGACGCCGCTACTACGGGATGCAGGTCGGCGATCTGAAGCCCGGTCTGGTCGTCGAAGCCGTGGTCGAGAACGGCCCCGCGGCGCGTGCCGGCCTGAAGAAGGGCGACCAGATCGTCGGCATCAACGGCAAGTCGTTCGCCGATTCGACCCCCCGCAAGTTCAAGGAAGCGATCACCAAGGTGACGAGCGGCCGCCTCTTCCTGATCGTGATCCGCCGTGGCTCCTACAAGAAGATCGAAATGCGCCTGGAACCGTATCCCCGGGATCAGGTGAACCAGATCATTGCCCAGCATCTGGCGCAGGCGCATACGGTGACCGTGGACCGGTAGCGGCGGGGAACGATAGGACCAATAGGACGAATAGGACCCGCCCGCCCGAGCGACTACCATGGCGCCGGTATCCCATAGGTCCCATAGGTCCTATAAGTCCCATTGGCCCAGTCCGAAACGGGTTATTTGGCGTAGCCGACGGGGCGGTTTCATTCCTGTTCACCGGGGGCGGCACACGGAATTCTCCCGACCTTTTCCGATTTGTTAATGGCACTCCTTCAGCCGTGGCCTTACAGTGGTCGAGCCACAGGGACCTACTGTTCTTCATGCGTTTCCGCGTTACTTCAACGATCGTCGCACTCCTTTTCGCCGCCGCCGCGGTGCACGCCGGAGAACCGGCCAGGTGCAGCTCGGCCGCGAAAGAGTGTGAGACGGAGATCCAGCACATGCTCACGGGACGCCGTTACCTCGGCCTTCAGATCGTGGAGCTGCGCCCGGGTCTCGTCATCAAGTCGGTCGTTGCGAACAGTCCCGCCGCTCGTGCCGGTCTGAAGGCGAATGACCGGTTGATCGCCGTCAATGGACGGACTCTTGCCGAAGCCACTGCTCCGGAGTTCAAGCAGCTTTTGGCCAACGCGAAAGAGACCGGACGTCTCTGGATGATCGTGCAGCGGCGTGGGGCGTACCGGAAAATCGAAGTGCGGCTCGAGCCGTACACCAAAGAACAGATCAGCAAGATCGTCGCGCAGCATCTGGCTCAGGCGCATACCGTCCAGCCGAACACTGCCGGCAGTCACTGAAACCCTGGGCAACATGATTCGCGACTTCATCGAGCGCTTCAAACACGCTTCCCGAGGTGGGGGTGGGCGTTCGCGTGTGTCGATCCTGCTGCCGTTCGTGATCATCGCCGCGGGGCTGAGCGTCCTCGCCTGGCGCTCCTACCAGCTCTCCCGAAAGATGGAAGAGGGGGCGAAGAGGCTGGCGCTGCAGCACGCGCGCTACGCCGCCGACATCACCGCCATCAACCTCGACGCCGCCGCGCGGAGCGAGATCGCCCGGGCCGCGGAAGACTGGCAGCAGGCGGAGCGCCGCGTCCCCGAGCCCGACTCGGCGCTGCTGCGCGACTGGGTGGAGCGGCACGACTGGGTGGTGCAGGTCATCTACGTCCCCGACTACGACCCGGCGAACTCGATCTACATCAGCGAGATCGTGACACCCGAGGGGAGGAAGGACGACCAGGACGTCGACTTCTTCAGCTCCACGGGGCGTATCCGCTACCGCTACGATCCGGGCCGGCTCATCAAGCGCATCCAGAAAAGCACCATCGAGCAGTCGCTGCTCGACCGCAAAGACTTCTTCGCCCCGACGGTCGTCTCCATCTTCCCCGGCCAGGGTGTCCGCCGCGGGGCGGGGTCGCTCGATGGGGAGAAGGTCTCGTACACCACGCCGCTCGCGAAGCCGCTCGACCAGTTCGTGGTCCGCTCGTGGGTCGAGGTGGCGTACGTCGGCAGCGGCTGGCAGAACCAGCGCCTCACCAGCATGGCCGTCAGTCTCGTGGCCCTCACCCTGCTCGGCGTCGGCGTGCTGCTGGCGTACCGCGGGCTGAAGAAGGAAGCGGAGACGATGAGCCTGCGCGGCGCGCTGATCGCCAACGTCTCGCACGAGCTCCGCACGCCGCTCTCCATGATCCGCCTCGGCGCCGAGACGCTGCGCCTCGCCAAGCGGCTGACGGACAAGGAGCGCACCGAGATCGAGGACCAGATCCTGCGCGAAGTGCTCGTGCTGTCGCACCTCGTCGAGAACGTGCTCGACGTCGCCCGCATCCAGAACAAGAGCGCCAAGGCGCTCGCCTTCACGCCGGTGATGCCGCGCGACCTGATCCGCAACCTGATCGCGACCTACGAGTCGTGGATCCGCAGCAAGGGCTTCGAAGTCACGGTGCAACTCGACGAGGAAGTCGGCGAGCAGATGTGGGACCGCGATTCGGTCTCGCGCGCCGTGCTGAACCTGATCGACAACGCCATCAAGTACTCCGGCGACGACCGCCGCATCGAAGTGATCCTGCGCCAGACGGCGGAGCACGTGATCATCGAGGTCAAGGATCACGGCGTCGGCATCGAAGCGAAGGACCTGCAGAAGATCTTCGATCCGTACTTCCGGGCGAAGTTCTCCGACACCATCACGCGCCGCGGCGCCGGCCTGGGGCTGACGCTCGTGCAGCAGATCGTGATGTCGCACGGCGGCCGCATCGAGGTGGAGTCGATCAGCGGCGTGGGCTCGACGTTCCGTCTGTTGTTCCCCCGCGACGCCACGGCCGAGAGCCGCGAGCTGGCCGGCCGGCTGGTGCACGCACCCGAGGCGTTCTAGCGCCTTCCCGCCGCGACGTTTTCCCTTGTCCCATCGGTCCTATTTGTCCGATAGGTCCTGTCGCCGGTTACAACTCATGGCCACTGAATCCGGAAAGTGCGGGCTGATCGGCAATTCTTACCTCTTTGCGATGGTTTAAAACATGTGACAGCCGGAATCCGTAACAACAGCGACTATTGCGAGAGGGAGCGAATGCATGACGAAAATCCTGATTGTTGAAGACGAGGCCGGCCTGCGGCAGGGGCTCGAGATCAACCTTCGTCACGAGAACTACGAAACCGTGACGGCTGCTGACGGCGAGGAGGCCATCCGCCTCTTCCACGCTGAGAACCCCGAGCTGGTGCTGCTCGACCTGATGCTCCCGAAGAAGAGTGGCTTCGAAGTCCTGGACCACATCCGGAAAGTGTCGAAGATCCCGGTCATCCTGCTCACCGCGCGCGGCCAGGAGACGGACAAGGTCCGCGGCCTCCGCGGCGGCGCCGACGATTACGTGACCAAGCCGTTCGGCGTGCAGGAGCTCTTCGCCCGCATCGATGCCGTCATGCGCCGCAGCGAAGTGGCCACGACGACGAAGACGGTCTGCGAGGACTCGCTCATCCGGCTCGACCCGGCCACGCGCGAAGCCTCGGCGAACAACCAGAAGCTGAAGCTCTCGCCGAAGGAGTTCGACCTCCTCATGTACCTCTTCAAGAACAAGGAGCGCGTGGTGCCGCGCGACGAGCTGCTCTCGCGCGTCTGGAACTACCGCGTCGACCTGAACCTGAACAGCCGCACGGTCGATACCCACGTGACGCGTCTCCGCCGGAAGCTGCAGAAAGCGGTCGGCACCGACGCCGCCGTGATCGTGGCCGTGGCCAAAATCGGCTACCGCTACCTCGGGCAGGCCAGCAGCACGGCGATCCAGCTTTGACGGAATTCCACCGCGTTGACAGAAGCGATGCAGCGGCGTAGGGTGCACGACATGTCTCGACCGACCTCCATGTGCCAGTGTTGTTGTCCGGCAGCGGGTCGGTTCGAGGTGTACGCCGCCTAAGCAACGACGTTCCCACGCGTTTTTCGAACCCAGGCCCGGACCCTTCGTGAAGGTTTCGGGCCTTTTTGTATCTGCAATCGGAAGGAGAACAGTCACTCATGCACGGAAGGATTTACGACAGCATCACGCAGCTCATCGGGAACACGCCGCTGGTGCGGCTCAACCGCGTCGTCCCCGAAGGAATCGCCGAAGTGGTAGTGAAGATCGAGGCGTTCAATCCCCTCTCCTCGGTCAAGGACCGCATCGCAATCTCCATGGTGGAAGAAGCGGAGCGCGCCGGCGAGCTGCG
The DNA here is from genome assembly GCA_036380735.1 of Thermoanaerobaculia bacterium. GTDB lineage: Bacteria > Acidobacteriota > Thermoanaerobaculia > Gp7-AA8 > Gp7-AA8 > DASVEE01. Next base: position 81,904 of record DASVEE010000066.1, on the reverse strand, counting down.
GCCCGGCTCGACGATCGTCGAGGCGACCAGCGGCAACACCGGCATCGGCCTGGCCTTCGTCGCGGCGGCGAAGGGCTACCGCTGCACGCTCGTCATGCCGGACACGATGTCCGTCGAGCGCCGCAAGCTGCTCCAGGCCCTCGGCGCCGAGCTGCTGCTCACGCCCGGCCCGAAGGGAATCAAGGAAGCGCAGCGGCTGGCCGAGGAGTACGCGGCGAAGACGCCGGGCGCGTGGCTCTCGCGGCAGTTCGACAACCCGGCGAACCTGAAGGTTCACCGCGAAACGACCGGACCGGAGATCCTGCGCGACACCGCCGGTGAAGTGCACGGCTTCGTCGCCGGCGTTGGCACCGGAGGCACGATCACCGGCGCGGGCGAGTTCCTGAAGTCGAAAGTGCCGGGCATCCTCGTCGCGGCCGTCGAGCCGGTCGAGTCGCCGGTGCTGAAAGGCGGTACGCACAGTCCGCACAAGATCCAGGGGATCGGCGCGGGCTTCATCCCGGCGATCTACGACGCGAAAGTCGTCGACCGCGTGATCGACGTGCAGCACGAAGACGCGGTGTCGCTCGCGCGGCGCCTGGCGAAAGAAGAAGGCATCTTCGTCGGCATCTCCTCCGGCGCCGTGACCTGGGCCGCCATCGAGCTGGCGAAGGAGCTGGGCCCCGGCAAACGCGTCGTCGCCGTCCTGGCGAGCACCGGCGAACGCTACCTGTCGACGCCGCTGTTCGAGTTCACCGACCTGGTGAATCAGCCCGCCACGACGCCCGCGATGCTGGCGGCACAGCAGGCCGCGGAGACGCCGGCGCCGTAAGGACCAATGGGACGAATGGGACCAATGGGACAGATGGGACCAACCCGAGTCCCATTGGTCCTATAGGTCCTATTCGTCCTATGAATCCTTCGGAATGATGAAGCGCACGGCATCGAACGTTGCGTGGCTGGCGGCGGTGACGCACATCGTGGCGTCGTTCGCCATGCTGCTGCTGTTGCGGCGCGGCCTGCCGGGATTTCCGGAAGCGGAGCGGCTGGCGTACATCCATGCGAACCGGGCGGCGTGGATCGCCGGGTGGACGTGCTGGCAGATCGCGGCGATCTCGCTGCTCGCGTTGTACGTCGTGCTGGCGCTGCGGTTCGGGCGGACGGCGCCGGTGCTGAGCGGCACGGCGCTGGTCGTGGCGGCGGCGGGGTTCGCGATGGACTTCGCCAGCGAGGCGCGCTACATCGCGATCCTGCCGGAACTGCAGGGGGAGGCGTTCGCCGCGCTCGATCGGGAGCTCGAGGTGCTCATCGGCTACGCGGCGAACGGGTTGTACACCGTCGCGTTTGCGCTGCTCGTGGTGGCCGGCTGGCGCGAGTTGCCGAAGCTCGCGCTGGCGCTGGCCGGACCGGTGGCCGCGGCGGGTGTGGCGCTGGCGATTGCGTCGCTGCGGCACGACGCGCGGCTGGAGGTCATCACCTCCGCGATTCTGTTTCCGGTGTTCACGTTGTGGATCATGGTGGTGGCGCAGTGGCTGCGCCGCGAGCCGCAATGACCGCGTCGCGAAAGATCATTGTCGCCGGTGCGGGCGGCGTGTTCGGTCAGTTGCTGGTGCGCGAGCTGGCGGGGCGCTTCGACGTCGTTGCCGCGACGCGGCGCGAGCTCGACCTGCAGGACGTCGAAGCGGTGCGTCGTGCCGCGCAGGGTGCGTTCGCCGTCGCGTGCACGGCGGGGCCGTTTCAGGCGCTCGACCGGCGCATCGTGCGCGCGTGCGTCGAGGCGGGAGCGCACTGGCTCGACATCGGCGACGACGCGCGCTGGTTCTTCGACCTGCTCGACGATCGGGAGCTCGACGCGCTCGCGCGCGAGCACGGCGTCGCCGTGTTGCCGGGGATGTCGACACTGCCCGCGGTCTCGGGCGCGCTGGTGCGGCGGTTCCGGCCGACTGGTCCGGTGACGATCACGCTGCGCATCAACAACCGCAATCAGAAGGGCGCCGCGGCGATTGCCAGCGCCGCGGCGGCCGGCGGGCGCTCACTGAACAGCCCCGATCGCGAATTGCTGCGGCGTGAGCTGGGAGTGGATGCGACCGCGGTGGTGGAGTTCGAAGCGCCATTCGCCAGCGCGATCATGCACGCCATGCGCAACCTGCCGCTGCCGGCGCTGGTGCGCATCGGCCGCATCGTCAGCAGGGTGGCGAAACCCTTTGCCTTCGGCCGCCGCGGCGGCTGGCTGGAGGTGCGCGGTGCTGCACGTGCGTTGCGCATCGAAGTGCCGGATCAGCGCATTGCCATTCTGCCGCTGGTGTATGCGCTGGAACACCTTGATGGGGTTTCGGGCGTGCACGCGCCCAGCGTGTTTGATGGGGAGGCCATCCTGCGCGCGGTGCAGGTGGAACGATAGGACGAATAGGACGAATGGGACCTATAGGACAGATAGGACGTTTACGCGTTGCGCCCTGTGGCATTCACCGGCCACTCTACGCGGGGTAGTGTGGCTGGTTTTCAGTAATCAGTGGCCGGTGCCGCCCAGCGTGTTGGCGGTACTAACGCGCCGCGTTCAGTAGAAACTACCAGCCGTTCTACGCCCGGTGGAATGACCGTACCCGCCTGGGTCCCATCTGTCCTATTCGTCCTATCCGTCCTATCCGTCCTATAGGTCCTATCGTTTCCCCTTCCCCTCAATGAAACGGAATCAGTGGCCTGCGCCGGTGCAGGAACTTCACCTTGGCAAAGCGGGCGCGTTGTTCCGGGGTGAGGATGCGGTCGATTTCCTGATTGGCCAGTTCGGCTTCGCCGCGCATGGAGTCGCGGGCGCCGCGCCACGTGACGGTCATGCGGGCGTGATGCGTGGCCAGGATCTGTTTGACTTGCGCGCGTTGCGCGTCCGACAGGTCGAGCACCCCGTCGAGGTGGCGTGCGCCCCATTCGGCGGCGTGCGGCGGTGGGGGGAAGGCGCGGCGCCGGACGGCGTCCATGTGGCCGATGAAGATGCCTAGCGCCGTGCCGGCGAGGAAGGTGAGCCCGAGGATGAGGACGGCCTTGAGGACGGGTCTATTCGCCGACACTGTAGCTCGCTCCTCCGATCGACACCTCGATCGGCTCCGTCGAAAGGTCGGCGCCGCGGCCGCTCAGCGTGACGGCGAGGATGGCGGCGACGGCCAGTGCCGTCAGCGATGCGGCGAGGGGGCGGAACCAGAGCGCGAGGAGTTGCGCGACCGTCGGCGGCTCTTCGGCCAGGCGCATGCGCACGGCCGCCTCGATGCGCCGCAGGCGCTGCTCGTCGGGCTCGTAGCGCAGCGCCCATGCATCGCGCCGCAACTGCTCGAAAAACCGCTCTTCAGTCATTGCTTCCCCCGTAAAGATCGCTGAGCTGCTCCTGCAATTTTCGCCGCGCGTGCGACAGATGCGAGCGCACGGTGCCGTCCGTGAGCTTCATGATGGCCGCGATTTCCTGCGCGCTCAATTCTTCGACGAGATGCAGCCGCGCGACGAGCCGCTGATTCTCCGGCAGCGATTCGATGGCGGCATCGATCCGGCGCGCCAGCTCGCCGGTGACGGCGCCGAGCTCCGCCCCGTCGCGACGCGTTGCGGGCGCCGACTCGTGCAGCTCCTCGTGCTTCACGCGCCGGCGATGCTTCGTCAGGTCGAGGGCGAGGTTCGTGACGATGCGGAAGAGCCACGGTCCGAAGGGATCGCCGTCGCGGAAGCGGCCGATGTTCTGGAAGCCGCGCACCAGCGCTTCCTGCGCGAGGTCCTCCGCGTCGCCCGCATTGCGCACGATGCCCCACGCAATCGACACCGCGCGCCGCGAATACTTCGACACGAGGTAGTCGTACGCTCCGCGGTCGCCCCCCTTGACCCGCGCGATCGCATCGCGCTCGCGCGGGTCGCCGGTTTGTGCCTGGTCGGTCACTCGCCCACATCATCCGTGATGACGGCGCTGCTTCATGTGCTGCTGCATCTTCTTCTGCACCAGCTCGCCGAGCTTCACGCGCTGTTCGGGCGTCAGGACGTTGAGCCCCTTCGAGGTCGCATTGAGGATGTTGGTCTTGAGCGCCTTCTCTGCCGCGACCTGCCGGTCGAGCGCGGCCTGCGCCGTGGCGATGTCGTTCGGGTTCGCCAGCAGCGTTGCCGCCGCGGCGTGGATGGTGCCGTGCAGTTGCTCGCGATACGGCGCGTTCTGTTCGCGCAGCTCGCGGAAGATGGTCTTGAGCTGTGTGACCTGCGCGTCCGAGAGGTCGAGCTCTTCGCGGACGGCCATCAGGTGAGCGACCGGATTGAACAGATCGCCGCCGTGGTGACGGCGACCGTGAGGACCGGCGTAGACGAACGTGGCCACGACGGCCGTTGCGATGAGAACGAGACTGACCAGAACGATGCGTTTTTTCATGTGCGTTGGATCTCCTTCGTCAGGCATTACGACCGTCTGACGCCATCGTTGAACGCGCCGTTTACCACGCCGGTATAATCGCCCCACTTCGGTCACATGAAACTCGGAACCCTCTCGCTCCTCTTTGTCTCGGCATTCACGACGGCTGGCGCGGCGCTCGCCCAGCAGCCCCTCGTCTGTCCCGTCACCTCCGCGGCCGGTCCGTGCGAGGCGTTTCACTATCACGTGCAGATGTACCGGCCCGACACACGCGGCTTTGCGGAGCTGGTCAGCATCAACCAGTTCTCCTCGCAGGCCGCGTGCGAACGGGCGCGGGAGGTCCAGTCGCAGCGCAACGTCAAGCTCGTGGAGTTCTTCCGTACGAAGGGCGAAACCAAGTACGAGGCCGACCGTTTCGGGCCGTGTCACTGTGACGCGAGCGATCCGGCCCAGCGCACGGCGCACCTCCGGCTGCAGGAAGAGATCCGGTTGCGGGTGCGCGAGCGCCTCATCGACGAGAAGCTGACGACCGATTCGGAATTGATGCGCGTCGTGCAGCCGTCGCCGGCGCCGATGCTCGCCACGCCGAAGCTGATGCCGCTGCCGCCGCTGCAGGCTCCGGCGGCGCAGACGGCGGAGAACTCGACGAACGACCTGCACGCAACGAAGGCAGTCGATGCGACGCAGGCTGCCGTCGCTTCGCTCGATCATCTGCCGCTCGTCGACGTGCTGACCGGCGCGAGCGAAGCGCCTGCACAGGCGCCGCCGATCGCCGAGGAGCGTGTGGTCGAGCAGCCGGCTCCGAGCGCCGAGGAGCTTGCGCCGGCGCAGGACGCGGCGGAGAAGTTCATCAGCTACGAGACGGAGCGCATCCAGAACGTCGTCAAGGCCAGCGCCGCGATTCAGGACGAGACGACGAAAGAGCAGATCTTCGAAGCATGCCTGCAGCGCATGAATCTGCTGTCGAACCTGCGGATGTTGATCGAAGGCTCCGGAGTGCGCAGCCGGCTGGCGAATCTCGCCGCCGCCGCACAGACGGAGGAGGAGCGCCTCGACGTCGTGGCGAAGCTCTTCGGCAGCGACATCACCAGGCACTGGGCGCCGCGCGACGCGGCCGACGTCATCCTCACAGTGAACCCGGAGGTTGCCGCCGAGCCGGAGCGCGCCCTCCGCGACAGCAGCGGGCGCTTCTCCGAACAGCAGAAGAAACGCGCGCTGTACGTGCTGCTGGCCCAGTCCCAACCGACGGAAGACCAGCGGCTCTGGCTGACCTCCGTGATCGACCGGTTCCTGCAATGAGAGAGCTCATGAAGGCACAAGGCAGAAAGCAGAAGGCAGAAAAGTTCACGATCCCGATGGCATGGGCAGTTTTTTGCCTGCTGCCTTCTGCCCTCTGCCTTCCGGCATACGCGCAGGAAGCTCCGCCTGTCGAGGCGCAGCAACCGCCTCCCGCCGCCTCTCCCGAAACCTCCACGGACGAATTCAGCAAAGCCGCGTACTTCGGCAAGAAGTTCTTCGAGCTGCACGACTACGCTTCGGCCTACGAACAGTTCGCGAAGGCGGACGCGCTGCGTCCGGACCAGCCGGCGGTGCTGTACGACATGGCGCTGGTGCTGGCGAAGGCCGGGCGTTATGCCGAGGCGCAGGTGAAGGCCGACCGCTACCTGCAGCTCTTCCCCAACGGAGCCGAACGGCCGCACGTGCAGCGTCTGCAGCTCGACCTGGAGTTCCAGCGCGAGGTGGAGAAGAAGCGGCAGGCGGACCAGAACTACGTCGACCTCTTCGGGCGCGCCACCTTCCTCTATGGGAAGAATCAGACGGCCGAGGCGCTCGCGCTGTTCCAGCAGGCAGAGGGGCTGCGTCCCAACGATGCGGCCGCGGTGTACAACCAGGCGGTCGTTCTCGAGAAGCAGGGAGAGCTGACGAAGGCGGTGGAGCGCTATCGCCGCTACGCCGAGGTGGAGCGCGATCCGGAGCTGCGCGCCGGCGTCGACCAGCGCGTCTTCGCCATCGAGACGGAGCTGAAGGAGATGCAGACGAAGATCGTCTGCGCGTTCTGCGGCTACAAGCTCCCCGACGGGACAGCGTGGTGCCACCGCTGCTGGCATGCGACGGCGGGCACGCGGCCGTGCGGCGACGGCGTCTCGGCCACCCGCACGACGACGTTCGCCGACGACCGCTTCCACCGCAACGACGTGCTGCCGTGCGTCGAGACGGTCGACTACTCGGCCGCGCGGCAGAAGGCGATCCAGAACGCCCGGAAGGAAGAAGGCTGGACGTACGCCGGCGACATCATCCAGGGGTGGACGGACAAGATCCGCTACCACCAAGGCGCCGAGTACCTGGAGAAGGTGACGGCGGCGAGCGGCGACACGCTGACCTACGTCGCCCACAAGCTCGGCGAAGGCTTCGTCCTCGACCGCGAAGAGCTGGTCATCGACGCGCAGAAGTACACGTCGAAGTACTCGTTCGACGCGCGCGGCCGCATCACGCAGCAGCAGGTGGAGTATCAGAACGGCGCCGCCTGCAACCACCTGATCGCGATGACCGCCGACTACGTCTACTCCGACCAGGGGCTGGCGCAGGTGAAACTGAAGGGCGGCTACGAAGGCTTCCCCGCCGAGGGCTCGCCGAAGACGGAGTGGGCCGCCAACGTGGGATACACCCACGACGAGCACGGGCGGATCGCGAAAGAGGAGCTGACCGTGACCTCGTTCCAGAAGACCTTTGCCCAGCGCCCGCACGGTGAGCTGCGCGAAGAGGTGAAGAACCTCTACGCGGCCATGCGCCCGAAGCAGCCGGTGGACCTGCTGCGCACCGGCGACCTCTGCGCCACCGCCGGGACGGTCATGATCGGCAACCTGATCGATCTGCGCCCCTTCTACGCGATGCTGCCGAACCTGGCGATGACCCTGCCCCGCGGCGTGGCGAAAGCCACCGTGAATTACACGCCGGCGCGCGCCGTGGCGCAGATGGGCAAGTAACGATAGGACAAATAGGACGAATAGGACCTATAGGACAGATGGGACGGGCGGCTTCGTCCTATTCGTCCCATTCGTCCTATCGGACCCCGGCCATTTCACAAACGGGCTGTCCAAACCGTCAGAAATGTCATGAGGAAAGTTACTTCAATCCTTGCTCTCGTCGTTTTTGCGTTCGTCTCTCTGCCGGCTTGGTCGTTCACGCAGAGCGGTGTTGGTACCGCGATCGGCAACGGCATCCCGATGGGGCACGAATGGATCACGCGGCTTGCGGCGCTGGAAGTCATCGGCGGCGATCCGCTGCCGCCCGACCCGAACGACCCGCGGAAGGCGTGGGGGAAGCTGGGGCGGGCGAAGAACACGGACGTGTCGTCGGCCGGCGCGCAGGCGGAGATCCGCCGCATCAAGGGTCGCACGACCGCGGAGGACCGGTACAAGTCGACGTTCCTCCCGATCTTCGACGCGATCATCGGGGAGCGCTGGGTCGACATCGGCGGTTTCAACGTGACGAAGGGGAAGCTCGACAAGTACGACTGCTGGGACGCGGTGGCGCAGGAGGCGGTCGAGGTGCAGTACGACCACTTCATGCGCCGCTATGACGACAACACCCCGGGCGGCGGCGTGACGGCCGCGACCCGTTCGCAGGAGCGCTTCGTCAACTACTTCGTCGCGGCGGCGATGGCGCCGCCGACGATGATGCGCGTCTGGGACGGCGGCGGCTTCAGCGCGCAGGTGGACGTCGACCGCAACTACTTCCTGTTCGGCCGCGCGGTGCATCTGTTCGAGGACTCGTTCAGCTCCGAGCACACGGTGCGCATCAGCGAAGACAACTACGAGCGCGTGCGCCAGGTGAAGGCGTACCTCTGTGCGACCGGCGCGGAGCAGCATTCGCACAAGACGCCGACGGCGCTCGACTTCTCGTCGGGCGACGTGATCTGGATCCAGGGGACGTCGTTCACGTCGGGCTGGGGCTCGTACAAGCCGAGCTTCATGAAGCCGACGGCGCTGGTGGCGACGGAGGCGACGAAGGACCTCTGGGCGGCGTTCATCCGGACGATGGGGACGCCGATGGCGCAGCGCGAAGCGGTGGCGCGGGCCGAGGCGCAGACGCTGGTGACCAACTGGCTCAGCTTCAACGACGCCGAGATGCGCTCCTGGTACGACTCGGATGGGCGGCGCGACGGGACGTACGTCCTGGCCAGCGGCCAGACCGGCAAGGGCGTGACGGTCTCCGCCTGCATGAACACGATCGACACGAAGTGGGGCGGCGACCAGATGAAGGCCGTGAACTACTTCGCCGAGGCGCAGCGCGTGTGCGTGTTCAACATCCGGCCGATTGCCGGCTACGCCGATCTCTTCGACACGCAGTTGCACATGCCGTTCAACTGGGAGTGGACGAACCTGACGTGGCAGAACCCGCCCGCGGGGTGGACGATCCCGCAGCGGCCCGCGGATACCGGAGAGCGCATCCGCATCAAGAGCGTGGTGAACAACCAGTACCTGACGACGCCGGACGGGCTGAACGACGGCTCCGCGATCGTGACGAGCAACAGCGGGCCGCTCGACCTGATCATCGTCGGCTCGCGTGGCGACGGCTTCTACCGGGCCACGTTCGCGCCGACGCTCTTCTTCAGCTACAACTTCACGCCCGGCGACGCGAAGCTGTGGGGCAACACGACCGATTCGAACTACCGCCTCGACCCGGTCGGCAACAACTTCGGCATCTTCAACTTCCGCTGGGGAACCTACTTCTGGCTGAACGGGAACCGGCCGCGGTTGAATTCGCAGGGGAAGCTGCCGAACGCGAACGCGCAGTGGGTGATTGAACGGCAGTAGGTTGCCCGTCTGGCCCCGGGCTGTGTGCCCGGGGCCATAGAGGACGATAGGACGAATAGGACCTATGGGACGAATAGGACGAATGGGACCCGGTGGAAAGCGGTAGCCACTCTACGTGGGGTAGCACGGCGGGCCCTATCAGTCCTATCAGTCCTATCAGTCCTATCAGTCCTATAGGTCCTATTCGTCCTATCGGTTCCCTTGCCGGGGCTTTCGCGGAAACGGCACGCAATGCGGATCGTCCTCCGCGCAGAGGGCGTATTCAAACTGGATGGTGGTGTGGGCAATCCGGTACTCGTGCTCCAGCACCTCTTTCACCTCGCCCAGCAGGCGCGCTGTCGATGACAGCGGCACGTCGCCGACCATGAGGTGCGCGGAGAGCGCGGGGCTCGACGGTCCCAGCGCCCAGATGTGGACGTGGTGGACGCCGAGGACGCCGTCGATGTTGCCGAGGGACTGGGTGACGGCGCGGGGATCGATGCCGGAGGGCGTTCCTTCGAGGAGAAGGTTCACCGTCTCTTTGAGGATGCCGTATGCGCTCCAGAGAATCAGCACGCCGATGATCATCGAGATCACGGCGTCCCACTCCGTCGCGCCGGTCATGCGGATGAGGAACGCCGCCACGATGATCCCGGCGGACGACAGCGCGTCGCCGATCATGTGAATGACGGCGCTGCGGATGTTCACGTCGTCGCGGCCTTCGGCGTGCAGCGACACCGCGGTCGCGGTGTTGACGATCAGTGCGATCGTGGCGGTGATGAACATCGCCGTCGTGTGCACGCCGTGCGGCGTCTGCAGCCGCTCGATGGCCTCGACGAAGATCCAGGCGGTGAACGCCAGCAGCAGCCCGCCGTTGATGAAGGCGGCGAGGATGCCGGCGCGCTGGTAGCCGAACGACTTTTCCTCCGTCGCCGGCCGGCGCGCGAGGCGAACGGCCATGAGCGCGAGCAGCAGCGCCACGGCGTCGGTGAGGTTGTGGAGGGCGTCGCCGATGAGCGAGAGGGAGTCGGCCCAGAGGCCGATCCCCAGCTCGCTCGCGACGATGACGAGGTTCGCGGCAGTCGCAATCGTCAGCTTGCGGCCGACGATCTCGCTATGCGTGTGTGGGGCGTGATGATGGTGCGCATGCGCCATGACGGCTCACCGCGTCGACTTCTCCACTTTCTTCGACTTCACCGCGACTGCCTCCGCCATCGCTTTCCGCTGCTCTTTCAGGCGGCCGGCGAGCTCCGGATCGCCGGTGGCGACGATCTGTGCCGCCAGGATCCCGGCGTTGCGCGCGCCGCCGATGGCGACCGTTGCGACCGGGATGCCCGGAGGCATCTGGACGACGGCGTAGAGTGCGTCGAGACCGTTGAGCGCGCCGCTGGCGAGCGGGACGCCGATGACGGGGCGCGTCGTGAACGCGGCCACGACGCCGGGCAGGTGCGCGGCCATGCCGGCGCCGGCGATGAAGACGGCGCAGCCGTCACGCTCGGCGTCGGTGATGATCGTGTGCGTGCGCTCCGGCGAGCGATGCGCCGAGGCGACGGTGAAGACGTAAGGAACGCCGGCTTCGTCGAGCGCGGCGGCAGCCTGCGACATGACTTCGGCGTCGGAGTCGCTGCCCATGACGATGAGGACCCAAGGTTTGTTCATTGGTCAGATTCTCTGCTGAAGAGGGGGGTCGGGGAAAGGGGGGAGCGGGGATTGGTTGTCCGTTGTCCGTTGTCCGTGCTCCGCTTCACGGGGAGGGTCGTCGAGCGGAGCACGGAAAACGGACAACGGACAACGCTTCTACGGAGTGACCGGCCACTTCCCGCTGCCGCCCGTCCTTGCCTCCAGGGCGCGCCAGCCGATGTCGCGGCGGTAGCGGGCGCCGTCGAAGCGGACTTTCGGTGCGGCCTGGTAGACCTTGGCGAGGGCATCGGTGAGGGAAGCGGCGCGGGCGCAGACGCTGACGACACGCCCGGCCTGGTTGATCAGCTTTCCGTCGCGCTTGACGACACCGGCGTGGAAGATGACGACGGAGTCGTCGTCGATCGCGTCGAAGGTGACTTCCTGCCCTTTGGGGAACTCGTCGGGGTAGCCGTCGACGGCGATGACGACGCAGGCGGCCGCTTCCTTTTTCCACGACAGCTTGGTCTCGCCGAGGTTGCCGCGGGCGACGCTGAGGAAAACCTCGGCCAGGTCGTCCTCGAGCCGGAGCATCTGCACCTGCGTCTCAGGATCGCCGAAGCGGCAGTTATACTCCAGGACCTTCGGCCCCTTTTCCGTGAGCATGATCCCGGCGTAGAGGACGCCGGTGTAGGGGCGTCCTTCGCTGGCCATCCCCTGGATGGTGGGATGGATGATGGTCTTCATGATCTCGCCGGCGGTCTCGCCGCTGAGGACGACCGCGGGGGAGTGCGCGCCCATGCCGCCGGTATTCGGGCCGGTCTCGCCGTCGAAAGCCTTCTTGTAGTCCTTGGCCGGGGCGAGGGGGGCGACGCGTTTGCCGTCGGTGATGACGAGGAAGGAGACTTCCTCGCCGTCGAGGAACTCCTCGACGAGGATGCGTGCGGCGGCGTTGCCGAACCGCTTCTCCTCGAACACCAGCCGCAGGTAGTCGTCCGCCTCGGCCTTCGACTCGGCGATGACGACGCCTTTGCCGGCAGCCAGCCCGTCGACCTTGATGACGGCGGGGTAGCCGAGCTTCTTCAGGGCGTCGCGGGCCTCGTCGACGCTGTTACAGGTGTACGCCTCCGCGGTCGGGATGGCGTACTTGCGCATGAACTCCTTGGAGAAGACCTTGGAGCCTTCGAGCTCAGCCGCCAGCCGGGTGGGGCCGAAGATGGCCAACCCACGTTTCTGGAACTCGTCGACGATCCCGAGGGTGAGGGGGAGCTCGGGGCCGACGACGGTGAGGTCGATTTTGAGCGACTCGGCGAAGTCGGCGAGCTCGATGATATCGGCGACGCCGATGTTCACCACGTCCGCCAGAGCGGCGATACCGGCGTTCCCCGGCGCGGCGTAAAGCTCACGGACAGAGGGGCTTTGCTTGAGTTTCCAGCAGATGGCGTGCTCGCGCGCACCCTGACCGACAACGAGAACTCGCATGTTCCGGGGATTGTACCCTGCCACCCGGCGGGGGCAGTTTTCGGTTTTTGGTTTTTGGTTTTCGGTCCCGCCCCCACCGAAAACCAAAAACCGACAACCGAAAACTGCCCGGGAAGTGGCGACCTCGCCTAGACGTTCCCGGACGAGCCACCGTACTTAGCTTCACAATGGCCGCGGAATTGCGCCTGATGACCCCGACTACACCGGCACCTGAGCCCGACGATCGCCAGCTTGTCCAGACGATTCGCGAGGGGGACTCCGATGCGTTCGAACAGCTCGTTCGACGCAAGACGTCCAAGGTGTACGCCCTCTGCTATCGCATCATCGGCAACGCCGAAGACGCGAAAGACATCTCCCAGCTCGTTTTCCTGAAGCTGTGGGAAAACCTCGAAAAGTACGATCCTTCCTACGCGTTCGACACCTGGCTGTACCGGATGGTGACGAACGTGGCCATCGACTTCATGCGCAACAAGCAGTCGCGCGAGAACGCGGTGAACTCCAACCTCCGTCTCGTGCGCACCTCCGCCGACGCCGAACAGGGTGTCATCGTGCAGCGCAAGGAGATCGAGGGTGTGTTCGAGGACGTCTCCTCCGTCCTCTCGCCCAAGCAGAAGACGATCTTCGTCATGAACCAGATGGACGATCTGCCGTCCGCCGAGATCGCCAAGATCCTCGGCTGCCGCGAATCGACCGTCCGTAACCACCTGTTCAACGCCCGGAAACTCATGCAGCAGCAGCTTCAGAAGCGCTACCCCGAGTACGCGCAGTTGTGGAGGGCGCGATGATCGGCTGCGACGCCTTCCGCTCCCGCTTCGTCCCCGCCACGGATGACGCGAAGGTGCTCGAGCATCTCCGCGCCTGCGATGCCTGCCTCGACCACGCGGCCGGCATCGATCCGGACGTCATCTTCCGCGCCATCGGCGTGGAGGAGATGGTGCCGCCGGGCGGTGTCGATGCCTTCGTCGACGACGTCATGCGCCAGGTTCGCGTCCGCGAGGCCGAGGCGACCGTCGACAGCCATCCTGCGCGGCCGGTGCTGACCCCGGTGCTGACGTGGACCCGCCGGCTCGCCATCGCCGCGACGCTGACGGGGGCGATCTCCGGCGCCACCATGTTCTACTTCCGCGCCCCGGCCTCCAGCCAGGGCGTTCACATCCCGACGGTCGCCATGCTGCGTCCGGCCGCCACCACTTCGGTGGCGCTCGTTTCGCAACCGGCCATCGAGCGGTACGACTCCAACAATGCAACCATCGTCGAAGTGCCGGCCGAGACCGCCGACACGCAGATCGTCATGATCTTCGACGAAGACCTCCCGGCGGACTTATGACGTTGACGTTGAAGCGAATCACCGGACTGCTCCTGGCCATGACTTTCGTCTGCGGAACCGCGTTCGCGGAGCCGCCGGCCGAGAAGACGCTCACCGTGCGCGCGTTCCAGTTCCGGCACAAGGCAGCCGAAAAGGCCGCCGCGGCCATCAAGAACCTGGTGAGCGCCGAGGGGTCGATCTCGCTGCAGCCGTCGACGAACTCCCTGAGCGTGACGGACCGTCCGGAGAACCTCAAAGCCATCGCCGCGGCGATCGCCGCCTTCGACACGCCCGCGCAGAACTTCAACCTCGAGATCCGGCTGGTCGCCGCGTCGCGAGTGAAGCCCGAGCAGGCGCCGCGCATCGCGGACGACATGAAGGACATCGCCTCGAAGCTCTCCATGATGCGCTACAACGCCTTCGAGGAGCTCGGCGAAGCCAGCTTCCTCGGGCGCGAAGGAGAGCCGGGTCAGATCGACATGGACAAATATCGCGCCGAGTTCCGGCTCGGTGAGTATGACGCCGCGAGCAACACGATCAAGGTGTCGGACCTCCGCATCTCGAAACTGGAAAATGACCAGCTCACTCAGCTTCACAAGTCGACCCTGAATCTCAAGCTTGGACAGCAGTTGATCATCGGTGCGGCAAAGGCTCCGGAAAGCCAGCGGGCACTGATGATCGTGATCACGGCCCGGCGCTGAAGAAGCGCAAGTCTCTCCACACTTCGGCGCGGCGCAGATCGCTCACCTCTGCGCCGCGTCTTTTTTTGTGTGTCGATGGGATGGCGATAGGACGAATGGGACGAATGGGACCGATAGGACGGATGGACGAGTCCCGCGCTTGAGTTGCCGGTCGTCCTGGTTGGGCTGAACGACGGCATCGTCGGCGCGCACGCCAGATGGGACCAATAGGACCGATGGGACCCTCCCACCCGAGTCCCATCTGTCCCATTCGTCCCATCGTTCCCCGCCGCAAAACATAGAAGCCGGCTTGCGCCGGCTTCCGTGAAACAACTTCCTTGTGCCTTACCGGCCGTCGAAGATCACGTCGTACGTGGTGATCGCGCGGACGTTGCCGGCGGGGTTGGCGGCCCAGCCGCGGGCGCGGTAGCGGAGCTGGTTGCCGTCCTGGTCGTGGCGCTCGCTCTCCTTGTAGTCGTACTCGAGGGCGATGATGCCGACGCTCGCCAGCGACTTCAGCTCGGCCGCCTGAGAGACGCCGTCGTGGTTCGTGTCGACCCAGGCGCGGAGCTGGGCGAACGCCGCGTCCGACGCGTCGACCACGCCGTCACCGTTGGCGTCGAGCTCCGCGAGGGCCGCGTAGCCGACTTCCGCGTTGGCGCCCGAGGCGAGCTTCGTGGCCCAGCCGAACAGCTCCTGGCCGTCGTCGATGGTGCCGTTGCCGTTGCGGTCGAACGCGAGCAGCGCGTCTTCGCTCTGCGCCGCGGTCCACGACAGCAGCTCGCGCTGGCCGTCGGCGTCGAGGTCGAAGGCGACCGGCGCGTCGATGGAGCCGAGGTCGAGACCGGAGTCGCCGAGGTCGAGGACGATGGGGCAGTTCTCCTTCGGGATCTCGATGACCGGCTTCTCCAGGTTGTGGCAGACCTGGCTCGACTGGGCCACGCTCACGCGGAACCCGCTCGAGTTATAGACCTCGATCAGCGTGTGGTAGCACTTGTTGTCGGTCGCCGGATACGGATCGATCGACGCGTTGTACTGTCCGGTCGCGGGAGAGACGACCCGGATCGGAGGGAACGAGCCGCCGCCCGGCGTGACTTCCACCAGCGCGTGGCTGACGCTGAACGAGCAGTTGGTCAGGATCGCGCCGGTGACGCTGTCACGGCACCACGCCTGGCCGGAAGAGATGACGTTGCTGCCCGACTTCGTCATCTGGGCAGCGGAAGTGAAGCTTTGTGCGGCGAAAGCGGAGAGAGGAGCGACGACTGCAACAGCGACTGCAACAACGACCGATTTGAATTTCATACAGCCTCCTTGCACGCAACCTGGGTTGCGTGGAGCTGCATGCGTTATCGGAAAATTGCGCTTTTGCGGGGGCGTTCGGAAAGCGTCAGCCGGCGGCCATCTCTTTACGTTTCGCGAACCACTCTTCGACTTCCTCGACACCGCGTGTGTTGAAGATGTGCTTCGGTGACAGACCGGCTTTGCGTGCCACCCACGTGCCGGTGATCAGCGCGTTGTACTCGCCGATGGAGTGCGCGTCGGGATTGATGCAGAGCATCACGCCGCGGTCGACGGCGCGCGGCAGCCAGCGCCAGTCGACGTCGAGCCGCTGCGGATTGCCGTTGATCTCGATCATGACGCCGCGCTCCGCCGCGCGCTCGAAGATGGCGTCGAAGTCGACGCCGTAACCTTCGCGCGAGAGCAGCCGGCGCCCGGTGAGGTGCCCGAGGATCGTGACGTGCGGATCGTCGAGCGCGCTGAGGATGCGCGCGGTCATCTCGTCCTTCGGCATCTGGAAGCTGGAGTGAATCGAGGCGATGACGAAGTCGAACTTCGCGAGCGTCTTCTTGCCGTAGTCCATCGTGCCGTTCGGGAGGATGTCCGCTTCGGTGCCGCGGAACACGCGCATCGGCGCAACGGCCGGCTCCTGCCGCGCGATCTCCGCGTGCTGCTCCTCGAGTTGCGCTTCGGTGAGGCCGCCGGCGTAGTACGCGGCTTTCGAGTGGTCGGAGAGGCCGACGTACTGCATGCCGCGGTCGCGCGCGGCGCTGAGCATCTCCTGCACCGTGTTGCGCCCGTCGGAGAACGTGGTATGGACGTGGAACGTGCCGCGGAGGTCGTCGACGTGCACGAGCTTCGTCCGCTTCTTCCGTTTGAGGTCGTCGGCGGTCTCGCGGCGCTCCGGCTCCAGCCACGGGATGTCCACCTTCTCGAAGACATCCGCTTCGGTGCGCGCCTTCGGCAGCTTCTCGGCTTTCGTCTCCAACGCCTCGACGAACTCCTTGCTGCCGGTCGTACGCAGCAGCGTCGTGCCGAACGACGCCGGCTCGGTGAGATGGAAGAGCACTTCCACTTCGTTGCGCACGAGCCCTTTCGCGGTGTCGTCGTCGAGCATCTCCAGATTCGCCGCGAGCGACGGGAGCGCGCGCAACACGTCTTCGCGTTGCTTCGTGGCGATGACGATGTTCACGTTGCGAATCACCTCGAGCCGACGCCGCACGCTGCCCGACACCTCGGCGTCGACGACCGCGTCGAGATCGGCCAGGCGCTCGCGTACGAGCTCGCCGACCTCGATGCCGACGGGCAGCAGATGCTGCGACTCGCGCTTCCGGGCGAAGGCGATCCCTTCGAGGATCTTCTCTTCCGTCTTCTTGCCGAAGCCCTTCAGCTTCGCCAGCTTCCCTTCGCGGCCGGCGGCTTCGAGCTCGTCGAGGCTGCCGATGCCCATCGTCTCGTGGAGCAGGGCGATCTTCTTGATCCCGAGGCCGGGGACGCGGAGGAGCTCGAAGATGCCGGGGGGATACTGGGCGCGCAGCTCCTCGAGATAGCGCGACGTGCCGGTGCGGACGAGCTCCACGATCACTTCGCTCGTGGCCTTGCCGATGCCGGAGACGCCGGTGAGGCGTCCGCTGTCGACAACGCGATTCATGTCGTCGTCGACGAGGCCTTCCACGGCGCGGGCAGCGCGCTCGAACGCGCGGGCCTTGAACTTGTTCGGGTCACTGAGCTCGATGTACCGGGAGATCTCGTCGAGCGTCCGGGCTACGGTCCATTTGTCCATCGCGGTGAAGATTATGATGTCGCGCGATGCAAGCCAATCAATATGAGATGCGCCCTGACGAGCGGCTGGTCGTCGCCGTCGATCTTTCCTCCCGCGACGAGATTCTCCGCCTCGTCGACGAGCTGCATGGCATCGCCGGCGTGTTCAAGCTGGGGCTGCAGGCGTTCATCGCCAACGGCCCGTCGATCGTGCGCGAGGTGGTCTCGCGCGGCGAGCGCGTGTTCCTCGACCTGAAGATCCACGACATCCCGAACACTGCGCAGCATGCCGTCGCGGAAGCGGCGGCGCTGGGCGCGGCGATGCTGACGGTGCACACCGGAGGCGGCCCGGCCATGCTCCGCGCCTGCGCCCACGACGCTGTCCTCGTCCTCGGCGTCACGGTGCTGACGAGCCTCGACGAGCTGGAGCTGGCCGCGATCGGCTTCGGCGGAGCACCGCTCGACAACGCGGTGCGTCTCGCGCGGCTGGCGCAGGAATCGGGGCTGCGCGGCGTGGTGGCCTCGCCGCTGGAGATTGCCGCGATCCGCGAGGCGTGTGGCGACGACTTCGTGATCCTGACGCCGGGGATTCGCCCCGCGGGCGCCGATGCCGGAGACCAGCGCCGGATGATGACGCCGCGTCAGGCGGTGGCGGCGGGCGCCAGCTACATCGTAGTGGGGCGGCCGATCACCGCGGCTGCCGATCGCCGCGAGGCGGCGCTGCGGATTGTCGAAGAGATGGTGGGACGATAGGACGAATAGGACCTGTAGGACGAATGGGACCTATGGGATGAATGGGACCTATGGGACGAATGGGACCTATGGGACACCGGGAGTCGCATGGCGAAGAGTCTGGCGGAACCGGGTGGGTGGGTCCCATCGGTCCTATTGGTCCCATTAGTCCCATTTGTCCCATCGTTCCCCAAAACAAAAAGGCCGGCTTTCGCCGGCCTTTTTCGTTGCTGGTGATTGGGATCAGCGGCCGCGGATGGCGCGGCGGCGTCCGACGCTGTTGCAGTTCTGGCCCGGTCCATTGAAGAAGACACGCTGGCTGGCGAACTGGCGGCGGTTGCCCAGGGCGTCGGTGCCGACGGCGCGGAGGACGTGCTCGCCGCGCGGAGTCGCGTCGAGGTTCACATTCTCGAGGTGCCACGACATGACGGGCGTGCGGGAGAAGATGTCGCTGCGGGTGCCGCGGATGATGGCGGTGCCGAGGAGTCCGCCGTCGAGGAAGATCTCGACGTTGGCGATCTTCTGCGTACCCGTCACCCAGCCGTGAAGCTCGGCGCCGCCGCCGCACGGAAGCTGCTGCGCGGGGTTCTCGAACTCGATGCGTCCGATGACCTGACCGCACGAGCCCCAGGTCTGGAGGCCGCTGGACTCGCCGACGGTGTAGACGTACGG
Source organism: Thermoanaerobaculia bacterium (assembly GCA_036380735.1). Taxonomy (GTDB): domain Bacteria; phylum Acidobacteriota; class Thermoanaerobaculia; order Gp7-AA8; family Gp7-AA8; genus DASVEE01. The sequence continues at coordinate 63,232 of DASVEE010000066.1, read as the reverse complement.
CCCGATCGCGACCGGGTTGTACTTCACCTCGTCCGGCGTGACCTCGGAAACGTCCTCGTAGAAGCGCTCGACGGAGCCCTCGAACTGCGGGAGCGACCAGTCGAACACGTCGAAAGCGATCGTGCGCGACGGCTTGCGCGTGTGCGGATCGATCTCGTTGACGAGCGTGATCAGGCGGTTGTTGTTGTCGTCGAACCAGGCGTTGCGCGAGAAGGCAATCGGGTTGGCGCGATCGATCTGGAGGTATTGCGGGATCGAGAAGAGGAAGGAGGCCGTCATGGCCCCGAGGCTGTTCAGGCTGCCGACGATGATCTCGCGATCGCGGCCGACACCGATCAGGTTGGCGCCATTGCTCACGAGGAAGTGGCCCGGACGGACCAGCGTGCCGGCGAGGCTCGGTGTGCTCGGGTCGGTGACGTTGAAGGCGAAAGTGCCGGTCTCACCGGTGACGACGAGATAGCCGAAGTTGAAGGCGATGTCGTTGTACGCGACGTGGCCGCGCGTCTGGGCGCGGATCGAGCTGATGAAGCTCGGGCTGTTGCGATTGGCGATGTTGTAGAGGTCGACCTGGTTCGTGCACGGCGGGTTGTTCGTCGGCACGCACGGCAGATCCATGATCGGGTAGAGACCCGCGAGCAGATCGCCGTTGATGGCCAGGCGGCGGTAGTGCAGGCCGCGCGTCCTCGAAACGAGGACCGGGGCCGTGCCGCCGCCGCGCGTGTTGCGGAGGTCGTAGATCTCGAGCCCCGCCTCACCCGATACGTAGAGGTAGCCGTTGGAGAACGCGGCGCCGCCTTCGGTCTCGCGCGACCCCATCGAGCCGATGACGTCTTCGCGTGCGGCCTGCAGGTCACCGATGTCGGTGACGTTGTAGGTCGTCAGCCTCTGGCCCGCGAGGACGTACACGAGGTTGCCGGAGCGGAAGACCCCGTGCGGCGACAGAGCGAAGTCGCTGGGACGGTCGTCAGTAGCGACGAGCGACAGCGGGCATTCACCCGTGAAGTGATCGGCGGAAGCCGGGAACGAAACGACAACAGCGAGGAGAAAGACCAGAGCGACCCGTGACCTAACGCGCATAAAGCCTCCCGAAAACACACCCTTCAACGCCCGGCGCCGTACGCGCGAAGCGTCTCACGTTTTCTGCGTCTTGGCGCATAACTATGTCGCAACTCAAGGAGATTGGCAAGATCGGTGCTCAGATCGGCTAAAGCGGTCGTGTATCATGGAGCGCGGAATCGAAGGAGACCCATGCTCGACGGGCACGTTCTGGTTTTGAACCGGGTGTTCCAGGCGGTGCAGATCACGTCGGTGCGACGCGCACTGACGCTCCTGTACAAAGGACAGGTCCGTGCGGTCGACTCCGAGTACCGCACCTACGATTTCGTGAACTGGGCAGACGTCCCGGCCCAGCCCCACGAACACTACGTGGTCACTCCCAGCCGCAACATCAGGATCCCGCACGTCGTGCAGCTCCTGTCGTTCGACCGGCTCCCGCGGCAGGAAGTGAAGTTCTCGCGCGGCAACATCTATCTGCGCGACCAGAACCGCTGCCAGTACTGCGGGCGCAAGTTTCCGTCCTCGGAGCTTTCGCTCGACCACGTGATTCCGATCTCCCGCGGCGGCAAGTCGACGTGGGAGAACGTCGTCTGCGCCTGCCTCCCCTGCAACGTCCGCAAAGGCAACAAGCTCCTCGGCGAATCGGAGATCCGCCTGATCCGCCAGCCGGTGCGCCCGCGCTGGCACCCGCTGCACCGCCTGCAGGGCCGCACGTACCCCGAAATCTGGAAGAACTTCCTGGATGAGGCGTACTGGAATGTGGAACTGAAAGAGTGACGTAGCGGCGTTTCCTCCGTCAGAAAACCCGTCATGGCGCGCGGGTTGCTAACTCCACTGCTAAATGGATTCCTCTGTCCAGATGGGCCCGGCATCTGTTCGAGCAATGGAGTGCAACGATGACGTTAGTGAACTCTCTCTGTGCGGAGATCAGTGTCTACGATGGCATAGGTGAATCGACGGGGGTACTCGTCGAGCGCAGTGCGATTCGTGGGAAGAAAGGTCTCTGCAAGAGCATGCGCGACCTGGCCATCAAGTCGCGCGTCCTTGGCGACGGCTATTACTACATCCCGGTCGATCTCTGGCCGAAGTCGAAAGAACCGGTGGTCGTGCACAAGCACGACTGGACGGTGATCAGCTCGATCCCGCGCACCACGCGCACCACCAAGAAACGGAAGCGCGATGCCGTCACGGCCTGACAGCCGAGATGGCAGACGACGTGCAGTCTGGCTTCGGCGATAAACCGAATTGGAGTCAGTCAAAAATGAAACGTTGGATGTTCCTTCTGCTCGTCGCGGCGCTGGCCATACCGGCCGTCGCGCAGGAAGATGAAGCTGGTGGCGCGGAAGCGAAAGGCTCGGCCGTCGATACGACGGGCAAGGGCTACACCGCCGCCTATGTGATCGAACCGAAGTCGAAGCGCGTCCTCTTCGCCGAGAACGAGAACGTCATGCTGCCGACGGCGTCGATGGCGAAGATGATGACGCTGCTCATCACGCTGGAGGAGATCCGCGACGGACGCCTCAAGTGGGAAGACACCGTGACGATCTCGCCGCGTGCCGCGCAGATGGGCGGTTCGCAGGTCTACCTCCGTGCCGGTGACCGCTGGCCGATCAAGAACCTCGTGATCGCCACGATGGTGCAGTCGGCCAACGACGGCGCCACGGCGCTGGCGGAGAAGATCGCCGGCTCGAACGAGGCCTTCGCCGATCTGATGAACCAGCGCTGCAAGGAGCTGGGGTGCAAGAACTCGCAGTTCTTCGATCCGCACGGGTTGCCGAATCCCCAGAACCCGAAGAACATCAACATGCAGAGCGCGCACGACCTGGCCCTCGTCGGCATGGAGCTGATGAAGTATCCGTTCATGCGCCAGCTCGGCGTGATCCCTGAGATGCCATTCCGCAACGGCACGCTCACGACGATCTACAACCCGAACCACCTGATCAACCCGCGCAAGCAGAACTACTACGATGCGGCTACGGGGCTGAAGACCGGGTACTCCGGTCCCGCCGGCTACTGCATCACGGCGTCCGCCAAGCGTGGGGACATGGAGCTCGTGGCCGTGGTCATGGGCGCCAAGCCGTCGAAGGGACCGCTCAGCTCCTTCGGCATCTCCGCCCGTCTCTTCAACGAAGCGTTCGCGAGCTATCGCACCGTGACGCCGGTGAAGAAGGGGCAGCAGATCGGCGCCGCCACCGTCTCGAAGGGCCGCACCGGCAACGTGCCGGCCGTGGCCGCGCAGGACGTCTCGGTGCTCGTGAAGCGCGGCGAAGACAAGAACATCAAGGTCTCGTTCCAGGGCGGTGCCGTCGCGGCGCCGGTCAAGGCCGGTCAGACGGTCGGCGCGATCGTCGTGCAGAACGGCTCCGAAGTCCTGGCCCGGGTGCCGGCTGTAGCCGCATCCGCCGTGGATAAGCAGGCCTGGTACAAGGCGTTCCTGCCGTAGGCGATTCACAAATAGGACAAATAGGACCTATGGGACCTATGGGACGGATGGGATCGAAGCGATCCCGTTGGTTCTGTAGGTCCCAGCTGTTTCAGGCGTCCCACACCACCCGCCGGCCGTCGATGCGCCAGGCGCCGCGGGAGAGGCGCGCCAGCGCTTCGACGTAGGCTTCGTGTTCCTGCTCCAGGATTCTTGCGGAGAGCGTCTCCGCGGTATCGCCGTCGAGCAGCGGGACGGCGCGCTGGACGAGGATTGGGCCGGCGTCGAGGTGCTCGTCGACGAAGTGCACCGTGCAGCCCGACACCTTCACGCCGTACGCGACGGCCTGCGCCTGCGCGTCGACCCCGGGGAACGCCGGCAGCAGCGATGGGTGAATGTTGAGGATGCGGTGGCGCCAGCGCTCCACGAACGCGGCGCTGAGCAGGCGCATGTAGCCGGCGAGCACGATGAAGTCGGGGGCCGCCGCTTCGAGCACGCGCGACACCTCGGCCTCGTGCTCCGCTCTCTTGGCGAACGCCTTGTGGTCGAGCGCGTGTGCGTCGTAGCCGAGCTCGCACGCCTTCGCCAATCCTGGCGCTTCCGGACGATTGGAGATCACCGCGACGATCTCAGCATCGAGGCGGCCAGCGTCGATGGCCTGGTGAATCGACAGAAAGTTGGAGCCGCGGCCGGAGAGCAGCACCGCGAGACGCATCACTCGATCCAGCTCGCGAAGCCCGACGGCGGCACGTCGTACACGACCTTGCCGTCTCCCTTCATCACGTTGCCGACGAAGTAGTAGGTCTGGCCGACCTGCGCGAAGTGCTTCGCCACGCGGTCGACCTTGTCCGGCGCTACGAGCAGCACCATGCCGATGCCCATGTTGAAGACGCGGAGCATCTCGTCGCGCTCGACGTTGCCGTGCTCGTAGAGGAACTTGAAGATGGGCAGCACCGGCCACGAGCCGAGCTTGATATGGACGTCGAGACCACCCGGCAGCACGCGCGGCAGGTTGTCGGTGAGGCCGCCGCCGGTGATGTGCGCCATCGCATGCAGCGCGCGCTCTTCGACGAGCGGCAGCAGCGCCTTGAGGTACGAGAGGTGCGGCTGCAGCAGCGCCTCGCCGATCTTCCCGATCTCCGGCAGCACGGTCTGGTGATCGTGTCCGAGCTTGTCGAAGAAGACCTTGCGCGCGAGGGAGTAGCCGTTCGTGTGCAGGCCGGCCGAGGGGAGGCCGATGGCGATGTCGCCCTCGCGGACCGCCTTGCCGTCGATGAGGTTCTTCTCGTCGACGACGCCGACGATGAAGCCGGCGACGTCGTAATCGTCGTCGCTGTAGAAGCCGGGCATCTCGGCGGTCTCGCCGCCGATCAGCGCCGCGCCGTTCTCCCGGCACGCGCGTGCCATGCCGCGCACCACGTCGGCCATGACGGGCGGACGGAGACGGCCGGTCGCGTAGTAGTCCATGAAGAAGAGCGGCCGCGCGCCCTGCACGAGGATGTCGTTGACGCAGTGGCAGACGAGATCGTAGCCGACGGTGTCGTGCACCTTCATCGCCTGCGCGACGCGCAGTTTGGTGCCGACGCCGTCCGTCGAGGAGACGAGGATGGGGCTCTCCATCCCCTCGAACGTGCCGCGATAGAGGCCGCCGAACGAGCCGAGCTCCGAGAGCACGCCCGGCGTGTAGGTGTCGCGCACGATGCGGCGCACTTCGCGCAGCGCCTCATCCTGCGCGTCGATGTCGACGCCTGAATCGCGGTAGGTGGTCTTGTCGCTCACGGCGCGCGAATCTATCACGAGCGGTGGAACGTACGGTGCAACGGCTGCCGTCATGAGCAACGACTTCATCCGCCGCATCAAAGAGGAAATCACGCGCGCCGAACATGCATCCGAGGACGTCCTGGCCGACATCGAGGAGGAGCTCGAGCGGAACCCGTCCGCGGCGCTCTGGATCCTCCGCGGCGACGCCATCCAGCTCAGCGACCTGGAAGACGAGGAGCTGGACGAGGCGGAAGCAAGCTACCGCCAGGCGCTGGAGCTCGAGCCCAACTCGGCCGAGGCCCTCGAGTCGCTGGGGCATTTCATGCTGGACATGAACGACGAGCCGCAGACCGCCGCCGACTACTTCCGGCGGGCGATTGCCCTGGGCGCGGGGAAGTCGGCGCGTGAGGGGTTGCGGGAAGCGGAGGATGCGCTGGGGTAGGGGACTACTCCTTGAGGTAGCGTTCCATCAGCGTGGCGTTTTCATTCATCGCGCGGATCTGCACCCAGTAGGCGCGGGCAAAAAAGACGATCGTGATCACGGTCGACAGATCGTGCACCCAGCGCGCGGTGCGGCCGCTGGCCACGCCGCCGCCCATGATGAACGTGATCATCAGTGCGGTCATGGCCCACATGGCGGTGGGGAACACCTGTGACTTGAACTGCTTCGTGCGCTGGACGACGCGTTCATCGTTCCCCGATTTTTCCTTGATCTCTTTGCCGGTGCCGATGAAGAAGAACATCGTCATTGACTGCGAAAACAGGCCCAGGACGACGGTCCCCAGCGCGAAGAAGATGTGATCGGCGACCTGCACGGGCGTCGCGCGGAACCCCATCACCGAAGTGGCGATGAGTGCGGCGATGGAAAGTAAGGTGGTCAGCAGTAGGAATTGGGCCACTGCGCGATTGTAGCCGCCAGGGGAACGATAGGACCAATAGGACGAATAGGACCTATGGGACGAATAGGACGCTGCTGGTTGGGTGGGGTCCTATCCGTCCTATAGGTCCCATTCGTCCTATCGCTACACCCGATACAACGCCGCACCCCAGTGCAGCCCTGACCCCAGCGCCGTGAAGCACACCAGCATGCCCGGCTTGATGGTGCCGGCTTCGAGGCACTCGTGAAACAGGATCGGCAGGGTGCCGGCGGTGGTGTTGCCGTAACGCTCGATGTTGTGCGGGACCTTGTCGGCGCTGAGGCCGAGCTGCTTGGCTACGCCTTCGACGATGCGGAGGTTCGCCTGGTGGATCAGCAGCAGGTCGAGCTGCTGCACCTCCACGCCCGCCTCGGCGCACACGGCGCGCACGGCCTCCGGCATCTTGGAGACGGCCTGCTTGAAGACTTCGCGTCCCTCCATCACCGGGATGAACTCGGCGCCGTCGAGCTGCGCGTGCGTCACGTAGGGACGGTGGCGGAAGCCGATGCCGGGGACGTACAGCGCTTCGATGTCGGAGCCATCGGTGTACAGCTTCGACGCGAGGAAGCCGCGCCCGTCGCCGTTGTCGGAGCCCTCGACGACGACTGCACCGGCGCCGTCGCCGAAGAGCACCGTCCGGTCGCGGAAGCGCGTGTTGAACTCGTACTCCTGCGGCGTCACGTCACGGTTGTCGGCCCCGATGGTGATGTCCCAGCCGTTCTGCCACGGCATGAACGGCGAGTGCACGTCGGCGCCGATGAGCAGCACGCGTTTGTACTTGCGGCTCTGGATCAGCGAATCGGCGAGATCGAGCCCGTACAGGAAGCCGGAGCACTGCTGCCGGATGTCGAACGTCGGGATGTGCTGCGGGAAGCCCATCTTCGCCTGCACGACCGGGCCGTTGCCGGGGAAGAAGTGGTCGGGCGTCATCGTGGCGAACACGATCGCGTCGATGTCGCCGATCGTGCGCTGGGCCGCTGCGAGCGCGCGCTCCGCCGCCAGCATCCCGAGGGCCGCCGAGCCGGTGCCGGGATCGACGTAGTAGCGCTGCGTGATGCCGCTGCGCGTCCGGATCCATTCGTCCGTCGTGTCCATGATGCGGCCGAGCGCCTCGTTCGGGACGAGGTTCTGGCCGATGCCGATTCCGGAGCCGGTGATGATGCTTCGCATGATGTTGGTTTTCGGTTTTCGGTTTTCGGTTGCGATGCGGTGGTCAGTGGCCTGTGGTCGGATCCCGGTGGTTTGCCGAAAACCGAAAACCGACAACCAACAACCGGCCGGTGGCGGGCCGGATCATGCCTCGTGCGTCGCGGTCAGCGCAAGGAGGTCCTCCGCCGTGAACGAGTACTTGCGCCCGCAGAACTGGCACTGCACCTCGGAGCCACCCTCGTCGACCATCTCCTGCAGCTCGTCCCGCGAGAAGAGGGAGAGCGGTGCGAGCGCGCGCTCGCGGGTGCAGGGGCAGGTGTACGAGACCGGCACGGTGTGGCCGGCGTCGATCTGCTTGTAGCCGATGTCGTGGAGGAGGTGCGCGACGACGTCTTCGATCGGCATCTTCTCGAGCAGCGTGCTGAGCGGCGGCGCCTCGCGGATGCGCTGTTCGAGCCGTGAGATCGACGCTTCGCTCGTGTGCGGGAACGCCTGGATGATGATGCCGCCGGCGGCGGCGACCCCGTCGCGGCGGTTGAGCACGCCGAGGAGGACGGCCGAGGCGATCTGCTCCGAGCGCATCAGGTAGCGTGTGAGGTCCTGCGCGACGCCCGTGCCGTCGACGGTGATCTGAGAGGTGTACGGCTTCCCCGCCGGCGGGGTGCCGCGGATGACGGTGAGCATCCCCCGGCCGATGGCGCGGCCGACGTCGAGCGAGAGGTCGTTCGGGACGGGATTGGCGACATAGCCGCGGGCGTTGCCGGCGACGGTGCCTTCGGCGATGACGGTGCCGAGGGGGCCGTTGCCCTCGAAGCGCAGCGTGACGTGCTGGTTGCGGACGTCCTTGTCGAGCAGACGTGCGAGGAGGAGGGAGCCGGTGATCGCGCGTCCGAGGGCGTCGGCGGCGACGGGCGCGAGGTCGAGCACTTCACGGGCGGTCTCGACCGTGGTGGTCGTCTGCGCCGCGAGCACGCGAAAGTCGCCGTCGCCGGCCATCCCCTGAATGAGGCGGTCCTGAGTATCCATAGGACGGGGTAAAACGGCTCTGCCTTCCAAAACAATCCGGCGATGTCGGCCGATGTCTCCGGGGCGCGCTCATTGCTACGAAGTACTAAGATGCGTGGTGAAACGGCAGCGCCGTGGACGCCGCCATTCGACTCGTGCCCATTCGATTCGCACAAGGAGGAGACTCTTCTATGGTTTCATTCGGAAGATCGTCCGTTGCGAGCGAGACCCAGACGCTGAAGGTGGGGGCTGAAGCCCCTGATTTCACGCTTCCGGGTCATCGCAACAACGAGACGTTCAAGCTCAGCGATTACCGCGGTAAGAAGAATGTAGTACTCGTTTTCTATCCCCTCGACTGGACCCCTGTCTGAACCGTTCAAATGCCGTCGTATGAGGCCGAAGTGGCCGATTTCGAACGGTATGATGCCCAGGTCGTGGGCATTTCGGTCGACAGTGTTCCCAGCCACGTAGCGTTTGCCAAATCGATCGGTGGGATCGAGAGATACCCCCTCCTCGCCGACTTCCACCCCAAGGGTGCGGTGTCGAAGCAGTACGGCGTCTGGAAAGACGACAAGGGCATCTGCGAGCGCGCAATCGTCGTCGTCGATAAGCAGGGGAAGGTCGCGTACGTCGACGTTCACGATATCGGCGAAGCCCCCGAAAACGCGCAGATTCTCGAAGTGCTCCGAGAGCTCGACTAGTCGTTTGCATGCGGGCCTCCACGGGGCCCGCACGTGTTTGCGGTTGTCGGTTGTCGGTTTTTGGTTTTTGGTGCTCCGCTGCACGACAGTTGGCGCAAGGCGCAGCACCAAAAACCGACAACCGAAAACCAACAACTGGTTCGAAGAGAGGTATTTGCATTCATGCTCAACATCGCTCGCCGCTGCATTCCCTTCACCCCTTACGACAAAGAGCTGTCCGCGGCGACCGTGACCATCGTCTCCGCCACCGGCGTCTATCTCGCCGGCCAGGATCCGTTCCCCGAGGAGGATCCGGGCGACACGACGTACCGGATCATTCCGGGCGACACGGAGTCGTCGTCGCTGAAGATCACGCATCACCACTACGATCACTCCGAGGCCGACGCCGATCCGAACATCGTGTTCCCCATCGATTCGTTGCGCGCCCTCGCCGCCGAAGGTGTCATCGGTGCGGTCAACGACAAGCACTACAGCTACGGCTTCACGACGAAGCTGAAGGAGCTGTACGAGACGACGTTCCCCGACATCGCCGACAAGATCGAGCGCTCGAAGACGAAGCTCGTGCTGCTGACGGCGGGCTGCCCGGAGACGTGCCACCGCTCCATCAGCAACATGGCGCGCGAGATCGAAGCGCGCGGCATCCCCACGCTGATCATCAGCGCCTCACCGGCCGCGACGGAGTCGGTCCGTCCGCCGCGAGGCATGACCTTCGACGGAGCCGCCATCGGCCGCATCGTCGGCAAAGCCGGCGAGCGCGAGTTCCACAACCGCGTCGTGCGCGCCGCCCTGGACATGTTCACGCACGACACGCCGCCGGGGAAGGTGATCAAGAAGCAGCTTTGATGGGCGCGTCGTCCGTTTTCCGTTGTCCGTCGTCCGTGCTGCGCCGCGCAAAAAGTGTCGCGTAGCGCAGCACGGAAAACGGACAACGGAAAACGGACAACGCGTGTGAACCTTCCGCTTAGCCGCGCGGTATACCTGACGTGACCGCGCTCGAACAAGCCACCGACGCCTACCTCGTCGGCGCCATCGTCAACGGCGATACCGACGCCGTGAGGCCGCTCATCGAGCGTTACCGCAAGCCGCTGGCGGCGGTGCTGGTGCGAGCGCTCGGCTCTTCGCCCGACGTCGACGACGTCTTTCAGGAGACGTGGATCCGCGTGATGCGCAGCGCGCACCGCTACGATCCGGAGCAGCGCTTCAGCTCGTGGCTCTTCGCCATCGCGTGGAACCTGATGCGCGACCGCTGGTCGCGGCGCGTGGAGCACGCCGACGTCGATCTCGCGGCGATGCCGTCGCGCGACATTTCGGCGGAGGACCAGCTGATCGTCGACGACCGCGCGCAACGCATCCGGGAGCTCGTCGCGCGGCTCCCGGAGCGAATGTCGCAGGCCATCCTCCTGCGCTATTTCGAGGAGCTGTCGGAGAAAGAAGTGGCCGAGCGTCTCGGCGTCCCGGTCGGGACGGTGAAGAGCCGGCTGCACCACGGACTGCGCAAGCTCGCCGCGTCCGCCACCGAGGAGAACGTATGAACTGCAACGAAGCCGTATCGGCGCTCATCGCGTCGCTCGAAGGGGAAGGCACCATCACGGACGCACAGCGCGAGCACCTCCGCACCTGCGCCCGCTGCCGCGAGCTGCTCGACACCGCGCGCCAGTTCCAGACGATGCTCGCCGAGCCCACCTCCGGCGCGAGCGCACCCGAAGTAGCGAACGTCCCCGACGTGGCCACGGTGGCGGAGCAGGAAGTGGCGCGTGCGCGGCGCAGGCGTCTCTTCATCCGCATCGTCGCGGTGATGTTCGGCCTGGCGACGCTCTTCTGGATGCTGGTGCCGGCCGCGATTTACTTCGGGCAGGAGCGCCTGTCCGAGATCGCCATCGGCGTGGCCATGGTGGCGTCGCTGCTCATCCTGGTGGTCACGCCGCTGCTACTCCTCACCTTCGCCGTGCGCGAGGCGGTGAACCCGCCGTCGGGCAAACGCATCTACAAGCGGCTCGGTCCCGGCCGCATCCTCGCCGGTGTCTGCCTCGGGCTGAGCGAACGCCTTGGCGTCGGCGTGTGGTGGCTGCGCCTGGGCTTCTTCGTGCTGATGACGATCCACGGCATCGCGCTGCTGATCTACATCCTGCTGACGATCTTCATGCCCGTGCACCCGGATGACCGGCAGTACCTGCTGCGGTTCCGCGTGCGGCGGATGCTGGCGCGCTTCCGCGGCGCGCCAGCCAAATAGGACGATAGGACGAATGGGACCAATAGGACCAATAGGACCTATAGGACGGATGGGAAGCCGCGGCGCCCCTGTCAGTCCCAGCAGCCGGCGATGGTCTTCTTGCGAAATTCGCAGCACCCCTGGCGCATTAATCGTATTCTTTTGCGCCGGAGGAAAAACGAGAGTTGACCACGACCACGCACACCGACGAAGTTGCCGAGCCGCAGACCGACCCGCAGCAGGAGTGGACGACGGAAGACGCGTCCGAGCTCTACATGATCAACCGCTGGGGCGCCGGCTACTTCGACGTCGATCCTGACGGACAGATGACCTGCTCGCCGCTGCAGAAGCGCGGCGTCGCCGTGAAGATCATGGACGTGCTGCGCCAGGCGCAGGAAATGAAGCTCGCGGCGCCGCTGCTGATCCGCTTCCAGGACCTGCTGCGCCATCGCGTGGAGCTCCTCAACAACGCCTTCAACCGCGCTGTCGCGGACAACAACTACCGCGGCGCGTATCGCGGCGTGTTCCCCATCAAGGTCAACCAGCTCCGCGAAGTCGTGGAAGAGATCCTCGACGCCGGACGCCCGTTCCACCACGGCATCGAAGTCGGCTCGAAGCCGGAGATGTTCGCCGGCCTCGCCGTGCACACCGATCCGGAGTCGCTGATCATCTGCAACGGCTACAAGGACGCCAGCTACATCCGCCAGGCGCTCATCGGGCGGAAGCTCGGGAAGAAGGTCATCCTCGTCGCGGAGAAGATCTCCGAGGTGCAGCTCATCACGAAGATCGCGGCGGAGATGAATGTGGAGCCGTGGGTCGGCATGCGCGTCCGTCTCCTCGCGAAGGGCGAGGGCAAGTGGGCGACGTCGGGCGGCGAGCACGCGAAGTTCGGCCTCTCGACGGCCGAGATCCTCGAAGCCGCCGAGATCCTGCGCGAGGCGAAGATGGAGTCGGCGTTCAAGCTGCTCCACTTCCACATCGGCTCGCAGATCCCCGACATCCTCACCATCAAACGCGCCGTGCGTGAAGCGGCGATGTACTACGCGAAGCTCTATCGCAGCGGCCACCGGCTCGAGTACATCGACGTCGGCGGCGGCCTGGCCATCGACTACGACGGCTCGCGCTCGCGCTTCCACTCCTCGATGAACTACTCGGTCGAGGAGTACGCGCGCGACGTGGTCTACAACATCGCCGACATCTGCGACGACGAGAAGGTGCCGCATCCGACGATCGTCTCCGAGTCGGGCCGCGCCACCGTGGCGCACCACTCCGTCCTCGTCGTGCAGGCGTTCAGCGCCATCGAGAAGACGCCGGTCGAGCCGCGCGAGATCCGCGCCGCCGACCACAAGCTCGTGCGCGAGCTGCTCGACATCGACCGCCGCCTCGCCGCGGACACGCTCAACGAGGCGTGGCACGACCTGCAGCAGATCAAGGAGCAGGCTCAGGTCCTCTTCGAGGTCGGCCAGCTCGAGCTGGACGCGAAAGCGCGCGTCGAATCGCTCTTCTGGGAAGTCGCCGAGCGGATGCAGAAGATCGTCCGTTCGCTCGACCCCGAGGAAGTGCCGGAAGACCTGCGCAACATGAACATCGAGCTCGCCGATCAGCACATCTGCAACTTCTCGGTGTTCCAGTCGCTGCTCGACCACTGGGCGCTGGGCCAGCTCTTCCCGATCGTGCCGATCCACCGCCTCAACGAGCGGCCGCAGCTCGATTCGACGCTCGTCGACATCACCTGCGACTCGGACGGCAAGGTCTCGAAGTACATCGACCTCAACGACGTCCGCGAGACGCTCCCCCTCCACGACATCCGCGCCGACGAAGCCTACTTCCTCGGCATCTTCCTCACCGGTGCGTACCAGGACATCATGGGCGACATCCACAACCTCTTCGGCCGCGTGAACGAGGTCCATGTCTTCCTCGATCCGGACGAGGAGTCGGGCTTCTACATCGAGGAAGAGATCCCCGGGCAGCCGATCGGCGAAGTGCTGGCCATGACGCAGTGGGACTGGCGCGATCTCGAGAAGCGGATGAAACAGCAGATCGACATCGCCATCAAGCAGGACCGGCTGAAGCCGACCGAAGGGATGAGGTTGCTGCAGGACTACGAGCGCGGCTTGAAGGATCAGACGTATTTGACTTTTTAGAGCTCAGGGCTCGGGGCTCAGAGCTCAGAGGCTCCGCTGCACCACCTGGGCCCTGAGCCCTGGGTCCTGCGCCCTCGGTGGAATCCCACCCCTTCACCAGTCGTTTACATGAGCGGACATCACAACCAGACAGGAGATCGAAGGAATGCGTAGATCACTCGCGCTCAGCGTGCTCATGCTCGTGTTCGCCACGGCGAACTCTTTCGCGGCCACCGAAGCGGCGCGCATGAACGGCAAAATCGTCGACGCCCAGACGAAGCAGCCGATTCCGGATGCGGTCGTCAACATGAATGCCATTGAAGGCAAGACCTTCAAGCAGGACTACAAGGGGAAGAAGGACGGCACGTACGCCGTGTTCGTGCTCACCGGCACGATCCGCTACGACATCACCGTCAGCGCCCCCGGCTATCAGCCGTACGTCGAGAAGGCCGTCAAGCTGAAGCTCGGCGAGGCGAATCCGAAGGACTTCGAGCTCTACAAGACGGGCCAGGGCCCGGCCGCGGCCGGCACCACGACGGCTGTCGTTCCGGTCGAGGCGAAAGCCGACCCGGCCGTGACCGCCTACAACGAAGGCGCCGCGCTCGCCAACCAGAAAGACTATGACGGCGCCCTCGCCAAGTTCGAGGAAGCCGTGAAGGCCAACCCGTCGCTGACGGCCGGCTGGATCGCGATCGCCAAGACCTCGGCGGTGGCCAAGAAGTACCCCCGCGCGATCGAAGCGGCCAACAAGGCGCTCGAGATCGACAACGAAGATACCGAGATGTGGGCCGTCCTCTTCGACGCCTACACCGCCACCGGCGACAAGGCGAAGGCGAAGGAAGCGCAGTCGAAGCTGCCGGCGAACGCCACCGGCCTGTTCAACGACGCCGCCCGTGCCATCAACGCCGGCAAGGATGGAGACGCCGAGCCGCTGCTGAAGCAGGCCATCTCCGCCGACCCGTCGTTCGCCCAGGCTTACTACGAGCTCGGCATGCTGTACGTCCGCGGCGGCAACAACGCCAGCGCGAAGTCGAACCTCGAGAAGTACCTCGAGCTGCAGCCGGACGGCAAGGATGCACCGACGGCGAAGGAAATGCTCGCCTACGTGAAGTAACACAGACGTGTCATCGATCTTCGAGGGGAGCCGGTAACGGCTCCCCTTTTTTGTTACCGTAGGTCACTGGGAGGATTCACTCATGCGCCAGCTCTCGTCCATCCTCATCCTCTCCCTCGTCATCGCCGGCTGCGCGTCCAGCCGCTCCGAAAGCGGTCTCGGCGCCGCGAAGGTGAACCTCATCAAGCCCGAAATGCAGCTCTGGCAGACCAGCTCCGTCCCGGTGGCCGCGCGCCACACGACGGGCGGCCTGCCGATCCAGTACCGACTGCGCATCTCCAACCGAGCCGCCGAGACGATCACGCTCAAGCGCGTCACGATCCGCTCGATCGGCCAGGGCGCGTATGACGTGGGCCCGTCCTCGCAGCCGTTCAGCGTCAAAGTGGAGCCGGACCAGTTCCAGGAAGTCTCGTTCTGGTCCCCGGCCAACATCCAGAGCGCGTCGCTCGTCGGAGCCAACGGCCCGGTGACGGTCCGCGTGGAAGCGCACTTTGACTCCCCGGTCGGCCAGTTCCAGGAAATCGTCATCCAGCAGGTGAACGCCACCACCGGAATCGACGGATCCAGCCGGCAGTAACAGGGCACGATAGGACCTATGGGACGAATAGGACCTATAGGACGGATAGGACGGCGGTTGGTCCCATCTGTCCTATAGGTCCTATCCGTCCTATAGGTCCTATCTGTCCTATCCGTCCTATCGTCCTCTACCGTGTGCCCACCGCCACGTCTTCCGGTTCGTACGCCAGGTTGGGCGCCAGCCAGCGTTCCACTTCTTCCACCGGCAGGCCCTTGCGCTTGGCGTAGGCGTCGATCTGGTCCTTCGCCACTTTGCCCACCGCGAAGTAGCGCGACTGGGGGTGCGCGAAGTACAGGCCGCTGACGGCGGCGGCGGGGGTCATGGCGTAGGACTCGGTCAGCTCGATGCCGAGCTTCCGTGCGCCCAGCAGCTCGAACAGCGTGCCCTTCTCCGTGTGATCGGGCGACGCGGGGTAGCCGGCGGCGGGGCGGATGCCGCGGTACTTCTCGGCGATGAGCTGCTCCGTGGTGAGCTGCTCGTGCGGCGCGTACCACTGCGCGCGCACCTCTTTGTGCAGCAGCTCCGCGAGCGCTTCGGCCAGCCGGTCCGCCAGCGCTTTGGTCATGATGGAGTTGTAGTCGTCGTGGTCGCGCTGGAAATGCGCGACCAGCTCGTCGACGCCGATCCCCGCCGTGACGGCGAAGCCGCCCACGTAGTCGGGCGTCCCTGCCGGCGCGACGAAGTCGGCCAGCGCGAAGTTCTGCTTCGACGCGGTCTCCTGCTGCTGGCGCAGCGTGTGGAAGCGCGCGATGACGTTGCGGCGTGATTCGTCGGAGTACAGCTCGATGTCGTCGCCCGCGCTGTTTGCGGGCCAGAAGCCGTACACGGCGCGCGCCTTCAGCAGGCGCTTTTCGATGATCTCGGCGAGCAGCTTGCGCGCGTCGTCGTACAGCTCCTTCGCGCGCGGCTCCTCGAGAATCTGCGGATAGCGGCCGCGCAGCTCCCACGTCTGGAAGAACGGCGTCCAGTCGATGAACGGCTCGATGCGCTCCAGCGGCACGTCTTCCAGCACGCGCACGCCGGTGAATTCCGGCTTCGACGGCGCGGCGAAGTCGAGCACCGGCCTGCGGCGCCGCGCTTCGTCGTACGTGAGCATCGTGATGTTGGCGGCTCGCGCTTCCTGCTCGTCGCGCAGGCGCTGGTACTCCGTGTGGATCTCGCCCGCGAACTCCTCGCGCTTGTTGAGCAGCGAGTTGACCACGCCGACGCAGCGCGACGCGTCGAGCACGTGCACGACCGGCTGCGAGTAGCGCGGCGCGATGCGCACGGCGGTGTGCAGCTTCGAGGTCGTCGCGCCGCCGATGAGCAGCGGCACCTTGAATCCGCGGCGCTCCATCTCGCGCGCCACGTGCACCATCTCGTCGAGCGACGGCGTGATCAGGCCCGAGAGGCCGACGATGTCCGCTTTCTGCTCGATCGCCGCGTCGAGGATCTTGTCGGCGGAGACCATGACGCCCAGGTCGACGACGTCGTAGTTGTTGCAGCCGAGGACGACGCCGACGATGTTCTTGCCGATGTCGTGGACGTCGCCTTTGACCGTCGCCATCAGCACCTTGCCGCGCACCGACGTGTCGCCGGAGGCGATCTTCTCCTGCTCCATGAAGGGGAGGAGGTACGCCACCGCCTTCTTCATCACGCGCGCGCTCTTCACGACCTGGGGGAGGAACATCTTGCCGGCGCCGAAGAGGTTGCCGACGATGTTCATCCCTTCCATCAGCGGCCCTTCGATGATGGAGAGGCCGGTCGGATACTTCTGCCGCGCTTCCTCCACGTCGGCGTCGATGAACTCGACGTAGCCCTTCACCAGCGCGTGCGACAGCCGCTCCTCGACCGTGCCGCTGCGCCACGCTTCCTCTTCCTTCTCCGTCGCCTTCCCTTTGCCTTTGACGGTATCGGCGAAGGTGACGAGGCGCTCGGTCGCGTCGGGACGGCGGTTGAGGATGACGTCTTCCACGAGCTCGAGCAGGTCCTTTGGGATCTCCTCGTAGATGCCGAGCTGCCCGGCGTTGACGATGCCCATCGTCAGGCCGGCGCGGATGGCGTGGTAGAGAAACGCGGCGTGCATCGCCTCGCGCACGACGTTGTTGCCGCGGAACGAGAACGACACGTTGCTGATGCCGCCCGACGCGTGCGAGTGCGGGTACTTGCGCCGCAGCTCGCGCACCGCTTCGATGAAGTTCACGCCGTACGCGTTGTGCTCCTCGATGCCGGTGGCCACGGTGAGGACGTTCGGGTCGAAGATGATGTCGGTCGGATCGAAGCCGACTTCATCGACCAGGATGTCGTACGCGCGCGAGCTGATCGCGACCTTGCGCTCGACGCTGTCGGCCTGCCCCTGCTCGTCGAAGGCCATGACCACCACCGCGGCGCCGTAGCGTTTGCAGAGGGTCGCGTGCTGCTTGAAGACCTCTTCCCCTTCCTTGAGGGAGATGGAGTTGACGACCGATTTCCCCTGCAGGCACTTGAGGCCCGCTTCGAGCACGGTCCACTTCGAGCTGTCGACCATGATGGGGACGCGCGAGATATCGGGCTCCGAGGCGACGAGGTTGAGGAACTCCGTCATGATCTTCTCGGAGTCGAGCAGCCCCTCGTCCATGTTGACGTCGAGGATGTTCGCGCCGCCGTCGATCTGCTGCTTGGCGATGGCCAGCGCGCCGTCGAGGTTCCCCTCCTTGATCAGCTTCGCGAACTTGGGCGAGCCGGTGACGTTGGTACGCTCGCCGATCATGATGAAGTCGGCACCGACAGTGTCGGTGTCGTCCTGAGCGGAGCGAAGGATCCGCGGGCGAATGGTCAGCGGCTCGAGCCCGGACAAGCGCATGAACGGCTCGACCGGCTGCGGCACGCGCGGCGGCAGATCCTTCACCATCTCCGCGATCGCGCGCACGTAATCGGGCGTCGTGCCGCAACAGCCGCCGACGATGTTGAGCCAGCCGTTCTCGGCGTAGTCGCGCAGCACCGCCGCCATCTGCTCCGGCGTCTCGTCGTAGCCGCCGAGCGCATTCGGCAGCCCGGCGTTGGGATAGCAGGAGAGGTAGAGCGGCGCGACCGTCGCCAGCTCCTCGACGTACGCGCGCATTTCTTCGGCGCCGAGGGCGCAGTTGATGCCGACGGCGAGGAGGGGAGCGTGCTCGATCGAGTTCCACGCCGCTTCCACCGTCTGGCCGCTGAGCGTGCGCCCCGCCTGGTCGGTGATGGTGATCGACGCGATCACCGGCAGCTTGCGGCCGGTGTCCTGGAAGTACTTCTCGATCGCGAACAGCGCGCCTTTGAGATTGAGCGTGTCGAAGACGGTCTCCGGCAGCAGGAGGTCGACGCCGCCGTCGACGAGGCCGCGGATCTGCTCGTAGTACGCGTCGACGATCTCATCGAACGTCACCGCGCGGTACGCGGGGTTGTTCACGTCCGGCGACAGCGATGCGGTGCGGTTCAAAGGTCCCATGGCGCCGGCGACGAAGCGCGGCCGCTCCGGCGTCGAATACGCATCGGCTGCACGCCGCGCCAGCCGCGCCGCCTCGACGTTGATCTCGTACACGAACGGCTCGAGCCCGTAGTCGGCGAAGGAGATCGCCTGCGCATTGAACGTGTTGGTCTCGATGATGTCCGCGCCGGCGTCGAGGTACTGGCGGTGGATCTCCTCCAGCACTTCGGGCCGCGTCAACGCGAGCACGTCGCTCGCCCCCTTCAGCTCGCGCGGATGCTCCGCGAAGCGCTCGCCGCGAAACTGGGCTTCGTCCAGCCGGTAGCGCTGGATCATCGTTCCCATCGCGCCATCGATGATGAGGATGCGCTGGTCGAGCAGGCGTTTGAGCTCTTCGGTGCGGTCGGGCTGAGGCATGTGCTTTTTCTCCAAAACAAAAAAGCCCCGCGAGGTCGCGGGGCCATGGGTCAGTTCTTCACGTGAATTGACTGCCGGCGGCGATTTAGCGTTTTTTAGCCTGGTCGCAAGCGGCCCCAAATCCATCCAGGTGCGGGAACTGTACGCTCGGGGGCGCGGGGGTGTCAAACGGGGACGATAGGACGAATGGGACGGATAGGACCTATAGGACGAATGGGAGTCTCAGCGGAGCCATACGTCCTATAGGTCCCATTCGTCCTATCCGTCCTATCGTTCCCCTGTCGACTCAGCGATAGACTTGCGCCATGACCACCACCACCGACACGCCCATCGCCCACACCGACCCGATCAACGCGCAGATCCTTGCGATTTCCGAGGACCGCATTCAGGGGTTTGTGCGCGATCCGTTCGGGGAGATCGCGGCGCAGTCCGGGCTGGACGTCGACATCGTGCTGGAGCGCATCCGCGCGATGCTGCGCGGCGGCACGATCCGTCGCGTGCGGCAGACGCTGATGGCGACCAACCTCGCCGAAGGCGCGCTGGTGGCGTGGCAGTTCCCGCAGGAGAAGCTCGACGCCGCCTTCGACTATATGTTCAAGGAGGATCCGTTCTCCGGGCACGTGGTCATCCGCTCCACGGATGCGGCGACGCCGGGGTCGAACTACCGCCTCTGGACGACGGTCAAGGTGCCGCAGGGTTACGCGGTGGAGGACCACTGCACGATCCTGGCGCGCCTCACCGGCGCCGAACACTTCCGCGTCATGCCGGCCAAACGCATCTTCGCCCTCGGCGTCGGCCACGTTCGTCGCAAGGGGATGGAGCCGGGCTCGAAGTCGGAGGAGCTGGCCGAAGTGAAGGACACCGCGAAGGTCGAGCTATCGGACCTCGAGTGGCAGGTGTTGACCGCGGTGAAGCGCGAGCTGGAGCCGGACGAAGTGACGCGCGACCTCTGGGTCCACCGCGCCGCCGAAGCGGGCGTGTCGCTCGAGCAGTTCTACGAGGTCGCGGAAGCGCTGAATCGGCGCGGTGTGGTGGGCCGTTTCTCCACCTTCCTGGAGCACGTGAAGCCGCACGCCGGCGGCGAGCGCGTCACGCGTTTCAACGCCCTCTTTCATTGGGCCGTGCCCGAGGGGCGCGAGATCGAAGCGGGGCGCGAAGTCGGCCGCTTCCACATCCTGACGCACTGCTACTGGCGCGAAGGCGGCCCGGAGTTCCGCAACGTGAACATCATGGCCGTGGCCCACGGCACGGAGAAGGATCTGGTGCTGGCCCACAAGCGCGCCATCGACGAGCACCTGGCCGCCATCGGCATCCCCGTGAGCTACACGAACGTCTTCTGGGGCGGCCGCAGCGAGATCAAGCCCAGCGAGATCTCCCCGCTGGCGTACCGGGAGTGGCTGGCGGCGCATCGCTGAGTCGACAGGGGAACGATAGGACCTATGGGACGAATGGGACCTATAGGACGAATGGGATCTCTGCGGAGCTCATAGGTCCTATAGGTCCCATTCGTCCTATTCGTCTCATCGTTTCCCCTACGACGCGCTTCTGAACTCCACGCCCGGATTCTCTTTCTGCGCGTACTCCAGCTCCCACGGGGACGTGAACAGGATCACCGGCTTTTCGTCCTTGTCCAACGCGATGCGGCTGCGGGACGGCAGCGTCATCTTCACGGCGACGTCGATGTCGCCGGCGATCCAGCGGGCCATCTTGTAGGGCAGCGTCGTGGTCGTCGTTTCGACGTCGTACTCGGTGGCCAGGCGCGATTGCAGGACGTCGAACTGGAGCTCGCCGACGACGGCGAGGATCGGCTCCGACTTCAGGCCGTCGTGGAGGACGAAGACCTGCATGGCGCCTTCTTCTTCGAGCTGGCCGAGGCCTTTCTGGAACTGCTTCTGGCGGGTGACCTGCTTCGCGCGCATGGTGGCGAAGTGCTCGGGGGCGAAGCGGGGGATGCGGTCGAACTCGACGCGCTCGCCGGAGGAGACGGAGTCGCCGATCTGGAACAGGCCGGGGTTGACGAAGCCGATGACGTCGCCCGGGTAGGCGCGGTCGATCGTCTCACGCTCCTGAGCGAAGAGGCGGTGGGGACGGGTCATGCGGACGTCGCGGCCGAGGCGGGCGTGGTGGACGAGCATGTCCTTCTCGAACACGCCGCTGCAGATGCGCATGAAGGCCAGGCGGTCGCGATGGCGCTTGTCCATGTTCGCCTGAATCTTGAAGACGAAGCCGCTGAAGGTCTCGGAGGTCGGGTCGATCGGACCGCGCGCCGCCGGCGGCGGGGCGAGCTCGATGACCGCCTGGAGGAACGGCTCGACACCGAAGTTGTTGACGGCGCTGCCGAAGAAGACGGGGATGACTTCGCCGCGGTTGAAGCGCTGCTGGTCGAAGAGCGTGCCGGCGCCTTCGAGGAGCTCGGCCGCTTCGCGGAGGTCTTTGCAGGCCGTCGGCCCGAGGGTGTCTTCGAGGGTCGGGTCGTCGAGGCCGCTGACGGTGACGGGGGCGATCGACGCGCCGTGCTTGGTGCGCTCGAAGCGCAGCACCTGCTGGTGGCGCAGGTCGAAGACGCCCTGGAAGGTCGGACCGTCGCCGACCGGCCAGTTCATCGGGACGGCCTGGACGTTCAGCTCGCGCTCCAGCTCGCCGATGAGCTCGAACGGATCGCGCGACGGCTGGTCCATCTTGTTGACGAAGCAGAGGATGGGGATATGCCGCATGCGGCAGACCTCGAAGAGCTTGCGGGTCTGCGGCTCGATGCCTTTGGCGCCGTCGATGACCATGACCGCGCTGTCCGTGGCCGCCAGCGTCCGGTACGTATCCTCGGAGAAGTCCTGGTGGCCGGGGGTGTCGAGGAGGTTGAGGACGGAGCCGGCGTACTCGAACTGCAGGACCGTGGAGGTGATGGAGATGCCGCGGCTCTGCTCGATGGCCATCCAGTCGGAGGTCGTGTGGCGCTGCTGCTTGCGCGCGCGGACCGAGCCGGCCTCTTCGATCGCGCCGCCGTAGAGGAGGAGCTTCTCGGTGAGGGTCGTTTTCCCGGCGTCCGGGTGGGAGATGATGGCGAAGGTGCGGCGACGGCCGACTTCGCGGCTCAGCTCATCAGTCTGGTTCAGGATGGCACTCATGGTCGCCCTCTCAATGATCGCTACGGACCAAAGATTCCATACTGCTGATCTGAGTCACAAACACGCAGGAATAGGTCTTGACAGGTGCCGTGTTGCTGGAGATGATTGAGCGGTAACGACTCATATAAAGGAACCAAGGAGCAACAGATGACCTTCATGATTCGTCGCAACCAGAACTTCTTCGAGCCTTTCTTCCGCTTCCCGTTCTTCGACGAGGCCGCCCAGCAGAGCGCGGCGGTCTGGAGCCCGGCAGTCGACGTCGCCGAGGAGAAGGAACGGATCCTCGTGAAAGTCGAAGTGCCGGGGATGGAGGAGAAGGATCTCCGCATCTCCTTCGAGGACGGCATGCTCACGGTGAGCGGTGAGCGCCAGTTCGAGCGCAAGGACGACCGGAGCTACCACCGCATCGAGCGCTCGTACGGCAGCTTCACCCGTGCGTTCACGCTGCCGCGCAGCGTCGACCCGTCGAAGATCGTGGCCAACTACCGCAACGGCGTGCTCGAGATCGAGATCCCCAAGAAAGAGGAATCGCGTCCGCGGCAGATCTCGATCAACGTGAATCAGCAGCAGATCGCCGAGTAGGGCTCAGGGCGCAGGGCTCAGGGCTCAGGGAAAGGCCGGCAGCGATGCCGGCCTTTTTTGTTGGGCCGAGGCGTGGATCTGTCGGCTGAGGGCAGCGATCTCCTCGGCGAGGGCAGCGATCCCTCCGCTGAGGGCAGCGATCCCTCTGCTGCAAGGCGATGATCTCCTCGTTGAGGGCAGCTTTCCCCTCATTGAGGGCACACATCTGTCCGGCCGAGGCAAAGATCTGTCGGATGCAAGGGATCGATGCCCTCTGTCGACAGAAAGATCCCGTCGACGCAAGGGATCTTTGCCCTCGGCGGACAGAAAGATCCCGTCGATCGAAGGGATTGATCCCCTCGACCGGCAGAAAGATCCCTCGGGGCGACAGAAAGATGCCTTCGATGCAAGGGAAACGTGCCCTCAACGAGGAGAAACATGCCCTCAGCCGGCAGAAACGTGCCGTCAGCGGACAGAAACGTGCCCTCAGCCGACAGAAACGTGCCGTCGGCGGACAGATTGATCTGGTCGCCCGACAGATCGCTGCCTTTCAGCAGGGAACGATAGGACCGATAGGACAAATAGGACCGATGGGACAAATAGGACAGAGGCAAGGCCGCGGACGCCTTTGTCCTATCGGTCGCATTCGTCCTATTGGTCCTATCCGTCCTATCGTTCCCCGGCCCCGGGCGCGCGTCTTTTCAGGAAGAGGTCGTACTCCACGCGGTAGCGTTTCTCGGCGGGGGACAGGTCGCGCGCGCGTTCGAAGTGGCGTCTGGCGGCGGGGAGGTCGCCGATCGCTTCGCAGACGGCGGCCAGGTTGTAGTGCAGGGCGGCGGAGCCGCGGTGCTTGCGCAGCGCCTCCTCCCACACCGCGCGGGCGTCGGTGAGGCGGTCGGCCTCGATCATCATGGCGCCGTCGGCGAACCGCGGCGCTGTCTCATCCAGGACAATGGATTCGCGGATGCGTCGCGGGGTGAGCTGCTCGCTCGCGGCGAGCGCGGCGTAGCGCGCGGCCTGCGCCAACGCCTGGTCGCGCTCCTCGGACGTCAGGTCCGTCACGCGCGGCGACGAGCCTTCCCCCTTCACCTGGAACGACACGATCCGCCGCAGGTCCACCGGCGACAGCACGTCGACGCGCGCCTCGCAGACCGCGTCGAACCAGACGCGCCGGCGGCGGATGCGCTTGCCGTCGACGTCTTTGGCGCCGGTGTCGCCGCCGGCGCTGGTGGCGCGGCAGGTGAAGTTCTTCACGCCGACGTAGGCGTCGGCCGGGTGCGCCTGCTGGAGCTTCCGCGCCTCGGCCACGTTCGCCTTGTCGCCCATGAACTGCAGGCCGCTGCGCGTGGCGTCCTCGACGCGCATCATCCCCGTGTCGTTCGTGTGCTCGGCGAAGACGTCGACGAAGGTCGTCACCTGCACGGTGTCGCCGATCGCGTAGACGACCGCGAGCTGTTCGGCGTCGCCGAGGTCGTGCGGGGCGGGGAGCGTGCGAACGAAGCTCACGCGCGGGGTCGCCGCGAGGAGGATCGTGGCAAGCGCGAGTGCGGTTACGCCCATCGGACCACCGGTAATCTTACGCCGATTCAGCGGGGTGGGTAGAATGCGCGGCGCATGCGACTGAACGTGACGAGCGAGATCGGCAGGCTGAAGAGCGTGCTGGTGCACCTCCCCGGCCGCGAGATCGACCTCATGATCCCGCCCATGATGGCGCAGCTTCTCTTCGACGACATCCTCTACGGGACCGTCGCACGCGAGGAGCATCGCCGTTTCCAGCAATTGATCCGATTCGTCGCCGACGACGTCTACGACCTCCAGGATCTCCTCGAGGAGACGCTGGAAGACGAAGAGATCCGCGAGCTGATCGTGCGCGATCTGGCGAAGCGCAACGGCCTCACGCGCCGCCAGGTCTCGGAGCTGCTCGAGCAGCCCGCGGCGGCGATCGCCGAGGTGATGATCGCGGGGATCGCGCGCGAGACCGGCTCCGGCGAGCTCCCCGAGTTCGAGCTCTTCCCCATCCCCAACCTCTTCTTCTCGCGCGACCCGCAGATCGTGCTCGGCGACAAGGTCATCATCTCTTCGATGGCCACGCAGGCGCGCCGCCGCGAGTCGCTCCTCTCCAAATACGTCTTCCAGCACCACCCGAAGTTCGCCGACCGCGACATGTTCTGGGTCGACTTCATGGAGACGGAGCGCGAGCGGCCGATGCGCAGGAAAATGCCCACGCTCGAAGGGGGCGACGTCCTCGTGCCGCGCCGCGACCTGCTGCTCGTCGGCGTCACGGAGCGCACCAACCGGGCGGGCGTCGAAGCGTTGATGGACACGCTGAAAACCTCCGACGCCGGCGTGCGCCACGTCATCGTCGTCGAGATGCCGAAGACGCGCTCGATGATGCATCTCGACACCGTCTTCACCTTCATCAACCGCCACGAATGCCTGATCTATCCGCCGGTGATCCTGCCGGATGGCAAGCAGGCGGCGAAGGTGACGACGGTCGACCTGACGAAGAAAGTCTTCCGCTACTCCGAACAAAAATCGCTTCTCGGCGCGCTGCGCAAGAAAGGCTTCGACCTCGAGCCGATCTACTGCGGCGGGCCGCACGCCGTCGATCAGCAGCGCGAGCAGTGGACCGACGGCGCCAACGCCTTCGCGCTCGCGCCGGGGATCATCCTCACGTACGAGCGCAACGTGCGGACGGCCGAGGAGCTGGCGAAACACAACTACCACATCGTGTACGAGGACGATCTGCTCCTCGGCCGCACCGAGCTCGAAACGTGGACCGACAAAAAGTACGCGCTGCAGATTCAGGGCAATGAGCTGTCGCGCGCACGCGGCGGTCCGCGCTGCATGACCATGCCTTTCGAGCGCGAGGACCTCTGACGCTTGGCCAAATCAAGAGACTACAAACTCGCCCTCGTGGCGTTCGGCGGCAACGCTTTGCTGCGCCCGGAAGACCGCGGAACCCAGGAAGAACAGATCGCACGCGCGAAGCAGGCCGCGCGCTGGCTCGCGGAGATCGTGCGCCACGGCTACAAGATGATCGTCGTGCACGGGAACGGACCGCAGGTCGGCAACATCCTCGTGCAGGCGGAGGAAGCGTCGACGAAGATCCCGCCGCAGTCGCTCGACGTCGCCGTCGCGCAGACCGAAGGGTCGATGGGCTTCATGCTGCAGCAGGCGATCCGCAACCGGCTCGAAGCGATCGGCGTGGGCGGGGAAGTGGCGACGATCCTGACCGAGGTGGAGGTCGACCCCACCGACGTCGCGTTCAAGCGTCCGACGAAGCCGATCGGTCCGTTCTTCACCCGCTACCGCGCCGAGGCGCTCGAGCGCGACCTCGGGTGGACGATGCGCGAAGACTCCGGCCGCGGCTGGCGCCACGTCGTCCCCTCGCCGCGACCGCTGAAGATCCTCAACCTTGCCACGATCGACCACATGCTCGACACGGCGGCCGTGGTCATCGCGGCGGGCGGCGGCGGTATCCCGGTCGTGCGCGGCCGCGACGGAGCCTGGCGCGGCATCGAGGCGGTCATCGACAAGGATTTCGCCTCAGCCCTATTGGCGTCGCAGCTCGAGGCCGACCTCTTCATCATCCTGACCGGCGTCCCGAAGGTGGCCATCGACTTCGGCAAACCGACGCAGCAGTTCGTCGAGCGCATGACCGTGGCCGAGGCCGAGCAGCACCTGGCCGACGGCCAGTTCCCCCCGGGCTCGATGGGCCCTAAGGTCACCTCGGCCATCCAGTTCGTACGAGCCAGCGGCAAAGACGTGCTGATCACGGACGTGGAAGTGCTGCGGGAAGCGTTGGAAGGGAAGGACGGCACGCTGATCGTGCCGTGAGGACGGAACCTGCCATGGCGCAGAAACTCAGCCCTAACGCAAAGGTAGCGGTGTTCGGCTTTGTCCTGGGCGTGCTGACCGTGATCATCGTGCTGGTGGTGACCCGGTAACCCCGCTTTGTCGCCCCTCTCCCCGGCCTTTGCGGGGAGAGGGATGTCCTTCGCCCGAAGCGAAGGACGGGGTGAGGGGACGCGGTACACCAGAAAGTGCGTTGGCGACGTTTGGGGTGCGCCGCGCCCCCTCACCCGGCGCTACGCGTCACCCTCTCCCCGCAAAGGCCGGGGAGAGGGGCGACAAAGCCGCACATCGTTCTCCGTGAAATGGGAACCTTTCTCCGGGTCGTGCGTTCATCACCCCGAGAGGCGCGATGGAAACCACGAACGACGCCATATTGATGCAGCGGGTTGCCACCGGAGACGAGGACGCATTCGCGGAGATCGTCGACCGGTACAAGAATCCGCTCGTTAACTACCTGACACACCTCGTCCGCTCCCGGGAACGTGCCGAGGATTTTGCCCAGGAAGCGTTCGTCCGGCTTTACAAGAGCGCTTCGAAGAATGGGGAGCTGGATCGCATCGGCGCGTATCTGTACCGCATCGCCACGAACCTCGTCGTCACCGAGGTCCGCCGCGAGCGCCGCTGGAGCCTGCTTCTCCCGCGACTGAACGTGAGCATGGCCAGGACGCCGGCGGCTCCCGACGCGGACCTGCTCAGCGACGAGATCCAGGCGAAGGTGACGGCGGCACTGGAGCGGCTTCCGCTCAAGTACCGGGCCCCCCTCGTCCTCTACGAGATCGAGGAGTGGCCGTACGAGGAGATCGCCCGGGCGCTGGAATGCCGGCTCGGCACGGTCAAATCGCGGATCGCCCGGGCGCGTGAGCTCATGCGCCGTCAACTTTCCGGCTGGTGGAACGGAGGTAACCATGAACGACACAGAGCTTCGCAACGTGCTGCAGACACTGCCACGCACGAGCGCATCGCAACGCTTCACATCTGACGTCCTGCGCGCGGTTCGTCGGACCCGTGACGAAGAAACGGTGGCGCCGCGCCGTCTGGCGCTGTCGTGGAAGCTCAGCGTCGCGGTGGCCGTGGCTCTGTCGCTCGTGGTCGTCGTCCGTCTCGCCATCGTGCAGCATGCGCATGAGAACAAGCTCCAGGTACTCCGCGCCGAGCATCAGCGGATCGAGGCCGAACTGGCGAAAGTCAAGGAGGCCGCGACCGAGGCCGACGACAACATCGTGGTCATCGAGGACGGCGACACCCGCTACATCGTCGAGCTGGGCTCTCAGACGCCCCCCGCAACCCCTGCTTCCTACGCAATCACCGATTAAAGGACCCGCCATGAAAAGACTCCTGATCACCACCCTCCTCTTCACCCTGGCCACCACCGCCTTCGCGGACGACAAAGAGAAGCGCATCAACCGCACCGTGGTCGTCACCAGCGACGGCAACACCGTCTACCGCTCCGGCGAGCCGGGCGAAGTCTTCACC
Source organism: Thermoanaerobaculia bacterium (assembly GCA_036380735.1). Lineage (GTDB taxonomy): Bacteria > Acidobacteriota > Thermoanaerobaculia > Gp7-AA8 > Gp7-AA8 > DASVEE01. The sequence goes on along the minus strand of DASVEE010000066.1, from coordinate 35,346 downwards.
TTCTTCGCCGGCAAGCGCGCCGTCCTCGGCGTCGCGACGACCGAGCTCTCCGGCGAGCTGCGCGAGCACTTCGGCGCCGCCAAGGATGCGGGCGTCCTCGTGAGCAGCGTCGAAGACGGCAGCCCAGCCGACAAGGCCGGCATCCGCGTCGGCGACGTCATCACCGCCATCGACGGCAAGGAAATCGACTCCGTCTGGGGTCTGCGCACCGCCCTCAAGGACAAGAAGGCCGGCGACTCCGTCCGTGTCGAAGGCCTCCGCAACCGCGCCCGCCAGACGTTCGTGGCCTCGGTCATCGAGCGCGAAGCGCCGCCGCTCCCCCCGGGCGTGCAGCAGTTCCGCACCCTCAAGCCGGAAGACGCCCGCCGCCTCGAAGGCGTCCTCGGCACCGAATGGCGCTCCCGCATCGAAGCCACCCCCAACTGCAACGAGCTTCAGGCGCGCATCAAGGCTCTCGAGTCCGCGATGAACGCGCTGGAGAAGAAGCTGGAAAAGAAGTAAGCCCCTGAAAGCTGTGCTGCGATGGACGGGCGCCGTGAGGCGCCCGTTCTGTCGTGGGGGACGTTGTCCGTTTTCGGTTTTCGGTTTTCGGTTTTCGGTTTTTGGTTTTCGGTGCTGCGCTGTGCCGGGCACCCCGCATAGCGCAGCACCAAAAACCGAAAACCAAAAACCGAAAACCGCCTCACCGCCTAGAATGTCCCGCGGCGCTCCGCGCCTTGCGTGATGCTCGACATCTTTCTGTTGTTCTGCGGTGGGCTCGCCGCGGGGGCGTTCGGCGCCTTGTTCGGCCTTGGGGGCGGGGTGCTCATGGTGCCGCTGCTCGTCGTGGCGCTGCACATCCCCATTCACAACGCCATCGCCACGTCGTTGCTGACGGTCATCGCCACGTCGAGTGCGGCCACGGCGCGCAACGTGCGTGATGGCATCGCGAACCTGCGGCTCGGCGTCTCGCTGGAGCTCGTGACCGTGCTCGGCGCCATTGCCGGCGGCGCGATTGCCGGGCTGATTCCGCCGCGCGTGCTGATGATCATGTTCGCCACGACGGTCATGCTGCTCGCGTTCATGATGTTTCGCGGCAGCGAGCCGCCGCCGCTCGCGGAGGAGCCGGCGGACGCCGGGTTCCTGGCGCAGCTCCACGCGTCGTACTTCGACCCGAAGCTCGGCCGCGAGGTGCGCTACGGTGTGCAGCGGCTGCCGCTGGCGCTCGGCGTCTCCACCATTGCCGGCACGCTCAGCGGCCTTCTCGGCATCGGCGGCGGGATCGTCAAAGTGCCGACTCTGTCCCTCTACTGTGGTGTGCCGATCAAGGCCGCGGCGGCGACGTCGAACTTCATGATCGGCATTACGGCGATGGCCAGCGTCGTAGCGTACTTCGGGCGCGGCGAGGTGCTGCCCACGGTGACGGCGGCATCGGTGCTGGGTGTGATCGCCGGCTCGCGCGCCGGGTTGTGGCTCGCGGAGCGGACGCATGCCGAGGTGCTGCGGCGGTGGTTTGGGGTGGTGATGGTGCTGATTGCGACGCAGATGATCTGGAAGGTGCTGCATTGACGCGGGCATCGGTGGGACTGCGTGCGCTGTTGTTTGGGAGTTGTGCTCTACTGATCGTAGGATTGGTGTTGCAGAAGGACGGCGTGCTACGCGCCGGGCTCATCACGCTGGCGGCGATGCCGCTCGTGCTGCTGCTCGTCGTGACCGTCCACTTCATCCGTCACCGCGACGCCACTTTTGCGACAATTTCGATCGGTGTACTCTTGCTACTGGTGTTGAGCCTGACGTTTGCATCGCGGTGAGGAGGAGATTCGCTTGAACCCGACGCTCGAATCGATGATCCGTTTCGTCAATCTGACGACTGCCGGCCTGTTAGCCGGCTCGCTCGGCTTTGGCGAGGCGGCACTCGTCCCCGGATGGCAGCAGGAGATCCCGCGCGGCGACCGTCTGCGGCCGTTCGACGCCCTCAAGACCGCCAACTACTTCAACGCCATCGGCCCGGTGGCGCTCGGTACGGCCGTGACGCTGGCCGTGGCCGGCCGCGGCCGCAATCCCGTCAAGCGCATCCTCGACTCCGCCGCCGCCATCGGCCTCGTGGGCGTCCTCGCCGCGACGGTCATGGTGACGGTCCCGATCAACCGCGAGCTCGAAGAGCAGCCGCCGACCGACTACCCGAGCGACCGCTCACAGAACCTGGCCCGCAACTGGAGCCGCGCGCACGCCGTGCGCACGACACTCGGCGTAGGCGCGTTCATCTGCACGGTCGGGGCGTCGCTGACCAGCCGGCGCAGGCGGCGGGCGAAGCCGAAGACGACGTAGAAGCTGAAGTCAGAACGCAGAACGCAGAACGCAGAATGAAGAAGTTTCTACGTTCTACGTTCTGCGTTCTGCGTTCTGCGTTCGGGGTTTTCCTTCACCCAAAGTGATCGTACCCCTTCGCCTCCAGCGCCCGCGGCACCCCATTCTCCCGCAGGATGATTCCGCGATCGCGCGTCACGATCCTGCCGATCGCGTACACCGGCCGTCCCAGCCTCGCGCTGAGCTGCGATTCCGGCAATGACGCCGTGAACAGCAGCGCGTACTCTTCGCCGCCGTGCAGCACCACGTCCTGCGCGCGCACGCCGAGCTGCGGGGCGTCGTTCACCAGGTCGGGGAAGACGGGGATGCGCTCGCGCTCGAGCTCCGCGCCGACGTTCGATGCGTCGCAGAGGTGATGCAGATCGGTGGAGAGGCCATCGGAGACGTCGATGCACGACGTCACCTCGGCGATCTTCGCCAGCTTCAGCCCGAGCGCGACCTCGGGCTCCGGATCGACGTGGCGGCGCATCGCGGAGATGGCCAGCTCGCGGTGCGCGAACCCCGCCGGGCGCGGCGGATCGCCGTCGAGTGTCCAGCCGTTCAGCAGCAGATGCAGCCCCGTCGCGGAGCCGCCGATGGGGCGCGAGAGATACACGCGATCGCCCGGCTTCGCGCCGCTCCGCAGCAGCGGCCGCGTCACGATCGCTCCGACCGCGGTGACGGAGATCGTCAGCTTCGCCGCGCGCGACAGGTCGCCGCCGACGATCTCGATCTCGTGCTCCTTCGCCGCATCAGCCAGCGCGTTGAGGAACGCGTCGAGGTGCGGCATCACCCACTCGGGCAGCCCGAGCGCGAGGACGGCGTAGCGCGGGGCCGCGCCCATCGCAGCGAGATCGGAGAGATTCACCGCCAGCGCTTTGCGCGCGATGAACGAGAGCGGGATCGAGCGCGTGAAGTCGACGTCCTCGACGAGCATGTCGCAGGTGACGACGTCGTCTCCCACGATGGCCGCGTCGTCGCCGATCTTGTCCGAGAAGAGCGCGCGCAGTTTCGCCACGAGCGCTTTCTCGCTCACTTCCGCGCTCTCCTCGGCGTCCGCGTCTCCACGGCCACGATCGGTGCAAGGGGCCGCTCGAACTCTTCGCCCTCGTACAGGATCGCTTCGAGGAACAAGCCGGACGGCGGTGCCGTGGGCTGGAACGGCTCCGCCTTCGGATGCAGCATCGCCGCGAACTGCTCCGGCTTCAGGTTGCCCCGGCCCACCTCGACGAGGCAGGCCGTCAGCTTGCGCACCATCTTCCAGAGGAAGTGCGACGCCGCGATGCGGAAGAGAATCAGATCGCCGGCGCGCCCGAGCTCCGCGGTCTCCACGACCACGATGCGCGACTCGTCTTTCGCCAGGCGCTTGTCGGTGAATGCGCTGAAGTCGTGACGCCCCGCGATCGAGCTCGCGGCGGCCTGCATCGCCGCCAAGTCGAGCCGGTCCTTGATCCACCAGACGAACGGCTTGGCGAACGCCGAGCGGCGCGTCGAGATCTGGTAGAGGTACGCGCGCGACTTCGCGTCGTGCCGCGCGTGGAAGTCGTCGCGCACGGAGCGCACGTCGACGATGTGGATGTCGTGCGGCAGCAGGTCGTTGATCTTGCGCATCAGCAGCACCGGATCGTGCGCCTTCTTCGCGCGCAGATGCGCGACCTGCGCGGAAGCGTGCACGCCGGCGTCGGTGCGCCCGGCGCCGCCGATGTCGATGTCGCCGAGGACCTGCGACGCGGCACGCAGCAGATGCCCCTGCACCGTCTTCTGCGTGTTCCCCTGCGCCTGCCAGCCGGAGTAGCGGGTGCCTTCGTATTCGAGCGTCAGTTTGAAAGTCGGCATGCGCGGCTGGAGATGATACCCTCCGCGGTCGTCATGCGCCCCCGCTCTACACAGATTGTCGGAGATTTCTTCGTCGTCCTCTGGGACGACGGCCACGAGTCGTATTACCCGCTCGAAGAGCTCCGCCGCGCCTGCCCCTGCGCCGTCTGCAGCGGAGAGCCCGACCTCTTCGGCCGCATGGCGGGCGGCCTCCCCCAGCGCTATCGCCCGGAGTCGTTCCAGTTGAATTCCGTCTCGACGGTCGGCAACTACGCCCTGCAGCCCAACTGGGCCGACGGCCACGAGTGGGGCATCTGGACGTATGAGAGGCTGCGGGCGGTTTGTCCGTGTTGCAAGGACAGTGCGGCGCCTGGGGACAAATAGGACGGATAGGACAGATAGGAAATAGGACGAATAGGACCTATAGGACAGATAGGCCTGCGGACCTTGCGGCGTTTGGGCCTGTGGTTGTCCTATCAGTCCTATAGGTCCTATTCGTCCTATAGGTCCTATCGTGACCCCAACCCCTACTTGCGCGCGTCTTCCAGCTGTTTGATGCGCAGCACGATGTCGCGGTAGTTGGAGTTCATGCCGTAGACCTCCATGAACGCGCGCTGGGCGTTGTCGGTGTCGCCGGTCTCCTGGTGGGCGCAGCCGAGGTCGTAGAGGAGGCCGATGTGCTCCTCTTCGGTGATCTCGGGCATCTCCAGACCTTTGCGGTACCACTTGATCGCGAGCTGCGGCATCCCCTTCTCCAGGAAGCAGAGGCCGAGCATCGAGGCGCACTCCACGGCGCGCTTCGGGTCCTTCGACGCGAGCTGGAACTCGCCGATGGCTTCGTCGATGAGGCCCATCTCCTTGTACGCGATCCCCAGGTTGTAGTGGGTGTCGTAGTCCTCGGAGTCGAGCTGCTGTTCGACGCCCTTCTTGAACTCCTTGAAGATCTCTTCGAGCGACTGCTCTTCCTCGGACAGCGAGATCTGCTCGTCTTCCTCGTTGAGCTCCGACTCCAGCTCGGCGGCGAGGTCGAAGAAGTCTTCCTCGTCGGCGAAGAGGTTCTCTTCCTGGACCGTGGCGGCGGTGAACGCCGGCTGCACGGCAGGTTGCGGTGCCGGGATCGGCGCCGCGGGGGTGAAGTCGTCGTCATCGTCGGGGATGGCCGAGAGCAGCTCGCTCTCGATCTCATCGCGCGAGAGGGCCGGGGGACGCTGTTCCTGCGGCGGCTGCGGTGCCTGTGGCTGCGGCTGTGCCGCGGGCGTCGCGGCGGCAGCAGCGGCGGCGTCGATGCGCGCCTGACGGCGCTCCAGGTCGGCGTTGCCGGGGAAGCGGGCGAGGAGGGCGTCGACCTTGCGGCGCGCCTCGTCGAACAGCTCCTGCTCGATGTAGAAGTCGATCTCGCCGATTTCTTCGAAGCCAGGCGTTTCGGCGTGCACCGCCTCGACGCCGAAGAATGGCTCGGCCGTCTCCGGCTCGATGGGCGCATCGAAAGCGAGCGATTCGATCCCGGCGCTCTCCGCCAGCGGCTCTTCGACGGGGAGCGGCGTTACCGGCTCGTCGAACGCCAGCGCCGGCTCTGAGTCGAGCTCCAGCAGCGGCTCGGCCGGGGTGTCGTCGAACGTGACCTCGTCGATCTCAGTGAACTCGGGCTCTGCGGGCTGCGGTTCGGGCGTGAACTGCGGCTCGGGCGTGAGCGCTTCGGGTGCGAACGCTTCCGGGGTGAACTGCGACTCGGCCGCGAACGCGTCGGGCGTGAACTGCGGCTCCTCGTACTGCGGCTCGGGCGTGAACTGTGGTTCCGGCAACGGGTCCGGTGCCGCAACCGGCTCGCTCGCGATCTCGAGCGGCGTGTCGTCGAACGTGATCTCGGGCCCCGAGGAGAACGTCGGCTCCTCGAACTCCGGCAACGGCTCCGGCAACTCCTCGACGAGCTCGATCAGCTCTTCGGCCGGCTCGGGCGTCAGCTCGAGTACAGGTTCCGGCTCCGGTTCCGGCTCGACATCCGTGGCGTCGAGGTCGAACTCCAGCTCTTCGGGCTGGTCGAGGTCGAGCGTCAGCTCCTCCTCGACTTCCTCCAGGCCCGGCGGACGGACCGGTGCGGGCGCGTCGAAGGAGTGGCCGCGCGTGAGGAACTCGTTGCGGACCGCGCCGGCCGAGACGGCCTCGCCGCGCTCGTCGAGCACGGCGATGTACGCCTGCGCGGCGGTGCGTGCCGAGTCGACATCTCCCTCGTCGAGGAGGATGCGGAAGAGACGCTCGTGCGCGGTGAGGTTCTTCGGCGCGCGCTCCAGGACGGCGCGCAGATGTTCGGCCGCCTTCTCGGCGAGGCCGTACTTGGCGAACACCTCGGCTTCGGTGAGGTGCTCGGTGATGAAATCGAGGTCGTCGCCGGCGCCGGACGCGAGGTCGGCCGCGGCCATCTCCACCGCGGGCACCAGATGCGTGGGCGGCGGAGGCGTGGTGCCGTGCGCCGGCGTGTCGGTCGAGAAGTCGAGGTCGATGGCCGGCGACGCGTCGAGGTCGAGCGTCAGGCCGCCGTCGTCTTCGCTGAAGTCGAACGTCGGCGGCGGCTCCTCGATCTCCATCGGCGGGAGCTTCACCGGCGGCATGGCCGGCATGGGAGTTTCCTGCGTGCGCGGACGGGGGCTGCCGCCGCCCGCGGGGATCGTGTCGACGCCGCCCATCTGCGAGCGGACGAACTGCAGCTTCGTGCGGTGCTGCGCGTTCTGCGGCTCGCGGTCGATGAGGCGGTCGAGCACGCGCGCGGCCTCGTCGAACTTCCCCTTCGCCATGTGCGCCTCGGCGAGGCTGTTCATGGCCGCGAGGATGCTCGTCTCCTCGTTGAGCCGCGTGTAGACGGCGACGAGGCGCTCCAGCGTCGGCGTGTGGCCGGCGTCGATGCGGAGGACGCGGTTCAGTGCTTCGACGGCGGAGCTGCGCTCGCCGCGCGACATCGCCCGCTCGACGGTGGGGATGAGCATCTCCAGCGCGCGATCGGAGTTGTTCTGGCGGAGGTAGAGATCGGCGAGCGCTTCGCGCGTGGCCGAATCGTTCTCGTCGGCGGCGAGGCCGCGCTCGAGCGTCGCCCGGGCCGCGTTCACGTCGCCCCGCGCCAGCTGGATGCGCCCGAGGAGGGCGAGGAGGCGGGGGTTGTTGGCGTTGACCTCGAGGGCGGCGTCGACGATCTGCGTCGCGTTGTCGAAGTCCTTCGCCTCGAGCAGCGCCGTGACGAGCGAGTCGACGAGCTCCGTGTTCTTCGGATCGATCTTCAGCGCCTTGCGGAAGACCTGCACGGCTTCGTCGAGCATGCCGCGCTTGAGCAGCATCCTGCCGACGCGGTCGTACTCCTTCAGCGCCTCGGCCGTCTGATTGTTCTGCGAATAGAGGTCCGCGAGCTTGACGTGGACGTTGATCGAGTTCGGGTCGAGCTCCGAGATCTTGCGGTAGATCGCGAGCGCGTTCCCCGGATCGCCGTGCTTGAGGTAGTAGTCGGCGAGGACCTGGTACTGGCTCTTCGCCTCCATGGCCAGCCCCTGCTTCGCGTAGAGGTCGGCCAGCTTGGCGTAGATGTCGAGCTTCGAAGGATCGAGCTTGTTGATCTTCTTGAAGATCGCGATGGCTTTGAGGAAGAAGCCATCCTTCGAATAGTGATCGGCGATCTTGGAGAAGACCTTGACGGCTTCCTCGTTCCGGTTGATCCGGACCCAGAGGTCGCCGATGCGATTCAACGTGTTGACGTCGTTCGGGTTGTCATCGAGGAGGCGCTCGTATTCCTTGATCGCGGGCTCGATTTTGCCCTTCGCGACCAGTTTCTCGGCGCTGGCGATGACCTTATCTCGTTGAACCGCCATCTTCCTTGGTGCCGAACAGCGTCAGCTTCGGCTCCTCTACCCCTTCGAACGATTTCCGGTGAATCGGGCTGGGCCCGTATGTTTTCAGCGCCGCCTGGTGCGCTTCCGTCGCGTAACCCCGATTGTGTTTGAAATCGTAAACGGGGTAACGCTCATGATACGACTCCATCAGCAGATCGCGGTAGACCTTGGCAACGATCGAGGCCGCGGCGATCGAAACCGACCGCCGGTCGCCGGCGATCAGGGGGACTTGCGGCATCTCCAGACGCTCGAGCAGCACGGCGTCGAGCAGCAGGACTTCGGGCCGGACCGGGAGGTCTTCCACGGCATGCAGCATGGCCAGCTTGCTGGCCTGGAGGATGTTGATGCGGTCGATGGTGCAGGGCTCCACGACGCCGACGGACGCGGCGCGCGCGCGCGACAGGATCAGCCGGCAGACGTCGAGACGGTCCTCGTGCGCAACGAGCTTGGAGTCGTTGACGCCGAAGAGCGTGGGATCCGAATCGAGGACGACGCAGGCCGCGACGACCGGTCCGGCCAGGCAGCCGCGCCCCACTTCGTCCGTCCCGGCAATGCAGCGAAAACCAAAATCGCGGAGCTGGCGCTCGACGGCTGAAAGCTCAGCGACGCGCGCCAGTTCCGCGAAGAGGGAGTCGAGAAGGACTTCGGAAGCGTCCGGCTTTTTAGCGCGGGCGCTTTTCTTCGATACGCGCGGCTTTGCCGCGGAGATCCCGGAGGTAGTAGAGCTTCGCGCGACGGACCCGGCCATGACGTTCCACCTCGATCTTATCGATCGTCGGAGAGTAGAGCGGGAACATGCGCTCCACACCAATACCACCCGAGACCTTGCGAACCGTGAACATCTGCCGCGCACCACCACCCCTGCGCGAGATCACGAGGCCCTGAAATACCTGGATGCGCTCTTTGTCGCCTTCCTTGACCTTCACGTGAACTTTGATCGTGTCGCCGGGACCGAACGAAGGAACCTCGCGGTTGGTTTCGCGAGCCTCGACGAGCTTCATGATGTCTTGTGCCATTGAACGAACTCCGTAATTTCTTGAAGCGAGCCTGAAAGGATCGCTCATTTTTGTATGCTGCGCAAGGGGATACCGCGAGAAGGTCTCGCTGCGGCCCGGGCTAGAACCACCGCCCTCTACGATTCATTCTCGATCTTCGCGAGAATCTTCCGGGCCTCGGCGTCGAGCTCTGCGGTTTCGAGCAGATCGGGCCGCCGCTCCCTCGTGATCCGGAGCGACTGCTCCTTCCGCCAGCGGCGGATCTTCTCATGATGCCCCGACAGGAGGATCTCCGGGACGCGCATCCCCCGCAGCTCCTCGGGGCGCGTGTAGTGGGGGTAGTCGAGCAGCCCGTTGAAGAAGGAGTCCTCCTCGACGGAGCCGCTGTTGCCGACGACTCCCTCGATCATGCGGCCGACCGCATCCGCCATCAGCATCGCCGGCAGCTCGCCGCCGGAGACGACAAAGTCGCCGATCGAGACCTCGTCCGGCTGCAGAGCCTCGTGCACGCGGTGGTCGAAGCCTTCGTAGCGGCCGCAGAGGATGACCAGCCACCGCTTCGCGGCGAATTCTTTGGCCACGTTCTGCGTGAAGACGCGGCCCTGGGGGGCGGTGAGCACGACGTGCCCGCCGCCGATCTGCTCGACGCAGCGGAGGACCGGTTCCGCCAGCATGACCATGCCCGGGCCGCCGCCGTACGCTTCATCGTCGGTGGAGCGGTGGCGGTCGCTGGCGTAGTCACGCAGATCGTGGACTCGGATGTCCAGCAGCCCCTGTTTGACGCCACGGGCGATGACGCCCTCCGCCAGAAGGCCGTCGAACATCCGCGGGAAGATCGTGACGAAGTCGATTCTCATGGGGCGATACGACGAATGGGAGCAATGGGACAGATGGGACTGTCCCCCCGGTTACTCCTCTACGGCATCCAGGTCATCGATGCCGGCGGGCAGGTCCACCAGCATCTGTTTGTCGGCCAGGCGGACTTCCACGCAGATGTCGGCGGCGAAGGGCAGCTCGTAGGTGTGCTCTCCGCGCTTCACTTCCAGCAGGATTCCGCCTCCGCCTTCGTAGGCGTCGGTGACGATGCCGCGCTGGTTGCCTTCGCGGTCGACCAGCGTGAGGCCGATCAGATCGTGGAGGTAGTACTCGTCCTCGTCGAGCGGCCGGGCTTCCGACTCCGGGACCTCGATGGTCCAGTTGTAGAGCGCCTTCAGCTCTTCCGGGCTGTCGATGCCGGCGAACTTGAGGAGGGCGCGGCCGGCGTGGGAGCGCGTCGACTCGATGGTGACGGTGCGGGTCTGCGACTCGTCGGGGGAGACGAGGGTGACGTCGCGCAGGTCATCGAAGCGGCCCGCGTCGTCGCTGTACGACTCGACACTGGCCTCGCCGCGGACGCCGTGCGACTTGCGGATGATGCCGATGGCGATGCGGCCCGACGCGGAAGACTCGGACATGCTGCTGTCCTAATCGACGATGTCGAGGACGTAGCGGCGGCGCGTCTTCTGGCCTGCCGCGTTGAGGAGGGTACGAATGGCCCGCGCGGTACGTCCCTGACGGCCGATCACTTTGCCGAGGTCGGCGGGCGCGACCTCGAGCTCGATGACCGTCGCCTGGTCGCGTTCGTGCGTGCGAAGCCGCACCTCGCCGGGTTCATCGACGAGGGACTTGGCGACGAATTCGACCAGGTCGCGCATTCGGTTTGACGCCGCTTACTTCAGCTTCTTGAGCAGCGACTTGACCGTCGGCGAGAGCTGCGCGCCCTTGCTGACCCAGAAATCGACGCGCTCGCGGTCGATCTTCACGTCGGCCGGGTTCTTCTTCGGGTCGTAGTGACCGATCTGCTCGACCGTAGCGGCCGAAGGCGTCTTGAGCGAATCGGAGACGACGACACGGTAGAACGGCGCATGAGTGGCTCCGCCGCGGCGGAGGCGAATCTTCAACATTGATGAACTCCCTAGGTATTCAACGAAATGGGGCGGGCATGGTACCCGAGCGGCGGCTTGAACGGCAACGTCACTGCAAGAATTCCGGAGGCAAGCCCTTCATCATCTTTCCGAACTTGCGTGCTCCGAACCCTTTGGAGAACGTCTTCATCATCTTCTTCATCTGCAGATACTGCTTCAGGAGGCGGTTGATCTCCTGCACCGAGGTGCCGGAGCCCTTGGCGATGCGCTTCTTCCGGTGACCGTTGATGATCTGCGGGAACTCGCGCTCTTTCTTGGTCATCGAGTCGAGGATCGCCTGCATGCGGACGATGGCCTTCTCGTCGATGTCGTCCTCGCTGATCTTGCCGGCGCCCGGGATCATGGAGACGAGGGAGGAAAGCGGCCCCATCTTCTTTACCTGCTGCAGTTGCGAGCGCAGGTCCTCGAGCGTGAACTTGTCCTTGGCGACGCGCTCGGCGAGCTTCGCCGCTTCCTTGCGATCGACCTCGGCCTCGACCTTCTCGATGAGCGACAGCACGTCGCCCATCCCGAGGATGCGGGAGGCCATGCGGTCGGGGTAGAAGACGTCGAGGTCGGCGTATTTTTCACCGACACCGACGAGCTTGATCGGCCGCGCCACGACGGACTTGATCGACAGGGCCGCACCGCCGCGGGCGTCGCCGTCGAGCTTGGTGAGGACGATGCCGGTCACGCCGAGGCGGTCGTCGAACTCTTTGGCCGACTTGACGGCGTCCTGGCCGGTCATGGCGTCGGCGACGAAGAGGATCTCGCTCGGCGCGGCGTTCGTCTTGATCGTCTGCAGCTCTTTCATGAGCTCGTCGTCGATGTGGAGACGGCCGGCGGTGTCGAGGATGACGGTGTCGTACTGCATCGTCTTCGCCTCGCGCAGGGCGTCGGCGGCGATGCGGATCGGGTCGCGGTTGTCGCCGATCTCGAAGCACGGCACCTTGACGTTCGACGCCACGATGCGGAGCTGGTCGATGGCGGCGGGGCGGTACACGTCGCACGGGACGAGGAGGGGGCGGCGGCCGCGGTTCTTGAGGTGGAAGGCGAGCTTGCCCGAGGTGGTCGTCTTACCGGAGCCCTGCAGACCGACCATCATCACGACGGCCGGCTGGCCGACGAGGGCCACGCCGACTTCGTTGCCGCCGAGGAGCGTCTGCAGCTCGTCGCGGACGATCTTGGTGACCTGTTGGGCCGGGGAGAAGGCCGTGAGGACGTCGGTGCCGACGGCCTTTTCGCGCACGCGGTTGGTGAAATCCTTGACCACCTTGAAGTGGACGTCGGCCTCGAGCAGGGCGACGCGGATCTCCTTGAGCGCGTTGTCGATGTGCCACTCATTGAGGCTGGCCTCGCCGCGCAGGGTCTTGAAGACCCGGTCCATCTTGTCTTGCAGGTTGTCGAACATGGCGCAGCATTTAACGCATTGGAGGGTCAGAAAATCCAGAGGCAGGAACTGATGGGACGAATGCGCAGGATAGGACTAATAGGACAGAAGCCTCCGGGTTCCCGCTGCTAGGCTTCGCCGCGCGTGCCCTTCACCTCGTTTCTGCCGCATCGGCACCTGCTGACGCACCCCCGCCCGGTCGATCCGTTCGCCCTCCGCGTCAGCGCGAGAGGGGAGGAGAACCCTCACGGCGAGTTCGTCCTCTACTGGGCGCAGTCGGCGCGGCGGCTGCGGCGGAACCTGGCTCTCGACTACGCCATCACGCGAGCCAACGCGCTGAACCTGCCGGTCGTGGTCTACGAGGCGCTGCGTCCCGACTACCCCGAGGCCAACGACCGCATCCACTCCTTCGTGCTGGAAGGCGTGCGCGCGAACGTGGAGGACGCGAAGGCGCGCGGCCTCCGCTACCACTTCTTTCTGCCGCGCACGCGCGATGAAGCGCGCGGTGTGGTGCGCAGGCTCGCAGCACGCGCACGGATCCTCGTCACGGACGAATACCCCACCTTCGTCATCCGCGGGCACAACCGGCGGCTCGCCAGCGCCCACTTCGTCGACGGCAACGGCATCCTTCCCATGCGCGCGTTCGCGAAGGAGCAGTACTCCGCAAAGTTCCTTCGCGACCGCGCGCACAAGCTCTTCCCCGACTACTGGGCGCCGTTCGAAGAGGTCGAGCCGCGGCACTACTTCAAGGGCGATCTCGACCTGCCCGCGTACGACGGCGCGTCGCCGCGCGAAGTGGCGGCCGCGTGCGACGTCGACCACACGATCCCGCCGGTGGAGACGCGTGGCGGCCGCGAGGCAGGGCTCCGCCGCCTCGACGACTTCGTGCGCGATGGCCTCCCCGGCTACGCCGAAGGGCGCAACAAGGACTCACGCCACGTCAGCGGCCTCTCACCGTATCTTCACTTTGGCCATCTCGGCATCCACGAGATCGCGGAGCGCGTGCTGCTGGCCGACGCGCCCGGCGAAGACATCGACGCGTTCCTCGAAGAAGCGATCGTGCGCCGCGAGCTGTCGTTCAACCTCTGCTTCCACCGCGAAGACTACGACGCGCTGACCGCGCTGCCTGACTGGGCGCGCAAGACCATCGACGCGCATCGCCGCGACCGCCGCAAGCCGTCGTACACCTACGAGGAGCTCGAAGCCGCGGCCACGCACGACGAGGTGTGGAACCTGTCGCAGCGCCAGCTCCTCGAGCGCGGCACGATCCACGGCTACCTGCGCATGCTGTGGGGCAAGAAGATCATCGAGTGGAGCGAAACGCCCGAAGCCGCCCACGCCGCGATGCTGCGCCTCCACGACCGCTGGGCCATCGACGGCCGCGACCCCAACACGTATGCGGGCGTCATGTGGTGCTTCGGCAAGCACGACCGCCCCTGGGCGCCCGAACGGCCGATCTTCGGAACCATCCGCTGGATGAGTAGTGAATCGACCGCACGGAAGATGAAGTTGCGGTTCAAGTGACGATAGGACGAATAGGACCTATAGGACGGTAGACGCGGCGGGTACCCGCGGAGTCCCGGCAGCTTGCCGGCGGGTCCACCGGCCGCCAGCCGGTCGTGCAACGTCGAATCTGACTCTGTCCTATCTGTCCTATTCGTCCCATCGTTCCCTGGCGGCCCGGCTACTGATCCCGCAACCACCGTTCAAAACCACGCAGCGTGCGGAACCGCAGATACCCTTCCACATCGCCCGTGCCGCCGCGGGCCCATTCGCCGCCGACCAGCACGTGGATGCCGTTCGTGGTGCACCAGCGCGCCAGCGCTTCGAAGGCTTCGTCGCGGAACGAATCTCCGTCGCGGGACGACAGCGCCACCGCGTGCGGCTTCCAGCACTCGATCGCGGTGCGCAGCGACTCCCATGGGGTGCTCGCGCCGAGAAAGTCGGTGCGCCAGCCGCCCCATTCGAACATCAGCCGCGTGAGCCGCAGCGGCAGGTCGTGCAACTCGCCCGGCGGGCAGGCGAGGAGGGCCAGCTTGCTCTCCGTGGGCGCGGCCGGACGGAGCCGATCGACCGCCTCCACGACCATCTGTGAGGCGCGATGCTCTTCCTCGATGCCGAGGCGGCCGCGCTCCCAGCGCCAGCCGATCTCGCGCAGCGCGTCGCCGACGACGCGGTCGAGGAACGCGGCGCGGCTGGCCAGGCCGTCGACACGTGGCGTCATCAGCCGACGCACCGCCTCCGCATCGCCGTGTACCAGTGCGTCGAACAGCGTGACGTCCGCCGGCTGCGGCAGCTCGATGCGGCGGTCGAGCTCCGCGATCGCGGGCAGCGCATCGATCGCCAGGCCGCGGATGCGCGCGAAGCGGTGCAGCGCCCCGAGCGTGTAGCGGCGATGCCCGCCGGGCGTGCGCACCGACTCGAGCTCTCCCTCATCGGTCCACCGCTTGATGCTGGAGACGCCGACGCGGAACGCATGCGCCGCCTCCGCGCTCGTCCAGAGATCGCCGTCGCGTGGCAGCACGCGCGAGTCGCGCTGCGCCGAGACGCCGGGCCGTGTGAGGAATCGTCCATCCATGCTCATGATGCTGTAGTTGTAGCATAAGATTCGTTCAAATCGACCATCGCTCTTCACTGACATGGACGCTTTTATTTGAGAGAGCTTGAGCGTAAACCATTTCCGATCAGGCAGTTCTGACGCTCTTCTGCCCGAAAGTGGCAGGGAGAATGAACTGGCCCCTCGCGCTTCAGCGTCGGTAACCCGAAAGGAGAACTTCAGCAATGTCCGTCAATCCTCACCCTTCGTCTGCCCAGAACACCCCCTCGCTCCGCGAGCTCGAATCGTTCGGCAGCATGAACGAGGGGGAGCTCGACACGCTCCCCTTCGGCGCCATCCGTCTCGATCCGCACGGCAAGGTCCTCAGCTACAACAAGACCGAGGCGAAGCTCACCGGGCGCGATCCGCAGCGCGTCATCGGGCGGAACTTCTTCACCGAGGTGGCGCCATGCACGAACGTGCAGGCGTTCGCCGGGCGCTTCCGCGAAGGCGTCGAGAAGAAGGACATGCACGTCATCTTTCCGTACCGCTTCGATTTCGAGATGGCGCCCCGCGACGTCACCGTGACGCTCTTCTACTCCAAGCAGACGGAGAGCGCCTGGGTGTTCGTGCGGGAAACGAACGCGTGAGTGCCGCGCCCGCCCAGGACCACGCGCTCCTCGATCAGCTCTTCGGACCGTCGAACCTCCGCATCGCGCTGCATGGGATCCATGATCTCGCGCAGCCCGATGACGTCGTCGGCTACGAAGCGTTGATGCGGGGACCGCGTGGCGCACCCTACGAGTCGCCGCCGCTCGCGTTCGCGATGGCCGCGACGCTCGACATTCTCGAGAGTCTCGACTGCCGCTGCATCGGGCTCGCTTCGAGCGTGCCGTGCGAGGGGCTGCTGTTTCTCAACGTCCATCCCCGCACGATCGTGAAGCACGACGCGTTCTGGGGCGCGATTGCCGCGTTCACCGAGGCTTCGCGGCCGCCGCAGAGCGTCGTGTTCGAGATCGTCGAGCATTCGCCGGCGCGTGAGACCGACCTGCTCCGCGCGCTCCTGGAGCTCCGCAACCTCGGCTTCAAGATCGCCGTCGACGACCTCGGCGAAGGCGCCGCCGGGCTGCGCCGCCTCGTGGAGTTCGCGCCGGAGTTCGCAAAGATCGACCGCTTCTTCATCGACGGCATCGATCGCGACAAGCGGCGGCGCGCGGTGGTGCAGGCGCTCGTGCGCGTCGGTGAAGAGCTGCCGACGAGGATCATCGCCGAAGGCGTCGAGCGTGCCGAGGAGCGCGCGGTGCTGCTCGACCTCGGCGTCACGCTCGCGCAGGGATGGCTCTTCGGAAAACCACGGGAGGTGATTGGATGACGACGACGGCCGTAGTGCCGATGGAGATCCTCAGCGAAGCGGACGGCTTGTCGAACAAGGAGCTCGACGGGCTCCCGTTCGGCGCGATCCAGCTCAGCGCGGAGGGGACGGTGCTGCGCTTCAATGAATACGAGGCGAACCTGTCGAACCGCCGCGCGCCCGACACAGTCGGCCGCAATTTCTTTCGTGAGGTGGCTCCGTGCACGAACGTGCGGGAGTTCTACGGGCGCTTCCGCGACGGCATCAACGCGGGTGCGCTCAACGTGACGTTCGACTATCGCTTCGCCTTCAAGCAGGCGCCGCGCGACGTGCGCGTCACGCTTTTCTACAGCGATCCCACGCGCACTGTCTGGGTGTTCGTGCAGGAAAGGAGTTGAGATGCCCGTGCAGAAAATCGAGGTGGACGCCGAATCCATCATTCACGAGATCGGAAGGCTCGGACCCGAGGAGCTGGACGCGCTCCCGTTCGGCGCGATCCAGCTCGATCGCAGCGGGACGATCCTCGCGTACAACCGGACGGAGGAACGCTTCGCCGGCCTTCGGCGCGAGGACGTCATCGGCAAGAACTTCTTCTCCGACGTGGCGCCGTGCACGCGCGTGCGCCGCTTCTTCGGCGCGTTCCAGGAAGGGATCGAACGGCGTTCGCTGAACGAGGTGTTCGACTTTCTCTTCAACTTCAAGAGCGGCCCGCGCGAGGTGCGCATCCGCATGATCTACAGCGAAATGCCGAAGTCGTGCGTGTGGATCTTTGTGACGCCGATGTGAGAAGGGCTCAGGGCCCAGGGCTCAGGGCTGCGCTTCACGACGCGCTGTGCTGTCGGCGGCCTTTCCTGAGCCCTGGGCCCTGGGCCCTGGGCCCTCTAAGGATTTCCGCGGCGCCGCATGGCTGTTGAATGCATCAATGGCCCAACTCGCCCTGCGGCACCCGGACAACGTCGATGGCGATTTCTTTGTCGACACTTCGTGTATCGACTGCGATGCGTGCCGGCAGCTTGCGCCTTCGGTGTTTCGCGATGCCGGTGAGCAGTCGGCGGTGCACCATCAGCCGGCGACCGAAGCCGAGTTGCTGGACGCGCAGAAGGCGTTGCTCGCGTGTCCGACGGCGTCCATCGGCGACGCGGCGAAGCGCGACCTGGAGCGGGCGCTCGACGTCTTTCCGGAGCTCGTCGACGGCGACGTCTATCGCTGCGGGTTCACCTCCGAAAGCTCGTTCGGCGCATTCAGCTACCTCTTGCGGCAGGACGGCAACGTGCTGATCGACTCGCCACGCTTCGCGGCGCCGCTGGTCAAACGGCTCGACGCGATGGGTGGAGTGCGTCGGATGTTGCTGACGCATCAGGACGATGTTGCGGATCATGCAAAGTTCCACGAGCGGTTCGGCTGCGAGCGCGTCATTCATCGTGATGACCTGCGTGCCGGTACGGTCACGGTGGAACTGAAGGTGGATGGCCACGAGCCGGTCGAGCTCGAGCCCGGCCTGGTCATGATTCCGACGCCGGGGCATACGAAGGGACACGCGGTTTTCCTCTGGAAAGAGGCGTATCTCTTCACGGGCGACCACCTGGCGTGGAGCGAGACGCGCGGCCACCTCTACGCGTTCCGCAGCGCGTGCTGGTACTCGTGGAGCGAACAGATCCGGTCGATGGAGCGCCTGCGCGACTTCCGTTTCGAGTGGGTCCTGCCCGGCCACGGCCGCCCCATCCGGCTTGCACCGGATGCAATGCGCGAAAGCCTCGAGCGCTGCATCGCCTGGATGCGCAGCAGGCTGCCCTGAGCCCTGAGCCCTGAGCCCTGGGCCCTATCCTGCGCACATCTCTTGCTGAACCTCGCACTCATGCGGAGATACATCGACGTAGCCAAGCAGACGTTTCAGGAATTCGGGCAGGACAAAGCGCCGCGGCTCGGCGCCGCCCTCGCGTACTACACCGTCTTCTCCATCGCACCGTTGCTGCTGATCGCGATCTCGATCGCCGGCATCGTGTTCGGCGAGGAAGCCGCGCGCGGCGCGCTCTCGACGCAGCTCTCGAACGTCATGGGACCGTCGATGGCGGAAGCAGTCGAGAAGATGGTCGCGGCGGCGAACAAACCGAAAACCGGCGTGCTGGCCACGATCATCGGTGTCGTCACGCTCCTCTTCGGCGCCTCCGGTGTCTTCGGCCAGCTCAAGGACGCGCTGAACACCATCTGGAACGTCGAGCCGAAAAAAGGCGGCGGCGTAATGGGGTTCATCAAGGATCGCTTCCTGTCGATGGCCATGGTTGCGGGGGTCGGCTTCCTGCTGCTCGTGACGCTCGTCTTCGACGCCGTCATCTCCGCGATGGGCGGCTTCATCGGCAACCGTCTTCCCGGCGGCGAAGCGATGATGCACGCGATTCAGCTCGTCGTGTCGTTCGGCCTCGTCACGGTGCTGTTCGCGGTGATCTTCAAATACCTCCCCGACATCAAGATCCGCTGGAAGGACGTCTGGCTCGGCGCGGCCATGACCTCCTTCCTCTTCGTCATCGGCAAGTTCGCGCTCGGCCTCTACATCGGCAAAACGGCCGCGAGCTCGAGCTTCGGTGCGGCCGGCTCCCTCGTCGTCCTCCTCCTCTGGGTCTACTGGTCGGCCCAGATCCTCTTCCTCGGCGCCGAGTTCACCCAGGTGTGGACGCGCACGAACGGCTCCCTCAAAGGCGATAACTCGAAGCGCGACGCACGCGCCGGAGCGAAGAAGCCAGAGGACCGGCCGCGGGTGGAAACGACCGCCGACGGCAAGCCGCGGCCCGGCGGACTGGCGCCCGCATACGCAAAGTCGGGCGCGCCGCAGAAGAAGGGTGGCGGCACGCTCGGCAAGCTCGCCGCCGGCGGCGTGGCTGGGTTGTTCCTGGGTGCGCTCCTCGGTGGCGTCAGCGCGGTGGTCGTGGTGGTGAAGTCGGTGAAGAAGTTGATTCCGTTCCGGTAGGGCCGGGAATGGGACCAATGGGACTATCCGTCCCATGGGCGTGCCCATCCGTACGCTAGAATCAGCCTCTGTTGAACCGGTCTGTCGTACGCATCCTCATCGGTGTCGCCATCCTTGCCGCGTTGGCCGTGGCCATGCGCGTGCTGCCGGTGGCGCAACTGCTGGAGCAGTTCAAGGCCTGGGTGCAGGGCGTCGGACCCGTGGGCTACGTCCTCTACGCCGTCGCCTACGTCGTCTGCTGCGTCTTCATCATCCCCGCCTTCGCCCTCACCATCGGCGCGGGAGCCATCTTCGGGTTCGTCACCGGCTCCATCATCGTCGTCATAGGCGCCACGCTCGGCGCCACCGCGGCCTTCCTCCTCGCGCGCACCGTGATGCGCCACAAGGTCGAGTCGATGACCTCCGGCAACGCCAAGTTCCGGGCGCTCGACCGGGCCATCACGAACGAGGGAACGAAGATCATGTGGCTGGTCCGGTTGTCGGGGTTTCCTCCGTTCACCTGGGTCAACTACGCCTTCGGCCTCACCGGCGTGACGCTCCGCTCCTACATCCTCACCACCTTCATCGGCATCATCCCCGGCACGCTCGCCTTCACGTACGCCGGGGCCGCCGGCGCCGCCGCCGTGACGCAGAGCAGCAACCGCATCGCCCTCATCGTCACCGCCGTCGGAGCCGTGCTCGTCAGCATCTTCATCGCCCGGATCGCGCTGCGGGCGATCAAGCGCGCAGGCGTCGAAGAGACGTGAGAGGCGGTTTTCGGTTGTTGGTTTGCGGTTTTCGGTAACGCCGGGCGAAGCACCGAAAACCAAAAACCAAAAACCGAAAACATTCACGTCGTCGCGATATGCTTCGCCTCCACAACGGGAGGCACCACGATGACCAACCCCCTCGCCCAGCTCGCCAAGGCCGGCCAGAGCGTCTGGTTCGATCAGATGGAGCGGAAGCTCCTCACGACCGGAAAACTTCAAAAGATGATCGACGAGGACGACCTGCGCGGTCTCACCTCGAACCCCACCATCTTCGAGAAAGCCATCAGCGGCAGCGAAGACTACGACAGCCAGCTGCGCACGCTCGCGTCGCAGAACAAGTCGCGCGACGAGATCTACGACGAGCTCGTGATCGAGGACATCGAGAACGCCGCGGACGTCTTCCGTCCCGTCTACGACAAGACGAACGGCGGCGACGGGTTCGTCAGCCTCGAAGTCTCTCCGCTGCTCGCGCGTGATACCGCCGGTACGGTGGCCGAGGCGAAGCGCCTCTTCTCCCGCCTCGGGCGGCCGAACCTCATGATCAAGATTCCGGCGACGCCCGAGGGCATCCCCGCGATCGAGGAAGCCATCGCCGAGGGGATCAACGTCAACGTGACGCTGATCTTCTCCAACGACGTGTACGCGCAGGTGATGGAGGCGTACATCCGCGGCCTCGAGCGCCGCGCGGAAAAAGGGTTGCCGATCGGCGACATCTCCTCCGTCGCCAGCTTCTTCGTCAGCCGCATCGACGCCCAGGCCGATAAGCAGATCGAGGCGCGCCTGAAGGACGATCCCGAGGTCGAGCAGCTCCTCGGGAAAGTCGCCATCGCCAATGCCAAAGTCGCGTACCAGCAGTACAAGGACGTCTTCGGGAGCGAGCGCTTCACGAAGCTGCGTGACAAGGGCGCGCGTCCGCAGCGGCCGCTGTGGGCCTCGACCGGCACCAAGAACCCCAAGTACAGCGACGTGCTCTACATCGAGACGCTGATCGGCCCCGACACCATCAACACGGTGCCGCCGGCGACATACGACGCCTTCAAGGATCACGGCAAAGTCGAGCTCACGCTCGAACAGGACGTCGACGAAGCGCGCCGCATCCTGGCGCTGTTCGAGTCCAAAGGTTTCAGCCTCGCCGCCATCACGCAGAAGCTGACGGACGAAGGCGTGAAGTCGTTCGAAGACTCCTTCGCACAACTACTGGGGACGATCGCCGCGCGCCGCGCCGCCGCGATCCGCCGTCTGCCTGAGCGCGTGACGCCGCACCTCGGCAACCACGTCGCCGTCGTCGACGAAGCGGTCAACCGCGTCGAGAAAGAGAAGTTCATCGAGCGCATCTGGAAGAAGGACACGACGGTCTGGAAGAACGACGACGCGCACAAGAAGATCATCTCCAACGCCCTCGGCTGGCTGACCGTGCCGGAGCTGATGGCGCAGCACACCGACGAGCTGACGCAGTTCGCCGAATCGATCCGCGGTGAGTTCGACGCGGTCGTCGTCCTCGGCATGGGCGGCTCGAGCCTCTGTTCCGAGGTGACGCGCCGCGTGTTCGGGAAACGCGAGGGGTGGCCGGAACTGCTCGTGCTCGATTCCACCGTGCCCGAAGCGGTGACGAATCTCGAAGCGCACCTCAGTCTCGAGCGCACGCTGTTCATCGTTGCCTCCAAGTCGGGCACTACGACCGAGCCGATGATGTTCCACCGCTACTTCTACGAGCGCGTGCGCTCGGTGAAGGGGGAGCGCGCCGGCGAGAACTTCATTGCCGTCACCGACCCTGAAACGCAGCTCGGCAAGGACGCGGCGCGTGACCGTTTCCGCAAGACGTTCATCAACCCCGCGGACATCGGCGGGCGCTACTCCGCGCTCTCGTACTTTGGCCTCGTTCCCGCTGCGCTGAGCGGCGTCGATGTAAAGACGCTCGTCGAGCGCGCCGTTGACGCGGCCCGCGTCTCGATCCTCCCTGCCGTCAAGAAGAACCCGGCGGCGTATCTCGGCACCATCATCGGCGCGCTGGCCAAACACGGCCGCGACAAGCTGACGCTCCTGACCCCCGCGCCGCTGGACACGCTCGGCCTCTGGATCGAGCAACTCGTCGCGGAGAGCACCGGGAAGGAAGGGAAGGGCGTGCTGCCGGTCGCCGGCGAGCCGGAGCTGTCGGCCAACGCCTACGGCAAGGATCGCCTGTTCGTCGCAGTACGCCTGCGCCGCAGCGACGAGACGACGCGCCTGCGCGAGCTTGCCGACGCCGGTCATCCCGTCGTCGACATCGTGCTCGAAGATCCGCTCGATCTCGGCGAGATCTTCTTCCTCTGGGAGTTCGCCACCGCCGTTGCTGGTGCGCTCCTCGGCATCGACGCCTTCGACCAGCCGAACGTGCAGGAATCGAAGGACAATACGAAGCGCCTCCTCGACGAGTACAAGACGAGCGGCAAGTTCACCGAGAGCGAATTCGCCACCGCCGGCGACGACGAAGCCGTGGCGAAGCTGCTCGCGCAGGTGAAGCCGGGCGACTACGTCGCGCTGACCGAGTACTTCGCGGAGTCGCACGCGCGCGACGAGCGCATCGCCAAAGTACGCGAAGCGATCGCGCGCGACCTCGGTGTGGCTACGACGACCGGCTACGCACCGCGCTTCCTCCACTCCACCGGCCAGCTCCACAAAGGCGGCGGCGACAACGGCGTCTTCATCCAGCTCACCGCGGATTCGCCGGACGTGGCCATTCCGGGCGAGCCGTTCGGCTTCGCGGCGCTCGCACGGGCGCAGGCGATCGGCGACTTCGAGTCGCTGGCTTCGCGCAATCGGCGCAGGCTGCGCATTCACCTGGGCAGCGACGTGGACGCCGGACTGGCGTGGCTGGAACAGGCCGTGGCTAAAGCGGTGGCAAAGGTCTAGACGCGTTGTCCGTTTTCCGTTGACCGTTGTCCGTACGGCGTCGCGGTGCGGCACCGCACGGACAACGGAAAACGGTCAACGGACAACGTGCGACACAGGAGCAACAGATGCAATTCGGCATGATCGGTCTCGCGGTGATGGGGCGCAATCTGGCGCTCAACATCGAGAATCACGGCTTCTCCGTCGCCGTCTGGAACCGCGAGCCCAGCGTGACGCAGGCGTTCGTGGAAGAGTTTCGCGGCAAACAGTTCCAGGGCACCGAGACGCTCGAGGAATTCGTCGCCGCGCTGGAGCGTCCGCGCCGCATCATGATGATGATCAAGGCGGGAAAGCCGGTCGACGAGATGCTCGACAAGCTCGCGCCGCTGCTCGAGCCGGGCGACATCGTCATCGACGGCGGCAACTCGTGGTTCAAGGACACGCAGACGCGCACCGAACGGATGACCGCGCGCGGGATCCATTTCGTCGGCTCCGGCGTCTCCGGCGGTGAAGACGGCGCGCGCTTCGGCCCGTCGCTCATGCCCGGCGGCTCGCGCGAAAGCTGGGAAGCGATCCGGCCGATCTTCGAGGCGATCGCGGCGAAGTCGGACTCCGGCCCGTGCGTCACCTATTGCGGCGCCGACGGCGCCGGCCACTTCGTGAAGATGGTGCACAACGGCATCGAGTACGGCGACATGCAACTGATCGCCGAAGCGTACGAGCTGTTGCGCCGCGGCCTCGGCTTGAACGCCGACCAACTGGCGGACATCTTCGACACCTGGAACCGCGGCCCGCTGGAGTCGTTCCTCATCGAGATCACGGCGAAGATCTTCCGCGTCCGCGATCCGGAGAGCGGCGAGCCGCTCGTCGACAAGGTCCTCGACAAAGCAGGGCAGAAGGGCACCGGCAAATGGACCGCGCAGGTCGCGCTCGACGTGGCCGTGCCGATCCCCACCATCGCCGCCGCCATCGACGCACGCGTGCTCTCGTCGATGAAAGACGAGCGCGTCGCCGCCAGCGGCGTGCTTCCTTCCATCGACACTCCCCGCGCACCGGAGTCGCTCGTGCAGGACGTGCACGACGCGCTGTACGCCGCGAAGATCTGCTCCTACGCCCAGGGCATGGCGCTGATCCAGGCCGGCGCGCGCGAATGGAAGTGGGAGATCGACATGCGCGAAGTCGCCCGCATCTGGAAAGCGGGCTGCATCATCCGCGCGCGCTTCCTCGACTCGATCATGCGCGCCTACGAGCGCAACGCCGCGCTGCCGAACCTCCTCCTCGATGAGAAGTTCCGCGACGATCTGACCTCATCGCAAGGCGCCTGGCGCAGAGCCGTCAGCTACGCGCAGTCGAACGGCATCGCCGTCCCGGCGCTGTCGGCGTCGCTGGCGTACTTCGACAGCTACCGAACCGCGTCCCTCCCGCAGAACCTGACGCAGGCGCAACGCGACTTCTTCGGCGCGCACACGTACCAGCGCAACGACCAGGGCGCCGACGCGCCGTTCGTGCATACCGACTGGGATTGATAGGACGGATCGGACGAATGGCTACGCTCAGCGGAGCTGTCCTGTAGGTCCTATCTGTCCTGTTCGTCCTATAGCTGCGGCTTGAAAAAGTCCGCCACCCACTCTTTCGCGCGGTCCACGAAGCCCCGCCGTTTCCAGCGGCCTTTGGTGATCTCCTGGCTGCGCGCCAGATCCTCGAAGAACATCTGTTCCATCCGCGCGGCGATGCCTTCGTCGTAGATGTTCACGTTCACCTCGTCGTTGAGGCGAAAGCTGCGGTCGTCGAAGTTCGAGCTGCCGACGGTCGTCCAGATGCCGTCGACCACCATCGTCTTCGCATGCATCATCGTCGGCTGGTACTCGAAGATGCGGATGCCACGGCGCAGCAGGTGCGCGTAGTAGTAGCGGCTGGCGTGACGCACGATCGGCACGTCGATGAACTCCCCCGGCACGATCACGCGGACGTCGACGCCGCGGCGCACCGCGCCTTCCAGCGCGCGGATCGTGTCCTTGTCCGGAACGAAGTACGCGTTGGCGATGTAGATCGACTTCTGCGCGCTGACGATGGAGATGATGTACAGCAGCTTCACCGTGGAGCTGCCTTCCGAGGGCGACGATTTGAGCACCTGCGTGAGGTGCTCGCCGCGCGGCGAGACCTGGGGGAAGTAATCGAGGCCGGTGAGCAGCTCGCCGCGGCTCTTGACCCAGTTGTCCATGAACGCGAACTGCATCTGCGTCACGACGGGCCCTTCGACGCGCACGACGGTCTCGCGCCAGTGATCCTGCGAGTCGGCATCGCCGAGCCACG
This sequence comes from Thermoanaerobaculia bacterium, assembly GCA_036380735.1. GTDB lineage: Bacteria > Acidobacteriota > Thermoanaerobaculia > Gp7-AA8 > Gp7-AA8 > DASVEE01. The sequence continues at coordinate 10,230 of DASVEE010000066.1, read as the reverse complement.
TGTCGGCAATGCCGACCCCGCCGGAGAAGCCGATCTCGCCGTCGACGATGAGCAGCTTGCGGTGCGTGCGATGGTTCGCGGTCGACAGCGTGTACCAGCGCAGCGGGTGGTACCACTCCAGATCGACGCCATTGCGCCGCAGGAAGTCGAGGAGGTCTTCCGACATCGCCGACGAGCCGACGGCGTCGAGCACCACCTTGATCTGCACTCCCGCACGCGCCCGCTCCGCCAGCGCTTCGGCGAACTTGCGGCCAATCTCTCCATCCCAGTAGATGTAGAACTCGAGGTTGATCGTCTTCTTCGCGGAGCGGATCGCGGAGAGCATCGCGGGGAAGATCTGGATCCCGTTGCGCAGCACGTCCACGCGATTGCCGTGCGCCATTGGCGCGCCGGTGAGCGCGTGCATCGTCTGCAGAAACGCCACGTCGCGGACGCCGAACTGGTGGCGCATGTGGTAGCGCATCGGCAGCCGGCGCCGCACGATCGGCAGAGGGGGACGTCCCGGATACTTCGGGGCCTTCCGCCGCCGGAAAATCAGACCCACGGCACTTCCCGCAGCAGCCAGACGACCAGGGCGATGAAGCCCACGACGATGCTGATGGCGATCGAGATGATGAGCGCGAAGACCAGGATGCCGATGAGTGTCATCTCGCCGGTCGACCGCGGCGGATGGCGGCGATTACGGTGCTTCTCCAGCAGCCGCATGTTCTTCATGTTCTCTTCGAAGAGGAAGTCGAACACGTCGCCCGCGAGCGGCACCGCGCCGAAGACCAGGTCGATGACGATGTTCAGCACCATCCGCGCGACGATCCTCGCCGGCACGCGATGGCGGATCGCCCCGATGACGATCCAGGCCGACATCGCCCCGCCGATGACGTCACCGACGCCCGGAATCAGCCCCAGGACGGCGTCGAACCCCGCGCGGAACCGCGTCCCCGGAATCTGGAACGCCTGGTCCATGAAGTAGGCGAACTTGCGCAACGCCACCAGGTCCCGCGGCAACTTCTCATCCGGCTCGATCACCTCGGGAATGTGCACCGCATCAGGCATGCTGAGCCATTATTGCAAAACGTTGTCCGTTGTTCGTTTTCCGTTGTCCGTCCTGCTGCCCATACCTCAGCCAGGCTGAATCCGGCGCACAACGGACAACGGACATCGGACAACGCGCACACCGCGTCACCCGGCCCCATCCTTGCGAGATAATCCCCACAACATGCCCGAAGAAGTCCGCGAACGGCCTCCCGGCTGGCGCGAGAGATGGCTCAGCCGCCTGAAAAGTGGTCGTGACGTAGTCTGGTCGTGGCTCACCGACCCGGCTGTGCTCGTCTATCGCCAGCACTCCGGCAAGAAGCGCGCGCGCATCCTCATCGTCGAGTTCTTCCTCTTCCTCCGGGAGCTCGTGCGCGAGTTCTGGAACATCGAAGGGCCGAGCCGCGCGGCGTCGCTCGCGTACACCACGCTCCTCTCCCTGATCCCGCTCTGCGTCGCCTTCGTCTATTACATCCAGAGCTACCTGGCGAAGATCTTCCCCAACTTCAACACGCAGATCGACGTCATCCTCAACACGATCATCCCGTACAACTCACCGCAGGTGACGGCGCACCTTTCGCGCTTCGTGCAGAACGCCTCCACAGCCTCGGCCATCGGCGCGGTCGTGTTCATGTTCATCGCCTTCCGCCTCTTCCTTGCCGTCGAGGGGACGATCAATCAGATCTGGAAGGTGCGGAGCGCGCGTGGCTACCGGCAGAAGATCATCGCCTTCACGATGCTCTTCTTCTGGGGGCCGCTGCTCATGGCCCTCTCCTTCACGACCACGCGGATGCTCGAGCGAAACCCCTACCTGCAGGTGGTCTTCCGCTACGAGTTCATCTTCACGATCTTCCCGATCTTCGTCCTGTTCATCGCTTTCACGATGCTGTTCTGGCTCGTGCCGTCGACGCGGGTGCGCCTGCCGGCGGGCGCGGTCGGAGCGCTGGTGACGACGCTCCTCTTCACCGCGGTGCGCTACGGCTTCGGCATCTACGCCGAGTACCTCATGAGCGGCCGCTTCAACATCATCTACGGCACGGTGGGGTTGGCGATCATCTTCCTCATCTCCATCGAGGTGATGTGGATCGTCATCCTCCTCGGCGTGGAGATCAGCTACGTCTGGCAGAACCTCTATGGCGTGCTGCGCGCGACCGAGCAACAGGTGGCCGACGAGCCGCGCTTCGACCTCTACTTCGCCCTCCGCGCGCTGATCGAGGTGGCGCGACGCTTCGACCGCCGCGAAGACCCACCGTCGTCGTATCGCCTGGCCGAACAGTTCGGCACGACCGACTCGCAGATGCTGCGCATCCTCCGCAAGCTCGAAGACGCCCGCCTCGTCGCCCCCACCGGCGGCGACTGGCTCGGCTTCGTCCCGGCGTGCGACCCCGACCGCATCAGCATCGAAGAAGTCGTCGTCCACCTCGAAGGCGGCCAGCGCGTCCTCCCCGACCTCGGCCCCGAAGACGACGAACGCCAGGCCATCGGCGGCCTCTTCGACACCCTCAACACCTGCACCGCCGCCGCGTTGGACCGCATGTCGATCGGAAGGCTGGTGAGGGAGCTGTACGCGCCCAGGGCGGCCAGGACGGAGGATCGGAAGACGTTGTAGGGGGCTTCTCAGCGGCAGCGCAGAGCGACTTGGTCACCTGTGACTGGGTCGATTCATCGCGTCCGCAGTTCTGTTGGGACGACGGCACCGGATGCTCGTTCGGTCAGCACTCTCTCCGCGATCCGCGGCAGCTCGTCCGCGATTCGGTCAATCTCCCACGATTCGTCTCCCGCGTTTCTGAGCTCGCGCAGGAGTGTCTCGATGCTCTCGCGAACGACATCCCCGACCACGCTGTCAATGTGAGCGGTCAGCACGTCGACGAGCTGTTGCTGCCGCGAATCTGAGATGACGACGTTCCCACCGAGAGTGCGAGACTGAGGCTGCAGCACTCGTGTGACGTGTTCAGCCGCGGTGGACGCATCGTCCACGACAAAGTCCACTCCCTCGCCGTATCCCCCGCCTTGTGCCGCGATGCCGAAGCCCTTGCCCGGTCTCCATTCGATCGAGGCGACCCGACCGTAGCGTTGGACATCAATCCACCAGCTGCCGGTAGCAGAAGCCGGCGGATCGATCGTGAACGTTGCGTCGGCCATCCGCCGGCGCACCTGATCTTCAAGCTCTCGAACCTCTGCTACGTTTTCCATACGTGCCTTCCGTCCGCTCCCGCTTTACGGAAGAGAACCCGATCCGCGAGGTCTCTGATTTCGATGGCCCCGTTCGTCCTGATGAACGAGTTGTGCCCGCGGCTGCGGTAGCGTGTGACTTCTGCGTGTTCAGGCACTTCGCCGGCTGTCGGGCTGCGGCGGATACATTCGCCCATCCGTCATCCACCGCTCCGGATTGGCTGGTACATCCGTCAGTTCGTCTTCGACGGCCGTGAGTACAGTACCGATCAGGTCGAGTGCGGTCTGCTCAGAGGTCGCCTCTGGCTCGACCGCCAGCCGCCGAAGGAACTCGGCGAACCGTTCGTGCTTCGGTGTCTGCAAACGTGAATAGGATAGGACGAATGGGACGAATAAGACGAATGGGACCTATGGGACAACTAGCGTTGGGTTGTCCTATCCGTCCTACTCCTCAACCCGCGTATCCGTGGCAATCCAATTCACTTCCCACGTCTTGCCGCCGTCATCCGAGAAGGCCTGTTCGAAGCGGCAGGACTTCGGGGTGATGTCGGAGATCACGAAGCGGACGAGGATGGCGCGGCCGTTCAGCGTTTCCTGGGCGTAGAACTCGCCGCGGCCGTCTTTGAACTCGCCGATGGTGGGTGGGGCGAGGATGCCGTCGCTGCTGTTGGCGAAGTGGAGGCTCCACTGGCGCGACTGCGGGTTATAGAGGCGGAGGCTGAGCCCTTCGAAGCGGCCGTTGGGCGTGTCGGCCACGAGCTCCACCAGGTTGCCGCGGCCGTTCCACACCTTGCGCACGACGGTCGTGCCGTTCATCTCCACCCACGTCGTGGAGCCGGTCAAGGGCCGCAGGCGCCGGCGGACGTGCGTCTTCCAGGTGCCGATCTCGAAGTCGAAGTCGCGCTGGCCGTCGCGCTCCTTGGCGCTCTCCTGCTTCAGCTTCGGTGCGGCGGCATTCTCCTGCGCGCGCGCTGTGGGCGGCTGCAGCAGGAGGATCAGCGTCAGGGACAGCAGGGCAAGGCGGATTCTCGTCAGCGCGGTCATCGATGTCTCCGCGCTGATCGTGGCCGCTCAGTGGTACGCGCACAATGGCCAGTTGCCGTGGCCGGCCATGACCACTTGGGCGACTGACGCCTTCAGCGCGTCAGTCGCGGCCGGCGCCGATGCCGTCGAAGCGCACGCGCAGCTTCTTCAGCTCGGTCCGGAAGCGCTGCTGGTCGAGGCCGTGGTCGCGGCTGTACTTGTCCCACGCCGCGTCCGCTCCCTTGCTCTTCGTGGCGTTCTGGATTTCCGCCCGGCGGCTGACCATGCGCTGTAGCTCGTATGTCAAATCGTTCATAGCTCGAAACTCCGTCCAGTGATGCCGGCGTATCAGGTCAAGGGAAGTCGAGCCCGGATCGGGCTCTCCCCTTCACTCAGCGACGACGATGCTGGACCACGGAAGCTTGCGAACGCCGAGGACACAGGCGTCGATCTCTTCCTGGGTGGAGGAGGCGGCGAGGGTGCGCTGGATGTAATCGATCTCGGTGGAGACCAGGCGCTGCGAGAGAAGGCGGCCGGCGGCCTTGGTGATGTTGGCGGCAGAGACGGGGAGTTTCTTCAGTTTCGGCTTAGGGGTGGGCTTGATTTTCGTCATGGGCTCTCCTGTTTGAGGGTTGGAAGAAAGTTGGAGAGCGGTAAAGCCTTCCAAAGCGGCGCGGCGGGGAAGTACCCGGTCATTCTACCGCACTTTCAATAACACCGCTCCACCATCTGGCATTCGGGGGTGCGGTATTCCCGCGAAAGCGGGTATTCCTTCCCATTCGTCCTATCTGTCCTATCTGTCGTATTCGTCCTATCGCCCTCTCACTTCACCTTCGTGAACTCCAGATCCTGAAAATCGAAGCTGAAGTCGGTCAGCGGCGAGACCGGCTGCATCTTCATCACGGCGATGGAGCCATCCGGGTTGAGGGAGAACGTGACGTACGCGTCCGCATTGAGCGTGCGGTCGCGCCATCTGGCGATGAAGGTGTCGTGTTGCCAGTGTTCGAGGTCGCCCACGAGCCCCGCCGTGCGGCTGAAGCGGAGGACGAGGCGGCCGGCTTCGCGTGTCAGACTCACTTCGCCGTACCACGGGTCGCGGTAAGTGCCGGCGTAGTCGTCGAGCGCGAGTGACGGCGTGGTGTCGAGCTTTCGCGCCGCCGTCGCCTTCTTCACTTTCTCCTGCGCTTCCTTCTCCGCCTCGGCGTTGTTCGCCGCGAAGGCGGCGACCCAGTCGACGTACGGCGGGCCGAGCTCGCGATCGACGACCGTGAAGGCGATCGAGTCGGAGCTGCGCGCTTCCTGGTTGGTGAGGACGGCGACGCCGAGGTTGAGCTCCGGGATCAGGAGGAGGCGGCAGGTCATGCCGACGAGACCGCCGCTGTGCATGACCACTTTCTTGCCGCGGTAGTCGCGCACGTTCCACCCGAGAGCATAGGTGAGGAAGTTCGGCTTCATGGCGGCGAGCGGCTTGCGCGGCTCCGCGATCGGCATGAGCGTCACCGGCGTGATCATCTCCTTCCACTGCTTCTCGCTGAAGAGGCGCTTGTCGCTGCCGGGCAGCGCGCCCTGCCCGAGGAGGACGAGCATCCATTTGGCGAGATCCGTGATGTTCGAGTTGATCGACGCGGCGGGACCGTTGTTGTCGATGCGCGTCGGCTTGAACGCGGTGAGCTTGCCGTCCGCTTTCGCGTGCGGCATCGCCACTTCCTGATCGGGGTGTGTCTGCCTGATCGTGGTGTTGGAGGCGGTCATCCCGACCGGCGCGAAGATGCGCGTGCGGGTGAATTCGTCCCACGTCTGGCCGCTCACCGCCTCGACGACTTCGCCAGCCACGACGTAGAGGATGTTGTCGTACGCGTAGGCGCTGCGGAACGACGTCGCCGGTTTGATGTGCCGGATGCGCTGGACGATCTCGTCAGCGGTGTAGGTCGATTCGGGCCAGAAGAGAAGATCGCCGGCGCCGAGCCCGAGGCCGCTGCGATGGACGAGCAGATCGCGCACGGTCATCTCGCGCGTGACGTAGGGGTCGTACATCTGGAAGTGGGGGAGGTGCTCGATGACGCGGTCATCCCACCGCAGCTTCCCCTCATCGACGAGGATCGCCAGCGCCGTGGCGGTGAACGCCTTCGTTAGCGACGCGATCCCGAACAGCGTCTCCGTTGTCACCGGCGCCGGATCGCCGAGCTTCCGCACGCCGTAGCCCTTCGTGAGGACGACCTTCCCGTCCTTGACGATGGCGACCGCGATCCCGGGGACTTCGAACGCCTGCATCGCCCGCCGCACCGTCGTGTCGAGGTCGGGCTTCGGTTGAGCGAAGGCGGTGGTGGCAAAGAAGAGGGGTAGAATTATTGCGAGGAAGCGCTTCATCGACGCCATGTTCGCATGGCGTGCCTCCTCGGGAGACACGAATGTACCTGCGGATTGCGGCCATACTGCTGTTGGTTTTGCAAGAGCGTGAGCCGGTGCCGGCGACGCTCAAATCGCGCAACCCGCATCGTGGAGCTCCTCTTTGGGTTGCCGCGCGTCATGCGGCAGACGCCGAGGGCCGCCTGCGCGGTGTGTTGTTCCGGAAAGGGACCCCCGAAAGACTCCGTTCCTTGCCCGCAGGCAGTTGTCTTGGCGAGGTGCCTGTGGAGATCCACCGGCCGGACAGAACATTGGGAGAGCTGACCCGAAGCTCTGTTTCGATTTTCAACGGCACGGTCGAGGAGGTCGCCGCCGGATTTTTCGCCGACACGGCCGGCTCGCTTCTGAACGTGAGGATCGACGCGATCGTCAAAGGATCGCCGCAATACGACACCTCGGGCGGCACCATCTACGTGTACTACCCCAGCGCCAGCTTTGTTGTCGGCCGTCAGTCGTTCTGCGCGATCCCGGCCACGCATCGCGCGCGCCCGGTTGCCGGCGACCGCGTGCTCGTCTTTGCACTCGATGCACCCGCAGACACGCGCGGCCGTATCGTCTATCCGCAGGCCAGCCGACACCTGATCTTTCAGACTGCGGGCGGCGAATTGCTGCTCCCGAATCACCTGCAGGCAAACCTCGCCGGCTTCGCCACAATCGACGGCATCGTCCAGAGAGTCGAAGCTGAACTGGCTCTGCTGCCTGCCGTCGACGAAGGACTGAACCGATGAACCGCGCGGCTGTGGCCGCGCTCTGGTGTTCTCTTGCTTTTGCTCGAGTTGGCCCTGCGCAGAACTGTACCGCGCAACTTTATCCGGCGAACAACGGCGGCTCGATCGGGATCATGTGCAGCTCGGCCTGCCCGCCTGGGGCCGCGATCGATGCTGCCATTTGGGAATGGGCGACTTGCAATGCGAGTACGTCCGATATCGCTGAGTTCCGGAACAACGCGGCCGGCAGTGCTTTCGACATTCAGATCGTACTCCACAGCGGCAACTCAGCCGCGGCGAGCGGTGGTTGCGGGCAATTCCTCGCAGGCAGGGACCCTTCGACAGGACGCGTCACAGGCGGAACCGTCGAGATATGGACCAACCGGAGCGACGGCTCGTCGTGCTCACCATACGACAAGACGATCGCACACGAGTTAGGGCACGTCCTGGGGCTCAATGACGCCGTGTCCGGCTGTTCAAATCACATCATGGCCGGGCGCCCTTCGAGCGGCGCCGACCCGCGATCGGTGCAGCCGGATGAGTGCAGTGCTGTTGATGCAAACTGGACGACACCGGGTGAGACGTCGCAAACCGGTACCGGTACAGGTTCCGGGGGCCCCCGCAACAACGATTGCAGTACGGCGCCGGAATCGTGTTCTCCCCTGGTACTCGATCTGGAGGGGGACGGGATCGGCACGAGCGGCGTTGCCGATCCCGTTCTGTTTGACATCGATGCGGACGGCCATCTGGAGCTGATGAACTGGCTCGCACGTGGAGACGACGACGCTTTCCTCTGGATCGACATCAATCGCAACCACCGGGTCGATGATGGCAGCGAGTTGCTGGGTGTTGGGACTCTGCTGCCGGAAGGGCGGCGAGCAACTGACGGGTTCGAAGCTCTCAGTGCTTATGACCGGATCGAAAACGGCGGCAACGAAGACGGCCTCATTTCCAGCGCTGATGCCGTGTGGCGCCGGTTACAGCTGTGGTTCGATGTCGATCACGACGCGAGATCCACTCCGGCTGAGGTCCGTCCGATCGAGATCAGCGCGGCGATTGCGCTGGAGCTGACGTACGTCGTCGATCGGACGCCCGACGCGCATGGGAATCTGCATCTCCTGCGCGGCAGCTTTCTGAAGCGCGAACCCGGGAATCGCGTCGTGCGGTTTGCGCTGGAAGATATCTTCTTTACGGCACCGTGATCTGATAGGAAGAAAAGGCCAATCCCCTAGGTCCCATTCGTCCTATTCGCGTTTCTTCCTCAGCGCCCGAATCAGCCGGATGCGGCGGAACGATTCGTAGGCCACCGTGGTGGTCACCACCCAGATCGTCCCGGCCACCAACCCCGCGGCGACGTCGCTGATCCAGTGGACGCCGAGGTAGACGCGGGAGGCGGAGATGGACACGGCCATCGTGGCGGCGAGCGACAGCGCGGCCGCGCGCCAGCGCCAGCGGCGCAACACGCGGAAGGCGATGTAGGCCAGCGCGCCGAAGACGATCGTCGAGCCCATGGCGTGGCCGCTGGGGAAGGAGTAGCCGTGTGCGTCGCGAAGCCGCTCCGCGAGCTCCGGCCGGGCGCGGGCAAAGAACGATTTCAGCGCGAGGTTGAGCAAGCCGCCGACGGTCGACGTGACGACGAGATAGCCGATCCAGCGCCAGCGCTTCTCCAGCGCCAGCCCGATGCCGGCAATGACGAGGAGCACCGCGAGCCCGACCGGGGTGCCGATGATCGTGAGGATGGTGAAGAACTGCGTCGCGCCGTAATTGCGCGATGACCGCGCCCACTGGTGTGCCTCGGTGTCCACGCGGCCGAGCTCCGGGTTGTTGGCCTGCACGAGCTCCGCGACGTCGAGGAACTGATCGCCGGCAAAAGCGGCCAGCGCCACACCGGCGCCGAGGAGAACGAAGACGGGGAGGTAATCGCGATAGCGGAACGACGCCGTGCGGTTCGCCAGCCACGCCAGGAGCCGCTCCGACCTCGGGCCGATCGCCAGGATCAGGACCCAGAGCAGAAAGAAGAGCCCGAAGAAGCCGGCGATGAAGATCATGCGCCGCCGCCGCCCGCCTGTCCCGTCAGAAGCCCCCCGACATGTACTTCCATTGCACGATCTTGTCGTTGATCTCGCGCAGGCGGCGGCTGATCATCCGGCAGAGCAGGTTGAGGAACTGCAGCGACGCGTGCGGGTCCATCGAGAGGATCTCGTTCAGCGTCGCGCGGTCGATGGAAAGGACGGTCGCGTCGCCTTCGTGCGCTTTCGCGTCGGCAGAGCGCGGCTTGTCGTCGATGAGGGCCATCTCGCCGAAGAAGTCGCCGCGGTCGAGCACCGTCAAGGCTTCCTCGCCGACGCCTGGGATGAATTTCGAGATGCGCACGCGGCCGTCGAGGACGATATAGAGCTTGTCGCCCTTGTCGCCCTCGCGAAAGACCTGCGATCCCTCGCGGAAGCGCTCCTCGCTCGAGAACGTCGCCAGCAGTTTCATTTCCGCGGCGGACAGGCCGCGCTCGCGGAAGAGATCGACCTTGTCCTCCGACTTGACCGTGACCTGCTGCACGTCGCGTTTGCCGGCGTCGCGCTTGCGGCCGCCGCCCTTCTTCGCGTCCTCCTGGAAGAAGAGCTTGAGCTGCTCGTTTGCGTCGCGCACTTTCTCCGTGAGCGAGCGCCAGAACGCCCAGTGCAAGCCGACCGCGAGCTCCTTGTCCTCGTCCATGATCTGGTCGAGCGCGCTGAACGAAAACGTGTAGCTCGCGGAGCGGTCGGACACCGCGAGCGCGTCGCTGGAGCGGTGCGTGCGGTCGATGAAGTTCATCTCGCCGAAGCTGTGATCGGCGGTCAGGTTGCCGAGGATCTGCGGGCCGAAGGGCGTTTCCTTGCGGATCTCGATGCGGCCGTCC
>DASVEE010000065.1:0-16230 GCA_036380735.1 Thermoanaerobaculia bacterium | reverse complement strand
AGTCAGGGTCTCCTGCAAGTGCTTCGGACCGCTGGCATCCGCGGTTACGAACGGCAAGTTGATCTCGGTCTGCTGCGTGCTGGAGAGCTCGATCTTGGCCTTCTCCGCGGCCTCCTTGAGGCGCTGCATGGCGAGCGGATCGCGACGCACGTCGACCCCGCTCTCCTTCTTGAACTCGGCGATGATCCACTCGATGACGCGCTGGTCGAAATTGTCGCCGCCGAGATGGGTGTCGCCGTTGGTCGACTTCACTTCGACCACGCCCTCGCCGACCTCGAGGATGGAGATGTCGAAGGTGCCGCCGCCGAGGTCGTAGACGGCGATCTTCTCGTCCTTCTCCTTGTCGAGGCCGTAGGCCAGGGCCGATGCGGTCGGCTCGTTGACGATGCGCTTCACGTCGAGGCCGGCGATGCGCCCGGCGTCCTTGGTCGCCTGTCGCTGGGTGTCGTCGAAGTAGGCCGGGACGGTGATGACGGCCTGGGTGACGGTCTCGCCGAGGTAGGCTTCGGCATCGGCCTTGATCTTGGCCAGGATCATGGCGCTGACCTCGGGCGGGGAATATTCCTTGCCGCCCATGTGCACGCGCACGTCGCCGTTGGGGGCGGCGCTGACCTTGTAGGGCACGAACTTGAGCGCCTTCTGGACCTCGGCGTCGTTGAACTTGCGGCCCATGAAGCGCTTGATGGAGAAGACGGTGTTCTCGGGGTTCGTGACGGCCTGGCGCTTGGCCACCTGTCCGACGAGGCGCTCGCCATTCTTGGCGAAGCCGACAACCGACGGGGTGATCCGGCTGCCCTCGGCGTTCACGATGACCTTCGGCTCGTTGCCTTCCATGACCGCGACGACGGAGTTGGTCGTCCCGAGGTCAATGCCGATGATCTTGGACATAGTAGTGATCTCCTTCTTGTGACTCAGCGACACCTGAGTGCGCTGATATCAACCTTCTGTGCCTATGCAAACCTGAGCCTACCATTGTTAATTTCAGCGCTCAAGGGCGGTGGATGAGTGTTGCTCAGGCACAGGGCGTACCTGATTCGAATGAACGATGGGACGAATAGGACGGATAGGACCTAAAGGACCGATAGGACAACCTCACGTCCTATTCGTCCTCCAGGTCCCATAGGTAGTCCCCCTGCAAGCATCCGCGGCGAAACGTTGTTATGCTCGTGAACTGGAGGGCTTTTCTATGGGTCAGTATCCGTATCGTTCGGAACAGCCTGGGTGGATCGACGGACGCACGGCAGACACGGCCATTCGTGAGCGTGACTTCTTCCGCTCCGTCTACACCTGGATGTTCACCGGCCTGATGCTCACGGCCGCGGCTTCGCTGCTCGTCGTGAACTCGCCGGCAATGCAGCGCGCCATCTTTGAAAACCGGCTGGTGTTCTGGGGCTTGATCATCGCGGAGCTCGGCATGGTCTTCTACCTGTCCGCGCGCATCCAGAAGATCACCGCCTCGACCGCGGCCATGCTCTTCCTCGGCTACTCGGCGTTCAACGGTCTGACGCTGAGTGCGATCTTCCTGGTCTACACGAGCGCCTCGATCTCGCTGGCGTTCTTCACCGCGGCCGGGATGTTCGCCGGCATGTCGATCTTCGGCTACGTGACGAAGCGCAGCCTGGCCGGCTGGGGCTCGTTCCTGATGATGGGCGTCATCGGCATCGTCATCGCGATGGTCGTGAACATCTTCCTGCGCTCGAACGCGATGGACTTCATGATCTCGATCATCGGCGTCTTCATCTTCCTCGGGCTCACCGCCTATGACACGCAGAAGCTGAAGTCGTACGCGCACGCCGAAGGCGGCATGCGCTCGAACCTGGCGATCATCGGCGCCCTGGCGCTGTACCTGGACTTCATCAATCTGTTCCTGTTCCTGCTGCGCATCTTCGGCGGCAACCGGCGGTAAAGGGCTCAGGGCCCAGGGCCCAGGGCTCAGGGGGCTGCGCTACGCGCGCATTTGTCTCCCTGGGTCACTGGCCCTGACCCTGGACCTCGCCCGAAACCTCGCGTAGCGAAGCTCCCTGAGCCCTGGGCCCCGAGCCCTGAGCCCTGATCAGAACTTCTGTCCTAACGCTTCCTCCACATCCTTCCTGTACGACACGCCGATCGGGAGCGTGTCGCCCGCTTCCAGCACGACCGCGTAGCTGCCGTCGCCGCGGGTGGTGACGCGGCGGATGCGCTCCACGTTGACGATCGCGGAGCGGTGCACGCGCAGGAAGGCCCTGGCGTCGAGCATCTCGGCCAGGCCGTTGAGGAGATGCCGCACGAGGTACGACTTGCCGGCGGCGTGGATGCGCGAGTAGTTCCCCTCCGCCGCAATCCAGTCGATGTCGTGGGCGTCGATGAAGTGGATGTCGCCGCGCGAGCGCACCGCGATCTTGCCGCCGCGCGGCGCGACGCTGCTGCGGTTGCCGGCCAGCGCGCGTCGCACGCGGTGGAGGGCGCGCCCGAGGCGCTGGGAGTCGAGGGGCTTGAGGAGATAGTCGACGGCATTGAGGTCGAACGCGGCGACGGCGAACTGCGCGTGCGCCGTGGTGAAGACGACCGCGGGCTGCGGCGACAGTGCCTGCACGAGCTCGAGTCCACTCCCCTGCGGCATCTCGATGTCGAGGAAGACGACGTCGGGCGTTTTCTGCGCGAGCAGCTCCGCCGCGGCGGCGGCGCTGTCGGCCTCGCCGACGACGTGCACGTCGTCATGCTCGGCGAGCAGCCGCAGGAGATGGAGGCGCGCGAGCGGCTCGTCGTCCACCACGACCGCGCGGATCATTCGTCCACCCCCGCGAATTCGGGCTCGTCGCTGGTCGACCAGCGGATGCGGTCGCAGAGCTCGTGCAGCATCCGCTCGCTCTCCGCGAGGTTCGTGCGCGCGGCAGCAGCGATGGCGTCGAGCGCGCCGAGGACGAGGGCGGGGTCGAGGCGGTTGCGGAGCTGGTCGGCGCGGGCACGGTCGAGGCTCGCTTCGAGCTCGAGCTGCCGGCGGCGCGACTCCGCCGCGGCGTGCATCGCGGAGCGGACGTTCACGAAGATGACGACGCACACGACGAGCAGCGCGGTGCGCGCGAACGCCTCGTGCACGATGACACGGCGAAGCAGATGCGCCGGAAAGCCCATGACAAACGAGGTCGCGGCGCCGCGCAGGATGACGAAGGCGACGATGGCGGCAGCCAGCGGCACGACGTGCAGCAGCGCGCGGCGGCCATGCAGCGGCAGCCGCTCCGCGACGTAGACCATGAGCGGTGTGAGGAGCGCCCACAGAAATGCGGAGATGAGGTTCGCCATGAGGAACTCGGCGACCGGCAGGCGGTTGCCCTGCGCGAGCTGCGCCGTCCACCCCTGCAGGGTGAAGAACAGCTCGATGCAGACCCAGGAGACGAGGCACTTCGTGGCGAACCTTGCGGCGAGCCTCCCGTTGAATCTCACGCGGACACCCCCGCGAGCGGCATGGTCACGACGGCGATGACATCGTCCGCATCGCGCCGCAGCGCGAACGTCTGGCGCGCCCCGTAGAGGAGCTGCAGCCGGCCGGCGGTGTTGGGCAGACCGATCGTGCGGCGCGTGCTCGACGCGTGCTCCGGCGCGGCGGTGTTGCGCACTTCGAGATGCAGCCGCCCGGCCTCACGGTGGGCGCGGATGGAAACGCGCGTCGGCTGCGTGCGCCGCGCCACGCCGTGCACGATCGCGTTCTCGACGAGCGGCTGCAGCAGCAACGGCGGCACGCTCGCGCCGCGGACGTCGCGGTCGACGTCGACCTCGACGCGCAGCCGCTCGCCAAAGCGGGTCTGCTGGATCTCGAGGTAGCGCTCCAGGAAATCGAGCTCCTCCGACAGCGCGATCTCCGCGCTCGATGCCCAGTCGAAGGAGCGCTCGAGCAGCTCGCGCAACGTGCGAATCATCCGCTCCGCCGCGGCGACGTCGGCATGCAGCAGCGCCGCGACCGCGGTGAGGGAGTTGAAGAGGAAGTGCGGATCGAGATCGGCGCGCAGCCGCTGCAGACGCGCACGCTCGAGATCCGCGAGCAGCGCCGCCTGCGTGTTGCGCCGCCGCGACGCTTCGCGCAACGCGTCGACGTACTTCGTCGCGGCAATCAGCCCGGCGAAGAAGAGCGCGTCCTGACACGTCAGCGCGATCCGCCACTCCAGCGTCCACGGCGGATGAAAGCCATGGAACCACGAGTAGATCATCGGCGACATCTCCGCGCGCAGCCACGACATCGTGAGCCCGAACAGCGCGAGGAGAAAGACGTTGCGGATGCGCAGCGCGCCGTAGACCACGGCCGGCGTGACGCACGCAAAGATCAGGCAGCCGACGAACTTCTCGAGCAGCTCGATCGTGAAGCTGGAGTCACGGCCCCGCAGCAGCGCGATGTTGTGATGCTGGTACGCGGACAGGACCGCGATGACCATCCAGGCCCCAACCGTGACGGCCGCGAAAGCGGCCAGCCGCCGCATGCGGATCATGGCGGCATTGTGCAGGGGTGTGGGGTGGAAAGGCCGGGGAAAGTGATGAATGAGCTGGTTGGGGGGATGAATGCGGTGCGTGTGGCTACAGGGAATGGGGTGGGTACAGGGAACGGTGGCTACACCGAATGGTGGCGGCTACAGGGAGACGATGGGACGAATAGGACCTATAGGACGAATGGGACCCATTTCCACCCGACCCCGCGTGATGTCGCGGCACTGGTGATCAGGGCCGGTGCAGGGGTGGGTACTGGGTGTCAACCACTGAGTTGGACCCACCCGCCCGGCGTTGCTTTACGCGGCGCGCTTCGCGCGCTTGCCGGTCAGCTTCCGCAGCGTCAGCGCGTTGTCGACCGCGTACGCGGAATCGTCGTTGTCAAAGTAGACGTACGCGTTCTTCAGCTTGCGGTTCCAGCCGCGGAGGCGGTCGGCCCACTCCTGCATCTGGGCGTCGGTGTAGCTGCCCTGGTACTTGAACGCGGTCGGGCCGTGCAGCCGGATGTAGGTCCAGTCGGCGGTCAGTTCCAGCGGCGATTGATAGCCGGCCAGCTCGTAGATGCAGAACGCGGCGTTGTACTTTTGCAGCACCTCGAGCACGCGGTCGGTCATCCACGTCACGTTGCGCAGCTCGAACGCGTACTTATGCTCGCGCGGCAGTGCTTCGAGGAACGCTTCGAGGCGCTCGACGTTCACGTTCCACCGCGGCGGCAACTGCCAGAGGATCGGGCCGAGTTTGCCGCGCAGGCGCTCGGCGCGCGGCATGAAGTTCATGAGGCCGCGCTCCGGCTCCTTGAGCTTGATCATGTGCGTGATGAAGCGGCTCCCCTTCACAGCGAAGAGGAAGTTGTCGGGCGTGGACTCGCGCCACGTGTCGAACGACTCCTCTTTCGGCAGGTGGTAGAAGGTGTTGTTGAGCTCCACCGTATCGAAGTCGCGCAGGTAATGCGGGAGCATCTGTCCCGGCTTCACGTCCGCCGGGTAATACGTCCCGATCCAGTGCTTGTAGTGCCAGCCGGAGGTGCCGATGCGGAGTTCCATGTGCGTTGTCCGTTGTCCGTTGTCGTTGCCCGTGGAGAGTGGTTGTTGGTTTTCGGTTGTCGGTTTTTGGTGCTGCGCAGTTCGCGGAGCGCAGCACCGAAAACCAACAACCGAAAACCGAAAACCAACAGCCGTCCGCCGGTCGCGCTGGCGCGACCGGCGGCGGCGTCCCTACTGCCCGTTGATCGTCGCGCCGCTGCTGATGTTGGTCACCGTGACGGTGCCGTTCGCGCTGCGGGTGACGCGGACCGGGCTCGCCGTGAGGTTGCCCGTCGCGCCGGTGGAGCGCGTCGAGAGACCCGAGGTCGCCGTGCCGTTGAAGCTGGTCGCGTTCGCGCGCGCCGCGTTGTTGCTGACCGTCGCGCTCGCGCTGTTGGTGGTGCCGAGAATGGCGTTGCTGCGCGAGCTCGACGCGAGGCCGCCGTTCACGAAGCCGCCGTTGGCCGCGATGCCACTGGCCGCGAGCGTCGGCGAGTTCACTGCTGCCGAGGAGATCGCCGGGGAGACGGTGGTGCCGCCGCCCGCAAACGCGCCCGGGGTCACGCCGGCCGCGGAGGCCGTGGCGTTCGCCGCGACGCTGGTGCCGCCGGTGGTGCCGAGGCCGATGCCGCTGGTGCCGGCGAAGCCGGTGGCGCCGCCCGTGGTGGCCGTACCCGTACCCGCTACCGTCGCCGCGCCGGTCAGCCCGGTCGTGCCGGCAACCGCGCCGGTCGTCAGGCCTGCTTCGCCTCCGAGGAACGTGGCGTCGCCTTCACCGGCGCCGCTGGCGATGACCGCATTCGGGCCGGAGCTGATCGAGGAGTTGATGGTGGGCTGAGGATTGGTGAACTGCGCCGGATTGATGAACTGACCGCTGGCCTGCGCGTTGACCACGGTGCCGTTGGCCGGAGCCGCCGGTCCGAGGTTGAGGCCGTTGCGCGCCTGCAGATTGCGCATCTGCGTCGCGGCCTGATCCGCCGCCGACTGCGCCGAGTGCTGCGAACCGACGCCGTACGTCACGCTCGTGTTCGCCGCCGAGATCATCCCGTTTCCGGTGGGCGAGGTCGACTGTCCCGGCGTGGCGCTCGGCGAGCGCGAGACACCCGGCTCCGGACGACCGGAATCAGGCATTCTGTTGGTGCTGCAACCCCACGCCGCGAGCGACGCGGCAAGCGAGACCGCAACGAGCGTGCGGCCGAATTGTATTTTATTGCTGTGATTGATCTTAGTCATGTTGCCTCCTGTCTTGGGTAAAGGCAAATCTCAGTGGTTATTTATAGCAAGTGGAGAGCCAGGAATACCCGCAAAACAGGATGAATGCGACCTATAGGACAGATAGGACAAATGAGACTCTCCGGGCGGGTGGAAATGGGTCCCATTTGTCCCATTCGTCCCATAGGTCCCATCGTCTCTCCCCCTGGTGCACAATGCCGCCGTGCGCCAGATCTCGCTCTTAGACGCTCCCACCGACCTGGGCCTGCGCCGCCCCGATCCGCTGCATCCGGTCGGCTGCATCCGCCTCCCCGCGGCGCTCCGGGCGCACGGTCTCGCCGAGCGCCTGTCCGCGCGCGATGAGGGCTCCATCCCGGTGCCGCCCTACGACCCGCGCAAAGACAAAGAGCTCGGCGTGCTGAACCCGCGCGCGATCGCGGTGTTCACCGTCTCGCTGGCGAATCACCTCACCGCCATCCTCGACGCCCGCCGCTTCCCCATCGTCCTCGGCGGCGACTGCAGCGTGGCTCTCGGGTCGCTGCTCGCGCTGCGGCGGCGCGGCCGCTACGGCTTGCTGTTCATGGACGGCCACACGGACTTTTACACGCCGGAGACGTCGGGCACCGGCGGCGTCGCCGGGATGGACCTGGCCATCGCCTGCGGACGCGGGCCGGAGCTGCTGACGAACCTGGAAGGGCGCGGGCCGCTCGTCTGCGAATCCGACGTCGTGCTGTTCGGCCATCGCGACCTCGAGGAGTCGCAGACTTATGGCGGCACGGTCGACGGCACGGCCATCACCGACTGGCCGCTCGACGCGATCCGCGAGCGCGGACTTTACGACGCGACCCGCTCCGCGCTCATGCGCCTGGCGGTCCTCGACGGCTTCTGGATCCACATCGACGCGGACGTCCTCGACGACGACGAAATGCCCGCCGTCGACTCGCGCCAGCCGGGCGGCATGCGCCTCACGGAGCTGACCGAAATTTTAAAGTACGCGCTGGCCTCACCCAAGTGCGTGGGGATGAACGTGGCCATCTTCGATGCGGACCAGGATGGCGATGGCGCGATCGCGAAGCGGTTCGCGGACGCGCTCGTGGCGGCGTTTGGGTAACGTGGGGTAGAGGCGTTTTGGTTTTCGGTTGTCGGTTTTTGGTTGGAACCGAAAACTAAAAGCCAAAAGCCGACAACCACTCCCCCGCTACAATTCGCTTCGTCCATGTTCCACATCGCAGAGCGCGGCTCCACCGTCCGCGCGGAAGTCGTCGGCGGGATCACCACGTTCGTGGCGATGGCGTACATCATCGTGGTCAACCCGGCCATCCTCGCCTTCGCCGGAATCCCGCAGGGGCCGTCGACCGTGGCCACGATTCTGACGGCGGTGTTCGGGACTTTGCTGATGGGGCTCTACGCCAACCGCCCCATCGCGGTGGCGCCGTACATGGGAGAGAACGCATTCATCGCGTTCGGGCTGGCGGCGTTCGGGATCGCGTGGCAGCAGCGGCTCGGCGCGGTCTTCGTCAGCGGCATGATCTTCCTCGTCATCACGCTCCTCGGCGTGCGCACCTGGCTGGCGAAGTCGATCTCGCCGTCGATGAAGCACAGCTTCGCCGCGGGCATCGGGCTGTTCCTGACGTTCATCGGCTTGTTCGAAGCAGGCATCGTGAAGAGCGCGACCGCGGTGCCGGTGCAGATCGGCGACGTGCGCTCGACGCAAGTGCTGCTGGCGGTCCTCGGCTTCGTGCTCATCGCGGCGCTGATGCACCGCCGGGTGAAAGGCGCGATTCTCATCGGCATCGCCGTCACCGCGCTCGCCGGCGGACTGCTCGGCGTGGGCAAAGCACCGAAGGCCATCGTGGCGATGCCGTTCACCGGCGAGTACGACCTCTCCGCGATCGCGTTCCAGCTCGACCTGACGTCGGTACTGAAGCTGTCGTTCCTCCCGATCCTGCTGACGCTTTTCCTGATGTCGCTCCTCGACACGCTCGGCACGCTCGTCGGCCTCGGTGCGACGGCGGGGATGCTCGACGAGAAGGGAGAGTTTCCGGAGCTGGAGAAGCCGATGGCCGTCGACGCGCTGACGTGCATGTTCGCCGGCGTCGTCGGCACCTCGACGAGCGGCGCGTACATCGAGTCCTCGACCGGCATCCGCGAAGGCGCGCGCACCGGACTGGCGTCCGTGGTCACGGCGGCGCTCTTCGCACTATCGCTGTTTTTCATCCCGCTCTTCGAGCCGATGCAAAGCCTCCAGTACGCGTACGCACCGGCGCTGCTGCTCGTGGGCTTGCTGATGTTCGCCTCGGTGGCGCAGATCGATTTCACCGACTTTACGGAGCTGGTGCCCGCCTTCGCCACGATCGTGGGAATGGTGTTCACGTTCAACATAGCCAACGGTCTGACCGCGGGGCTGGTGCTGTATCCAGTGATGAAAGTCCTGGCCGGCCGCGCGCGCGAAGTACGCGCGGGGGGCTGGGTGCTGGCAGCCTTGTGCGCCGTGTACTACGTGTGGGGATTACCGCACTAAGAACGATAGGCCGCTGTGATGTACGTGGCGTACCCGACATCATCCACAGGCAGCCACAGCACCCAGGGTCCGCCAGGCCTATTTGTCCTATTTGTCCTATTTGTCCTATTTCCCATTCCCCGCACACCCAAGGGGTGTTCACGCCCTCCTCCGGCACGGCTCCTGCGATTGAAATCGTCCATGAAGATCCTCGTCACCGGGGGCACGGGCGTCATTGGCGCCGGGGTCGTGCCGGAGCTCCTCTCTCGCGGGCATCACGTGCGGTTGCTGTCTCGTCATGCGGATGACGACGCCAAACAGTGGAACGACGTCGAGTCGTTCAGCGGCAATGTCGCCGACGCACAGTCGCTCTCCGGCGCCGCCGATGGCTGCGATGCGATCCTGCACATCGTCGGGATCGCCGCGGAGACGCCGCCCGACCTGACGTTCGAGAAGATCAACGTCGACGGGACGCGCCACCTGCTCGATGAGGCGTCGCGTGCCGGGGTGAAGCGTTTCGTCTACGTCTCCTCGCTCGGCGCGGACACGGGCGAATCGGCGTACCACCAGTCGAAGCTCGCCGCGGAAAGGGCCGTGGAAGCTTCCGGACTCGACTGGCGCGTCGTCCGTCCGGGCAACGTCTACGGGCCGGGCGACGAAGTGATCTCGACCATGCTGAAGATGGTGCGCGCGCTGCCGGTCGTGCCGGTCATCGATGACGGCAACCAGGAGTTCCAGCCGATCTGGTACGAGGATCTGGCGAAAGTCCTCGCCGCCGCGGTCGAGCGCGACGACCTGCGCGAGCGCACGCTCGAAGCAGCCGGCCGCGACATCACCTCGATGAACGACATCATCCAGCGCTTCGCGTCGATCACCGATCGGATGGTGCTGCGCGTACCGGTGCCGACGTCGCTGGCGCAGCTCGCGGCGAAGCTCGCTCCGAACGCGCTCAACCTCCCCATCGACGATGAGAAGCTGACGATGTTGCGAGAGAAGAACGTCGTGCGCGGCGAGAACGCCATCGACACGCTCAACGTCACGGCGACGCCGCTCGACGCCGCGCTGCGCAAGCTCGCCGACGCGGTGCCGGAGGTGCTGCCGGAGGACGGCTTCGGCTCGATGGAGCACAAGCACTTCTGGGCCGACATCCGCGGCACGCAGCGCAACGCCGTCGCGCTGATGTCGATCTTTCGCGAGCGGATCAACGAGATCATGCCGATCGATTTTGCCGCGGAGCCGGACGCGCCGGAGCGGATCGAGAAGGGTGCGACGATGACGGGCAACATCCCGATGCGCGGCAACATCCAGGTGCGCGTCGAAGTCGTGGAGCCGACGCATGTCGTGCTGGCCACGATCGAGGGGCATCCGCTCGCGGGCATCGTCGAGTTCACCTCGAACGACCTGCCCGACGGCGTGCGCTTCAGCGTCGACGTGCATGCACGCGCCTCGAACATTTTCGACTGGATCGGCATGAAGACGTTCGGCCGGCCGGCGCAGAATTCGAACTGGCGCCACGTCGTGCAGCGGATGATCGACGCGAGCGGCGGCACTTCCGACGGCGTGCACGAGGAGAAGCGGAGCCTCGACGACGACGAAGCGACGCGGTGGGAAGAGAAGATCAAGGGGATGGTGCAGGCGCGGCAGCGCGCGGAGTCACCGTCGGCCGAAGACGCGCCGCAGCGCTGACTTGGCGGACCAGTAGCCGCACATGCCGTGCACGCCGCCGCCCGGCGGCGTCGAGCTCGACCCGAGGAAGAGGCGCGGGTTCGGCGTGGCGTAGGGATCGCGCTTCGGGAAAGGGCGCGCCAGGAACTGCGTGAGGTTGTTCGCGCCGCCGGCGATGTCGCCGCCGATGAAGTTGGCGTTGTGCCGCTCGTAGTCGCGCGTGTTGAAGGTGTGGCGCCCGAGGATGAGGTCGCGGAAGCCGGGGGCAAAGCGCTCGATCTGCCGCTCGATCGCCTCCGTCATGTCCTCCGTCGAGCCATGCGGCACGTGGCAGTACGCCCACCCCGTGTGTTTGCCGGCAGGGGCACGCGTCGGATCGAACATCGACTGCTGCGCGACGAGGACGAACGGCTTGTCCGTCGTCTTCCCCTTCCAGATCGCCGACTCGTGGCGCGCGATCTCTTCGATCGTGCCGCCGACGTGCACGGTCGCGGCGCGGTTGCACTCCGGCGCTGTCCACGGGATCGGGCCGTCGAGGGCCCAGTCGATCTTGAAGACGCCGGGGCCGTAACGATACTTGCGCAGCCTCCGGACGAACCGCGCCGGCAGCTCATCCTCGGCGATGTCGGCGAGCTGCCGCGGCGTGACGTCGAAGAGGATGGCGCGCGCGGCGGGAACATCGCGGAGCGTGCGGACCTGATGACTCGTGCGGATCTCGCCGCCGAGGGACTGAAAGTACGCCGCCATGGCGCGAATGATGGCCTCCGAACCGCCGACGGCGGCGGGCCAGCCGACGGCGTGGCCGGCGATGATGAGCGCCAGCCCGAACGAGGCGGAGCCGAGCCGCTCGAGCGGCAGGAACGAATGCGCGGCGCAGCCGGCGAAGAGTGCGCGCGTGCGGTCGGTGCGGAAGCGTTTGACGACCTGCATCGCGGACTGGAGTCCGACGAGGCCAAAGCGGGCCAGCAGGAACGGATGCGAGGGGAAGAGGCTGATCGGGCGGAGGATCTCGTCGTAGATCGCCTGCGCGTGGTTGGCGAACGGCGCGATCAGCTTGCGGTAGGCGGCGCCGTCGAGATCGAGCCCGACAGCCGTGGCGTCGAGCGACTGCTCGAGCGTGGCGGCGGTGCCGTCGTCGAGCGGGTGCGCGATGGCCGCCGGCGAGTAGGCCCATTCGAGGCCGTGCGCGGCGAGCGGCACCTCGCGAAAGAATGGCGACACGACGGACATCGGATGGATGGCCGAGCAGATGTCGTGATGGAACCCGGGGATGGTCAGCTCGCGGGTGCGGGCGCCGCCGCCGATGGTCGGCGCGCCTTCGAGGACGACGACCGAGAGCCCCGCGCGTGCGAGGGTGATGGCCGCGGAAAGTCCGTTCGGGCCGGCGCCCACGACTGCCGCGTCATACTTCTCCACTGCCACGCGGCACTCCGGTTCAATACCAGTACCAGCTCGACCGGTAAGCGGTGCGGTACCAGCTATACCAGTCGTGCGACTGGGAGAGGTCGAGCTCCGGGTTGTACCAGATCGTCGGCTCGCGGAAGAGCGCCTCGTCGTACATGACGTCGAAGTCGCACGAGCTCGTGATGAACCACTGCGTCACGCCGTTCTTCTTGTGGATGAGGGCCTTGTGCGGGATGGTCAGCCCTTTGACGGTGCGCCAGTCCATGTACTCGATGATGTCGTCGCCGGCGGTGGCGCTGACGAGACGGCCGCTCTCCGGATCGACGAGCCACGTCGCCTGTCGCCCGTTCGTGTGGACTTCCAGCACGTCGACGGTCTTGTTGTCGAGCTGTTTCGGCGCTCGGGCCATGAAGCGATTGGAGGAGTAGAGGCGCCGGGCCAGGACGAACACCGGGTCGATGTCCATGCGGCGCATGAGCTGTTCGCGCTGGTCGTCGGGCATCTTCATCGCGGCGCCGCCGGGAAGGTCGGCCGACTTGACGAAGGCGTTCCACGGGAGCACGACCATGGTGGCGGTCTTTTCGCCGTCGAGCTTCGCCCACACTTTGTCGGGAAAGACGTAGAGGGCGGCGAGCGTGACGTTGCGGGCGCCGCTCTTCGTCTGCTCCTTCGTCACGACGACGTCGTAGATGGAGCGGACGCGCGCGAGGCGCGCGCTGCCGCCGTACGCGGTGACCACCTTCTCGACGATGGCCTTGGTGCGCTCATCGGCCTGGACGAGGGGGACGGGACCGGGGGCCTGCGCGAGCGCGGCAGTCGCCGACAGGAGGGTAATCGTCAACAGCGCGGCACGACGCATGGGTGAATGGAGCTCCTGCGGTGGGATTGGGACGAGTATAGCTGATTGGGCCGGCTGCCATCGGCACCGATGGGACGAATAGGACCTGTAGGACAAATAGGACAGATGAACCCGGCTGAGTCCTAGGTCCCATTTGTCCTGTAGGTCCCATTCGTCCCATTGGACCCGGGTGACCGGCCACAGAAACGGGCCGGTTCCGGTGACTTAAAGGGATGAACCGCCGGAAGTTAGGGATGGACGGGCCGTACGGCGTGATCGGCCGGTTTCGCTGCCTGATTCTGAGCTCGAAAAAATTTTTCGAATTCAGGGTAGGGAAACCTCTTCGCCAGTCACTCCTAGATCGGAGCTGTCTGAATGCATCTAATGCCACCGATCACGGAAGGACGAGCTGGAAAGCGAAGCGAGCTCGAAACGATTGTCCTCTCCGACCAACATCTGGACTATCTGGGGCGCATGTGCCGGGACCTGAACCCGAACATGCCACCTTCGATCGGATGGCCGCACCTGATCCGGACGATCCTCGATCGCGTGCAGGCGATGGGGATCGACCTCACAGAGGCGAGCTCCGAAGAGGAAATTGCCTTACTCGTCGCTGGACGACTACGTGGACGAACGACCCGTCCGAAACGAACTATCGAGCGGACTTCTTCTTCCCGGTCCCGACCAGGAGCTCGACCAGCGAATCGATCGAGTCAGCCTGAGAGAGATCGACACCGCTCTGGAAAGCCGCCTCGATCAGACCACGGATGATCTCCGCCCGGCTGATTGCCTTGCCATGCTTCAGACGAATGTCGATGGCGAGACGATCGAGATAGGCGACGTGGCGATCGAGCAGGACGACGGTAATCTTCGCCCAAGGCTCGGTGTGGACAATGGGACGACCGCGATTGCTTTTTGCAGGACTCACACGCACTCCTTTTGTTGTTGGTTGGATTTGACCCGGAGACGGGAAGCAGTTTACTTCCTCCCCAAGTCGAAGTCTATCTTTCCGTACCTACCTAAAGCCGTCGTATCCGGCTTCACGCAGTAACCCGCATTTTCAGAGAGAGAGTGCTGATTTTGGAGCGGCGGGGACCCATCCGCCGCAGCGTTTCGTCGACGAGAAGTGAGCGTCCTGCACGCTCCTCTATCGACAAGCCATATTACCCGCAATCCGTAAAATGGCAACAGATAACGTATCGAAAAATGTGTGTCGGTGAGGACGGACGCACGCCCGCCGTAACGCGCTCGTATGCATGTCATCAGAGAGACGGATGGGGCGGCGCGTTTGTGAGAAGACTCAAGGAACTTATGCGTGTCTCCTCCCTCCCCTCCGTCCGATGTCGTCCGTTCTTCGTGTCCCGCTGACCGTCCCGCGGCACGGATACGACCCACGAAAAACGGACGGTATATCGTAACCCGCTCAGGCGAACGTGCGCGTCAGAATCTGCTGCAGCTTCTCCCGCCACACCGGCGCCTCGTGCCGCGCCTCGCCGTACAGCGAAAGCCAGATCGCGGGGCGCGTCTGCTCGCGTCCCGGCTCCAGCTCGATCATCACCCAGCCGGCGTTGTGATTCTCGACCGTCCCGGTGAAGTTGATCGGTGGCTTCGACACGCGCACCTCCCCTTCCAGGCGCTCGCCGTCCACCGACATCGTGTAGCGGCCGTCCGGCTGGATCTCCAGCCCGAGCGCCTCCGTCAGTTTCGCGTACGCCTCGGGGCGCGACAGCTTCACCGCCGGATGGCGGAAGAACGCCATCTCGCGCGGCTCGCCGCGGTGCCGCTCGAGATAGTGCTTGAGGTTCGCCAGGAAGGTAGCCCAGCCTGCGTTGAGCGTATCCAGCTCGTCGTCCCACGCGTCGGCCGCGAAGCCGGAGTGCACGAGGCGCACGATCGTCGTTCCACCCTTCGCCTCGAGGTAGTAATCGACGGCGATCACCGCGTTCTCCATCCGGTCGGCGGTGCCGAGCCGCTGGTTCGGCTCCCACACCTCGATCGGCGACTCCCACTCCGCCCCTTCACCGAACGACATCCATACGCCGCCTCCGACGCCCGGACGGACGCGCGCGTCGAGCGGGAACCAGCGCTTCAACTCCTCCCCTTCCGTCAGCGCGCGCCAGACCGTGGCGGCGTCGGCGTCGATCTCGATCTGGACTTCGACTTTCTTTCCTTCGCTCATGACTTCTTCTCCTTCTTCCGCATCGAGGGGTACGCCGCGACGAAGAACCGGTGGGTTCTGCCGCCCGGGGTCTCTTCATCGTGATACTTCGCCACGAGGCGGGCCACGCAGTTCGCCAGCGCCTCCGCGAACTCCTGCCTCGCCTCGGCCGACGCAAAGCGGACGTCCGCCTGCAGGCTGAACGTCGCGAGCCGCTTCTTCGCCTTCGCCGCCTTCTCCTGCGCCGCCGCCACGTCGTGCAGCGCCTCGGCCGCCAGCGCGATGAGGTACGCGCTGGAGAAGCGGTCCTCGATCGCGCCGGCCTCCGTGGCCAGGTTGCCGAGCAGCTGCGGGTTGATGAGGTAGTGCGTCGCCTTGGTGCGCACGATGCGCTCGACGCAGTTCCCGGAGCGGCGCTCCTCGACCTCTTCCAGATACCCGGCCTTCTCCAGCTCCCGCAGGTGGTAGTTCACCTTCTGCCGCGCGATGCCGAGCTGCCGGGCGACGGTGGTGGCGGAGCCGGGCTCGCGGAGCGCGTCGAGGATGCGCAACCGCATCGGGTGCTGCAGCAGCGTCGCGGCGCGCGCGGATTCGTCGACCATCTCCAGCGGCATGCCGCCAAAGTAGGGCCGACAAAATGTTTTGTCAAGGCGGGAGAAGTCGTCGGTTGCGACGGGGAACGATGGGACGAATGGGACCTACAGGACAGATAGGACGAATGGGACGGATAGGACGAATGGGACGGGATTAGCCCCTGCCTCTGTCCCCAATGGCGTTAACTTTCGTGGTAACCGGCGACGTGCGCGCCGAAGTGGCAGGGGTGAAGCATCCGGGTGTGGGCGGCTCCCCCCGGGTGTCATCCCGAACCGCCCGTATGGGGGCTCGGGTGGGGGAGGGCGGTGAGGGATCTGTGTGGGGGAAGGTGCAACACTCCCATGCCGTCGTTCCCCCGCACAGATCCCTCACCCGCCTCCCCCAC
>DASVEE010000064.1:0-138969 GCA_036380735.1 Thermoanaerobaculia bacterium | reverse complement strand
CGCCCGACGCTCACCCGTTCCGGAAACTGTTGCACTTTCTCGCCGCGTTCGCCTCCTTGGAGGATGTGGACAAGAGCGCCGACCTGTTGCTCGGAAATCTGCATGGCGTCCGGTTCTCCGGCGAGGAATTGGTCAGCCTCGACCTGCGCATCCCGTCCGTCAGCGGCATGGAATTGTCGACGTGCAACCTTCGCCATCTGCAACTGATCGCGGAGCGCGTCGTCAACACCAGAATTTATCAATGCGACCTCGGCCACTCCGACCTCCGAATCGAGGAAGCGACCGCACTCACGATGTCGAACGTTCAGCTAACCCACGCGACGATCGCCTTGGGGGAGCCGGGCAAGTTCTGCCGTGACCTGCGTATCTATGACTCCCTCCTGCCGTTCGCCCACTTCAGCGCCCTCTTTGTGGAGCATGGGTCGATCTCCGGAAACGATTGGCAGGGTGCCACGGCCGAGCGTTCCGCTCTCGTCGACTGTTCGCTGGATGAAGGCGCCTTCCGCTTCTTCCGCTCGCAGGAGGCCACCTTGATCGACTGCGGCCGGTTTGGAGCTAGCCGCTGGCACGAGGCTCCGGGTTGGGAAGAGTTCCTCCCTTCACCATTCGACGAGCAGGAGCTGATCCGGCTCGCCACGGTTGCCTTCGGTCCACCAAAGTCCACGCGGCGCGTGTTCAAAGACACGCTGCGCATTCACGTGACGCCGGACTTCACGATTGACGTCGTCGGCGAATTGGCAGACCCACAACGCATCCGCTCCGGTGGGCGGCACCTCCTCATCGTCCGCGGTATCGACGCGGCGCGACCCTGGCGCGCCGCCATTCGCACCCTGCGCGATTGCGAAGGCCTCGAGGTCAATGTCTGGGCGCTGGAGGATCTCGTCGGCGCTGCATTCGATGCCGTGGGCCGGACGCTGAAACACGTGTTGCCTGTCGACTATTGGCCGGAACCGGTGGGGCATCGCTTCGGAGAACTGGTGCGAGGCAGGGAGCTTTCGTGGGGAGAGTACCCCGGTGCCCCCAACCACCGCATCAATTCGCTCCTCGTTCGCTCCGGCCGGCGCTTGGTCGTTTTTACGGGCGACTACAGGGGGCGGATGGCCGCCCAACTCCCGGAGGAGTACGTCATGTTTCTTTCTGTCGTTCCCGGCTCCGCGGTCGACACGACAGTCAGCCGGCCGGAAGAGGTGCTCACCAGCACCGTCGACGTCCCTGAAGGCAACTCCCTCTTCCCGAGCATCCTCGACTCTATCAGCAGTTTCTGCGTCAACAACGGGGAGTTCGGTCTCGTGATCTACGATCTCGCGCCTTCGCAGATCCTCTCGCTGCTCCGTCTCTTCCGTGACGCGAAGTGCCACCTCGTCCTCTCCACGCCTGAGACGAACGTTTTCCCCTTGATCGAAGCGGAGTGGAATGCGTGGAACGATGAGTTGGAGGATGACGTGCCACGCATCAGCATCGTGGAACTGCGTCAGGCGCCTTAGGCCAGGCCGCACGCGCTGACCGATCGACACTCACGCGTCCTATTCGTCCTCTCGTCCCCTGGCTCTCCTCACCAGCCCCAGCACGCTCCCTCCCACGATCATCGCCCCACCCACGGCCGAGCGCAGCGTCAGCGGTTCGTCCAGCACTACCACTCCCAGCAGCACCGCGATCGGGATGTTGCCGTAGTAAATGACCGCGGTGGCGGCGGGGGAGAGGCGCGTGGTCACGCGCACCCACAGGCTGTGGCCGATCAGCGTCACGGCAACGCTGAGAAACAAGAGGCCGGCCCAGTCGCGCGGGGCGAGGTGCCACTCGGTCTTCGGCAGGAACAGCAGGAAGAAGAGCAGGGCGAAGCCGAATTGCCCGAGGGTGCGGGTGGAGGTGGGGAGGTGAGACCAGCGCTGGTGGAGGATGGGGAGTGACGCGTAGAACAGTGCGCTCGTGCAGGTCAGTGCCATTCCCAGCGCGGTGGCGTTGCCGAGGGTGAAGGCCGGTACGACGAGCATCGCTCCGGCGGCGGCGATCAGCACCGCGACGATGTCCGTCTTCGTCGGCCGCTGCCGCGCGACGAGCGCGCTGAGGAGCAGCAGGTCGACGCCGTACGTCGACAGTCCGATGGCACCGATCGACGCCGTCGACACCTTGATGCCGAAGAACAGCGTCAGCCAGTGGGCGAAGAAGAGGAAGCCGATACACGCCAGCCGCGCGACATCGCGCGAATCGACACGGCGCAACTCCCGCCGCACCGCCAGCACCACCGCGACGCCCGTCGTGGCCACCGCCAGCCGGAAGACGCCGATCGTGTACGGATTGGCGTCGATGAACTTCACCACGACCGGGATACAGCCGAACAGCAGCAAGGCCGCGACGGCCTCCAGGACGGTACGCACTGGGGCGGCAGTGTATCCGGGGGCGGGGCGGTTTTCGGTTTTCGGTTGTCGGTTTTCGGTGGGGCTGCGCTACGCGAAACTCTCCGCGCAGCGCAGCACCAAAAACCGAAAACCGAAAACCGCGTCAGCGGCGGCGTCAGCGCCAGCGCCCCGTCAGCGCTGCGCTTCCTGCACGCCCCTGCGGAACGCTTCATTCGTCCCGGTGAGCGCTTCCAGCGCCAGGCTGTGGAAGTTCTCGCGGTTGGCCTGCAGGACCATGTTCTTCTTGCTCTTCACCGGGCCGAAGTCGATGCCGATCTTCTGCATCCCTTCGATGAACGCGCCGTTCGAGGACTGGTCCGCCGTGACGAACTCGCCCGGGTCGCCTTCCACGCCGATGCCGTCGTGGATGCGGGCGAAGGAGAAGCCTTTGTCGTTGCCGATGTAGAACAGCGTGTACGCCGGGTTGGTGTAGATCGCCGCTTTCGCGTTGACCGAGGCGCGGCGCGCGAACTTGCCGCCGCTCGAGCCGAGCGAGGCGAAGTCGATGTGCATGATCGGGAAGAGCAGCAGCGCGTCGAGCTCCTTCGACATCGCCAGCAGCGCCTTCGTGTTGTGCTGGCTCATCCCCTGGTCGCTGATGTCGCCGTCCCAGTTCGTGAACCACAGCGGGATCGCGGTGGGGGAGGCCACGAGGTAGTGCGTCTTCGCGTCGCGCGACCGCTTCGTGTACGGCTTCTCGGCGTTGCTCCCCGTCAGCTTCAGCTTCTGGAACGCCTGCGACGCGAGCACCGTCTCCTGCGGGACCACTTCGATGCCGCTGGCCTTCAGGTCTTCGAGGAAGTCGGCGTACGCCGCATCCGTGACCTTCTGCAGTGTCTCGAAGTCGACGTTGCCGAGGACGACTTCCATCGTCGCTTTGGCGCCGGAGCTACGGCCGCCGCCCACGCCGCCGAGCCAGTCTTCCGCATTCGCCACGACCTTGCTGCGCGTCGTGTAGATCACGCGATACCCCGGTACCGCCACGCGCTTCACCCCGCGAGCCGCCTTGAGCGACTTCACATCGACCAGCTTCCGGATGTCGGTGGTGGCCACATCGCCGGGCGCGATGGCAAAAGCGGGGAGGGTGGCGATCAGCAGAAGGGACCACAGCAGACGTTTCATCATGCTGTAGATCGCGCGAAAACCAGGGAAAGTCCCTCAGGGACAGCGCCCGATAGAACAAACAGGACCGACACGACAAATAGGACCGATAGGACAAATAGGACCTATAGGACCAACCTGGGCGGGCGGGTCCCATCAGTCCCATTCGTCCCATAGGTCCCATAGGTCCTATCGTTTCTCTTGCGGCGCCTGCGGCGCGGCAGCCAACCTACGGCCGCCGCCGCCCCCGCCCCCCGCGGTCACTGCCGGTCCCGGCCGGCGACGCCGGCCGCGGCGTACCACCACCGGAAGGCCTGCCGCCACCACCCGACGGCCGGCTGCCACCCGGGCGCGGTCCGCTGCCACCCGGTCCACTGGGCCGGCCACCGCCACCACCCGGCCGCCCGCCACCGGAAGCCGGCCTGCCGCCGCCTCCACCGGATGCGGGTCGCCCGCCGCCACCACCAGCCGGCCGCCCACCGCCCGAGCCGCCGGGCCGTCCGCCGCCCGCCGGCGCTTTCGCTGTCGCGCTGCCGCCGCCCGCCTTGCGCTCCAGCTTCGCTTTCGCCCGGGCGCGCTCTTCCGCTTTGCGTGCGCGGATCGCGGCGATGCGCTCCTGGATCGGGATCTCCAGCTTCTCCGCCGGTCGCTGCGCGTAATCGAAATCCGGCACCGTCACGCGGGGGAGACGGCGGTTGATCGCGCGCTCGATGGCGCGCAGGTCGTTCTCTTCATCCGGCGCCACGAACGTGATCGCGTCGCCCGTCATCTCCGCGCGCGCCGTGCGTCCCACCCGGTGGATGTAATCCTCCGGCAGATGCGGCACGTCGAAGTTCACCACGTGCGATAGCGCCTCCACGTCGATGCCGCGTGCGGCGATGTCCGTGGCCACGAGGATGCGGTACTTGCCCGACTTGAAGCCGTTCAGCGCGTCCGTGCGCTGCACCTGGCTGCGATTCCCGTGGATGCGCGCCACCTTCACGTGCCGCTGCTCGAGCTGCTCGAACACGCGATTGGCGCGGTGCTTCGTGCGCGTGAAGACGATCGCGCTCTGGATCTCGCCGCGCTTGAGCAGCGTCTCCAGCAGCGCCAGCTTCAGGTCCTGCGAGACCGGGAAGATGGCCTGCGTGATCCCCGCCGCGGGCGCCGCTTTCCGCTCGATCGAGATCATGGCCGGCTTCTTCAGCATCTCCTGCGACAGCTCCACGATCGGTGGCGGGAGCGTGGCGGAGAAGAAGAGCGTCTGCCGCTTCACCGGCAGGTGGCGCAGCACGCGGCGGATATCCGGGAGGAAGCCCATGTCGAGCATCCGGTCGGCCTCGTCGAGGACGAGGATCTCCAGCCCGTCGAGCTTCGCGTAAGGGCGCGAGAAGTGGTCGAGCAGGCGCCCCGGCGTGGCGACGAGCACGTCGACGCCGCTGCGGAACGCGTGCTCCTGCGGCCCCATCCCCACGCCGCCGTAGATGGCCGCGCCGGAGAGGGGCGTGTGCACCGCGAGGTCGCGGAGATGCTCGTCGATCTGCGCGGCGAGCTCGCGCGTCGGCGTCAGGATCAGCGCGCGCGTGGTGCCGCGCTTCTTTCCCATGAGGCGATGCAGGATCGGAAGCAGGAACGCCGCGGTCTTGCCGCTGCCCGTGGCCGCGGCCGCGAGCACGTCCTTGCCGGCCATCGCCGGCGGAATGGCGTCGTTCTGGATCGGCGTCGGCCGCGTGAAGCCGAGCTCCTTGATTCCAGCGAGTAAGTCAGGGTGTAGCCCGAAAGCACTGAATGGCATAGAGGCGGATCGTCTCACACTTTTTCCGCCGGGCTCGCGCACGAGGCCGGCATTCAGTGCTCCCACAACGCCCGGGCCCGCTATCATGCCGGCCGCCCTATGCCTTCACACAAGCGCGCCTTACCGGCCCCCGTCTGCCTGCTCGTCGTCTGCCTCCTTTTCGCCGCCTGCGCCACGCGGCCCCCGGCTCCCGCGCCCGCACCGCCCGCCGCGGGGCCGGCGCCGCCATCGGCCGCCGCGGTCCGGACGTGGACTGCCGCGGAGCTGCGCGCGGAACTCGCCGAGCTCTACTCGGGCCTCCAGGCGGCGCACTACGACCTCTTCGCCTTCCGGACGAAAGCCGATTACGACCGCCAGTACGCCGCGACGCGCGAGGCGATCCGCGACGGCATGACGGCGCGCGAGGTCGTGCGCCTCTTTCAGCCGTTCGTCGCCTTCGGACGCGTGGGGCACGCCCGGCTCGACTTTCCGGTGGCCGACTACATCGCCGCCGCGCGCGACGGCGGGAAGATCCTGCCGCTCGACATCCGGGTGGAGGACGGCCGCGTGTTCGTGGCGTACGACTACACGGGCGATCCGCGGCTCGCACCCGGTACCGAGCTCCTCTCCCTCGACGGCCGTCCCATGGCGGAGGAAGTGGCCGCGATCGGGCGCTACGTCTCGGGCGAGACCGACTACTTCGTGCACGCCCAGCTCGAGGAGTATTTTCCCCG
Organism: Thermoanaerobaculia bacterium; assembly: GCA_036380735.1. GTDB lineage: Bacteria > Acidobacteriota > Thermoanaerobaculia > Gp7-AA8 > Gp7-AA8 > DASVEE01. Next base: position 132,985 of record DASVEE010000064.1, on the reverse strand, counting down.
CTGGCTGTGGCTCGACCGCGGCAGCATCGACCGCTTCACGCTGGAGGTCGCGCGGCCGGAAGGGCGCACCACCGTCACCGTCGCCGGTCAACCGATCGGCGAGGTCGAGCCGCTGAAGAGCCAGTGGTCGACGCGGCTCCACGAGCGCGAGGTGCGCATCCTCGACGGCGGCATCGCCTACCTCCGCCCCGGTCCGTTCTACAACGTGGACGGCGGCGACTCCATGGACGTGACGGCGTTCCACGCGTTCGTCGACCAGGCGTTTGCGCAGGTGCTCGCCGCTGGTGCCGGCAAGTTGATCGTCGACGTGCGCAACAACCCCGGCGGCGACAACTCGTTCAGCGACCACCTCGTCGCCTGGTTCGCCGCCCGGCCGTTCCGTTTCTCCGACGCCTTCCATCTCAAAGCGAGTCCGCAGACGCTCGCCGCCTACGCGCCGAAACCGGGAGAGCCGTACGACGCCGCCGGCCTCGTCGGCCGGATGTACGGCGAAATGAGCCGCCGCGGAGCAGGGGAGACGTTCCTCTTCGACCTGTCGTACGTCGAGCCGCGCGCGGCGTCACGCTTCGGCGGCCGCGTGTACGTGCTCGTCAACCGGCACAGCTACTCCAACTCCGCCAGCATGGCCGCGATGGTTCAGGACTACGGGTTCGCCACGATTCTCGGCGAAGAGACCGGCGACCTTCCGACCACCTACGCTTCGTCCGTCCGCTTCACGCTCCCCCGCACCGGTCTCTCCGTCAGCTATCCGAAGAGCTACTTCGTCCGCCCGAACGGCGACCGCTCCCTCCGCGGCGTAGTACCCGACCTGGCCATCCCGACGCCGCGGCCGGGCGCCAGCACCGCGCCCGACCCCGTGCTCGACGCGGCCATCGCTCTGGTCCGCGGCCACTGACGCCGCGCTATGATCGCCTTCACTGCATGACCGACTTCGCCACTTCCCTCACGCGCCAACTGGGTATCACCCTGCCGATCATCGGCGGCGCGATGTACCCGTGCAGCAACCCCGAGCTCGTCGCCGCTGTCTCCGAGGCGGGGGGCATCGGCGTGCTGCAACCGATCTCGCTGACGTACGTCCACGGGTACGACTACCGCGAGGGCATCCGCCGCATCCGCGCGCTGACGTCGAAGCCGATCGGCATGAACGCGCTGATCGAGCAGTCGTCGAAGACCTACCACGAGCGCATGACGCGCTGGATCGACATCGCCCTCGAGGAGGGCGTCCGCTTCTTCGTCACCTCCCTCGGCAATCCCCGCTGGGTCGTCGACCGCGTGGCCGGTCTCGGCGGCGTCGTCTACCACGACGTCACCGAGCGCAAATGGGCGCTGAAGGGAAAGGATGCGGGCGTGCACGGCCTCATCGCCGTCAACTCGCAGGCAGGCGGCCACGCCGGCCCCCGCGATCCCCGCAAGCTCTACGACGAGCTCGCGGACCTCGGCCTCCCCCTCGTCTGCGCGGGCGGCGTCAGCGACGCCAAAACGTTCCGCGACGCCCTGAACATCGGCTACGCCGGCGTCCAGATGGGCACGCGCTTCATCGCCACGACCGAGTGCACCGCCCACGACGACTACAAGAAAGCCATCGTCAACGCGACGGCGAACGACATCGTCCTCACCGAGCGCCTCACCGGCGTCCCGGTCGCCGTGATCAGGAACGAATACGTCGAGCGCATCGGCACCAAAGCGGGCCCCATCGCGCGATGGATGCTCCGCGGAGGCCGCACCAAACACTGGATGCGCACCATCTACGCGCTGACGTCACTCAGAAAGCTGAAGCACTCCCTGAAGACCGCCGGAGGGCGCGATGACTACTGGCAGGCCGGCCGCAGCGTCGCGGGAATCCACGAAGTGCTGCCGGTGGCGGAAGTGATCCGCCAGATGACGCAGTAGGGCGGCGAACGGCTACCCGACCATCGCCACCACCATCGCCACATTCGGACCACTGGTGGCGTTGATCACCGCGGTCGCGCCCATCCCGACCGAGCCGCTGGTGGCCTGGCCGCCACACTTGATGACCGCCTGCTGATACCAGAGGTTCATCGGATCGTCCTGGAGGAAGTCGATCAGGCAGCCGTTGGAGCCGCTGTGCGGATCCAGCCAGCCCACGCTGTACCCGTTGGTGCCGTTGCCCACGTACACCGCCATCGCTCCCTCGGTCCCGGCGAGCCGGTCGTCGCTGACGAAGAGAAACGCGCCCACGTTGCCGCTGGGGATGGAGGTCGTCACCAGCGCCGGATCGCCGAAATCGCAGTAGAAGGTCGCGTCGCTCGACGTGTCGATGGTGAGCGGTTCGTTGCCCGGATTCGCGATCAGCAGGAACACCAGCGAGGTGTAGCCGGCAGGTGGATAGGGCCCCAGGTAGCCGACGTAGCTGGCGCCGGCGGACGTCTGGCCGGCGGCGTTGAAGAAACTGGCGAGGATCGGCTCCCACCCGTCGACGTTGGTGCACCCCGCCTCCTGCAGCCCCGCCTCGATGGCCTGCGCGTTCATCTCGCCGAGCGAGGAGTAACGCAACGCATACCCGATCGCCGCCAGCATCATGGCCGCATCGTCACCGGTAGCCCCGGACAGCAGCGGCATCGACGTCGACGGCACATTGAACGATTCAATGGTCACAGCATCCATGGAAATGAAGCTCCTTCAGAGTGCACACAGGGAACGATAGGACAAATAGGACAGATAGGACGGATAGGACTGATAGGACCCACCCACCCCAATCAGAGCACATCCTCGCGCGACGGGCGTCCTATGGGTCTCATTCGTCCCATTCGTCCTATTTGTCCTATCGTTCCCCGCCGTCGCCGCCCTCACGCATGCCACCCCACGACCCGTTCCTCGGCGCGATCACTCCAGCCAAGGATTCCGCACCGCAACGTGCGCTGCTTCGTATTCACTGGTGTCGCGGGAGATGACCGTCAGGCCATGGTGCAGTGCCGTCGCGGCGATGAGCAGGTCTGGTTGGGAAAACGTATGTCCACGCTTTCGGCCTTGCTCGACCATCAACCGCCACTTCAGCATGATGTCTTCGGTGATCTCGAGCACGCGATCCTCGAACATCGGGCGCAGCTTGTTGTCGAGCCAGTCGTTCAGTTCCATTCGCCGGCTCATGTCGGCCAACCGTTCGATGCCGAAGCGGATCTCGGCGAAGGTCACCACGCTCACATGCAGGAGGCTGAGTGGCTGGTCCGTAACGAATCGCACCACCGCCGGATCCGGCTTCGGACGGCGAAGCTCCGAGAGCACATTCGTGTCGAGCAGCCAGCCGCTCACAACTCGACGTCACGCACCTGACCGCGCGTGAGCTCCCGGTCGATCTCCAGGTCACCGAGCGGCGAATGCTGAAGCAACGTCACCAGCGCCTGCCCGGTGGGCTGCTCTTTGACGCGGCGGTACTCCTCGACGGAGACGACAACCACCTCTTCACGACCGTGCACAGTGATCCGCTGAGGCCCCTCGGTCTTCGCCTTCCGTACGACTTCGCTGAAGCGCGCTTTCGCGTCCTGAAGCGCCCACTTCCCCGAGCGGGCGGCGCCGCGCGCACGTGTTCCTCGCGTTCTGGTCATTCTGACTAGTGTAACCCGGAGCTCGCCGCCCCTCACCGCAGATCCGGCCACCGCAACGCCACCCCGAACCCCGGCACCTCACGTTCCAGCCACTCCGAATGAGCGGACACAAAGTCCAGCAACTCCCGGGCAAGCACCGTATCCACGGTCTTCCCATCGCGAGCGGCGACGCGCTCCAGCGCCACCACTTCCAGGCGGGGGATGCGCACTTCGAGCTGGGCGAGGCGGAGCAACTCCGGGATGGCCGCCACCACGTCCGCGCCGAGCGCTTCCTCCACCACTTCCTGCGACCAGAAGTCCATGCCGAAGGCGACCACTTCCGACCATGGCACCACCAGCCCCTGGTCCGTGTCCATCCCTTCGAGCTCGCCCACCTCCACCCACCCCCGCACCTCGCGCCAGTCCATGGAGAGGATGTGCGCCGCTTCGCCAATGGAGTAGGTGGGCTTCGGCTGCAGGAAAAGCTGGCGGATGGCAAGGGCGCGCTCGTTCATACGGTCTCTCCTCGTAGGGTGCGGCTACAATCGACGGCGGGTGTTTTCAGCTGTCGTGGGCGTGTTGTACAAGTGTAGCACTTGCCAAGCACGCGTCAACGAGAGATTTGCCTGAGTGAGCGATTCAGACAGCAGCATCGGAGACGTTTTCGGTCGGCGCCTGCGTGAGCTGCGTCTGGCCTACGGTTTGACGCAGGCGCAGCTCGCTGCGAGCTGCGAAACCAGCATCTCCGGCATCAGCAAACTCGAAGGCGGCAAGACGTCGCCGACTCTGGCGACGCTGGTCCGTCTCGCAGACGCAATCGGTTGTACGGTGGCGGAACTCATTGAATCAGTAGACATTGCGCGCCGCGAGTCTTCCCGCGGCGTCACACCGCCAGCCAAGAACCCCTCCGCCGTCACCCTCGGCCGCCTCGGCGGCAGCAAGGGAGGCAAGGTGCGAGCGGAGAAACTCACCCCCGAGGCCCGCAAACAGATCGCCTCCCAAGCCGCGCGAGCCCGCTGGTCCAAGCCCAAACCCGGCAGCAAGTAACACCATCCCTCGGCCGCACGATGCCGAAGCGCTCAAGCAACCTATAGGACCCATGGGACGAATGGGACAGATAGGACAAATGCGTCGCCGCCGCGGAGCGTCATTCGTCCCATTGGTCCCATGAGTCCCATCGCCGGATCGTCAGCGCAGCCGCTGGCGGCGTGATCCCTCAGCCGGCGTCCGTTTCCCGACACTGCAGACGCCGCGCGTCTGGTTTTAGCTGCCGCGTGAGCGGTTTGGAACGCCACGCGAGCGGTTTTGCGGCTCACACGAGCGGTTTTTCCGCTCACGCGAGCTGTTTTGCGGCTCACGCGAGCGGTTTTTCCGCTCACGCGGCGATCCAGACGGCTCGCGCGAGCGTCACCCCTGAGCGACGCGAAGAAAGTGGATAGCGACATCACACTCGATGGCGTGGCAACCGCGTGCGGGACACTTTCGCCACTGCCGACAGAAAATCGGAGGCGAGCGCCGTTGGAATTGCGACGCGGAACGCACTATCTGAAGGCTACACTTTGGCTGATGAGGCATTGGGAATGAGACTTCATGGCGGCTAAGAAGAAGGCAACCGCGCGGATCGACTACCTGAGAGTCAGGAACTATCGCGCGCTCCGGGACGTGGAGATGAAGAACCTCACGCCGCTCACGGTCCTCCTCGGGCCCAACGGCAGCGGCAAGTCGACGGTTTTCGACGTCTTCGCCTTTCTCTCCGAGTGCTTCGAATTCGGACTGCGCCGGGCATGGGACCGTCGCGGAAGGGGCAAGGAACTGAAGACACGTGGCTCCGAGGGTCCGCTCGTCATCGAGATCAAGTACCGAGAGCCGGGCTACTCGCCGATTACCTACCATCTCGCCATCGACGAACAGCGAGGCGCGCCGGTCGTCAGTGAGGAATGGCTGCAATGGACCCGCGGGAGCCAGGGGAAGCCCTTCCGCTTTCTCGACTACAAGGAAGGTCATGGACGCGCCATCAGCGGCGAATCGCCCGACATAGCCGCTACACGGCTCGAGATCCCTCTGAAATCGCCCGATCTGATCGCAGTGAACGCGCTCGGCCAGTTCGCCGACCATCCCCGCGTTGCGGCGTTGCGCGACTTCATCACCGGCTGGTACGTGTCGTACTTCTCGATCGATGAAACGCGTGGTCAGCCCGAAGCAGGGCCGCAGGAGCGGCTCTCCCGCAGTGGCGAGAACATAGCCAACGTCATTCAATACCTCGTCGAACAGCATCCTGAACGACTCGAGCAGATCTTCGAAGTCCTGCGCGCGCGGGTTCCACGCATTGAACGGGTGCTGGCGGATCCGATGCCGGACGGGCGGCTGCTGTTGCAGATCAAGGACGCACCGTTCGATCATCCGGTGCTGGCCCGCTTCGCCTCGGACGGCACGTTGAAGATGCTCGCTTACCTCGTTCTCTTATACGACCCCGATCCGCCGCCTTTCATCGGTATCGAGGAGCCGGAGAACTTCCTCCATCCACGCCTCCTGCCGGAGCTCGCGGATGAGTGCCGTATTGCCAGTGCCAGGGGACAACTCCTCGTAACCAGCCACTCACCCTTCTTCGTCAATGGACTGCGGCCGGAGGAAGTGCGGGTGCTGTACCGCGATGTGGAGGGCTATACACAAACGATTCGTGCGGCCGACATTCGTGGCGTTCCCGAGTTCGTCGAGGCCGGAGCCCTCCTCGGCCAGCTGTGGCTGGAAGGACGGTTCGGTGTCGGCGACCCGCTGGTCCGAGAGGGCGCGCCCGCGGCCACGGGTCGAGGGAAAGGATGAAGGCCGAACACCTCGAGATCCTCGTCGAGGAGCCCTCCATGGAACTGTTTCTCCGAGCACTGCTCCCCCGCGTTCTCGGGGATGGGGTGACCTTCGAGGTTTATCCGTCGCAGGGGAAAGACGACCTGTTGCGCAATCTGCCCGGCAGGCTGCGCGGTTACGCGAAGTTCCTGCCGCGGAACCATCGCATCGTAGTGATCCTCGATCGTGACGACGACGATTGCCGGGTACTGAAGGCACGGATGGAGAAAGCCGCGGCAGCCGCTGGCCTTCCGACGCGGACGCGCAACAGATCGAAGTGGCGCGTCGCAAACCGCATCGCGATTGAGGAGCTGGAAGCCTGGTACTTTGGTGATTGGGACGCCGTCGTCGACGCGTATCCTCGCGCACCCCGGGGACTGCAGAACAAAGCCGGCTACCGTGACCCGGACGAGATCACCGGAACCTGGGAAGCCTTCGAGCGCGTTCTGAAAAAGGCCGGTTACTTCGAGATGGGGCTCAGTAAACGTGAGCTGGCCCGCACGCTCGGCCAGTTGATGGTGCCGAAGCGGAACCGTTCGCGTAGTTTCAACTTGCTCATCGAGACGCTGACGGAGGCTTGCCAGTGACGGTCGCGTGACCCGCGGTATGCGTTCGCGACGCCGTACACGACCCGCGACGCGTCGCAACCGAGGACCGAAGGGCGCCGCGAGTTCCTCGGGCAGGTGGCGGAGGCGGCGGTACGGGATGCTCATGTCGGACGGAGCGTGGCCGCGGAGTTCAAGCAGGGGATGCAAAGTCCCGTGGTGTATGTGAACTGCTGATGAGCGACCCTTATGAGTGGCGTGGCTGGTGGCATTGCAGCCTCTCTGTTGTGCCGCGCCCCCTCACCCCGTCCTTCGCTTCGGGCGAAGGACATCCCTCTCCCCGCTAAGGCGGGGCGAGGGGCGACAAGGCGGGGGACGGGGCGCGAAGAGGGAAATCGCCGCCACCTTGATCGCTCTTTCGTGTCTTCTGAGCAGGAGGACATGCATGTACAGGTACTACGTCAACCGGCAGGCTCAGACGAACGGCGACCACGAGGTGCACGTCGAGGGGTGCTCGTATATGCCCACTGCAGCGAACCAGATTTTTCTCGGGCTCTTCAACAATTGTCGTGACGCCGTGCGTACGGCAACGCAGCACTACTCGCAGGTGAACGGCTGCTACTACTGCTCGCAACCCTGCCACACGTCGTAGGGCGGCTCCGGCTGGTTCTTCGTCGGTCGGAGGAGGGTTGCCGTGGCGCTGGCCGGTGATCAGCCTCTCTGCTGTGCCACGTCCCCTCACCCCGTCCTTCGCTTCGGGCGAAGGACATCCCTCTCCCCGCTAAGGCGGGGCGAGGGGCGACGAGGCCGGGGCAGCGGCTCCGCTGGACGTCGCGTTTCGGCAGGAGTGTTGCCACGCAGCCTGGGCAGGGGAGCGGAGCCGTGGTGGGCTCTGCACCGCGGATGGAGGCGCGCGTGGCTGAGGATCAGGAAGAGCCGGAACTGCAGAACCTCGCGATGCTCGAGCCGGTTCGGCTGAAGGGGTACGAGCGGTTCTTCCTCGACGGCGAGAAGCTGCCCCTCAACGTTCGTCAGTTCTGGCAGTGGAGCGTTTCGGATCTGCTCAGCAACCTGACGCGGGGGAGGCTGGCGGAGTTCCTCGTGGCCTGTGCTCTGGGGGTCGATGTGACGCGTGGCGTGCGGAGGGAGTGGGATGCGTTCGATCTGCTCACGCCGTGCAACGTCAAGGTAGAGGTGAAGTCCGCCGCCTATCTGCAGACGTGGTTTCAGAAGGAGACTTCGAAGATCACGTGGACCGTCGGGCCGACTCGGGCGTGGGATGCGGCCACGAATGTGTTTTCCGCGGAGGTGAAGTGGCAGGCGGATGTCTATGTGCTCGCGCTGTTCGAGGCGAAGTCGAAGAGCGACACCAGCGCTCCGCTGGACGTGGCGCGGTGGCGGTTCTTCGTGGCTCCGGTCGAGGTGCTGCGGGAGCATGGGAAACGGGCGTGGCCGCTGGCGGCGGTGGAGCGGCTCGTTCGTGAAGGGCGGATTGCGTCGGTGCGGTATGACTGGGTGAAGGTCGCGGTGTGTTGCCTCGGGCATGGGTGTGAGGGGGCGTGTGGGGAAGGCACGTAGGACCAATAGGACGAATGGGGCCTATAGGACGAATGGGTGCCCACGCTGCATGCGGCAGTGTCTTAGAATGACGATGATGAACTGGAGAGAGAGGCTGTCCTCGGATCCTGAGATCTGCCACGGCAAAGTCTGCATTCGTGGGACACGGATCTTTGTCTCGGTGATTCTCGACAATCTGGCCGCCGGACTTTCGGCGGAGGAAATCGTGGACGAGTATCCGACGCTCACCGTCGAAGATGTCCACGCCGCGATCTCCTATGCCGCGGAGCTCGCGCACGAGCGAATGGTGCCGATTCCGAGAACGGCTTGATGCAGTTCAAGATCGACGAAAACCTGCCGGACGCTCTGGTGGCGTTACTCACGCGGGCATCATCGTTCTTCGCGTTCGCAGCCAATCGAAAGCACAGATCGTGGCCGTCTTCGAATCCGTGTTGCCACTGCTGAAAACCGAGCCGCTCGACGGTCATCTCTGGATCGTCGAAGAGCAACGGGTGCGGGTATGGAACCGGTGGTAGACGCGCTGACCATCCCGTGATCGGGCGAACAGGGACGCCGTCGTCCTATCTGTCCCATCCGTCCTATCCGTCCTATCGTCACCCCGTGTTGCGCATCCCCGCCGCGATGCCGTTCACGGTCGTGATGAACGCGTCGCGCAGGGTGTCGTCCGGGCTTTGGCGGAGGCGGCGGAGGATTTCGGCCTGGACTACGTTGATGGGGTCGACGTAGGGGTTGCGGACGTCGATGCTGCGTCGGAGGGCGGGGTTGGTCTCCAGGAGGCGGTCGTGGGCGGTGAGGTGTTGCACCAAGGCGACCGTCTCGAGGAGGCGGGCGCGGAGTGTGTCGCCGAGGTCGCGGAGGGAGTCGGGGAGGAGGAGGCGGTCGTAGTAGGCGGCGATGCGCGCTTCGGCTTTGGCCAGGACCATCTCGATCAACTCGATCGTCGAGCGGAAGAACGGCCACTTGGCGAGCATCTCGGTGAGGAGCGCGGCGTCGTCGGCGGTCCCTTGTTCGAGGGCGTTGTCGACGCCGAGCCACGACGGCAGCAAGAGGCGGTTCTGGGTCCAGGCGAACTGCCAGGGGATCGCTCGCAGCGACTCGACGCCTTGTTTCGCGCCGCCTCGGCGTGCGGGGCGGCTGCCGATGTTGATCTCGCCCAGCTCGACTTCCGGCGTGGCGGCGCGGAAGTAGTCGATGAAGCGCGGGGTCTCGTACACGAGCTCGCGGTAGCCGCGGCGCGACGCGTCGGACATGCGCTGCATGGCGGCGCGCCACTCGTCGCGCGGCGGCGCCGACGGCGCCAGCGTGGCGTCGAGCGTGGCGGTGGTGTAGACCTCGAGCGTGCGCAGGGCGATGCCGACAAGGCCGAACTCGGCCTGGATCATCTCGCCCTGCACGGTCACGCGCAGCCGTCCTTCGACCGAGCCGGGAGGCTGCGAAGCGATGGCCAGGTACGTCGGCCCGCCCCCTCGGCCGACGCTGCCGCCGCGGCCGTGGAAGAGCGTCAGCTCGATCCCGGCTTCGCGACACGCGGCGACGATCTGCTCCTGCGCCTGGAAGAGCTCCCACGCGGCAGTGAAGCGGCCGGAGTCCTTCGACGAATCGGAGTAGCCGACCATGACTTCCTGACGGCCGTCGATCCTGTTGCGGTAGGTGTCGAGGCGGAGGAGCTGCGTCATGGTGTCGCCGGCGCGGCGGAGATCATCGATGGTCTCGAAGAGCGGGACGACGCGCAGCGGTGCGCGCGCGCCGGTCGCGTGCGCGGCCAGCGCCTCCTTCTGCAGGAGGGCCACGGCGAGGATGTCGGATGGCTGCCCGGCCATGGTGATGACGTAGGCCCCCAGGCTGTCGCGGGGGATGGTGGCGACGGCGTGGAAGGTGGCGAGGTCTTCGCGCGCCGCATCGTCCAACTCGAGCTCGCGCGGGATCAGCGGGCGCCGCGAGGCGAGCTCGCGGAGGAGGAACTCCTGCCGCTGCTCCTCGCTCCACTCGACGTAACTGCCCAACTCGAGCTGGCGCGTGACGGCGTCGAGCAGCGCGGTGTGGCGCGCGGAGTCCTGCCGCACGTCGAGGCGCACGAGCGTCAAACCGAAGGCGTGCACGCGGCGGATGAGATCGAGCAGACGTCCGTCGGCGATCAGGCCGTTGCCGGTCTCGTGGAGCGAACGATGGCAACGGAGGAGGGGATCGAGGAGATCGTTGACGTCCAGCAGCGGGATTGCCGGGATTGAGGATTGGGGATTGAGGATTGAGGAATTCGTGGAGAGCGACTGTTCGATGGCGTCGCGTGTTTGGCGGAGAAGGTCGCGCACTTCCTTCAGCACCGCGCGATAGGGTTCTTCGACGGCGGGCAGCTCCGCGGAACCGGACTTCATCGACAACTCGGAACGCAGCGCGTCGACTTCGCGGAGGTAGAGATCCGCGGCGACCCAACGCGCGAGGAGGCACGCGTCGGACGTGACGGCGGCGGTGACGTTGGGGTTGCCGTCGCGATCGCCGCCGATCCAGGAGCCGAAGCGGATCGGCGCGGCGTCGAGCGGCAGCGCACGGCCGGTGTGGGTGCGCAGCGCCTCGTCGAGCGCGCGGACGTAGCGCGGCAGCGCGTCCCACAGCGTCTGCTCGAAGATGAACAGGCCACCCTTCACCTCGTCCAGCGGCGTGGGACGCGTGTGGCGCACCTCGTCCGTCTCCCACGCGGAGGTGATCTCGCGGCGCAGCTCATTCTCGGCCTCGCGCTGCTCCGGGATGGTCAGGTCGCGGCGGTCGCGATGCGCGAGCAGCTCGCCGATGCGCGTGTATTTCTGGAGCAGCGTGCGGCGCACGACCTCGGTGGGATGGGCGGTGAGCACGAGCTCGATCTGCAGCGCCGCCACGCTCGCGAAGAGCTGCTCCTCGGCGATCCCCTGCTCGCGCAGGCGTCCGAAGACTTCGTCGAAGGAGCCGGGCTGCGGCCTCGCGTTTGGATCGCGCTGGTAGTCGCGGCGGCGGCGGACGCGGTGATGCTGCTCCGCGACATTGGCCAGACTGAGAAAGTGCGCGAACGCACGCGCCACCGGCAGCGCCTCGGACGTCGGCAGCTCCGCGAGCAGCTCGGCGAGGCGGTCGAAGTCGGCCGCGTTGCCGGCGCGCCCGCTCTTGGCGAGCGCACGGACCCGCTCGACCATGGCGAAAAGGTCTGACCCCGCCTGCGCGCGAAGCGTCTGCCCAAGGAGATCGCCGAGGAGGTGGACGTCATCGCGGAGGGGCTGATCGGAGGAAGGCGGCATGAGGGGGAAGTGTAGCGGGGTGGAGGGGGGCGGTGGGGGGGGGAAGGGGGAAGGCAGAACGCAGAACGCAGAACGCAGAACGCAGAACGCAGAACTAAGAATGCAGAATGAGGGGACGCGGAATTACGAATTTCGAATGAAGAATTTCGAATGAAGAAGTCGGCTCCGTAGGCCGCACCTGAAGGCGTGGGCCCCACTTAGGGGCCCCTCAGTCCTATTCGTCCTATAGGTCCCATCGTCCTATCGTCCCTCGGATCAGGCGACGCGTTTCATTACGAAGAGGCTGGCCGCCGCCAGCGCCAGAGCCAGGAGGGCCAGGCCGCGGGCGTCCAGGGCCGGTATGGCCTCGATGGCGGCCACGGTGACGACGGAGTTGGGGGCGTTGCAGGCGGTGCTCACGGGGTTGTTGAGGCCATCGCCGTTGTAGCGGAGGACCCAGCGGTAGACGCCCGGAACCTGGGGGATGAAGGGATCGGAGACGTACTGGCCGTTGCCGGCGACGTTTTCGCTCGTGGTGAAGATCGGCACGCCGGAGCAGTCGGCGTTGTCGGGCCCGAAGAGCTGGAAGGTGATGCTGCCGGCGGGATTGTTGCCGCCGGAGAGCGTGGCGGTGTTGGTCAGATTGGCGCCGACCGGGACCATCGCCGACGTCGTTCCGGTGAGCGTGGGCGTGGCGACGTTGGCCACCGTGGTGATGTCGCCGCCGATGTTGATGATGATCGTGCCGGTGTCGCCGATCTCCTGCGCGTGGGCCCCGGTCTGGATCGTCTGGATGCCGGGCGTGACGGCGTCGGAGTCGAGGGTGGGGAGCTTGAGGACGTCGACGGTGAAGTCGACGATGCAGGCGCTGCCGGCTCCGGGGAGCGTGATGTGCGTGCCGGCGGGCTGCGGCGTGAAGCGAAACCGCCCCTGCATGGCGTCGAGAAGCGTGATGGTGAAGGTGGTGCCGGCGCAGACCGAACCGGCTCTGCCGGTGCCGGTCGGGGAGAGCTGGAACACGCCGGGATCGGGAGCCGTACAGCTGTTGAAGAAATCGGCGGCGCCACACGAGGGGGTGACGAAGATGCCGATGCCCTGGCACGGCAGAGGGTCGCCCGGGTTGCACACGACGTTCGTGGCGCCCTCGTTCGGAGCATTGTTCCCGTTTTCCAGCTCGATGGAGGCGGGAACGCCGGTCTGTCCCACCGCCACGTTGGAGGGGAAAAAGATCTCCATGTCGGCCGTGGCCGTGATGGGCAGGGCGAGAGCGGCCAGAGCGAAGCAGACGATGATGAGCAAACGGGCCATGGATGGTTCTCCCTCGAAGTAGCGATCCAGGGCGGTTGTGCGATTGCCCCTACTTCCACGAACGAGAGATCCGGCCGGAATCGATCATCGAACGGCGGCGTGCACCGCGAATCGGCTACGGCACCTTCAGCAGGGCGGGATCCTTGCCGGTGATCTCGCGCCAGAGCTGCGCGGCGCCGACGTCGCGGTTGCGGGTGCGGTTGACCCACTCGACAGGAGGCGTGGCGCCGGGGTGGAGGCGGATGCCCCAGACCGGATCGTAGCGGTCATTGCGCAACGAGTAGCGCGCGTCGCCGATGACCGTCGGGTCGCCGGGGGCTCGGGCGAGCCAGTCGTCGCTGAACCAGGCGAAGCGGGCGAATTCGCGGCGGACATTTGGATCGGCGCCCGCGGCTTCGAGCGTGACCAGAGGCTCCGTGGTGACGGTCGCGTACTGCGCCCTACGGAACCAGGGGACGCGGATGCGGTCGATGCGGAGCGCACCGGCGCCGGTCTGATAGACGGAGCGCCAGACGAGCGTGTTGCCGATCGTGGGGAAGACGGCGCCGCGCTGGAGCTGGTCGCCGCGGGCGAGGGCAACGCGCTTCTGCGCGATGGTGGCGCGCTCGCGCTGGACGTAGCCGCCGGCGAGCAGCACCACGGTCAGCGCGAGGGCGACGAGCACGGTCGTGCGCCGCGCTTTGTACGCGGCGATGGCGGCGATCAGCACGAGCAGCGTGAAGATCGGATCGACGATGGAGATGACGTCCAGACCGACGCGGTAGCGGGAGAACGGCCAGAAGAGACGCGTCCCGTAGGTGGTCGCGGCGTCGAGGAGCGGGTGCGAGAGATACGCGAGCACGCCGCCGGCCACGGCCCAGCCACGCTGCCTGCCGTCGAGTCCTCGCGTGAACGGCAGCGCGGCCAGCGCTCCGCCGAAGGGAACGGTGACCAGGGCGTGGGTGAAGCCGCGGTGGTGCTCGATGGCCAGGAGTGGATCGGCCGCGCTGCGGATGACGACGTCGATGTCGGGAAGGAGGGCGGCCGCCGCTCCGACGACGAGGGCACGGCGCCCGACGCGATGGCCGGTGGCGGCCCAGGCGAGTGTTGCTCCGGCGAGGGCGTGGGTGATCGGGTCCAAGGCGGGGGAGTTTAGCGTGGGGATTGGGGATTGAGGATTGAGGATTGGGGATCGAGGATTGAGAATGGCGGCCGGAAGGAGATGAGTGCATGACGACGGATGACACGACCGATTCTCAACCGCCCGAGGGGATGCAGGCGCCGGAGCCGGAGGAGGAGCACCAGTGGCTGGCGCAGTTGCTGGGCGACTGGACGTTCGACGGCGAAGCGGAGATGGGGGAGGGGAAGCCGCCCGCGAAGTTCGAAGGGCGCGAGAGCGTCCGGGCGCTCGGCGAGGTGTGGATTCTCTCGGAAGGTGAGAGCCCGCTGCCGGACGGCGGGGTGGCGCGGTCGGTGATGACGCTCGGCTACAACCCGCAGAAGCAGCGGTTCACCGGCACGTTCATCTCCTCGATGATGACGCACCTCTGGCTGTACGAGGGCACGCTCGACGAAGCGCAGCGCGTGCTGACGCTGGCCTCGGAAGGCCCGGGGATGACGCCCGGCACCACCGCGCGCTACAAGGACGTGATCGAAATCGACGGCGACGACCGGCGGACGATGAGCTCCTTCGTCGAGGGAGAAGGCGGAAGCTGGAATCGCATCATGACGATGCGGTACCGGCGGGCGTAGGGGGGCGGGGGCGGACGGTCAACGTGACCGAGCGTTCCCATGTGTCATCCCGAACCGCCCGTATGGGGGCTGGGCGGGGGAGGGCGGTGAGGGACCTGTGTGGGGGAAGGTGCCGCGATCCCATGCGTGGGTTCCGCGCACAGGGCGCCAGCCACAGACCAGAATCGACGGGGAACGATAGGACGAATGGGACGAATAGGACCTATAGGACGGATAGGACAGAGCTGCGGGGTCCTATTGGTCCCATTCGTCCCATAGGTCCTATTCGTCCTATCAGTAAACGATCCGCATCGCCAGGCCGGCGGAATCCAGCGGCGGCTGTGGCGGCAGTGACTGCGCCGCGCCCTGGTGGATGCGCTCCGCGGTCCAGAGGGCGGCGAAGGCGTCGAGGATGTCGTCGTCGGCGACGTCCGCTTTGGAGTAGCGGGCGCGGATGCGGTCGTAGGCTTCGGCGCCGAAGTGGCGCGTGACGAGGGCGTGGCGGGCGGTGAAGCCGGGGCGCTTGCGCTTGGGCTCGACGATCGGCTCGCCGTTCCACTCGGCGAACGTGACCTCGGGGTGCACTTCGTGGACGCGCTCGCGCAACTCCGGGCGGCTGCGCAGGAGCTCATCGAGCTCGCGAATCTTGGGATAGATCGCCCAGCCCTGCTTCGAAAGCTTCTTCTGCTGCGCTTCGAGCGACGCTTCGCACGCTTCTGGATACGTGGCGGCGTTGAGCGCGGGACGGATCGGCGCGGGGAAGACGCTGGTGCCGCGGACGGGACCGAGACGCTCGCGTGCGGCGCGGTCGCAGTCGCGGGGGCCGCTGTCGGTGAGGCCGATGGGGATGTCGATGGCGAGGAGCTGCAACTCCGGCGCGGCGGCGAAGAGGTCGTGAATCGACTTGAACATTTTGGAGCCCAGGCGGCGGGTGGGGAGCTCTTCGAAGACGCAGAGCCAGCCGGAGTGGCAGCCGTCGGCACCGACGATGGTGGTCATGAGGAGATCGTACGCCAGACGACGTTCTCGGTTGGCCGTTTTCGTATCATCCGCGGATGCATTGCCGAATTGTCGTTCTTCTTACCTCGCTCTGGCTTGCCGGGTGCGCGACTACCGCGCCGGATCTGGTGCTCACGAATGGGAAGGTGTTCACGGCCGATGATGCGCAGCCGTGGGCGGAGGCGGTGGCGATTCGCGGGGAGCGGATCGTGCGTGTGGGGAGCAGCGCCGACGTGCGTGCGCTCGCCGGACCGCAGACGGAAGTCCTCGACCTCGGCGGCCGCGTGGTGGTGCCGGGGATCAACGACGCGCACGTGCATGTGCCGTGGGGTGGTAACTCGACGAGGGTCGAGGTGCCGGAGCGGGCGACGGCGGAGCAGGTGCTGGTGGCCATCCGCACGAAGGTGGCCGAGGCGGCGCCGGGCACGTGGTTGTCGGCGGAGATCGCGCCGGAGCTGCTCGACGACCGGCGGATGACGCGCGAGGCGCTCGATGGGATCGCGCCGCAGCATCCGGTGTCGCTCGACAACCTCGCGGGGCACACGCGTCTGCTGAACTCCGCGGCGCTGCGGCAGTGGAACATCCGTGAAATGGACCCGGATCCGAAAGGGGGCCGCTACGGGCGCACCCCGGACGGCCGGCTGAGTGGATGGGTGTACGAGCATGGGCTGTGGATGCACGACGCGGAGACTGCCGCGGCCGTGGCCGACGAAGCGCTGGTGGCGTCCATGCGTGGTTTCGCGCAGGAGGCGCTGCGGTTCGGGATCACGAGCGTGCAGAGCATGCCGGTGATTCCGCGCGAACGGGCGCTGCGTCTCGAGCAGCAAGCGGCCACGCCGTTGCGCTGGCGCTGGATGGAGCTGCAGATCGCGCGCGTCGAGCCGCAGCCCGACGGGCCGGTGAAGTACGTCGTCGACGGGACGCCGATCGAGCGCGGTGCGGCCTTGCGCGCGCCGTGGTCGGACCGGCAGGTCGACCGCGGCTTCATGAATTACACGGACGCCGAGCTCCGCGCGATGCTGGAGACCGCGGCTCGCAGCGAGCACCAGTTGCTGCTGCACATCTCCGGCGATCTGCCGCTGGCGAAGTTGTACGCGGCGATGGCCGCCGTGCCGGCCGACTGGCCGGCGAAGCGCGTGCGCATCGAGCACGGCGACTTCATGGGCGACTTCCTCACCGAAGCGGCCCGCTTCCAGACCGTGCACGTGATCAACCCTTCGCACATGATGCTGCCCGAGCTGTTCGTGCAGCGTTTCGGCCCGGAGCGCATGCGCACATTCGCGGCGGCGCGCTCGGTGCTGGAGCGCGGCATCCCACTGGCGATCGGCTCCGACGGTCCGATTCACCCGTGGCTCAACGTGATGTTCGCGGGGATGAACCCGGCGAATCCATCCGAGGCGCTGACGCGCGAGCAGGCGGTGATCGCGTACACGCGGGGCTCGGCGTTCGCGGAAGGGATGGAGCGGGAGAAGGGGACGATCAGCGCCGGGAAGCTGGCGGATCTGGCGGTGCTGTCGCAGGACGTGTTCACGGTGGCTCCGCCGCAGCTGCCGAAGACGATGAGCGTTTTGACCGTGGTGGGCGGCAAAGTCGTGTGGCGGGAGGGGCTGTAGGAAAGACGATAGGACCGATAGGACGAATAGGACCTATAGGACGAATGGGACCTATCGGATTGCGGCCGGCATCCGTCCTATCTGTCCTATAGGTCCTATCTGTCCTATCCGTCCTATTTGTCCTATCGGTCCCCCAGCATTTCCCGTTTCAGCCATGCCGTGGCGAAGCGCGTTTCGCGGCCGATGGTGGCGACTGAGGTACCTAGTATTTCGGCGGTTTCTTCGACGGTGAGGCCACCGAAGTAGCGGAGCTCGAGGACGCGGGCTTTGCGCTCGTCGTACTTCGCCAGCGCGCGCAGTGCGTCGTCGAGGGCGACGAGATCGGCCTGCGGCTCGATGGCGCGGTCGCCGGCCAGCTCGAGCGGCATGGGGGTCACGCCGCCGCCGCGTTTTTCGGCCTGTCGCGCGCGGGCGTGGTCGACGAGGATGTTGCGCATGATCGCGGCGGCGGTGGCGAAGAAATGGGTGCGGTCGTTCCACTCGTGCGACTCGGCACCGGCGAGGCGGATGTAGGCTTCGTTGAGCAGCGCCGTCGGCTGCAGGGTGTGTCCCGGACGCTGCGAGCGGAGGTAGCCCGCGGCGATGCGCCGCAGCTCTTCATAGACGAGCGGCAGCAGCTCGTCCATCGCCTGGCGATCTCCTTCGCGCGACTGGCGCAGGAGGCGGCTGATGTCTCCGGTGGTCATCGTGCGGCGTTCAAAGCGGCGGCGCGGCGGCGCTCGGCCGACTGGCGGTGCTCCCGAAGGTAGGGGCTGTCGAGCTTCCGCTGGCCGAGCTCGCGCCAGCGCACGAGGGCGTCGTCGAAGTGGCGCAGGGCTTCGGCAGGGCGCGCCTGACGCATGGCGACGTCGCCCGCGAGCTCGTAACAGAGCGCGGTGTCGCGCAGGTCCATCGGCCGCGCATCCTTCTTCGGCACGAACGTGGCGGCGTGCATGCGGCAGGCGTTGGCGTCGGCCGCGGCTCCCGCGACGTCGCCGAGACTGAGGCGCAGGGCACCGCGCTCCGCGTGTGCTTTGGTGATATCGCGGCGGCTGATGGAGCGGCCGCGATCGGTCTGCCGCATTTCTTCGATCCGCGCGACCGCGAGGTCATAGCGGGGCAACGCTTCGCGCGGCGCGCCGGACGCGCGTGTCGCGTCGGCATACGCCACGCGCAGGAGCGCGGCGACCCAGCGCGTCTGAAAGCTCGAAGGATCGTCCCGCCGCAGCGCTTCGGCCTCGGCGAAGAGCGCCTCGAACAGGGGCAGCGAGCGGGCGGGGTCGAGCTCGCGCCACGTATCCGCGATCTGCGCCTTCGCCAGCAGCTCGCTGAAGCGTGCCGCCGCCTCGGCCGGATCGGCGTTCTTCAGCGAGGTGGCGTGCCGCAGCGCCTCCTCGTACTCCTTCAGCGAGAGGTCGGGGCGCATCCCTTCCGCCGCGAACGGGCTGCGCAGCACGTCGCCGCGATCGTTGTGGATGTTCATGATCTGGCGCACGTGGCGCGTGCGTGCCGGCTCCTCCGCGCGCAATCGCGTCGCGCCCTGCAGCGCGACCTGGAGTGCCGCGAGTGCTTCGCGCTGCCGGCTCGCCATCTTCAGCACGTAACCGAGGCGGCTGGCGGCGAAGACGACGTTCGCGGTGGCGATGGCGCCCGGCTCCTGCGCTGCCGCCTGTTGCGCCGCGGTGAGCGTGTTGCGGTAGGCAGTCTCGGTGGCGGTGAGATCGCCGCGGCGCAAGGCGAGCTCGCCCTGGCGCCCGTACGCTGCCGCGCGCGTGGCCGGTGAGCCGAAGCGCTGCGCGAGTGCCAGCGCGGTGTCGATGTGCGGCGCCGACTCATCGGTCTTCCCGGCATTCAGCAGCACATCGGCGAGCTTCACGTGCAATTGCACGACGGCGCGTGCCTCGGGCTCATCATCGACCGCGCTGCCGCTGGCGGCGAGCCGCAGGCGCAGCGACTTTTCGTAGCTGACCAACGCGTCGCCGGTGCGCCCGAGGTTGGAGTCGCGGGGATTGCCGAGGACGTCGCCGAGTTTCTCGTACGCGGCGGCGAGCTCCAGTTGGAGCTTCGTATCCCCTTCCGCGTCGCTCGCGAGATTGTCGAGATATTCGAGAGCGGTGCTGGCGACGAGCTCGCGCGCCCGAGTGGAACCGGGGAGGTCGCGAATCTCATCGTGGAAGCGGAAGAGAAAGGTGTTGGCGAGGCTGCGCACCTGCTGGAAGCGCCGCTCCGCACGGCGCGCCTGCCAGACCGTTCCGGCGATGCCGGCGAGCAGCGAAACGATCACGAGCGACGCGGCGGCAACGGCGAGCCGGTTGCGGCGGATGAACTTGCCGGTGCGGTAGCTCCAGGAATCGGGACGCGCGGAGATGGGGCGCCCATCGAGGTGGCGCTCGATGTCCAGCGCGAGCTCCTCGGCCGAGGCGTAACGGCGGCTGGGCTCCTTGCGGAGCGCGGTGAGGACGATGTTGTCCAGATCGCCGCGCAACCGTTTAGCCAGTGGTTTGGGCGCGGCTTCGCTCGGCACGAGCGGCTGGCTGTCGCAGACGACGCGCAGAAACTCGGGCAGCGTGTACGCGCTGAAGGTGTGCGCGCGGCGGCCGGTCAGCATTTCGAAGAGGACGGCGCCGAGTGAGTAGATGTCGCTGACGGTGGTGACGCGCTCGGCGCGGACCTGTTCGGGGCTCGCGTAGTCGGGTGTGAGGACGAGGTCGCCCACCGTCGCGGCCTCGGGTGCGCCGGGCGCGAGGAGCTTGGCGATCCCGAAGTCGAGCAGCTTCACGGTGCCCTCCGGCGTGACGAGGATGTTGGATGGCTTGAGGTCGCGGTGGACGATGAGCTGCGTGTGCGCGAAATGGACCGCGCGGCAGACGGTGGCGAAGAGGCGCAGGCGGGCTTCGAGCGAGAGCTTCGCCTCCTCGCAGTGTTGCGTGATGGGGAGGCCGTCGACGGCTTCCATGACGAGGAACGGGACACCGTGATCGCTCGCGCCGCCGTCGACGAGGCGCGCGATGTTGGGATGATTGAGATGAGCGAGGATCTGCCGCTCTTCCAGAAAGCGGCGCCGGCCGCTCTCGCTGTCGATGTCCGCGCGGACGATCTTCAGCGCGGCGCGCTGCCGGAACGCGCCGTCGTCACGCGCGACTTCGTAGACGGCGCCCATGCCGCCGCGGCCGAGGATGCCGGTAATCTTCCAGGCGCCGAGGCGCCGGCCGACGGAACGCTGTTCCAGTCCGGCCGCGAGCGCCGCTGCTTCGCTGGACACGAGGTCGTGGATGAAGGTGGCGCCGCCGCCGTCGTTCGCCAGGAGGCTTTCCACCTCGGCGCGGAGGTGCTCGTCGCCGGCGCATTCGCGCGCCAGGAGTGCGGCGCGCTCGGCGAGGGGAGCCTCGACCACGCGGAGGAAGACCTCTTCAACGCGAGTCGCGCGGTGGGGATCGATGGTCATCGGTGCGGTCGATTATGGGACCTGCGGTCGGAATTGGTAACAGGCGGCTGAGTGCGGTTCGGGGGAGGGATCGATAAGACGAATAGGACGGATAGGACCTATAGGACGAATAGGACTACCGGAGCAGCGGTACGCGGAAGGTGAGGCGGGCGCCGGCGGGTGCCGGCGCTCCGTTGCAGGGGACAGGATGGGATCGAAGTTGTGTACTGCGGATTTTGAGGTGGGACTCTGTGTTGCGGCACCTTCCCTTACCGCAACGGCTGTGCCGGGTTGGTTTGTGCCGGGCGGAAACGCGGTAGTGCTTCATCGCGCAGGGGTTACGCGGATTGTCTCCTTTCCGCGGCTGGCCGGCGATTCTCTAGTCTGGACAGTGTTGTCCCGATCACAGACTGCGGCGGTTCTTGCTGCTAATCTTTTTGAAATCACAAACGAAGTTCCGAGGAGAGAACGTGAACCGAAAACTGGGGATGTTTCTGGTCGTGGCCGCGCTGTGCGCATTCGACGTGCGGGCGCAGGAGGATGCACCGCAGGATGTGGAAGGGTGCGTCGATTCGAAGCTGCTGAACCGGCTCAGCGGCTGTGTCATCACGGAGTGTGACCGGAAGGACTACGACTCGGCCGAGCTGTTCGTCGGCGGAGACGACAAGCAGCAGGCGGTCGAAGGGCAGACGGAGATCGTCGGCTACGACTGCGGCGAGAAACTCTCGATGCTGCAGATGGTGCGGAACGCCGAGGCGGCGCTGAAGAAGGCGGGCTACTCGGTGGTGTTCACCGGCACCGCGTGGGACTCGCCGGTCGTGACGGCTCGCAAGGGGAATCAGTGGATGCAGGTGCACGGGCAGAATCCGGGCGGCGGCACGTTCGGCTACAAGCTGACCGCGGTGCGCACGAAGGAGATGGCGCAGGAGATGGTCGCCAACGCCGACGTCTGGGCGGAGGAGATCAACCGCACGGGAAGCTGCTCGATTTACGGGATCCTGTTCGACAGCGGCAAGTCGACGATCCAGCCGGAGTCGCGCAAGTGCCTGGAGGAAGTGGTGAAGCTGCTCCGCGACAACCCGTCGTGGAAGATGCAGGTCGAAGGGCACACGGACAACGTCGGCGCCAAGGCGGCGAACAAGACGCTCTCCGAGGAGCGGGCCGCCGCGGTGGTGGCGTGGCTGACGGCGAACGGAATCGAGAAGGCGCGGCTGACGTCGAAGGGCTTCGGCGACTCGGTCCCGGTGGCGGAGAACACCACGGAAGACGGACGGTCGAAGAACCGCCGCGTGGCGTTGAAGAAGCTGTAATCGCGTGAGGACCGATGGGACCGATGGGTCGAATGGGACGGATGGGACGAATGGGACTTATGGGACGGAGACGACCGCGTCACCGCGCCGTTTAACCGAAAACCGAAAACCGAAAACCGAAAACCGAAAACCAACAACCAACAACCAAAAACCACCAACGCCGGCGACAGCGTCAATCGGTGGGCGCATTGCACCCTGGTTGAGTCCCATCTGTCCTCTTAGTCCTATAGGTCCTATCGTTCGCTCTTCCCCCGAATGTGCGCGGCGTCACGCAAACTCTGGCCGAACTGCGACATCGTGCGCGCCGGGTCACGACCGGAATGAACGTTTTGCGCATTGGCCGTTATCGCGTGCTGCACCACCTCGGGGGTGGCGGCTCGTCGGAGGTTTATGCGGCCGAGGACACGTTGCTGCGGCGGAAGGTGGCGTTGAAGATTCTGCGCCGGCCGGACGCCGATGAACGGCAGACGCGTCATTTCGAGCGGGAAGCGCAATCGGCGTCGCTGCTGAATCATCCGAACGTCGTCACCGTGTACGACATCGGCCGCGACGGCGACGTGCAGTACATGGCCACGGAATTCGTCGACGGCGAGACGCTGCGCCACCGGCTCGAGCGCGGTCCGCTGACGGCGATGGAGGCGATCGACGTCGCCACCGGCGTGGCGGGAGCGCTCGCTGCCGCGCACGAAGCGTGGCTCGTCCATCGTGACGTGAAGCCGGAGAACATCGCCATCCGCAGAGACGGCGTCGTGAAGATGCTCGACTTCGGGGTGTCCGCGCTTTCCGGCGACGGCGACGCGACTGATCCGCTCCGCCGCCCCGGTACGCTCGTCGGGACGCTGCACTACCTGTCGCCGGAGCAGGTGCGCGGTGAGGCGGTCATTGACAGCCGTTCCGACATCTACAGCCTCGGCGTCGTGCTGTACGAGATGCTCTCGGGCCATGCTCCCTTCCGCGGCGGCAACGTGATGGACGTGCTGGCGCAGATCGTCGAGCGCGAGGCGGAGCCGCTGGCGGCGCTCGTCCCCGCGAAGCTCCGCGACCTGGTCATGCAATCGCTGCGGAAGAACCTGTACGAGCGGCCGCAGACCATGGCCGGCGTGCTGACGGCGCTGCTGCAGGTGCGCCTGGAACTGCAGATCGCGGAGCATCAGCGGACCGCCTGAGCGCGCCGCGCAGCGGTTGCGCTTGGTACGCCATCTGAAAAACGTAATGATGGCCGAATGCACAACCGGCTGTTCGACGCTTTCCCTGACGATGTGCGGAGCGAGCTCGAACGCCACGCATCGCGTCTCTCGCTCGGCCGAGGCGTCGTGCTCCACCGTCCCGGCTGCGTGATCGAGGAGCTCTACTTTCCGCTCGACTGCCTCGTCTCCATCACCATCACGACGCAGGAGGGAAGGACGGCGGAGACGGGCGTCGTGGGCAACCGTGAAGTCGTCGGCGTGAATGCGTTCATGGGCGGCCGTGAAACGACGCAGACCGAGTACGTCATCCAGATCGAAGGCGGCGCGATCAAAGTCCCGGCGGACCCGCTGCTGCACGCGTTCAACACGGATAAGCGCGTGCGCGACGTGTTGCTGAAGTACACGCAGGCGATGATCGCGCAGATCTCGCAGAATGCCGCGTGCAACCGGCTCCACAACGTGCAGCAGCGATATGCGCGGTGGCTGCTGGAGGTGCGCGACCGGGTCGAATCGAACGAGCTGCGGCTGACGCAGGAGTTCGCGGCGGAGATGCTCGGCGTGCGGCGCGCCACCGTCACGGAGACGGCGATGGTGTTCGAGCTGAAGGGGCTGCTCAGCATCCATCGCGGCGAGATCCGCATCCTCGACGGCGACGGACTAAAACAGGCGGCCTGCGAGTGCTACTGCGTGCTCAACGAGGAATACGACCGTTTACTCGGTCACGCGCCGCGAAAGTCCGCCACCGTACCGACGGGTTCCCGGAATGCGCGTACGATGGCACGTAATGACCCCCCAAATCGATGATGCAGTCATGACCTTGCTCTGCATCCAGACCGAGATCCGGTCGATGCGCGCGGAGCTTGCCTCCTGCGACCTGTCGTCGCACGAAGCCGCGTACTTTCGCAACGCGCTGGGCTCGATGGAGCGCGACGCGTCGGAGCTGTTCGCGGCGGCGACGTCGCGCGGCGGGCACTAGCACGCGTCTGCAACGCGCCTGTTGCCATCGCGCAAACACCAGCTCGCATGTAATCTGAATCACGATTCAGCCGCCGCCGGCGAAGGCATTCTCCGCCGCGACGATGATCACTCAGAACCAACGCGATACCCTGGCTCGCTGTCTCACCCAGATCTTCGGACGTATCGATGACGGATTCGTCGACGCGGCCGTGCCTCTGCTGAAGTGGACGGAGCTCACCGGCGGCGAAACGCTGATGAGCGCCGGCGATCCGGCGGACGGCGTCTACTTCGTCATCAGCGGGCGTTTGCGCGCGTACGTGACGCAGGAGAACGAAGACCGCTCGATCGGCGAGATCGGGCGCGGCGAGACGGTCGGCGAGATGGGCGTGCTCACCGGCGAGCCGCGCACGGCGACGGTCGTGGCGGTGCGCGACACGGTGCTCGCTCACGCGACGCGCGAGGCTTTCAACGAGCTGCTGCTCCGCCACCCGGAGCTGTCGATCCACATGGCGCGCATCATCATCGAGCGGCTGAAGCGCTCGGCCACACGCCCCCCGGTGCGCAAGCCGGCCACGATCTGCCTGCTCGGCATCACCGCGGGCGTCGACGTGCGCTCGATCGCTTCGACGCTCGTGCAGGACCTGGGGCGGTGGGGCGTGGCGACGATGGAGACGCGCGAGCGCATCGACATCCGCTTCGGCGCCGGCGCCGCGGAGACGACGCAGCGCGACTCCGAGACTTACCGCCGCGTCACCGCGTGGCTGGATGAAGTGGAGTTCGCGAACGACTTCATCGTGCTGCTCGCCGACGGCGATACGGAGTGGACGCGGCGCTGCCTGCGTCAGGCGGACGAAGTGCTGCTGCTCGCGCGCGCCGAGGCGCCGGTGCAACTGCATCCGCTCGAGGAGCGGCTGTGCATGGGCGAGCACGCGGTGACCCGTGCGCGACAGACGCTGGTGCTGCTGCACGACACGCAGCGCGCGCATCCGTCGGGCACGGGGAAGTGGCTCGACCGCCGGCCGGTCGACGCGCACGTGCACGTGCGTCCGGCGCTCGTTCGCGACATGGCGCGGCTGGCGCGCGTCGTCAGCGGCAACGCGGTGGGGCTGGTCCTCGCCGGCGGCGGTGCCCGCGGCTTCGCGCACCTCGGCGTCTACAAAGCGCTGGAGGAGGCGGGCGTCGAGATCGACTTCGTCGGCGGGACGAGCATGGGGGCGATCATCGCGGCGTACATCTCGCTCGGCCATTCGGCGGAGGAGCTGATCGGCTTCGTGCGGAGCGCGTTCGCGAAGAACCCGACGGGCGACCTGAACTTCCTGCCGCTGCTGTCGCTGATCAAGGGGAACCGCATCAAGGCGGCGACGTCGCGCGCGGTGCTCGACGCGACCGGCTCGGTGGAGACGGACGTCGCCGACAGTTGGCGCACCTTGTACTGCGTGGCGTCGAACTACTCGAGCGCGCGGGAGATGGTGATCACCCGTGGACGCCTCGACCGCGCGGTGCGCGCGAGCCTGGCGATCCCGGTCGCGCTGCCGCCCGTGCTGTGGGAAGGGGAGCTGCTCATCGACGGCGCCGTCTTCAACAACTTCCCGACAGACGTGATGGCGAAGAAGGGAGCGCAGAAGATCATCGGCGTGGACCTGAGCCGCCCGAGCTGCCGCCGCTACGAGTTCGAGGAGATGCCGTCGACGTGGGAACTGTTGCTCGACCGCTTCCGCGGCCGCAAGAAGCGCCGGTACAAGCTGCCGACGCTCGGCGCGCTGCTGATGCGCACCACCATTCTCTATAGCGAATCGCGCGGCGAACAGGCGAAGGAGTCGGTGGACATGTACCTGAATCCGGACCTGGGCGGCGTGGGGCTGCTCGACTGGAAGGGGTTCGACCGGATCGTCGAGATCGGCTACCGCCACGCGAAGAACTTGCTGGCTGGCATGACCGACGAAGAGCTGGCGGCCTACAGGAACGAGGTGGGGTGGGTGAAGATGACCGCGTAGGGGCGGCCGTTGGCGGACGAGTGGTTGAGGGTTCGACCGAGGAGATAGGGCGTTTCGGCCGTGGCATCTATAATCGCGGCCCGCTATGCCTCCAGCACGCCTCATCCTCGAAGACGGAACTCTCTACGAAGGGGAATCCTTCGGCTCTACCGAACCCTCCATCGGCGAAGTGGTGTTCAACACTTCGCTCACCGGCTATCAGGAAATCGCGACCGATCCGTCGTACCGGTTCCAGATCGTCGTCATGACCTACCCCCACATCGGCAACTACGGTGTGGAAAAGATCGTGGCGCAGAGCGAGACGCCGCAGGTCGCGGGGCTCGCCGTGCGCGACATCGTCGAAGAGCCGGCGAACTCGCGGTCGGAGCTGTCGCTCTCCGAGTACTTCCGCCAGACGCGCATCCCCGGCATCTCCGGCATCGATACGCGCGCTATCACGCGCAAGATCCGCAACGAAGGCGCGATGCGCGGCATCATCACGACCGACATGGCGCGCGACCTCGACTCGCTCGTCGAGGAAGTGCGCCGCGCGCCGTCGATGGCGGGGCTCGATCTCGTGCAGCGCGTCACGGCGCTGCGCCCGTATCCGTTCGACGAAGTTCCGGCCGAGCACCGGAAGCGCGTCGCCGTCTATGACTTCGGCGTGAAGCGCGACATCCTGCGGCAACTGACCAAGGTCGGCTGCGAGGTGACCGTCTATCCCGCGACGACGCATGCCGAGGAGATCATCGCGCAGAAGTTCGACGGGGTGCTGCTGTCGAACGGGCCGGGCGATCCGGAGCCGGTCACGTACGCGCAGGACAACATCCGCGCGCTCGTCGGCAAGGTCCCGATCTTCGGCATCTGCCTCGGCCATCAGCTCCTCGGCCTCGCCCTCGGCGGCAAGACCTACAAACTGAAGTTCGGCCACCGCGGCGGCAATCACCCGGTGAAGGACATGCGCACCGGGAAGATCGCCATCACGGCGCAGAACCACGGCTTCTCGGTCGACGCCGATTCGCTCAGCGAGAACGACGTCGAGTACACGCACATCAATCTCAACGACCAGACGCTCGAGGGCTTCCGCCATCGGCGCGAGCCCGCCATCGCCGTGCAGTACCACCCCGAGGCGGCGCCGGGGCCGCACGACTCGTTTTATCTGTTCGGCGAGTTCGTCGAGATGATGGAGAACTGGAAGAAGAAATGAGAGCGCTGGTCGTTGCGCTGGTTGTGTTCATCACAGCGGCGACGACGGCGCCGGCGCAGGACGGCATCACCGTTCCGCGCAAGCCGAAGGGGTACGTCACCGACCGCCCGAAAGTGCTGTCGAAGACAGTGCGGACGGAGCTCGAGACGAAGCTCGCGACCTTCGGCAAAGACACGGGCAACCAGGTCGTGGTGTGGATCGGCTCCACGCTGCCGGCCGACGTAACGATCGAGGAGTACGCCAACGCGTCGTTCAATCTCTGGGGCATCGGCTCGAAGGAGACGAACAACGGCGTCCTGCTGATGCTCTTCATCAAGTCGCGCAAGATGCGGATCGAGACGGGCGACGGCATTCGCGATCGCCTGCCGGATGCGAAAGCTGCGGAGATCATCGAGGCGATGAAGACGCCACTCCGCGCCGGCGACTACGACCGGGCCATCACGGAGGCAACGAACTCGATCATGGCCGCGCTGACGCCGCCGGTGGTGAGCGTGCGCGAGCAGATCGAAGAGCGCCGCACGGCCCGGAACGCGGCGCCGGTGGCGGGGACGTCATCGTCGAGCGACAGCGGCGCCATGGCCTGCGCCACGAGCGGCTTCACGAGCCTCCTCTGCCTTGGCGTGGTGATCTGGATCGTCAGAGGGCTGTTCCGTGCGATTTCTTCGGCGCCGGGGATTACGTTCGGATCGTCGGGGATCTCGTCATCGGTGCATCACTACCACCACCGTCCGTGGGGCGGATGGGGCTCTTCACGGCCGCGGGAGACGGTGGTCCACCACCATCACGGCGGGGGTGGATTCTTCGGGGGAGGAAGCCGCAGTAGCGGGTCTTCTTCTTCAGGAAGCAGCAGCAGTAGTGGTGGCAGTGGCGGCAGCTACAGCGGCGGCGGTTCCAGCAGCGGAGGCGGCGCTTCCGGGAGCTGGTGAGGGGACGACAGGACAGATAGGACGAATAGGACCTATGGGACGACTAGGACGGCGGTTTGTCCCATCGGTCCTATCTGTCCCATAGGTCCTATTCGTCCTATCGTTCCCCGCTAGAAGCCCTGTTCCGTGTGATCGCCGAAGGTCTCCCTGAGCGTGTTCACGATTTCGCCGATCGTGCATTCGTTACGCACGGCGTCGACGATGAACGGCATCAGGTTGCCGGTGCCGCGCGCGGCCTGGTCGAGCGCCGCCAGAGCGTTTTGCCAGTCGGCGGTGCGGGCGGCGCGGAATGACGCCAGGCGCTCGACCTGGTCGCGCTCGACGCTCTCGTCGATGACCATGATCGGCAGGGTCGTGGTTTCGTTCTCCGCGAAGTCGTTGACGCCGACGACGATCGCTTCCTTCGTCTCCAGCGCTCGCTGGGCGAGGTAGGCGGATTCGCCGATCTCGTGCTGCATGAAGCCCGACTCGATGGCGGCGAGGGCACCGCCCATGCGGTCGATGCGCTCGATCAGCTCGCGCGCGCCGCGCTCGAGATCGAGGGTCATGGCTTCGACGGCGTACGAGCCGGCCAGCGGATCGGCGGTCGTCGCCACGCCGCTTTCGTGGGCGAGGATCTGCTGCGTGCGGAGGGCGATCTTGACCGACTCCTCGGTCGGCAGGGCCAGTGCCTCGTCGCGGCTGTTCGTGTGGAGCGACTGGCAGCCGCCGAGGACCGCGGCCATGGCCTGGTAGGCGACGCGGACGACGTTGTTCTCCGGCTGCTGCGCGGTGAGCGTCGAGCCGGCGGTCTGGGCGTGGAAGCGCAGTGCGAGCGAGCGCGCGTCCTTGGGCGCGTAGCGCTCGCGCATCAGCGTCGCCCAGAGCTTCCGGGCCGCGCGGAACTTGGCCACTTCTTCGAGGAAGTCGTTGTGCGCGTTGAAGAAGAAGGAGAGGCGGGGGGCGAAGGAGTCGACGTCGAGGCCGCGCTCGACGGCGGACTGCACGTACTGCAGCCCGTTGGCGAGCGTGAAGGCGATCTCCTGGACGGCGGTCGAACCGGCCTCCCGGATGTGATAGCCGGAGATCGAGATCGTGTTCCAGCGCGGCACCTTCTGCGCGCAGAACTCGAAGATGTCGGTCACGATGCGGAGTGACGGCTTCGGCGGGAAGATGTAGGTGCCGCGGGCCGCGTACTCCTTGAGGATGTCGTTCTGGATCGTGCCGGAGAGCTTCGACCAGTCGGTGCCGCGGCGCTCCGCGACGACCAGCAGCAACGCCAGGAGGATCGACGCCGGGGCGTTGATCGTCATGGAGATCGAGACCTTGTCGAGCGGAATGGCGTCGAGGAGCGTCTCCATGTCCGCGATCGAGTCGATGGCCACACCCACCTTGCCGACTTCACCCCGGGCGCGGCCGTCGTCCGAGTCCATCCCGATCTGCGTCGGGAGGTCGAAAGCGACGGAGAGGCCGGTCGTCCCACGCTCGAGGAGGTAGCGGTAGCGCTGATTCGACTCCGCGGCGGTCGAAAAACCGGCGTACTGGCGCATCGTCCAGAGCTTTCCGCGGTACATCGAGGCCTGGGGGCCCCGGGTGTAGGGGAAGGCGCCGGGCTCGCCGAGATCCTGGGACGGCTCGAAGTCGCGGGAGGTGAGGTCGTCGGGCGTATAAAAAACGGGGCGGCTGTCGCTCATTCGGCGCGCTAGTCTACCCCGACGTTATAATCGCCCGGCTTTCGACGATGGCCCTTAGCGGAAACCTCAGAACCATGCTCCCGGGCGACCTGCTCCAGTGGCTCAGCCTGGGGCAGAAAACCGGCACACTCTTCGTGAGCAACGGCAGCGTCGAGAAGAAGATTTTCTTCCGTAACGGCCGGGTCATCTCCTCGGCCTCCAACGACCCGCGCGAATACCTCGGGCAGTTCCTCATGAGCCACGGCTACCTGACGGAGCCGGAGCTGAAGAAGGCCATGGAGGTCCAGCAGCAGTCCGCCATCCTCCTCGGCAAGATCCTCGTGATGATCGAGGTGATCAGCGAGCCCGATCTGCAGCGCCTCATGCGCCTCAAGGCGGAGGAGGAGATCTACGACATCTTCCTCTGGACCGACGGCGACTTCCGCTTCATCGACGACGAACTGCCGCAGATGGAGATGATCCCGCTGCAGGTGGACGTCACCGGCATCATCATGGAAGGGACGCGCCGCGTCGACGAGTGGGGGCGCCTGCGCGAGCTGATTCCGAACGAGGCGCTCGTCCCGGAGCTGCTCAAGGAAGTCGACAACCCGGACGAGCTCGAGGAAGTGCAGGCGCCGATCGTCAAAGCGATCGACGGCCGCCGCACGGTCGCCGACATCGTGCTCGAGAGCCGGTCCTCGTCGTTCATCGTCTCGTCGACGCTCTACACGCTCGTCCGGCACGGCTACGTCAGGCTGGTCGACCCGAAGGCGAAGCAGGAGGATGTCTTCGCCATGCCCGTCGCCGCGCCGGTCCCGGCGCCGGTGGCCTCGTCGGGCGAGTTCAACGAGGACGACGAGATCGCGATGATGCTCAACGCCGCGCAGAACGCGCTGCGGACGAAGGACTACGAGAAGACGCAGCGGCTGCTCAAGGCCGCCCAGAATCTCGATCCGACGCACCCCAAGGTGCGCAACGCGATCAAAGGCGCCGAGACCGTCATTCGCAACGAGCTGCGCAACCTGGGCGTGATCGAAACGAAGGTCCCGCGCGTGAGCAAGGCGCTCGAAGAGATCACGCAGATGAACTTCTCCCCGAACGAGGGCTTCATCCTGTCGCGCATCAACGGCCAGTGGGACATCGGCTCGCTGATCAAGATCAGCCCGATCCGCGAGACCGACGCCATGCTGATTTTCTACAAGCTGTGGAGAGACGGAATCATCGCGTTCTCGTAGGCCGCGATAGGACGCGTCATTCCAGCCAGAGCCAGCCGAGATTCAGCTCGATGGCTTCGAAGGGCTCCGCCCGCACGACGTCGTCTCCTGCGTGAGTGGCGACCGTCAGCCAGTGGCCTTCGCTCAGGCGGAGCACTTCCAGCATTTTGAGCTGAGGGTCGACGATCCACGCGTGCTGCACGCCGTGGCCGGCGTAGAACGGTAGTTTGCGAACCCGGTCGTGACGCTCGGTGGAAGGGGAGACGACTTCACAGAGCCAGTCAGGAGGGATGTCGAAGTTGTTGACGTCCGGGTAGTCGGGCACGCGGGCGAGACGCCATCCGGCGAGATCGGGAACGACGGCGCTTCCGTAGAGACGAATCTCTGGCTCCGCTACGATCCACCAGCCCCCGGGGCCGTTTTCGCCATCTTCGAAGGCTCTGGCGAGGTGGCGGAAGAGCCGTCCTTGCGCCCGAGCATGCCGGAAGGCGGGGCGAGGACTCGCGAAGAGGTCTCCATGGACCAGCTCCGCGACGACATCATCCGGCATCCTCGAGAGATCGTCGTACGAGGCCGATTTGCTGATTAGTTTGGCCATGAACCGAGGATACCTCGGTTTTTTTGCTGGGGCGACTACGCCAGTCCTACCAGCTGCCGGATCTCTTCTTCGAGCGAGTTCATTTCTCCCTTGTCCGTCTCGTGGTCATACCCCAGCGCGTGCAGGACGCCGTGGACGATGAGGTAGCGGACCTCCGTGGGCAGGGAGTGTTTTTCGTCGGCGGCCTGGCGGCGGGCCTGGTCTACGGAGATGACGATGTCGCCGAGAGGGCGGCCTTTGCGTTTGGGGTCGCCGTACGAGTCGTCGGCGGGGAACGTCAGCACGTCCGTCGTCCGGTTCTTTTTGCGGAAGCGGGAGTTGAGCTCCGTCATCGCTTCGTCGTCGACGAAGGCGATGGAGGCGTCGCTGATCTCTTCCTCGATCCTGCCCATCTTGTCGAGGGTGAGGATGACCTTCCGCGCGAAGGCGGCAATGTCCCGCTGCGAGAAGCGGGGGACGCTTCCCGTGACTTCCACGTTGATGTTGCTCATGCGTTGCTGGCGTTCTCGGCGTCGATCCGGTCGTAGGCGGTGACGATCTTGGCGACGAGGGGGTGGCGCACAACGTCCTTCTGGTTGAAATCGAAGAACATCAGTCCTTCGACGCCGTCGAGGATGCGGCGCACTTCGCGGAGGCCCGACTTCTTGCCGTCCGGAAGGTCGACCTGCGTGATGTCGCCCGTGACCACCGCCTTCGAGCCGAAGCCGAGGCGCGTGAGGAACATCTTCATCTGCTCGGGCGTGGTGTTCTGCGCTTCGTCGAGGATGATGAACGCGTCGTTCAGCGTGCGGCCGCGCATGAAGGCGAGCGGCGCGATCTCGATGATGCTCCGCTCCATCAGCTTCTCGACTTTCTCGAAGCCGATGATGTCGTAGAGCGAGTCGTACAGCGGGCGGAGGTAAGGGTTGATCTTCTCCGCGATGTCGCCGGGGAGGAAGCCGAGACGCTCGCCGGCTTCCACCGCGGGGCGGCAGAGGACGATGCGCTTGACGGACTTCTCCTGCAACGCCGCGGCGGCCGCGGCGACGGCGAGGTACGTCTTGCCGGTGCCGGCGGGGCCGACGCCGAAGACGATGTCGTTGTCCTGAATGGCCTGCAGGTAGAGTTTCTGCGCGAGGTTGCGCGGCGTGATGACGCGGCGGATGGCCTGCGGCACCTTGTCGTCGGTGAAGAAGTCGACGAGGCTCTGATCGGGCTTGTCGCGCTTCACGCGGATGCCGGTGGAGATGTCGGACTTCTTGATCGGATAGCCCTTGTGAATGAGGTCCTGCAGCTCGTTCAGCACGCGCTCGGCGGCCTCGATGTTCTCGGTCTTTCCGCTGACGAAGATCTCGCGGCCACGCGACGAGATCTTGACGACGAAGGCGTCCTCGAGGGCGCGCAGGTTTTCGTCGTGATTGCCGAAGAGGGTGTGAGCGCCCTGTTCGTCGACGGTCAGCTCGATCGATTTCTGTTCTGCCATTCGTTTTCCTTCTCAACTGCTCTCGGCGGGAGAGCCGTCGGGCTCCTCCGCATTTTGATCGGACGAGCCGGAGAGCTCGTCCTGCGTACTGAAAAAACTGATCCAGACCTCGCCGTACTCGGCGCGCCGGATGAAACGAAGCCGTTGCGGCTCGGTGGTGAACGG
The DNA here is from genome assembly GCA_036380735.1 of Thermoanaerobaculia bacterium. GTDB lineage: Bacteria > Acidobacteriota > Thermoanaerobaculia > Gp7-AA8 > Gp7-AA8 > DASVEE01. The sequence continues at coordinate 99,553 of DASVEE010000064.1, read as the reverse complement.
CTCGCTGCGGCGGCGATGCTCGATCGCCACAACGGCCGCGGGGGAGAGCTCGACGTTGGCGTCGATGGCCATCAGGAGCTCGTCGTAAGCCGGCCACGCGTACGGCGGGTCGGCGTAGATCACGTCGAAAACCGTACTGCCGAGGCGCTTAATCCCCTTGAAGACGTCGGCGGCGATGGTGCGAACGGGGACGCCGAGCGTCTTCGCGAATTCTTCCACCGCCGCGAGCGACTTGCGCGATTCGTCGATGGCCACGGCCTCTTTCGCGCCGCGCGAGAGCGCTTCGAACGAGAAGATGCCGCTGCCGGCGAAGAGGTCGAGGAAGCGCGCGTCGAGAATGCGCGGCCCGAGGATGTCGAAGTACGCCTGACGGGCGCGCTCCGAGGTGGGACGGACGTCGGTGCGCGGCACGTCGACGCGTCGTCCGCGGAGCGTGCCGGCGGTGATGCGGAGAGTGGTCATGCGCGCGAGCGGCCGGGCAGGAATGCGGTCATCGCTTTTTGGGCGCCGCTCCGATGAAGTGGTTGTGCATTTCCTTCTTCGACACCCACATCCGCGTGGGATTCGAGAGGCACTCGAGCTCCACCATCCCGTTCGGCTCCGCGATCTTCACGACGCGGTAGATCTGCTGATTGTCGGCCACCAGCTCGTCGCCGACTTTCGGTTCGTAGCCGGCCACGGTGTTCGTCAAGGTGCGGTCTTCAGAGATCGCGCGCAGGAGATCCTGCAGCGGCATGACCTGGTCGGCCATTGCCTTCGGCAGCATCGATGACGGGTGATACGCGCGCTCGATGGGCCGGCCGTTCTCGGGGTAGACGCGCAGCAACGCGCGGCGCTCCCGGTCGGGCGGTTGCAGCGCGTGGGACGCAATGACGTCGAGACGCGCGGCCGTGGTGTTCGCGAGGTAGTTCTTCAGCGCGTCGTCGGGGATGATGAGCTTCTTCTTGATCTCCCCACCGCCCCCGCCGGTCATCCGCACGACCACGAGGCCTCCCTCGAAGATCGACAGCCGCTGTTGCACGGTGCCGTCTTTCATGACGAAGTCGAGGAGGGGGCGCGGGAGCCGGCCTTCGACGAGCTGGGAGCCGAGCGCCTGCTTCGCGCCGGTGAGCTCGGGGATCTCGTACTGCTTGAGACGCTTCTCCTCGGTGTCGGTCAGCGGGGTGGCGATGGCCCGTCCGGGCTGGACGACGTCGACCTGCGAGATGTCGTGTTGGGCGAGCGCGTTCGACGCGAGGAGTGAAAGGACGACGATCGTATGGAGCCGCGCGCTCATTTTTGTTCGGGTGGTTGCTCCCGGTTAAGGTACTTCATCGCCATTTCGCGTGCAAATGAGCGTGCCTGTTCGGCCGGGATCTCTCCCGTCCAGACAGCCTCGCGCGTCCGCTCCAGCGCCTTGGCTACGTGCGGCCCGCCGGGCATTTCGAGATCGTTGCCGCGCAGCGGCAGCTTGAACTTCTTGTACTCCTCGTAACGCTGGACGTGCGGCGCTTCGTCCGGCCGGTCGGCGACGACGGCGGTCAGCACTTCGGGCGCAACGGAGCGGTAGAGGCGGAAGCGCTGGCGCTCCGAGCTGGCGTGGTCGAGCGCTTCTTCGATGCGCGACAGATCGCGTGCGATCTGCAGGACGGTCTTGGAGCGCTTCTGCGAGAAGCCGGAGCCCTCGAGCTGCTCGGGCGAAGCTTCGCTGCCGCGCAGGAGGGCGCCGGTGTAGAGGACGTAGCGATCGAGGTCGGGATGCTGCGCGACCTGTTCGCGGATGTCGGCGAGCGACGCGGTTGCGCGCGCATCGGCGCGGACGCCGAGGAGGCTCTGGATTGCGCCGCGCTCATTGAGGTCGGCGAGCACGTCGGGCGCGTAGTCCTCGTCCATCGCGAGGAACAGCTCGCGCCAGATCCTCTCGCGCGAGATCGTGGCGAGCGCGCCGTTGTCGATGGCTTCCGCCATCAGCCGCTCGGTCCCTGCTTCGAGCGTGAAGCCGAGGCGGCGGGCGAGACGCAGCGCGCGGTAGATGCGCGTGGGGTCGTCGATGAAGCTGCGCTCGTGGAGGATGCGCACGAGCCTCTTCTCGAGATCCTTCTCGCCGCCGGTCGGATCGTGCAGCGCGTCCGTCATCAGGTCCATCGCGATGGCGTTGATGGAGAAATCACGGCGAATGAGATCGTCCTTCAGCCGTCCCGGGGCGACGGCGGGGAGCGCGCCCGGCTTGCGGTACTTCTCCTTGCGCGCCGTGGCGATGTCGATCTCGGGCAGTCCTTCGGCGGTGATCTTGTAGGTCAGGAACTGCGGATAGGAACGGAGGCGCCCGTGGATCTTCTTGGCGACGGCGCCGGCGAGCGTGGAGCTTCCTTCCTCGAGCGTCAGATCGACGTCGAGGGCGTGACGGCCGAGGAGGATGTCACGGACGGGACCTCCGACGAGAAACGGACGGCAGTCTTTCTCCGTGGCCACATCGCGTACGAGCTCGAGAGCGCGCCGCTGCGGGTTCGGAAGCTCCTGGAACCGGGTCATGGGATCAAGATCTCGTACATTTGCGTGAGGACGCGAAGCCGTTGGCGAACTCGAAACTTCGAGAGCGTCTGTCCTGCCGCATCGATTTTTCGCTGAGCTACCTCGGGTTTGAACAGCACGGTAAGTATCGCATGAGTGAGCTCGTTCGGATCGCGCGGCGGCACGAGGAACCCGGTGCGTCCTTTCTCCAGCCGCAGCTCGTTGATCGGCGTACGTGCCGCAATCACAGGCACTTGCGTGACGATCGCCTCCGCCACGAAGCCGTCCATGTCAGATTCAGCTGTTGCAGGATCGATCCAGGCATCTACGCCCGATAGATCTGCAGGTGTAGGGGGGTGCTGATACAGGTTCCACGTGATGTCGTCGCGGAAGCGTTCGATCCGGGCGACGGTCTGTTCGACGAGGTTCAACGTGGAAGGCCGCGCGTAGCTGCCGACCGTGAGGGTGGGACGTTCCGGGCGCTGGGCTTCGTCGTAGTAGAGGTCTTCGACCGCCTCCGGCAGAGAACGAATCGTCTCACTTGTCCCCTCGACAGCCAGCGGAGAGACCACAAACCGGGGGGCCACCGTGCGGCGGAACGGCCACCGCGTCCGGGCCACATCCCCCGAGGCCACGTACGGCACCGGGAAGCGCCGGAACAGCGCGGAGGGCAGATTCTGCGGCCCGTAAACGTGGGCCACGTCGAACTTCCCGGCCGCGACCTCGTCGACCGTGGTGAGACTCACTTCGTGAGTGGACGAAAGTGCCGCATGATCGATGTGCTGGGACTTTCGCTCGTACGTGGGGGCGTCGGGCAGGACGATCTGTGCAATACGCATGGGTGAGCCGTCGCTCCCATTGTAGAATTAAGCACTTACACGTGAGGGCTCAGGGGTCGGGGCCCAGGGCTCAGGAGTCGAGACCTGAGTGACCCGGGCTCTGAGCCCTGAGCTCTGACCCCTTCGAACATGCACAGCATCGGCGTCTACAGCGGTCGCGACGACCTTCCCCTGGTACTGCGGGAGCGGTGCCCCGGCTGGACGTTCTCTGAAGAGGGGGAGGCGCGTGACGGCTGCCGGATCGTCCTGATCGACACGGACGAGCACGAGCTGCTGGAGTCGCCTCCGCGCAAGAGCCTGGTGCGCCTGATCCTCTGCGAGGGCTCCGCCCCGAGCCGCCGGCGCAACGGCGAGCTGCGCGTCAGCCGGCACGAGTTCCTCCGCGATCCGGAAGAGCACCTCCTGTTCGCGAGTGACCTCGCGGAGACCGCGATCCACGCCGCGCAGCTCGAGCAGGAGATCGGCTACCTCACGCAGATCCACGAGCTGATGACGATGGTGGAGGCGGAGGCGGTCTCCGAGCGCATCACCAACACGGTCCTCAACATCCTCGGGCTGTCGCGCGGCACGCTGTTCCTGCACGATCCACGGCTCGAGCGCTACGTCGCCAGCTTCAGCAACGACGAGTCGCTGCTCGAGTCGCAAGACTTTCTCCCCGGCATCCCGCCCGACCTGCTGCAGCGCGCGCTGTCATCCGGAACGCTGTTCGCCGTGGAGCGCGCGGACGACGGCAACGGCATGATCGTGATGCCGCTGCAGGTGCAGGAAGACCTGATCGGCGTCATCAAGGTGCCGCTCGTGCCGGAGGACGTCCTCGAAGAGGAAGTGGCGGCGAACGTCACGCGCTACCTCGCGGCCGTGGCCCAGGTGTTGAGCAACATCTATCAGTTGACGCGCAGCCGCGACCTGGCGATGCGTGACGACCTGACGAAGGCCTACAACAGACGCTTCTTCGAGTCTTACCTGGACGAGGAGATCGAGCGCTCCCGCCGCTACGGCGCGCTGTTCAGCATCATCTTCCTCGACCTCGACGACCTGAAGATGGTGAACAGCTTCTACGGCCACCTCGGCGGCTCCCGCGTGTTGCAGGAGGTGGCCAAGCGCATCCTCGGCGCCGTCCGCGGCATCGACAAAGTGGTGCGCTTCGGCGGCGACGAGTTCTGCATCATCCTGCCGCAGACCGACCAGGATCAGGCCGTGGCCGTGGCCAACCGCGTACGCAAAGCGCTCTCCGCGAGCCCGCTGAAGATTGACGCCACGGTGGAGATCTCCATCACCGCCAGCTTCGGCATCGCCACCTACCCGACGCACGGCATGAGCAAGGAAGGCCTGATCCGCCAGGCCGACGCGGCCATGTACCGCGTGAAGTCGACCACGAAGAACGCGGTGGGACTGGCGGTGCCGGAAGCGGTGCCGCAGCCGTAACGGGAAGCGCTAGGACGGATGGGACCTGGAGGACGGATAGGACCTATGGGACAGAGGCGGGAAGACCTGTTGCGGTTCTCCGGAAGTGAGTCACCAAGCGGTGGGTGAATCACGTATGATGCGCCGCGCGCGTCCCATGAACGAAGAAGATCTGCTCGGCAAGGCTCTTTACATCACTCGCGAGATGGCAACCAAGGTGCTGAATGATGTTGGCCTTGTGCTGCCGCTCGGCGTCAGTCTCGATGCTGACGGTGAGAACGTCTCGACTTACTTTCCCCGCGACACGAATCGTGAAGCGAATTTCGGCCAGCTCCTCGAGCTGGTGACGACCGAGCTGACGAAGCGCGCCGCTTCCGGCGCGGCGGTCGTCGCACTTGCGGCGACGCTGCAGGGCGAGGAAGGCACCACCGCGATCGGGATTCAGGTCGAGTCTCACTCGTCGGCCGTCGCCCTCTTTTACCCTTACCGCAAGCGGGGAAAGAAGTGGGTCATCGGCGATGCGGAAGCGTCGGACGGGCTGTTCGTCGATCCGCTGATTCCGTGATCGAAAAGCAATAGGACCTATGGGACGAATGGGACCGATGAAAGTCCTATTCGTCCCATAGGTCCTATTCGTCCTATCGGATCTGCCGACCTCACCCCTTCAGATCCAGCCTCAACGTCCCCAGCTTCTGCTCCATCTCGATGCGGACCGGCACGCGGCGCTCGTCGTCGGAGAGCCACACGCGGACTTCGCCGCGCTTGCCCTCGTTCTTCGGGGTCAGCGTGAAGGGGAGGACGCGCTGGCCGTTGAGCATCTGCGCTTTCTTCGGCGCCACCGAGAACGCGTACGGCTTGCCGCCGGAGTAGATCTGCATCATGCGCGGCGTCGTCACTTCATCGGCGTGGAGGCGGAGGTAGTGGATGCTGGTGAGGACGTCACGCGGCGCGCTCGACTCGAGCTCGACGACCTTCGTCCTTGTCCCCTCGAAATCCTTCTTCTGCACGCGGGCCACGCGCTCGTCGTAGTCGAACGCCACGCGCTGCTCGTGCGCCTTGCTGTTGAAGCGGTAGCCGTCCATCGACGCCAGCGTGCGGGTGCCGCCCGCCGACATGCGCGACTGGTACACCGCGTAGTCGCGACGCGACGGGGCCGTCAGCGTCAGCGTGCTGTCGATCTCCGTGTCCGTCGTGGTCTCGAGCACGCCGGTGCCGGAGGTCGGCACCGCCACTCGCGCAATCCAGGTCAGCGCGCCACGCAGCGACCACGAATACTGTAAGCGTTCCACGGCGCCGGCAGCGTTCGCCTGGCCGGCAACGAGCGTCATTACCAGGAAGGGGAGTACGAGGATTTTTTTCATGGACGCGCGGTAAAAGGATTTCGGGAGCCCGAAGATTCCTGTTATTTGTTAATCTCTTCGCCATGAACTCCCTGATTCTGCTCGCGATAATGGCCACCGCCGCGCCTGTATCCGCTCCCGTCGAGCAACCCATCGAGCTCGGCTTCGGGAAGACCGCCGTGCACGGCACGCTCCTCGTTCCTGCCGCCGAAGGCAAGGTGCCGGTGGCGGTGATCATCGCCGGCTCCGGCCCCACCGACCGCGACGGCAACAGCGCCGCGTTGCCGGGGAAGAACGACAGCCTGAAGATGCTGGCCGCCGGCTTGGCGGAGCAGGGGATCGCGTCGCTGCGCTATGACAAACGCGGCATCGGGGCGAGCAAAGAGGCGGGGCCGGCCGAGGCGGACCTGCGGTTCGATACGTACGTCGAGGATGCGGCGGCGTGGATCAAGCGGCTGCGCGCCGACGAGCGCTTCTCCCACGTGATCGTCGTCGGCCACAGCGAAGGCGCTCTCATCGGGACGATCGCGGCTCACGAGGCGAAAGCGGACGCGCTCGTCGCGATCGCCGGCACCGGCCGCACTGCGGGCGACCTGCTCCGCGCCCAGCTCGCGGGGAAGCTGCCTCCCGAGCTGGCCAAAGAAAGCGAGCGCGTGCTCAAGGAGCTGGAAGCGGGGCGGACCGTGGCGGACGCACCGCCTGCGCTGGCTTCGATCTATCGCTCCAGCGTGCAGCCGTACATGATCTCCTGGCTACGCCGCGATCCGGCCAAAGAGCTGGCGAAGGTGAAGGTGCCGGTGCTGATCGTCCAGGGCTCGGCCGACGTGCAGGTCACCGCCCACGACGCCGAGCTGCTCCGTCGCGCGAACGCGGGCGCCGAGGTGCTGCTCGTCGAGAAGATGAACCATGTGCTCAAGCGGATCGACGATCCCGCGAAGCAGATGGCGTCCTACAGCGACCCGTCGTTGCCGGTAATGCCGCAGCTCGTGGAGAGGATCGGTGCCTTCGTGAAGCGCCTGGGGAAGTAGGATCGATTGGGCTGGTAGGAGTGTCCTATTTGTCCTTTCCGTCCTGTAGGTCCTATTCGTCCGATCGTTCCCCTGCGCCACCACGATGAGCATTCAGGCCACGCTGATTGCCGCCGCGCGCGGCGATGCCGTCGACATCCCCTCAGGCGTCGACTGGCCGGCGTTGCTCAAAGCAGCGGAAGACGAAGGGATGACGGCGTTGCTCGCGCGAGCGGCGCGCGGCAGTGCTGAGGAACTGCGTCCGCTGCGCGTGCGCGCCGGGATGGTTGCGGCGCGTGCGTCGCAGATGCTCGAAGAGCTCGCGCGCATCCAGCAGGCGTTCGACGCGGCAGGCGTACGCATGCTGCCGTACAAGGGACCGCTGCTTTCACAGCAGCTTTATGGCCGTCACGATCTGCGCGCGTTCAGCGATCTCGATCTCATCGTCGCGCCCGCCGACGCCGCTCGCGGCGAGCGCATCCTCCGCACCCTCGGCTATCACGAGCCCGAGCGGCTGGAGCGCTGGACGCACCGCCGCTTCAACAGCGAGACCGTCCTCGTGCACGACGAGCTGCAGATCGCCGTCGACTTCCACTGGCGCTTCGGCAACGTGCAGTTCCCGGTGCCGCTGACGTTCGACGACGCATGGTCGCGCCGCGGCAGCGTGCTCGGGCTGCCGACGCTCGGTGACGATGACCTCGCGCTCGTCGTCACCACGCACGCCGCGAAGCATCTGTGGCACAAGCTCGAGTTTCTGGCGCAGCTTGCGGCGCTTGTCCGCAGAGGGGAGCGCGGCGTTCCCGCCGTGCACCGGCTGCTCGTGCGCGACTTTCTCGGTACGGACATTGGTGACGTACCAATGCCGGAAAAGTACAGTGCGATCCACGCCATTGTCAGCGGGAATCTCTTCAACGGAGCGACCCGTAAGACGGACGCGAGCGGCCGCGATCTCTTCCTCCTGTTCGACAGCCGGGCTGCCGTGCTGCGCGCGCTGGCCGTGTCAGTCTTTGTCCCGACACACGCCGACTGGGCCGGAAGTAAAGCACCAACGATGCTGCACTGGCTGTTGCGGCCGCTCCGTCTGGTACGCAAATACCTGAAAATGCACACGCGGCGATGAATAAATCGCGACCGTGCGACATTTCTTTGACGCGATCACGCTTATAACCGGTACCGCCCCAATCGGCCGAGGAGCTTATGCGTCTATTTTTACGTAGGAAACTGCGCCGTTTCGTCGCTGCCGGCATGTCGCTCGCGTTCGTCGTCTCACTGAACGCCGCGTCCACCGGCACCACGCGTTTGCATACGCCGCAAGGTGCGTCTGCCGGCACGGACTTTGGCGACTTCGTCTCGGATAACGACACGACTCCGGCCGTGGCCCTCGACACGTTCTATCGTTACTACATCGAGGTCCCGCGAAATCAGGCGCGGCTCGTCGTCGACTTTTTCGACGCCGACATCGGCCTCGGCGGCGCGACGGAAGACACCGCGGGGCGCGATCGTGAGCGCGGTGCGTACAACACGGCGGCGCGCTACACCCTCTTCGATCCGGCCGGCGTCCAGCGCACGACGGTCTTCGACACCGGCAACACGACGCTTCCGGCAGGCGGCGACAACGCCTGGCTCAATTTCTTCGACGGCACCGGCGACACCGTGCGCGACACGTTCAGCGCCAACGCCTACAGCAACAACAACGGCACCATCAACTGGGACGCGAACTGGTTCGAGACGAACGACGACAACAACGTCGGCGGCGGCAACATCCGGGTCAACGGCGGCGTGCTGTTTCTCGAAGACGCCAACAACATGATCGTCACGCGGCAGGCCGATCTCTCGACCTTCTCCTCCGCGACGCTCACGTTCACCTACGACACGGACAACTTCGAAGCCAACAACAGCTGGCGCGTGGAAGTCTCGAACAATGGCGGCGGCAGCTGGACCACGCTGCAGACCTACACCGGCACGGCCGGCGGCAACGCGAGCTTCGACATCAGCAGCTTCATCGCCGCCAACACGCGCATCCGCTTCGTCACGGTCGCGAACTTCGACAACAACGACCGCCTCAACATCGACAACGTGCAGATCGCCGACAGCTTCATCCCCTCCGGGCACTGGGAAGTGCGCATCGACATGTCCGATGCGATCACCACCGGCGATGACATCAACGCGTTCGGCATCCGCGCCCACGACGGCACCTCGGGCGCCGGCGGCACCGAGTACAACATGTACGCCGACTCGTTCATCTCGCTCGGCGTGAATCCGCCCGGCTCGGGGACGACGAGCCGTGCTTACGTCCTGCACCCGTACTTCACGTCCGGCTGCACGTGCAGCCACAACGACTTCGACGTCGATGCGAACAACGGCAACACCGGCTCGATGGTCTACACCAGCCCGACGGGGACGTTCACGCAGACGCTCAACTCGGGCGTGCTCTCGGGGACGGACGTCTGGGCGCGTGCGAACATCACCGGCTACCGGAACGATCAGTTGGCCGGCAACTACGGCGTCTGGCAGCTCGGCGCCACGATCAACTCGTACCTTACGCCGGGCGTGAACGGCAACTACGCCACGATCTACAACACCAACTACGCCGCGGCGGCGAACCCGCCGACGTCCAATCCGGCGGCCAACGCGTTCCGCATCTACCTTCCGACGGACGCCGGCGGCGTGCCGCTCAAGCCGTACCTCGAGCAGGAAGTGCGCTCGAAGGGTGGCTCCATTCCGACCGTCGGTGGCTCCTGGGACTACACCGTCACGGTGCGTCTGGTGAACCCGACGCCATGGGCGATCAACTTCAGCTCACCGACGAACATCGTCACCGCCAACGTGCCGGGCGCCGGCGCCACCTATCGCGGCAACGCGCAGGTGGGGCAGGGCAGCATCCTCTCGCAGCCGGCTGTCGGCGGCACCGGCAACATCACGTGGAATCCCGGTCAGGTCGCGGCGGGTGCCACCGTCATCCTCGCGTACGACGTCCGCGTCACGCCGACGGTGGCCGGACAGCGCATTCCGGTGACGGCGACGCCCGCTTCCGGCAACGGCACGCGCGCCCGTTTCGTCGATGAGACGGGCAACACCACGCAGGCTCGCGCGACGTACCTCGCCGGTCCGGTCTGCGAGATCGCCGTGACCGAGGGACTCGTGACGCCCGTGCTGCTGTCGTCGTTCGACGTCGCGGTGCGCGGCAACAAGACCGTCCTCGAGTGGAAGACGGCGTCGGAGATCGGCACCGTCGGCTTCAACGTCCATCGTCTCGAGCGCGGTCAGCTCGTCAAGGCCAACCGCCAGATGCTGCCGGCGAACGTCGGCGCGCCGCAGGGCGGCCGCTATCGCTTCGTCGATTCCGACAACTCGGACGCGGGGGCGATGTACGTCCTCGAAGAGCTCACCGCCAACGGCAAGAAGCAGCACTACGGTCCGTTCGGCATGCGCGGCGACGCGCAGGGCCCGAGCGACGGCTCCGAGTTCTCCCGCGAGCCGCGTAAAGACCGCAAGCCTTCGGTGAAGCAGCCGAAGGGAAAGAAGGCGAAGCCGGTGGCCGTCATGGCCGGCGTCGCCACGACCGGCATCGTCCGCATCACCGCGGCGCAGCTCGCCGAGCAGTTGAACGTCAGCGCCGACGCCGTGCAGAAAGAGATCCGTAAAGGCGGCGTGCAGGTGACGAGCCGCGGCAAGGAAGTGGCCTGGACTCCCGCCCAGGGCAATGACGCCATCCTCTTCTTCGGTGAGGGTAGCGACAACCACTACAGCACCGAGCGCGTCTACCGCATCGAGCTGGCGAAGGGGACGCAGATGAGCGTCGTCAACGCCACCGCCGGTGCGCCGGGCACGACGATCTACAGCGCCACGAAGAACGTCGAGACCGACGCCTTCCCGGCGACCGTCCTGCCGCTCGACGCCGAAAGCGACTACTGGTTCTGGGACTTCATCCTCAGCGGTGACGCCACGTTCGGCCGCAAGGCGTTCGCGCTGAACGCTTCGGCGCTCGCTTCGAGCGACAGCGCCACGCTTACCGTGCGTCTGCAGGGTGCCCTGGCCAACGCCAGCCACCGTGCCACCGTGATGCTCAACGGCGGCTACCTCGGCGAGGCCGAGTGGTCCTCCCTCGACGCCACCACCGCCACCTTCGCCGTCCCGTCGCAGCTCCTCCGCGACGGCGCGAACGAGGTCGCGGTCGAAGGCGTCCTCGCCAATGGCGAGTCGTTCGACATCCTCTACGTCGACGGCTTCGAGCTCCGCTACCAGCGGAACGCGCAGCCGGAGAACGGTCGTCTGGAGATGACGGTCCAGAAGGGGAGCAACGTCGCGGCCGGGCCGTTCAACGGCGCGCCGGTCGTCCTCGACATCAACAACCGTCTCCGCCCGACGCTCGTCCAGGCGAGCGGCGCGTTCGCCGCGCCGTCCAAGTCGCTCTTCCTCTCCGACGCCACCGGCTTCGTCGCACCGACCTCGATGCGCGCGGCCGAGGAGCTGACGCTGAAGAAGAAGCAGCGCGCCGATTACCTCGTCATCACAGCGCCGGAGCTGCGCACCGGTGCCGAGGCGCTGGCGAAGCTGCGCGAGCGCGACGGGCTGTCGACGTTCGTCGCCGACCTCGATCAGATCTACGACGAATTCAGCGGCGGCAATCCGACGCCGCACGCCATCCGCGAGTTCATCGCCTCGACCGCCCAGTGGGACAAGGCGCCGAAGTACGTCGTCCTCGCCGGCAACGGCACGTACGACTACCGCGGCATCGAGACCGATCCGGGCCTCTTCCCGCCGATGCTGACGAAGACGGCCGACGGCATCTTCGCCGCCGACTCGCTCTTCGCCGACCGCACCGGTGACGCGCTGCCCGACGTTGCCCTCGGGCGCATCGCCGTCTCGTCCAACACGGAGCTTGCGGCGTACGTCGCGAAGCTCGAGAAGGCCGAGCGCACGAACAGCGGCAAGTCACCGATCGTGTTCAGCGCCGACGGCGTCGACCGCGCGGCCGACTTCCGTGCGGCCAGCCAGCAGGCGGAGACGCCGCTCGCCGGCCGCCCGGCTACGCAGGTCTACATCGACGACCTCGGCGGCGAAGCGGCACGCGCCTCGCTGATGGCTGCCTGGCAGAGCGGCACGCCGCTCGTGAGCTGGGTCGGCCACGGCGGTCTCGACCGGCTCTCGAGCGGCTCGCTGCTCACGGTGGAGGATGCGCCGGCCTTGACGTCGGCCGGTCCGTTGCCGATGCTGATCGCCATGACCTGCACCATCAATCGCTTCGAGGTCGGCTTCGCCGAGTCGCTCGGCGCCGCGCTGACGCGTACGCCGAATGCCGGCGCGCTGGCAGTCTGGTCGTCCTCGGGGCTGTCGGTCCATTCGAACGCCGCCGAGCTGCAGAAGACGTTCATGCGCCTCGCGGCGCAGAATCCGAAGTCGCGCATCGGCGACCTGGTGGTGCAGACGCTGGCCTCGACGCCGAATCTCGGTGACACCGGCAGCGTCTACCTGCTGCTCGGTGACCCGGCGGCCCGCCTGTCGCTGCCGAACGAGAGCACGCGGCCGGTCGTGGCGTCCCGGAGTGGGGAGTGAGGAGCGAAATGGAGCAAGAGCAGAACGAAGCGAAGCCCGGGCGCAAGCAGTACGAGCCGCCGCAGATCCTGTCGCGCGAGCCGCTGGAGGTCATGGCGGCCGTGTGCGCGCCGAACCCGCCAGCGAAAGCCAATGCCGGGCAGTGCCCGCGCGGTCCGATCAACTCGTAAGCGGAGAACCAAAGTTGGGCGCTTGCAGGACCTGTAGGACGCATACGACGAATAGGACCGATAGGACAGATGGGACCAGGTTTGTCCCATTCGTCTTATAGGTCCTATTCGTCCTATCGGCCCTATACGTCCTATTCGGCCCTACTTCTCGGCGGTCAGGGCCGCCACGATCTCCGCGCGGCTCTCCAGCTCTTCCGGCACGGTGGTCGCGCTGCCGGTCAGCACCTCGGCCAGGCCGGGGCAAAAGTTGAGCAGGGCGCCGCGGGGGTGGGCGGCCACGACGTCGCGGGCGAGGACCGTCTCCTGGCGGATCTCGTCGAGCACCGGCGAGAAGCCCCAGATCTCGCGGATCGACTTCTCGTGCAGGGAGGCCACCGGGCGGCGCCACTGGACGCACGGGTAGACGTTGCCGTACGGGTCGATGGCGATTCCGGAGGAGCCGGCGCCGCAATGCTTGTCGGTGGCGGGCGGCGGCAGCTCGTCGTCGGCGGCGGGGCGCGGCGTGAACGAAGCGTAGCGCTCCGTTTCGATCTTCAGCAGGTTGCGGATGCCGTCCGCGGTCGGGGCGATGTCGAGCGGCTCCTTGTCGCCGTTGTCGCGCGGCGTCACCTGCAGATCGAAGCGCAGCGGGAGGCCGAGGGCGTCGGTGATGGCGTACATCGCCGCGGTCTCTCCCTCGTTCCAGCGGGTCAGGGTCGAGTTCACCTTCACGCGCATCCCGAGGTCGAGCAGCTCGCGGAGGTTCGCCAGCAGCCGGTCGAAGCTGCCGGGGACTCGCGTCTGACGGTCGTGCGTCGCAGCCGTGGCGCCGTGGAGGCTGACCTCGACGACGAACGGATCGACCTCGTCGCGCAGCCGTTTCGCAAGCGCACCGTGCAGGGCGTGGCCGTTCGACTTCACGCGCACGACGAACCCGAGCTCGCGCGCCAGCGCGCCGATGCGGAAGAAGTCGGGATGCGCGAGCGGCTCACCGCCGCTGAGGGCGACGTTCATGACGTGCATCGACGCGAGGTCGCGCAGGAATGCGTCGTACTGCGCGAACGTGAGCGGCGTGCCTTTGAGCCCGAGGTCGTTGTAGCAGAAGAAGCAGTCGAGGTTGCAGCGGTAGGTGAGCTCGATCAGGACCGAGAAGAGGCGGTTGTGGCTCCAACTGCGCGCATTGATCCGATCGAGGCTCATGAGTCGACGAGTTGCGCGACGCCCGCGTCGACCAGCTCGCCCGCAAAGCGGAGCACGTCGCGCGCGATCGTGTCGGCGTCGGCGTCGAACTCGTCGCCGAGGAGGTCGGCGAGTTGTTGCAACGTGCGGGAGCCGTCGGCCACTTCCACGAGGCGCGTGCCGACTTCGTTGAGCACCAGCGCTTCGGCGGCCTTCTGGTTCACGACGACGCCTTCGTCCTCGAAACGGCGGAAGCGGACGTGGGGCGCGACGGCGAGCCGCGAGGAGAGCGTGATCATGGGAGCCTCCCCAGTATAGGCCAGATGTCTCCGTCACGACGGAAGGTGAGGATCGCGCGCGAGGCGGTCGACGCGACCTCCGCCGCACGGTCGAGCAGCAGTTGCGCGCGGTGCGGGTCCTGGTTGACGTACGGCGCCGCGCTGACGAGCAGCGACGCGGCCGTGCTGAGCGGCATGACGCGCGCGGACTCGCCGTCGCCCTTCTCCAGCTTCACCAGCGCGTCGAGCGGCACTGCCACGCGGCTGAGCTCCGCGCGCGTCAGGTCGCCGGTGAAGGGGAGCGGGAGGAGGCGGAAGCCGTCGCCATCGCGCACGAGCGCGTTGAGATCGTCGCTGAGAACGGCGTGCTCCGCCGCGAGCGCGAGCCGCGACACGGTTGACTTGCCGGCACCCGACGGGCCGGCGAAGAGGAAGCCGTGGCCGTCGAGCGCGATCGCCGCGCTGTGCACGAGGAGCCCGCCGGTCATCAGCAACCGTTCCGCGACGAGCGGGCGCAGCACGTTCTCCACGATGCCCCACAGCTCGTCGACGGTATCGACGGGAGTCCAGATCGCTCCGCGGTGGCGCGCGAGGTCGAGCCGCGCCATCAGGTGCAGCCCGGCGATGGCGACAGTGGAATCGGAGGCTTCGTAGTCGAGCGAATACTCCCAGCCGCGCGTGTCGACGTCGAGGAAGTCGGTTGCGGGTGCGCGGTAGAGGGTGAGGTCGAACGACGGGTCCAGCCCTGCGTTTTCGTAGCGGCTTTGCAGGCTTTCGTGCTGGGAAGCGGACAGCCCGTGGATGCGGAAGGGACCACCCGGAAGATCCAGATCGAAGCTGAGGCCGCCCCAGCGTTCCCCCGCCAGCCGCGCGGGGAAGAGGGAAGGGGAAACCAGGAAGCGGGTGGCGAAGGTCACGCGAGACTCCACGGGTTGACGATGGGACGAATGGGATCCATAGGACAGATAGGACCTATGGGACTCACCGCCGTCCTATTCGTCCTCGTCCTATTTGTCCTATCGATCTTGTCCACCGTCATCGTTTCAACCTCCGCAGGATGATCCTTCCTAGTCCGGCGATGGCGCGTAGCCTGTCGCGTCGGTGAACCGTCAATCCTGCGATGGCGCCGATCACCATCGACCGCGTGACCGGCGCGTCGTGCTGCACGCAGTGATCGCCTTTGGTCACCAGACCTGACGCGCGGTAGCCGAGCAGCCGGTGCGCGGCCAGCTCGCCGGAGGGGGTGCGGAAGACGATGACGTCGCCCGGCAGGTAGACCCTTTTGCGAGTCACACGCACTTCGGCGCCGGCGGCGATCAGCGGCTCCATGCAGTCGCCGCGGACGCGTACGGTGACGCCTTCGCCCGCGGCGAGCTCGCGCAGAAATTCGAAGGCGCGGCGGTCGATAACCGGCATATCACGTGCACTTTAAACGAGCGTAGGAGGAACCATGGCCACCAATACTTCTGAACGCGAAAGCAGCGAGCGCGAATCGCAGGGCCGAGGCGGCTCGTCGAGTCGCAGCTCGGGTCGCGGCAGCACTTCACTCAAGAGCGCCGCGGCGTCGGCCGTCAGCGCCGACACCCTGATGGACATCGTCGACCGCCTCGGTCTCATCGATCTCGTCATCAGCCGCATGCGCAGCAAACTCGAGGACGTCGAGTTCGACGATCTCTTCGACGACGCCGGCGAGTATCTGCGCAAGAACCCCGACATCCTCGTGGTCGTCCTGGCCGGCATCACCGTCACGGCCGGTGCGATCGTGTTCCTGCAGTCCCGCCGCGGCGAGCGCGAAGAAGAAGTCCCTGAGCGCCGCACCGCACCGCGCGGCAGCAGCGGCGGCGGCCGTGCATCCACGGCGACGCCGGCGCGGCGCAAGGCTTCGTAAAGCGCACAACCGAATCGGACGAATAAGACCTATAGGACCTATAGGACGAATGGGATCTCGTGGTCCTGTTTGTCCCATAGGTCCTATTCTGTTTGCGGACGGGGATGAGGGCGCAGTGTTTTGCGGAAGGCCGCCTGTTCGTCCTATCGTCTCCCCGCTAAACCATCCTCAGCCATTGGCGTCAATCCTGCATCACGCACGTTCCACAAAAGACTGATTGGCCGCCTCATGCGGCTCGTCCGTCCTAATTTAAGCTTCAACACAACTCAATCTACGCACCACAGCCGAAACTTCCTCGGGAGGAATTGCGCGCGATGACCACCGGAATTGGGGTCGACAAGGCCGCGGAGCTGACGCCGAAAGACTTCGACCGTCTTTTGCTCCGCACCCTCACGGCCATGAAGAAAGGTGATTTCTCGGTCCGCATGCCGGTCGAGTTCACCGGTACGCAAGGAAAAATTGCCGACACACTGAACGACATCGTCGAGATGAACGACCGCATGGCCGCGGAGATCGAACGGATCTCCAACGTGGTCGGCAAAGAGGGCAAGCTGAACCAGCGCGCCCAGGTGCCGGCTGCCGGCGGTCAGTGGGGCGTGATGGCCGAATCGGTCAACTCCCTCATCACCGACCTCGTCCAGCCCACCAACGAGATCGCGCGCGTCATCGGCGCCGTCGCCAAGGGTGACCTCACCCGGACGATGGCCATCGAGTTCGACGGTCGTCCGCTCAAGGGCGAGTTCCTCCGCACCGCCAAGACCGTCAACACGATGGTCCAGCAGCTCGCGTCGTTCGCGTCGGAAGTCACGCGCGTCGCCCGCGAGGTCGGTACGGAAGGAAAGCTCGGCGGCCAGGCCGACGTCAAAGGCGTCGCCGGCACGTGGAAGGACCTCACCGACTCCGTCAACTCGATGGCGTCGAACCTCACCGCGCAGGTCCGCAACATCGCCGAGGTCACGACCGCGGTCGCCATGGGCGACCTCTCCAAGAAGATCACCGTCGAAGTGCGCGGCGAGATCCTCGAGTTGAAGAACACGATCAACGTCATGGTCGATCAGCTCCGCTCGTTCGCCTCGGAAGTCACGCGCGTCGCGCGCGAAGTCGGTTCGGAAGGGAAGCTCGGCGGCCAGGCCGACGTCCAGGGCGTCGCCGGTACGTGGCGCGATCTCACCGACTCCGTCAATTACATGGCCGCGAACCTCACCAACCAGGTGCGCAACATCGCGGCCGTCACCACCGCGGTCGCGAACGGCGACCTCTCCAAGCAGATTACAGTTGAAGCACGCGGCGAGATTCTCGAGCTGAAGGAGACCATCAACACGATGGTCGATCAGCTCCGCTCGTTCGCGTCGGAAGTCACGCGCGTCGCACGCGAAGTCGGTACCGAAGGAAAGCTCGGCGGCCAGGCCGACGTCAAAGGCGTCTCCGGCACGTGGAAGGATCTGACGGACTCGGTCAACTACATGGCCGCGAACCTCACGAGTCAGGTGCGTAACATCGCCGAGGTCACGACGGCGGTCGCCAACGGCGACCACTCGAAGAAGATCACGGCCGAGGCGTTGGGCGAGATCCTCGAGCTGAAGAACACGATCAACACGATGGTCGACCAGCTCCGCTCGTTCGCCTCGGAAGTCACGCGCGTCGCCCGCGAGGTCGGTACGGAAGGGCGCCTCGGCGGCCAGGCAGAAGTGCCCGGCGTCGCCGGCACGTGGAAGGACCTGACCGACTCGGTCAACTCCATGGCCTCGAACCTCACGGCGCAGGTGCGCAACATCGCCGAGGTCACGACGGCCGTCGCCACGGGCGACCTGTCGAAGAAGATCACGGTCGACGTCCGCGGCGAGATCCTCGAGCTGAAGAACACGATCAACACGATGGTCGATCAGCTCAACTCGTTCGCGGCCGAGGTCACGCGCGTCGCCCGCGAAGTCGGTACGGAAGGGATGCTCGGCGGCCAGGCCGAAGTCAAGGGCGTCGCCGGTACGTGGAAGGACCTCACGGACTCGGTCAACGCGATGGCCGGCAACCTCACCGCGCAGGTGCGTAACATCGCCGAGGTGACGACGGCCGTCGCCCTCGGTGACCTGTCGAAGAAGATCACGGTCGAGGTGCGCGGCGAGATCCTCGAGCTGAAGAACACGATCAACACGATGGTCGATCAGCTCTCGGCGTTCGCCTCGGAAGTCACGCGCGTCGCTCGCGAGGTCGGTTCCGAAGGACGCCTCGGCGGTCAGGCCGAAGTGCCCGGCGTCGCCGGTACGTGGAAGGACCTCACGGACTCGGTCAACGCGATGGCCGGCAACCTCACGGCGCAGGTGCGCAACATCGCCGAGGTGACGACAGCCGTCGCCCTCGGTGACCTCTCGCGCAAGATCACGGTCGACGTGCGCGGCGAGATCCTCGAGCTGAAGAACACGATCAACACGATGGTGGATCAGCTCAACTCGTTCGCGGCCGAGGTCACGCGCGTCGCTCGCGAAGTCGGTACGGAAGGGATGCTCGGCGGTCAGGCCGAGGTCAAAGGCGTCGCCGGTACGTGGCGCGACCTCACCGACTCGGTCAACTCGATGGCGTCGAACCTCACCGCGCAGGTGCGTAACATCGCCGAGGTCACGACGGCGGTCGCCATGGGCGACCTGTCGAAGAAGATCACGGTCGATGTGCGAGGCGAGATCCTCGATCTGAAGAACACGATCAACACGATGGTCGACCAGCTCTCGGCGTTCGCGTCGGAAGTCACGCGCGTCGCGCGTGAGGTCGGCACGGAAGGCATGCTCGGCGGCCAGGCGGAAGTGAAGGGCGTGGCCGGCACGTGGAAGGATCTGACCGACTCGGTCAACTACATGGCCGGCAACCTCACGGCGCAGGTGCGCAACATCGCCGAGGTCACGACGGCGGTCGCGAACGGCGACCTGTCGAAGAAGATCACGGTCGAAGTGCGAGGCGAGATCCTCGAGCTGAAGGACACGATCAACACGATGGTCGATCAGCTCCGGTCGTTCGCGGCCGAGGTCACGCGCGTGGCGCGTGAGGTCGGCTCGGAAGGGAAGCTGGGCGGTCAGGCCGACGTCCAGGGTGTCTCCGGCACGTGGCGCGACCTGACCGACTCGGTCAACTACATGGCCGCGAACCTCACGGCGCAGGTGCGCAACATCGCCGACGTCACCACGGCCGTCGCGAACGGCGACCTCTCGAAGAAGATCACGGTTGACGTCAAAGGCGAAGTGCTCGAGCTGAAGAACACGATCAACACGATGGTCGATCAGCTCAACTCCTTCGCCTCGGAAGTCACGCGCGTCGCCCGCGAAGTCGGCGTCGAAGGAAAGCTCGGCGGCCAGGCGCAGGTGCGCGGCGTCGCCGGCACGTGGAAAGACCTCACCGACAACGTCAACATGATGGCGTCGAACCTCACCGCGCAGGTGCGCAACATCGCGCAGGTGACGACGGCCGTCGCGAACGGTGACCTCTCGAAGAAGATCACCGTCGACGTCAAGGGCGAGATCCTCGAGCTGAAGAACACCATCAATACGATGGTGGATCAGCTCAACTCGTTCGCCGCCGAAGTCACCCGTGTCGCCCGGGAGGTCGGCACGGAAGGGAAGCTGGGCGGCCAGGCAGCGGTCAAGGGGGTGGCGGGTACGTGGAAGGACCTCACGGACTCGGTCAATTCGATGGCCGGCAACCTCACGGCGCAGGTGCGCAACATCGCCGAGGTGACGACGGCCGTTGCACTCGGCGACCTCTCGAAGAAGATCACGGTCGACGTGCGCGGCGAGATCCTCGAGCTGAAGAACACCATCAACACGATGGTCGATCAGCTCAACTCGTTCGCCTCGGAAGTCACGCGCGTCGCCCGCGAAGTTGGTACCGAAGGACGCCTCGGCGGTCAGGCGCAGGTCAAGGGCGTGTCGGGTACGTGGAAGGACCTCACCGACAACGTCAACATGATGGCGTCGAACCTCACGAACCAGGTGCGTAACATCGCCCAGGTCACGACGGCCGTCGCGAACGGCGACCTCTCGAAGAAGATCACGGTCGACGTCAAGGGCGAGATCCTCGAGCTGAAGGACACCATCAACACGATGGTCGATCAGCTCAACTCGTTCGCCTCGGAAGTCACGCGCGTCGCCCGCGAAGTCGGTACGGAAGGGAAGCTCGGCGGACAGGCGATGGTCAAGGGCGTCGCCGGTACGTGGAAGGACCTCACCGACAACGTCAACATGATGGCCTCGAACCTGACGAACCAGGTGCGCGGTATCGCACGCGTCGTCACGGCGATCGCGAAGGGCAACCTCAAACAGAAGCTCGCCGTCGAAGCACGAGGCGAGATCGCGGAGCTCGGCGACACGATCAACGACATGATCGAGACGCTCGCGACGTTCGCCGATCAGGTCACGACGGTGGCGCGCGAAGTCGGTGTCGAAGGACGCCTCGGCGGTCAGGCCAACGTGCCGGGCGCCGCGGGCACGTGGCGCGACCTGACGGACAACGTCAACCAGCTCGCCGCGAACCTCACGACCCAGGTGCGCGCCATCGCGGACGTTGCCACGGCGGTCACGAAGGGTGACCTCACGCGCAGCATCACGGTGGAGGCGCAGGGCGAGCTCGCCGCACTGAAGGGCAACATCAACGAGATGATCCGCAACCTGCGTGAGACCACCGGTCGCAACGCGGAGCAGGACTGGCTGAAGACCAACCTCGCCAAGTTCACGCGGATGATGCAGGGACAGAAGAACCTGACGACGGTGTCGCAGATGATCCTGTCCGAGCTCGCACCGGTCGTCGGCGCGGCTCACGGCGTCTTCTACATCATGGATCAGGCGAACGCGCAGGGCGAGCCGGTCCTCCGCCTCGCTTCCACGTACGCCTACCGCGAGCGGAAGCATCTCAACCGCGAGTTCCGCATCGGCGAGTCGCTGGTCGGCCAGGCGGCGTTCGAGAAGGAGCGCATCCTCATCACGAACGCTCCGGACGACTACGTGATGATCAACTCCGGCCTCGGCGAAGCGAAGCCGATGAACCTCATCGTGCTGCCGATCGTCTTCGAGGGCCAGGTGCTCGCGGTCATGGAGCTCGCGAGCTTCAGCCGCTTCACCGAGACGTACCAGTCGCTGCTCGATCAGCTCACCGAATCGATCGGCGTCGTGCTCAACACCATCCAGGCGAACATGCGCACGGAAGAGCTCCTCGCGCAGTCGCAGTCGCTCGCCGAAGAGCTGCAGGCGCAGCAGGAAGAGCTCACCGAGACGAACAAGCGCCTCGAACAGCAGGCCAAATCGCTCCAGGCTTCGGAAGAGCTGCTCAAGCAGCAGCAGGAAGAGCTGCAGCAGACGAACGAAGAGCTGGAAGAGAAAGCCCGGCTGCTCCAGACGCAGAACGAAGAGGTCGAGCGGAAGAATCGCGAGGTCGAGACGGCGAAGCGCCAGCTCGAGGACAAGGCACGCCAGCTCGCGCTGACGTCGAAGTACAAGTCCGAGTTTCTCGCGAACATGTCGCACGAGCTGCGCACGCCGCTCAACTCGCTGCTCATTCTCGCCAAGCTGCTCTCGGACAACCCGGACAGCAACCTCACGGAGAAGCAGGTCGACTTCGCCCGCACGATCTACGGTTCGGGCCAGGACCTGCTCACGCTCATCAACGACATCCTCGATCTGTCGAAGATCGAGTCCGGCATGATGACGCTGGCGCTCAGCGACCTGTCGTTCCGCGAGCTCAACGACATCATGGAGCGGACGTTCCGCCAGGTGGCGAACGACAAGGAGCTCGACTACACCGTCGACCTTGCGTCGAACCTGCCGAACAACATCCACACCGATCCCACGCGACTGCAGCAGATCCTCAAGAACCTGCTCGGCAACGCGTTCAAGTTCACGGAGAAGGGTGGCGTCACGCTGCGGATCGAGACCGCGATGTCCGGCTGGACGCCGGGTCACGAACTGCTCGAGCGCGCACCGAGCGTCGTCGCCTTCAGCGTCACCGATACCGGCATCGGGATCCCGGAGGAAAAGCAGCGGATCATCTTCGAAGCTTTCCAGCAGGCCGATGCCTCGACGACGCGCAAGTTCGGCGGCACCGGTCTCGGTCTCTCGATCAGCCGCGAGATCGCGCGTCTGCTCGGCGGCGAGATCCGCGTGCAGAGCGAGCCGGGCGTCGGCTCCACCTTCACGCTGTACCTTCCGCAGACGTACATCGCGCAGCGCGAGCGCCGCGGCGATCGCGACCTCGTCATCGAGGAGCAGGCCGGACGGCCGCTCGCCTACGAACCGCGCCCGAAGAGCGAGACGCCGTCGATCAACATCACCGTCGACGAGCCGTCCGAGCACGCCGATGAATCGGGCCTCGTCGTCATCGAAGAGCAGGTGCCGGACGATCGCGACAGCATCGGCGAAGGCGACCGTTCCGTGCTCATCGTCGAAGATGACATCAACTTCGCGCGCATCCTGCTCGACATCATCCGCGACAAGGGCTTCAAGGGCATCGTCGCCACGCGCGGCGAGACCGGCCTCGCTTTGGCCAAGCGCTATCGCCCCGATGCCATCACGCTCGACATCGCGCTGCCCGACATGGAAGGGTGGACGGTCCTCGATCGCCTCAAGCACGATCGCGGCACGCGCCACATCCCGGTGCACATCATCTCCGGCGACGAGGAAGGCGCCCGCAGTCTCCGGCTCGGTGCGTTCGCACACGTGCAGAAGCCAGTGACGAAGGACGCCCTCGACGATGCGTTCGCCCGCATCCTCGGCTTCGTGGAGCGTCCGAACAAGACGCTGCTCGTCATCGAGGACAACGAAGTGCAGCGCAACGCCATCGTCGAGCTGATCGGCGAGGGTGACGTCGAGATCACCGCGGTCGGCACGGGCGCCGAAGCACTCGATGTGCTCCGCGAGCGTCGCTTCGACTGCATGGTCCTCGACCTCGGGCTCCCCGACATGAGCGGCTTCGACTTCATCAACACGATGAAGAACGAGCTCGGCGTGAACGACATCCCCATCGTCGTCTACACCGGCCGCGAGCTGTCGCGGAAGGAAGAGGTCGAGCTCAAGCGGATGGCCGACGCGATCATCATCAAGGACGTCCGCTCGCCGGACCGCCTCCTCGACGAGACCGCGCTCTTCCTCCACCGCGTTGAAGCGAACCTGCCCGAAACGAAGCGGAAGATGCTCGAGCAACTGCACGAGTCCGATCCGGTGCTGGCAGGGAAGAAGGCGCTCATCGTCGACGACGACATGCGCAACATCTACGCGCTCACCAGCCTCCTCGAGCGCCACAAGATGAACGTGCTATACGCCGAGAGCGGTGCCGAAGGCATCGACATGCTCAAGGCCAACGCCGACATCGACGTGGTACTGATGGACGTGATGATGCCGGAGATGGACGGCTACGAAGCGATGCGGCGCATCCGCGAGATGGACGAGTACAAGAACCTCCCGATGATTGCCCTCACCGCGAAAGCGATGAAAGGCGATCGCGAGAAGTGCATGGAAGCCGGCGCGTCGGACTACATCACCAAACCGATCGACGCCCAGCAGCTCGTGTCACTGCTGCGGGTGTGGCTGTACCGGTAAGAGCCACCGATTGATGCAAACGAAAGGCGGCCGCAAGGCCGCCTTTTTCGTGGGACGCAGGGAACGGTAGGACCTAGGACGAATAGAACGAATAGGACCCAGCCCGGAAGCCGCCGGACTGCCTGCTTCGATAGGTGGGGGGCCCTTAGGACCGATCTGTCCTATAAATCCTATCGTTAGCCTGTTCCCCCCCGGCGTGCTTTTCGCATAGCTCAGCCGTAACGCGTCAGACGGCCCACCGTTTGCTCAATGTGACTGCAGAAAATGCCGAGTGATTCCTCCCCGATCATCGAGGAACAGGAGAAGGCCGATCTCGAGGAAATCGAGATCCAGCTCCTGACGGAAGGGATTTATCGCCACTACGGCTTCGACTTCCGCGACTACTCGCGGCCTTCGCTGCGCCGCCGCATCTGGAAGCGAATCTACGCCGAAGGGCTGAGCACCGTCTCCGGGCTCCTCGAGAAAATCCTGCACGACCCCGCGTCGATGGAGCGTCTGCTGCTCGATCTGTCGATCAACACGACGGCGATGTTCCGCGACCCCACCTTCTACCTGCGCTTCCGGCAAAAGGTCGTTCCTCTGCTCCGCACGTATCCCTTCGTCCGCATCTGGCACGCCGGCTGTTCGACCGGTGAAGAGGTCTACTCAATGGCCATCCTTCTTCAGGAGGAGGGGCTGTACGACCGCTGCCGCATCTACGCGACCGACATCAACGAGGCCGTCCTGCAGAAAGCGAAGGCCGGCATCTTCCCGATCGCAACGATGCAGGAGAACACCTCCAACTACATCTCCGCCGGCGGGACCGGGACGTTTTCCGACTACTACACCGCCCGCTACGACTACACGATCTTCCGGCCATCGCTGCGAGAGAACGTCGTCTTCGCGCAGCACAACCTCGTCACCGACGCCTCCTTCAACCACTTCAACGTCATCTTCTGCCGCAACGTCCTGATTTACTTCAACAACGCGTTGCAGGACCGCGTGCAGCAGCTCTTCCTTCAGAGCATGGAGATGTTTGGCATCCTCGGGCTCGGTCGCAAAGAGTCGATCCGTTACACGACGGTTCAGGACAACTTCGAGGAGATCGACGCCGAAGAGAAGCTCTACCGGAGGGTGCGTTGATGGCGCGCGATCATCGTAGTCCGGCCGATTCGCCCGCCCCGCCGCTGCCGCCGGGTGTCCGCGCCTGGCGTGACGGCCGCGTCCTGCGCGAGGCGAAGCAGAAGTACGAGATCGTCGTCATCGGCTGCTCGATGGGCGGGATGCACGCGCTGACGGACATTCTCGGCGCCATCCCGGCGGATTTCCCGCTGCCGATCGCGATCGTGCAGCATCGCTACAAGACGTCGAACGAGGGGCTGCCGATGTACCTGCGCAAGACCTCGAAGCTGGCCGTCGTCGACGTCATGGACAAACAGTGGATCAAGCCGGGCACGGTGTATCTCGCGCCGGCGGACTATCACCTGCTCGTTGAGAGGGGAGAGTTCAGTCTTTCGGTCGACGCGGCCGTCGCCTATTCGCGGCCTTCCGTCGACGTTCTGTTCGAATCGGCCGCTGACGCCTATGGTCCGGGCGTCATCGGCGTCGTTTTGACCGGTGCAAATTCCGACGGCGCCCGCGGTGCCGTGAGAGTGAAGAAACGAGGTGGCTTCATGGTCGTTCAGGATCCGAAGACGGCGGAGGCGCCGTCGATGCCTCAGGCTGCCATTGATGCCGCCAAAGTGGATCGAATTTTGCCTCTGGACCGCATCGGGCCATTCCTGGTCGAGCTTTGCCGCAACAGCAGATGACAAGCGAGCCGGTGAACATTTTGCTGGTCGACGACCAGCCAAACAATCTGTTGGCCCTGGAATCCATCCTGGCCGACACGGGGCAGAACCTCGTCCGCGCGGAATCGGGCAAGCGAGCGCTCAAATACCTCCTCGACATGGACTTCGCCGTCGTTCTGCTCGACGTGCAGATGCCCGAGCTCGACGGTTTTGAAACGGCCAGCCTCATTCGCGAGCGCGACAAGTCGCGCGACACCCCAATCATCTTCCTTACCGCGCTGTCACGCAGCGAGACGAACGTCTTCCGCGGCTACGAGCTCGGCGCCGTCGATTACATCTTCAAGCCGTTCCATCCCGAGATCCTCAAGTCGAAGGTCAACGTCTTCGTCGAGCTGTTCCGCGGACGCGAAGCCTTCAAGCGTCAGGCGCAGGAGCTGGCGCGTCTCATCCGCCAGAACGAGCTGATCCTGAATGCCGCGGCGGAGGGCGTCTTCGGCGTCAACCTCGACGGCAACACCACCTTTGTCAACCCGGCCGCCGCTCGCATGATCGGCCGCACACAGGAAGAGGTCGCGGGGCAGGAGTTCCACGGCCTGGTGCATCCCGTCTTCCCCGGCGTACGCACCTGCGACATCAGCACCTGTCAGTTGTACGCCGTCGTGCACGGCCAGCCGGCGCGCGACGAGCTCGAAGAGACGTTCTTCCGCGTCGACGGCTCCAACTTTCCGGTCGAATTCTGCGCCTCGCCGATGCGCGACGAGGACGACACGCACCTCGGGTCCGTCATCACGTTCCGCGACGTCACCGAAAAGCGCGCCGCCGCGCTGGCGTCCGAAGCGGAGCGCCGCTATCGCGAAGCCGAAGCGCAGAACCGCGCGAAGGACAACTTCCTCGCCACGCTTTCCCACGAGCTGCGCACGCCGATGACGTCCATCCTCGGGTGGGTGCAGTTCCTACGCAGCGGTCACTACGACGAGGAAGAGTTGCGCGAAGCCCTCGGCACGATCGAGTCGAGCGCGCGTCTGCAGGCGCGTCTCATCGACGACATGCTCGACGTCTCCAGGATCATCCTCGGCAAGTTCCAGGTCGACCTCCGTCCGACGCGCATCACCGACGTCATCGAGGCCGCCCTCACGACGGCCCGGCCGGCGGCCGCGGAGCGCGAGATCCGCCTCACGTCCGAGATCGACGAGCGCAACACGCTGGTCGAAGCCGATCCCAGCCGCATGCAGCAGGTCATCGGGAACCTCCTGTCGAACGCGATCAAGTTCACGCCGCCCGGGAAAGAGGTCTACCTGCGCGTGAACCGCGCCACCGACAAGCTGCGCATCAGCGTGTCCGATCAGGGCGAGGGCATCGAGGAGGCATTCCTGCCGCACGTCTTCGAGCGCCTGCGTCAGGGCGAGGGCGCCACGAAACGCAGCGGCCTCGGGCTTGGCCTCGCCATCGCCCGTCACATCGTCGAGCTCCACCACGGCGAGATCACCGCCGAAAGCGAAGGTCTCGGCCAGGGCGCCCGCTTCACCGTCACCCTGCCACTGTCGACCGACGGCGTCTCCGTGACGGCTTCGGAAGCCGCGCAGGTCATGGCGTAGCTCACGCGGCTCCCGCCGGCCCAGCCGACGGGAGCTCCGCAAGACGATGCTGCAGGCTGCACGATTAGCGGACGGTCAAATCCTTCGGGATCGGAACCGTCGGCTCGGCGAGGACGCCGAGATGACGAATGATCGTGCGAATCACCTGGCGGATCGATGTTTCTTTCGTCTGCCGGCCTTGAGGCTCAGCGGTGTTCTGACGTGCGGCGAAAGCAGGAACGGCGGCGCTGATGGAAAGCGCCAGCGACAGGGCGAGAATTGACTTACGCATGGCTGATTGGTCCTTTCAGATCTTGATGCTGTTGTGAATTACTGGCGCGGGATCGGAACCGTTGGTTCCGCCAGCGTCTTTGCGCTGCCGGTGAAGCTCCGGATCAGGCGTCTCAGGAGGCCGACGAAGTCATATCGGTTCTGCTGTTCCACGATCGAACGCGACTTCGGAGCGGCGGCAATCGGAGAGGTCGCGCCGAGTGCGATCACGAGAGAGAGAGCAAGGGAAACGGACTTGATGCTGCTACGCATGATTTGTCTCCGCTCAGTGGTGACTGGCTCACGGGATGGGGACGGTCGGCTCTGCGTTGCTGCCGATGAGGCCTCTCAGCCGGTTCAGTAGATTGCGAATGACCCGGCCGTACGAGTCGTCGCGGTCACGCAGTTTCTGTTCAGCGGCCGAACGGTTGCGGGGAGCCGCGTCGGCGGGAGACGCGGCCCCGAGGGCCACGACGAACGAGAGGGCGAGGGCGATGGATTTCAGGGAACGGTTCATGATGTTTTCTCCTCCTTGCTGGTTTGCAATCTGTCTTCACGAATGGACTCGTGAACATCTCGAGATACCGGATAATCGTTGAGGCGGAAGGTGCACATGCCAAAACGAGCCAGGCGTAGGGCCTCGGCTCCAGACACGGTTAGTGCATTCTCCTTCTTGGTGCCGTTGCTTCTGATGCTGGTATGGTCGCGCAGCGGACGGGCCGCTGGATCGGCTTCTAGGAGGGAGAGACTCAGTCTTCCAAGCGACCAACCGGAGAGGGAGCGTACAAGCGAGGCCGTTCGGCCGGAAGCTCGCGCAGAAATTCGTAGACGTGCCGAACGAGGCTCGGCTTTGCCTGCCCCAGCGCGATTGCCTCGCGCAGAAAAGAGAGGGCATTCATCGCGCGGGAGGCCATACCTGCGCGGCTGAACCGGGCGATGATCTCGCGGCAGATGGTCGGAACTTCGGCGGCTTCGCCAGTGATGAGCAGCGCTTCGGCAAGCTCGAGACCAACGAGAGCCGAATCGGCAATGAGGTCGAGTTGTTCGAACTCACGCCACGCCTGACGAAGCATCGGAAGTGCGTCTTTCGGCCGGCCGGCAGTGACGAGCGTTTGGCCAAGGCTCCAGCGGGCACGAGTACGCTCGGTCGTCAGACCGAGCATGTCGAACTCCGCCGAAGTCTGCATGAGGTACTCGACGGCACGGTCGAGTTGGCCGAGTTGTCGATGACAAAGCGCGATGTTCTGCTTGGTGCGAACGCGGCTGACCGGCTCCAGGTCAGCATCGTTCTCGATGCTGCTCCACACCGTCAGAGCTGAATCGATGTCGCCGCTCCGGAAGCAATACGATGCTTCGGTAAGGCGGGCGTTCAGAAAGCGGGGACGATCGCCGAAGCGAAGGAAAGTTTCGGCCGCCTTTTGCGCGAGACGCGTGGCTTCGCTGAGCCGGTCCATCGACGAAACGATCGACGCGAGAACCAGATCGAGACGGGCCAGATCGAACTCGGGAAGAGGCACCTGTTCGAACAGCCGCCGCGAACGCTCCGCGGTTTCGAGCGCTTCGGGGAAACGGCCCATGAACGACAAGACGTACGCATAATCGCGCAAAGACTGCGCGCGGAGCTTGACGACGTAGTCACAAGGATATTCGGCGACACTCAGCTCGTTCGAGACTTCGATCGCGAGCATCGTGACGTGAAGGGCGTTGATCGGTGCGCGTTCCAGCTCGAGGCGCATCCGCTCCAACAACTGCCTCACCATCCCCGCGGTCCAGACACCCTCGGCCTTACGCAGCTTCGTGGACCACCAGGAGGCCGGACCGCTCAGGATCTCGTCGCAGAGGATCGCGGCCTGGGCGTCCTCGTGGCGGGCGCGCTCGGCGAAAGCCATCACGTCCATCACGACCTGCTTCGGCGCCGGCTTCGGCTCGTCGGTCCAGGCGTCCTCGGTTCCGAGGGCCACAACGATGTCGCGGTGAGCTTCGAGCTCGACCGCGCAATGTTCGCAACAGGCAACGTGAGCTTCGATCTCACCCGCAATCGGGGAGGTGCCCTCAGCGAACTGGAAGAGTGCTTCGTCGTCGTAGTGTGTCATGCCGCTTGGACTTATAGGTGGCAATCTAGCACCAATGAGGAATTATGTCACCAGAAAAATTCATCGGATTTGCTTCCGCCCTCTCGGTGCACCAGGACGGCTGCACCGCTTTCCTTCCGCTGCCATTTTCACGCCAGAAGGATTTCCGTCCGCGGGGGAGAGGCTATCATCTAATTCCATGAGAGATCTAGACCTTGGCGGGGGGACCGTCGTCCCGGAAAACCTCCTCCGCGCCGTCACCTCGCGCGCCGGCGGCCCCGGCGGCCAGAACGTCAACAAAGTGGAGACCCGCGTCACGATCGAAATTGACGTCGAGACGGTGCCGGTGACCGAGGAGCAGAAGACTCTCATCCGTTCCCGTCTCGCCGGACGCATCAATAAAGCCGGCACCCTCCGCGTCACCTCCCAGGCCGAGCGCAGCCAGCTCGCCAATCGCGACCGCGCCATCGCCCGCCTCGAAGAGCTCCTCCGCGACGCGCTCGAAGAACGAACCCCGCGCAAAGCCACGCGCATCCCTAAAGTACAGAAACGAAAGCGCCTGGAGAACAAAAAGCACCGCAGCGAAACCAAACGCCTGCGGAGCAGGATCGATTGACCGGTCGTTCGCCATCAATCCCATAGGTCCTATTCGTCCTATTCGTCCCATCGGTCCCGCCGCCCCCAACCGCCACTCACCGGCACCCCCCCTCCATTCGCCGAGCCCCGCGAGCCATCGCTCCCAACCGGCCGTACCTTCCGGGCATGTTCACGGAGGCACACATGGAAAGACATCACCTCGACACTGCCAAGCTTTGCGCCGGGGTCCTGATGCTCCTCATCGGCACGACCGCCTTTCTCGATGCCATCGACGTCCTCGACGTCCCCTCGCCGCGGCACTGGTGGCCGCTCATCCTCGTGGTGGTCGGTGCGGTGTCCGAGGCCGGCGCGCTCCGCCAGCGGCAGTCGAGCGGTGGCTTCGCCCTCATGGGCACCGGCCTGTGGCTGTTCGTCGGCGCTCACGAGATCTTCGGCTTCACTTACCGCAGCGCCTTTCCTCTTCTCATCATCTGCGTCGGCCTCGGCATGATCGTCCACGCGATCATCGACCTGCCGAAGGAGAACGCCCATGACCGGCAGTAACGCGCTGCGCATCACACCGAAGCTGATCTTCGGCTTCGGTGTCCTCGCGCTCGGCATCCTCTGGACCCTCGACAACCTCGACGTCATCGAGTCCGAGCGCATTACCGAGTGGTGGCCCGTCATCCTGATCCTCGTCGGGATCGTGAAGCTCCTCGACGACGGCGGCGGGCGCCTGGCGGGCGCCATCCTCGCGACCATCGGCAGCGTCATCCTCCTCGGGAACCTGAACCTCATTCACTGGAAGGTCTTCGACCTGATTCCGCTCGTGATCGCGATCATCGGCGGGAAGCTCGTCTGGGACGCGCTGGTCCGCAGACGCGATCGCCCCCTGACCAGCGATGACGATCCGAGCGCCACGGTCAGCGTCTTCGCCATGATGGCCGGCATCAAGCGGAAGAGCGTCTCGCACGCCTTCAAAGGGGGAGACGCCAACGCCATCATGGGTGGCGTCGAGCTCGACCTCCGCGACGCGCAGATCGCCGACGGAGAAGAAGCGGTCATCGAGGCCTTCGCCTTCTGGGGCGGGATCGAGATCACCGTACCGCACCACTGGCGCGTCGTCGGGAAGGTCATGCCGGTCATGGGCGGCTTCGAGGACAACACTGTCAGCGGCGGAGGAAATGGTCCGGTGCTCGTGATCCGCGGTGCGGCGATCATGGGAGCTGTGGAAGTGAAGAACTTCGTTCATGCATCCGCTGATCGCTGATCGCAAGCGCCTCGCGCTCTATCTCCTGGGATGGAGCGCGCTGGCGCTGTTGCTCGCGCTGCTGGTGATGGAGCCCGGTCGCGCCGGCCTCCGTGCTGCGCTGTTGCTCGTCCTGCCGCCGGTGCTCGTCTACGCGTTCGTCTGTCTCGCGGCCTGGTACCCGACGCGCGCGATGCCGCCGCATCGCGCGCGCCTCCTGCCTCTCGTGGCGACGCATCTCTTCGCGGCCGCGGCGATGGCCGGGCTCTGGTTGATGCTGTTCCGCATGTGGGCTGCCGCGCTCGACACGCTGCGCGGCACGGCGTTCACCGACGTCATCATCCGCCGCTCGCTCGTCCTGGTCGTGGCCGGCGTCCTCCTCTATCTATTAGCCGTCACGTTCCATTACGTCCTCCTCGGGATCGAGCGTGAGGTCGACGTCCGCTCGCTCGCACGCGAGGCCGAACTGAAAGCGCTGAAGGCGCAGCTCGATCCGCACTTTCTCTTCAACAGCCTCAACGCCATCAGCTCACTCTGCGGCTCGAACCCGCTCTCCGCGCGCACGCTGACGACGCTTCTTGCCGAGTACCTCCGCAAGAGCCTGCGTGTCGGTAGCGCCGAAGCGATCACGCTGTCCGAAGAGCTGGAACTGGCGTCGAGCTATCTCGCCATCGAGCGCGTGCGCTTCGGTCCACGCCTGGAACTGGAGCAGGACATCGACGAGCGTGTGCGCGACGTCCGCGTGCCGCCGCTCCTGCTGCAACCGCTCGTGGAGAACGCGGTCACGCACGGCGTGGCGGAATTGCTCGAGGGAGGCGTGGTGCGCATCGAAGCACGCCGCGAGGGCGACCACGTCCGCATCGCCGTCGAGAATCGCTGCGACCCCGATCGTCCTCCCCGCCAGGGGCACGGCATCGGCCTGGACAACACGCGCCGCCGGCTCGGCGCGTTCTACGGCGGCGCGGCGAAGCTGACCATCGTCGACGAGAACGACCGTTTTCGTGTAGATCTGACGGTGCCGTATGAACGATGAAGTCATCGAGGTCGCGATCGTCGACGACGAAGAGCCGGCGCGCGCCATCGTGCGCGAGTTCCTGGCCGACTATCCGCAGTTCGCCATCGTCGCCGAATGCGTGAACGGCTACGAGGCCGTCAAAGCCGTCGCCGAGCACAAGCCGCAACTCCTCTTTCTCGATATCCAGATGCCGAAGCTCGACGGCTTCGAGGTGCTCGACCTGCTCGACGCGCCGCGTCCGGAGGTCGTCTTCGTCACGGCGTACGACGATTACGCCCTGCGCGCGTTCCAGGTGCACGCGATCGACTATCTCCTGAAACCGTTCACCGCCGCGCGCTTCGCCGAGGTGATCGCGCACGCGGAGCAACTGGTGCGAATGCGCGCCGGCCAGCCGCTGACGGAACTGACGTCGACGATCGCCGCGTCGAAGAAACCGCTGCAGCGCATCGCCTTCCGCGACGGCGGCAACATCGAAGTCATCCCGGTGCAGCGCATCGATTACGTGGAAGCGCAGGACGACTACGTCCACGTCTACTCCCGCGGCACCAAACACGTGAAGCAACAGACGCTCGCGGAGCTCGAGCGCCTCCTCGACCCCGCCCGCTTCGTGCGCGTGCATCGCAGCTATATCGTGAACCTCGAGAGCCTGGCGCGCGTCGAGCCGTACGCCAAGGACAGTCGCGTCGCCATCCTCCGCGACGGCACCCGCATCCCCATCAGCCGCGCCGGCTACGAACGCCTGCGGGGACTGCTCTGAGGAAGTAGGGGAGAATCGGACCGCGTCACCCTTGTCCTATTAGTCCTATAGGACCCCATCGTCCCATGGTTCCGCATTGCTGAACCCGCCCTTACCGGGTACTCTTCGCGCGGTCCGAATCGTTCCACCAGAGAGAAACCAGGAGAATCACATGAAGCTTCGTATTGCAGCTTTGGCCCTCAGTCTGTTCGTCGCCACCCTCGCCACGGCCGACGAGTACAAGTTCAAGGTCCACAACAACACCAAGCAGGTCATCAAGAAGATCCTCGTGTCCGAAGACGGCGAGGAGTATGGCTACTTCAACATCGGCAAGGGCATCAAGCCCGGTCAGACCGTCGAGCTGGTGTGGGACCAGTCGACGAACGGCGAGTCGTGCGAGCAGTACTTCAAGGCCGTCTTCGCCGACGGGGAAGAGTCCGAGCCGACGTCCTTCGATTTCTGCGAAGACGACGTCACTCTCGAATTCGAGTAAGAGCCCTTCTTCGGCTTCTTTGAATGTGCGGCGGACGGCGCGGGAAGCGTCGTCCGCCGCACGCGGTTTTGCTACACTACGCGGCCCACACCGCGTCGTTGGGGAGTCGCCAAGCGGTAAGGCATCGGCCTTTGGAGCCGACATTCGGAGGTTCGAATCCTCCCTCCCCAGCCAGCGCGGCGCGCGCGGCGCTCCTTCCTCCGCGGTTGCTCCTCTTCCTACTCCTTATCGAGCCGGGCATGCGCCATGCTGAAGAGGCGGACGGGGCAACGACGCAGACGAAATGAAGAATCTCCTCGAAACGGCCGAGGGTGTATTTCGCGTCATCATCGAGGAGGCGCGCGAGTTCGCGTTCATCCTCATCAGCCAGGAAGGACGCATCGAGCTCTGCAATCGAGGCGCGGAAGAGATCTTCGGCTACGACGCCGGCGACCTTCTCGGCCTCGACTTCGCCGCGCTCTTCACCGAAGACGACCGGGCGCTCGGCGTCCCCGCACGCGAGCTGGTGAAAGCGCGCGAGACGGGCCACGCCGACGACGCCCGCTGGCACCTCCGCGGCGACGGCCGCCGCTTCTTCGCCGACGGCGTCACCAGTCCTGTTTACGACAGAGACGGACGCTTTCTCGGCTTCTCCAAGATTGCACGCGACGTCACCCAGCGCTACCTCACCGAACAGCGCCTCGCGGCGCAGCTCGCGCTGACGAACCTCCTCAACGAAGAGCAACCGCTCGAAGTCACCGCCCGCCGGATCATGGAGGCGGTCTGCCAAAACCTCGGCTGGGACATCGGTGGCCTTTGGGAAGTGGAGGGCGATCGCATCCGCTGCATCGACGTCTGGCAGGCGCCCGAGGTCGAGGAAGAGCTGGCGAAGGTGCTCTGCAATGCCCGTTCGTTCGCGGAAGGGGAGGGGCTGCCCGGCCGGGTCTGGATGCTGCGCGAGGCCGTGTGGGTCACCGACTTCAACGTCGAGCCCCGCTTCCCGCGCGCTCCGGACGCCGCGCGCGCCGGCATGCGCTCCGCGTTTGCCTTCCCCATCACGTACGACGGCAAGGTGCGCGGCGTGCTCGAGTTCTTCAGCCGCCGCGAGCGCGAGCCCGATCACGCGCTGCTCCCGATGATGACGCTCATCGGCGCGCAGATCGGCGATCACATCGAGCGCCGCCGCACGTTGCAGACGATCGCCGAAAGCGAAGAGCGCTACCGCGTGATGTCGGAGACGGCGCAGGACGCGATCGTCACGATCGACGAGCAGAGCACGATCCTCTTCTGCAACTCCGTCGTCGAGCGCGTCTTCGGCTACACGCGCGAAGAGCTCGTCGGCCGCAACCTCGACACCGTGATCCCCGAACGCTACCGCGAATCGCACCGGCGCGGTCTGGAGCGCTATTTGCGCACGCACGAACGGCACATCCCCTGGACCGGCGTCGAGCTCCCCGCGCTGCACAAGGACGGCCACGAGTTCCCATGCGAGATCTCGTTCGGCGTATGGCACGAGGATTCGCGCACCGTCTTCACCGGTTTCGCGCGTGACATCACGGAGCGGAAGCGCGCGCAGGAAGAGCTGCAGGAGACGCTCGCGCAGCTCGAGCGCCGCGCTGAGGAGGAGGCGGCGTTTCGCCATCTCGCCAGCGCGCTCACCGGCGCGATCGAGATGAGCGACGTGCTCCTGGAGATCACGAACCGCGCGACGCAGGTCACGCGCGCCGACGGTGTGTACGTCGAGCGCATCGTCAACAAAGGACATCCCTGGCAGGTCGAAGTCGTCGCCTCGCACGGCCGCGGCGTCCCGCCGCGGGGGCTGCGCGTCGCCTATCCCGGCTCGCTGACGGAGGAGATTCTCCGCGGCGGGCAGCCGATCATCCTCACCGACATGACCAGCTTCGGCCAGGAGATGGCGCCGTACCTGCTCGACACCTGCCCGAAGTGCCAGGTGCTCGTCACGCCGCTCGTCGCGGAGAGCGAGCCGCTCGGCGCGCTCGTGCTGCTCAACGGCGGCCAGTCGGGCCGCGTCTTCCGCGATGCCGACATCGTCCGCGCCCGCACCCTCGGCGACATGACGTCGCTCGCGCTGCGCCGCGTGCGTCTCCTCGAACAGGAGCGCGAAGCGAAGGAGAAAGCCGAAGCGGCCGTGCGCGTGCGCGACGAGACGCTCGGCATCGTGTCGCACGACCTGCGCAACCCACTGACGCAGATCGCGCTCAGCGCCGATCTCCTCGGCGACGCCAGCGCCGACGAGCAGCGGGACCTCATCGAGACGATCCGCGCGGCCTCGCGTCAGGCGCAGCGCCTGATTCAGGACCTGCTCGACGTGGCGCGCCTCGAAGCGGGCCGCTTCTCCGTGCAGAAGGTGATGATCGAGACGGAGCCGATCGTACGCGAAGCGTGCGAGTCGCACGAGGCGCTAGCCGCCCAGCGCCGCCAGCGCATCGTGTGCAACATCAGCTCACCGCTGCCCGCGATCTGCGGCGATCGCGATCGTCTGCTGCAGGTCTTCGCGAATCTGATCGGCAACGCGATGAAGTTCACGCCGGAGCGGGGAACGATCACGATCGAGGCGGAGGTGCGCGGCAAGAACGTCGAGTTTCGCGTGAGCGACACCGGGCCCGGCATCCCCGAGGCGGACGTCAAGAACCTCTTCCGCCCCTACTGGCAGGCCAAGAAGACCGCACACATGGGCGCCGGCCTCGGCCTGGCGATCGTGCGCGGCATCGTGGAAGCGCACCGCGGTCACGTCTGGGCCAACAATGCGCCCGATGGCGCGCTGTTCACCTTCACGATTCCGATCGGGTGATCAGGACCGATGGGACAAATAGGACCGATAGGACGGATGGGACCTATAGGACAGATTGGGCAACGTCTGCGGTCCTATTCGTCCCATTCGTCCTATTCGTCCTATAGGTCCCATTTGTCCTATCGGCTGGGCGCTTCGCCGAACTGAATCGTCAGGTTTTGACGCCGCGTGCCGCGCAGAACCTCCAGGGTGGTCTGCTGGCCGGGGCGGAAGGTGCGCAGGACGCGGAACACGTCGCCGCTGTCCTGGATCGTTTCGTTGCCGATGCGCGTGATGATGTCGGCCTGCTCCATGCCGGCGCGGAATGCCGGGGAGTTGCGCTCGACGCGCAGGATGATGGCGCCTTCGCGGACCGGCAGGTTGAACTGCTCGGCGAGCTGCGGGGTGACGTCGCCGAGGCTGACGCCCATGTAGGCGCGGCGGACGCGGCCGGTGGTGAGGATCTGGTTCACCACGTCGTTCGCCAGGTTGATCGGCACGGCGAAGCCGAGACCGGTGGTGCCCGCGAGGATCGCGGTGGTGATGCCGATGACGCGGCCGGATGAGTCGAGCAGCGGTCCACCCGAGTTGCCTGGATTGATCGCCGCGTCGGTCTGAATGAGGCCGCCGGCGATGGGGATGCCTCGCGGATCGCGGTTCACCGCGGAGACCACGCCGCGTGTCACCGTGCGGTCGAGTCCCAGCGGATTGCCGATGGCGATGGCCAGTTGTCCGACCTCCAGCTCGTCGGAGTTTGCCGTCGCGGCGACCGGAAGGTTGCGCGCGTCGACGCGGACCACCGCGATGTCGACATCCGGATCCAGGCCGAGGACGCTGCCGGTGAGGGTGCGTCCGTCGGCGAGGCTGATGTCGACGCTACGGGCGTTGCCGACGACGTGCGCATTCGTGAGGATGATGCCGTCCGCGCGGACGATGACGCCGGAGCCCGATGAGCCGCGGCGACTGACGCTGACCACGGCCGGTGAGACCGAGCGCGCGACGCGAATGACCGTCTCTTCTTCAGTCGTGCGCTGCGCGTGGAGGGAAGCCGGAAGCAGGAGAAGGATGACCAGGGGAAGGACACTGCGCTTCATGCGCGCGTGGCGTCGCAGGAAGTGAGCCAGCCGATGCTACGAAACGTCGAACGTTCGAGATCCGAAAGCAAATTCAGGCGATGCCTCGCTCCCATTCGTCCTATCGTTCCCGCGCTCACTTGTCCTTCGCAATCCCCCCGACCTTTCCCTGCGTCGCCTTCAGGTAATCCGCCGGAGAAATCAGGATTTGCGTCCCACGCAACCCGGCGGAGACCGAGATGACGTCGAACAGCTCGATGGTCTCGTCGACGAACACCGGATACGCCTTCTTCGCCGCCAGCGCCGTCACTCCGCCGCGGATGTAGCCGGTGAGCGGCTGCACTTCCTTCAGCGACACCGTGTCGATCTTCTTGTCCCCGGTCAGCGTCGCCAGTGCCTTCAGGTCGAGTTGCTGGTCGCCGGGGACGACTGCGAAGCAGACGCCGTGCTTGTCGCCGCGGGCGACGAGCGTCTTGAACACCTGTTCTGCCGGCAGCCCCACCTTGCGCGCCACCGACTCGGCGGCGAGGTCGTCCGGATCCACCTCGTAGTCGCGCAGCTCGTACGTGATTCCCAGCGAGTCGAGCAGACGCGCGGCGTTCGTCTTCGTCATCGGCGCGCATTTTAGTGCTGGCGCTGCTACGCACGCGATTTGCGTGACGCGCAACCTCAGGTGAAGACCAAACAGCAGATCGTCATCTTCGGCTGACCGTCAGGTCGTCGTGGGGCAACGGTCACGCAACGCTTTGGCGGGGCGGTCGACGGGGAAGCAGAGGAAAGAGAGGTCGTCGTCGCCGAGGGCTTCGAAGCCCTTCTCGAGTTCTTCGACGCCGTCGTCCCATCGTTCTCCTCAGTCCGCCTGGAAACGTGAATTTTGTCCCCACCGGAATGCCTCCGTTCGCCCTGTTCGTTACGCTGAATAACTTCATCGGTTGCCAGTCTCAGGGGGAACAATTTGAGTCGATCGATCCGGGTGTACGGGCTGACGTGTGTCCTTTTGCTTCTCGCGCTCACCGCTGGCGCGACCACCATCGTCATGCCCACCGATGCCGCACTCGTCGAGAAAGCCGCGGTCATCGTCGAGGGCACCGTAGTCAAGTCGGCGGCCGTCGACCGTAGCGGCGCCATCTGGACGTCCACCACCGTCAACGTGGCGCGCACCCTCAAGGGGGAAGCGGCCGCGACGATCACGGTTCATGAGATCGGCGGCACGATCGACGACCGCATCACCAAGATCTTCGGCGCGCCGGAGTTCAAGAGCGGTGAACGCGTCCTCCTCTTCCTCAATCCCGCCGCCAACGGCGGCGGCTACCGCGTCGTCGACCTGTTCGTCGGCAAGTTCTCGCGCGAGAAAGCCGCTGACGGACGCGAGCTCTGGTTCCGCGCCGATAGCGAAGCGCATGTGAACCTGCTCGACGCCGACTTCGAGCCGCTCCCCGACGCGAACATCCAGCGCGATGCGGCTCGTTTCGAGACGTTCGTCGTCGACCACGTCGCCGGCCGCGAAGGCAAGAACAACTACGGCATCGCCAACCCCGTCCTGGCAGAGGAAGAGGGCGGCCGTTTCGCCATCAACCCCGAGTTCACCCTCATCGACGAGCCGACCGTCTACCGCTGGTTCTCGTTCGACAGCGGCCAGACCGCCAACTGGTACGTCTACGGGACGCAGCCCGGCTACTCGAGCAACGGCGCCGGCGAAGTGCAGACGGCCATGAACGCGTGGACCAGCCTCACCGACGCGAAGATCCGCTACAACTACGCCGGCATCCGCACGCAGGCGCCGGGCGGCATGGACCGCACGAACGGCGTCCACGAGGTCATGCTCAACGATCCTGTCGGCGACATCGACGGGACGTGGAATCCGTCGACCGGCGGCGTCGTCGGCGTCGGCGGCTTCAACGGCGTCAGCAGCGGCGGCACGTTCAACGCGCCGTTCACCGCCGACGCGTCGCATCCGGCCGGCTCGATCCGCGCGTACAACATCACCGAAGGCAACCTCGTCATCCAGGACGGCGTGAGCCCGGCGAAGGGCATCAGCTCCAACCGTCTCGCCGAGATCATCTCCCACGAGTTCGGCCACACCCTCGGCTTCGGCCACAGCGACGACCGCAACGCGCTGATGTACTACACGGTCACCGGCATGGGGCCGCAGCTTCGCGAGGACGATCGTCTCGCTGCGCGCTGGCTCTATCCGAACGGCTCCACGAACCCGCCGCCGCCGCAGGCTCCGGCCGCGCCGTCGAACGTCACAGCCACCGCGTCCGGCGCGAACCTCAACGTGAGCTGGAGCGACAACTCCTCCAACGAGACCGGCTTCTCCGTCTATCTCGCGCAGGGCAACGGCTCCTTCGTCAAGAGCGGCAACGCCGGCGCGAACGCGCGGTCGGCCACGCTCACCGGCGTCAGCGCCGGCAGCTACCGCATCTACGTCACAGCCTTCAACGGTTCCGGCGAGTCGCCGGCGTCGAACACCGCCAACGTCACCGTCTTCGCGA
The DNA here is from genome assembly GCA_036380735.1 of Thermoanaerobaculia bacterium. Lineage (GTDB taxonomy): Bacteria > Acidobacteriota > Thermoanaerobaculia > Gp7-AA8 > Gp7-AA8 > DASVEE01. The sequence goes on along the minus strand of DASVEE010000064.1, from coordinate 59,766 downwards.
GCGTGCAGGCGAGCTTCAGCCTGACGCCGGCGACCGGCACCGCCGGCGTGACCAACTTCACCTTCTATGACGAGTCGTCGGGCGCGACCTCGCGCACGTGGAACTTCGGCGACGGCTCGTCCTCGACCGCCGCGGTGGCCACGCACGTCTACGCGCTGCCGGGCCAATACACCGTCACGCTGACGGCGTTCGGCGCCGCCGGCGCGCAGTCGACCGCCACGAAGACCGTCGGCGTCGCCGCGCCGCTCACGGCCGATTTCTCGTGGACGCCGGCGAATCCCTCGACCAGCGACACCATCTCCTTCCGCGACGACTCCCTCGGCGGCGTCACCTCGTGGTTCTGGAGCTTCGGCGACGGCTCGACCTCCACGCAGCAGAACCCGACGAAGCGCTACACCAGCGGCGGCGTGTTCAACGTGACGCTCACCGTCGCGCGCGGCTCCGCCACGAACGCGCGCACCAAGGCCGTCACCGTCGTCCAGCCGAATCCCGGCACGCCGGCGGTGGCCGCGACGTTCGACGTCTCGCCGAGCACGCCGCTCGTCGGCAACAGCGTCCTCTTCACCGATCGCTCGGCGGGCAACCCGACGAAGTGGCAGTGGAGCTTCGGCGACGGCGGCACGTCCAGCGCGCGCAACCCGGTCCACACCTTCAACGCCGCGGGGACGTACCTCGTGACGCTCGTCGCGTCCAACGCCTCGTCGTCCAGCAGCGCGACGAAGAGCGTCACCGTCACGCGTGACATCGCCGCGTACCGCTCGCTCATCTCCGTCACCGCGCAGACCGACGGCGTCGGCGGCTCGACGTGGCGCACGGAGCTCACGATCTTCAACGCGGGTGACGAAGGGATCAGCGCGCAGCTGCTCTTCATCCCGGGCGCCGGCGGCGCACCGCGCACGCGCACACTGTTCCTCGCGCCGCGCCAGTCCGCCACGTACGAGAACGCCCTCCTCGAGCTGTTCGGCATGCCCTCCGGCGCCGGCGCGCTCGCGCTCGAAGCGACCGGCACGACGGCCACGCCGAACCTGAAGGTCACGTCGCGCACGTTCACCAACGGCAACATCGGGACGTACGGCCAGGCCGTGCCGACGGTGTCGGACGCGAACCTCGCGCAGACGCTGTACCTCACCGGCATCGCCGTCAACAGCAACTACCGCACGAACCTCGGGCTCGTGAACCGCTCCGCGACCGCCGTCAATACGACGCTCACGCTCGTCGACGCGACCGGCGCGACGCTCGCCACGGCCAACGTCACCGTTCCGGCGAACGAGTTCCAGCAGGCGGCACTCGCAAGCTACTTCCCGGCGATCGCCAACCGTACGTTCGAGGTCCTCTCGATGCGCGTGAGCACGGCGAGCGGCAACGCCGTCAGCGCGTATGCGTCCGTCGTCGACAACCGCACGCAGGACCCGATCTACATCCAGGCCGCGGCCGCGCCGTCCGGCACGAGCCTCATCATCCCCGCGGTCGGCCGCGCGCAGGGCGCCAACGGCACCTTCTGGCGCAGCGACGTCACGATCTTCAATCCGGCCACGTCCTCGCTGACGACCACGCTGCGCTACGGCTCGGCGACGAAGAACTTCACCATCGGCGCGGGCGACACCCTCGTCCTCGACGACGTCCTCCTCGATCTCGGCATCTCCGCGGGCAGTGGTGCACTCGAGATGACGTGGTCCGGCAGCAATGCGCCGGTCGTCACCAGCCGCACGTTCACCCCGTCCGCGAACGGCGGCACGTACGGCCAGTCGATCGATCCGGTCGCTCGACAGGCCAACGACGTCTACGTCACGGGCCTCCGCTCCGACTCTTCGTTCCGCACGAACGTCGGCTTCGTCAACGCCAACACGAACGCGGTGTCGATCACGGCGCGCCTGTTGTCGGCGAACGGCGATCAGCTCGCGACGGCGACATTCACCCTCGGCGCGAAGTCGCAGGTGCAGTACTCCGTCGGGAGCCTCTTTCCGAACGTCAACCCCGCGTCGATCGGCGCCTTCACGCTGCACGCGAACGCCAACAGCGCGGTGTTCGCCTACGGCTCGATCGTGGACAACGGTTCGGGCGATCCGGTGTTCTTCGCCGGGGAGTGACGACACGACCTATAGGACGAACGGGACCTATGCGACGAATGGGTGAATTCCCTCGTCGTATAGGTCCTGTCAGTCCGATGAGTCCCGTTCGTCAGCGGCCGGCGCGTTACCATGGCTGGCCGTTCAGAAAGCCTTGATGCATTTCAATTCTCTCAACCGGAAGGTCCACTACTGGGCCACGCTCGCCATTGCCCTGCCGCTGCTGATCGTGATCGGCAGCGGCCTCCTGCTGCAGATGAAGAAGCAGTGGACGTGGGTGCAGCCGGAGGAGCAGCGCGGCACCGGCACGTCGCCGGTCATCGACCTGAACGGAGTGCTCGCCGCGGTCCAGCGCGAGCCGCGCTTGCAGGTCACGGGGTGGGACGACGTCAACCGCATCGACCTCCGTCCCGGCCGCGGCGTCGCGAAGGTGTGGCTGAAGAGCGGCTGGGAAGCGCAGGTCGATCTCGGGACCGGCCACGTGCTTCAGATCGCGTACCGCCGCTCCGACCTGATCGAGTCCATCCACGACGGCTCGTTCTTCGGCGGCGATTTCGTCAAGCTGGGCATCTTCCTGCCCACCGGGATCATCCTGCTGCTGATGCTGCTGAGTGGTATCTGGATGTTCGTGTGGCCGTTCATCGTGAAGCGCCGGCGGCGCGCGCTCGCGCCCAAACCGCAGCCTCAGCCGATCAACTGATCGAACACCAGCGCCGACCACGTCTCCATCGCGTCCCGCTTCGCCGGCAGCTCTTCGCGCGGGGTCCATGCGCCGGTCATCTTTTCGGTCTCGCGCACGCGCACGTCGCCGCTCTCCGATTCCAGGATGAACACCGCGCCTAGGTGAACGCGGCCGACGTCGGTGGTGTCGTCGTTGAGGATGCCGGCGAACGTCAGCTCGAAGTCGCCTTCGATGAACACCTCTTCGTCGAGCTCTTTCCAGAGGCCGTCGATGAGCTCCGGCGTGTCGGGGTTGATATGGCCGCCGATGCCGAGGGAGAGTTTGTGGTGAAGGCGGGACTCGGTTTGTTTGGCCGTGCGCTGCAGCAGAAAGTATGACGCGCCATGCCGCACGATCACGTAGGGGATGATCTGCTTGTACTCCGGTGAGCTCTCCGCCACGTCGCGCGCGAGGAAGAGATGCTTGTCGTTGATCAGATCGAGGATCGGCTCCGCGTCACGGATCAGCGCGAAGTCGTGGCCGTCGATGTAGGGCGCGAGATCGGCGCGGCGGACGACCATCACTTGTTCGCTCATCGGAAGAGCTCGAGCACCGCGTCGTGCACCAGACCGTTTGTGGTGACGGCGCTGCCGCGGTCGGGCCGCGCCTCGCCGTCGAGAGCCGAGAAGCGGCCGCCGGCTTCCTCGACGATGATCTGCAGCGGCGCCGCGTCCCAGTGGCCGAGCCCTTCCGGCTCGATGGCGATCTCGATGGCGCCTTCGGCGACGAGCATGTGCGACCAGAAGTCGCCCAGCGCGCGCGTCCTCTGGCAGCGCCGCACGAGCGTCAGGAACGCCTCGGTGCTGCCGTGTTTGTCGAAGTCGGTGAGCGAGTCGTAGCTGAGGTGCGACTCCTCGATCGTGGCGATGCGTGAGGCGCGGATGCGGTCGCCGTTGCAGAACGCCCCTTCGCCGCGCGCCGCCCACCAGCGCCGTTCGAGAGCCGGTGCGCTGATGACGCCGACGGTGCCGCGCCCGTCTACTTCGAGCGCGATCAGCGTGGCCCAGACGGGGATGCCGCGGATGTAGTTCTTCGTCCCGTCGATCGGGTCGAGGATCCAGCGCCGCGCGGTGCTGCCGGTCGTGCCGAATTCCTCGCCGAGGATGCCGTCGTCGGGGCGGCGCTCGGCGATGAGGGTGCGGAGGGCGCGCTCGGTGGCTTCGTCAGCTTCGGAGACCGGGGAGCGGTCGCTTTTCGTCCGCACCGCGAGGTCCGAGCGCCGGTACCACTGCATCGTGAGAGCGTCGGCCGCATCGGCCAGTTCCAGCGCGAACTGAAGGTCATGCATAGCGGCGGCGAAGGGTAGCACGGGGGGCGGGGGACGGGGGGGTGACGGGGGAGGTTTTTGGTTGTTGGTTTTCGGTTTTCGGTGCTGCGCTTTGCCGGGATCACCGCGTAGCGCAGCACCGAAAACCGAAAACCGAAAACCGAAAACCAACAACCAAACCCTCCCCGTCACCCCGCCCCCTTGACATCCCCACCCCAATCAACGAAAACGCGGCACACAAGTGAAGGTCCTCCTTTTCCTCCTGGCTGTGCTGACGCTGCCTCTGCATGCGCAGGAAAAAGTGCTGCGCTGGGGCGGTGACGCCGAAGGCGGCGCCCCCTTTGTCGAAGCCGACCCCAACGACCCCACGGTCGTGCGCGGCTTCGACGTCGAAGTCGCCGAAGCCATCGCGCAGCGCCTCGGGCGCAAGCCGCTGTTCGTGCAGGTCGCGTACGCGGCGATCGACCAGTCGGTGCAGCGCGGCGACTTCGACATCGGCATGAGCGGCGTCGAGGACACGCCGGCTCGCCGCGCCGCGCTGGCCGCGTCGATCCCGTACTACGAGTTCACCGAGACCATCACCGTGCGCGAGGAAGACCGCACGAAGTTCCGCACGCTCGCCGAGCTGAAGGGACGCCGCGTCGGCACCCTCGGCGGCACCATGGCGTACGAGGCGCTGCTCGCCGCGGAGAAAGAGCACGGCATCACCGCCGTCTCCTACGACGACGACGTCCATCCGTACGAGGACCTGCGCGCGGGGCGCCTCGACGCCGTCCTCCTCGACAACATCATCGCCATGCGCGCGATGCGCCGCACGCCGCGGCTCTACACGCACTTCGATGCGCCGGTGGCGACCGGCTACTACATCATCGTGTCAGCGAAGGAGAACACCGCCCTGCGCGATCAGGTCGACGAAGCGCTGCGCGCGATGATGCGCGACGGTACGCTCGAGCGGATCTACCGCAAGTGGGAGATCTGGGACGAGTTCCAGCCGAAGCTCTTCGCACGCGTCGCGCAGCCGGCGGCCGCGGTGGCGCCGGCGCCCGTCGCGGAGCGCGGCCCCAACCGAGCCGCACAACCAGCCGTTCGTCCCTCACTCGGGCAGACGGTGCTCCGCTACCTCCCGGCGCTGCTGCGCGCGGCCGTCATCACGATCCTCCTCTCCTGCGCCGCCATGGCCCTGGCCATCCTCCTCGGCGTGCTGATTGCCACCGGCCGCGTTTACGGAGGCACGTTCACGCGCGCGTTGCTCACCGCGTACGTCGAGATCATCCGCGGTACGCCCGTCCTGCTGCAGCTCTTCGTTCTCTACTACGGCCTCTCCGCCGTGATCCGCCTCCCGGCCTTCGTCGCCGCGCTGATCGGCCTCGGGCTCAACTACGCCGCATACGAAAGCGAGATCTATCGCAGCGCGATGGAAGCCGTGTCGCGCGGCCAGCTCGAAGCCGCACGCACCCTCGGGCTGACGGAGCTGCAGGTGTTCCGCTTCATCCGCGGGCCGCAGGCGTTCCGCCTCGCGCTGGCGCCGATGACGAATGACTTCGTCGCGCTGCTGAAGGATTCGTCGCTCGTCTCCGTCATCACGGTCGTCGAGCTGACGAAGCAGACGCAGATCTTCGCCGCGAACATCGGAAGCTGGGTCATTCCCGGCGCGATCTGCGCCGCGCTCTACCTGCTCATGTCGCTGCCGCTGGCGCGTCTCGCCCGCGGGCTCGAAGCGCGCTGGAAGATGGGGAGCGTCTCGTGATCCTGCGCATCGACGACCTTCGCCTGCAACGCGGCTCGCGCGAGATCCTGCGCGGTGTCACCTTCGGCGTCGCACGCGGCGAGCTGGTCGCGCTGATGGGACTCTCCGGCGGTGGCAAGACGACCGTGCTTCGCGCGATCACGGCGCTGGAGCCGTTCGACGGCGGCTCGATCGACGTCGACGGCGTGCAGCTCATCCCCGGCAAGCAGCACGCGCCGCGCGAGCTGCGCCAGCGCGTCGGCATGGTCTTCCAGCATCACTCGCTGTTCGAGCACCTGACGGCGCTGGAGAACGTGACGCTCGCCCCGGTGCAGGTCGCGCGCGTCTCCCACGCCGACGCCCACAACCGCGCCGTCGAGCTGCTCACCTCCCTCGGCGTCGCCCACCGCAAGCACGCGTTCCCCCGCGAGCTCTCCGGCGGCGAAGCGCAACGCGTGGCCATCGCGCGAGCCATGGCGATGGACCCGCCGCTGCTGCTGATGGACGAGCCGACCGCCGCGCTCGACCCCGCGCGCCGCGCGGATCTCGGACAGACGCTTCGCCGCCTGACCGGCGAAGGGCGCACGCTGCTGATCTCTACCCACGACGAAGACTTCGCGCGGGAGTTCGCCACGCGCGTCGTGCAGTTGGTAGACGGTGTGGTGGCGGGACAGGACCGATAGGACGAATAGGACCTAGAGGACGAATGGGACGAATAGGACCGGGATGACGCCGGTAGCCGCGCACCCGTGCGCTGATTTTTCCGTCCTATCCGTCCTATTTGTCCTCTAGGTCCTATTCGTCCTATCGTTCTCCGATGTTCCTGCTTGCGGTGCTCATGGCCACGCTATCGATCGAAGATTACGCAACCCTCACGCATCTTTCCTCGCCGCGGCTTTCGCCTGATGCGAAGCGCGTCGCCTATGTGGTCACGCGCGCGGACATGGACCGTAGCGCTTACGACTCGGAGATCTGGCTGGCGAACGCGGACGGCTCGCGCAACTTTCAGCTCACCAGCGCGCCGGGGACGGACAACACGCCGCGCTGGTCGCCGGACGGGAAGCGGCTTGCGTTTCTCTCCGAGCGCGACGGCCGGCTGGCGATCTTCCTCATCAGCCCCGATGGCGGCGAAGCGACGAAGCTGACCTCCGAGCCGATGGCGATCCGCACGTTCGAGTGGTCGCCCGACGGCAAGTCGATCGCCTTCCTGCGTGTCGACGAAGCAACGCCCGAAGAGGAGAAGCGGGCGAAAGCGCGCGATGACGCGCAGGTGGCGGGGGAGGAGAAGTACGTGCACCTCCACGTCATCGACGTCGAGACGCGGACGGCGCGCCGCCTCACGCGCGGCGCGTTCTACATCTACGGCTTCTCCTGGTCGCCCGACGGCGCGACCATCGCCTTCGACCGCGCGCCGATCGGCGGGCTCGATGGGATGTACCGCACCGATCTCTACCTGCTCCCGGTGCGCGACGGCGTGATGACACCGCTGCTCGCGCGCGGCGGGCTCGATCGCAATCCGCAGTTCTCGCCCGACGGGAAGGAGATCGCCTTCGTCAGCACCAGCGACGTGGACGACTGGCTCGCCGAGCAGCACGTCAACGTGATCCGCACGGACGGCAGCGGTGGCGCGAAGGTCGTGTCGCGCGAGTACGGGCGCACGCCCGAATCGCTGCAGTGGACACCCGAGGGGATCGTGTTCGAGGGACCGTGGAACTCGACGACGCAGCTCTACCGCATCGCCGGTGGCAAGGTCACGAACCTCACGAACTTCGAAGGGCTGGCCACCGAGCCACACGCGATGAACGGACGGCTCGCATCGATCCGGCAGACGATGACGATGCCACCCGAGGTGTATCTCGACGGGCAGCGGCTGACGAACCATAACGAGCGGTTCCGCGACCGCCAGCTCGGCGCGACGCGCATCATCCGCTGGAAGAACCCGAAGGACGGCCTGGAGATCGAAGGGCTGCTGACGTTGCCGGTCGGCTATCGCGAAGGGACGCGCGTGCCGCTGCTGGTGTTCGTCCACGGCGGCCCAGCTTCCCGCTTCGACCAGGGCTTCATCGGCTACCTCGGGCACACCTACACGCCGCACACGATGGCGGCGAACGGCTTCGCGGTCCTGCGCCCCAACGTGCGCGGCACCGGCGGCTACGGCGAGTCGTTCAAGCAGGCGAACCGCGCCGACTGGGGCGGGATGGACTGGGCCGACGTGGAAGCGGGAATCGACAAGGTGATCGCCGACGGCGTCGCCGACCGCGAGCGCATCGGGCTGATGGGGTGGAGCTACGGCGGCTTCCTGGCGTCGTGGGCGCTCTCGCAGAGCAACCGCTTCAAGGCGGTGAGCATCGGCGCGCCGGTCGTCGACCTCGTCAGCTTCCACGGCACGTCCGACATCCGCGACTTCATCCCGACGTATTTCCGCTCGATGCCGCTGCCGCTGCTGCAGGAGCGCAGCCCGTTACTGCGCCTGACCAGCGTGAAGGTGCCGGTGCTGATCCAGCACGGCGAGAACGACGACCGCGTGCCGCTCTCGCAGGGAACGATGCTCTACCGCCGCCTGCAGGAGCTGGGCGCGGACGTCACGTTCGTGACGTACCCGCGGCAAGGGCACGTGGTGCGTGAACCGAGGCTGCGCATGGACGTCGCACGGCGGAACCTGGAGTTCTTCCGGAAATATCTGCAGCCGTAAACCGCGTCACTGTCTCGTTTGGGTGCTTTTCAGCGCCGCTCCACAGTCCAGAGCGAAGTTCTCACCGAAAAACACCGCGGGTGTGTAGGCGCCGGGACGTTTTTCACAGGCGCGGAGCTGCTTCACAGCGCGCAGGCTCGACGCCACGGTGAATGTGTACCCCTCGGGTGCTTCCATCGTCATCGTCACTTCTTCGCCGCCACGCTTGGCGACGCGCCCCCAGAGGTAGACGCGTCCACCGGCACGCCGCTCGGCGGAAGGGCCGGGACGGCGGGAGACGTACTTCTGCAGCAGACGGTTGATGAAGGGGATGGCGAGGAGCGGCATCAGCGGACGGAGGCGGCGGGCGCGGTTCACGTCCTTCTTCGAGCGTGCGGAGTAGACGCGGATGTTCGGGATGCCCGTCGTGTAGTACGCGGTGGAGACGTCGCCCCACGGGATCGTGGCGGCGTAGCGCGTGCCGCCGGAGAAGGCGATCTCGCGTGCGTCGTGAAGGATGGGGACTCGGACGATGCGGCCGTCGCGGCGCATCGCGCCGCCGGTGGCCATCCCTTCGATCGACGTCTTCATCGTGCCGGGGCTGATGCCGCCGCGATGCATCCAGAAGGCGAGATCGAGCTCGTCGGCGCCCGGCAGTTTTTTCGCGAGCATCGCCGCGAGGCAGTCGGTGGGGACGACGTCGAAGCCGACGCCGGGGAGCAGCGTGACGCCGCGGCGCACGGCTTCGTCGTGCCGGCCGAGGACCGCCTCGAAGACCGTGAGCTCGCCGGTGATGTCGAGGTAGTGCGCGCCGGCGTTCATGCAGGCGTCGACCATCGGCTTCGAGGTCTTGCTGAACGGACCGGCGCAATGGAGGACGGCGTCGACGCCCTCGAGCCGCGGCGCATCGAGGTCGAAGATGCGCGACTCGAGGCCGAGCTCGCGCGCGAGCGGCTCGATCTTTTCGGGGCTGCGTCCGGCGAGGATGGGGCGTTCCCCCTGCTTCACCGCCTCGCGGGCGACGAGCTCTCCGGTGTAGCCGTTGGCGCCGTAGATCATCCAGTTCATGTCGACTCCGTCTCTCACAGTTGCTTCGCGAGCAGCGCAATCGTCATCACCAGGCCGATGACCACGACGAACCCGCGTACGAATTTGCGTCCGAGCTTACGCGCGATGCGCGCGCCGACATAGCCGCCGAGGATGGAGCCGACCGCCATGAGGGCGACGTCGCTCCAGACCACCGCCCCCACCACCATGAACCAGACCGCCGCCACGCCGTTGATGGAGATCGCCAGGAGGTTCTTCAGACCATTCATCTGATGGAGGTCGGTCAGGCCGATGAGCCCGAGCGCGGCGAGCATCAGGATGCCGATCCCGGCGCCGAAGTAGCCGCCGTAGATGCCGACGAGAAACTGGAAGACGAAGACGAACGTGACCCACGCCGGTGTCGGCTCCTCATGGGCGCGAGCGAGCGCGCCGAACCGGCGGCTGATGATCTCCTGTCCCGCGAGCAGCAGAGTGGCGCCGAGGATGAGGAAGGGGACGAGCTGCTCAAAGGTGTCGGAGGGGGTGCGCAGCAACAGCCACGCACCCAAACCGCCGCCGGCCAGCGACGGGAACACGAGGAGGAAGAGCCACCGCCGCAGCGAAGCCAGTTCCCGGCGGAAACCCCACGCACCCGCCAGCGAGCCGGGCCAGATGGCCACGGTGTTGGTGGCATTGGCCAGGATGGGATCCCGCCCCAGCCACAGCAGCGCCGGAAACGAGATCAACGTGCCGCCCCCCGCAATCGAGTTGACGGCACCCGCCGCCACCCCGGCAAAGAACACGACCACGGAGGCAAAAGTCACGCGCGCATTATTGCCATTTCCGCCGGAGGGGACAGGGAACGATGGGACGAATAGGACCTATAGGACAGATAGGACGAATGGGACCTATTCACCACGCACACCCCGAGAAACGCCTTTCGTGGTGCACCCGGATGAGGTCATCGCACCAAAGTGTTGCGCGCGCACGGTGCTGGGCTGGCGCCCGCGGTGTGCCAGGAAAGGCGTTGTCAGCGGTGCGCGTGGTGCATAGGTCCCATTCGTCCTATCTGTCCTATAGGTCCTATTTGTCCCATCGTTCCCTGTGAATCACCGCAGCCCCTGCGCCACGTACAGATCACTCAGCGTACGCAGCGCGTTGTACGCATACGCGCGCGCATCCGGGGTGATCAGCACCGGGGCGAGGCGGTAGACGCCGGCGGGGTCGGCGGGGCGGAACTCTTTCCAGAGCTCCCTCGTGCCGGTGGTGAGGTCGATGCGGTAGACCTGCGCGGGTAACGCCGTCGGGCGATGCACGAAGAGGGCGTTGCCGTCGGCGGACCAGACGATGGGGATCTCTCCCTTTTCGGCGCCGTTCACCGGCGTCGCCGGGGTGCCGTCGATGGAGTAGAGGGCAATCGTTTCCTCGGCCGTCATGCCGGCCACGCGCGTGCCGTCGGGGGAGACGGCGAACGCTCGTGGCGCGCCGTTCCAGATGCCGCCCGGCGTCAGCGGCTGCGTCTTTTCGTCGAGCGTGTCGAGGACGTGTAACTGGTAGCCGCCGTTGCCGACGACGCCGCCGACGATGGCGCGGCGGGAGTCGGGGAGGAACAGCGCTCCCTGATCGAACGCGCCTTCGAGCTTCAGCTCGCGCGGCTCGCCGGGGCCGGTCGGCAGCAGCACGAGCTTCGCGCCGTGATGCGCGAGCACCCATTTGCCGTCGGGCGACAGCGCGTCGCCGTAGCCGTCGCCGATGCGCACCGGCGCGGGGGCATCGGCGTGGCGCAGGTAGATGGAGCTGCGCGCGCCGCCGCCTTCGCGCGTCTCGTTGAAGAGGATCGTCTTGCCGTCGGGCGAGAGCGCGGCGAGGATCGACCAGTCGAGCCACGACGCATCGCGCTCGTTGAAGTCGGTGGGCATCGGGTGATCCACCGTCGCCGGCTGGAGCTGCCCCCACGCGAGCGCCGCGCGCCACATGCCGTTGCTGAGCAGCACGCGTCCCGCGGCGGAGACGTCGAACAGCTTCGTCGAGCCGGTGAGCCGCGTGACGAGCCGCTGCTCGCCATCGAGCGTCACGGCGAACAGCGCCGGCGGCGCGGCGGTCGAGGTCCCCGTGACCCACAGCTCCTTGCCGTCGGGAGACCACGCCAGGCCGGTCGCACCGCGCGTCCAGCCGCTGGCGATCGGCACCGGCTTCGCGTTGCCTTCGATGAGAACGAGGTGATGCTCGCCGCGCAGCGGCTCGAGGAACGCCACGCGCGCGCCGTCGGGGGAGATGCGCACGTCGCGGATGTAGTGCGGCGTTTCGTAGCGCACGTTGCCGATGGGGTACTCGAGCCGGTACTTCCCTTTGGTCTGCCGGATGATCGCGAGCGAGGCGCCGTCGGGCGACCAGTCGGCCTGCAGGACGTCGTTCGCGACTTCGCGCGGCATGCCGCCGGCGAGCGGGATGCGTGCGAGCGTGCCGAGCGACGTGAGCCGGTCGCGGCGCAGCAGCAACGCGATCTCGCCGCGCGAGACGGCGAGGACTTCCGCGTCGGGCACGCCGAGGGGCCGCGCTTCCGGCGCCTGGCCGGAGGCGATGAACACCTCCGAGGGCTGTCCGTCCCACGCGGCGCTGTAGACGATCGTGGCGCCGTCCGGCGTGAAGCGCGCGCCGCGCACTTCGCCGCGGCGGAACGTCATGCGCTGGTACGACACCTCGCCGGCGACGACCTTGTTGCGGTTGGCCCACGCGAGGCCCGCATACGCCGCGCCGGCGAGCGTCACCAGCCAGAACAAGCCGAGGAGGAGAGGGGAGACGCGCGGCTTCGGTTGCTGGCGATGCGCGGTCGTGCGCACCGTTGGTGCCGCCGATTGCTGCTTCAGTGTCGGCGCCAGCGCATTGGGCACAGCCGCCGGAGCGGGACGCGAGACGCCCGCCGACGTGCCTGCCATCGAGGCGCCCGTCGACATGGTCGCAAGCGATTCGAGCGTGAACGCGAGATCGCGCGCCGACTGGAAGCGCTGGCTGCGGTCCTTGTCGAGGCAGCGCCGCAGCAGTTTTTCGACGGCGGGCGGCGCATTCGGCAGCAGCTCCGTGACGTCGGGCGGATCTTCCTTGAGGATCGCGCTGAGCGTCTCGATCGACGAGTCGCGCTTGAAGGCCCGGCGTCCCGTCAGCATCTCGAAGAGGATGGCGCCGAAGGCGAAGATGTCGCAGCGTGCGTCGACGGCCTCGCCGCGCACCTGTTCGGGCGCCATGTAGCCGACGGTGCCGAGGACCATGCCGGGCTCGGTGGCGGTGGTGGCGAACGGCGCGTCGCCGTTGCCCGTCAGCTTGGCGATGCCGAAGTCGAGGATCTTCACGCGGCCGTCGCGCGTGAGGAAGATGTTGTCCGGCTTGAGGTCGCGGTGGACGACGTTCTTGTCGTGCGCCGCGGCGAGTCCCTGCGCCATCTGCAGCGCGGCGTCGAGCGCGCGCCGCGTGGACAGCGGTCCGCGGCCGAGGCGGCTGCTGAGCGTCTCTCCCTCCAGCAGCTCCGTCACGAGGAACGGCGTCCCCTCGGCGTTGCCGACGTCGTACACCGTCAGGAGGTTGGGATGATTGAGCATCCCGGTGGTGCGCGCTTCCTGCTCGAAGCGGAGGAGGCGCTCGCGATCGCTCAGCGTGACGTTGGTGAGGATCTTGACCGCGACGTCGCGCCCGAGGCGTGTGTCTTTCGCGCGGTAGACCGTGCCCATGCCGCCTTCGCCGAGAAGGCCGGTGATGCGATAGGGGCCGAGCATGGCGTCGGGCGCGATGGGCATGTGTCCGCCATTGTACGTCGCGGCCTCAGCAAGAAATGACACTAACTACCTTTAAGTACAGGTGGATACACTCCGATCCGGTGGTGCGTAAATAAATACGTACCATTAACATCCAGTTCGCGTCGACCGGTCTCAACGCAAATTACAACTCACAGATCAACGCCGCGCGCAGAGCGCGCAGAAGGAGTTTTGCGTGAATCCAGTCCTCGCTCCCACGTTCGCCGACGCTCTATCCAAGCACCTGGGGATGTTTGCCCAACCGAAAGGTGCGCATCTCACGGCGCGCACGAGGCCGCTCGGCGAATGGCTCGACCTGCGAACCGAACTGAATACGTGGCCCTACGCCCGAACGTTGCAGCGCCGGCCCGCGCCGGAGACGACGCTCATCAGCCAGAACGGGCGCCGCGTCGACGGCATGAACTTCGGCTCGCAGGATTACCTCGGGCTGTCGAATCACCCGGCCGTGCTGCAGGCGGCGCACGCGGCGATCGATGAGTACGGCCCGACCACGGCCGCCTCGCCGATGCTCCAGGGCAACACGCTGCTCGGCCGTCAGCTCGAGACGGCGATCGGCGACATGCTGAACATGGATCACGTGCTGCTGTTCCCCACCGGCTGGGCCGCGGGCTTCGGTACGCTGACGGGCCTCGTTCGCCCGGCCGACACGATCATCATCGACCAGCTCGCCCACGCGTGCCTCATGCAGGGTGCGCGCGCCGCAACGCAGAACCTCTTCCTCTTCCGCCACAACGACGTCGACGCGCTGCGCAAGCGCCTGCAGAAAGTGCGCGAGAAGGATCGTGAGAACGGCATTCTCGTGGTGACCGAGGGGCTTTTCTCGATGGACTCCGACAGCCCGGACATTGGGGCGATCCAGGACGTCTGCCGCGAGTACGAAGCGGTGCTCATGGTCGACGTCGCGCATGACTTCGGCGCCACGGGCCCCGGCGGCACCGGCCAGATCGGCGTGCAGAACGTCATCGGGAAAGTGGACCTCGTCATGGGGAGCTTCTCCAAGACGTTCGCCACGAACGGCGGCTTCCTCGCCACGAACGACCGCTCGGTCAAGCAGTACCTCGGCATCTTCGGCGGCTCGCACATGTACTCGAACGGCATCTCGCCGGTGCAGGCGGGCGTCGCGCTCGAGGCGTCGCGGATCGTGCGCAGCGTGGAAGGGGAGGCGCTGCGGTCGAAAGCGTTCGACAACATCCTCCGCCTGCGCGCCGGCTTCGCCATCCGCGGCGTGGAATGCCTCGGCGACCCGAGCAACGTCGTTCCGGTCATGGCCGGCGACGACGCCGTGGCGAAATGGACCGCGCGCCTGCTCGAGGAGAACGGCCTGATCGCGAATCTGGTGGAGTTCCCGGCCGTGCCGCGCGGCATGGCGCGCTTCCGCTTCCAGGTGATGGCGACGCACTCCACCGAGCAGATCGACGCCGCGGTGGAAACGTTCTGCCGCTGCCTCGAAGAGGCGAAGCAAGTGGTTGCGCGAAGCTAGAGGATGACGATAGGACCTATGGGACGCTGCCGTCCTATAGGTCCTATCTGTCCTGTTCGTCCTATCGTTCTTACGCCGCTTCGCGCTGGGCGCTTTGTTCCCGCCACAGAGCAGCGTACAAACCGCCCAGCGCCAGCAGGGATGAGTGCGTGCCGCTTTCCACGACCTTGCCCTTCGCCAGCACGTAGATCCGCTGCGCGTGCAGGATCGTGGACAGGCGGTGCGCCACCAACACCGTCATACGGCGGTGCGCGCCGACGGTCAGGTCGCGGATCGTTTCGGTGATCGCTTTCTCCGTGAGGGAATCGAGGCTCGACGTGGCTTCGTCGAAGATCATCAGCTCCGGCTCGCGCAGGAGTGCCCGGGCGATGGCCAGGCGCTGACGCTCGCCGCCGGAGATCTTGATGCCTCCTTCGCCGATCTTGGTGTCGAGTCCTTTGCCGCCGCGCTCGATGATCGGCAGCGCCGCGGCCTGACGCAGCACTTCGATGCACTGCGCGTCGGTCGCCTGGGGGTTCACGAAGAGGAGGTTGTCGCGAATGGTGCCGGCGAAGAGCTGCGTTTCCTGCGTCACGAGGCCGATGCGCCCGCGGAGGTCGTCCGCGTCGATCTGGCGCGAGTCGACGTTGTTGATGCGCAGGCAGCCGGACGTCGGCGCGTACAGGCCGACGAGCAGCTTCACCAGCGACGATTTCCCCGAGCCCGATGGCCCGACGAAGGCCACGGTGTCGCCGCTGCGGACGTCGACCGCGATGTTCTCCAGCGCCGGAGTGGAGGCGGAGGGATAGGTGAAGAAGACCTTCTCGAAGCAGACGCGCTGGAGCGGCCCGAGGGTGACGGGATCGGCGGGCTTCGGCGCCGGCGGAATGGCGAGCACCTCTTCGAGACGCTCCATGCTCGCTTTCGCTTCCTGGTATTGGGCGATGATCGCGCCGAGCTCCGCGAGCGGCGAGAAGATGGGGAACGAATAGAAGAAGAGGGTGAAGAACTGCCCGAGGGTGATCGTCCCTTTGAAGGTGAGCCAGAGCGTGAGGAAGAGGATCGCCGCGCGCACGGTGTTGATCAGCGTGCCCTGCAGGAAGCTGTAGAGGCGGAGGAAGCGGATCTTCTTGAGCTCGAGCCCGAGGATGCCGGCGTTGACCTTGTTGAGGCGGCCGATCTCCTGCGTCTCGAGGCCGAGAGACTTCACCAGCTCCACGTTGCGCAGCGTCTCGGTCGTGGAGCCCGCGAGCTCCGCCGTCTGCGTGACGATGATCTTCTGCTGCGTCTTGATGCGGCGGCTGATGTAGAACATCAGTGTCCCGAGAAGCGGTGCGAGGAGGAGGTAGATCGTGCCGATCGACCAGTGCACCGTGAACGCGTAGATGGTCACGAAGACGAGGCCGACGAGCGAGACGAACACCATGTTCACGAAGTTGGTGATCAGCGACTGCGCGTCGGCGCGCGCCTTGTGCATCTTCTGGAGGATCTCGCCGGAGCGCTGATCCTCGAAGACGGCGAAGGGGAGGGAGAAGGAGTGCGAGACGCTCGTCTCGTAGAGCTGCGCGCCGACGTTCTGCGCGATGACGTTGACGAAGTAGTCCTGGAAGTTCTTGGCGATGCGGGAGACGAGCGCCACGCCGACGTACGCGGCGAGCAGGAGGAGCACCCCGCGCACGAACACGCTCTGCTCGATGGTGCCGATCTTCGTGGCGTAGTTGTCGACGATGAGCCGGAAGACCTGAGGATCGAGCAGCGAGAAGACCTGATTGATGGTGGCGAGGACGAGCGCGGCGCCGAGCAGCTTCTTGTGGCGCGTCAGATAGCGATAGAGCAGATGCATTGCCGCAGCACGATACGCGGATCGGGCGTGATCGCGGTATCGGGCGATCGGACGATGGCGAGGGGCGGATGGGACAAATGGGACGAATAGGATCGGTCGGTCCTGGGGGACAACTCAAAGTCCTATTCGTCCTATTCGTCCTATTTGTCTCATTCGTCCCATCCATCGATCCTGTAAGATGTGTGCGCCTAATAACTTGTCCGAGGTTCCGCACCTGATGAAACGTTTCCTGATTATTGCGGCGCTGTGCGCCGTTGCTACCTCTCTGTCCGCCGCAACGCACGTCTGGACCGGCGCGACCAGCGACCGCTGGTCCGACGCTGCGAACTGGGAGGGAGGCTCGCCGGCGGGCGACGCCGAGGCCGAATTGCTCTTTCCGGACGGTGCGACGCGGACCGCGACAGTCAATGACATTGCGTCGCTGACGGTGAGGTCGATGTCGTTCAGTGGCGGAGACTGCACGATCGACGGAAACGCCATTCATGTCACGTCGCGGATCAGCGTGACCGCACGCGGAACGATCGTGCTCGCGGTCGATCTCGTGCTCGACGGCAACGTCGAGGTGAGCGTACAGCGGGAGTCGTTGATTCATCGCGGCACGATCAGCGGCAGTGGCGGCCTATCCACGTCTGGCGCCGGACGGGTCGTGCTTCAGGGTGCTGCGCCGAACTGGTATACCGGCGGTACGTTCGCTGGTGGGAAGCTGGTGCTCGAGAAGAGTGCGGGCGTGGCCGCGATCGCGGGGCGCCTGACGATCGAAGGTGTGGTCGAGAGCCGCCGGGGCGAACAGATCCCCGACGACGTACCGGTCGTGGTACGCGGCTTCGGCATGCTCCAACTGTTGGCGTTCGAGACGCTCGCGCAACTCACGCTCGAACGCGGCAATGTCGTGGCCCGCCGCGGACTCGTGGTGCTAGGCAAAATCGATGCGAGGGATGCCTCGTCGATCGTCGGTGCGGTCGTCGTTCCGGGCGAACAGGTCATCGAACTGGCGGAGCGCGCCGATCTGACGGTCGACAGCCCTGGATTTCAGGGCGGCGCGGAGGCGATGGTCCGCACTCGCGGCACGGGCCAAATCACTCTGCGCGGTAGCTCCGGCGCAGGGGGCTTCGCCGGTACCGTCGTCGTCGAGGGCGGCCGTGTGCACGCCTCGCTCGCCCAAGCCGCGATCGTCGTGCGCGGCGGGATCTTCGACGGCGCCAGCGGAGGCGCCGGCACCGTCGACGTAGAGTGGGGTACGTTCGCCGACGGTGCTGAGCTCGAGACCTTGCGGCTCACTCCCGGCGCACGGTGGGAGGTGTCTCGCCCTCCGACGATCGTCACCGGTATGGTGGACCTCGGCGGCAGCACCCTCGCCGTCGGGCCGCCGCCGGCCGGCTCCGGCGGATCTCTGCGGCTGATCGACAATCGCGGCAACCAACCGGTGAAGGGCCGCTTCGCGAACATGGCCGAGGGACAGATCGTCGACGGCCGGCGGATCAGTTATGTCGCAGGTGACGGCAACGACGTCGTGCTGACCTCGGTGCCAGCGGTGCGGCCGTCGATGACGGTGACGCACGAGCCGGCGTGGCCGCTCGAGCAAGCGACCGTGACGATCACCGCGGCGGTCACGGCGCCGAATGTGGCCGGTACCGTGACGTTCTTCGATGGGAAGGAGCCGCGTGCGATCGCGACGGTGCCTCTGGTGAACGGCGTCGCCGTCCTGCAGCGCGCGTTTGCGGTGGGCCCACACGCCATTCGCGCCGAATATGGCGGCCACGGGCAGACGCTGCTCGCGCAGAAGGCGGAAACGGCTTTCGAGGTTTGTCCACCTCTGCCGCGGATCGACTCGATCGCGCCCGCGGCGATTCAGAGCGGCACTGCCGGTGCGACGGTCGTTCTGCGAGGCGTGAATTTCCGGCCTGACTCCTTCGCCATGATGACGGTCGATCGCGGGAGCGTTCCGCCAGTCGCGACGGAGTACATTTCGCCCACCGAGCTTCGCCTGCGGTACGCCACCGACTGGAGTGATACCGAGACCGTGGCGACCGTCGTCGTCACCGGCCGGCCCAACGGCTGCGGCACCTCGAACGCGGTCACGCTGCGGCACACTGCCGGAGCGCCACGGCCGGCTTCCACGATTTCGTTCCTCGTCCGGCAAGGAACGGCGAAAGTCACACCGGGTGCGCAGACCGTCTGGTTCGGCGTCGCTCCGGCGTTCGCCGCGCTGCTGACGGATACGGACAAAGACGGCTCGATCAGTTACACGCTCGAGAGCGATCTCTCGCGCAATGTGATCTGGACGGTGCTCGACTTCTCCTCGCGGCGGCTTCAGGTCGGCATCGTGAATGGCGGTCAACTGCTCCCTCTGCCGCGGGGCATGTTCGTTCGCGATGCGGCCGGCCGTCTGACGAATGTCGTCGTCCCGGTGGATCTGGACGACTGGTATCAGCTCCTCTGGGTGCGGCCGGGCGTCGGCGCGTGGCAGGCTCCGGCCGAGGCCGGGACTCCGTGGCGGGGCAGCGACGACCCGTACCGCATCATTTCGACGGCCGAGATGAGGCCCCTGAGTGGCTCGCCACCGCCGCCGGCCGGCGGCGTCGTGGCAGGCGACTGGTTTTTCGGCAACGACCTGGCGAGGCGCGTGTTTGCCGGTACCGTGGACGAGAGTCTCGGCGATGTGTCGGGGCCGGGCGTGCTCCGGATCAGCCGAATTGCGCGCAGTGCCAGTACGTCGACTCCGGGTGGCCTCTCGGCGCACGCCCGTGAAGGTGACGCTCACGTCCGCTTCACCGTGCTGCGCACAGGCGGCTCTGAAGGGACGGTTTCGGTGCGATATGCAACGAGCGACCGGGATGCGGTGGCGGGCACGGATTACGTCGCGACCTCCGGGACCCTCACTTTCGGGTCGGGTGAGGTCGTCGGCCATGTCGACGTTCCACTGCTCAATGACTCTGTTTTCAGTGGAGGGCCGGCCACCCGTCGCTTCGACCTCACCCTGAGCGAGCCGGAGGGCACCACTCTGGAGGGTGATCCGGCGGTGACGCTTTTTCTCGAAGACGACGAGCCGGCCCCGCGGATCGATGTTGAAAGTCTCACCGAGATGGAGGGCGACAGTGGTACGCGTACGATCTGGCTGCCCGTCACCCTCACCGGCGCGACGCGCGTTCCGGCGACCATTTTCTCCGGCGACGTTCCGCTCCTCACGTTCCAGCCGGGCGAGACGAGGAAGTTCATCGGCTTCGAAGTAACAGGCGATACCGACGCCGAGTCCGACCGCACGATGCCGGTGTCGCTGGCTCGCTTGCAGAACGCCGCGCCGGGCACTCCGGGCACACTGCGGATCATCGATGACGACAGCGTCACGATCTCCATCGAGGACGCGATCGTCAACGAGGACGCTCCCTTCGTACGGCTGCCGGTGCGGATCACAGGCCGAGGCGACCGAAGCATCCAACTGAGGGCAACAATCGAGAGCGGCACCGCGTCCAGCGGCACCGATATGGCCGCCGGACCGTTCGTGACGACGATCTCTCTGCCGGCCCAAGCCAGTTTCGAGATTCCGTTGACGCAGGACGACCTGCTCGAAGGTCACGAATGGTTCCGCGTGCGGCTCGAAGAAACAGCAGGCGTAAAGGTCGCACATGGCGTGGCGACGGTGACGATCCGCGACGATGACGCGCCGCCTCGCCTGTCGATCCTCGACAGCCAGATTGCCGAAGGCGACTTCAAAACGCTGGAAGTCTTCGCGGACGGCAAGATCGTGAAGCCGATTCAAGCGACGTTTGTGGTGAGTAACGGCACCGCGCAGCGAGGCGTTGATTTCACGGAACCGAGCTACGTCACGGTCACGCTCAACAACGCCTTTCAGCCCGGCTGGATCACGGTGAAGACGCTCGACGATGAACTGGCCGAAGCGGAGGAGACGTTCACCGTGACGCTCGTCAGCGCCGAGGGTGCCGAGATCACACGCGCCACGGCTACGGTGACGATTCAGGACAACGACAGTGCCGCCATTCCCTCTGCGTCCATCCGCGATGCCGTCGTTCGTGAAGGAGCTCGTGCCTACTACGCCATCAGCTTGAGTGAACCGGCTCCCGGACCCGTCACCGTCCGCTTCGCGACGAGCGCCCGCTCGGCGACAACGGCCGATTTCACTCCGGCCAGCGGCGAAGCGGTTTTCAGCCGTGGCGAGATCGTGAAGCTCATCGCCCTGCAGGTCGTCAATGACAGCGAACGTGAAGGCGACGAAACGCTGCAGATCACGCTGACGGCTGCAAGCGGAGCCACAATCGGCCGCGCCAGCGCTACGGTGACCATCGAAGACGACGACACGCCGAAGCCGCCGAAGCGGAGAAGCAGCCTCTGATCGTTGGGACCAATCGGACGAATGGGACAAATCGCTGGAGTCCCATTCGTCCCACAGGCCCCAGCAGTCCGATCGATCCCGCGTGCTCATCTCCGCGCACTTTGAGCTGCGCGTCGGCGCGCGCCTTGTGCATCTTCTGGAGGATCTCGCCGGAGCGCTGATCCTCGAAGACGGCGAAGGGGAGGGAGAAGGAGTGGGGATACGTTTATCTGCCGGCGGACCGGCGCCGCCCGCCGCCGGGCGCCGGATCGACGAGCAGCGCCGGCGTCACTTGCCAGCGCACCGAGTTTCCCTGCTCGTCGCCGATCTCGAGCGCGAGGTCGTAGTCGCCCGCCGCGCTCAGCACCTCGCCCAGGTCGACGCGGTACACCACGCCGGACGGGCGGCGAGTCGTCTCGTCGGAGGTTTCCTCCTCGCCCGTCGCCACCGCGTTCAGCGCATGCCACTCGGCGCTGCCGTGCCGGCGGAAGAACACCTTCGTCGCGCTGGTGGCAATCCGCCGGTACTCCCCGAGCTCGTGGTCGGCCGCCGAGAAGATGAGTGAGCCGTTGCCGCCGGCCGGCAGGCGCGTCGACTGGCGCCCGAGGCCGTCGAGGATGGCCATCGAAGTGATGGACGGCATGGACGCGGCCCCGGCCCGTGTATCGAAACGCGCCGTGAGCAGCGCTTCGCCGCCGCGGCCGTCGAGCGCGATCGAGGGATAGCGCACCTCCGCCGCGAGCTTGCCGGCGCGCGGCAGCGCGAGGAAGAACCAGCCCGGCGTGACGGGGCCCGACGACACCTCGCGGCCGGCCTCGTCGAAAACACGGATCGTACCGCGCGTCGTTTCGGCGCGGCGGCGATCGCCTCGATGACCGAGGATCTCGCCGTCGCCGACGATCCACTCCGCATCCGCCTGGAACGGCGCCGCGACGTGCACCGGCCCCTGGCCGAAGGTCATCGGCTCACCGGCCACCGTTCCGGTGGGAAGCACATCCTCGCTGTAGCCCCAGGTGGCGAAGAAGCCGTCCGCGTTGCGGCGGATCGCCGGTGTCGTCAGCGTTGCCGGCGCCTGGACGTTCGCGTCGGTGTAGAGGCCGAGCTGCACGCCGCCGGCGATGGCTTCGTGCACTTCCTTCGTCATGAACAGCGTACCGTGCCACGTCGCGCCTTCCGCGGGAAAGCGAAGCAGCGGCGGCATCGGCCGATGCTCGAGCGGATTGCGCGGCCAGTCGCGCGGCATCACGCCGACCTCGCGGCGCGGCCCGGGCGGGAAGTGCAGCACGACTTTCTGCGATGCGTACTCCGAAGGCGCCAGCCGCAGCACGCTGCCGGCGCTGACATCCCGCAGCGGCGGATACTGCGCGAGATAGATGCGCCCCGCGTCGCGGTCCACAAAGGCCTCGGTCGCCAGCACTCCGTAACGCGCGCTGAACGTGGACGTGCGTACGATGCGACCGGTGATGTCCGGCAGTGCAATCGTGCGTCCGTCCGGTAGCAGGAGGCGCAACAGCGGCGAGCGGAGCGTGCGCGTGCCGTCGCCGTCGGGGAACGGCGTTCCGCCTTCGTCCGTGCCGGCAAGGCGATGCTCGTGCGGCGCGTGCGCCGCCGTGACCGTCAGCGCCACGTCGCCCGTGACGTTCTGTTGCTCCGCAATCACGAGCCGCATCTCGTCGCCCAGGACCGACGCGACGACGAAGTCTGCCACGCCGGGGGCGATCAGCAGCTCGAGTCCGCCGCTGCCGATGCTGACGGCGGAGGCGTAGCGCGGCGCGTCGGTGCGCCAGAGCACGCTCGCCGGCCCCCCGTCGTTCGCGATCGTCGCCCGGGCGGCGCGGACGAACGCCCAGGGGACGCGCACGACTTCACCGTTCGCCGCCAGGACGAGGACACCGCCGAACGAGAACGAACCGGTCGGTGGCTGGCCGAGTGCCGCATTGTCGACGTCGAGCCGAATCTCGATGTCGGCCGACGCCCCGGCGCCAATCGTCACTTCTGCCGGAGTCGCTACGATCGTCATCGCCGCCGACGCGCCTTCGATCGACGCGCGGACGGTACGCGGCGTCGCACCGTCGTTGTGCAGCGTGATGCGGCGTGCCGACGACCAGGAAGATGCCGTCACGCCATTCAGGCCAAAGTTCACCTGCGTCGGGGAAGCCACCAGTGTACTGAGGCGGGCGCGCGGCAGATGGACGACGCCGGTGCCCTGAGTCATCACCTCTTCCGCCGCGACCGCGGTCGCCGTCGTGACGAGGGCTGCCTTGATGCGGTCCGGTGTCCAGTCCGGATGCTCTTCGAGCAGCAGTGCCGCCAGACCGGAGACGTAGGGAGCGGCCATTGACGTGCCGCTGGCGGTCCGGTAGCCGTGGTTCAGGGCGAGCGAGAGGATGTCGCGCCCGGGCGCGAGGAGATCGGGCTTGATTGCGCCGGTGCCGGTCGCCGGACCGCGCGACGTGAAGTAGGCGACGGTGGGCACGCCGTCTTCCGTCGTCGACGCCCCGACGGTGATCGCCCGCGCCGCTCCGGCGGGGCTGCCGATGCGATGAAACGTCTCGTCGTTGCCGGCGGAGACGCAGACGACGACGCCGGCGGCCACGGCGTTGTCGACGGCGCGCGCCATCGGATCGTTGGGGTGGCCGCGGTCGCCGAGGCTCAGGTTGGCGATGTCGACGCGATCGGAGGTGTCGCCGTCACCGTTCGGGTCGAGAGCCCGTTCCAGCGCGGCGACGACGGCCGACATCGTGCCGCGTCCCTGGGCGTCGAGCACCTTGTAGGCGAGCAGCAGCACGCCGGGCGCGACGCCGGTCATTTCCGTGCTCTCGGCCGCGATGATGCCGGCGACGTGCGTACCGTGCCCATGATCGTCGGTAGCGTCGTCATCGCCGTTGATGAAGTCGTGGCCGCCGATGACCTTGCCCGCCAGCGCGGGGTGGGTGGCATCGATCCCGGTATCGATCACCGCGACGACGATGCCCGCGCCGTTCCGGAGGGTGGCGGCTGCGCGGCCGCTGGCGACGCGGACACTTGACGCCCGTGCCCCGGCCACGGAGTGGGCGACCACCTCCGTGTCCTCGTGCACGGCCGCGACATACGGCAGGCGCCGTAGCGACTCCACCGACTGACCTTCGCGCAGCTCGACCGCGGCGCCGTGGAAGGCGTGCCTGAACTCGTGGTGGATCACGGCCGTGCCGGCGGTGTCGGCGCGGAGCCGCTTGGGCGCGGCGGCGGTGAATTCGACGACGTACCGGCGCGGTGCGGCGGAGAGCGTCGAGGCGAAGAGGAGAACGAAAACAAGTAAGGACTTCATGAAACTGGAAGCAGAGTACGGCGGCGCGGCTCGGGCTGTCGGTGCGGCAACCGTCTTGTGACCGGTTCGTCATGGTCGCGTGCTAATCTCCGCGCACTTTGATGCTGCGCGTCTTTGCCCTCATCGCGGCCCTGCTCGTCGGCGCGCTGCTCGGCAGCATTCCGCTCATGGACGCGGACGAGGGGCGCAACGGCGAGGTGGCGCGGGAGATGGCGGCGACGAACGATTACGTCATGCCGCGGCTCGATGGGCTGCCGTATCTGGATAAGCCGGTCCTCTACTTCGCGGCCGCAGCGGCAGCGATGGAAGTGCTCGGGCCGACGGAGCTGGCGGCGCGGCTGCCGGCGTATCTCTTCACCCTCGCTACCGCCGCCGTCGTCGCCTTCTTCGCCCGGCGCACGAAGCCGGGCAGCGAGTGGGTCGCGGCGATCGTCTTCCTCTCGATTCCGCTGACGATCGCGTTCGCGCGCACGGTGATCTTCGACAGCGCGTTGATGTTCTTCGCCACGACGGCGCTCGTGGCGCTCTACTTCGCCGTCGAGACACGCAACAAGCGGTGGACGCTGCTGGCGTGGGCGTCGATGGGCTTCGCCATCCTCACGAAGGGGCCGGTGATCTTCGTGCTGGTGCTCTTCGTCGCCATTCCGTACGCGATCAAGCGGAAGGCGTTCGGCGCGCTCTGGTCGATTGCGGGGCTGGTGGCGTTCGCGCTGATCGTGGCGCCGTGGGTGTACGGCGTGACGCAGGTCGTGCCGGAGTTTCTGCACTACGTGCTCGTCACCGAGACGGCCTCGCGCATGGCCACCGACGAGCTGCAGCGCACCGGGCCGCCGTGGTACTTCGTGCCGTACCTGATCGGCGGCGCGCTGCCGTGGTCGATCGTTTTGCTGTTCAGCTGGCGCGCCGTGAAGCGCCGCGAGCCGGAGACGCTCTTTCTCCTCCTCTGGCTGGTGATCCCGTTCCTCTTCTTTTCGATCTCGCAATCGAAGCGGCCGCAGTACATCGTGCCGCTGATGCCGCCGCTGGCGCTGCTCGTCGCGCGCATCTGGGATGAAGCGCGGACGCGTGGCGCCGCCATCACTTTCGCCGTCATGGGGGCGGTGCTGCTCGCCGCGCCGCTGTTCCTGCACCGCGTGCGCATGGAGACGCAGGTCGCCGCCGTCGCCGACGAGAGCGCGCTCCTCCTCGGCGGCGTCTTCGTCGCCGCCGCCGTCGCGGCGCTGCTCGTGCGGCGTCCGGAGCTCCGCCTCGCCGCGCTCGCGCTGCCGATGCTGCTGCTGCCGCTGACGGCGACGCCGCTCCTCCGCGGCATCACGCAGCGGCGCTCGACGCATGCGCTCGTGCAGCAGATCCGTCCGCACCTGACGCCGTCGACGCAGATCGTCGGCGTGGAGACGTTCACCGGCTCTCTGGCGTTCTACCTCCAGCGGCCGATCGTCGTCGCCACGAAAGACGCGAGCGAGATGACGAGCAACTACCTCCTCCGCCGCTACGAAAAGTACACGACCGATCCCTCCTCTCCGCTGAAGCCGATGCCGTGGCTGGAGGCGAACCTCCGCGAGTGCTGCCGGCCGCGCATCTACCTCGTGCGGAAGAAAGACCCGGAGCACGTGGCCCGCTTCGACGCGATGCGCGTCCCGCGGATCGGGGAGGGAACGCACCATATTGCGTACGGGCCGTACGTGGGGGGCAGGGCCCAGGGCACAGGGCACAGGGCCCAGGGCGCGGATCCGCGCGTGCCGCCTGAATGAACGGCCGTACTTCCTGGACCCTGGGCGCTGAGCCCTGAGCCCTCCGGTTACAATGCGCGCCGCTGATGTGCGGAATTTACGGAATCGTTGCCGAAGGTGGACCTTTGACACACCCCGCGGTCCTCGGCCGGATGGGTGATGTGCTGCGTCACCGCGGCCCTGACGGGCGCGCGGAGCTTCGCGACGACAGCGCGGTCATCGCCACGGAGCGCCTCCGCATCATCGATCTCCACGAGCGCGCCGACCAGCCGTTCACGTCTCCCGATGCGCGCATCTGGCTCGAGGCTAACGGCGAGATCTACAACGCTCCGTCGATCCGCGCACGTTACCCCGACTACCCGTTCCGCTCGCACTCCGACGTCGAGGCGATCCTGCCGCTCTACCTGCAGCATGGCGATGCGGCCGTGGCGATGCTCGACGGGATGTTCGGTCTCGCCATCCGCGACCTCCGCACGCGGACGCTGCTGCTCGCGCGCGACCGTGCCGGCGAGAAGCCGCTGTTCTACACGCGCATCGGACGCGAGGTGGTCTTCGCGTCGGAGCTGCAGTGCCTGCTCGAGCATCCCGACATCTCGCGCGACCTCGACTACACCGCCCTCGGCGCCTACCTCCGCCTCGGCTACATCCCCGAGCCGCGCACGCCGTTCGCCGCCATCCGCCGCGTCCCGGCCGGCACGTTCATGCGTTTCTCGGATGACGGCCGCGAGGAAACGGTGCGCTACTGGGATCCGGCGGCATTCGAGCCGGAGCCGCGCACTCCCGCCGATGCGATCCGCGAGCTGCAGACGCTGATCGAGCACGCGGTCGAGAAGCAGGTGATGTCCGACGTCCCGGTCGGCGTCTTCATCAGCGGCGGGCTCGATTCGTCGATCCTGGCGACGCTCGCCGCGAAGGTCATCGGCGTGGACAAGGTGCATACGTTCTCGGCGCAGTTCGCGGAGGCTTCGTATGACGAGAGTGGAGACGCGGCGATCCTGGCGCGGCGGATGCGCACGAAGCACGTCCCCGTCCGCACGGATGAAGAGACGCTGCGCTTCGCGCTGACGAACGTCGTTGCCGGCGTGGCGGAGCCGCTCGCCGATCCGGCGATCCTCCCGGCGTTCCTCCTCGCCCGGGCCGCGCGCGAGCATGTGAAGGTGATCCTCAGCGGAGAAGGCGCCGACGAGTTGTTCGGCGGCTACCCGACCTACCTGGGGCACAAGCTCGCGCCCAGGTACGAAGCGTTGCCGTCGTTCGCGCGCACGGTCCTCAGCAGGGCGGCGCACGCGCTTCCTCCCTCGGGGAAGAAGGTCACGTTCGAGTACCTGCTCAAGCGCTTCGTCGACGACGCGCATCAGCTCTGGACGGAGCGCCATCTGGCGTGGTTCGGCACGGGACTGTCGCCGCGCGTGCATGCGCGTCCGCGCCCGCTGCTCGAGATCCCGGAGGCGGACGCCGCGCGCGAGCCGCTCGCCGGGGCGATGCTGCTCGATTACCGCAGCTACCTGCGCGACAACCTGCTCGTGAAAGTCGATCGCGCGACGATGCTGTCGTCCGTCGAAGCGCGCGCGCCGTATCTCGACAAGGACGTGACGGCGTTCGCGCTGTCGCTGCCGACGAACCTCCGCGTGCGCGGCCTGACCACGAAGTGGGTGCTGAAGAAAGCCGCGGAGAAGTGGGTCCCGCACGATGTGATCTACCGCCGCAAGCGCGGCCTGTCGGTGCCGATCGCGAGCTGGATCAACGGCGGCCTGCGCAACGAAGTGGACCGCCTGCTGGAGCCGCGGCGCCTGCGCGAGCAGGGGATCGTCGATCCCACCTATGTCACCGAACTGCTGACCGAGCACCGCAGCGGCCAGGCCAATCACGCCAAGCCGCTATGGGCGGTGATTGCGCTGCAGAACTGGATGGATCGGTGGGCTCGGTAGCGGCTGCGGAGTACCAATTGCGGCCGGAGCTGCCTGCAGGCACGTAAGCGGCGTTTCCTCTGCGCCGCGCCCCCTCACCCGGCGCATACGCGCCACCCTCTCCCCGCAAAAGCCGGGGCGAGGGGCGACGGCTAGCGCTTCGCGCGTCGCCGTTAGAAACGACGCCTCGTGCCCAAACGACCTGCCTTTCACGGGGCGGCGCTTCGCGCCCCCCGTCGCCCCTCTCCCCGGCCTTTGCGGGGAGAGGGAGATTCTTCGCGCCAGCGAAGAATCGGGTGAGGGGCCGCGGCACACCAGCAACGTGGCAACGCGCTGCACCCGCCGCACCCGCGCCGCCGCGCGCGGAGCACGCACGAAGACGCACTGGCGACGCGGGGTGGAGGACAGACAAGAGTGTCTGTCCTCCACTCGGCATAGGAAGGTGCCGATGGCTCGGCTCGCCGCGCCAGGCCGCCGAATGAGCGGAGATGCGCCCCTCGCGCCGTGGAAAACGCACAGCACTCCGTGGAAAACGCACAGCACTCCGTGGAAAACGCACAGCACTCCGTGGAAAACGCACAGCACTCCGTGGAAAAAGCACGGCACTCCGTGGAAAAAGCACGGCACTCCGTGGAAAACGCACGGTACTCTGTGGAAAAAGCACGGCACTCCGTGGAAAACGCACGACACTTCGTGGAAAGCGCACGGCACTCCGTGGCCGTCGCCACTTCACTCCGTGGAAAACGCACGGAACGCTGTGGAAAACGCACGGCGCTCCGTGGAAAACGCACGGCACTCCGTGGAAATCGCACGGAGTGAAGCGAAAATCTCACGGCGCGAATCGAAACGCTCGATGCGTGAACAGGCGAGGCCCCTTCTACAGCGTCGCGGCGCGTGTACAAAAGCGGCAACTCGTCCGCTGCCGCAGTCCAAACCATCGCCAGGGGCCAGGCCTGTAGGGACGGCATCGCTGCGTCGACGGGAAGCAGAGCGGAGCGGGGTGTAATTGCAGCCTTGCCCCGGCGGCGCCGTCAGTTCGCGCGCACGCCCAACCTCGCCGGCCGCGCGTTCTGCAGGGCGGCGTCGAAGCCGCTGGCGCAAAGTTTGACCAGGTTGCCCAGCTCGGCGACTTCGAACGGCTTGCGGAGGACGCCGGCCACGATGCCGGGGTCGACTTCCTTGAACTTCTGGTCGGCATAGGCCGTCACGACCAGCACCACCGGCTTGTGGCGCGGCGGATTGCTCTTGAGGTACTCGATCACGCCGAACCCATCGACGCGCGGCATCATCAGGTCGAGGAGGATGACCGAATATTCGTGCTGCTGGAGCTTCTCGATCGCTTCGGCGCCGTCGGCGACACAATCGACCTCGAGGCGCTCCCGTTTGACGATGGTGCAGACGAGCTGACGGATGGCCTGATCGTCGTCCGCTACCAGAATTCGCTGAATTGCCATGGTTTTACTGCCCTGTTTCCGCGGCTCTTCTAGGAAGAAGCGTGCCGGATCAGCGGTCCGTCAGATCGAGCGGCAGAATGTGACCGGTCGTCCACGTGTCGCCGCTGCGGGTGAGCGGAATCCAGTACCAGGAAGCGTCGCGCCCGGCGAGCGAGACGCGGGCGAAGAGGCCGGCCTCGCGCCACTGATAAGGGTTCGTCAGCGCGTTCGACAGCTCGACGACCATGATGTCGGAGTAGCGGTTCGGATCGACCGCCTCCATCGGCTGCCACGCGCACGACCCCTGCGGCAGCGCGATCGGGATCATCCTCTGCCCCGCGCTCAGCGCCTCCGCCTGCCGGGCCGCATTGCCGCGTCCGAAGTAGGCATTCTGAAGCGAATCGAGCGAGCTCGCGGAGACGAGCGGCTGCGTCCGCGTGACGATGCCGACCGAGCCGCCGCCGGAGCCGACCGCGTCGCTCTTGAGCCGGCGGCAGAAGACGTCGAGCACACCCGAAGGGATGGCGTCCCATTCGGGAGCGGCGGTTTTGGCGGCGGGTGCCGTGGTGGTGGCGCAGGACGCGAACAGCAACAGCAGCGTTGACAGCAGCAGGGCAGACGCAGATCTCAAAACAGCATCCTCAATTGCGGAGTCGACTTTTCTTCGAAGAACGCCCGCAGCTCGCTCGCGGCCTTGCGCGTGACGAGCTCGCGCGGCGAGTCCTCGTACCAGTCGAGCGGAAAATAGCGCGTATACGTGTCCTGCGTGAAGCGTTTACACAGCAGGGCGATGATGCCGACGTCCTTTTCGCTGCGGATGACGCGTCCCGCCGACTGCACGACGCGCGTCATGCCGGGGATCAGGTACGCGAACTCGAAGCCGGCGCCGTACTGCTCGTCGTAGTACTGCTTGAGCAGTTCCTGCTCGAAGCTGACGCTCGGCAGAGCCGGCCCGACGACCATGACGCCCGACAGCATGTCGCCCTGGTAGTCGATGCCTTCGGCGTACATCCCGCCGGAGACGGCGAGAATGAGGTTGCCGCGCTTCGGCCGGTTGAGGATCTCCAGGATCGCGTTCCGCTCGTAGTCGGTCATGTCCGACCGCTGGATCATGACGTTCTTCTGCAGCGGCGGCATCCGTTCAGAGACCTCGCGCAGGAAGGCGTAGCTGGGGAAGAGCGCGAGGAAGTTGCCGTCGCCCGACTCGGCGATGTCCGCCACGTTCATGGCGATCTTGTCGTAGTGCTGCGCCCGGTTTTTGTACGTGGTGTCCACATCCGAGACGACCACGATCTTCCGGTTCTCGCGCGGAAACGGCGAGGGGAGGGAGAGCTCGCTCGTGCGGCTGTCGGGGAAGCCGAGCGTGCGCTTGTAGAAGTCGAACGGCTCGAGCGTCGCGGAGAGCGCGACGGTCGCGTGCGCGGAGTCGAAGATCTTGCCGAGGAAGCGTGAGGGGTCTTTGCAGAGGACCTTGAGCTTGAGCCCCTCGTTCGTCCGCTCGATGATGTGCGAGAACTCCTCGCCATCTTCGGAGAGCAGGTTCGTCAGCTTCACCAGCTTGAAGTAGAAGTCGACCAGCGGATCCTCTTCCTCGACGATCCGGTTCTCGATCTTCCAGCTGATGTAGCTCATGACGAGCCGTTCCCACTCGACGCGCTGCTCGAAGAACAGCTCGCGGCTCGGGTCGCACAGCGCCTGCTTGACGTCGCCCTCGAGCACTTCCGCCAGCTCGTTGAGATGCACTTTCAGCAGCTCGAGTAGCTCTTCCCAGCCGTCGAGCCAGCAGTTGCGCGAGTAGAGGAGACGCTTGATGTCGTCGAACGCCTTCTCGTGGATCTCGGGGGAGTAGTAGCCGCGGCCGCGGTCGACGAGGTTGTGCGCTTCGTCGACGATGAGCACGCAGTCGCCGTAGTCGTTCTCCTGCTGATACGCCTTGAGGCCCACGTACGGATCGAAGATGTAGTTGTAGTCGCAGACGATGACGTCCGCCTGCTCGATCAGCTCGAGGCTCACCTCGAACGGGCAGACCTCCGTGCCGCGCGAGAGCTCGTAGGTGATGTCGGGATCGAAGTAGCTCATCGACGTCGTGATGTGCGTCAGGAGCCCCGACTTCTGCATCTTCTGCGAGTACTGCGCGGCGAAGGGGCAGAAGTCCTCGTGGCAGATCATCTCCGTGTGCGCGCACATCTTCTGCTTCGAGCGGATGCGCAGCACGCGGAACGAGCCGTCGTTGAGGAGCTTCAGGGCATTGACCGCCGCGTCCTGCTGCAGCGTCTTCGACGTGAGGAAGAAGAGCTTCTTGCCGAGCTTGAGGCTCTGCTTCACCGCGGGATAGAGCGCGGCGATGGTCTTGCCGATTCCGGTCGGCGCGCTGATGAGGAGCGACTCCCGCTGCCAGATGGCGCGGGCGACGGAGGAGACCATTTCGCTCTGGAACGGGCGCATCTCGCCGTACGGGAACTCGATCGTTTCCGCATAGGCGCGCTTGGCGACGCGCAACGCGTGCTCGGTCTCGATGGTGTCGATGAGCTTCGCGAGGCTGGCGTTGAGCGTCTCCCTGACGCTGCGCCGGTCGAACTCGGAGTCGACGATCTTCGTGTCGTTGGTGACCAGATCGATGAGGACGAGCTGCGGCCGGAACTCGAAGCCGTCGAGCTCGGGCTGCGAGGAGAGGAAGTACGCGTACAGCAGCAACTGGTAGAGGTGGCGCTGCAGCTTGTCGGAGCGGTAGAGCGCTTCGAGCTCGAGGTCGAAGTGAATCGACTTCACTTCCTCGATGGTGACGGTCTTCTCGGCCTTGTCGACGGAGAGGCCGTCGACGCGCCCGGTGACGGTGACGTTCCACGCGCCCAGCGTCACCCGGTGGACGACGTGCACTTCGGCCCGGTAATTCGGGTCTTCGTTCGCGCGGAGCTCGGCGCGGCGCGTGTGGATGTCCTGCCCGATCCACATACGGCGGAACCCGTCGCCGCGCTCCACCCCGATCCGCCGGTACGTCGACTCATGGACGAGATCGCCGACCGAGCAGACGATCTCCCTCTTTTCATGATCGACGCGCATGGGTTATTGATTGTACCGCGCGGGGACGGTGAATAGGACGAATAGGACGAATGGGACAGATGTGGTGATCAGATGTCCTGTTCGCCGCGTTCATCGCTGCGCGAGGAAATCGTCAACACGCATCTGCACGTCTTCCGCGATTTTCCGCACGAGAATCGGAGAGATGTCGCGGCCAGGATGATCCGGCACGGTCGTCCCGCGGCCGTCGGTGTGGCGGAACTGTCGATGAGATCCGCGTTGCCGCACCTCAGCAAACCCGAGCTTGTGCAGAATCGCGATGACCTCGCGCGGCTTCAGCGGAGGAACTTTCGTCATTCGACCGCGACGAGCTGCGTACCCACGAAGACTGACTGGAGCTCAGGATCGCCATCCTCGAGGAGCATCTGCACGACTTCGCGCAGGTTTTCGTTCAGTTCGTCGAGGGTCGCGCCCTGCGAATGCGCGCCCGGGAAGCCGGGGATGAACCCGACGTACAGCCCCGTATCGGGGCATTTCTCCACGACGGCGGTGAACGTCTTCATGACTTCATTGTACGGCTGCGTAGCGCCGAGGTCCCATAGGTCCTATTCGTCCTATAGGTCCTATCCGTCCTATCGTCCCATCAAAGCTTTTCCACCACGTCGCCCAGGACGAACGCTTCGTATTCGCCGGCGTCGCGAAAATCAGCCAGGGCCAGCGTAGGCTCCATGGAGCGGTCGCAGAGGCGTTCGTACATTTCGCGGACGACCTCTTTCTTTCCTTCGAGCGACTCGGTGGTCAGCTCGCCGCGCATGGAGAAGAGGCGCTGGAAGTCGCCCCGCGGCAGGCGGACGGGGCGGCGAACGTCGTCGGAGCGGGGGTCCCATTCGCCGATGAGGACTTCGTCGTCGTAGCCGGGCTCGCTGCGCGCGCAGATCACGAGCTCGCTCGCGATCGCGCGTTCCGTCGTCGTGGTCATGTCGAGCCCTTCGATCATCGCCAGCGGCAAGGTGTCGGTGTCGAAGTGATGCAGCTCCTGACGGAGGAGCATGACCAGCGGCTCGTGCTCGTCGATGGCCGTGGCCTCGGCTTCACCCGGCGCGAAGGGGACGATCTCGCCGACGTCGATGTCGTCGAGCCCTTTGAGCGAGACCATGCCGAGGAGACGGATGCCGATGAACTCCAGCCCGGAGACGGCGGGGGCGAAGCCGATGTAGCTGCCGTAGCCGGTGCGGATGCGGTAGAGCTGCTGCGCTTCGTGGGCCAGCTCGTTCGACAGCTCCTGGAGGAACGGCATCGACGCGACGATCCCCTCGTTGACGAGGTGGCCGGTCGCGTTGAGGTACGCGTAGAACTCGCGCGCGTGCTGCAGGTGGTCGATGACGTCGACGCCGCGCGAAAGGGGAGCGAAGAACTGCTGCACCTTCTGCTGCTCGTAGCCGTGGGCGATGAGGAACGCGGCGATCTCCTCGATCTCCTTGTTCGCCTTTCCCGTCGTCAGGCGCGACAGCTCGACGATGCCGGGGCCGTAGAACTCGGTGATGCGCTGGTTCGTCTCGGCCGACATGCGCAGCGGCAGCAGCCGGTAATAGCCGTAGTTGAGCGCGACGCGCATGCCTTTGTTGAAGGCGAAGCCCTTGCGCTTCATCTCGGAGTAGAAGCGCTGGATCTCGACGGCCGCACGCACGAGGCGCAGCGCGCGGCGGGTGGTGTAGAAGCCGCCGTCGCCGAGGAACTTCTCGAAGACGAGCATGTGGCGGTCGGCGACGTGCTCGAGCTTGCGCTGGAAGACCAGCATCTGCCGGTACGACTTGATCTCTTCCTTCCCGCCGGCGCGGCGGAGGTTGCCGAGCGTCTCGGAGAAATTGGAGATGTCGTAGATCAGGCCGAAGCGATGCACCATCGGGTCGACCACGCCATGGCGTCCGAAGTCCATCGGCCGCGTCGAGCGCGAGTACTTGCTGCCGCTGCGGCCCGCGGCGACGATCTGGCCGTCCGGCGTGGCCGTCATCCAGACGAGGCCGCGGCGCAACTGGCTCAGCACCGCGAACTCGCGCATGCGGCGGGCGATGAGATGGAACTGCTCGCGCTCCTCGCGCGTCAGGACGTTCTGCACGGCCGGCTGCTCGAAGACGAACGTCTGGAAACGCGCGTCGAAGAGCATGGCCACGGTGATCCCCTGCTCCGCCGTGACACCGAAGAGCGGCAGCGCCGCGCGGAACGTGCGGTCTTTCTGCAGGACTTCTGCGGTCGAGGTGCGCAGCCGCTCGAACGCATCGCGGAACGACTGGAAGTCGCGGCGCAGGTAGCCCTGGATGAACGAGCGCAGCTCGCGCAGATCGGGGCCGATGAACTCCTCGGTCAGAATGAGGACGTCGTCCTGCAGGAGGCGGAAGAAGTGGAGGCCGTGCTGTTCTTCGCCGTCGAGCAGCGCGGCCGCGCGCGCGACGAGCTGCGTCATCTGCTCGCGCGTCTCGGAGACCCAGCGCCCGAAGATGCGGTACTTGAGGATGTCGCCCTGCGTGCGGCCGGCCTGGATGTCGATGGCGCTGACGCGGCGGGGGATCGTGGAGAACTGCCGCGAAAGATCGAGCGAGTGGGCGAGCCAGAAGATCGCGTGAAAGTCGTTGAGGAGGCTGCCCATCATGGCGTTCTCCACGACCTTCATCAGTT
The DNA here is from genome assembly GCA_036380735.1 of Thermoanaerobaculia bacterium. Taxonomy (GTDB): domain Bacteria; phylum Acidobacteriota; class Thermoanaerobaculia; order Gp7-AA8; family Gp7-AA8; genus DASVEE01. The sequence goes on along the minus strand of DASVEE010000064.1, from coordinate 24,786 downwards.
GCGAAGTGTAGGCGGCGAGCGCGGCCTGCGCCTTGTCCCGGAGGTTGTCGACGCGCTTGACCTGCCACGCCGTCTCCTCGGTCAGCCAGCGGTCGAGGCGCGCGTCGAGCTCCTTCATCACGCTGCTCTCGGCGACGGGGTAGCCGAGGGTCGGAGGCTGCGTCTCGTCCGCCGGGTAGATGCGGATGGGCTGCGGCAGCATCATCTCCCGCGGGAAAAGCTCCGCGACAGTCCTCTCCATGCCCGCCGGAAGCAGGAAGGTCGCCGCCTCGGGACGGCTCGTGAGGTACGCGATGATGGGATCGGACATGGGCGCCCGGCACGGAAGTATAGAGGAAGGCCGATAGGACGAAATGGGACCCATAGGACGAATGGGACCGATGACAGGACGCCCTTCAGTTAAACTTCCGCCAATGTCCACCGTCGCCACTCCCTCGTCCACGTGTCCCCGCTGCAAGGGCTCCGGCTGGATCACCGTCGACTCCGATACGAACCGCGTGGAGCCGTGCGGCTGCGCCGGCGATCTGCGCAAGCAGCAGCGCGTGCTCAGCGCGCGCATCCCGAAGCGGTACATGCACTGCACGCTGGCGTCGTACCGCGAAAAGGCTCCGGTGCTGCGGAACGCGAAGACGCGCGTGCAGCAGTTCGTCGACACCTGGCCCGGCACCGGTGAGCTGAAGGGGTTGCTGCTGACGGGCGGCTGCGGCGTCGGCAAGACGCACCTCGCGGTCTCGGCGCTGCTCGAGATCATCGCCACGGGGAAACCGGGGCGGATGCTTTTCTCGAACTTTCAGGACCTGATCCAGGAGATCCAGGCCTCGTTCGATTCCGACGGGGCGCAGTCGAAATCGGAGATCCTCCGGCCGCTGCTGGAGTCGGATCTGCTGGTCCTCGACGAGCTCGGGTCGCAGAAGCCGACGCAGTTCGTGCAGGACATCCTCTATTACGTGATCAACACGCGCTACAACGACGAGAAGACGACGATCTTCACGACGAACTACGTCGACCGTCCGGCGGACGCGAAGGAGGAGTCGCTGGAGCAGCGCATCGGCACGCGCCTGCGCAGCCGCCTCGCGGAGATGGCCGAGCGCATCGATTTCACGGGAGCGAGCGATTTCCGCCGGAACACGCTTTGAGACGTAACGCATTCGACGCCATCCGCCGCGGGTTCGAGAACACGGTTGCAAACTGGCCGCTGCTGCTGCTCCGCGTCGGCGAGACGCTGCTCTTCGCCGCCCTGACCGTCGCCGCCATCATCGCCGTGCTCATCCCCCTCGCCGTCTCGCTCGGCGTCAAGCCGCTGCGGACGCCGGAGGATTTCGTCGACCTCGCCTCGATCGTCCTCGAGCACTGGCTCGTGCTCGTCTGGATCATCGTCGCGGCGCTGCTTCTTTCGCTGGTCTTCGTGCTCGTGCATTCGTTTCTGCAGGCGGGAAGCGCGCGTGTTTACCTGAACGGCCCCTTCACGATGGAGCGCTTCCTCGCCGGCGGCAAAGAAGGGTGGTGGCGTGTCTTCTGGATCTACAACCTCGCGTGGGGCGTGGCGGGGCTGATCGTCGTCCTGCCGATGCTGCCGGTGATGGCACTCGTTACGATGATCGCCGATGAGCCGGCGGCCGCGGCGGGGATCGGCTGCCTCGGGCTCGTCTTCACGTTCATGCTCGCCCTCGGCGTCACCATCATCACGGCGATGTGGGTGGAGAAAGCGATCGTCATCGCGCTCGCGCGCCACACGACCGCGCGTGCGGCCCTCTCGGCCGGGTGGAAAGACGTGAAAGGTGACTTTGCGCGTCACCTCGTGGTCGCACTGATCGTCTTCGCCGTGTCTTTCGCTGTTTCGAGCGCCGTCAGCACGATGGTGTGGGTCGGCGGCGCACTCCACAGCCCCGACAGCATCAACATCCTCTTTTCGCCGCTGCAGTTCTTCAGCTACGGCGCGCAGATGCTGATCTCGTCGGCCGTCAGCGCCTGGTTCCTCGCCTCGTATGCCGCACTTCTGGAGGAGTAGTTGACCGCACACGACCGCTTCATTTCGCGCGACGCGCAGAACTTCCGTCCCTCCGCGATCCGCGCCTTCGCCAAACTGATCAACGACCCGAACATCATCTCCTTCGCCGGCGGCGTGCCGAGCCCCGACACGTTCCCCGCCGACGACATCGCCGCGATCGCGGAGCGCATCGTGCGCGAGCGCCGCGCCGTCGTGCTGCAGTACGGCCCGACGCGCGGACTGCAGCGCCTCACGGAGCAGATCGCGGCCCTCTGCGGCACGCGCAAAATCAACTGCAGCGCGGACGACGTGATCGTCACGACCGGCTCGCAGCAGGCGCTCGACCTCATCGCGCACACGCTGCTCGATCCCGGCGACGTCGTGCTGGTCGAGCTGCCGACGTACATCGGCGGCACCGGCTCCTTCTACGCGCGCAGCGCGGAGCTCGCGGGCGTCGAACAGGACGACGGCGGCATCGTCACCGGCTCGCTGCGCGAGGTGGCCTCGCGACTCGCAGGCCGCGTGAAGCTGCTCTACACCATCCCCAACTTCCAGAACCCCTCGGGGCGCCTGATGACGCAGGCCCGCCGCGACGAGGTCCTCGCCATCGCCAGCGAATTCGACTTCCTCATCATCGAGGACGATCCGTACGGCGAGTTGCTGTACGTCGAAGGCGCCGACACGACGCCGATGAAGGCGCGCGATCACGAGGATCGCGTCCTCTACCTCGGGTCGTTCTCGAAAGTGCTGGCGCCGGGGCTGCGCTGCGGCTGGATCGTGGCGCCGCGGCCGCTCGTCTCGCGGCTGGAGATCGCCAAGCAGGCGGCGGATCTCTGCTCCGGGATGCTCGACCAGTCGATCGTCGACGAGTTCTGCGCGAGTGGCAAGCTTCCGGGGCAGATCGCCAAGGTCCGCGAGTACTACAAGCGGAAGCGCGGCGTGCTGATCGAGGAGCTGGAGCGCCACTTCGCGACGAAAGCGCGCTGGACGCCGGCCGACGGCGGCCTGTTCGCCTGGGTCACGTTCGACGGCGACGTCGATACCGGCGCGCACCTCGAAGCCGCCGTCGCCAGCGGCGTAGCCTTCATCCCCGGCGCACCGTTCTTCGTCGACGGCAGCGGCCAGAACACGCTGCGGTTGACGTTCGCCAAGGAAACGGAAGAACGGATCCGCGAAGGCGTGGGCAAACTGGCGGGGGTGTTCGGCTGAAGAGACGCAGAAGTCAGAACGCAGAACGCAGATGAAGAGAAACCGCTTTGCTTTCTTCGTTCTTGATTCTGCGTTCTGCGTTCTGACTTCTTCCTTTAGAATTCTCCCAACTTCTCCTGGAGGCCCAACTTGGACGGTCATCGTGGCGGCTGGATCGAAATCATTGCCGGAGGCATGTTCTCCGGGAAGTCGGAAGAGCTGATTCGCCGTCTGCGCCGTTCGGTCATCGCGCGGCAGCGCGTCCAGGTCTTCAAGCCCGTCCTCGACGATCGTTTCGCCACGGATGAAGTCGTCTCGCGTGACGATCGTCGCCTCAAGGCCGTCGCGGTCGGCACCAGCAGCGAGCTTCTCTCGCGCGTCGAGATCGGCGTGCAGGTCGTCGGCGTCGACGAGATCCAGTTTTTCGACGCCGGCATCGTCGATGTCTGCATGCAACTCGCGGATGCCGGCATCCGCGTCATCGCCGCGGGGCTCGATCAGGACTACATGCGGCGTCCGTTCGGGCCGATGCCCGCGCTGCTCGCGGTGGCCGAGGAAGTGTCGAAGATGCATGCGGTGTGCGTGCGTTGCCGCGGCGCCGCGCATTACTCGCAGCGCGTCTCCGGCGGGAACTCACAGGTCGAGGTGGGCGATTCGTCGTACGAGGCGCGGTGCCGCGCCTGCTTCGAGTCGTACCACGCGGTGCCACAGGAAGAAGAGGCGGCGGTGCAGCTCACGATCCCGCAGCGGATCGCTGGTAACGCGTGAATCGACGTTTCGCCATCGCGCTGGTCGTGGTCTCGCTGTTCGTGGCTTCGCTGCAGTGCCGGCGTGCCGGCGGCGTGCAGGCCGATCCTCTCGACCGTGAAGCGGAGGAGGCGCTCGCCGGCTACCTGAAGATCGACACGTCGAATCCTCCGGGGAATGAGACCGAGGGGGCGACGTATCTGCAGGCGATCCTGAAGAAGGAAGGAATCGAGTCGCAGCTGCTCGGCAGCGATCCGAAGCGGCAGTCGCTCTACGCGCGCCTCTCCTCCGGCACGAGCGAGAAGGCGCTGCTGCTCATGCATCACATCGACGTCGTCCCGGCCGATCCGGCGCAGTGGACGAACCCGCCGTTCAGCGGCCTCGTCTCCGGCGGCTATCTGTGGGGACGTGGCGCGCTCGACGTGAAGTCGCTCGGCATCGCGAACCTGATGGCGATGATCGAGTTGAAGCGCCGCAAGTCGCCGCTCAAGCGCGACGTCATCTACCTCGGCGTCGCCGACGAGGAGCTCGGCGGCCTGCGCGGCGCGAAGGATCTGCTCGAGCGCTATCCGGAGCTCTTCGCCAACGTCGGCTTCGTGCTCAACGAGGGGGGCTTCAACGAGACCGTGCTCGATAAGGTCACGTTCTGGGGGGTCGAGGTTCACCAGAAGATCCCACTCTGGCTGCGCTTCAACGTCGAAGGAATCCCGGGGCACGCCGCGTCGCCGCCGGATGGCGGAGGCGCGGTCGCGAAGCTCGTGCGCGGGCTGGCGGCGGTGGAGCGGCTGGAGACGCCGTACCGCCTGACGCCGAGCGTCAGGGACGCGTTCCAGTGGACGGCGCGCGTGCGCACTGATGCGCGCGGCGAGTTGATCGGCTCGATCGCGGAGCCGCTCGACCCCGTGGCGCTCGAGCGCGACCTGCCGCAGGGCTATCGCAACCTGCTGCGCGACACGATCACCATCACGCGCGTGAGCGGCGGCACCTCCGTCAACGTCATCCCCGCCAAGGCCAGCGCCGACATCGACATCCGCCTCCTGCCCGACAGCGTGCCGGAGCAGATGCTGGCCAAAGTGGCGACGGCGGTGCAGAACGAGGGATCGATCGAGATCCTCCTCTCCGGCGAAGCCGTGCCGCCGAGCTCTCCCGACACGGACCTCTTCCGCATCCTCGAGAAGCGGATGAAAGAGGATGAGAAGGGGAGTGGCGTCGCGCCGATCGTCGGAGCCGGCACGACGGACAGCCGCTTCTTCCGCGCGCGCGGCGTCGTGGCGTACGGCATCGCGCCGTTCAAGGTGAACTACTACGATGCCGACAGCGTCCATGGCACCGACGAGCGCATCCGCACGAAGTTCTTCGTCGAAGGGGTTCGCCTCGTGCGCAACATCGTGAAGGACTTCTGCGTGCGATGAAGCAGCATCGCTTCGCGCTGATCCTCCTTCCGATCCTCGCAACCATCCCGTTCCTGGGGCCGCTGCTGCGGCGCGAGATCTTCGTGCTGCGCGACCACTTCGATTACTTCGCGCCGCTGCGCTGGTTCACCGCCGAGCAGCTGAAGCAGGGCGTGCTGCCGTTCTGGAACCCGTACAGCGCATCGGGCGAGCCGTGGCTCGCGAACCCTCAGACCGGCGTGTTCTATCCACCGGCGTGGCTGTTCCTCGCGCTGCCGTTCGAGACGGCGTACGTCCTCTTCCTGTTGGTGCACGTCATCGTGCTCGGCCTCGGCGCGTATCTGCTGTTCTCGCGCGGCCGCAGCCAGGGCGCGGGACTCGTCGGCGCGGTGGCGCTGATGTTCGCCGGCCCGACGCTCTCGCTGATGGACGTGTCGAACAACCTGACGACGTTCGCCTGGATCCCGCTGGTGTTGTGGTGCGCGCTGGAGCGAAAGCCGATCCGCGCCGCATTCGCACTGGCCATGGCCTTCCTCGCCGGAGAGCCGCTGTTCGCGGCGATCGCCGCGCTGATGTACGTGGTGGTGTTCTGGAGAAGCGCGTCCACCACACCTCCGTCCCATTCGTCCCATCGGTCCTATTCGTCCCATTGGGTTTCCCAGGTTGCCATTACGGCGGTTACGGCCTTCGGTCTCACCGCGGTGCAGTTGCTGCCGTTCCTGCAGATGATTCGCGGGAGTGACCGCGATTCGGGGCTGGATCGCGCGGCGATCTTCCGTGATTCCACTCCGTTCTCCGGCTGGCTCGGCCTCTTTCTCGGCGGGCAGTCGCAGCACTTCATCGCCATCGTCTATGTCGGCATCGTGGTCTGCGTGCTCGCGCTCGCCGGCGCCACGCGCTGGCGCGAGTCGCGTCCGTGGCTCGCGCTGCTCGCGCTGTCGATGATCGCCAGCGCGGGGATCCACTTTCCGCCGGCGGCGTGGCTCATCGAGCGGATGCCGGTGACGCTCTTCCGTTACCCCGGGCGCTTCATTCCGTTCGGCGCGTTTGCCGTCGTCGCGCTGGCGGTGATCGGATGGGAGCGCATCCGCCGGCCGAAGCGGTGGCTCGATCTCATCGTCGTCGCACTGATTCTCGTCGACGTGCTGCCGGCCACGCGGCCGCTCTTCGTCAGCGCGCCGTTCTCGACGAAGGCTGTGCCATACGACGCGCACGTCGGTGCCGACGCCAAAATCGTGCGTGTCGGAAAGCAGTCGTCGCTGCATCCGCGCCAGTGGCTCTCGGGTTACCTGAACCTGTACGAGCGCCGCTACGACGAGTCGACGGCGGCGCCGCTCACCTCCGCGCGCGTGTACCGCATGAGCGAGCAACTGGCAACGGCTCCGCATCCCGATCTGCTCGCGTTTCTTCCGGCCGGCTGGGTGCTGACGGACGATGTGCTTCCGGCCCCATTCGTGAAAGAGGGAGCGATGTTGTATCGCTGGCCTCATCCGCTGCCGCTGGCGACGTTCTGGTCGAGCTGGCAGCCGAGCCACGACGGCTTCGAGGAGTTTCTCGCGGGGCGTGCCGGAGGAAAACTGTTCGTGAATCTGAAGGAGGTGCCGCGTGCGTCACATGCGATTCATCCGGCATCGCTCACGATGGGAATCAATGATGCGCGCGTCGTCGTTGAGGCGCCTTCCGACGGCATCCTCGTGCTCGCACAACAGGATGCAGCGGGGTGGCGAGTGAGTGTCGACGGCAGGCCCGCGGAGAAGCTGCTCGCGAACGGGATTTTTCGTGCCGTTCACATCGAAAAAGGGCGTCACACCGTGGTTTGGACGTATCGTGCGCCGGCATTTTTCATCGGTGGTGTGATGACGCTGTTCACACTTTCGACGCTGTCGTTTTTTATCTTTGTCAAGCGAAGAAAAGAAAGAAAATTTCTCTTGCTGTCCCACGAAATGAGGGGTGTAGAATCACCCCTCTCCAACAACGCGCACCTCTGAGGTCTGATCGAAATGGTAAGCATCGACGATCGTTTGAACGCCATCATTCGTGAGCTGATCGGCAACGGGATCACGCTGGCACAGGCGGTCGAAGCATTCGAAGGAAAGTACATCGTGGCGGCCATGACGGTCAGCCGCGGCAACGTCACCCAGGCGTCGAAGAAACTGGGAGTCCATCGCAACACGCTCCACAACAAACTGCGCACGCAGACGATGCTGAACGGCTTCGCCGAACAGATCCGTCCTGCCCGCCGCCGCCTTTCCGCCAAGCGCGTCTCTGCTCCGGCTTCACTCCGTCCGAGCAAGACCTCGCGCTCACCGCGTTGATCGTCCGAGGCGGCCGTTGACGCGCTCTCTCGCTCTGCCGCAACCTTCCGAGCTTCATCAGTCGCTGATCGACCTGCTGCGTCAGCGTGGCAATCGTCTGCTCGGCATCACCGAGATCTTCGAGCGGCTCAACGATCCCGACGTCACGCGCGACGAGGTCGAGCGCGCCGTCGAAGAGCTCGAGCAGGATGGCGTCATCCTCGCCGTGCGAGGCAAGCGCTACTCGCTGCTGGAGTTCACGCCGTATCACGCCGGCACCATCAAGGTGCATCAGGACGGCAGCGGCGTCGTGCATGGCGCCGGACAGGACTTCGACATCTACATCGACCGCCGCTCCATGAAGGGCGCGATGAACGGCGACATCGTCATCGTCCGCGTCGACCGGCAGCGGCCGAAGTTCAAGCGGATGTACAACCGCGAGTACGTCGTCGGCGAGGTGAACCGCGTGCTGCGCCGCGCGCACCGCACCGTCGTCGGACGCTTCCACGCCTCCGACGCGGAGCCGTACGTCGTCCCGTTCGACTTCCGCGTCGACACGGAGATCCTCATCGACGAAGACGCGACGATGGACGCGCGCGACGGCGAGATGGTGAACGTCGAGATCGACCGCTATCCCGACCGCACCACGCACTTCGCCTCGGGCCGCATCGTGGAAGTCATCGGATTCATCGGCGACCCGGGCGTCGACATCGAGGTCGTCATCCGCAAGTTCCACATCCCGCATCACTTCCCGGATGAAGTGTTGCGCGCGGCCGAGGAGATTCCGGTGGAAGTGCCGGAAGAGGAGATCGCGAAACGCGTCGACCTCCGCGGACGCAGCATCGTCACCATCGACGGTGAGACGGCGAAGGACTTCGACGACGCCGTCGAAGTGCAGATGCTCCCCAACGGCAACTACCTCCTCGGCGTGCACATCGCCGACGTGGCGCATTACGTGACCGAGGGGAGCGTGCTCGACGCCGAAGCATTCGAGCGCGGCACGTCCGTCTATTTCCCCGGACGCGCGGTGCCGATGCTGCCGGAGCGCCTCTCGAACGGCATCTGTTCGCTCAACCCGAAAGTCGAGCGGCTCACGTTCTCGTGCGAGATGGAGATCGATCCGCGAGGGCGCTTCGTCAACCGCAACATCTACAAGTCGGTGATCCGGACGAAGGAGCGGATGACGTACACGGACGTCAACGCCATCCTCACCGAGCGGACGCCGGAGCTCGCGGAGCGCTACGCCGCGCTGCTCCCAGAGTTCGAGCGCATGCACGCGCTGTACGAAGTGCTGCGCACGCGCCGCGACCAGCGCGGCTCGATCGACTTTGATCTGCCCGAGGCCGAGGTCATGCTCGGCGAGAAGGGCGACATCGAGGCCATTCGTCCGAGCGAGCGCAACGTCGCGCATCGATTGATCGAGGAGTTCATGCTCGCCGCGAACGAAACGGTTGCGCGCGAGCTCGTCTTCGCCAGTCAGCCGGGCCTTTACCGCGTCCACGAACAGCCTGACCCGCAGAAGCTCGAAGACCTGAAGATGCTGCTGAAGGAATTCAAGCTGACGCTGCGCGGCGACGTCGAGGAGATCCGTCCCGGCGAGCTGCAGCGCGTCCTGAAGTCGGTCGTCGGCACGCCGGAGGAGCGTTTCCTCACGAACATCGTGCTCCGCTCGATGAAGCGCGCGTTCTACTCCGAGGAATCGCGCGGCCACTTCGCGCTGGGGCTGGAGCATTACGCCCACTTCACCTCGCCGATCCGCCGCTATCCCGACCTCATCGTCCATCGCCGGCTCGCGGAGCTGATCGCGAACGGAGCGCTCTACGGCGACCGTCGCGAACAGGTCGAGCGCGCGCATCCGATGTACGCCATGCAGTCGAGCGAACGCGAACGGCGGGCCGAGGAGGCGGAGCGCGAAGTGCTCGAGTGGAAGAAGGTCATCTTCATGCGCGACAAGGTGGGGAACGAGTACACCGGCATCGTGACCGGTGTGGCGCCGTTCGGCCTCTTTGTCGAGCTCGACGAGATCTTCGTGCAGGGGATGGTGCCGGTCGCCACGATCGGCGGCGACTTCTGGCAGTTCAAGGAGCGCGAGCACCGTCTGCGCGGCGAATCGAGCATGCGCGAGCTGCGGCTGGGCGACCACGTCAAGATCGAGGTCGAGTCGATCGACGAGGACCGGAAACAGATCGAATTCCGGCTTCTCGAGGTCGCTGGCTCCCCGATTGCACGCCGCGAGCGGTGACGTGACGTTTTCCGTTGTCGGTTGTCCGTTTTCCGTATTAAGTTACGCGGCGGGAGCAGGCAGAGAAGGAAAACGGACTACGGACAACGGAAAACGTACGAATGCCGACTAACGATCTTGCCGCGCGCATCCGCCAATTCGTGGAGCAGCGCGTCGCGCTCGAGAACCAACTGACGAACGAAAAGGGGGAGATCCCCGACGCGACGGTTCGCCGCTACGACGAGCAGTACCAGACGTTGCAGCGTCACCTCGCGAACCTCTTCGGCGAGGCCGGCCAGGATCAGGACCGCATCACGATCATGCTCGAGATGATGCGCATCCTCGAGAACCGCCTCGTCTACCTGCAGAACTTCATCGTCGACCCGAGCTCCGAGAACCGCATCCTCGCCCAGCTCGTGACGAAATTCATCGACACCCTCTCCCGCCAGAAGAGCAACGTGCTGACGACGCTCGAGGCGACGTACTACCGCGCGGTCGCCGCCCTCTACGCCGGCGACCTCGGCAAAGCGCGAGAAGGCTTCGCCGCCGCCTGCGAGTCGGAGGAGTCGGACGAGGCGAACGACATCAAGTACAAGTCGTACGTCATCCTCGGCCACCTCTCGCACGAGGGGGGCGACTTCGCCGCGGCGAAGGATCTGCACGATCAGTCGCTGCGCTACTCGCAGAACAATAACGTCACGGCGCAGGCGCTCGCGCTCAAGGCGCTGAACGCGTACGCGCTGCAGGACTACGACGAAGCGCTGCACCTGTTCGGCGAGGCGCTCGCGCTGTTCGATGCCGACCAGCCGTTCTTCAACTCGTACTTTTTCCGGAATGCGCTGCTGTTCTGCGGGGCGATCCACTTCGACCGGCGCGACTACCCGAAGGCGGAGGAGTTCTACCGCCGCGTGCTCGACAACGTCGAACAGACCTCCTACGACTACTTCGACGCCCTCTCGCACCTCGGGCGCATTCACTACGCGCAGCAGCGCTTCGAGGACGCCATCGGCGCGTTCGAGAAGGCCGTGCAGACGCATCGCTTCGGTGAGAACGAGTACGTCGTCGACACGTGGTTCTGGCTCGCGCGCTGTCACCTGAAGCGCAACGACGTCGGCGAAGCGCGCCGCTACCTCGAGAAGATCGCGGCAACGGACGTCCGCTACGAGAAGAAGCCGCAGGCCGTCGAGCTGTTGCAGCGCATCGCATGACGATCGAAGAATTCGAACGTGAGGTCATGACCGCGCTCCTCGCGGGGGACGATCCGCTGCTCGATTCGTTGCGCGCGCAATACGCCGCGGCCACGGTGCGCGAGCGGGAGATGACCGGCACCGGCTTCATCACCCGCTTCGAGGTCCCGACCACGACCGCGGCCGTCCCGCGCAAGCTGATGCACCTCGACGACCTCCAGGTGCAGCTCGAAGGGACGACGACGCCGGCGGATACGTCGCTGCACGTCTACAACGGCCGCCTGAAGTCGCTGGAAGTCTTCGTCTACGACGACCAGTGGCCCGAATCGCCGAAGATCGCGGGCGCCTGGTACTACGGAACCGAAAAGTTCCCCGGGATCACCCCCGCGCTGCTGGAAGCGCGCGACCTGGACATCCTCGAAGAGGATGAGTAGACGATAGGACCTATAGGACAAATAGGACCTATGGGACGAATGGCTCCGCTGGTGGTCCGATTCGTCCTATCCGTCCTATCGTTCCCGGGCGGTTACCGCGCGATCACCACATCCCCGTAGCGCTCGAACAGATCCGTCACCCACAACTGGGGGCGGTTCTTCCTGGGTACGTTGATCACCAGCTCTTTGTTGGATTCGCCGGCCACCACGGTGCCGAACATCACGCGCGCTTCCACCGGTTTGCCGGTCTCGGCGTCGCGGGTCGTCACCGTCACGCGGTTTCTGCCCGGCTTCAGCCTGGCCGGTTTCATCTCGATCGACATCTTCGGCACATCGACCGGCATGGGGAACGTGGCCGGTGCCCAGCCCTCCGCCGTCACCGTGACCATGGGAGGAACCAGGTCGCGATGGCCGTCGGGGTTCGTCGTGCGATTCAGCTTCACCGGCCATTTGAACGCGTAGAACGTCGCCGGGCGGCCGGAGGGGCTGAGCGATGAGAAGACGTTCTGCTCCGCGATCTCCACCTTCGCCGGGACCGGCAGCTTCGTTTCCGGGTCGCGGGCGTAGACGGTGATGTCGCCCTTGTAGTCGCGCGGGATCTTCGCCGGCACGAGCCAGATCTCGGGCGCCACGCTCTTCGTCGTCCACGACGGCCGGGCGCATTCCTGCGCCTTCGCCCATCGCGCGCTCGAAAGCTGATCGACGCCCGACGCCCAGATCTCGGTGAACGCACCGCACTGCTCGAAATCGCGCGAGCCATTCGCGAACTTCGTCGCGCAAATGCCCCGGATCTCCGGCATCAACGAGTCGTGACAGAACTGGAAGTTGGCTCCCTGGATCGTGTAGCAGGAGGCGATCTTCCGGCAGATCGGGCGCATCGCCTCCATCATCATCGCTTCGTTCGTGCGCACCCACTCGCTGTCGAGCTGCAACCCGAGCAGGCGGGAGGCGAGGGGAGAGAACTCGCTCGTTTTGAACGACGTGCACGCATCCTGCGCCGCGCACGGGCTGGGCGTGAAATCTTCAGGGAACGGCGCCGGAGGCGTCTGCGCCAGCGCGGCCGTGGCGAGGAAGAGGGAACAAAGGATCGCGGTCGTCTTTTTCATTCAAGGGACGCGACTCAACGGAATCGCGTCAGAACGAACGCGATGTCGTCCTTGAATTCTTCCGTGGCCAGAAAGCCGGCCACATCCTTGTAGATCGAATCGTAGACGACGCCGATCTCTTCGCCGCGCGTCTGCTCGAGCAAACCGGCGATGCGATCGATCGAGTAAAAGTCGCCGTTCGCGTTGCAGCGGTCGGTCAATCCGTCGGTGTAGACGAACAGCGTGTCGCCGGGCGCGATCGCCAGCGCATGCTCCTCGAACGGCAGGTCGGGCATGGCGCCGAGGAGGTTGCCCGGCTGTTCATGCTGGACGGTCTTGCCGGTCTCGTGGCTGAACAGGAGGAACGGTGGATGCGCGGCGTTGGAGTAGGAGAGCGTCTGCTCCGCGACCCGGAAAAGCTGCGCTGTGGCGAACTGCGTGGGGAGGCTGACGTTGTAGAAGAAGTTGTTCAGCCGCGCCATGAACTCCGCCAGCGACCCGGCCGGATCCGCCTCCGTGTGGATGTAGCTCTTGAGCAGCGACACGAGGATGGCCGAGGGGAGGCCGTGGCCGGAGACGTCGGCGACGAAGAGGTAGAGCCGGTCTTCCTGCAGGAAGTAGTCGTAGAAATCGCCGGAGAGCATCTCGCTCGGGATGTAGGCGGAGCGGATCTCGGCGCGCGGCGAGGTGAACGTCCGCTGCGGAACGAGCGCTTCCTGGACGCGACGCGCGATCTGCAGATCGCGCGTCATCTGCTGGTTCATCCGGCGGAGCTGATCCTGATACGCCTTGACGCGCAGCAGCGCGCGGAGCCGCGCGAGCAGCACTTCCGTGTCGACGCCCTTCGTCACGAAGTCGTCCGCGCCGGCGCCGAGCCCCTCGACGATGTGCTCCGCCTGATCGGAGCCGGTGAGCATCAGCACCGGGATCGTCTGCAGCGTCGGGTCGGCCTTCATGCGGCGCGCGACCTCGAAGCCGTCCATGACCGGCATCCGGTAATCGACGAGCACCGCGTCGGGCATGACCTGCGAAACGACGCGCAGCCCTTCCTCGCCCGAAAGCGCTGTTTCGACGGCATACCCCCGCCGCTCGAGAAAGCGTCGCGTGACCTGCACGTCGTTGGCGTTGTCGTCGATGATGACGAGGCGCTCCGGCATGTGGGCGCAGATTGTACCCGGTTAGGGCTCAGGGCTCAGGGCCCAGGGCCCAGGGCCAGGAGCTCCGCCGAGCGCAGCCCCTGAGCCCTGAGCTCTAAGCCCCGAGCCCTGAGCCCTGAGCCCTGAGCCCTCACCCGTTATCATCCGCCAGCTATGAGATTGATCGTCGGCCTGGGCAACCCGGGCCCTGAATACGAAAACACGCGGCACAACATCGGCTGGCTGGTCGTCGACGCCTTCGCCCGGAAGTTCCGGCTGGACGTCACGAAGCACGAAAAGAACGCGCTGACGGGGAGCGGCCGCGTGGCCGGCGGCAGCGTCATGGTCGCGAAACCGCTGACGTACATGAACCTTTCGGGCGACGCGGTGAAGCTGCTGACGAACGCCTACCTCGATTCGACCGACGACCTGATGATCGTCTACGACGACATCGACCTCCCGGTCGGCAAGTTGCGCATCCGGCCGAATGGCTCGTCCGGAACGCACAACGGGATGCGCTCGATCGTCAGTTCCCTTGCGACGGAACGATTCCCGCGCTTACGATTCGGGGTGCGCGGCGCCAATTTCAACGAACGCCTCCGCGATTACGTGCTGGACGACTTCGACGCGGACGAGCAGGCGACCGTGAGCCGTGGGATCGAGCGCGCCGTCGATGCGCTGTTTCTTTTTGTACGCGGCGATCTCCGCCGCGCCATGAACGAATTCAATCGCGACCCGGAAGAACCTCAAACGTGACGACGAACCCGATCCATACACTCGCCGAGCTCCGCGCCTCCGGTTACCGCGTCCGTTCCGTCAAGGACGAGATGCGGTCGAATCTCCTCGCCAAAATTGCGCGCGGCGAGACGACGTTCCCGGGCATCCACGGCTACGACCGCACCGTCATCCCGGCGGTGCACAACGCCATCCTCTCCAAGCACGACATCATCCTGCTCGGGCTCCGCGGCCAGGCGAAGACGCGCATCCTGCGTTCGTTGACGTCTCTCCTCGACGAGCAAGTGCCAGTCATCGAAGGCTGTGAGATCAACGACTCGCCGTTCGAGCCCACGTGCAAGCGCTGCCGCCGTCTCCACGCCGATGAAGGCGACGAGATGCACGTCGGCTGGATCGCGCGCGAGCTGCGGTACCGCGAGAAGCTGGCCACGCCCGACGTCACCGTGGCGGACCTCATCGGCGACATCGATCCGATCAAAGCCGCGAACCAGCGGCTGACGTACGCCGACGAAGAAGTCATCCACTACGGCATCATTCCGCGCACCAACCGCGGGATCTTCGCCATCAACGAGCTCCCCGACCTCGCCCCGCGCATCCAGGTGGCGCTGCTGAACATCCTCGAAGAGCGTGACCTGCAGATCCGCGGCTTTCCGCTGCGCATCCCGATGGACATCGTCCTCGTCTTCAGCGCGAACCCGGAGGATTACACGAGCCGCGGCAACATCATTACCCCGCTGAAGGACCGCATCGACTCGCAGATCCTCACGCACTACCCGACGAGTGTGGAGACGGCGCGCCGCATCACCGAGCAGGAAGCGTGGCTCGACCGCGGCCTCGACATCCAGGTCGAGATCCCGGTGTACGTGCGCGACCTCGTCGAGTCGATCGCCTTCGTCGCGCGCGGCTCGGAGCTCGTCGACCAGTCGTCGGGCGTCTCCGCGCGTCTCACCATCGCCGCGCTGGAGCTGCTGCAATCGAACCTCGAGCGCCGCGCCGCCGCCACCGGCGACCGCGTGGTGTTCCCGCGGCTCTCCGATCTCGCCATGATCCTGCCGGCCATCACCGGCAAAGTGGAGATGGTGTACGAGGGCGAACAGCAGGGCGCGGAAGTCGTCGCACGGAAGCTGGTGGGCGAAGCGGTCGGCAAGCTGTTCGAATCGAAGTTCCCCGCCATAGAACGTGCCGGCACGTCGCAGCGCGAGTCGCGCGAGCGCCGCGGCTACGGCGACATCGATCCGGACGACCTCGACGACATGTTCGCCGGCCGCCGCACGAAGAACAAGAAAGAGGCGCGTGCCGAAGAGCCGCGCCAGTCCGCTCCCACCGAGCCCGCCTACGACTCGATCCTCGGCTGGTTCGCCGAGGGGAACAAGATCACGGTGTCGGACGAGCAGAAGTTCGCTGACTACTTCCGCGAGCTCAATCGTGTGCCGAAGCTCGCTGAGACGGCGACGAAGTACGCGAAGCCGTCGCGCGACGAAGAGCTCGCGTTCTGGATGGAGATGGTCCTGGAGGGGCTGCACCACGCGCTGCGGCTCTCGCGCGAAGACCTCGACTCCACCATCACGTTCCAGGAGCTGCTGAAGTTCAACCTCTTGCGGACGGTCAAATGAAAATCACCGCCGACATCCACCCCGACCTCGGCAAGCAGATCGACCGCATCATCCGCGACGGCTGGTTCGCCGATCACGAGACCGTCGTCCGCGAAGCCCTCCAGCAATTCGTCGAAGCCAAAACCTACCTCGGCGACTCGCCCCGCATGCTGCACCGCTTCGCGGCGGACGCGCTGAACGATTCCAAGCCCGACGTGGCGCTGAAGTTCGTCGACCGCGCCCTCTCCCTGCTGTCGCACCAGACCATCACCGACTTCACCCTCTACCAGTCACTGGTCGAGTTGCGCGTGCAGATCCTCCTGGTCATGGGCCGCGAAGAAGACGCCCTCTCCGCCCTGCACGAAGCCCGGGAACACCTGCCGAACAACCCGACCATTGCCAGGTGGATCGAGAAGCTGCAGAAGAAGTAACGGATGCCGCAGGTCAGCAGGTTTTTCGGCATCGTCATCGCCATGTACCATGACGATCATCAGCCGCCGCATTTCCATGCGCGCTATGGCGGGAATGAGATTCAAGTGGGAATCGCTGAAGGGCGAATTCCCCAGCCGTGCAAGAGCGTTGGTTCTGGAGTGGTGGAGCCTCCACCGGCAGGAGCTGGAAGAGAACTGGATACTTGTGACCGCTGGTCAGGCGCCGAAGTGGATCGCGCCGCTGGAGTAAATGATGAACGACGTCATCGAGGTTCGCTACGTTCGCGAGTACATCGTCTGGATCCGCTTCCAGGACGGCACGTGCGGCGAGGTCGACATTCATCCGTCCTTCAAGGGCCCGGTCTTCGAGCCCCTGCGCGATCTCGACTACTTCAAGCAGGTTCGCGTCGACCCGGAGATCGGAACGATCGTCTGGCCCAATGGGGCTGACGTTGCTCCCGAAACGCTGTACAGCCGCGTGCACGTTGCGGTCTAAAGAGACCGATAGAACGAATAGGACCTATAGGACGAATAGGACAGATAGGACCCCGCCCAGCCGGCTTCTGTCCTATGGGTGCCATTGCTTCCTACTAGAATGGCCGCCGGTATCCCATGCGCCACCGCTACGGTTTCCTCGACCCTGAGCTTCTTCGCCGCCTCCTGACGGAGCTCGGGTTGCGGCGGCTCTTCAATCACCTGTTGCTGCAGAGCGGCGGGGATGTGGATGAGGCGATGCAGATGATGCGGATGCTGCAGGAGCGGGGGTTGCTCGATCCGAACCTCGACCTGGAGCAGTTTTTCGCGCAACTGCAGGCGCAGAACATCTTCGGGGAGGACGGGAACGGCAATCTCGTGCTGGGCTCGGCGGGGGAGCGGGAGATCCGGCGCGATGCGCTCGATGAGATCTTCGGCGGGCTGCAGAAATCGGCGGCGGGGTATCACAGCGTCGCGCAGGCGGGGCAGGGGTCGGAGCGGCTGACCGAGACGCGGCCGTATCACTTCGGCGACGACCCGATGTCGATCGACTCGAGCAAGTCGCTGCAGAACGCGATGAAGCACACCGATCCGGCCGATGCGATCCGCATGACGGAGGACGACCTCGAGGTGTTCGAGACGGAGCACAACTCGAACTGTGCGACGGTCGTAATGATCGACATCTCGCACTCGATGATCCTCTACGGGGAGGACCGCATCACGCCGGCGAAGAAGGTCGCGCTCGCCCTGACGGAGCTGATCCTGACGAAGTACCCGAAGGACTCGATCGACGTGCTCCTCTTCGGCGACGAAGCGACGGAAGTGCCGATCTCCGAGATCCCGTACGTGCAGGTCGGTCCGTATCACACGAACACGAAGGCCGGCCTCGAACTGGCGCAGCGCATCCTCCGCCGCCGCAAGCACAACAACAAGCAGATCTTCATGATCACGGACGGCAAGCCGAGCGCGCTGACCGAGGGCGGGAAGCTGTACACCAACTCCTTCGGGCTGGACATGAAGATCGTGAACCGCACGCTCGAGGAAGCCGACCGCTGCCGCCGCGCGAACATCCCCATCACGACGTTCATGCTGGCCACCGACCCGATGCTGGTGAACTTCGTGGAGCAGCTCTCGAAGATCAACCGCGGCCGGGCGTTCTATTCGTCGCCGGACCGGCTGGGGGAGTACATCCTGGCCGACTACATCCGCAACCGGCGGAAGTTCGTGCACTGACGGAAATCGGGGACTGGAAATCGGCCGTCGCAAACCGCGGTTCCGTCAGCCAATGCGCAAGTTATTCGCAATCCTGCTGATGGTTGCACTTCCGCTCGCTGCCAACGAGCAGTCGCATCGTTCGCTGCAGACCGGGTCGCCGACGGGCGGTACGCCGCTGTACGACCGCGGGCTGCGGGGGGAGAATCAGATCGTCGCGGTGCTCGATACGGGGCTCGACTGGTCGAGCTGCTACTTCGCCGAGCCGGACGCGACGCCGCCGCCGTTCAACACCGGCAGCCCGGCGGGCGGCTTTGCCTGGCAGAACGTCGACCTGTCGCGGCGGAAGGTCGTGGCGTACAACTTCCTCTACTCGTGCGCCCAGTTCCCCGGCGCGCGCGGCTGTGACGATCCGACGCTCGCCGGCGCGTTCGACAATCAGGGGCACGGGACCGTCGCCGCGGGGATGATCGCCGCCGACAAGGGGGCGCCCGGCCAGCACGATTTCGGCGACGCCATCGCGCCGATGGCCAGGCTGGTCATCCAGGACGCGGGGTTCATCGGCGGCGACAACTGCTCGCAGCGGCCGGGCATCGGCTGCCCGGTGCGCATGATCCCGATCCTGGAGCAGGCGTGGCGTCAGGGCGCGCGCATCCATTCGAACTCGTGGGGCGACCGTCAGGGCGTGTCGCCGTTTTCCGCGCCACCGACGGCGAACTACTCCACCAGCGCGCGCGACGTCGACGCCTTCGTCCACGCGCATCCCGACATGCTCGTCGTCTTCAACACCGGCAACTACGGCGTGGTCGGCCTGCCGCCGGCGAGCTCGCTCTCCGCGCCCGGCTCCGCGAAGAACACGCTGCAGGTGGGCGGCACGCGCGTGAACGGACCGAGCTACGGCGACAACACGATGCCGTTCTGGTCGCTGGTCGGTCCGACACGCGACGGCCGCATCAAGCCCGATCTCGTCGGCCCAGCGGTGGTCACCGGGCCGCAGCCGGGAGCATGCGCCGTGACGCAGGGGGAGGCGGGGACGTCGTGGGCGTCGCCGACGATCGCCGGCGCCGCCGCGCTCGTGCGGCAGTACTACACCGATGGCTTCTACCCGACGGGCGCGGCGAACGAGGCCAACCGCATGAACCCCAGCGCCGCGCTCCTCAAAGCGACCCTCATCGCCTCGGCCCAGCAGGTCCCGTATCGCTGGGACGGCACGCGCCGCCTCACCGCCGCGCCGGTCCCCTCGTTCGAGCAGGGCTTCGGCTTCCCGGCGCTCGACAACGCGCTGTACTTCAGCGGCGACACCGGCAAGCTGCGCGTCGTCGATACCGCGACCGGCCTGGCGGCGGGGGAGAGCGCCTCGATGCAGCTCACCGTCCGCCCGGGGACGCCGCTGAAGGCGGTCCTCGTCTGGACCGATCCGCCGGGGACGCCGTCCACGGGGTCGTTCCCGCAGCTCGTGAACGATCTCGACCTGCGGATCAGCGGCCCCGGCGGCACCCGCTACGGCAACGGCCATGCGCCTGACCGGCTGAACAACGTGGAGATGGTCAACGTGGCGGACGTCAGCGCCGGGACGTACACCATCACGGTCGAGGCGCACACGATCGCGCAGGGACCGCGGCAGAGCTACGCGCTGGTGATCACCGGTGACTTCAGCGCCCTGGGTGGGCGCAGCCGCGCGGTACGGCACTGAAGAGGGACGATAGGACGGATAGGACGGATAGGACGGATAGGACGAATGGGACCCATAGGACCGATAGGACGACTGGAACTCTGCTGTTGTCCCATAGGTCCTATCCGTCCTATAGGTCCTATTTGTCCTATCGGTGTCTTATCATGCGCCCCTTATGTTGGACCGGGCCTATCTCCGTGAGCGCGCAGATGACTACCGTCAGGCGCTGAAGAACCGCAACGCCACCGTCGATCTGGACCGCTACCTGGCGCTGGACGGCGAACGCCGCCGCACGATCCTCGAGGTCGAGCAACTGAAGGCGCAGCGCAATAGCGCGTCGCAGGAAATCGCGACGCTGAAGAAGAACAAGCAGGACGCCTCCGCGCAGATCGACGCCATGAAGCGCGTCGGTGATGACATCAAGCGGCTCGATGAGAGCCTGGCACAAATCGAGGCGGACCTGACCCGCCTGGAAACCTACTTCCCCAACGTCCCCCACGCCTCCGTCCCCGTCGGCGCCGACGAATCCGCCAACCGCGTCGAGCGCACCTGGGGCGAGCGCCCCTCCTTCGACTTTGCGCCCAAGGCGCACTGGGAGCTCGGCGAATCCCTCGGCATCCTCGACTTCGAGCGTGCCACGAAGATCACCGGCGCGCGCTTCAGCGTGCTCTCCGGCGCCGGGGCGAACCTCTCCCGGGCGCTGATGAACTTCATGCTCGATACGCACACGCGGAACGGCTACCGGGAGATCCTCACGCCGTTCATGGCCAACGCTGACTCGCTTTTCGCGACCGGCCAGTTGCCGAAGTTCGAAGAGGACCTGTTCAAGCTGGCGGGGGACAAGCCCTACTACCTCATCCCGACGGCCGAGGTGCCGGTCACGAACCTCTATCGCGACGAGATCCTCGACGGCACGACGCTCACGCAGTCGTTCTGCTCGTACTCCCCCTGCTTCCGCAGCGAGGCCGGCTCGTACGGCAAGGACACGCGCGGGCTGATCCGGCAGCATCAGTTCGAGAAGGTGGAGCTGGTGAAGTTCACCCTGCCGGAGAAGTCGCAGGAGGAGCACGAGCGGCTGACGAGCGACGCCGAGGGCATCCTGCAGGCGCTGGGGCTGCATTACCGCGTCGTGACGCTGTCGACGGGCGACATGGGCTTCAGCTCCAGCAAGACGTACGACATCGAGGTATGGCTGCCGGGCCAGGAGACGTTCCGCGAGATCTCCTCCTGCTCGAATTTCGGCGACTTCCAGGCGCGGCGCGGCAACATCCGCTACCGCCTGCCGGAGAAGAAGCCCGATTTCGTCCACACGCTGAACGGCTCCGGCCTCCCGCTGGGACGGACGCTCGTGGCGGTCCTGGAGAACTACCAGCAGGCCGACGGCAGCGTGGTCATCCCGGAAGTCCTGCGTCCGTACATGGGCGGCCGCGACCGGATCAGCCAGCCAAATCGCTGAATCCAGGCTGCTTGCGGCGCCCGGAGGCGGATCGTCAGCATTCACGGCGTGACCGACATCGTTCACGCCGTGAACGAGATCGATTACCGACATGACCGACATCGGTCACCGCGTGAATGACATCGATCACCGGTATGAACGACATCATTCACGGCATGAACGACATCATTCAGAGCGTGAACGAGATCGATCACCGACGTGAACGACATCGTTCAGAGCGTGAACGACCTCGATCACCGACATGAACGACATCGTTCACGGCGTGAGCGCCATCGATCACACTCTCTACGGCCATCACCGACCTGCGTAGCGAAATCGCAGGCAAATCGGGCAATTAGAACGGTCTCACCTCAGGCGCGGATCGTAATTCGCGGGTCGAACAACACCTCGTATCGCAGCTCCACGCCGCCCATGCGGATGCTGTCGCCGTGCTTGAGCGTCGTGGAGAACGCGCGCGACCCGTTCACCCACGTCCCGTTGCGGCTCTTCAGGTCCTCGATCACGTACCCCTCGGCACCACGGTAGACGCGTGCGTGGAAGCCAGAGACGCCGAGGTCCATGAGCTGGATCGTGTTGTCACGGTGGCGGCCGAGCGAATACTCCGAGTCGACCAACGGAACCACCGCGCCGCTCCCTTCGCCCTGCACCACCGTGAGCTGCGCCACCGTCGGTCTCACCATGTCCGCGTACGACAGCTTCGCCTCGGACGACACCAGCAGGCTCGTATCGTCCTGCGGATCGCGCATCGTCGTCTCCGCGTGAAAGATGGGCGACGTCTGCTTCACCGTCGCGTCGCCGCGTTGCTGCGTGTCGTCCTCGACCGGCTGCGCGCCCACCGGCTCGATCAGCTTGTTCGCGAGGAGTCCGTACATGATGCGGTAGACGCCGAACGGATCGTCATCGGCATCGTGGCAAAGCTCCTCGAGCGAACGGACACCGTTGATCAGGAAGAGGATCTTCCACTCGTCCGCCGTGAGCGTGATCTTCTCGTCCTTCGGCGTGGCCACGACGCGGAACACGGCCGTCTTGTCGGGGAGGAGCTGCAGGCACTGCTCCCACTCCTCGATGCGCCGCGCCCCTTCCATGATGAGGTTCGTCAGGTCGATTGAGATCGTCACGGCATACGGCGGCAGCACTGTCTCCTCGGCGAACGCAAAGGTGCCGCCGTTCCAGACGAAGCAGTCGTAGACGATCTCCGAGACCTGCACCTTGAGGAAGTCGCGCAACTGCGCCTCGGTGAGGATGCCGTGCTGCACGGCGAGCTGGCCGAAGCGGCCGCCGTCGCGGCGCATCAGCTCATCGATGCGGTCGCGCTGCTGCGAGGTGATGCGCCGCTTGCGGAGGAGGATGTTGCCGAGGCGGAACTGCTCCTGGTTCGAGCCGGCGTAGATCAGCGCGCCGTCGTCGAAGTAGACGTATCCCTCTTTCGCGTCGCTCGCAACCGTGAGCGTCCCCGTCTTGCGCGTCGTGGCAAGAAAGGTGAGGACTTCCGGAAGCTGGAACGACGAGAGGCTGCCTTGCAGTGCTGCCGTCGACATGTGCGGCTGATTCTAAAGGGTTTGCTGCACCGCGATGAGCCCCGCGACGGAGATCGCGATCCAGAGCAGCACGCCGAGGATCAGGGGGCGGACGCCGACCGCGGCGAGGCTCTTGCGCGAAAGCCCGGCCCCGATGAGAAAGAGTGTCACGGTGAGCCCGACGCGTGCGAGCTGCACCAGCGTCTCCCAGATCACGGCCGGCGCGGGGACGTATGTGCGCACGACCGAGGCGAGGAGAAAGAAGAGGATGAACCAGGGGATCACCACACGCGTCGACTTGCGCCGGAAGAGCAACGCGGTGACGAGCGTGAGCGGCACGATCCAGAGCGCGCGCGTCAGCTTGACCGTCGTCGCGACCTGCAGCGCCTCGGCCCCGTAACGCGCGGCGGCGCCGACGACGGAGCTCGTGTCGTGAATGGCGATGGCGGCCCAGACGCCGAACTGCGTCTGCGTCAGGGCGAAGTGTTTGCCCAGCGGCGGAAAGAGGAAGAGGGCGACCGCATTGAGAACGAAGACGGTGCCGAGCGACACCGACATCTCTTCATCGCTCGCACCGAGCACCGGCCCCACGGCCGCGATGGCGCTGCCGCCGCAGATCGCGGTGCCGGAGGAGATGAGATGCGAGGTGGTGCGCTCGATGCGGAGCGCGTAGCCGAGGAGCGCGCCGAGGAGGAGCGTGGCGGCAATGGTGGCGATGGTGAAGACGATGCCGGTGCGCCCGGCCTCGACCACTTTGCCGAGATGCATGCCGAAGCCGAGGCCGACGACGGAGACCTGCAGCAGGACTTTCGTTGCTTTCGCGGTGCGGCCGGCAAACGGATTGCCGATCGTCAACGCGAGCGCGAGGCCGAGCGCCAGCGCCAGCGGCGGTGACGCCCACGGCGTCAGACAGAAAAGAATGGCCGCGAGGAACGCGGCCATTGCGACTTTCTGCATCAACCGAGATGACGGCGGAAGAACTCGATCGTCCTGCGCCCGGCATCTTCCGCCGCCGCGGGATTGTGCACCTCGGGCCGCGTATCGTTGAAGAAAGCGTGATCGGCGCCGGGGTAGATCACCAGCTCGACATTCTTGCCGAGCTTCGCCAGCCGCGCTTCGAGCTCGCGCCCATGCTCCGGCGGGACGCCTTTGTCGTTTTCGCCGTAGATGAGGAGGAGCGGCGCTTCGAGATCGGTCCACTGCGGCACGACCTGCTTGAAGCCGCCATAGAAGCTGACGGCCGCGCCGACGTTCGCGTGATCTTCGGTCGCGGCGAACTGCGCGAGCGCGCCGCCCATGCAGAAGCCGACGACGCCGTACTTTTTCGACGTGCACTCCGGGCGCTGCAGGAGGTACTTGCCGGCGCCGGCGATCTCCTGCACGGCGCGCTCGGCGTCGAGCTCCATCAGCATCTTCGTCGCATCATTTGGCGACGTGGTGGTCTTTCCGTGATACAGATCGGGAGCGATGGCGACGAAACCCGCCTGCGCAAAACGCTCGACGAGATCCTCGATGTGCGGCACGAGTCCCCACCACTCCTGAATGATGACGACGGCGGGGCCTTTGCCCGATTCGGGCACAGCGAAGTAACCGCTGCAGGTGTGTCCGTTCGAGGGAAATTCAACGCGCTGACCCATATGCTGTTCCTCCGGTGGCGCGCGGATTCTACGTCACAGACGTTTGTTTGCCGACTCCCGTATACGTGTTGAGAACTTGGAGATGTTGAAAGAATGAACCTGACGAAAGAGCAGCTCGAATTGCTTGCGAAGAAGCCGAGTTGCCCGCGCTGCGACCTCGACAAGACGGTCGGCAACGCCCTCTGCCGGCGCTGCCGCGCCAAGCTGCCTCCGCACATGCGCATGGGCATCGAAAACGTGACCAACAAAGATGCCTTCTCGGTCGGCAAGGCGCTTCGCGCCGCGGCCAACTACTTCAACGTGCACTTTCAGTCCGTGAGGAACTTCGGCGGCGGGAAGAAGCGGTAGCGCGGGAACGTGCCTTGGGTGTGCGGGGAATGGGAAATGGGA